>JBGFSF010000022.1:0-201881 GCA_041694715.1 Pseudomonadota bacterium | reverse complement strand
GGTCACCTTGTTCGAGAAGATGCCCTTGCAGCAAGCCTTTCCGGGCAGCGATCCCAGTTCCGGCAGCATCACTATCAACAACCAATTGAATTTGTTCACGTTTTAACCGGACAGCAGTGAGGCATCCTCCATGCTGAAGACGACGAAACTGCCCGCGTCGACGACGGCACCGACGACCTCAGGGAGTGTCAGGATGCGGCCGTCGCGGTCGGCCACCGCCCCCAGCGTGGTGAGGAACACAAAGCGCTCCCGGGTCGCCCGCAGGCGGGCGACCAGATCGTCGATGCGGCCGGCGGAGATGAAGGTCACCGCAATGCCGGGTTCGCCGAGCAGCGCCTGCCGGATCTCGTGCTCGATGGCGCGATAGGTTTCGCTTGCGTCGCCGACGATGACGATGCTGCGGATATTCGGATCGATCTGCCGCATCAGGCGCAGGTTGGGCAGGATGTCCTTCTTCTCGAACACGCCGGTGACGCGCGCAGGGTCGATGTGCGCGCGCACGCCGACGTCGTTGACGCCGGAGAAAAACACCGGCACGCCGGGGAACACGCCGGCCAGCTGCGCGCGTGCGAAGGACAGCGCGTTGTCGTCGGTGACGTAGATCGCGGCCGGGCGGTAGCCGCGGTACTTCAGGCGATAGTGTTCGCCCAGCGCGTCGGCGTAAGCCGCGCTGTAGCCGGCGCGCTTGGTGTCGAGGTATTCGACGCTGAAGTCGTAGGTCCGCCCCGCATCCTCGGCCAGCGTCTCGACAAAGCCCTGGTGCTGGCCGCGCGTCCAGGGATATTCCTGGCTGTAGGCGTGCAGAACAAAGACCGGCGTCGCGACCGCCCGTGCAGCCTGCGCCGGCGCGGCAAATGCGAACAGCAGCAACAACAGGACAGGACGCATGCAATAGGCCGATCAGTAGAAAAGCCGGTCAGAGGTTGGCCAGCGCGACCTTCACCACCACCTTGCGGATCCGCCCCGCGCTCACCAGCGGCGCATGGGCGTCGTCCGGAAAGAACACGCAGAACGCGCCCGCCGGGGTCGCGATCCAGCTCGCCGGCGCGTCGTCGTAGAAGCGGATGTCGCACCGCTCATCGTAGTCGGTCGCCGGCCGCGCGCAATCGGCCAGCGGTTTCCAGCCCATTTCGTCGACGCCCGCGAGCACCAGCTGGATGTCGAGGTAGCGGCGATGGCATTCGAGCTTCGCCTCCGCGCGCGTGCGGCCCGGGCCGTCTTCGACCAGGGCGAACAGGGCGTCGCCGTCGATCGGGTGACGGCCCGGCGCGAGCGCCGCGAGGTCGACCGTGCGCAGGAAGGCGAAGGCCTCGGCGAAGCGCGGATGCAGCGTGAGGTAGCGGTCGGCGCGGGCCAGGGTGTCGAGAATCATGGGCGAGGGGCGCGGCGGTCGGGAGGGGAAAGCGGCGACGCCTCGTCCGCCTTGGCGCGGTACATCGCCGAGTCGGCCTCGTGCATCAAGGCGTCGAGCGTGGGCGTGGCCTCGCTGCAGTGCGCCACGCCCACGCTGATGTGCAGCGGAATGGGGGTCTGCGCGCCGGGCACGCTGACCTCGATGACCCGCTGCAGGCGTTCGAGCAGGGTGTTCAGGGCCTCGCCGGTCGGCGTGTCGGGCAGCAGCACGACGAATTCGTCGCCGCCCAGGCGCGCCACCAGGTCGGTCTCGTGGCAGCAGGCGCGCAGGCGGTTGGCGATGTGGATCAGCACGACGTCGCCGGCGGCATGGCCGTAGGTGTCGTTGATCGTCTTGAAGTCGTCGATGTCGATGTTGAGCAGGGTCAGCCGGCAGCCGCTGCGCTGGGCCTGCGCGAACATGTCCCGCGCCCGCAGGGCGAACTGGTGGCGGTTGGCGAGACCGGTGAGATTGTCGTGCAGGGCCAGGCTGCGGATGCGCTGATGCGCCGACACCGCATAGGCCGCCAGCCCGCCGGCGAAGAGCGCGAGCAAGGCCATCACGAACTGGTTCCACGCGGCGTGCTCGCGCGCGACCTGCTGCAGTGCCGCCAACTGCCAGCTGCCGCCGGGAATCACCACGTCCATCAGCACCGCGTCCGGGTGGGCGAACAGGGCCGGATCGCCGAGGAAGACCTCGCCTTCGGCGCCCAGGCCGTCGCGCCCGCGCAGGGCGTAGCGCATGGTTTCGGACGCCTCGTTGCGGATGCCGGCGAGCCTGAAGATCGGGAAGGGGTCGATCGCCACCGCCGCCAGGCCCCAGTAGAACGTTCCGCCGTCGGGGCGGGTGAACAGGATGGGGATGCGATTGATGATGCCGGTTCCGCCCTGCGCCAGCTCGATCGGCCCGGCGGTGACCGGGCGCTGCTCGCGCATCAGCCGCAGCACCGCGTCGCGCTGGCTCGGCGTTTCCAGATAGCGGAGGCCGAGCGCCTTCTCGTTGCCGGCGAGCGGGTAGATGTAGCGGATCTCGTTGTCCGGGGCGATCACCACGCTGCGAATCGCGGGCTGCATGCGGATCAGCGAGCCAGCGACGCGCACGAGGTCGGCCTCGGTGAAATCCGGCTTGGTCAGCACGAAGGTCGACAACCCCAGGCTCAACGAAAGCGTCGCGTTCATTTCGGATTCGAGACGCGAGCGCACCGTGGACACCTCGGCCTGCACCGCCGCCCGCTCGGCCTGCTGGCGCCGGTCCTGCTCGATCCACACCAGCGTTTCGAGCGCCAGCCAGACCGCCAGCGCGCCCAGCACGCCCGCCGCCAGCGGCAGGTAGCGGATGTGGACGGGCAGGCTGCGCTTCATGTCTGCGTCAGCGGCTGATCGGCTTGTAGCGGATGCGCTTCGGCTTCGCGCCCTCTTCGCCGAGGCGCTTCTTCTTGTCGGCCTCGTACTCCTGATAGTTGCCGGGGAAGAACACCACCTGCGAATCGCCTTCGAAGGCGAGGATGTGAGTGGCGATGCGGTCGAGGAACCAGCGGTCGTGCGAGATCACCAGCACGCAGCCGGCAAATTCCAGCAGCGCGTCTTCCAGCGCGCGCAGTGTCTCGACGTCCAGGTCGTTCGACGGTTCGTCGAGCAGCAGCACGTTGCCGCCGGAGATCAGCGTCTTCGCCAGGTGCAACCGTCCGCGCTCGCCGCCGGAAAGATTGCCGACGATCTTCTGCTGGTCGCCGCCCTTGAAGTTGAAGCGGCCCAGATAAGCGCGCGACGGGATTTCGTAGCGGCCGACGGTGAGGATGTCGCGGCCTTCCGCGATTTCGTCGAACACGGTCTTGTCCGCGGCCAGCTTGTCGCGGCTCTGGTCGACGTAGGCGAGCTTCACCGTCTGGCCGATCTCGACTTCACCCGAGTCGGGTTTTTCCTGCCCGGTGATCATCTTGAACAGCGTCGACTTGCCGGCGCCGTTGGGGCCGATGATGCCGACGATGGCGCCGGGCGGCACGCTGAAGCTGAGGTTGTCGATCAGCAGGCGGTCGCCGAAGGACTTCGACACGTTGTGGAAGTCGATGACCTTGTCGCCCAGGCGCTCGCCGACCGGGATGAAGATTTCCTGCGTCTCGTTGCGCTTCTGGTATTCGGCCGAATTGAGTTCCTCGAAGCGAGCCAGACGCGCTTTCGATTTCGCCTGGCGCGCCTTCGGATTCTGTCGCACCCATTCGAGTTCGTGCTTCATGGTCTTGATGCGCGCGGCTTCCTGCTTGGCCTCGGTCTCCAGCCGCGCTTCCTTCTGCTCGAGCCAGCTCGTGTAGTTGCCCTTCCACGGAATGCCGTGGCCGCGGTCGAGTTCGAGAATCCACTCGGCGGCGTTGTCGAGGAAGTAGCGGTCGTGCGTCACCGCGACGACCGTGCCGGGATAGCGGACCAGAAACTGCTCCAGCCAGTCGACCGACTCGGCATCGAGGTGGTTGGTCGGCTCGTCGAGCAGCAGCATGTCGGGGTTGGAGAGCAGCAACTGGCACAGCGCGACGCGGCGCTTCTCGCCGCCCGACAGGTGGCCGATCACCGCATCCCATGGCGGCAGCCGCAGCGCATCGGCGGCGATTTCCATCTGCGTGTCGAGATCGGCGCCGGCGGTGGCGAGGATCGCCTCACACTTCGCCTGTTCCTCGGCGAGTTTGTCGAAGTCGGCGTCGGGCTCGGCGTAGGCGGCGTAGATTTCCTCCAGCCGGGCTTTGGCTGCGACGATTTCGCCGAGTCCGGCTTCGACCGCCTGGCGCACCGTGTGACTGGGGTCGAGCTGCGGCTCCTGCGGCAGGTAGCCGATGCGGATGCCCGGCATCGGGATCGCTTCGCCCTCGATGTCCTTGTCCACCCCCGCCATGATGCGGATGAGCGAGGACTTGCCCGAGCCGTTCAGGCCCAAGAGGCCGATCTTCGCGCCGGGGAAGAAGCTGAGCGAGATGTCCTTGAGGATCTGCCGCTTGGGCGGGACGATCTTGCCGACGCGGTTGAGGGAGTAGACGTATTGCGCCATGAATCCAGTTCCAGAAAATTACTTGCTTGGGGCCGCGCCCGGGCAGGGCCGGAACACGCAGCCGTTGTCGGGGTCGCGCGCGACGAAGCTGCCGTCGGGGCACGCCTGCACGTCGGCCGGGCAGACGACGGGTTCGGTGGACATCTCGGGCGGCGGCGGGCCGGGCGGCGACGGCTTCTTGGTTTTCGGCGCCGGCGCGCTGCAGCCGGCGGCCAGCGCGAGCGCGGCCGCCACGATCCACACGCGCATCAAGACAGCACCCGGTCGAGCAGCGCGCGCAGGCGGACGAAATCGATCTCGCCGAGCTTGTGTTCGTGGATGCGGCCATCGGGGCCGATGACGAAGCTGGTCGGCGTCACCTGCACGTTGCCGAAGGCCTGCGCGTGCGCGCCGTCGGCATCGAGCACGATGGGGAAAGGCAACTTCCGCGTCTGCACGAAATTGTTGACGTACTCAGGGGGGTCATAGCTCATCGCCACGGCGACGATCTCGAAACCGCGTTCGCGGTACTCCTCGTAGACCTTCACCATGTCCGGCATTTCCTTGACGCAGCCGGGGCACGAGGTCGCCCAGAAGTTGACCAGCACGACCTTGCCGCGCTGCTCGGCAAGCGCGATCTGGCGGCCGTCGAGGGTGGTGAAGACCTGCGGCGGCGCGGCGGGCTTGGCCATCAGGGCGTAGGCGAGCGCGCCGACAAGGCCGACGGCGACGAGGAGAGCGAGAGCAGGTTTGGCGAATTTCATGGGGCCTAATCGAAATGAGTGGTCAGGGCTGGTAGGACCGCGCCAGTTTCACATAGTGCTCGGCCGAATAGTTGAAATACGCGATTTCCTCGGCGGTGAGCGCGCGCACCAGCTTGGCCGGGCGGCCGAGGTAGAGGTGGCCGGATTCGAGCACCTTGCCTTCCGGCACCAGCGAGCCGGCGCCGAGCAGCACGTGTTTCTGCACCACTGCACGGTCGAGAATGATCGAGCCCATGCCGATCAGGCATTCGTCTTCGATCGTGCAGGCGTGCAGGATCACCGTATGGCCGACCGTCACCCGCGCGCCGATCACCAGCGGGCCGCCGGCGGGGTTGTCCGGCGTCTTGTGCGACACGTGCAGCACGCTGTTGTCCTGGATGTTGGTCGCCTCGCCCACGGCGATCGAATTGACGTCGCCGCGGATCACCGCGCCCGGCCACACCGAGGCGTCGCGACCCAGGCTCACCTCGCCGATCACCGTCGCGCGCGGGTGCACCCAGGCGCCGGGCGCGCACTGCGGCACATGCCCCTGGTAGGGCGCGAGGGAAGCGTTCAAGGCCATGTCGGGTCTGGGGTTGAAAGGCGGCGGCACCGGGCACAAATTATAATCGTTCCCATCCCGGCTTAGCCCGCCGCCCTGCCCCTCACGAAAGACCGCCATGAACCCGCTCCTCGATTTTTCCGGCCTGCCCCGCTTCGCCGACTTCAAGCCCGAACACGTCACCCCCGCGATCGACCAACTGCTGGCCGACTGCCGCGCCGCAGTGAAGCAGGCGGAAGCGCCCGACACCCCGGCCGAATGGGACGCCTTCGTCGCGCCGATGGAGGACGCGAACGAAAGGCTCGGGCGCGCCTGGGGCCAGGTCTCGCATCTGCACTCGGTGATGGATTCGCCCGAGCTGCGCGAGGTCTACAACGCCAACCTGCCGAAGATCACTGTCTATTACGCCGAGCTCGGCCAGAACGAGGCGCTGTTCGCCAAGTACAAGGCGCTCGCGGCGAGCCCCGCGTTCGCGTCGCTGTCGCCCGCGCGCAGAAAGATCGTCGACAACGAACTGCGCGATTTCCGCCTCGGCGGCGCCGAGCTGCCGGCCGACAAGAAGGCGCGCTTCATGCAGGTGCAGGAGGAGCTCGCGCAGCTCTCGGCCAAGTTCGAGGAGAACCTGCTCGACGCGACCAACGACTACGCGCTCATCATCGACGTAGAGGACGAGCTCGCCGGCATTCCCGACGACGTGCTGGAAGCCGCGCGCGCCGCGGCCGAGGCGGCCGGCACCACGGGCTGGAAGTTCACCCTGCACATGCCGTCCTACCTGCCGGTGATGCAGTACGCCGACAGCCGCGAACTGCGGCAGATTCTCTACCGCGCCTACGTCACGCGCGCGTCCGAGTTCGGCGACGCCAAGCTCGACAACACGCCGCTGATCGCGCGCATTTTGAAGCTGCGCCGCGAAGCCGCCGAGCTGCTCGGCTTTGCGAGCTACGCCGAGGTCTCGCTCGAGGCCAAGATGGCCGAGTCGCCGCGCGAGGTGCTCGACTTCCTCGACGAACTCGGCGCGCGCGCCCGCCCCTATGCGGAGAAGGACTACGCGGAGATGAAGGCCTTCGCCCGCGACGAGCTGGGACTCGACGAACTCGAAGCCTGGGACAACGCCTACGTGTCGGAAAAGCTGCGTGTGGCCCGATATAGTTTTTCCGACCAGGAAGTGAAGCAGTACTTCCCCGAGCCGCGCGTGCTGGCGGGGCTGTTCAAGCTGATCGAGACGCTCTACGGCCTCTTCATCCGCGAGGACAAGGCGCCCGTGTGGCACCCGGACGTGAAGTTCTACACGCTCTACGACCGCGCCGGCCAGCGCATCGGCCAGTTCTACCTCGACCTCTACGCGCGCGCCTCCAAGCGCGGCGGCGCGTGGATGGACGACGTCATCACCCGCCGCAGGAAGCGCGAGGGCATCCAGACCCCGGTGGCGTACCTGAACTGCAACTTCTCGGCGCCGGTGGGCGGCAAACCCGCGCTCTTCACGCACGACGAGGTCATCACGCTGTTCCACGAGACCGGCCACGGCCTGCACCACCTGCTAACGCAGATCGAGGAACTCGGCGTGTCCGGCATCAACGGCGTCGAATGGGACGCGGTCGAGCTGCCCTCCCAGTTCATGGAGAACTTCTGCTGGGAGTGGGACGTGCTGAAGCACATGACGGCCCACGTCGACAGCGGCGCGCCGCTGCCGCGCGCACTCTTCGACAAGATGCTCGCGGCGAAGAACTTCCAGGCCGGCCTGCAGACGCTGCGCCAGATCGAGTTCGCCAGCTTCGACATGCACCTGCACGACGACTTCGACCCCCACGGAGACCGCACCGCGCAGGACCTGATCGAGGCCATCCGGAAAAAGACCGCGGTCATCATCCCGCCGGCGTACAACCGCTTCCCCAACAACTTCTCGCACATCTTCGCCGGCGGCTACGCCGCGGGCTACTACAGCTACAAATGGGCGGAAGTGCTCTCCGCCGACGCCTACGCGCTGTTCGAGGACGAGGCCGAGGGCTACGGCGGCGTGCTGAACCCGGAAGTCGGCCACCGCTTCTGGAGCGAGATCCTCGCCCAGGGCGGCGCGCGGCCTGCGCTCGAGTCGTTCAAGGCCTTCCGCGGCCGCGAGCCGACCATCGACGCCCTGCTGCGGCACAACGGCATGGCCTGATGCGCGCCTGGCTTAAAGCCCGACGGACGGATGGCCGTTAAGGCAAGAGATCTTGTTTTACGGGAGTCCAGCATGAAACCGGGATTCATCGCGTCGGCCTTGTGCCTCGCGCTGGCCAGCGCGCCGCTTGCCGCCGCCCAGCTGTATCAATGGAAGGACGCGCAGGGCCGCACGGTCTACAGCGACCAGCCCCCGCCGCCCGGCAGCGGAAAAGTCCAGCAGAAGAACTTCAAGGGCAATGTCATCGAGGTCGGCGAGTCCTACTCGGCCAAGACCGCGCGCGAGAAATTCCCGGTCACGCTCTTCGCCACCGACTGCGGCGCGCCCTGCGACCAGGCGCGCCGGCTGCTGAGCGAACGCGGCGTGCCCTACTCCGGCAAGGACCCGCAGGCCAGCCCCGAAGCACGCGCCGACCTGCAGAAGCTCACCGGCCGCCTGAACGTGCCGGTGCTGGTCGTCGGCCAGGACAAGATCGACGGCTTTGAAACCGGCCAGTGGCAGGCCCTGCTCGACAAGGCCGGCTATCCGAAGTCGCCCGCCCCCGGCAAGCCGGCCGCAGCGCCCGCGGCCGCCGAAGCACCGGCGGCCCCGCCCGCCGCGCCGGCCCGCGACAACTGAACGACGCGACCCGCCGTTACTTCGACAAAGTTCCAGGCGAGTGACCGCCTGGGTGTTTCGTGCCTTGACCCCCTTCCGCGCCGCCTTTAAGGTGATCTGCAGCCGCGCACGGCATTAACCATACCGATCAAGAGGTTACACGCCGACTGCGCTCGCCTGCCTGCAGGCGCCAACGCACCAATAAGAAGAATTGGGGGAGGTTGGAGTGAAACCGGACGAAAAACCGCAGAATGGACTCGCCGGGCTGAAGCACTGGCGCCACGACCTGTTCGCCGGGCTGCAGGTGGCGCTGGTCTCGCTGCCGCTGTCGCTCGGCATCGCCGTCGCCTCGGGCGCGCCGCCCGTCACCGGGCTGGTCTCCTCGATCATCGCCGGCCTCGTCTTCCCCTTCCTCGGCGGCGCCTACGCCACCATCAGCGGCCCGGCCGCCGGTCTCGCGCCGGCGCTGCTCGCCGGCATGCTGCTTCTGGGCGACGGCGATCTCGCCGCCGGCTATCCGCTGATCCTGGTCGCGATCTTCCTCACCGGCGTGGTGATGATCCTCTTGTCCTGGCTGCGCGCCGGCAAGCTGGTCGCGATGTTCCTGCCGGTGACCGTGGTCGAAGCCATGCTCGCGGCGATCGGGCTGATGATCATCATCAAGCAGGTGCCGGCGCTGCTCGGGGACCTCGCGCCGCCGGAAAAATCCATGCTGGTCGCGATCGGCAAGCTGCCCGACAGTTTCCAGCGCATCGAGCCTTCGGTACTGGCGATCGGCGCGCTGTGCCTGTTCCTCATGTTCTTCCTCAACCGCACGCATCTGGCCTGGCTGCGCCGCGTGCCGCCGGCGCTGACGGTGTGCGCGGTCGGCGTGGTGCTGGGCTACGTCTTCCAGCTCGCGCCGCAGCATCTCATTCACATGCCCGACAACCTGCTCGAAGGCGGCTTCACGCTGCCCGCCTTCGACACCGTGTTCGGCCGTCCCGAACTCTGGGGCAGCGTGGTGCTGATGGTGATCACGCTGACGCTGATCGACAGCATCGAATCGCTCGCCACCATCAGCGCGGTCGACAAGATCGACCCCTACCGGCGCAAGTCGCGCCCCAACGTGACGCTGCGCGCGATGGGGATTTCCAACGTGCTGTCCAGCCTGGCGGGCGGGCTCACCATCATCCCCGGCGGCGTGAAGAGCCGCGCCAATATCGACGCCGGCGGCCGCACGCTGTGGGCGAATTTCTACAACGCGATGTTCCTCATCGTGTTCCTGTTCTTCGCGGTCGGGCTCATCGGCCGCATTCCGCTGGCGGCGATCGGCGCGGTCATCGTCTACGTCGGCTGGCGCCTGTGCGAACTCAAGGTCTTCAGCAAGACCGCCGCGATCGGGCTCGACCAGTTCGCGATCTTCGTCGTTACCATCGCCGCGATCCTTGCGACCGACCTCCTGACCGGCATCCTCATCGGCGTGGCGGCGCAGCTGCTGATGAACACCTACCTGCTCACGCCGTCGGTGCGCATGGTGCTGGCGGGGCGCATTTCCTTCCGCCAGTTCCTCGCCGCCACCGGCACGGCGATCTGCGGCATGTTCTGCAGCCCGGTGATCCGCGTGAAGGAAGAGCGCACGGGCGGCCGCCCGCAGACGCAGCTCTCGCTCGGCTCGCTCACCGGTTTCAACCTGCTGCCGCTCGACCGCGCGCTCTCGCGCGTGCCGCAGACGGCCGGCGTCAGCCTCGCGCTCAACGAATCGAGCCACATCATCGACCGCACCACGCTCGAATACCTGCACGAACTGCAGGAGGAACACGTGCAGCAGGACCGGCCGCTGGAGATCCACGGCCTCGACCGCTTCCACCCCTTCACCGCGCATCCGTTCGCGACGCGCATGCAGGACCAGCGCTTCGTGCGCGAGCCGGCCACGCATGGCGCGCGCGAAGCCGACATGGCGGCGCTCGCCATGCGCCTCGGCCTGAAGTTCGCGCCCGCCGTCGCCGCCGTGCTCAACCGCCACGACTTCGTCTACCTGCGGCGCGGCGCCAACCGTCAGGAATGGAACGTGATGACCGGCCTGCGCGGCGACGCCCACGTGAAGCTGTTCGACTACAGCCACACCGCTGCACCCGAGTACTACGTCGAGCACCGCCACACCCTCGCCATCCTGCGCTTGTGCGACGAGGCCTCGGCCGCGCTGCCCAACCTCGCGCTTACCCCGGGCGACTACCTCGAGCGCTATCTGGTGGCCGACTACCGCGAAGTCGACGTCGCCGGCGTCGACGCCGAGTTCGTCAGACACACCCGCGTCTACGGCGACGACGCGGCGCGCGTGCGCGCCTGTCTCACACCCGAGCTGATCCGCCCGCTGCAGGCTCACCCGGGCACTTACGTCGAGCTGCGCGACAGCGTGCTGCTGGTGTTCCGGCCCGCGCGCGGCCTCGAAGCCCCCGACGCGGTCGAGGACCTGCTCGCCCACGCCGAGGCGATCATGACGCAGCTGGCGCGCACGCTGCGCTGAGCGGCCCGCGCGGCGCTGCGGTAAACTCGCCGCCATGAAAATCGCCGCCTGGAACGTCAACTCCCTCAAGGTCCGCCTGCCGCAGCTGCTGGAATTTCTCGCCACCCGCCAACCCGACGCGGTGTGTCTGCAGGAAACCAAGCTTACCGACGACGCCTTCCCCGTCGCCGAATTGGAAGCCGCCGGCTACCGCGCCGTGTTCGCCGGACAGAAGACCTACAACGGTGTCGCCATCGTCAGCCGCAGCGAACCGACCGAGGTGCAGATCGGCATACCCGGTCTCGACGACGAACAGAAGCGCGTGATCGCTGCCACCGTCGACGGCGTGCGCCTGGTGTGCGTGTACTGCCCCAACGGCCAGGCGCTCGATTCCGACAAGTATCCGTACAAGCTCGGCTGGTTCGACGCGCTCGCCGCGTGGCTGAAGGACGAGCTCGCGCGCCATCCCAAGCTCGCCGTGCTCGGCGACTACAACGTCGCCCCCGAGGACCGCGACGTGCACGACCCCAAGGCCTGGGAAGGCGCGGTGCTGGTGTCGGAGCCCGAACGCGAGAAATTCCGCGCGCTGCTCGCGCTGGGCTTGCAGGACAGCTTCCGTCTGTTCGAGCAGCCCGAAAAAACCTTCAGTTGGTGGGACTACCGCATGATGGGCTTCCGCCGCAACCACGGGCTGCGCATCGACCACATCCTGCTTTCCGCGCCGCTCGCCGCCGCCTGCACCGCGAGCACCATCGATCGCGACATGCGCAAGCTCGAGCGGCCGTCCGATCACGCACCGGTGATCGCCGAGTTCGCCGCGTCCTGAGCCGCACGGGCGTTGCCCGCCCGCGAAAATCTGTCACATACTGTCTCCATGATTGCGGAACGGTGCGCTGCCATCCAGCGCCTGTCCCACGCCAACCGTTCCACAATCAGGAGGATTTTTCGATGTCCGCTTCCCGTCGCGATTTCATGAAACTTGCCGGTGCCGGCGCCCTGCTGGCGCCGCTCGCCGCGTTCTACAGCCGTGCCGCCACCGGCGCGCCGGCCTTCGGCCCCGGCTTCGGCCCGCTCGCCGCGGCCCTGCCGCTCAACAGCCACGAACTGGTGTCCTACCGTCTCGACGGCAGCCTCGCCTTCGACTACCGCAACCTGCCGCTGATCTCGCTGCCGAAGGACTTCCGCTACTGGGTCGTGTCGTGGACCGGCCAGACCATGAGCGACGGCAGCCGTGTCCCCGGCGACCACGACGGCATGGCCGCCTACCGCGGCCCGCGCGGCACAACAATCCTGGTGCGCAACCACGAGCTGTCCAACCGCGAGGCCAAATTCGGCGACCACGCCGGCGTGGTCGTGCCCGACTACCTGAAGTACGACCCCTGGTGCAACGGCGGCACCACCACCCTGGTCCTCGACGAAAAGGGGCATCTGGTGCGCGACTTCGCCTCGCTCGGCGGCACCAACAACAACTGCGCCGGCGGCCTGACCCCGTGGGGCACCTGGCTCAGCTGCGAGGAAAACGTCTCGCTTCCTTCCGGCACCGCCACCGGCTACCAGAAGCGCCACGGCTACGTGTTCGAAGTGCCGGCCAACGCAAGCGGCCCGGTGATGGCCGAGCCCCTCGTCGCCATGGGCCGCTTCAACCACGAAGCGACCGCCAACGACCCGAAGACCGGCATCGTCTACCAGACCGAGGACCGCGGCGACAGCTGCTTCTATCGCTTCATCCCCCACGAGCCGGGCAAGCTCATGGCCGGCGGCAAATTGCAGGCGCTGAAGCTGCGCGACTACCCGGCCGCCGACACCAAGACCGGCTTCCTCGGCCTGCTGAATCACCCGCTCGCCTGCGAATGGGTGGACATCGACAACGTCGACCCCGACACCGACAGCGTGCGCTACGAGGCGCATGCGAAGGGCGCTGCCAAGTTCTCGCGCGGCGAAGGCGTGTGGTACGCCGACGGCCGCGTCTACTTCGTCTGCTCCAACGGCGGCGACCTCGGCAAGGGCCAGGTCTGGGCCTACGACCCGGCCGCCAATGCCGTCACCCTGATCGTCGAATCGACCGACGCCAGCGTGCTGGAAGCGCCCGACAACCTCACCGTTGGCCCCGACGGCCGTCTCTATCTGTACGAAGACGGCGCCGGCGGCAACAACATCGTCGGTGTGAATTCGAGAGGCGAGCTGTTCAGGGTGGCGGAGAACGCAATCGGCAACGGCTCCGAGTTCGCCGGCGGCTGCTTCTCGCACAACGGCCGCTTCATGTTCGTCAACATGCAAAACCCCGGCCTCACGCTGGTGATCGAAGGCCCGTGGCGCAAGGGCCGGGCCTGATCCGTCTGCCTGTCCGAGAAAAAGCGGCCCGCGGGCCGCTTTTTCATTCAGTACTGCACCACCACCGGATCGAGGCTGCGCCACAGGTACCAGGTCGCGACGGTGCGCCAGGGCGCGTGGCGCTCGCCGTGCTGGCGCAGCAATTTCGGCGTCGGCCGCTCGCCGCCGAGGTAATGCAGCGCGACGGCCTTCTGCAGGCCGATGTCGTCGACCGGCCAGACGTCAGGCCGGCGCAGGTTGAAAATGAGGAACATCTCGGCGGTCCAGCGGCCGATACCGCGCACGTCGACGAGTTCAGCGATCACCGCTTCGTCGTCCATCGTCTTCCAGCGCGCAGGCTCGATGCGTTCGTCGAGAAAGTGCCCGGCGAGATCGACCAGATACTCGACCTTGCGGCGCGACAAGCCGCACGCCGCGAGTGCGTCCGGGTCGATCACCGCGACGCGCGCCGGCGCCACGGTCCCGGCCAGCGCCGCGAAACGCGCCCAGATGCTGTCGGCCGCCTTCACCGAGATCTGCTGGCCGACGATAGCGCGCGCGAGCGTCTGGAAGGGATCGCCGCGGTTGCCGAGCACGCAGTCCGGATAGCGCGCGATGAGCGCTGCCATCACCGGGTCGGCGGCGGCGAGTTCGTCACAGGCGGTGGGCCAATAGCTGGGCGGGCGGGTTTTCATATCACCGGAGATTGAGGATTCGTCAGATGAAACAATCACGCCCCCCCTGACCCCTGACCCTCACAACAAAATGATGTCGTACTGCTCCTGCGGGTAGGTCGTTTCGACCTGCAGCGACACCGGCTTGCCGATGAACTCGATCAACTGGGCGAGGCTGCCGGACTCCTCGTCGAGGAAGAGGTCGATCACGCTCTGCGCAGCGACGATGCGGTATTCGCGCGCGCTGAACTGGCGCGCCTCGCGCAGGATCTCGCGCAGCACGTCGTAGCACACGGTCTGCGCGGTCTTGATCTCGCCGCGGCCCTGGCAGGTGGGACAGGGTTCGCACAGCACGTGCGCGAGCGACTCGCGGGTCCGCTTGCGCGTCATCTCGACCAGGCCCAGGGTGGAGAAGCCGCTGACCGTGGTGCGGGTGGGGTCGCGCGCGAGCGCCTTCTTCAGTTCGGTGAGCACCGCCTCCTGGTGCTCGGCGTTGTCCATGTCGATGAAGTCGATGATGATGATGCCGCCGAGATTCCTCAGGCGCAGCTGGCGCGCGATCGCCTGCGCGGCTTCGAGGTTGGTCTTGAAGATGGTGTCGTCGAAGTTGCGCGCGCCGACGAAGCCGCCGGTGTTGACGTCGACCGTGGTCAGCGCCTCGGTCTGGTCGATGATGAGGTAGCCGCCGGACTTGAGGTCGACGCGGCGGCCGAGCGCCTTGGCGATCTCGTCCTCGATACCGTACACGTCGTAGAGCGGACGGTCGGCGCCGTAGTGTTGCAGCTTGTCGGCGACGGCCTGGGTGTAGCTCAACGCGAAGTCGAGCATGCGCTGGTACGTCTCGCGCGAGTCGATGAGGATGCGGCCGGTGTCGCGGTTGACGAAGTCGCGCAGCACGCGCAGCGACAGGTCGAGGTCCTGGTACAGGAGGCAGGGCACGGTGCAGTTGCCGCGCTCCTTGATGCGCGTCCACAGCCGCCGCAGGTAATCGATGTCGGCCTCGATCTCCGCGTCCTCGGCACTTTCCGCCATGGTGCGCACGATGAAGCCGCCGGTGACGTCGGCCGGCATCAGCTCGTGCAGCTTCTGCCGCAGGTGCTCGCGCTCCTCCTCGCCCTCGATCTTCTGCGAAATGCCGATGTGCGATTCCTGCGGCAGGTAGACGAGGTAGCGTCCGGCGAAGCTGATCTGGGTGGAGAGCCGCGCGCCCTTGGTGCCGATGGGGTCCTTGATCACCTGCACCATCAGCGTCTGGCCGTCGTGCAGGATCTGCTCGATCGGACGCTCCGGCTCGTTGCCGTGGCGCTCTTCCCAGATGTCGGCGACGTGCAGGAAGGCTGCGCGCTCGAGCCCGATGTCGATGAAGGCCGACTGCATGCCCGGCAGCACGCGCACCACCCGGCCCATGTAGATGTTGGAGACCAGTCCGCGGCATTGCGCGCGCTCGATGTGCAGTTCCTGGACAGCGCCCAGGTGCATGACGGCGACGCGCGTTTCCTGCGGCGTGACGTTGACGAGGATCTCTTCGCTCATGTCACCACCCTATTCAATTTTCAGACCCAAGCGGACGCGCGGCCTCCGCTTGGGTTTGAAAACGAAATCAGACGTCGAGGCCGAAAGTCCGCAGCAACACCGCCGTGTCGTATAACGGCAAGCCCATGATGCCGCTGTAGCTGCCCTCGACGTATTCGACGAAGGCGGCGGCCCGTCCCTGGATGGCGTAGGCCCCGGCCTTGCCGAGGTATTCGCCGCTTTCCAGATAGCGCTGGATCGCCACCGGGTCGAGCGGCGCCAGCCGCACCCGGCTGCTCGACAGGCGCAGTTCGCGGCGGCCTTCGTGCTCGACTGCGACCGCGGTGTGGACGCGATGCTCGCGGCCGGCCAGGCGCGCCAGCATGGCCTGCGCCTCGGCACGGCCGTTCGGCTTGCCGAGGATGTCGCCGTCGATCTCGACGACGGTGTCGGCGCCCAGCACCGGGAAGCGCAGCAGGCGGCGCATGTCGACCGCGCGCCAGCCGCAGGCGGCCTTCTCGGTCGCCATGCGCTGCGCGAAGTCGGCCGCCGCCTCGCCCGGCTGCGGGATTTCGACGACGTCGAGACGCCCCGACACGACGCGCAGCGAGAGCACGTCGAAATCGACGCCGATCTGCTTCAGCAGTTCGCGCCGGCGCGGCGATTGCGAGGCGAGGTAGATGCGTTTGTCGACCAGCATGTTGGTATCGGTGTCAGTCGCGGTGGTAGGGATGCCCCTTGATGATACAGGCGGAACGGTAGAGTTGCTCGGCCAGCATCACCCGCGCCAGGGCGTGCGGCAGCGTGAGCCTCGACAGGCCGAGGGTCTTGCGGGCGCGCGCCTTCACGCTGTCGTCGAGGCCGTCGGCGCCGCCGATGACGAAAGCCGGCGATACCCCTTCGGCCATCCAGGTTTCCAGCCAGCCCGCGAGCTCGCGCGTCGTCACCTGCGTGCCGCGCTCGTCGAGCGCCACCGGCACGCAGCCCGCCGGCAGCGCGGCGAGGATGCGCTCGGCTTCGACCTGCCGCGCCCGCGCGCCATCCTCGCCGGCGACGCGATGGCCGGGCTTGATCTCGACGAGCGCGAGCGGCAGGTCGGGCGGCATGCGCCGCGCGTAGTCGTCGTAGCCGGCCGCGATCCAGCCGGGCATCTTGTGGCCGACGGCGATGAGCGTCAGCTTCAATGGTCGGCCTGGATGTGCCGTGCGCGCGCGGCCTGGCCGGCGCCCCACAATTCTTCAAGGTTGTAGTGCACGCGTACCGCCGGCAGCATCACGTGGACGATCACCTCGCCGAGGTCGAGCAGCACCCAGTCGCCGCTGTCCTCGCCCTCGGTGTTGCCGACGTGCTCGCCGGCGGCCTTGACCTTCTCGCGCACGTTGTCGGCGAGCGCGCGGGTCTGGCGGTTGGAGTCGCCGCTGGCGATCACCATGCGCTCGAACAGCGAGGTAAGCCTGCTGGTGTCGAGCACGGTGATGTCGCGCCCCTTGATGTCCTCGAGGGCGGCGACGATGAGTTTGACTTTGTCTTCGATGTTCATGCGTAGAGCTTCTGTTCCTGAATATAGTCGAGCACGGCGTCGGGCAGCCAGTAACGTGCGCTGCGATGCCGGGCGAGGGTGTCGCGGATGGCGGTGGCGGAAATGTCGAGCGGCGGCGTGTCGCGCAGCCGCACGGCGCCGGCGGGCCCCGCCGTGTCCTGCCGCTGCGCCAGTTCGGCCTTCAGTGCGGCCGGCATTGCTTCGGTCAGCGACGCCCCCGGACGCGTCGCCACCGCCAGGTTCGCCAGGTCGAACAGCTGCCGCCAGTCGTGCCAGGTCGGCAGGCCGAGAAAGGCGTCGGCGCCCAGCAGCAGCCAGAGCGGGCGTTCGTCGCCGAGTTCCGCGCGCAATGCGGCCAGCGTGTCGACGGTGTAGCTCGGCGCGGCGCGTTCGATCTCGCGCGCGTCGGCGACGAAGCGCGGATTGCCGGCGACGGCGCGGCGCACCATCGCCAGCCGGTGGCGCGCTTCGGTGCGCGGCGCGCCGCGATGCGGCGGCTGTCCGGCGGGAATGAATAGCACGCGCTCGAGCCCGAGCGCGTCGGCCATGTCCTCGGCCAGACGCAGGTGCCCGTAGTGGATCGGATCGAAAGTGCCGCCGAAGACGCCGAGGGGCGGCAAAGCCTCAACCGCGGACGTGGCCGTCTCCCAGCACGACCCACTTCTGGCTGGTCAGGCCTTCCAGGCCGACCGGGCCGCGCGCGTGGATCTTGTCGGTCGAAATGCCGATCTCGGCACCGAGTCCGTACTCGAAACCGTCGGCGAAGCGCGTCGAGGCGTTGACCACCACGCTCGCCGAATCGACCTCGCGCAGGAAACGGCGCGCGCGGCCGTAGTCCTCGGTGACGATGGCGTCGGTGTGCTGCGAGCCGTGGGTGTTGATGTGGGTCATCGCCTCGTCGATGTCGGCAACGACTTTCACCGCGATGATGGGGCCGAGATACTCTTCGTACCAGTCGGCTTCGGTCGCAGCCTTGAGCTTGTCAGCGGCAACGCCAGCACTCTTGAGGATCGCCAGCGCCTCGGGGCAGCCGCGCATTTCGACGCCCTTGCCGGCCAGCATCTTCCCGATCTCGGGCAGCGCAGCCGCGGCGACCCCACGCGCCACCAGCAGCGATTCGGTGGTGTTGCAGGTGCCGTAGCGCTGGGTCTTGGCGTTCTCGACGATCTTCAGCGCCTTGGCGAGGTCGGCGCGATCGTCGACATACACGTGGCAGTTGCCGTGCAGGTGCTTGATCACCGGCACCCGCGCCTCGCCGGTGATGCGCTCGATCAGGCCCTTGCCGCCGCGCGGCACGATGACGTCGACGTAGTCCTTCAGGGTGATGAGCTCGCCCACCGCCGCGCGGTCGGTCGTCTCGATCACCTGCACCACCGTCGCCGGCAGGCCGGCGACCTCCAGGCCTTCGCGCACGCAGGCGGCGACCGCCTGGTTGGAGTGCAGCGCCTCGGAGCCGCCGCGCAGAATCGCGGCGTTGCCGGATTTCAGGCACAGCCCGGCGGCATCCGCCGTCACGTTGGGACGCGCTTCGTAGATGATGCCGATGACGCCGAGCGGCACGCGCATCTTGCCGACCTGGATGCCCGAGGGGCGGAACTTCAGACCGTCGATCTCGCCGACCGGGTCGGGCAAGGCGGCGATCTGCTCCAGGCCTTCGGCCATGCCGGCGACGGTCTTGTCGGTCAACTGCAGGCGGTCGAGCAGCGCCGTGTCGTAGCCGGCGGCGCGCGCGTGGTCCATGTCGCGCGCGTTGGCCTCCAGCAGCTTCGCGGCGTCGCGCCGGATCGCCGCCGCCATCGCGAGGAGGGCACGGTTCTTCTGGTTGGTGTCGGCGCGGGCGATCGCGCGCGAAGCCTCGCGCGCCTGTTTCCCCACCGTCTGCATGTACTGTTTCACGTCCATCATCGTGTCCTGTTGCCGGGCCGGTCTGCCGCGAGCGTGGTGCCGACCCGCAGCAGCGTCTCCCAGGGGTCGCCGGTCCGCTCCAGCCCCTTGGCCTGGCGGTCGATCAGCGCGAGGTCGGCGAGCGCCGCCTCGATCTGCGTCCGCTTCAGCCGCTGCAGCGCCCGTTCGATCTGCGGCGCACGCTGCTTGTCGCGGCCCCACAGCGTGCGCATCAGGCCGGGCAGGCTGTCGCCCTGATCCAGCGCCCATTTTAGCCTGAGCAGCAGCGTCACCGCGGACGTCACCTGCCACAGGATCGCCGGCACCGCCTCGCCGCTGTCTTTCAGATCGGTCACGACCTGAGCGAAGCGCGCGCCGTCCCCGGCGTAGAGCGCGTCGGCGAGCGCGTCGGCCTCGAGCCGGCTGACGTCGACCACCGCGTGCTCGACGTCGGCCAGCGTCACGTTGCCGGGCGGCAGCAGCAAGGCGAGCTTGTCGATTTCCTGCTGCGCCGCCAGCAGATTGCCCTCGACCTGGTCGGCAAGGAATTCCAGCGCGGCAGGCTCGGCGCGCAGGCTCTGCTTCGCCAGCCGGCACGCGATCCATTCAGGCAACCGCGCACGGTCGACCGGCTTCGCCTCGACCACGACCCCCTTGGACGCCAGCGCGGCGAACCAGCGGCTCTGCATCGTCTTCCAGTCGAGGCCCGGCAGGCTGATGAGCGTCAGCGTGTCGGGGGGCAGCTTGCCGGCATAGGCCTCCAGCGCCTTGGCGCCGTCGACGCCAGGCTTGCCGGAGGGGATGCGGATCTCGGTGAGGCGTCGCTCGGCGAACAGCGACAGGTTGTCGCCGCCGGCGAACAGACCCTGCCAGTTGTAGCGGCCCTGGACCGTGTGGACGCTGCGTTCGCTGTGGCCTGCCGCGCGTGCGGCGGCGCGGATCGCGTCGCCCGCCTCCTGCGCCGCCAGCGGTTCGTCGCCCACCACCACGTACAGCGGCGCGAGGCCGCGGGCGAGTTGGTCGGGCAGGCGGTCGGCGGGGACGTTCAAGTTGAAGCGGCGTTGGCGGGTTTCAGCGCCTGCAAACGGCGCACGATGCGCAGGGCGGCGTTCTCGTCCATGTCGCGGTAAAGCAATTCTTCCTCGGCGCCCTTGGCGAGAATCTGCGCGTCGTCGTAGGTCAGGTCGCGCGCCAGTTCGATCGTTTCCTCGGCGGCGAGCGCCGCGCCCTCGCGCCCGCTCACGCTGTAGCGCAGCGTGAGCCCGAGCCGGTATTCGGTGACGCGGCCGGCGCCGGACAGCGAGAGGATGGTCTTGCTGCGCGCTTCCTGGCTGAGGTGCAGGGTCGCCTCGGCCTCGGCCGCCGTGGCGACCAGGCGGGTGTTGCGGTTCCGCGCGAGCACGCTGCGGATGCGCTGCGCCACTGCGCTGCCGGCCGGCGCATCGATGTACAGCGTGGCGAACGGAATGCCGTCGAGCCGGCGCAGCTGGAAACCACAGCCGGCGAGCAGCACGGCAGGCAGGGCGGCGAGAAACAGTCGGCGTGTCATACGACGATATTAACCAAACGGCCAGGCACGACGACGACTTTCTTGGGCGCCTGGCCTTCGAGGTATTTCTGCGCCGCCTCGCTCGCCAGCGCCGCGGCCTCGATCGCCGCCTTGTCGGCCGCGGCCGGCACCCGCAGCGACCCGCGCAGCTTGCCGTTGACCTGCAGCATCAGCTCGATCTCGTCCTGCACCAGCGCGGCCTCGTCGACCGCGGGCCACGCCAGCGCGGCGGCCGGCTTGAGTTCCGCATAGAGCGCCCCGGCGATATGCGGCACGATGGGCGCGAGCATCGCGACGGCAGCTTCGAGGGTTTCCTGGCGCACGCTGCGCGTCATGGCATCGTCACCGTCAAGCTTGCCGAGTGCGTTCATCAGCTCCATCACCGCGGCGATCGCGGTGTTGAACTGCTTGCGGCGCTCGATGTCGTCGCCGACTTTCTGGATGGTCTGGTGCAGCTGGCGACGCAAGGCTTTGGCCGCCTCCGGCAGCTCACCGCCTGCGAACGCCGCGACCACGCCGCCCTGCACGTGCTCGTAGACCGTTTTCCACAGCCGCTTGAGGAAGCGGTGCGCACCCTCGACGCCCGCATCCGACCATTCCAGACTCTGCTCGGGCGGCGCGGCGAACATGGTGAATAGTCGCGCGGTGTCGGCGCCGTAGGCATCGATCAAGGCCTGCGGGTCGACGCCGTTGTTCTTCGACTTCGACATCTTCTCGGTGCCGCCGACGATCACCGGCTGGCTGTCGGATTTCAGCACCGCGACGCCGTCCTTCGTCTCGACGTCGGCCGGGTTGAACCAGGTCTTCTTGCCGGCGGCGTCCTCGCGGTAATAGGTGTCGGCAACGACCATGCCCTGCGTCAGGAGATTCGCGAACGGCTCGTCGCTCGCAACCAGGCCCTCGTCGCGCATCAGCTTGTGGAAGAAGCGCGCGTACAACAGGTGCAGGATCGCGTGCTCGATGCCGCCGATGTACTGGTCGACCGGCAGCCACCGGTTGGCGCGTTGATCGAGCATGCCGCCGGCGAAGTCCGGGCAGGCGTAGCGCGCGTAGTACCACGACGACTCGACGAAGGTGTCCATGGTGTCGGTCTCGCGCCGCGCCGCGCCGCCGCACTTCGGGCAGCTGCAGTGGACGAAGTCGGCGCGCTTGTTGAGCGGGTTGCCGGAGCCGTCGGGCACCACGTCCTCCGGCAGCACCACCGGCAATTGCTCGGCCGGCACCGGCACGTCGCCGCAGGACGTGCAGTGAATGATGGGGATCGGGCAGCCCCAGTAGCGCTGGCGAGAGATGCCCCAGTCGCGCAGGCGGAACTGGGTCTTCTTTTCGCCCAGGCCCTTGGCGGCGAGGTCGGCGGCGATGGCGTCGACCGCAGCTTCGTAGCCGAGACCATCGTACTTGCCCGAGTTCACGCAGCGGCCGCGCGTCTTGTCGCCGTACCACTCGGCCCAGCCGTCGAGCGAGAAGGTCTCGCCTTCAACCCCAATCACCTGTTTGATCGGCAGCTTGAATTTCTGCGCAAAGCCGAAGTCGCGCTCGTCGTGCGCTGGCACCGCCATCACCGCGCCTTCGCCGTAGCTCATCAGCACGTAGTTGCCGACCCAGACGGGCACCTCTTCGCCGGTGAGCGGGTGGGTGACTTTCAGGCCGGTGTCCATGCCCTTCTTTTCCATCATCGCCATGTCGGCTTCGGCCACGCTGCCCTGCTTGCATTCGGCGATGAACGCTGCGAGCGCGGGGTTGTTCGCGGCGGCGCGGGTGGCGAGCGGATGCTCGGCAGCGACCGCGACGAAGGTCACGCCCATGAGGGTGTCGGCACGGGTGGTGAATACCCAAAGTTTTTCGTCGTGGCCGTCGAGCGTGTACGGGAAGGCGAGGCGTACGCCGGTGCTCTTGCCGATCCAGTTGGCCTGCATGGTCTTCACCCGCTCGGGCCAGCCCGGCAGGGTGTCGAGGCCCGTCAGCAATTCGTCGGCGTACTGGGTGATGCGGAAAAAGTACATCGGGATGTCGCGTTTTTCGACCAGCGCGCCCGAGCGCCAGCCGCGGCCGTCGATCACCTGCTCGTTGGCGAGCACGGTCGCATCGACCGGGTCCCAGTTGACCGTCGCCATTTTCTTGTAGATCACGCCCTTCTCGAACAGCCGCGTGAACAGCCACTGCTCCCAGCGGTAATAGTCGGGCTTGCAGGTGGCGAGCTCGCGCGACCAGTCGATGGCAAAGCCCAGCGCCTTGAGCTGCGCGCGCATGTGGTCGATGTTGGCGTAGGTCCACTTCGCCGGCGGCACGCCGTTGGCGATCGCGGCGTTCTCCGCCGGCAGGCCGAAGGCGTCCCAGCCCATCGGCTGCATGACGTTGAAGCCGCGCATCGCGTGGTAGCGCGCGAGCACGTCGCCGATGGTGTAGTTGCGCACGTGGCCCATGTGCAGCTTGCCCGACGGATACGGGAACATCGACAGGCAGTAATACTTGGGGCGGTCGGCATCGTCGGCCGCGCGGAAAGCCTGGGTGTGCGCCCACTTCGCCTGCGCGGCGCGTTCGATGTCCTGGGGAAGGTATTTTTCTTGCATTGCGGCAACCGCTTGGAATCAAGCCCGCAATTATACCGCCCGCCCGGCGGCGGCCGCGCGCCGCGGGAACCCCTGACGCCGGCCCGGGTCGGTGCGATTTCCACCCTGAAAACACCAAGGAGACCTGATGAAACCCCTGCTGCCCCTCGCCCTCGTTGCCGCCGCCCTGCCCGCCCACGCCGCCGACGTCCTGCCGGTCAAACAGATCAGTCTCGAACTCGCGCGCGACATCGCGATGGCCTCGGTCGAAGCCTGCCGCAAGGACGGCTACAACGTTTCGGCGGTGGTGCTCGACCGCGCCGGCAACCTGCAGGTCGCGCTGCGCGACAGCCTGGCCGCGCGCCACACCCTGGAAATCGCCGAGCGCAAGGCCGGCATGGCGGTGATGTCAGGCAGCGATACCGGCGAATTCCGCAGCGCGCGCGCCGACATCCGTCCCGAACTCAACCACATCGGCGGCCTGATCGTGATGGATGGCGCGCTGCCGATCCGCGCCGCCGGCAGCCTGATCGGCGCGGTGGGCGTCTCGGGCGCGCCCGGCGGCGACAAGGACCGCGCCTGTGCCGCGGCGGCGCTGGACAAGGTCCAGGAACGTCTGGAATTCGCGATGTAAGCGCTCGCTCTGCGACGACCTGCCCCGCGGGTGACAAGGCCTGCCCGGCGCGGGTAGTGCGTGGTAGTTGGCGCATACGACTCCACATGCGCTTCACACCCTGACGGGCACAAGAGCGCATCGTGGACCGGAGTACCCACAAGGGGCATCGCGATCCTTCAGGGCTTCAGCGCCTCTACTACCACGGCCTGCCCCTTGCGGGTAAAATGCGGCGGTTTAGCATTCGTTTTCAGCCATCCTTCAGGGAGTCCCAGCATGTCCAAGAAGCATCCCGTCATCGCGGTCACGGGTTCGTCCGGCGCCGGCACCACCACCGTCAAGCGCGCTTTCGAGCACATTTTCCTGCGCGAGAAGATCAACGCTGCCGTGATCGAGGGCGACAGCTTCCACGCGCTGTCGCGCGTCGAGTTCAAGGAGGCCGTGAAGAAGGCGGAAGCCGAAGGCAACAAGCACTTCAGCCATTTCGGCCCGCAGTCCAACCACTTCGACAAGCTGGCCGATCTGTTCAAGACCTACGGCGAAACCGGTGGCGGCAAGCGCCGTTACTACATCCACAGCGACGAGGAAGCCGCCGAGCACAACAAGCGCCTGAACACCAGCCTCAACCCGGGCGAATTCACCCCTTGGGAAGACCTCCCCGGCGGCTCCGACGTGCTGTTCTATGAAGGCCTGCACGGCCTGGTGAAGACCGACAGCGTCGACGTGTCCAAGCACGTCGACCTCGGCATCGGCGTGGTACCCATCGTCAACCTCGAATGGATCCAGAAGATCCACCGCGACGGTGCCGAGCGCGGCTACTCCGCCGACGTCATCGTCGACACCATCCTGCGCCGCATGCCGGATTACGTGAACTACATCACCCCGCAGTTCTCGCGCACCGACATCAACTTCCAGCGCGTGTCGACCGTCGACACCTCCAACCCCTTCATCTCGCGCGACATCCCGACGCCGGACGAGAGCTTCATCGTCATCCGCTTCCGCGAGCCCAAGGGCGTCGACTTCCCCTACCTCCTGAACATGATCCCGAACTCCTTCATGTCGCGCCGCAACACCATCGTGGTGCCGGGCGCCAAGATGGGCTTCGCCATGGAGCTGATCCTGGCGCCGCTGATCCAGGACATGATCGCGAACAAGGGCAAGTAACTCGCCTCACGACTCAAGGGAGAAGGGCGGCCTGACGGCCGCCCTTCTCTTTTCCGACTCCCCCGTCCTATTCGGCCTGCTCGATGAAGGCCCGCCACACCGGGTCCGGGGTCCATCCCGGCCACATCGCCCGCCGTGCTTCGGCGTCCGGCAGGCCCAGCACGCGCCGGTGGTACAGGTAGAGAAACGCTGACACCCGCCAGTTGAGCGCGCAGTGCACCCACACGCGACGCCCCGCCAGCGCGTTCATCGCCGCGAAAAAGGCGTCGAGGTGACGGGTCTCCGGTGCGTCGAAGGGCACGGGAATGTGGACGTAGCACAGGCCGAGCGCTTCGACGATGGCGCGCTCGTCGGCGAGCGCGCCGTCGGACTCCGGCATGGCGAGGTTGATCACCGCCTCGAAGCCGGCGCGGGCGATGTCGGCGAACTGCGCAGCGGTCGGCTGGCCGGACGAGACGATCCGCTCCGACACCCGGAGCATGTTGCGGATCGCCCCGAGCCGATCCACGGCAAGCGGGTCAGACGACGGCGAAGCCGACCAGCGCGATCTCGTCGCCGTCCTTCACCGGCGAGGATTTCTCGGCGAACTGCTTGTTGATGGTGACGTTGAGCTTGGGATTGCCGAGCAGCATCTTCTTCCACAACTCGCCGCGCTTGGCCAGCACGAACAGTAGGCGTTCGACGTCGGTGACATCCGCAGGCAGCGCGATTTCGTCGGATGCCATGCCGAGCGTGTCGACCAGGTCGCCGAAGAACAGGATTTTCACCATGACGGTCCCCTTATAATTCACGTTTGACCGCCGGATTTTACCCCTGCATGGCCTCCCTGCTCGACACCCTCAACCCCGAACAGCGCGCCGCGGTGACGCTCCCGCACGAATCCGCGCTGATCCTCGCGGGTGCCGGCTCGGGCAAGACGCGCGTGCTGACCACGCGCATCGCCTGGCTCATACAATCGAATCAGGTGTCGCCGCACGGCATCCTCGCGGTGACCTTCACCAACAAGGCGGCGAAGGAAATGCTCACGCGCATCTCGGCGATGCTGCCGATTAATACGCGTGGGATGTGGGTCGGCACCTTCCACGGCCTGGCCAACCGGCTGCTGCGCACGCACTGGCGCGAAGCCGGCCTGCCGCAGTCGTTCCAGATCCTCGACTCGGCCGACCAGCTCTCGGCGATCAAGCGCCTGATGAAGGCGATGAACGTCGACACCGAGAAATACGAGCCGAAGAAGGTGCAGTGGTTCATCAACGGCCACAAGGAAGCCGGCCGCCGTGCGCGCGACGCCGACGCCTACGACGATTACTCGATGCGGCTGGCCGAGCTGTACGAGGCCTACGACGCGCAATGCCAGCGCGAGGGCGTGGCGGACTTCCCCGAGCTGCTGCTGCGCTCTTACGAACTGCTGTACCGCAACGAGCCACTGCGCCAGCACTACCAGGATCGCTTCAAGCACATCCTGATCGACGAGTTCCAGGACACCAACACGCTGCAGTATCGCTGGCTCAAGCTCTTCGCCGGGCCGCACACGGCGCTGTTCGCGGTCGGCGACGACGACCAGTCGATCTACGCCTTCCGCGGCGCCGACACGGCCAACATGGCCGCGTTCGAGCGCGAGTTCGCGCACGGCAACGTGATCAAGCTGGAGCAGAACTACCGCAGCCACGGCCATATCCTCACCGCCGCCAACACGCTGATATCCCAGAACGCGCACCGTTTGGGCAAGAACCTGTGGACCGCCGAGGGCGAAGGTGAACCGATCCGCATCTTTGAAGCCTATTCCGACCAGGACGAGGCGAGCTTCGTCGTCGACGAGGCGAAAGCGCTCAACCGCGAGGGCGTTGCGTTTGCCGACATGGCGCTGCTGTACCGCTCGAACGCGCAGTCGCGCGTGCTCGAGCACGCACTGTTCTCGGCCGGCGTCGCCTACCGCGTGTACGGCGGCCTGCGCTTCTTCGAGCGCCAGGAAATCAAGCACGCGCTCGCCTACCTGCGCCTGCTGACCAACCCGGAGGACGACGGCGCCTTTTTGCGCGTGGTGAATTTCCCCACGCGCGGCATCGGCGCAAGAACGCTGGAGCAGCTCGCCGACACCGCCGCGCGCTCGGGGGCCAGCCTGTGGCAGGCCGCGTGCACGGGCGGCGGCAAGGTTGCCGGTTTCGCCAAGCTGATCGAGGACATCAAGCAAGCCACCGCCGGCCTCACGCTCGCCGAGACCATCGACCACGTGATCGAGGCTTCGGGTCTGGCCGACTATTACCGCGCCGACAAGGACGGCGCCGACCGCCTGGAGAACCTCAACGAACTCGTCAACGCCGCGGCGCTGTTTTCAGAGGAATCGGAAGACAACACGCTGGACGCGTTCCTCGCCCACGCCGCGCTCGAGGCCGGCGAGCACCAGGCCGGCGTCGGCCAGGACGCGCTGCAACTGATGACGGTGCACGCGGCGAAGGGTCTGGAATTCCACACGGTGTTCATCACCGGACTGGAAGAGAGTTTGTTCCCGCACGAGCAGAGTGCGCAGGAGGAAAACGGCCTGGAGGAAGAGCGGCGCCTGATGTACGTGGCGATCACCCGCGCGCGTCGGCGGCTCTATCTCACCCACGCACAGTCGCGCATGCTGCACGGCCAGGTGCGCTACGGCTATCCCTCGCGCTTCCTGTCGGAGCTGCCGGAACAGGTGCTGCTGCACCTGAATCGCCGGGTCGAAGCCACGCATGCGCCAAACGCCCCAGCGGCGCACGCGACGCCGGCCAACGACACCGGCTATCGCGTCGGCCAGAGCGTGGCGCACGCCAAGTTCGGCACCGGCATCATCATCGATTTCGAGGGACTCGGCGCCGACGCGCGGGTGCAGGTGAAATTCCGCGACGCCGGCACCAAGTGGCTGGCGCTCGCCTACGCCAAGCTGAGCCCGGCCTGAGAACCTACAGCTTGACGACCTTGTCCGGCGTGGGTGCGGCGTCCTCGTCGCTCCATACCGCGAAGATCGCCTGGTAGGACGCGTAGAGCGAACCGAACAGCACCGGCATCGCAACCAGCAGGCCGAGCAGCATCGGGATCAGCAGCGAGACGAACAACACCGCGCCGAGCGCCAGGCCGTTCGTCAGCATCGCCGCCCAGTTTTTCGCCACTGCCTTGAGGCTCACGCCCAGCGCGGTGGCGGGCCGCGCGCCGCCGAACAGGATCAGGGCCGGCGCAAACCAGGTCGCCATGATGAGCGGGGTGAACAGCAACAGGCCGGTGAACACGGCGGGCAGGGACTGGTTCAGGATCGCCTGCATCGCCGCCGGATCCTTCTCGGTCTGCGCCGCCGCCATCACCGCCTGCGGGTCGAAGCCCATCGCGAGCATGACCTGGCCGATCAGCAGCGTGCCCAGCAGCTGGACCGCGCCGACGGTCATCAGGGGAATCGCCGGGCCCTGCACGCCGGCGAGGAAATTCGGCAATTCGAGTTCCTTGCCTTCGTCGAGCATGCGGTAGGCCGCCATGAAGCCGGCCATCATCAGCGGCGACGCCAGTTCGGACAGCGAGCCGCCGACCATGGGGATGAGGCCCAAGGCCATCACGACGCCGAACAGCACGCCGAAGGCGGCCGACAGCAGCAGCGGATTCTTGCGGTAGAGGCGGAAGCCTTCGGCGACCCAGCGGAAGCCCTGGCCCGCCTCGACCTTGCGCGGAATGTCTTGGTTGGATGCGTTCGTCATGCGCCGGATTCTACCCGACGCGGCGGGCGATTTCGGCGCGCCGCCGAAGCGGTATCAGAACTCCTTGATCACCCACATCGGCGGCCGCAGGCCGGAGTCGAGGCTGTCCTGGCGCGCAAACTGGCCGTCGCCCTTCTGGTCGATGAGGTAATACGGCTTGCCGACCTTGGGGATGACCTTGAGCATGTAGAGCTTGCCGTTGGCGCGGTATTCGACGACGCGACCCTGGCTGCTCGGCTTGATCGTCACCGCCGGCGCGTCGGCGCCCGGCGCACCGTCCGGCACTGGCTGCAGGACAGGCGGACGGTCGGACGGCTGCGCTAGCGCGGCGAAACTGCTCAGCATCAGGGTCAGCAGGAGAAAGGGGATGCGCATGGCAGGCTCCGGAAGCGTGTTCGGCAGATTAGAGGTTGAGCTGGATTTCGCGTTCCGCCAGCGAAGGCGTGAAGCCGCGTTTCTCGTAGTGGCTGAAGATGGCCTCGACCACCTGCTCGGGCTTGTCGATGACCTGGAACAGGTCGACGTCCCCCGGCGAGATCATGCCCTCGGCGATGAGCGAGTTGCGCACCCAGTCGACCAGCCCGGTCCAGAATCCGTTGCCGACGAGAATGATGGGAATGCGCGCGATCTTGCCGGTCTGCACCAGGGTGAGTGCTTCGAACAATTCGTCGAGCGTACCGAAGCCGCCGGGCATGACGACGTAGGCCGCGGTGAACTTGACGAACATGACCTTGCGCGCGAAGAAATGCTGGAAGGTCTGGCTGATGTCCTGGTAGGGATTGGCGCTCTGCTCGTGTGGCAGCTGGATGTTGAGGCCGACGCTCGGCGACTTGCCGAAATAGGCGCCCTTGTTGGCTGCTTCCATGATGCCCGGGCCGCCGCCGGAAATCACCGAGAAGCCGGCGTCCGACAGCTTGCGCGCGATCGCCTCGGTAATCATGTAGTAGGCGTGGTCGGGCGGCGTGCGCGCGCTGCCGAAGATCGACACCGCCGGACGGATCGACGCCAGGCGTTCGGTCGCCTCGACGAACTCTGCCATAATCCCCAGCATCCGCCACGACTCGCGCGCCGAGTACTGGATTTCCGCGGCCCGCGTCGGGTCGGCGCTGTCGGGCAACTTGTCAAAATGCATCTTCAAGCCTCGTGAACGAATCCAATTCAAGCCGGCCCGCCAAAATCCTGCTGCTGGTGGACGGCTCGTCCTACCTGTATCGCGCGTTTCATGCCCTGCCCGACCTGCGCAACGCGGCGGGCGAACCGACCAATGCGATCAAGGGCGTGCTGGCGATGCTGCACAAGCTGCGCCGCGACCATGCGGCCGATTATATCGCCTGTGTGTTCGACGCGAAGGGCAAGACTTTCCGCGACGATCTCTATCCCGAGTACAAGGCCCATCGCCCGCCCATGCCGGACGACCTCGCCAGCCAGATCGCGCCGCTGCACGCGGCGATCCGCGCCGAGGGCTGGCCGCTCGTCATCGTCGACGGCGTCGAGGCCGACGACGTCATCGGTACCCTGGTGCGCCACGCGAAACAAAAGGGGATCCGCAGCATCGTCTCCACCGGCGACAAGGACATGGCGCAGCTGGTCGACGACCACGTCACCCTGGTCAACACCATGAGCGAGGAAACGCTGGATCCCGCTGGCGTCGCCGCCAAGTTCGGCGTACCGCCCGAGCGCATCGTCGACTACCTCGCGCTGGTCGGCGACGCCGTCGACAACGTGCCCGGCGTCGCCAAGTGCGGCCCCAAAACCGCCGTCAAATGGCTCGATGAATACGGCAGCCTCGACGACCTGCTGGCCCACGCCGACGCGGTGAAGGGCGTGGTCGGCGACAATCTGCGCGCCGCGCGCGACTGGCTGCCGCAGGCGCGCGTGCTCGTCACCATCAAGACCGACGTCGAGCTGCCCTTCGACTTCGACGACCTGGTACTGAAACCGCGCGACATCGACACGCTGCGCACGCTGTTCGAGCGCTACCAGTTCCGCACCTGGCTGCGCGAGCTCGACGCCGCGGCAACCGCGAGCCCCGGAGCCCCGGAGCAGGACTGCAGCGGCGATCATCGCGCGCAGTACGCAACGATCCTCGACGAGACGACGCTCGACGCCTGGATCGCCAAACTCGACGCCGCACCTGCGTTCGCGCTCGACACCGAGACCACCGGCCTCAACCCCCTACAGGCCGAGCTGGTCGGAATCTCCTTTGCCGTATCGCATGGCGAAGCCGCGTACGTGCCGCTCGCTCACCACTACGCCGGCGCGCCCGCCCAGCTCGACCGCAACGCGGTGCTGGCGAAGCTGAAGCCGCTGCTGGAATCGCGCACGCCGAAGATCGTCGGCCAGCACCTCAAGTACGACCGCCATATCTTCGCCAACCACGGCATCGCGCTTTCCGGCGTCGTCGACGACACCCTGCTGCAGTCCTACGTGCTCGAAGCCCACCAGTCGCACGAACTCGGCAACCTCGCATCGCGCCACCTGGGCCTGGCGACGATCAGCTACGACGACGTCACCGGCAAGGGCGCGTCGCGCATCGGCTTCGAGCAGGTCGACATCGCCCGTGCCAGCGAATACGCCGCCGAGGACGCCGACGTCACGCTGCGCGTGCGCGACACGCTGGCGCCGGCTATCGCCGCCTCCGATTCGCTGACATTCGTCTACCGCGAAATCGAACTGCCGGTCGCGGACGTGCTCTTCCGCATGGAACGCGCCGGGATCCTGCTGGACCGCGCGCTGCTGGCGGTGCAGAGCGGCGAACTCGGCAGGAAGATGCTCGAACTCGAACAGCGCGCCTACCAGGAGGCGGGCCAGCCCTTCAACCTGGGCTCGCCCAAGCAGATCGGCGACATTCTCTTCACCCAGAAGGGGCTGCCGATCGTCAAGAAGACACCGAGCGGCGCGCCGTCGACCGACGAGGAAACGCTCGAACAGCTCGCGCTCGACCACCCGATCGCGCGCGCGATCCTCGACTACCGGGGGCTCGCCAAGCTGAAGTCGACCTACACCGACAAGCTGCCGCAGATGGTCGACCCCAGGACCGGCCGCGTGCACACCAGCTATTCGCAGGCGACCGCGGTCACCGGCCGGCTGGCGAGCTCCGACCCCAACCTGCAGAACATCCCCGCGCGCACCGCCGAGGGCCGGCGCATCCGCGAGGCCTTCGTCGCGCCGCCCGGGCACGTGCTGGTGTCGGCCGACTACTCGCAAATCGAGTTGCGCATCATGGCGCACCTGTCGGACGACCCCGGCCTGCTGAAGGCCTTCGCCGAGGACCGCGACATCCACACCGCGACCGCCGCCGAGGTCTTCGGCGTGCCGCTCGACGAGGTCAGCAGCGACCAGCGGCGCATGGCGAAGGTCATCAACTTCGGCCTCATTTACGGCATGTCGGCGTTCGGCCTCGCGTCACAACTGAATCTGGAGCGTTCCGCAGCGCAGGCCTACATCGACCGCTACTTCGCCCGCTATCCGGGCGTCGCCGACTACATGCAGCGCACCCGCGATGCCGCGCGCCGTCAGGGCTACGTCGAGACCGTGTTCGGCCGCCGCCTCTACCTGCCCGAGATCAACGCGAAGAATCCGGCGCGCCGCCAGGGCGCCGAACGCGCCGCGATCAACGCGCCGATGCAGGGCACCGCCGCCGACCTCATCAAGCTCGCGATGATCGCGGTGCAGCGCTGGCTCGACACGGAGCAGCTCGGCAGCCGGCTTTTGCTGCAGGTCCACGACGAGCTCATCCTCGAAGTGCCGGAGGCCGAACTCGACCGCGTGCGCGCCGAGCTGCCCGCCCACATGTGCAACGTCGCCGCACTCAAGGTGCCGCTGCGCGTCGGCGTCGGCGCCGGTCGCAACTGGGAAGCGGCGCACTGATCAACCGCGCCGGCGCGTCGGGCAATAAAAAAACGGGCACCTCGCGGTGCCCGTTTTCACGTGGGATGGTTTGCGCTTACTTCAGCGGAATCAGTTCCACGCGGCGGTTCTTGTAGCGGCCCTCGCGGGTCTTGTTGTCCGCCACCGGCTGCGACTCGCCGTAGCCCTTGGCGATCAGTCGCTCGGCCTCGATCCCTTTCGAGATCAGGTACTCGCGCACGGTGTTGGCGCGGCGCTCGGACAGCTTCTGGTTGTAGGCAGTGCTGCCGGTCGAGTCGGTGTGGCCGGCCACTTCGATCATGACCTTGACGTCGTCCCAGCCCTTGAGCGTGGCCGCGGCGTTGTCGAGGATCGCGACCGATTCCGGTGCCAGCTTGGCGCTGTCGGTGCTGAAGTTCACGCCTTCCAGGACCAGCTTGCGCGGCGTGGTGTCGAGCGGCGCGGGCGCGGGTTCGGCCGGCTTCTCGGCGACCGGCGGCGGGCAGCCATCCGGGGTGCCGGGCGCGGGCACGGTCGGGCACTTGTCCTGGTAGTCGGGGATGCCGTCGCCGTCGGTGTCGAGCGGGCAGCCGTCGGCGTTCACCTTCACGCCGGCCGGGGTGCCGGGGCACTTGTCGAGACCGTCGAACACGCCGTCGCCGTCGCTATCCAGCGGGCAGCCCTTGGCGTCAACCTTGGCACCTTTCGGGGTGTTGGGGCACTGGTCCGCACGATCGGGCACGCCGTCGCCGTCGGAGTCGAGCGGAGCGCCGAAGCCCCACGAATAGCCCAGCAGAGCCTGGACATTTGTCAGGCCGGAATGCTGTAGCGAGTCGTTGCCAAAGGCTTGGTCGGCGCGCACTTCCCAGCGGAAGGCGTCGTTGGTGCCGACCGCCCAGGATTGGCCGATGCCGACGGAAGCGAGCGGGCGTGTGAAGTCGGGGCCGTTGTCGGTGTTGACGTTGATGAGGCCGAGGCCGCCAGAGAGGAACCAGTTGTATCGCTGCTGCTTGGAGAACAGCCACTCGAGGCCGCCGCGCAGCGTGGTCACGCTCGAGTCTCCCACGCCGGCGAGATTGCCGTCGTATTTGCCGTACACGAGGTCGCCGAAGAAATTGGTGCTGGTGCCCAGGCGCTGGCCGTAGCGCAGACCCAGCAGCGGATTGGCTTCGTCGTCCTTGCCACCGACCAGGTTCTTGTCGGCCCAGCCGGCGCCGAGCAGCAGCCCGAATTCGCGCTCGGGCATTTCGGCGGCGGTTGCAGCGCCCCAGGCCAGCATGCCGGCCAGTGCACCTGCCACATAAGCGTGTTTCATGATGTGACTCCCGTAATTTGGATAGATGAGGCAGCCCACCCCTGCATGCCGGGCAGACGACTGGGTGAATTGTACTGCCCCGCTTGCCGATGGCAAACCGCCGTCCGCGCAGCCCGGCGCTTTTCGGCTGCCGGGTTGCGGATGCGCAACATTTGTCGCTATTTCTTCAGACTGTCGCGAATCTCGCGCAGCAGCACGATGTCCTCGGGCGTGGCCGGCGCCGGCGCGGGCGGGGCTTCCTTCTTCAGGCGGTTGATCTGCTTGACGATCATGAACACGACGAAGGCGAGGATGATGAAATTGAGCAGGATGGTGAGGAAGCTGCCGTAGGCAAACACCGGCACGTTCGCGGCGCGCAGGGCGTCGAGCGTCATCGCCGTTCCGGCCGGCACGTCGCCGAGCGCGAAGAACAGGTTGGAGAAGTCGAAGCCGCCCGAGATCGCCCCGACGATGGGCATGATCAAATCCTTGACGATGGAATCGACGATTTTGCCGAAGGCCGCGCCGATGATGACACCAACCGCCAGGTCCATCGCGTTGCCCTTGACCGCGAATTCCTTGAATTCCGAAATGATGCTCATCCCGCCCTCCTCTGCATGTTGGAAATTTTCGTGCCACGTTCATCATAGCCGCGATGGACGTGCGCTTCCACCGGCCGGTGCATTCTTGCCCTTGGTCGGTCGCGGCGAGGCGGGTAAAATGCGACCCCTTATGCGTATCGGTCGCCACGTCCTCAAGAACAACCTGATCGTCGCCCCCATGGCCGGGGTGACCGATCGGCCGTTCCGCCAGCTGTGCAAGCAGCTCGGCGCGGGCATGGCCGTGTCCGAGATGGTGACGTCGAACTCGCTGCTGTACGGTTCGGCGAAGACCGCGCGCCGCGCCAACCACGAAGGCGAGGTCGATCCGATCAGCGTGCAGATCGCCGGCGCCGACCCGGCGATGATGGCCGAGGCCGCACGCCACAACGTCGACCGCGGCGCGCAGATCATCGACATCAACATGGGCTGCCCGGCCAAGAAGGTGTGCAACGTGATGGCCGGCTCGGCGCTGCTGCAGGACGAGACCCTGGTCGGCCGCATCCTCGACGCCGTGGTCAAGGCCGTCCCCGAGGTGCCGGTGACGCTGAAGATCCGTACCGGCTGGGACCGCGAGCACCGCAACGCGCTGAATATTCTGCGCATCGCCGAAGACGCCGGCGTGCAGGCGCTGGCGATGCACGGCCGCACCCGCGCCTGCGGCTACACCGGCGACGCCGAATACGACACGATCAAGGCCGTCAAGGCCGAAGCCAGGATTCCGATCATCGCCAACGGCGACATCACCACGCCGGAAAAGGCGAAGCACGTGCTCGACACCACCGGTGCCGACGCCGTGATGATCGGCCGCGCGGCGCAGGGCCGGCCGTGGATCTTCCGCGAGATCGAACACTTCCTGGCGACCGGCGAGCACCTGCCGCAGCCCGAGGTCGCCGAGATCCACGCCGTGCTGCTCGGCCACCTCGACGACCTCTACGCCTTCTATGGCGAGGTCACCGGCGTGCGCGTCGCGCGCAAGCACATTTCCTGGTACACCCGTGGCCTGGTCGGCAGCAGCGCCTTCCGCCACGCCATGAACCAACTCGACAGCGTGGGCGAGCAGCTCGCGGTGGTAAACGCGTATTTCGCCCAGGCGGCCCGTGCCGACAGCCGCCTGCGCTACGAGAACGAATACGACAACAACGAAGCCATGCCACGTCCCCATCCAGGGGCAAGCGCCGACCGGCTCGCGGCATAGGAATATAGGGGAACTTCTCGCATGATCGAAGAAAACGAAATCGCCGCGTGCATGCGGCGATCACTGAACCGCTATTTCAAGGATCTCGACGGCGAGCCGGCGAGCGACATCTACGGCATGGTGCTGAGCGCGGTGGAAAAGCCGTTGCTCGCCTATATCCTCGACCGCGCCGAAGGCAACCAGACGCGCGCCGCCGACATGCTCGGCATCAACCGCAATACCCTGCGCAAGAAACTGCGCGACCACGGCCTTTCCGACTGACGCCCCTGCCATGAAAATCCAGCGTGCCCTGCTTTCCGTCTCCGACAAGACCGGCCTGGTCGACTTCGCCCGCGCCCTCCATGCCGCCGGCGTCGAACTGCTTTCCACCGGCGGCACCGCCAAGGCCATCCGCGACGCCGGCCTGCCGGTAATGGACGTATCGGATTACACCGGCTTCCCGGAAATGCTCGACGGCCGCGTGAAAACCCTGCACCCGAAAGTGCACGGCGGCATCCTCGGCCGGCGCGACCTCGCCGACCACGTGGCGACGATGCAGCAGCACGGCATCCCCAACATCGACCTCGTGTGCGTCAACCTCTATCCCTTCGTCGCCACCGTGTCCAAGCCGCACACGCTCGACGACGCCATTGAGAATATTGATATCGGCGGCCCGGCGATGGTGCGTTCCTCGGCCAAGAACTACCGCTTCGTCGCCATCGTCACCGACCCCGCCGACTACCCGAAGCTGGTTGCCGAGATGCAGGCCAACGGCGGCGCGCTGACCGACGCCACCCGCTTCGGGCTGGCGAAGAAGGCCTTCAGCCACACCGCCGAATACGACGGCGCGATCAGCAATTACCTGACCGCGCTGAACGCCAGCAACGAACGCGAGGCCTTCGGCGAGAAGCTGAACCTGCAGTTCACCCGCGCGCAGACCTGCCGCTACGGCGAGAACCCGCACCAGGCCGGTGCCTTCTACGTCGAAGCCAAGGCCCCGGCCGGCACCATCGCCACCGCGCGCCAGATCCAGGGCAAGGAGCTCAGCTACAACAACATCGCCGACACCGACGCCGCGCTCGAATGCGTCAAGCAGTTCGACGCCGCGCCGGCCTGCGTCATCGTCAAGCACGCCAATCCCTGCGGCGTCGCCTACGGCGCCAACCTGCTCGAAGCCTACGACCGCGCCTATGCAACCGACCCCGAGTCGGCCTTCGGCGGCATCATCGCCTTCAACGGGCGGCTCGACGGCGCGACCGCGGCCGCCATCGTCGAGCGCCAGTTCGTCGAGGTCATCATCGCCCCCGAGGTGAGTCCGGAAGCCAGCGCCGCGGTCGCCGCCAAGAAGAACGTGCGCCTGCTCGAGTGCGGCAAGTGGTCGGGGGCGGTGGCCCAGCTCGACATGAAGCGCGTGGCGGGCGGCCTGCTGGTGCAGGACGCCGACGTGCTGCTCAACGCAGAATTGAAAGTCGTCACCTCGCGCGCGCCAACCGACAAGGAAATGGACGACCTCTTGTTCGCCTGGCGCGTCGCCAAATTCGTCAAGTCGAACGCGATCGTCTATGCCAAGGACCGCATGACCGTCGGCGTCGGCGCAGGACAGATGTCGCGGGTCAACTCCGCGCGCATCGCCGCGATCAAGGCCGAGCACGCAGGCCTCGCGGTGCCCGGCTCGGTAATGGCGAGCGATGCCTTCTTCCCCTTCCGCGACGGCATCGACCAGGCGGCGGCGGCCGGCATCCAGGCGGTGATCCAGCCCGGCGGCTCGATACGCGATGACGAAGTCATCGCCGCCGCGAACGAACACGGCATCGCGATGGTGTTCACCGGCACGCGGCATTTCCGTCATTGATTGCGAGGGGTTAGGGACTAGGCGCTAGGGATTAGGGGGTTTTGTGCGGCTTCGCCGCGCTGGATAATCCAAGAGGTGCGGCGAAGCCGCTCATCCCCTAGCCCCTAAATCCTAGCCCCTAGTCCCTAGGTCCCTAACCAGTCCCTACAAACCATGAAACTCCTCGTCATCGGCTCCGGCGGACGCGAACACGCACTGGCGTGGAAGCTCGCGCAATCGCCCAAGGTCTCCCAGGTCTACGTCGCGCCCGGCAACGGCGGCACGGCGCATGAGGACGGTCTCGTCAACGTGGCAATCGCGGACATCCCCGCATTGGTCGATTTTGCCCGCCGTGAGGAAATCGCGCTGACCGTCGTCGGACCCGAGGCGCCGCTCGCCGCCGGCGTGGTCGACGCCTTCCGCGCCGCCGGACTGAAGATCTTCGGCCCCACCCAGGCGGCGGCGCAGCTGGAAAGCTCCAAGGATTTCGCCAAGCAGTTCATGGCGCGCCACGGCATTCCCACCGCCGCCTTCGGCACCTTCACCGACGCCGCGGCAGCGCACGCCTACATCGATGAGAAGGGCGCGCCCATCGTGGTGAAGGCCGACGGGCTCGCCGCCGGCAAGGGCGTGGTCGTCGCGATGACCGCCGACGAGGCACACGCCGCGGTCGACGCCATGCTCGCCGGCAACAGCATGGGCGACGCCGGCCACCGCGTGGTGATCGAGGAATGCCTGCTGGGCGAAGAAGCGAGCTTCATCGTCATGGTCGACGGCGCGCACGTGCTCGCGCTCGCCTCGAGTCAGGACCACAAGCGCCTGAAGGACGGCGATCAAGGCCCCAACACCGGCGGCATGGGCGCGTATTCGCCGGCGCCGGTCGTCACGCCCGAATTGCACGCGCGCATCATGCGCGAGGTGATCACGCCCACGGTCGAAGGCATGGCCGCCGACGGCATCCGCTACACCGGCTTCCTCTACGCCGGCATCATGGTCGGCGCGGACGGCGCGCCCAAGGTGCTCGAATTCAACTGCCGCATGGGCGACCCCGAGACCCAGCCGATCATGATGCGGCTCAAGTCCGATCTGGTGACGCTGGTCGACGCCGCGGTGAACGCCAAGCTCGACCAGGTCGAAGCCGAGTGGGACCGCCGCACCGCGCTCGCCGTGGTGCTCGCCGCCGACGGCTATCCCGACACGCCGAAGAAGGGGGCCGTCATCGGCCCGCTGCCCGACGCCGCCGACGACCTGCACGTGTTCCACGCCGGCACCACCGAACAGGATGGCCAGACCGTGGTGAGCGGCGGCCGCGTGCTCGCGGTGACCGCGCTCGGCGACAGCGTGCGCATGGCGCAGAAACGCGCCTACGAAGCCGTCGCCGCGATCCGCTTCGACGGCATGCAGTTCCGCCGCGACATTGGCTGGCGCGCGCTGGATCGCAAGAAGTGAGGCGTGAGGGGTGAAGGGTGAGGCGGACGCGCTCCGCGCGTACATACGGCGAGGCGGACTGATCGCCTACCCTACCGAATCCTGCTATGGCCTCGGCTGCGATCCGCGCAACGTGCGCGCGTTGAAGCACCTCGTCGCGCTCAAGGGCCGCAGCGCCGCCAAGGGCATGCTGCTGATCGCCGACACGTTCAAGCGCCTCGCGCCCTTCGTCGGCACGCTCGGCGCTGCCGACCGCGCGCGCATGGCGAAGACCTGGCCCGGCCCGGTGACTTGGGTGGTCCCCGCCTCGGCGGCCTGCCCGGCGCTGCTCACCGGCGGTCGCCCGACCATCGCGGTGCGCGTCACCGCCCACCCGGGGGCGGCGCGCCTGTGCCGCGAACTCGGCATGGCACTGGTTTCCACCAGCGCCAACAAGACCGGCCGCAAACCCGCCAAAACCGCCGCCGAATGCCGCAGAATATTCGGGCGGCGCGTGCGCGTAGTGCCCGGCCGCGTCGGCGCGCGCAAGCGCCCCTCGACCCTGATCGACCTCGCCACCGGAACCGTACTTCGTCCCTGATGCCCGATACCGTTTTCGATACGTCTGCCGTCAAATCCTATTTGCTCGACCTGCAGGCGCGCATCGTCGCCGCGCTCGAAGCGGCCGACGGCCTGCCCTTCCGCACCGACGCCTGGGACCGTCCCGAAGGCGGCGGCGGCATCTCGCGCCTGATCGAGGAGGGCCGCGTGTTCGAGCGCGGCGGGGTGAATTTCTCCCACGTCATGGGCGACCGGCTACCGCCGTCGGCGAGCGCACACCGCCCAGAACTCGCCGGCCGCCGCTGGGAAGCGATGGGCGTCTCGCTGGTGCTGCACCCGCGCAACCCCTACGCGCCGACGGTGCACATGAACGTGCGCTGCTTCGTCGCGCTGAAGGACGGCGAAGATCCGGTGTTCTGGTTCGGCGGCGGCATGGACCTCACGCCCTACTACGGCTACGCGGAGGACGCGAAGCATTTCCACGCCACCTGCAAGGCCGCGCTCGATCCCTTCGGCGCGGACCTGCACCCGCGCTTCAAGGACTGGTGCGACACCTACTTCTTCCTCAAGCATCGCAACGAGCCGCGCGGCATCGGCGGCGTCTTCTTCGACGACTTCGCCGAAGGCGGCTTCGCGCACGCCTTCGCCATGACGCGCTCGGTGGGCGACGCCTTCCTCGCCGCCTACCTGCCCATCCTCGAACGCCGCAAAGACATTCCCTACGGCGAGCGCGAGCGCGATTTCCAGGCCTACCGGCGCGGCCGCTATGTCGAATTCAACCTGGTGTTCGACCGCGGCACCCTGTTCGGCCTGCAATCGGGCGGGCGCACCGAATCGATCCTGATGTCGCTGCCGCCGATCGTGAAATGGCGCTACGACTGGCACCCCGAACCCGGCACCCCGGAAGCACGCCTCTATAGCGATTTCCTCGTCGCCAAAGACTGGAATGCGTAAGCTGCCGCGCCGCATCCTCATCGGCCTCGGTATTTTCGTCCTGGCGGTCGGCCTGGTCGGCCTCGTCGCCTACGAGCTGGTGTCGTCGGCGCTGGAAGCGCGCTACCTCGCCAAGACCGCGCAGAAGATGACCTGGCAACTGCGTCCGGGGCCGTCCGACCGCATCCGTTTCCCCGGCCAGGGCCCCTACGACGTGCGGCTGGGCTACAGCAAGCTGCCGGACTACCTCGCCCGGCTGGAAAAGGCCGGCTGGAAAATCGACGAACAGGCGCGCGTCAGCCTGCAGATGGCGCGCGTCGCCGACCTCGGCCTCTTCCTGCCCTACCATGAGAAGGACCAGGCCGGCCTCGCGCTGCTCGACAGCGACGGCGCAACGCTCTACCAGGCGCGCTACCCGACCCGCGCCTACGCCGACTTCGCCGACATTCCGAAAGTGCTGGTCGATGCCCTGGTCTACATCGAAAACCGCGAACTGCTGACCGAGGAATTCCCCACCCGCAACCCCGCGGTCGAATGGGACCGCCTCGCCCAGGCGCTCCTGGAAAAGGGCATCAGCCTGATCGACACCGACCGCAACGTGCCGGGCGGCAGCACGCTGCCGACGCAGATCGAGAAATACCGGCATTCGCCCGAGGGCCGCACCGCCGACATGAGCGAGAAGCTGCGCCAGATGGGCACCGCCAGCCTGCGCGCCTACCTCAACGGCCCCAACACGCTGGCGATGCGGCGCGAGACCGTGACCGCCTACCTCAACACCGTGCCGCTCGCCGCGGCGCCGCGCTTCGGCGAAGTGCACGGCATCGGCGACGGCCTGTGGGCGTGGTACGGGCTCGACTTCGACGAGATCAACCGCGTTCTCAAGCGCAACGGCGCTGCCGCGCAGGGCACGGCGGCGAACGCCAAGCCGGCGCCGGGCAAGCGCGGCGCGGCGGCAAAAAGTCAGGCAGCCGACGCCGCCTACGCCAGCGCGTTGAAGCACGCGCTGTCGCTCATCGTCGCCGAGCGGCGCCCGTCCTACTACCTCGCATCCAACCGCAAGGCGCTCGACGCGCTCACCGACGACCACCTCGACCTCCTCGCCAACGCCGGCATCCTCGGCCGCGCGCTCGCCGACCAGGCCAAGCAGGTGCGCCTGCGCGGGCCCGACCAGCGCGTCGATCCGCCGCCGCCGCGCTTCGTCGATCTCAAGGCGACCAACGCGCAGCGCATCCGCGTCGCCAGGCTGCTCGGCGAGCCGCGCCTGTACGACCTCGACCGGCTCGACCTGCAGGTTGACACCACGATCAACCAGCCGGCGCAGAAGATCGTCAGCGCCTACCTGCAGAGCCTCGCCAAACCCGAGTCGGCGGCGGCCTCCGGCCTGTTCGGCCATCGCCTGCTGACCCCCGAGAATCCGCTCGGCGAAGTGATCTACAGCTTCACCCTCTACGAGAAGAGCCCGCAGGGCAACCTGCTGCGCGTGCAGGCCGACAACCTCAACCAGCCCTTCGACATCAACAGCCAGGCGCGCCTGGACCTCGGCTCCACCGCCAAGCTGCGCACCCTCGTCACCTACCTCGAAATCATCGCGCGCCTGCACGCCGAGTACCGCGCGATCGACCCGGCCGCGCTGGCCAAAAAGGCGGAGCCGCAGCGTGACGTGCTGGCGCAGTGGGTCGCCGGGCGCCTGCTCGCCCAGCGCAATGAAACGCTCGCGACGACGCTCGACGCCGCGATGGGGCGCATGTATTCCGCCGCGCCCGAACCCTTCTTCACCGGCGGTGGCGTGCACCACTTCGCCAACTTCGACGCCAAGGACAACGGCCGCGTGATGGACGTGTGGGAAGCCACGCGCAACTCGGTCAACCTGGTGTTCATCCGCATGATGCGCGACATCATCCGCCACTACAGCAGCAGCACGCCGGGCGCGGTGGCGCGCGTGCTCGACGACGCCGAGAATCCGCTGCGCGAAACCTATCTCGCGCGCTTCGTCGACCGCGAAGGCCGCGTCTTCATCGGCAATTTCTATCAACGCCACCGCAATGCCAGCGCCGAGGACATGGCGGGTGCGCTATACACCCGCATCGGGGCCAACCCGCGCCGCTTCGCCGCGGTGTACCGCTACCTCGAGCCGCAGGCCGACCTCGACGCCTTCACCCAGGCGCTGCACGCGCACGTGCCGGCGAGCGCCAGCCTCAGCCAGCGCATCGTCGAATCGCTCTACCGCACCCACGCCCCCACCGCCTACAGCCTCAACGACCGTGCCTACATCACGCAAATCCATCCGCTCGAGCTGTGGGTGGTGAAGACGCTGCGCACCCGCCCCGGCATCGACCTCAAGACGCTGCAGGACACCGGCGCCGGCGTGCGCCTCGAAGTCTACGACTGGCTGTTCGACACCAGCCGCAAGAACGCGCAGGACATCCGCATCCAGTCGCTGCTCGAAGTCGAAGCCTTCGACCGCCTGCTGGCCGACTGGAAGCGCCTGGGCTTCCCCTTCGACACCCTCACGCCGTCCTACGCCACCTCGATCGGCAGCTCGGGCGACCGCCCCGCCGCGCTCGCCGAACTGATGGGCATCCTGGTCAACGACGGCGTGCGCGCGCCCATGGTCAGCCTCGCCGGCATGCGCTTCGCCGCCGGCACGCCCTACGAGACCCGCGTCTCGCCCGGCGCGGTGAAGGGCGAGCGCCTGCTGCCCGCCGAAGTCGCGCAGACCGTGCGGCGGGCGCTGGCCCAGGTCGTCGAGCAGGGCACCGCCGCGCGGCTCACCCATGCCCTCAAATACGCCGACGGCCAGCCGCTGCCGGTCGGCGGCAAGACCGGCACCGGCGACCACCGCTACGAGCGCTACGGCCGCGGCGGCCAGCTGCTCGAGTCGCGCGTGGTCAACCGCACTGCCACCTTCGCCTTCTACCTCGGCGACCGCCATTTCGGCACGCTCACCGCGCTGGTGCAGGGCGAGCAGGCCGGACAGTTCGGCTTCACCAGCTCGCTCACTGCGCAAATGCTGAAGACCCTGCTGCCGCAGCTGCAGCCGCATCTGAAGCTGGTGCCGCCACCGGCGCCGCCCAAGCCCGCCGCGCCGGAAGCGACGGAGGCGGCGGCGCCCGCCCCGGTGCCGGCGCCCGCCGCACCGCCCAAACCGGTGAAGGAAAAGCCGGACGGCGCGACCAGCCAGGCCGACCCGGTGGTGAAGAAGCCGGCGCCGGTGCAAGGCGGCTTCCCGGAGGATCTCGACCCGATCCTGAACCCGTGAACGACGTCACGGATGCGGACTCAAATCGGCTATGCTGATGAACGGTCTCGACGCCATCGCCCCATGAAAGAGAACATCCAGCCCCTGATCCAGCACACCCCGGTCGACTCCGGCAACGTCAGCGTGCCGGCGCTGAAAGTGCTGTCCGAGATCACCACCAGCCTGTCGACCGACGCCAACGTCGAGCAGCTGCTGGGGCGTTTTCTCTCCACCATGATCCGGCTGGCCGGCGCGCAGGCCGGCGCGGTGCGCGTCATCACCGACGACCGCACCCACCTGCGCCTGATCGGCTCGGTCGGCCTGCCGCCTGAACTCGTCGAGCACGAAAGCATCGTCAGTGTCGACTGCGGCGTGTGCGGCAAGGCCGCGCGCGAAGTCACCGTCAGCAGCTGGAACAACGTCGCCTACTGCAAGCGCCAGGCCGGCGACGCCTACTTCAGCGGCACCTGCAACAGCGTCGTCGCCGTGCCGCTCATGCACAAGAACCAGGTCATGGGCGTGTACAACCTCTTCCTCGAAGAAGGCCACGCCGTGCCGGAGGACGTGCGCCTGCTGTTCCGCTCGATCAGCGAGCACCTCGGCATCGCCCTGGAAAACGCGCGCCTCACCCGCGAGAACATGCGCATCTCGCTGATGAACGAGCGCCAGATGCTCGCCAACCAGATCCACGACTCGCTCGCGCAGACGCTCGCCTACGCCAAGATGCGGCTCACCGTGCTCAACGACGCGATGCGCAACGAGGACTACCCCAAGGCCAACCGTTATCTCGGCGACGTCGAGGAAGCCGTCGACCTCGCCTACGCCGATCTGCGCGACCTCATCACCCAGTACCGCGACCGCATCAACCCGCGCGGCCTGGTGCCGGCGATCCAGGAGCTCGCCAAGAGCTTCCGCAAAAAGGCCAACGCCGACGTCGACTTCCTCAACCTGGTGCAGGACGTGAGCCTCACCCCGGACGAGGAAATCCAGGTCTTCCACATCATCCAGGAATCGCTCTACAACATCGCCAAGCACGCCCGCGCGCGCCACGTCGTCATCACCTTCGACCTTGACGAAGGCCAGTACATCGTCAACGTCGCCGACGACGGCGTCGGCGTGCAGAAAAAGCACGACGAATCGTCGACCATGGGCAAGAGCTTCGGCCTCACCATCATGCGCGAGCGCGCCGCCAAGCTCGGCGGCAAGCTCTCCGTCGAATCGCGCCCGGCCGGCGGCACCGTCATCCGCCTGGTCTTCCCCCAGCGCGCCGCGCCCCATCAACCCAGCGAGCATGTCGCATGAGCCAGACGCGCATCATCCTCGTCGACGACCACACCCTGTTCCGCAAGGGCCTCGCCGAACTGCTCGAGCAGAGTGGCAACATCGAAGTCACCGCCTTCACCGGCAAGCCGGAAGAAGTCGAGATGCTGCTGCGCGCGCACCGTCCCGACGTGTTGATCCTCGACCTCAACATGCCCGGCACCGACGGCATCACCCTCATGCAGCAGCTGCGCGCCGACGGCTTCGCCCTGCCCATCCTCATCCTCACCTTGAGCGAAGCCGAAGACGACCTCGCCCGCGCCCTGCGCGCCGGCGCCAACGGCTATCTGCTGAAGAGCATGGAACCCGACGAAGTCGTCGACGCCATCCTGCGCGCCCAGCGCGGCGAAACCGTCGTCGCCCCCGCGATGACCGCCAAGCTCGTCAACCTCTACGACAAGAAAGGCCAGGACACCGGCTCCCTGCTCGACGCGCTGACCCCGCGCGAACGCGAAATCTTGAGCCACCTCTCGCGCGGCGAATCCAACAAGGCCATCGCCCGCACCCTCGACATCAGCCACGACACCGTCAAGCTGCACGTGCGCCACATCCTCGCCAAGCTGAATCTTTCTTCGCGGGTGGAAGCGGCGGTGTTCGCGGTGGAGCACAAGGTCGCGCCGGGGCGCGAGGGGCGGTAGACCAATGTCGGATTACCAGGCCTGACCTCGAAGGTTTGCTTGGAGGAGCACTTAAGTGCCGAGAAAAAAGAGCGTCAAGAACCGCGCGGCAGACTTTCGAAGCAGGATTGATTCGGTATCGGACTTCCTCTCCACTGCTGAAAGCAACCTGTCCGCCCAATATGTCTCATGGGCTTACGAGTACGGTGTTCTTCGACTATATCGTGAATTCGAATCCATGATTCTTGAAGCGCTCGTTGGTGCAATTAACAACGACACATCCACAATTGCGTCCCGCACCGGCGTCACCTTCCCCAAACACCTCACGTATGAGGTGTGTGAATACTTAATCATTGGGGATGGCTTCTTCGATTTTAAGGGCCGAGACGGTCTGATCAAGACTCTGAAAGAGTATGTTCCTGACGACCACTACTTGGTCCAGATTATCAAGCAGCCGAAATACAAAGAGTCTCTCGAGCGCCTGTCTGCGATGAGGAATCTTGCAGCACACAATAGCGAGATCGCCAAGACTCGCGCAAAGGATGTCGTGGGCCAAGTGAGAATGCCTGAAGCTGGTGCCTGGCTAAAGAAGCAGCAGAGGCTGTTGAAAATGCTCGTGTCGCTTCGTCAGCTTTCAGAAGAAATTGAAGACAAAGCTCCTTATTAGGTAGCGTGCGAAATGCGGTCAGTCTCCTTAATACCGGGCTGACACCCTCATCCGGCATCCAGCCTTGCCCTACGACCACACCCCCGGCCGCGCGGCGAAGCTGTCGAGCACGCGCAGGTAGCTCGCGCGCGACGCAGGACGGGTCGGGCAGGTTCTGCTGGCTCATGCTGCCCTTCAACTGGCCGAGGAAACTCCGGGGTCAAGATACGAGGTCTTGCAAAACAACACTCTCGCTGAGAGCGGGACTTAGAAGACTGGCGGTAGTCGATCCCATTGCGCATCACCCCCGGCACTCTCCGCACAAAATCCGGTCACATCCCCGGGCTGCACGCTGCCGCGCAGCCCGACTCCGTTCCCCCATCGACGACAAGGAGACCGCGATGAACCGATTGACCGCCCTACTCTTCGGCGCCGCCCTGACGGCGTCCGCCACGGCTTATGCCCACCACGGCTGGATGAGCTACGACGCCAGCCGGACGCTCACGCTCACCGGCAAGGTGGTCGAATCCGGCTACGAGCATCCCCACGGTTTCGTGAAGTTGCAGACCGCCGACAAGACCTGGACGGTGGTGCTGGCGCCGCCGTCGCGCATGGAGCGCCGTGGGCTGCCACGCGAGGCGATCGCGGTGGGCTCGACGGTGACGGTGGTGGGCTACCCGCACCGTGACACCGCCGACGAGCTGCGCGCCGAGCGCATCAGCGCCGGCAGCAACACGGTCGAGCTGCGCTGATGCACGATCCGGTTGGGCCGGCGCTGCTGGTGTGGCTGGAAACGACGGCGCTCGCGGCGGCGATGCGCGAAGGGCTGTGGCTCTACCCCGTCGTTGAAATCATTCACATCGCCGGCTTCGTGCTGCTGGTGGGCGCGGCGGCGATGTTCGACCTGCGCCTGCTGGGCGTGGCGCGCGCGCTGGACGTGGGCGCGCTGGCGCGCTTTCTGCTGCCGTGGTCGCGCACCGGCCTGGCAGTGGCGGTGCCGAGCGGCTTGCTGATGTTTTCCGCGCATGCGACGGAGATGATCGAAAACCCGGCCTTCCAGATCAAGCTCGCGCTCCTCCTCGCCGCCGGGCTCAACGCGTGGGCGTTTCACCGCGGCGTGTTCCGTCGCGCCGCGTCGTGGCCGCCCGGCGCGGCGACGCCATCCGCTGCGCGCGCGGCGGCTGTCGCGTCGCTGGCGCTGTGGCTGGGGGTGATCGCTTGCGGGCGGCTGCTGGCGTATCTTTGACGCACCCGCGCCCACCGGAGACCCCATGAAGGATACGCTCAAGCCCGGCATCCGCACCCAGCACACGTTCACCGTGCCGCCGTCGAAAACCGTTCCCGCGCTCTATCCGGAATCGGACGAGTTCGTGGCAATGCCCGAGGTGTTTGCCACCGGCTTTCTGGTCGGCCTGCTCGAATGGGCATGCATCAAGGCGATCAACCCGCATCTCGACTGGCCGCGCGAGCAGAGCGTGGGCACCCACATCGACGTCAGCCACGAGGCGGCGACGCCGCCGGGGCTGACGGTCACGGTGACGGTTGAACTGGTCGCGGTCGAGGGACGCAGGCTCAGTTTCAACGTGGAGGCGCACGACGGCGTGGACGTGATTTCGCGCGGGCGCCACGAACGCTTCGTCATCGACAAGGCAAAATTCGACGCCCGGGTGGGCGCAAAACGGAACGGCGTTTGAGCGGGTGCTGCCCCCGCCCTACGACCACACCCCCGGCCGCGTGGTGAAGCTGTCGAGCACGCGCAGGTAGCTGGCGCGCGCGACGACCGAGGGGTCGGGCAGGTTCTGCTGGCTCATGCTGCCCTTCAGCTGGGCGAGCGATTCGTATTCCTTCTCTTCCATCCAGTTCTGCATGCCGGCGAGGATGTCGGTGAGCTTCTCCGGTCCGTGCGCGAGCAGGCTGGAGGCGAGATGCACGACGTCGGCTCCGGCCAGCAGTAGTTTCAGCGCTTCGCTCTCGCTGTGCACGCCGCCGGTGGCGGCGAGCGTGAGCTGGGTGCGGCCGTGCAGGATGGCGATCCAGCGAATGCGCAGCAGGGCCTCGTCGGGCGAGGACAGATGCAGGCGGTCGGTCATGCGCAGCTCGTCGAGATCGATGTCGGGCTGGTAGAAGCGGTTGAACAGCGCGACGCCCTGCGCGCCGGCGGCTTCGAGCTGCTTGACGAAATTGGGCAGCGAGGAAAAGTACGGCGACAGCTTCATCGCGATGGGCAGGCTCACCACGCGGCGCAGGTCGGCGAGCAGGTCCAGGTAGCGCGCCTCGACCGCGTGGCCGGACTGCTGCATGTCGGCGGCGACGTGATAGACGTTGAGCTCGAGCGCGTCCGCACCGGCCAATTCAAGCTCGCGTCCGAGCTCGACCCAGCCCGAGGGCGACACGCCGTTGAGGCTGGCGACGACGGGAATTTCCAGCCGGCGCTTGAGCTGATGCAGATGAGAAAGGTAACGCTCCAGGCCACCCTGGTAGTCGCCCACGCCCGGCAGGAAGCCGTCGGCTTCGGCGTGGCCGAGGTCGGCATGCGTGAGGAAGCGGTCGAGCATGGCGTCTTCCGCATGCAATTCCTCTTCGAACAGCGAATACATCACCAGTGCGGCGGCACCGGCGTCCTCCAGCCGCAGCGCGGTGTCGAGATCGCGCGTGAGCGGCGAGGCCGAGGGCACGAGCGGGTTCTTGAGCGTGAGGCCGAGGTAGTCGGTGGAGAGGTCCATTCGTCAGGCTCCGGGTTTGGATACGTCGTCATGGCTGGCGGCCATGTCCTGGTAGGCCTTGAAGCGGCGGTCAGCTTCCCCCTGTGCCTGTTCGAGGAAGCGCTGCGCGGCCTCGGGGTGGCTGCGCTTCAACATGGCGAAGCGGGTTTCCGATTCCATGAAATCCTTCACCGGCACGCTCGGCGGCGCGGAATCGAGCTTGAAGGGGTTGGCGCCGGCCTCAGCCAGCCGCGGGTCGTAGCGCACCAGCGGCCAGTGCCCGCTCTTCACTGCGAGCTCCTGCTGGCGCTGGTTGTAGAGCATGTCGTAGCCGTGGGCGATGCAGGGGCTGTAGGCGACGATGAGAGAGGGACCGGCGTAGGCCTCGGCCTCGTGGAAGACGCGCAGGGTCTGCACGTCCTTGGCGCCGTAGGCGACCGTCGCCACGTAGACATGGCCGTAGGCGCTGGCCAGCCGGGCGAGGTCCTTCTTGGCCGTGGGCTTGCCGCCGGCGGAGAACTTGGCGACGGCGCCGATCGGCGTCGCCTTCGAGGTCTGGCCGCCGGTGTTGGAATACACCTCGGTGTCGAGCACCAGGATGTTGACGTCGTAGGGCAGCGCGAGCACGTGGTCGAGGCCGCCGTAGCCGATGTCGTAGGCCCAGCCGTCGCCGCCGATGATCCACACCGAACGGCGGATCAGCCATTCGCTCACCGCCGCGAGTTCCCTGGCGCGCGCATGCTTCGACGCGGCGAGCTTCTGCATCAGCGTCGCGACGCGTTCGCGCTGCGCGACGATGCCGGCTTCCTCGCGCTGGTCGGCGTCGACGAGCGCCGCGGCAAGGTCGCCGCCGATGTCGGTCGCGAGTTCGCGCACCAGCAGCTTCGCGTACGCCATCAACTGGTCGGCGGCGAGCCGCATGCCGAGGCCGAATTCGGCGTTGTCCTCGAACAGCGAATTGCTCCACGCCGGACCGCGGCCGGCCGCGTTCACCGTGTAGGGGGTCGACGGCAGGTTGCCGCCGTAGATCGACGAGCAGCCGGTGGCGTTGGCGATCAGCATGCGGTCGCCGAAGAGCTGGGTGGCGAGCCGGATGTACGGCGTCTCGCCGCAGCCGGCGCAGGCGCCGGAAAACTCGAACAGCGGATCGAGCAGCATCGAACCCGGGATGGTGCCGTGCTTCACGAGGCTGCGGTCGAACTCGGGCAGGCCGAGGAAGAAGGCGAGGTTCTCCCGCTCCTGATCCCGCAGCGGCTCGATCGGCGCCATGTTGACGGCGCGCCGCGACACGTTGGACTTGTCGTGGATCGGGCAGGCCTCGACGCAGTCGCCGCAGCCGGTGCAGTCTTCCGGCGCGACCTGGTAGCTCAAATGGGTGCCGGCGGGAAAATCCTTGCTCTTCGCCGGCACGTGCTTGAAGGTCGGCGGCGCATGCGACACGTCCTCGGCCCGGAAGGCGCGCGCGCGGATCGCGCTGTGCGGGCAGACCAGCACGCACTTGCCGCACTGGGTGCACAGGTCCGCCTCCCATACCGGGATTTCCAGCGCGATGTCGCGCTTCTCGTATTTCGCCGTGCCGAGCGGCCAGGTGCCGTCGGCGGGCAGTTTGGACACCGGCAGCGCGTCGCCGTGGCCGTGGTAGATCGGCAGGGTGAGGTCGCGGACGAAATCGGGCAGATCGGGTGCGGGCGGAATCGCCTCGGCCGCGGTCGCCGCCCCGACGGCCTGCGGCACCTCGACCCGATGCAGCGCCGACAGCGTCAGATCGATCGCCTTGTAGTTGAGCTCGACCAGGCGCTTGCTCTTTTTGCCGTAGGTCTTCTCCACCGCCTGCTTGATCGCCGCGATCGCCTGCGCTTTCGGCAGGATGCCGGCGATGGCGAAGAAGCAGGTCTGCATGATGGTGTTGATGCGCCGCCCCATGCCGGCCTCGGCCGCGACGGCGTAGGCGTCGATGACCCACAGTTGCAGGCGTTTCTCCAGAATCTGCGCGCGCAGGTTCGTGGGCAGCGTGTCCCATACCTTGTCGGGCGCAGCCGCCGTGTTGAGCAGGAACACGCCATCGGGTGCGGCGTGATCGAGCAGCTGCGCGTAGCGGTCGACGAACATCGGCTGGTGGCAGGCGACGAAGCCGGCCATGCCCGGTTCGACCAGATAGGTCGAGCGGATCGGCGCGGGGCCGAAGCGCAGGTGCGAGACGGTCACCGCGCCGGATTTCTTCGAGTCGTAGACGAAGTAGCCCTGCGCCGCGAGATCGGTCGCTTCGCCGAGGATCTTGATCGAGTTCTTGTTGGCCGACACCGTGCCGTCGGCGCCCAGCCCCCAGAACACGGCGTGCTGGAGTTGCTTCGAGGCGTCGGTGCGGAAGTCCGCGTCCCACGGCAGCGACAGATGCGTAAGGTCGTCGTCGATGCCGACGGTGAACTGATGACGCACACTGTTCCAGCCCTGCGGGCCCACCCTCTCCCCAACCCCTCCCCCCTCGAGGGGGAGGGGCTTGCCGTTCCCTCTCCCTTGAGGGGAGAGGGTGGCCCGCAGGGCCGGGAGAGGGTGCGCGCACACCGCGTCGAACACCGCCTTGACCATGCCCGGGGTGAACTCCTTGCTCGCCAAGCCGTAGCGGCCGCCGATGACCTTCGGCATCGCACGCGTGCCGTCGGCCGCCGCCTGCGCGAGCGCCGTCACCACGTCCTTGTAGAGCGGCTCGCCGTCGGCACCCGGTTCCTTGCAGCGGTCGAGCACGGCGACGGCTTTCACGCTTGCCGGCAGTGCGTCAAGGAGCCGCTCGGCGACGAATGGCCGATACAGCCGCACCTTCAGCACGCCGACCTTCTCGCCGCGCGCGACGAGGTGTTCGACCGTTTCGTGCACCGTCTCGGCGCCCGAACCCATCAGCACGATCACGCGCTCGGCATCGGCCGCGCCGACATAGTCGAACAGCCGGTAGTGCCGCCCGGTGAGCGCGCCGAAGCGATCCATCGCGTCCTGCACGTGCTGCGGGAAGGCATCGTAGTAGGGATTCGCACGCTCGCGCGACTGGAAGAACACGTCGGGGTTCTGCGAGCTGCCACGCAGCACGGGATGCTCGGGCGACAGCGCACGCGCCCGGTGCGCGGTAATGCGGTCTGTGTCGAGCATCGCGGCGACGGTGTCGGGCTCGACCGCTTCGATCTTCGCCACTTCGTGCGAGGTGCGGAAGCCGTCGAAGAAATGGATCACCGGAATGCGCCCGGCGAGCGTGGCCGCCTGCGCGATGACCGCCAGATCCTGCGCCTCCTGCGGCGAATTCGACGCCAGCAGCGCGCAGCCGGTGGCGCGGCACGCCATGACGTCGGACTGGTCGCCGAAGATCGACAGCGCGTGCGTGGCGATCGCACGCGCGGCGACGTGGAGCACGAAGGGCGTGAGCTCGCCGGCGATCTTGTAGAGGTTGGGGATCATCAGCAGCAGGCCCTGGCTCGCGGTGAAGCTCGTCGCCAATGCCCCCGAGGTCAGCGCGCCGTGCAGCGCACCGGCGGCGCCGCCTTCCGACTGCATCTCGATGATGCCCGGCACCGCGCCCCACAGGTTGGGCTTGCCCTGCGAGGCCCATTCGTCGGCCCACTCGCCCATGCTGGACGCCGGCGTGATGGGATAGATCGCGATCACCTCGCTGCCAAGGTAGGCCATGCGGGCGACGGCTTCGTTGCCGTCGAGCGTGAGCGTGGTTGTTGACGCTTCAGCGTCTTTAGAGCGTGGGGGTTGCCGATTCATCGGCTTTACAACCGCGGCCTCCCCCTCGCGGGGACAACCACGGTCTACCCCTTGCGGGGGGAGCGTGCGGGTCATGGCAGCGCAGGGTCCATACAGATCATTTTTTCATTCTAGACCTGCATTGCGCGTGCCGCCCTCTTCAGCCGATGCCGTCCGGCGCAGGCCGGCTGCACAGCCGGGCGAGCTCGCCGTAACACTGGGTCTTCAACACGTCGCGCCGCTGCATGCGTGCCGGTAGCCAGCGCAGCCACCGCAGCCAGGCGGTGCGCCGCAGCGCGGCCCGCACGCCCCGGCGCACCTCGGGGGGTTCGTCCGCCATGACGGCGCAGATCGCCGCGCACAGTTCGGGCAGGCGGTCTTCGAAGTGGATGGCGGTGGAAAAGCAGTACGGCAGCCAGTCGCGGATCTGCGCCTGGGCGAGCGACATGGCGCTGATCGGGTCGTCCTCGAAGTCGATGGCGCCGAGGCCATGCTCGGGCGACCACACGAAATTGCGCGCGAAAGCCTGGCTGAGGTACTGCCCGGCCCGGTGCGCCTGGCGGATGTAGTCGGCGCCGCGCTGCCAGATGGCAAGGCGTTCGGCAGGCGCCGCGTGCCGCAGCCGGTGCTCCTGCGTCAGGTGGCCAATGTCGGAAATCAGCAGCCAGTGCGCGTCCTGCGCCAGCACCTGCGGCACGCGCAGACCGGCGGCGGCGAGCGCGGCAAGGCGCGCGGCCTCGTTGCGGATGCCGGCCTCGCCGCCGTGCGGACGCACCGGCTGCATCGCGGGATGCCGCAGCAGCCGCGCCATGCCGGCCAGGAGGGTGTAGCGCCAGGCGGGCGGCTGCGGCACGCTGAGCTTGAGCCAGGCTGCTTGCCCCTGCCAGTCGACCTGGCGGATGTGCGCGTGGCTCAGGCGCATGGAGGCGATGAGCGCCTCGATGTCGGCCCGGCTGCCCAGTTGCGGGCGCGCGCCGCTCATGTCAGCGCAGGTGCGCCGGCGTTTCCAGCGGGGTGCGGTGCGTCTGCTCGCTGTGCAGCACCGGCTGGTACCAGCCGAGCTTCTCGCGCAGCTTGACGACGTTGCCGACGATGATGAGCGTGGGTGGCTTCAACTGGGCCGCCTCGGCAATGGCCGGCAGGCTGCTGAGGTCGCCGGTGATGACGCGCTGGGTCGGCAGCGTGCCGTGCTGGATGATTGCCGCCGGAGTGTCGGGCTTGAGGCCGTGCTTGATCAGCGCTTCGCACAGGAGCGGCAGGCCCTTCAGGCCCATGTAGATGACGATGGTCTGGTCCTGGCGTGCGATGCCTTCCCAGTTGAGGTTGAAGGTGTTTTCCTTCAGGTGGCCGGTGACGAAGGCGACCGACTGCGCGTAATCGCGGTGGGTGAGCGGAATGCCGGCGTAGGACGCGACGCCCGCCGCCGCGGTGATGCCCGGCACCACCTGGAAGGGCACGCCGTGCTCGACCAGGGTTTCGATTTCCTCGCCGCCGCGGCCGAAGATGAAGGGGTCGCCGCCCTTCAGGCGCAGCGTGCGCTTGCCCTCCTTGGCCAGCCGCACCAGCATGAGGTTGATTTCCTCCTGCGGCACGGCGTGGTCGTCGCGCTCCTTGCCGACGTAGATGCGCTCGGCGTCGCGCCGGCACATGTCGAGGATGGGCGGCGACACCAGGCGGTCGTAGACGATGACGTCGGCCTGCTGCATAAGCCGCAACGCGCGGAAGGTGAGCAGGTCGGGATTGCCGGGGCCGGCGCCGACCAGATAGACCTCGCCGCGGCTGATGTCGTGCTCGGTGCCTTCGCGGATCATCGCTTCGAGCGTCTGCTCGGCTTCGTTGTCGCGGCCGGAGAACACCATTTCGGCGACCGGCGAGAGGAAGACCTTTTCCCAGAAGGCGCGACGCTGCGCCGGCTGGATCGCCTCGCGCACGCGCTCCTTGTAGCGCGAGGCCAGCGCAGACAAGCGACCGTACGCGGCCGGGATCAGCGTTTCCAGGCGCGCACGCAGCATGCGCGCGAGCACCGGCGACTCGCCGCCGCTGGAAATCGCGACCATGATCGGCGAGCGGTCGATGATCGATGGCAGGATGAAGCTGCACAGCTCGGGCTTGTCGGCGACGTTCACGGGAATGTGCCGGGCCCGCGCTGCGTCGGCGATGGCTTTCGCGGCGGCGACGTCGTCCTCGACGACGATGACCGCGTCCTTGCCGTCGAGCAGCGCGGGGCTGAAGGCATCGGCGACGCGGGCTACGTGCTCGGCGTGCGGCAGGCGTTGCCAGCCCTCGTGCAGCGCCGGTGCGGCGACGTCGACGCGGGCGCCAGCGCGCAGCAGCAGCTCGGCTTTGCGCGACGCGGTTTCGGAACCGCCGACCACCAGGCAGTGGCGGCCGCGCAGATCGAGGAAGATCGGCAGGTAGTTCATGGAATCACTCGGCGGGCGTGGCGTCGGCGGGGGCGTCCTCCGCCGAATACGGCGGGATGAAAATGAAGCGCAGGTCGCCCGGGCTCATTTCGACGAAGTCGAGCGTGACGCCCTGCAGGTAGGGCGTGCTGCCCGGCGCGATCAGCAACTGGATGCCGTTGACGATGAGGTGCTCGTCGTCGGCGCGCTCGGTGTCGAAGCCCATGCCGTAGTTCACGCTGCCGTCGTCTTCCTGGTAGGCGGCGACGCGCAGGATCATCTCGAACACGTCGGGGTTGTTGTTGGCGCGGCGAATCTGCTCGGCGGCGGCGTCGGTGATCTTGATCATGGCGTGTCCTTTGGGTTCAAGCGGCAACGCGCGCCTTGTGCGCGCGCACCTGGTTCAAAAACGGGGCGATCCAGCCCTGCTCGCCCGCGCCGCGGCGGTGTACGTAGCCGGCGAGGAGGTTGTAGCGCTGGTAGCCGTCGTGCGTGCCGTCGATGCCATGCCCGCGTGCGACGCTGTAGGCATAGATGGAGTCGACGGGCAGGTTTTCCAAGCTCGAATAGTGAAATTCGTGCGCGGGAATCGGCGCGCTCTCGCGCCAGCGGTCGTCGCCGGTGGGTTCGAGGCGGGCATAGCCGCGGCCGACCGGGCGGTCGTGCATGACGGTGTCGCCCGGCACGACGCCGACCATCTCGCAGGTGCGGTCCTGCCAGGAGAGGCTTTTCGACAGATACATGAGCCCGCCGCACTCGGCGTAGGTGGGCAGGCCGGCTTCGATCGCGCGCTTCACGTTCGCGCGCAATGCGGCGTTGGCCTCGAGCTGTTCCATGAACACTTCGGGAAAGCCGCCGCCGATCACGAGACCGTCGACCTCGGGCAGGGCCGTGTCGCGCAACGTGTCGAGCTCGACGAGTTCGGCATTGGCCGCACGCAACGCGTCGAGGTCTTCCGCGTAATAGAAGCCGAAGGCCGGGTCGTGCGCGATCGCGATGCGCAGGCGGTCGGCCGGCTGCGCCGCAGCCGGCGACTCGGCCGGAACCCGCGGCGGGGCGCCGTCTGCGATCGCCAGCAGGCGGTCGAGGTCGACCTGCGCCGCGACGCGCTCGCCGACGCGGTCGATGCGTTCGCGCGCGGCGTCGGCCTCGTTGGCCGGCACCAGCCCGAGATGGCGCTCGGCGATCTGCATCGCAGGGTCGTGCTGCACCGCGCCGATCACCGTCACATCGGTGTAGTGCTCGATCACCGCGCGCAGCTTGGCTTCGTGGCGGCTGCCGCCGAGGTTGTTGAGGATGACGCCGGCGATGCGGATGTCGCGGTCGAAAGCCTGGTAGCCGAGGATGAGCGGCGCGACGCCGCGCGTCATGCCGCGCGCGTCGATCACCAGCACGACCGGCGCGTCGAGCAGCTTGGCCAGCGCAGCGTTGCTGTTGCTGCCGTCGAGATCGAGGCCGTCGTATAGGCCCTTGTTGCCCTCGACCAGGCTGATGCGTGCGCCGGTCGCCGCGCGCGCGAACTGCGCCTCGATCTCGTCGCGCCGCATCATGTGGAAGTCAAGGTTGTAGCAGGGACGGCGCGCCGCCATGCCGAGCCACAACGGGTCGATGTAGTCGGGGCCCTTCTTGAATGGCTGCACCGCGTGGCCGCGCACGTGCAGCGCCGCGGCGAGACCGAGCGTGAGCGTGGTCTTGCCCGAGGATTTGTGGGCTGCGGAAATGAAGACGCGGGGCATGGGGGCCCCGCGTTCGTTCATGGCGTTCGATCCGGTGTGCGCGTTCATGCCAGGCGATTCCCTGCCCGGCGCGCGCCCGGCAGGGCCATGGATCAGTGCTCCAGCTTGGCGACGGTCTCGTCGTCCAGGCTCGCCGGCAGCAGGCGCAGCACCTTGACGGCGAAGGTCGTCACCAGCAGCGCGATGGCAACGCCGCCGAGACCGAGGAACAGCTCCGGCAGGCTGGGCGTGTAGCTATGGCCTTCGCCGTCGAAGAAGCTGCTCTTCTCGACGAGGCCGGGGAACATGTCGAGCGGATAAGCCTGGGCGCCGATGATGGTCACGTACATCTGCGCCATGCCGCCGAGGATGACCAGCGCGCAGGCGATCATGATCCAGGTGCGCTGCTTGCCGAGGCCGGACAGCAGGATGACCAGCGGCGCCACGCAGCCGATGAGGATATGGCCAACCCAGAACAGCGTGGTGAAAATGCCGCCATCGCGCAGGATGAAGGCTTCCACCGCGTGGAACTTGGTGAAATACAGGTTCGTCATGTGGTGCACGACGACGAAGTACAGCACCGCGGCGACGAACACGACGAGCAGGCTCTTCAGGCGCATCATCACGGCATCGCCCAGCGTGCGGCCGGTCCAGGCGTAGGCGGCGGCGAGCACCATGAGGTAGATCGCGAGGCCGTAGGCGAAGGACATGATGATGAACATCGGCGCCAGCATGGCAGTGCCGTAGAGCTCGCGCGCGATCAGGAAGCCGAACAGCGAGCCGGTACCGGTGGTAAGGATGAGGCGCCAGATGAAGGCGGCGGTGCCGGCCGCCTTCGAGTACGGCTTCACGTTGCGGTCGAGCATGGTCCACAGGTAGACGCCGACCAGGGCGAAGAAGCCGGAGTACAGGAAGACGTTCCAGGTGAACATCGACTTGAAGTTGAAGTGCGTCATCGCGACGATCAGGCGGTCGGAACGGCCGAGGTCGAGCACCAGCACCAACAGGCCGCCGAGCATCAGCGCCAGCGCCAGAATCGCGGACAGCGGCGCCAGCGGCTTGTACATCGGCTTGTTGAACACCGAGGCGATCGAGGCGACGTTGAGCGCGCCGGAGGCGGCGACGATCAGGAACACCGCGAACACGTGCGGCAGGCCCCAGACGATCTGGTTGTCCATGCCGGTGACGACGTGGCCGTAGTGGTGCATGTGGTTCCAGGCCAGCGCGCCGAACAGCACGAACAGGCCCAGGCCTCCGAACAGCAGCCAGTACTTCAGGCTGCTGCCTTCTACTTCGCGGAAAGTGATGCTTGCCATGGGTTCTTAGATTCCGTGATAGCGAACGCCGAGGTTGAGATTGAGGTCGGCGCGCACCTGCTTGGTCGGCAGTTCGCGCAGGCGCTTGGAAATCTCGCTTTCGGGGTCGTTCATGTCGCCGAACAGCAGGGCGTTGTGGCCGGCGGCGGTGCAGGCCTCGGCGCAGGCGGTGTTGCCGTCGCCGCGGTCGACCTTCTGCACGCAGAAGGTGCACGATTCGACGCAGCCGATGCCGCGCGGCACGTCCGCTTTTTGCGTGTCGTTGAGGTGCTCGTGCACCAGCGAGCGCGCCTTGTACGGGCACGCCATCATGCAGTAGCGGCAGCCGATGCAGGTGTGGCGGTTGACCAGCACGATGCCGTCAGCACGCTTGAACGACGCGCCGGTCGGGCAGACGTCGACGCACGGCGGCTCGGCGCAGTGCTGGCACATCATCGGCAGGCTGGTTTCGATCTGCGTCAGCGGATCCTGCAGCTCGAGCTTGCGGATCCACTGCGGCGCCTGCTTGGGATGCTTGCTCTCGGCAACCGGCGTCCAGCCGTTTTCGGTACTGCACGCGGTGACGCAGTCGTTGCAGCCGGTGGCGCACTTGGTCGAATCGACCAGCATGCCCCAGCGCACGGCGCTGCTGGCCGCCTGGTCTTCGGGACGGCCGTGCGCCACTTCGATCAGCAGCACGCCGGGGGCGATCGCAACGCCCGCCGCCGTCGCCGCAGCGGCACCGACGAAGCGGCGGCGCTCGGGCGATGCCGGCTGTTGCTCAGACATTGGTTTCAGTTCGCTCATTGGGCAACCTTTGCCATCTCTTCCGCACTCACCGGCTGGGCGGCCTGAGCCGCCAGCTTGTGCTTGTAGTGCGCGGTTTCAGCATTCAGCGAATGCATCGCCATCGAGCCCTGCGGCTTGGTCGAGTGGCAATCGAAGCAGTCGATCTTCACCGACGCGTAGCTGTGGCAGCTGACGCAGAAGTCGTCCTTGGCAGCGGCCACGCTGCCGGTCGTTTCGCTGGCGTGGCAGTTGATGCATTCCTTGAGGCTGTGCTTCTTGGTGCGGACACCTTCGATGACAGCCTTGTCGCGATGCACGTCAAGCACAACCATGTGATTGCGGCGCATGTAATCGGTGTCCTCGACGCACTGCTCGCCCTTGACGGCCTTCTGGATCACGGGCTTGGGCGCGCCGCTGGCCTTGGGCTGGCTCTCGGAGCCGGCCCAGGCCAGCGCGGCAGTGGCGAGCACCACCACGCCCAGCGCGAGGAGACCTTTAGTCTTGCCCGCCACGCTTACTCACCCATGCCCATGACGATGTAGCCGGTCGGGCACACGTCGGCGCAGATGTGGCAGCCGATGCACTTGCCGTAGTCGGTGTCGACGTAACGACCCACGGTGGGGTTGTCCTTCTTCTTCACCTTGAACACGGCGGTCTGCGGGCAGTAGACGACGCAGTTGTCGCACTCGAAGCACTGGCCGCACGACATGCAGCGCTTGGCTTCGGCCACGACTTCCTTCTCGGACAGTGCGTGCAGACGCTCTTCGAAGTTGCCCAGCGCGCCTTCCTTGTCGAGCACGGTCACTTCGCGGATGTGCCGCGGCACGTTGGGGAAGTGGCCGAGGAACAGCTCGTTGTGCGGAATGACGTGACGCTGCGAGCGGTCTTCGAAGTTGTGCAGGATGTCCTTGCGCTCCGAGGTGCCCCAGATCTGGCCCTTGACTTCGCTGTACTCGTGACCGGATTCGAGCCACTTGCGGATTTCGTCGAAGTGGTGGACGTCGACCTTCGGACGCTTATCGAGCTCCTTGCCCTTCAGGAAGGCGTCGATGCCGTCGACGGCGATCGAGGCGTGGCCGATCGCAGTGGTCAGGAGGTGCGGACGGATCACGTCGCCGCCGACGAAGACCTTCTCGCTGCCGGGGAAGCGGTAGTTCTTGTCGGCCTTGATCAGGCCGTTGTTGTTGTTGAACTGCTCGAGGCCGGTGAAGTCGACGCCCTGGCCGATCGCGGAGACGATCAGGTCGGCCGGCAGGTCGCGCTCGGTGCCTTCAACGATCTTGGTTTCCTTGCCTTCCATGATGAAGTCGGCCACGCGCAGGGCGGTGGCGCGGCCGCGCTCGTCGACCACGACGGAGACCGGGGTCACGCCGCCGATGATCTCGATGCCTTCCTGCAGGGCATGCTCGACTTCGTGCTTGTTGGCGGCCATCTTGTCCATGGTGGCACGCGACACCAGCACCACCTCGGCGCCTTCGCGGGCGGAGATGGAAGCGACGTCGGAGGCCATGTGGCCGGCGATGACGTTCTCGGGACGGTCGTCGTGGGTGCCGGTCTTGGTGACGTTGCCCAGACGGCGGGCGACGGTCGCCACGTCGATCGAGGTGTCACCGCCGCCGATGACGACGACGCGGTTGCCGACGTGCTGCAGACGGCCTTCGTTGAAGGCGCGCAGGAAGGCGACGGCGGTCACGCAGTTGGGGGCTTCGGCGCCGGGCACGGGCAGCGGACGGCCGGCCTGCGCACCCATGGCGAGGAAGATCGCATCATAGTTCTTGTCCAGCTCTTCATAGCTGATGTCGGAACCGACGCGGGTCTTGAGGCGGGTTTCGACGCCCAGCTCGATGATGCGGTTGATTTCGGCGTCGAGCATTTCGCGCGGGGTGCGGAAGCCGGGAATGCCGTAGCGCATCATGCCGCCGAGCTCTTCGTGCTCGTCGAAGATGGTCACGGCGTGGCCGCGCAGGCGCAGCTGGTAGGCGGCGGCCAGGCCGGCAGGTCCGGCGCCGATCACGGCGACCTTCTTGCCGGTTTCGGCGGCGGTCGACGTGTACTTCATGTTGTTCTCGATGCCCCAGTCGCCGACGAAGTGCTCGACCGAGTTGATGCCGACGTGGTCTTCGACCATGTTGCGGTTGCAGCCCGATTCGCACGGCGCCGGGCAGACGCGGCCCATCACGCCCGGGAAGGGGTTGGCTTCGGTGATGCGGCGGAAGGCGTATTCCTGCCAGGTCACGCCCGCGGGCGGCTTCTCGATGCCGCGCACGATGTTCAGGTAACCACGGATGTCTTCACCGGCCGGGCAGGAACCCTGGCAGGGCGGCGTGGAGAGCACGTACTCCGGGCACTTGTGCGTCCAGCTCGACTGGAAGATGCGCTCCTGCGAGGTACGGTAGTTCTTGTCAGTCTCGCCGTCCTTATAGCGACGCCATGTCATGCCTTCGGTTTTTGCTGCTTTGTTCGTCGTGACAGCCATGTTGGTTCTCCTAACGCCTACAAATGAATATTGATTTTCAAAAAACCGGTCAGTCGAGCTTGATCGCCTTGCTGACCAGTTGATGCACACCGCCCACCATGCTCATGTCGAAGCCGTACTTGGGCAAAACCTTGGTGAACTGCGCCTTGCAGATGGCGCAGATCGTGGCCATGAAATTGACCTGGTGTTCCTTGACCACGTTGTTCAACGCAGTCATCCGCGGCAGCGCGCCCTTGACGCGGACTTCCATCAGGTCGTCGGTCAAAAGACCGCCGCCGCCGCCGCAGCAGAAGGTCGACTCGTAGATCGTGTCGTCCGCCATGTTGTGGAAATTGTTCGCCACCGCCTTGATGAGTTCGCGCGGGATGGTGAACTGGCCGCCCTCTTCCGTGCCCATGCGCGAGGCGCGGGCGACGTTGCAGGAGTCGTGGTAGGTCACCACCAGGTCGTCGTTCTGCGACGGGTCGACCTTGATCTTGCCCTGCTTGATGAGGTCGTTGGTCAACTCGCAGATGTGCTGCGGCTGCGGATAGGTCGGGTCGAGCTGCTTTTGCAGTTCGATCGAGAACGGATCGTTCGCGCCGTAGCCGATGCCGGTGAGCGTGTTCCAGAAGCTGTAGGCGACGCGCCAGGCGTGGCCGCATTCGCCGACGACGATGCGCTTGACGCCGAGTTCCAGCGCGGCGTCGCGGATGCGCATCGCGACCTTGCGCATGGTCTCGTAATTGCCGTTGAAGAGGCCGAAGTTGCCGGCTTCCGAGGCGTGCGAGGACAGCGTCCAGCTGATGCCCGCGGCGTGGAACACCTTGGCGTAGCCGATCAGCGACTCGACGTGCGGCTCGGAGAAGAAGTCGGCGGACGGCGTGACCAGCAGCACTTCGGCGCCTTTCACGTCCATCGGCATCTTCACCGGCACGCCGGTGTCGGCTTCGATGTCCTCTTCAAGGCCTTCCAGCGTGTCTTCCAGCGCCGGGCCGGGCAGGCCGAGGTTGTTGCCGATCTTCTGGACCTTGCCGAGGATCTCGTTGGAATACTTCTGGCCCATGCCGACGTGGTTGAGGATCTCGCGGCCGGCCATGGTGATTTCGGCGGTGTCGATGCCGTAGGGGCAGAACACCGAGCAGCGGCGGCACTCCGAGCACTGGTGGTAGTAGCTGTACCAGTCGTCGAGGATGTCCTTGGTCAGATCCTTGGCGCCGACCAGCTTGGGGAAGAGCTTGCCCGCGGTGGTGAAGTAGCGGCGGTAGACCTGGCGCATCAGATCCTGGCGCGCCACCGGCATGTTCTTGGGGTCGGAGGTGCCGAGGTAGTAGTGGCACTTGTCGGTGCATGCGCCGCAGTGCACGCAGGCGTCCATGAACACCTTCAGCGAGCGGTACTTGCCCAGCAGGTCGCCCATCTTGTCGATGGCGCGCTCTTTCCAGTCCTCGCCGAGCTCGTGCGGATAACCCATGAAATCCTGCACCGGCTTCGGCGCGATGAAGGACTTGGCATGCGCCATGGCACCTTCATGCACCTTGGGGATTTCGATCTCGTCCTTGAGTTCCGGGATGTCAAATTCAGCAGCTGCCACGTGCGAGTCCTCTGTCCGTACTTAGTGTTCGTCGATCCGTGCCGGCGAATCAGTTGTTTTGATCGAGGCGCGCCGCCCACGCCGCCACGTGGCGGTGTTCGCGCGGGTTGTCGACCTGGTTGCGCGTCGGGCTGAAGAAGACGCCCGGGGCGTGCAGCAGTTTGCTGATCGGGAAGATCACCATCAGCAGCGCCACCAGCGCGAGGTGCGCCAGCAGGATCGGATCCTGCGGCACAGGCTGCACGTCGAAATACATCAGGCCCATGAAGAAGACCTTCAGCGCGACGATGTCGGTGTGGACGACGAAGGTCATCAGCATGCCCGAGACGCCGATCGCGATCAGCAGCACCAGCATCAGGTAGTCCGAAGGCGTCGAGATGTAGCGCACGCGGTCGACCAGGAAACGGCGTGCCAGCAGGCCGGCCAGGCCGATCACCATCATGAAGCTGGCGTACTTGCCGAAGGGCTGGATGATGTCGACCCAGAACCACACCGGCTCGGTGAAGTAGCGCAGATGGCGCGCCAGCACCAGGAACAGGCCCATGTGGAACAGCCAGCCGAACACCCAGATCCACTTGTTGGACTTGAACAGGGATTCGAAGATCACGACTTCCTTGGCCATGCGGTAGACGACGCCCTTGCGGGTCGTCGGCGCGGGCGTGGTCGGGATCTTCAGCGGCGCAGGCGTGCGGCTGTAGTCAAAAATCTTGTAGACCAAGCCCACCACCAGCAGCGCGGCTGCGAGGTAGAACATCCCGGCGTAAATCATCGTCAAAGTAGACAAACCCTATCCCCCAACAACGTGTCTGTTTGCGAATCGAACGCCGGCGCTCACGCGCGCATTCGATTGGAAAACAGGCCCAGAATCGAAGTCGCCCCGGTATGAAGCCCGGGGCGACCCGATGGCATCAGTGATTAGATGCAGCCAGTCGGCTTGGGCAGGCCGGCGATCTTACAAGCCTGCTTGGCGGGGCCGTAGGGGAACAACTCGTACAGGTACTTGTTGTTGCCCTTCTCGGGGCCGAGCTTCTTGCCGATGGCCTTGGTCAGAACGCGCACAGCGGGAGCGATCTGATACTCGGCGTAGTACTCACGCAGGAAGTTCACGACTTCCCAGTGGTTCTCGGTCAGGTCGACCTTCTCTTCGACCGCCATGTACTTGGCGATGTCTTCGTTCCACTGCGACAGGTCGACCAGATAGCCTTCCTCGTCAACTTCGACTTCCTTACCGGCGATGTTCACCATAGGCATAGCAATACTCCTTTGATTAAAAGTTACAGCCAAGACTGACAGTTGCTGTGTTCTGCGACCAGATCCACAAAACCGCCGTAATCCACGACATTGACACCGTCCAGCACGCGCCCGGCCATGCCGCGCGCCGCCAGATCGGGACCGAGTGCGTAAATCTTGAGGTCAGCTTGTGCTGCCTGGATTTTCGCCGCCGCCGCGTTGCCCTTGGTCACGGCGTAGACCGCGTCCTCGATCAGCAATACGGCAGAACCCTTGGTGGCCATGCGCAGGCAGCTTTCCAGCGAGCTGCGCTCAGTAGCCGATTTATTCACGATATGCAGCATGTGTATCCCCTTAGAAGCTGATCACGACGTCCTGCTCGGCCATGAGATTCCGCATCTCGTCGTCCGACAGAACGGTCACGTCGACAATCAGGTCATCCTCGGTCAGACCGCGCGCATCCATCGAAGTCTTGTCGACATAGAGCTTCTCGATGTCGTAGCCCTCGAGCGCACGATAGGTCTTGGAGAAGTCCTTGACCTCGATACCCTTGGTATCGATGCCCTTCATCAGCTGATACACACCGTCATCGGTGAACACCAGGCTTACGTCCTGATCGAAAGCGGCGGTAATCAGCACCACTTCCAGCCCTTCCAACGCGTACACCGTACCGTGCGGCGCCTTGCGGTTCAGGAACATGAATTTCTTGACGATGCCGGAGCCGTCGTCTTCCATATCCATATCGCTCATCTCGCTATTCCTCAATCACCGAACGTCACGAGACGATCGTACTGAATACCCATTTCCACCAGCTGACCCAGACCGGAAATACGGAAACCCGGCGCCAGCAGCTCATCCTTGATGCCGCGACGCAGCGCAGCGGCCACGCACACGACGAGGTCGACGCCGTGCTCTTCAGCCAGCTTGGACCAGCGCTGGGTGACGTTGCGGTCATCCTGCGGCGGCTCAGCCTTGTTGGTCGAGTTGTTCACGCCATCGTGATAGAAAAAGATGCGCGGAACCTTGTGGCCCTTCTCGATCGCGGTACGCGCAAAGAGATAGGCGGAGTCACTGGCCTGATGGTTGTAAGGCCCTTCGTTAACAAGAATGCCGAATTGCATGGCTACTCAAACTCCGAAAAATCCAGTCATTGTTATCAAGCGACCGCCGCAGCCGAAGCTGCGGCGGCGCTGACGATTCCCTGAACCGCTCAGAAGCGGATGTGCGCCGAAGCGTTCAGGTTGGCACGACCACCACGCCAGTTATCGATGTGATACTTGGTGAAGGGCAGACCAGTCTTCTCGAAGAACGCGGGCCAGCCGATACGGTCGATCCAGTCGATCATGCGCTCCCACGGCTTGCCGTCGGCCTTGTAGGTGGCGAGGATCTTCTTGACCACTTCGGCGACTTCCGGCCAGCGCGGGGCGTTGTTCGGCAGGCCGGCAGCGACCAGCTTGTGGAAGGTCGGGCGCGAGCGGGCGTTCGAGTTCTTGCCACCCACCCAGATCGCGATCTTGGAATGCTCGGGATCGTTGATCTGCATCGGAGGGCAGGGCGGGAAGCAGGCGCCGCAGCAGATGCACTTCTTCTCGTCGACTTCCAGCGAGGGCTTGCCGTTCACCAGGGCGGGACGGATCGCAGCCACCGGGCAGCGGGCGACGACGGAGGGGCGCTCGCACACGTTGGCGACCAGATCGTGGTTGATCTTGGGCGGCTTGGTGTGCTGAACGATGATGGCGATGTCGGCCTGACCGCCGCAGTTGATCTCGCAGCAGGAGGTCGACAGCTTGACGCGGTTGGGCATCTCGCACTTGACGAAGTCGTCGTACAGCTCGTCCATCAGCGCCTTCACCACGCCGGAAGCGTCGGTGCCGGGGATGTCGCAGTGCAGCCAGCCCTGGGTGTGCGCAATCATGGACACCGAGTTGGCGGTACCGCCGATGGGGTAGCCCTTGTCGTTCAGCGCCTTGATCAGCGGCTCGACCTTGGAACCGTCAGCCACCATGTATTCGATGTTGGAACGGGCGGTGAAACGCACGAAGCCGTCGCCAAACTGGTCGGCAATGTCGGCCAGCTCACGGATGGTGTAGTGGTCCATCTGGCGCTGGGTGCCGGCCTTGACGGTCCAGATCTCGTCGCCGGATTCGGCGCGGTGATACAGGACGCCCGGCTTCGGATGGCTGTGGAAAACCCACTTGCCGTAGTTCTTCACCATCACGGGGTGCATGTAGGGCATCGGATCCGGTGCACCGGATTCGATAGGCGGACGAAGTTCTGCCATGTTTATCTCCAACTCTGATTTAAAGCACCGGGCACCGGCGCACGCCGGCGCCCGGAGGTTAAGCGAAACTTAAGCGGCGGACTGCTTGTACTCGTTCCACTTCTCGACTTGCTCGTCCCAGTCGTCGGAACGGAAGTACGGGTTGGAACGCGGCTCTTTGATCATGTTGGGGTCGACCGGGATGTCCAGACCTTCGAGGAAGTTGGTCAGGCCGATACGCTCGATCATTTCGCCGGTACGCTCGTGCTCCAGCGCGTTTTCGGCGAAGAAGTCGAGGATGTTGCGGGCCAGCTCGTTCAGCTTTTCGAAGTCCTCGTCGGACTCGAGCTTCATGAACGGGATCACCACGGTGCCCATGGTCGCGCCGATCTTCAGCACGCCCTTGCCGCCGACCAGAATGGTCACGCCCTTGTCCTTGCCGGGCAGCAGGCCGCCGGGGATGACGTTCAGGCAGTGCATGCAGCGCACGCAGTTCTTGTTGTCGATGCACATGGTCTGGCCGTTGCCCAGGTTGGCAGCGGACACGTGCTCGCTGGCCTGGAACTTGCCGGTTTCAACCAGGGTGATGGCCTTGGTCGGGCACTTGCTGATCACGTCGTTGACGAGATCGTTCATGCCGTGGGCCTTCATGTAATCCTGAACCTGGGCTTCGTTGACGCGGATGTTGTCGCGCCAGGTGCCGATGGTCGCCATGTCGGAACGCTGGATGGCGTTGACGCAGTCGTTCGGGCAGCCGGAGAACTTGAACTTGAACTTGTACGGCAGGGACGGACGGTGCATGTCGTCCAGGTTGTTGTTGATGACGGTGCGCAGGGCCTTGGCTTCGTCGTAGCAGGACATTTCGCAGCGGGCGGCACCGACGCAGGACATCGAGGTGCGCAGCGCGGGACCGGCGCCACCGAGGTCGAAGCCCATTTCGTTGAACTCGTCGAACGCCTTCTGGACGTTCTCGGTCTTGATGCCCTGGAACATGATGTCGCCGGACTGGCCGTGGAAGGCGATCAGGCCCGAGCCGCCGGTGGCGGACCAGACGTCGCACATCTTGCGCAGCAGGTCGGAGGTGTAGTGCATGCCTGCGGGCGGCTGCACGCGCAGGGTGTGGAATTCAGCGGCTTCGGGGAACTGGGGGTTGCCGTTCTCGTCTTTCAGTTCGGTGAAGCGGGGGATCACGCCGCCGCCGTAGCCGAACACGCCGACCGTACCGCCCTTCCAGTAACCGAACTTGGTCTTGTAGGACGTTTCGAGCTGACCCATCAGGTCAACCATCATGTCGTTCTCTTTGGCCAGACGCTTGAGGCCGGTCACGAAGCTGGGCCACGGGCCTTTCTCGAGCTCGTCCAGATTAGGGGTGTTATGCATTTGCTTTGCCATTTCTCTTCTCTCCTAGATCATTTCGAAATGCCCGTTCAGCCGACGGCCCAACGGTATCCCATCATCGTATTGGGTTGACGGCCTCACCACCATCATTCTCACGGGTAACCCCACCCCCCCATTGCGGTAGGTATGTACCTACCCGAAAGGGTTATATCGGTTTCTCCCATGCGGTAATGCCTGGCCTTGCCAAACGATGAGACATTACGTGTCCGCCACAGGAATCAATAAGAGTATTAAAATATTGTTGCTAACGCAAGCCCCTGCCTGGTGCAGGGTTGAAATGCGCTTCGCCAGCCCTAAGTGATTGGCCAGGCCTGCCGGGCTCTGCCCCGCAGCCCACCCAAGCCATTGCGAACGCCCTAGAAACGGATCGAGATTCAATGCCCGAGATCACTCCCCTCGACAAGATGCGACTGCCCTTCGGTGGCCAGGAAGTCGAATTCCAGCACCTGACCCACGAAGCGGGCGGCGTGCCCTTCCTGCGCATCCGCATCCGCGAGAACAAGCGCTTCACCATTTTCGACGTCGACCCGGTCAGCGCGCAGAAATGGGCCGAGTTGATGCAGACGTGGGCGAAGGCACACGCCGGAGACGCGCCATGAGCTGGGCCGGCTTCCCCGAAAACAAGCCCGAGGAGTACACCCCGCACATGATCGACCTGCAGTTCGATCTGACAGGCACGACCATTCCCGCGGAAAACGCCCAGTTGCTGGCCGACGCGGTGCAGGCGGTACTGCCCTGGCTGGGCGAGGACCCGGGCGCCGGCATCCAGCACCTGAAGGGCGCCGAGACCAACAGCGGGGACGCCGCGCTCAACATCAACCGCCGCACCAAGCTGTACATGCGCGTGCCGCAGACGCGCGTCGCCGACGTGCAGAAACTGGTCGGCCGGACCCTCGACCTCGCCGGCCACGCACTGCAGATCGGCGCCTTCAAGACCCGCGCCTTCAGTCCGTTCGCCAACCTGTACGCGCATTTCGTCGACACCGGCAGCGAGACCGAAGAGCAGTTCGTGCAGGACGTCATGCGCGAACTCGACGGCCATTTCCAGTTGCGCTGCGGCTTCATCTGCGGCAAGCGGCAAACCCTGCAGAGCGACGCCGGCCCCCGCTACGGCTTCAGCCTGATGCTTCACGACCTGCCGCCGCACAAGTCGCTGCAGCTCCAGGACACCGGCATGGGGCTCAACCGCCTGCTCGGCTGCGGCATTTTCATTCCACACAAATCCATCGCGCCGGTCGTCCCGGCGATTCTTTAAACCCTGCCGTATCGGCGCTTCCTTAAATCAACCAACCCGAAAGGAGAAACCATGTCGTATGTCGTGAATGGCGAAGAACTGGAAACCGGCGAAGAGGACTTCCTGCTGGAAGCGAATTTCAGCGACGACGTTCCCCCCGTCATCGCAGCAGCCGAAAAGATCACGCTGACCGACGACCACTGGCTGGTCATCAACTACATGCGCGACAAGTACAAGGAAGACGGCCACACCCCGAACTTCCGCAACATGCTGGCGGAAATGGAAGAACTGCACCCGGGCACCGACTGGAAGAAAAAGCTCTACGAGCTGTTCCCCAACCAGCCCGCGCGCCAGTCGGCCCGCGTCGCCGGCCTGACCAAGCCTTACGGCAAGGGCGGCTACTGATCTGAGGGACCAGGATCTAGGGGCTAGGATCCAGGCGGCTCGCACGCCGCCCTCTTCCCTGGCCCCTAATTCCTGATTCCTGATTCCTGACCCATGTTCTCCAATACCCTCGTCAGCACCGAAGACCTCGCGGCACACCTGGACGATCCCAACTGGGTCGTCCTTGACTGCCGCTTCACGCTCACCGACACCGAGGCGGGGCGTCAGGCCTACCTGAAAGCCCACATTCCGGGGGCGCGCTACGTGCATCTGGACGAGGATCTGTCGGCGCCGGTCGGCGAGAAGACCGGCCGCCATCCGCTGCCCGACCCGCAGGTGCTGAACGAAAAGCTCTGCCAGTGGGGCGTCGGCGTGAACAAGCAGGTGGTGGTGTACGACGACAGCTTCGGCGCGATGGCGGTGCGGCTGTGGTGGCTGATGCGCTGGCTCGGCCACCCCGGCGTCGCGCTGCTCGACGGCGGCTTTCCCAAGTGGACGCGCGAGAAGCGCCCGGTCTCCAGCGAGCCGCCGGTGCCGCACAAAGCTGCCTGCGCCTGTCTGCCGGAACCCAGCCAGGTCGCCAGCGCCGACGAGGTGCTGCGCGCCTCGCAAAGCGGCGAACAACTGATCCTCGATGCGCGTCCGGACCGCCGCTTCAGCGGCGAATTCGAGCCGCTCGACCCGGTCGCCGGCCACGTGCCCGGCGCGATCAACCGGCCGTTCGAGGACAACCTCGACCTCGACGGCACCTTCCAGCCGCCCGAGGCGCTGCGCGAGGAATATCAGGCCCTGCTCAAGGGCCGCGCGCCCTGGCAGGTCATCCACATGTGCGGCTCCGGCGTCACCGCCTGCCACAACGTGCTGGCGATGGAAATCGCCGGCCTGCCCGGTTCCCGCCTCTACCCCGGTTCGTGGAGCGAGTGGATCACCGATCCGTCCCGCCCCGTCGCCACAGGAGAATAAGCCATGGTCAAACCCGTCCGTGTCCGCACCGTCTGGTTCAAGAAGGACGGCGAGCGCAGCCCCGAGGAAATCGCCACCGCGGTCGCCTCGACCGTCTGGCGCGTCGCCGACAAGGCGGTCGACAACCTCGGCCGCGAGGACTACGACATCATCACGCCGGCGCGCGGCTTCAAGCTGATCGCCGAATTCATCGCCTTCCTCTCGCACTACTGCGACCGCATGGCCTACGCCTCGCTGACGCCGGAACGCCGCGTCGCCGTGCTGCAGGCGATCAGCACCCGCCTGGGCGAGGTGATGGAAGAGAACATCATCAGCGTCGTCGGCCCCGACCCCAGCCGCAACTACAAGGCCGAGTTCATCGACTTTCTCAACCGCCGCTTCGCCGACTACGCGGAATTCGAATTCCCCGACGACGAGAAGGCGAGCTTCCCGGCGCTGCGCTTCCTCGGTCTGCAGATCCGCGAGGAAATGGGCGACAACGATAAGACCTGGATCATGGACCAGATCATGGACATCGAGATGCCCGAGATGATGGGCACGGTGCGGAAGAGCTTCAAGGGCCTCTTGTCCGACGCGCCGGTCAAGCGCGGCTTCGGTTCCCCGGACATGCTGCCGCCGGAATAAATCCTTGGCCGCGTCCCCCTTCGATCTCGCCAACGAATCCGGCTACCGCGCCTGGCGCGACGCCAAGCTTTCGGGGTATCCGCGCAGCGTCGACGCGCTCGTCGTCCCGCTCGCCGACCCCCGTCAGCTCACCGCCGCCGAGTTCGCCGCGCTCGGCGAGCGCTGCGCGCGCGCCAACATGGCGCTCTACAGCGCGCCGCACCTGTCGCCCGCCGACAAGTCGATTCCCAAGCGTCTAGGCGAGCAGCTGGGCCTCGTGCGGCTGGAAGGCAACTACCTCGCCGACGAGGACGGCCTGTCGTCGATCACGCCCGCGGCCGACGAAGGCGGCGGCGTGCGCGGCGACTATATTCCCTACACGCACAAGCCGATCAACTGGCACACCGACGGCTACTACAACGCGCTCGATCGCCGCATCCTCGGCATGACGCTGCACTGCGCGCAGGATGCTCAATCTGGCGGCGAAAACGCGCTGCTCGATCACGAGATCGCCTATATCCAGTTGCGCGACCTCAATCCGGACTACGTCGCCGCGCTGATGCAGCCCGACGCGATGACCATCCCCGCGCGCATGGATGAAGACAATGTCGCGCGCCCCGAACAGTCGGGCCCGGTGTTCGCGGTCGACCCAGCGGAAGGTTTTCTCGTCATGCGCTACACGGCACGTACGCGTTCGATCGTGTGGAAGGCCGACGCCGTGACCCAGGCCGCGGTGAAGGCGCTTGCCGGGATCCTCGCCGATTCCGAGTACCTCCTCACCGCGCGGCTTGCGCCCGGGATGGGCCTGGTGTGCAACAACGTGCTGCACACGCGCACTGCGTTCACCGATACGCCCGAACGTCGGCGCCTGCTCTACCGCGGGCGCTACTACGACCGTCTGAATGTCCCGGTTCGGCCGCAGTAGCGGTGCGGGTAAAATAGCGGTCCGTTCAACCGGCCATCTGCCGCCATGCAGCTACTCACCCTCGGGGTCAACCACCATACTGCGCCGCTCGCGATCCGCGAGCAGGTCGCGTTCGGCCCCGAAAAGCTGACCCAGGCGCTGCACGAGCTGACGCAGAGCCGGCGCGCCACCGAAGCGGCGATCCTGTCGACGTGCAACCGCACCGAGCTCTACCTCAACACCCCGACGCCCGACGAAGTCGCGCAGTGGCTGGCCGATTTCCACCACCTCGATCGTCGCGAACTGGCGCCCTACCTGTACGCGCTGCCGCGCGAGAAGGCCGCACAGCACGCCTTCCGTGTCGCCGCCGGCCTCGATTCCATGGTGCTCGGCGAAACCCAGATTCTCGGCCAGATGAAGCAGGCGGTCGCCACCGCCGAGGAAGCCGGCACGCTCGGCCTCGTGCTGCACAAACTCTTCCAGCGCACGTTCTCGGTCGCCAAGGAAGTGCGCACCAGCACCGAGATCGGTGCCAATTCGGTGTCGATGGCCGCAGCCGCGGTGCGCCTCGCCGAGCGCATCTTCCCCAGCATCCGCGAGCAGGCCTGCCTCTTCATCGGCGCCGGCGAGATGATCGAGCTGTGCATCACCCACTTCGCCGCCCAGCATCCGCGCAAGATGACCGTGGCCAACCGCACCGCCGAGCGCGCCCGCCCGCTGGCCGAGCGTTTCGGCGCCGGCGTCATCCCGTTGACCGCGCTGCCCGACGAGGTCGCAGCCTACGACATCATCATCACCTCGACCGCGAGCCCCCTGCCCATCCTCGGCAAGGGCATGCTCGAGCGGGCGATCAAGCAGCGCCGCCACCGCCCCATCTTCATCGTCGACCTCGCGGTGCCGCGCGACGTCGAGGCCGAGGTTGCCGAGATGGACGACGTCTTCCTCTACAGCGTCGACGACCTCGGCCAGGTCGTGCGCGAAGGCATGGACAACCGCGTCGCCCAGGTCGCCCAGGCCGAAGCCATCATCGAGACCAGTGTCGAGAGCTTCGTGCACTGGATGGAAGGCCGCGAGCTGGTGCCGGTGATCCGCTCGCTGCGCGACACCGCCGAACGCCACCGCCGCCACGAGATCGACAAGGCGCAGAAGGCGCTGGCGCGCGGCGAGGATCCGGCCAAGGTGCTCGACGCGATGAGCCATGCGCTGTCGAACAAGCTGCTGCACGCGCCCACCCACGCGCTCAATCACGCCCCGCGCGAAGCACGCGAGGAAATCGCCCGCCTGATCAGCCAGCTCTACGGGCTGCATCGCGAATGAAGGCGTCGCTCGCCGACAAGCTCGCTCGCGCCGACGAGCGGCTGGAGGAACTCGACGCGCTGCTGGCCCAGCCTGAGATCGCCGGCGACATGGACAGCTTCCGCAAGCTCTCGCGCGAGCGTTCGGAACTCGACCCGGTGGTCGCGCTGTACCGGCAATACAAGCAGGTTGAAGCCGACCAGGCCACCGCGCGCGAACTCCTCGCCGACCCCGCCATGCGCGAACTCGCCGAGGCCGAACTCGCCGACGGCGAAGCGAAAATCGCGCGCTTGGAAACCGAACTGCAGACGGCGCTTTTGCCGCGCGACCCCAACGACGCGCGCAACATCTTCCTGGAAATCCGCGCCGGCACCGGCGGCGACGAATCTGCGCTGTTCGCCGGCAATCTCTTGCGCATGTACACGCGCTACGCGGAGCGCCAGGGTTGGCGAGTCGAGATCGTGTCGGAAAACCCCGGCGAGGTCGGCGGCTACAAGGAAGCCATCGTGCGCATCATCGGCCACGGCGCCTACTCTCGCCTGAAATTCGAGTCCGGCGGCCACCGCGTGCAGCGCGTGCCGGAAACCGAATCGCAGGGCCGCATCCACACCTCGGCGTGCACCGTCGCGGTGATGCCGGAAGCCGACGAGGTCGGCGAAATCGACATCAACCCCGCGGATCTCCGCATCGACACGTTTCGTGCTTCCGGAGCGGGCGGTCAGCACATCAACAAGACCGACTCGGCGGTGCGCATCACCCACCTGCCGACCGGACTGGTGGTCGAATGCCAGGACGACCGCTCGCAGCACAAGAACAAGGCGCAGGCCATGAGCGTGCTCGCCGCACGCCTGAAGGACCGCGAACTGCAGGCGCAGCACGCCGCCGAGGCGAGCACGCGCAAGAGCCTCATCGGCACGGGCGACCGCTCCGACCGCATCCGCACCTACAACTTCCCGCAGGGCCGCGTCACCGACCACCGCATCAACCTCACGCTCTACAAGATCGACGCGATGATGGACGGCGACCTCACCGAACTGCTCGACGCGCTGGCAGCCGAGCACCAGGCGGAACTGCTGGCGACCCTGGCCGGCGAGGCTTGAGGTGACAACGGTCGCCGGCCTGCTCGAGCAAGCGGCCGCACGCCTCGCCACGGACCTCGGCCTGGCGAAGCGCGAGGCACGTCTGGAAGCGCGCGTGCTCGCCGCCCACGCCTGGGCTGTGACCCCAGCCTGGCTGATTGCCCACGACACCGACGCGCTTCCCACAGAGCAGGCCGCGGCGTTCGACGCACTGCTCGCTCACCGGCTGGCCGGCGAGCCGGTCGCCTATCTCACCGGCACCCGCGAATTCTTCGGGCGCGACTTTCGGGTCACGCCCGACGTGCTGATCCCGCGCCCCGACACCGAACTGCTGGTCGAGCGGGCGCTGGCGCAGATCCCGCCCGGCCGGCCCACGACGGTTCTCGACCTCGGCACCGGCAGCGGCTGCGTCGCGATCACCCTGGCGCTCGAACGGCCACAGGCGCGCGTCACCGCGGTCGACCGCTCGCCCGCCGCCCTGGCGGTGGCGCAGCGCAATGCTGCGCTTCTCGGCGCCTCTGTCGAATTCCTGACCAGCGACTGGTTCGCCGCGCTCGCCGGCCGCCGCTTCGACTGCATCGTCGGCAACCCGCCCTACGTCGCCGCGGGCGACCCCCACCTCGCCCGCGGCGACGTGCGCTTCGAACCGGCGGGCGCGCTCGCTGCCGGCCCGGACGGGCTCGACGACCTGCGTCACCTGATCGGGGCTGCGCGCGACCACCTCACCCCCGGCGGCCTTCTGCTGCTGGAGCACGGTTACGACCAGGCGCCGGCCGCACGCGCCCTGTTGGTCGCCCATGGCTACGCCCACCCGCGCAGCTGGACCGACCTTGCCGGCATCGAGCGCGTCAGCGGCGGCGAGCTGTCGGAATAATTTACACTTCGCCGGGCCGGCCTCAGACCCCAAGCGGCGGAAGTGGCGCCAGCTGGTCATTTCCACCCGACAGCCTGTATATTGGTGCGATTCTTGCTGCAATATTCGGAAACCGCAGCACCCAATGAATAATCGAGGCCCGATCATGTCCGACCATCAGCCTGACACCCCGGAAACTCCGACCGACGCCGCACCGGTCGACTCCTCCCGCCGCAAGCTGGCCGGCGCCGCGCTGGGCGCGGGCGCCGTCTTCACGCTGTCGAGCCGCCCGGTGTGGGCAAGCCGCTGCACGATTTCCGGCATGATGTCGGGCAACCTGTCGAAGCCGCAGGAAAAGTGCGACGGCTGCACCCCCGGCTACTGGAAACAGTGCCAGCACCTGGATTCGTGGGTCGCGACGGGCTTCAAACCCTGGGATTCCTTCAACACGGTCTTCGGCGTCACGCACTACAAGGATTCCAAGGGCAAGCCCTATACGCTCCTCGACGTCATGGGCGGCGTGTCCGGCAGCCTGAGCCGGGACAAGACCTGTCCCGCCCTGCCCGGCGACTACAAGAACCGCCCCATGGACAAGGATCCCCTCTCCCCCAATCTGGGCTTCCACGCGGTCGCCGCCCTGCTCAACGCCGCCCATCCGAACGTCAATTTCGGCTACACCGCCGGCGAGATCATCGACCTCTTCCGCAGCAACTATCTGACGAAGCCGGGCGCCCTGAAGGATTCGCTCGCCATGCTGAACGAGCGCGGCTGCCCGCTGAACTGACAGGATGATCGCCGCAGCGCCCCCGCGCGGCTGGCTGTTGCAAACCTGGGGGGACGAGGCGGTGGCGTTCGATGCCGCCTCGGGCGACACGCACTACCTGGCCCCCTTCACGCGACGCCTGTACGAGACCTGCCGCGACCATCCCGGCCTCACCGCCGCGATGCTGGCCGACCTGCTGGCTGAGCAGCTGGCCGTCACGCCCGACGCGGATTTTCTCAATGCCGTCGACGAGGCCCTCGTGAGCCTCCGGCGCATCGGCCTGCTGCGCGCACCATGAAGCTGTTGCAACTGCCCCCCGCCGAACTGCGTCGCCAGCTCGCCGATGGCGGCCTGTGGCTGCGCACCGGACCGTTCTCGGTGCGCCTGCGCTCGCGCATTCCCCGCGTAGCCGAGGGCCTCGCCCAGCTCTACGGCCAGTTCGAGGTGCGCAGCTCGCACGAGGCCTTCGCCGACTTCCACGTCTCGGTCAACCCGCCGCGCGGCCTGCGACGCTGGATTCGCCCGCAGGTCTGCTTCGCCTTCGACGACCGGCCGCCGTTCAAGCCGCTGCCCTACGACCAGGCCTTCCCCATGCTGGAGTGGGGGCTCAACTGGTGCGTTTCCACGCAGGCCCACCAGTATCTGATCATCCACGCCGGCGCGGTCGAGAAGCACGGCCGGGCGGTCATCCTGCCGGCCCCCCCCGGCTCGGGGAAAAGCACGCTGACTGCCGCGCTGATGCTGTCCGGCTGGCGCCTGCTGTCCGACGAACTCACCCTGATCGACCGCAAGACCGGCTTGATCCACGCGCTGCCGCGGCCGGTGAGCCTGAAGAACGAATCGATCGAGATCATCCGCGCGTTCAGCGAGGGCGCCTTCATCAACCGCCCGTCGCACGACACCCTGAAGGGCACCGTCGCCCACCTGCGCCCGTTGCGCGAGAGCGTGCTGCGCCAGCACGAGCCGGCACGCCCCGGCTGGGTGGTCTTTCCGCGCTGGCAGGCAGGTGCCGCAACCGTGCTCGAACCCCGGTCGCGCGCGCAGACTTTCATGTATCTCGCGGAGAACGCGTTCAACTACAGCCACCTTGGCGCCGACGGTTTCCGCACCGGCTGCGCGCTGATCGACCAGGCCGAGTGCCACGACTTCACCTACAGCCGGCTCGACGAGGCGGTCGCGCTGTTCGACCGCCTGGCCGACCGGAGGGCCCGCTGAAATGCGTGCGGCGCACGACCTCGTCGTCCAGGCCCTGCGCGCGCCCGAAACCGTGCGCGGCTATTCGATGGGCGACTGGGACCTGCTGGTGCGCCAGGCGCGCGCGGCCGGTCTGCTGGCGCGCCTGTCCGCGCGCCTGCGCGCGCAGGGCCTCGCGTCCGTCATTCCCGCCTCCGCGCGCTGGCATTTCGACGCCGCCGACGCGCTGGCCGCGCGCCAGCAGATCGCCGTCCGCTGGGAACTGCAGCAGATCCGCGCCGCGCTCGCCGACCTCGACGCACCGCTGATCGTGCTCAAGGGCGCGGCCTACGTTGCCGCCGGCCTGCCCGCCGCAACGGGCCGCCTGTTCAGCGACATCGACATCCTGGTGCCGCGCGACGCGCTGCCCGCGGTGGAGTCCTCGCTGATGCTGGCCGGCTGGCACGCCTCCGGCCTGTCGGACTACGACAAGCGTTATTACCGCCGCTGGATGCACGAGATTCCGCCAATGCAGCACGCGCTGCGCGACACCGTGATCGACGTTCACCACGCGATCCTGCCGGACACGGCGCGGGTCCATCCGGACACCGCGCGGCTGCGCGCCCGCGCCCAGCCAGTCGAAGACCTGCCCGGCATCCACGTGCTGGCGCCCGAGGACCGCATCCTGCACGCCGCCACGCATCTTTTCCATGACGGCGAGCTGCCGCACGGACTGCGCGACCTCACCGACCTCGACCTGCTGCTGCGCGACGCGGCGGCCCACGCAAGCTTCTGGCCGCGCCTCGTCAACCGCGCCGCCGAGCTCGAACTCGGGCGCTCGTTGTTCTACGCGCTGCGCTATGTCCGCCACTTCCTCGACACTCCGGTGCCCGAGGCCGCGCTGGCTGCGGTCGCGGTCCATGCGCCCGGCCGCGCCACGCTCGCCCTCATGGACGCCGTGTTCAGCCGGGCGCTGGCCCCCGACCACGCCAGCTGCGCCGATCGCCTCACCGCGCCCGCGCGGCTGGCCGCCTACGTGCGCGCCCACTGGCTGCGCATGCCGCCGCACCTGCTGCTGCCGCATCTCTTCCACAAGGCCTTCATCAGCCCCGCGCAACAGCCGCCGAAACCCGCTTGACGCCGGACATGCCCTGCGTATAATTCCTGAGCATTCTAGTCAGGTATTACTCAGGAGCCCCCATGACCCCGCTCGACCGCATCCGCGAACAAGTCACCAACAACACCATCGTGCTGTACATGAAAGGCACGCCCCAGTTTCCGCAGTGCGGCTTCTCCGCGCGCGCCGCGCAGGTGCTGCAGGCCTGCGGCGTGAAGGATTTTCTCGCGGTCAACGTGCTGATGGACCCGGAGATCTTCGAGAACCTGAAGTACTACGCCAACTGGCCGACCTTCCCGCAGCTCTATGTGAAGGGCGAGCTGATCGGCGGGTCCGACATCATGATCGAGATGTACCAGAAGGGCGAAATCCAGAAGCTGCTCGCGGAAGCCCAGACTGCCTGAGTTTTCTGCCGCGCACAAAAAAGCCGACCCCGGGTCGGCTTTTTTGCGCCCTTGCGCAGCGGACTTATTTTGCTTCGTCGCCCCCCGCCTCGTCGTCCATCCCGAGTTCGTGGATCTTGCGGGTGAGCGTGTTGCGGCCCCAGCCCAACAGATGCGCGGCCTCGATGCGGCGCCCGCCGGTGTGGCGCAGCGCGACTTCGATCAGCGTCTTTTCATACGCTTGCGTGAGGTCGTCGAGAATCGCCGCCTCGCCGCGCGCCAGCCGCGCCCCGGCCTCGACGGCCAGGCCCTGCAGCCAGTCGCCGGACGGCACGACGGCCTGGCCCTGCATCAGGTCGCCCGGCAGGTCACCGACCTCGACCACCTGTCCCGGCGCCATCACCGTCAGGTAGTGGCACACGTTTTCCAACTGGCGCACGTTGCCGCTCCACGGCAGGCCGACCAGCGTCTTCATCGCCGCATCCGACACGCCCTTCGCTTCCATGCCGAGTTCGCGCGCGCTTTTCTGCATGAAATGGCGCACCAGCAGCGGAATATCCTCACGCCGTTCGCGCAGCGGCGGCAGCCGCAGGCGAATCACGTTCAAGCGGTGGAACAGGTCTTCGCGGAACAGTCCTTCGCGCACCCGCACTTCGAGATCCTGGTGGGTCGCGGCGATCACGCGCACATTGACCTTGATCGGCGTATGCCCGCCGACGCGATAGAACTGGCCGTCGGCGAGCACGCGCAGCAGACGCGTCTGCAGCTCGGCCGGCATGTCGCCGATTTCGTCGAGAAACAGCGTGCCACCGTCGGCCTGCTCGAAGCGGCCGCGGCGCTGCGCCGCGGCGCCGGTGAACGCGCCACGCTCGTGGCCGAAGAGTTCGGATTCGAGCAGATCCTTGGGGATTGCCGCGGTATTGAGCGCAATGAAGGGCCCGCTCGCACGCGGGCTGTGGCGATGCAGTGCGCGCGCGACGAGCTCCTTGCCGCTGCCCGACTCGCCGGTGATGAGCACGGTGGCGTGCGACTGGGAAAGGCGCCCGATGGCGCGGAACACTTCCTGCATCGCCGGTGCCTGGCCGAGCATCTCGGTCACCGGCGATTCGCTCGGCGCCGGCGTCTCGCGGCTCGCGCTCTCCGCCAGCGCGCGCCGCACCAGTTCCAGCGCCTGGTCGACGTCGAAGGGTTTGGGCAGGTATTCGAAAGCTCCGCCCTGGAAGGCGGCGACGGCGCTGTCGAGGTCGGAGTATGCGGTCATGATGATGACCGGTACCTTGGGCAGGCGCTCCTTCAAGGCCTGCAAGAGTTCCAGGCCAGAGACGCCCGGCATGCGGATGTCCGACAGCACCGCGGCGGGCGTGCTGCGCTCGAGCTCGCGCAGGGCGTCGCTCGCCGAACTGAAGGTCATGCACGGGATGTCCTCGCGCAGGAGCGCCTTTTCGAGCACCCAGCGGATGGAACGGTCGTCGTCGATGATCCAGACGCAGCTTGGTTTGGACATGGGGATCAGCCTGGCAAGGGAAGGAAAATGGAAAACACGGTGTGGCCCGGACGGCTTTCGCACTCGAGCGTGCCGTGGTTCTGCGCGACCAGCGTCTGCGCCACCGCGAGGCCCAGGCCGCTGCCGCCCTCGCGCCCCGACACCAGGGGATAGAAAATCTGCTCGCGGATGTCGTCGGGGATGCCGGGGCCGTTGTCGATGATCTCGACCCGCATGCCGAGACGGTAGCGGCGGCTTTCCAGGGAAATCTGCCGCGCCACGCGGGTGCGGAAGACGATCTCGCCCTGGCCATGCCCGCCACCGGCCCCATGCCCGCCACCGGCCATTGCCTGCACGGCGTTGCGCGCGATGTTGAGCGTGGCCTGGATCAACTGTTCGGCGTCGGCGCGAATTTCGGGCAGGCTGATGTCGTAGTCGCGTCGCAGTTTGACCGTGGGAGTCTCGGCGAGGATGAGGCTGCGGACGCGCTCGAGGACTTCGTGGATATTGACCGCACCAAAACGGGGCACGCGGTGCGGCGTCAGCAGGCGCTCCATCAGCGACTGCAGGCGGTCGGACTCCTTGATGATGACCTGGGTGTATTCGCGCAGGCTCTCGCGCGGCAGTTCGTGTTCCAGCAACTGGGCCGCGCCGCGGATGCCGCCGAGCGGATTTTTGATCTCGTGCGCGAGGTTGCGCAGCAGCTCGCGGTTGGCCTCCTGCTGCAGCCGCGCCTGCTCGAGACGGGCGATGCGCAGTTGCGGATCGACCGCGCGCATTTCGATCAGGAGCGCGTGCTCGGGCCCGTCCAGCGGCGACACGCTGCAGCCGATGCGGATCGGCGGGTGCTGCCCGACGGCGACATCGAGCTCGTATTCGATCACGGTTTCCTGCTCGGTGCGCGCGGTGCGGATCGCGTCGAGCAGTTCGGGGCTGCGCTCGAACGCATGCCCCGCGCGCTCGCCAATGAGCACCGCGCCCGATACGCCGAGCAGGGTTTCGGCAGCGGGATTCACATAGCGCACGCGATCGTCCGCGTCGAGCACCAGGGTGCCGGTGGCCAGGCAGTCCAGTCCGGAAAAGTCGGTAGGGCGCAGCTGCTTCATGCTCATGCACGCAATTGAAGCACTGATTGTGCCAGAGCGTGGTTGTTGGGGCTTCAGCCCCTTACAACCACGGCCTGCCCCTTGCGGGTGGAGCGTGGTTGTTGGGGCTTCAGCCCCTTACAGCCACGGGCTGCCCCAGGCGAGGCGCGCGATGAAAGGCAGATGCCGCGCCGTGCGGCACGCGCTCAACGCAGGTTCGCGAGTTCGCGCTGGATGGAGACGACGTTCTGCTCGTGCTGCTGCACGGCGGCGCGCAACCGGTTCACGCGGTTGAGATAACTGGCGTCGGTGTTGCGCTCGCCGGGCTGCAGGCGCTCGCCCAGCGTGAGCTGACGGCGGGCTTCCTCGACGTTGCGGCGCTCGCTGTCCATTTCGTCCTGCAGCACCTGACGGCGGATGTCGTCGCGGCGCTTCTGGGTGCCGGCGTCGATGCGCGGGAAGTTGGCCGGGCTCGGCACCGAGGCGCGCGGCGTCGCCGGGCGGGCCGACGGCAGCGGCGCGGGGGCGCCGGGCAGCTCGATCTTCTGCGCGCCCTTGCGGTAGACGTCGGTGAAGGTCACCTGACCGTTCTCATCGACATACTTGTAGATCTGCGCCTGGACGGGAGCAGACAGGATCGCGCACAACAGGAGGGAGAGGCGGACGGCGGACATGGCGGAAAGTTTAGCGTACCGGTTTTTTAACGGCCAAAAGCGGACGTCCTGAAGCCCCCGCCCAAAAACAGACGGGGCGGCCGAAGCCGCCCCGTCTGTCGGTCACGCTACGCGATTACAGCGAGTAGTACATCGAGAACTCGACCGGGTGCGTGGTCATGCGGAACTTGGTGACTTCTTCCATTTTCAGCGTGATGTAGGCGTCGATCATGTCATTGGTGAACACGCCGCCACGGGTCAGGAATTCGCGGTCCTTGTCGAGCTCGTCAAGCGCCATTTCCAGGCTGTGGCAAACCTTCGGGATCTTCGCGTCCTCTTCCGGCGGCAGGTCGTACAGATCCTTGTCGGCGGGATCGCCGGGGTGAATCTTGTTCTGGATGCCGTCGAGGCCCGCCATCATCAGCGCGGCGAAGGCGAGATAGGGGTTCGCGGTCGGATCCGGGAAGCGGGTCTCGATGCGGCGCGCCTTCTCGCTGGAGGAGATGGGAATGCGGATCGAGGCCGAGCGGTTGCGCGCCGAGTAGGCCAGCATGACCGGGGCTTCGAAGCCCGGGACCAGACGCTTGTACGAGTTGGTCGACGGATTGGTGATCGCGTTCAGCGCCTTGGCGTGCTTGATGATGCCGCCGATGTAGTACAGCGCGGTCTCGGACAGGCCGGCGTAGCCGTTGCCGGCGAACAGGTTCTTGCCGTCCTTCCACAGCGACATGTGCACGTGCATGCCGGAGCCGTTGTCGCCGACGATGGGCTTGGGCATGAAGGTCGCGGTCTTGCCGTAGGCGTGGGCGACGTTGTGCACGATGTACTTGAGGATCTGGGTCCAGTCGGCGCGCTTGGTCAGCGTGCTGAACATGGTGCCGATCTCGCACTGGCCGGCGGTCGCCACTTCATGGTGGAACACCTCGACCGGCACGCCGGCTTCTTCCAGCGCCATCACCATGGCGGCGCGGATGTCCTGCAGGCTGTCGACCGGGGGCACCGGGAAATAGCCGCCCTTGATGCCGGGACGGTGGCCGGAATTGCGCTCCTCGAACTTCTCGGCGGACGACCAGGCGGCTTCCTCGGACTCGATCTTCACGCCGCAGCCGGACATGTTGTCGTGCCAGGTGACCGAGTCGAAAATGAAGAACTCGGGCTCAGGGCCGAAGTAGGCGGTGTCGGCGAGGCCGGTCGACTTCAGGTAGGCCTCGGCGCGCTTGGCGACCGAACGCGGGTCGCGCTCGTAGCCCTTGCCGTCGGACGGCTCGATGACGTCGCAGGTCAGGATGAGCGTCGGCTCGTCAAAGAAGGGATCCAGGTAGGCCGAATCGGGATCGGCCTTCAGCAGCATGTCGGAGGCCTGGATGCCTTTCCAGCCGGCGATCGAGGAGCCGTCGAAGGGATGGCCGTCCTCGAACCAGTCCTCGGTGACGATGCGCGAAGGGATGGAGACGTGCTGCTCCTTGCCCCGGGTATCGGTGAAGCGCAGGTCGACGAACTTGATTTCCTCGTCCTGAATTCTCTTGATGACATCGGCCGCGGCCATGCTGAATCTCCTCAAACAGAAATGAAAATGAAGTGGCGACCTCGCTTACGAGACCGCCTTGCCCCGGTTAAAGCAGCAACCGTGCCATGTTCGTCATCGGGCGCGGAGCATTGTGCCACACGGTCGATGCCGCAGGATAGTGCAGCGCCACCCCCCACCATCGCATCATTTTGGTGCACAAGCGCGCCCACACGCACCAAGTCAGTGCAAATTGCGCCCGGGGCGCGTTTTTATATACTCACGCAACACTATAGGGAATTTTCCATGGGACGCATCACCGAATTGCTCGACACCGCCCACGCCCGCGCGCAAGCCCAGAACCTGCCCTACGCAGGCGCGCTGCTGCCGCACGAGGCCCACGAACTGCTGCAACTGGCGCCCGGCGCCCGTCTCGTCGACGTGCGTTCGCAGGCCGAGCGCGAATTCAACGGCGTCATTCCCGACGCGGTCCACGTCGAACTGCTGGCCTGGCCCGGCTGGGTGCCGAATCCGCATTTCCTCACCCAGCTCGAGCAGGCGACCGACCCGGAATCGCTGCTGCTTTTCATCTGCCGCAGCGGGCCGCGCTCGCATCGCGCCGCGGCGGCCGCGACCGAGGCCGGACGCGGCCACTGCTACAACGTGCTCGAAGGCCTGGAGGGTGACCTCAACAAGGCCACCGGTCACCGCAACGAACTCGGCGGCTGGAAGCAGCGCGGCCTGCCCTGGTCGCAAAACTGATTCGCGGCGCGGCCCCGCCTGCCGGTAGAATGGCGGCCGCCATGACCGACCGCTACGCCGTTTTCGGCAACCCCATCGCCCATTCGAAGTCTCCGCGAATCCACGCCGAATTCGCCCGCCAGACAGGACAGGACCTCAGCTACGAAGCCCTGCTCGCGCCGCTCGACGACTTCGCTGGCGCGGTGGCGGCCTTCCGCAGCGCGGGCGGGTGCGGCGCCAACGTCACCGTGCCCTTCAAGGAAGCCGCGTTCCGCCTCGCGACCCGCCTCACCGCGCGCGCACAGGATGCCGGCGCAGTCAACACGCTGCAATTCGACGGCGACGAAATCGTCGGCGACAACACCGACGGCGCCGGCCTGGTGCGCGACCTCACCGCCAACCTCGCGCAGGACCTGGCCGGCCGGCGCATCCTGCTGATGGGCGCGGGCGGCGCGGCGCGCGGCGTGATCGGTCCGCTGCTGGCGCAACGTCCCGCCGCGCTGGTGCTGGCGAACCGCACCGTCGAGAAGGCCCAGCAACTGGTCGAGCAGTTCGACGGCCGGCTGACGGCCTCGTCCTACGCAGCGCTCGCCGGGCAGGCTTTCGACGTCGTCGTCAACGCCACCGCCGCCAGCCTCCAGGGCGAACTGCCGCCGCTGCCGGACGGCCTCTTCAAGCCCGGCGCGCTGGCCTACGACATGATGTACGGCACCGACACGCCCTTCATGGGGTGGGCGCGCACGCACGGCGCGGCGCGCGTCGCCGACGGCCTCGGCATGCTCGTCGAACAGGCCGCCGAGGCGTTCTTCGTGTGGCGCGGTGTGCGCCCCGACACTGCGCCGGTAATCGCGCGCCTGCGCGCGGCATGATGCGCACCGTGCTGCGCTGGTTCGCCCAGGGGCTCGCCGTCGCCGTCGGCGCGCTGCTCTTCTACCAGCTGTGGATCTTCGCCCACGTGCTGTGGTGGATCGACCACAATCCGAGTTCGACCGCGTTCATGGAAGCCGGCCTCGCGCGCCAGCAGGAAAAGAACCCCGACGCCGAGCTGCGCCATCAGTGGGTGCCCTACGACCGGATTTCGAACCACCTGAAGCGCGCCGTCGTCGCGGCCGAAGACGCCCGCTTCCTCGACCACGAAGGCTTCGACGTCGAGGGCATCCAGAAGGCGGTCGAAAAGAACCTGAAGAAGGGCAAGCTCGTCGCCGGCGGCTCGACCATCAGCCAGCAGCTCGCCAAGAACCTGTTCCTCTCCGGCGAACGCAGCTTTCTGCGCAAGGGCCAGGAAGCCGTCATCACGCTGATGATCGAGACCACCTGGAGCAAGCGCCGCATCCTCGAGGTCTATCTCAACGTCATCGAGTGGGGCAACGGCATCTACGGCGCCGAGGCCGCGGCCCGCCGCTACTACAAGACCTCCGCCGCCGCGCTCGGTCGCGACCAGGCCGCGCGCATGGCCGCGATGATCCCCAACCCGCGCTGGTACGAGCACAACCGCGGCTCGCGCAGCTACCAGCGCCGCGTCGCGCTGATCAAGCGTTACATGAGTCACGCGCAGATTCCGCGCTGAACGGGACGCGGCGTGGCAGTCCGCACGCCATAGCGCGCTACAATCGCGGGGCGTTTTGACATCCGCCCCCATGACCGACACCCTCGAAAGCCAGTCGCAGGACAACCTGGAGACCCACCTCGCGCAGGTGCAGGATCTCCTCGCGCGCATGCGGCTGGTGGAGGAACTCGTCCACAAGCAGGGCGGACCGCGCCAGGATCTGGTCGAGAACCTCGTCCACAAGCAGAACCTGACCGAGCTGCAGCGCAAGCTCGAAGCGCTGCACCCGGCCGACATCGCCTACATCCTCGAAGCGCTGCCGCTCGACGAACGGAAACTGGTGTGGGACCAGGTCAAGGCCGAGCGCGACGGCGAGATCCTGCTCGAAGTGTCCGACTCGGTGCGCGAATCGCTGATCCGCACCATGGACAAGGCGGAACTGCTCGCCGCCGCCGAATCGCTCGATACCGACGAGATCGCCGACATCGCGGCCGACCTGCCGCACGACGTGATCCAGGAACTGCTCACCACGCTCGACGCGCAGAAGCGCGCGCACCTGCAGTCCGCGCTCGCCTACCCCGAGGACACGGTCGGCGCGCTGATGGATTTCGAGATGGTGACGATCCGCGCCGACGTCACGCTCGAAGTCGCGCTGCGCTACCTGCGCCGCCTGGGCGAGCTGCCCGACCAGCTCGACAAGCTCTTCGTCGTCGACCGCGACGACGCGATCATCGGCGTGCTGCCGCTGAAACGATTATTGACCACCGACCCCGAAGCTTCGGTCGCAGCGGTGATGGTCGAGGACTTCGTGAAATTCCACCCCGAAGACGAGGCGCATGAGGCGGCGCAGGCCTTCGAACGCTACGACCTGGTGATGGCGCCGGTGGTCGATGCGCAAGGCCGCCTGATCGGCCGTCTCACCGTCGACGCGGTGCTCGACTACATCCGCGAATCGGCCGACGCCGACATGCTGTCGATGGCGGGTCTCTCCGAGGAGGAGGACCTGTTCTCGACGGTGTGGCGCTCGGCCAAGAACCGCTGGATGTGGCTGTCGGTCAACCTGATGACCGCCTTCATCGCCTCGCGCGTGATCGGCGTGTTCGAAGGCAGCATCGAAAAGCTCGCCGCGCTGGCGGCGCTCATGCCCATCATCGCCGGCATCGGCGGCAACACCGGCAACCAGACCATCGCGCTCATCGTGCGCGGCCTCGCGCTCGGCCAGATCACCCAGGCCAACGCGCGCCGGCTGGTGGTCAAGGAACTCGGCGTCGCGCTTCTCAACGGCGCGGTGTGGGGCTCGGCGGTCGGTGCCTTCGCCTGGCTGCTGTACGACAGTGCCGCGCTCGGCGGCGTGATGGCGCTGGCGATGCTGCTGAACCTGCTGGTCGCCGCGCTCGCCGGCATCTTCATCCCGATGACGCTGGAGAAGATGAAGCGCGACCCGGCGATCGGCTCGTCGGTGCTGCTCACCTTCACCACCGACAGCATGGGCTTCTTCATCTTCCTCGGGCTCGCCACCCTGCTGCTGCTGTGAACGACGCGCGCACGCCGACCGAATGGCAGAAGAGCCGCGCGCTCTATCTGCGCCTCCTGGGCTACGTGAAGCCCTACTGGCGCATGTTCGCGCTGTCGATCGTCGCGCTCGTGCTGACCGCGGCCACCGAGCCGCTGCTGCCGGCGCTGTTCAAGCCGCTGCTCGACGAAGGCTTCGTCGCCAAGAACGAGACCTTCATCAAGTGGATTCCGATTCTGCTGCTGGCGCTGTTCCTGGTGCGCGGCGTCACCAGCTTCGTCAGCACCTACTGCATGGCCTGGGTCGGCAGCCGCCTGGTAATGGACCTGCGCGCAGCGATGTTCGACAAGCTGATGACGCTGCCGACGCGCTATTTCGACCAGCACCCGAGCGGCCAGCTGATCGCGCATCTCGCGTTCAACGTCACCCAGGTCACGCAGGCAGCGACGAGCTCGCTGACCACGCTGGTGCGCGATTCGGTCACCGTGCTCGGCCTGCTCGGCTACCTCGTATGGCTGAACTGGCAGCTGACGCTCATCGTGTTCGCGCTCGTCCCGCTCACGCTGTGGGTGGTCAAGGTCGCGAGCGCGCGCCTACGCGGCCTGTCGCGCAAGGCGCAGCAGAACATCGGCGAGCTCACCCAGGTGATCGACGAAGCCGTCGGCGGCCACCGCGTCGTCAAGCTCTACGGCGGCGAGGATTACGAGCAGGGCCGCTTCCGCCACGCCGCGAACCTGTCGCGCCTGTTCGAGATGAAGCGCGTCGCCGCCAACGCGGTGTACGAACCGGTGATCCAGTTCATCGCCGCCATCGCCCTGGCGGTCATCGTCTACATCGCCGCCGGGCAGGCGAGCGCGAACACCACCACCGTGGGCGGCTTCGTGTCCTTCTTCATGGCGATGATGCTGCTGTTCGCGCCGCTCAAGCGGCTGACCGCGGTGAACGACCAGTTGCAACGCGGCCTCGCGGCCTCCGAGACCATTTTCGGTCTGCTCGACGAAGAGAGCGAGCGCGACACCGGCACCCGCACGCTCGACCGGGTCGAGGGCCGCCTGACGTTGCGCGACGTCACGCTGACCTACCCCGGCAAGACCACACCGGCGCTCGACGCCATCCATCTCGAGATCGCACCCGGCGAGACCGTCGCGCTCGTCGGCGCCTCGGGCTCCGGCAAGACCACGCTCGCCAACCTGGTGCCGCGCTTCTACGACCCGGACGCCGGCGCGATCGAACTCGACGGCGTCGATCTGCGCGAACTGCGCCTGCAGGATCTGCGCCGGCAGATCGCCCTGGTGTCGCAGGACGTCGTGCTGTTCAACGACACGCTCGCGCACAACATCGCCTACGGCACGAAACGCGACGCCACGCCCGACGAGATCCGCGCGGCCTGCGTCGCCGCGCACGCCTGGGACTTCATCCAGGCCCTGCCCGAAGGCCTCGACACCCTGATCGGCGAAAACGGCATGCGGCTCTCCGGCGGCCAGCGGCAAAGAATTGCGATCGCGCGGGCGATCCTGAAGAACGCGCCGCTACTCATCCTCGACGAGGCGACTTCTGCGCTCGACAATGAATCCGAGCGCCATGTCCAGGCCGCGCTCGAAACCCTCATGCAGCACCGCACCACGCTCGTCATCGCGCACCGCCTGTCCACCGTCGAGCGCGCCGACCGCATCGTCGTGCTCGAAGGCGGGCGCATCGTCGAAACCGGCAGCCACGCCGACCTGCTGGCGAGACAGGGCCGCTACGCGCAGCTGCACGCGCTGCAGTTTTCCGCATGAGCGCCGACGCCCCGACCGGCTGGGTCAAGCCCTCGCGCTCGCTGGTGACCGCCGCCGGCCGCGCGATCGGCGACTACCGCATGATCCGCGAGGGCGACCGCATCCTGCTCGGGCTTTCGGGCGGCAAGGATTCGCTCTCGCTGCTGCACACGCTGCACCATCTGCAGCAGAAAGCCCCCGTGAAGTTCGAACTGCTGGCAGCGACGGTCGACCCGCAGTCCGACCAGTACGATCCCTCGCCGCTCAAGCCCTATATGGCTGCGCTCGGCGTGCCCTATTTCCTGGAGTCGCAGCCCATTCTTGAGGAAGCGCAGAAGACGCTGACCAAGGACTCGGACTCCTATTGCGCCTACTGTTCGCGCATGCGACGCGGCATCCTGTACCGCGTCGCGCGCGAACAAGGCTGCAACGTCATCGCGCTCGCGCAGCACCTCGACGACCTCGCCGAAACGCTGATGATGTCGATGTTCTTCGGCGGCAAGCTCCGCACCATGTCGCCGCATTACCTCAACGACGCCGGCGACCTGCGCATCATCCGGCCCTTCGCCTACGCGCGCGAGCGCCAGACCCACGCTTTCGCCCACGATTCCGGCCTGCCGGTGATTTTCGAGAACTGCCCGGCGTGCTTCGCCAAGCCGCAGCAGCGCTACGCGATGAAGCAGATGCTGGCCGAGCAGGAAAAGGCGCATCCGCGCATTTTCAACAGCCTGTTGACTGCGATGCGGCCGCTGATGGGCGAGCCGCCCGCGTCCTGATCCGTTTTTTCAACCAGGGGGAGCATAAAAATGGAATGGTTCGTCAAGGTCGTCAAAAGCTTTTCGTTCAGCGGCCGCGCGCGGCGCAAGGAATACTGGATGTTTGTCCTGATCGCCGTCCTGATCGCGATTTTTCTTGCGCTGGCAGACGGGATCACGGGCACCTATTCCTCCGAGCTCGGCTTTGGTCTGCTCGGCGGCCTGTTCCTGCTGGGCATCCTGATCCAGAGCATCGCCGTCGGCGTCCGGCGCCTGCATGACACCGGCCGCAGCGGCTGGTGGCTCCTGCTCAACCTGATTCCCCTCGTCGGCCCGATCATCGTGCTGGTGCTGATGGCACTGGACGGCCAATCGGGCGACAACGCCTACGGCCCCAATCCCAAACAGGCGCTCTCCTAGGCGCCCTCAGCGCGGCGGCTTGCAGCGCTTGCCTGCGTACTCGCAGCGGTGCAGCGCGCAGGCCTTGCCGTTCCAGCGCACGACCGGAAAGCAGAACCCCGGCCCGCCGATCGAGATGTCCGGCCCGGCTGGCGATTGTGCCGCCGCGCCGTCTGCGAGCACGGCACAGCGCAGCCCGCGTTCCGACAGACGCAAGGCCGCCCGTGCCGGCGCGCCCGATTTCGCCGGACCGCGTTTGGACGTAGAATCAAATCTTTGTTTTCATTGACGTTTCCCACAAGGCAAGCAAGGTTATGACGGTTCCATTCATCCCCCCCAAGCGCACCCTCATGGGCCCCGGCCCCTCCGACGTGCCGCAGCGCGTGCTCGACGCCATGGCCCGTCCGACCATCGGCCACCTCGACCCCGCCTTCGTCGAGCTGATGGAGCAGATCAAGGCCATGCTGCGCATGGCGTTCAAGACCGAGAACGCGCTGACCTTCCCGGTCTCCGCGCCGGGTTCGGCAGGTATGGAAATGTGCTTCGTCAACCTGGTCGAGCCGGGCGACAAGGTCATCGTGTGCCGCAACGGCGTGTTCGGCGGGCGCATGCTGGAAAACGTCAAGCGCACCGGCGGCGTGCCGGTGATGGTCGACGACGCCTGGGGCGCACCGGTCGACCCCAACAAGGTGCGCGAGGCCTTCGCCGCGAATCCCGACGCCAAGGTGCTGGCGTTTGTACATGCCGAGACCTCGACCGGCGCGCAGTCGGACGCCGCGACGCTGGCGAAGATCGCGCAGGAGCACGGCGCGCTCACCATCATGGACTGCGTGACCAGCCTCGGCGGCACGCCCATCCACCTCGACGCCTGGGGCATTGACGCCGCCTACTCCGGCAGCCAGAAGTGCCTCTCCTGCACGCCGGGCCTCTCGCCGGTGTCGTTCTCCGAACGGGCGATCGAGCGCATCAAGTCGCGCAAGACGCCGGTGCAGAGCTGGTTCCTCGACCTCAACCTGGTACTCGGCTACTGGCAGTCGGCCGGCAAGCGCACCTACCACCACACCGCACCGATCAACCCGATGTACGGCCTGCACGAATCGCTGGTGATCCTCGAGGAGGAAGGCCTGGAGAACGCCTGGGCGCGCCACCGCGCGATGCACGAGAAGCTCAAGGCCGGCCTCGAAGGCATGGGTCTGAAATACGTGGTCGACGAGGCTGCGCGCCTGCCGCAGCTGAACTCCATCTACGTGCCCGAGGGCGTCGACGAAGCGGCGATTCGCACCAAGCTCCTGATCGAGTTCAACCTCGAGATCGGCGCGGGCCTGGGCGACATGGCCGGCAAGATCTGGCGTATCGGCCTGATGGGCCATTCGGCGCGGCAGGAAAACGTCGATTACTGCCTGAAGGCGCTCAAGGCCTGCCTGCCCTGACTCCAGGACCCTGACACGGAAAGGCGCCGACCTGTGATGCCTTTCTGGCCAGTCCCTGCAGAGGTCTAGAACAGCCGCTACCAGGTGATCGTGTTCGTACCGTCATTAGTCCGCAGCACGCAGCAGACGGTCGCACCGGTTGATGACGGCGCTCAAAACTTGCGCAATCTAGACCTGGCAACAGCCGATGGAGAGTGGCGTTGACGTCTGCTCGAGCAACTGGACAAAAAAAAGCGGCCAATGGCCGCTTTTTTTCGCGCCGGATATTCAGTTAGAGGACCGTTTGCGGACAAAACCCAAACCGGCCAATCCCAACCCCATCAGACCGAGGGTTGCAGGCTCCGGCACATTGTTGTTCGCCAGCCACACATAGTTACGATAGGTCTGCGTGTCGGACAAGCCATCCCGGACGTAAGCGGACCGCGCGGTTCCGGTACCACCCGGATCGTTGTAACCCGGCGCCCCCAAGTCCAGCTTGTAGTCTTCCGCGAAAATCATACCTTGGTGCTCGCCCCAGCCGTCATACCATGCAGTGTGCGTGATGGTCAGGGGATCGAGCGAAGCGTTGACCGAGATGAAATAGTCTTCGGGGTTGCCGCCGAAAATCAGCGCCGCCGCTTCCTGACCGCTGTAGACAGTAGGATTGCTCGGCCAGGACGGGCCGTCGAAAACAGCGTAAGACCCGACATAGGTTGGGATGGCGTGGGCAACAGTGGTGACCGCAAACAAGGCAATTGCGGAAATGAGTTTTTTCATGGTTTTCCTTTCGTTTTTTTCAGGGCCGAGCGCTGATTAGGGAATTCGCTCTTGGCACGCGACAAGCAATACACGTGCCAAAAATAAATTCTTATCATTATCATACGGTTACATTTGTATTGCACAGGCGAGAGTGCTGGGACGTAAAGAATCCCGACAAGGCGGAGAAACTCATGTCGCCCGCCTCGACAACACCCGCCTCCCAGCCCCAATACAAACAAACCCCCTACTGAGACATCACAACCAGGGCCTGCTGCGATTCGCGCTGATTCGGCAAAAAGTGTCCTGATCTACAGCCCCAGCCGCTGCCAGATGGTCGTCGAGGGTCCCGCCTGGTTCATGGTGTAGAAATGCAGGCCCGGCGCACCGCCGGCGAGCAGGCGGTCGCACAGGTCGGTGACCACGTCCAGGCCAAACGCGCGGATCGACGCCAGGTCGTCGCCATAGCTCTCCAGCTTCTTTCTGAGCCAGCGCGGGATTTCCGCGCCGCAGGCGTCGGAGAAGCGCGCCAGCTGCACGTAGTTGCCGATCGGCATGATGCCCGGCACGATGGGGATGCTCACCCCCATCGAACGGGTTTCGTCGACGAAGCGGAAGTAGGCGTCGGCGTTGAAAAAATACTGAGTGATCGCCGAATTCGCGCCGGCGTCGACCTTGCGCTTGAAGTTCTTCAGGTCCTCGGTCCACGAGCGCGCCTGCGGATGGATTTCCGGATAGGCCGCGACCTCGATGTGGAACCAGTCGCCGGTCTCCTGACGGATGAAGGCGACGAGTTCGTTGGCGTACTGGAACTCGCCGACGTCCATCGATCCGGAGGGCAGGTCGCCGCGCAGTGCGACCAGATGGCGGATGCCCTGGTTCTTGTATTCGCCGAGAATGTCGCGGATGTTCTCGCGCGTCGAGCCGATGCACGACAGGTGCGGCGCAGCTTCCGAGCCGGAGGCCTGGATTTCGCGCACGGTCTCCAGGGTGCGGTCGCGCGTCGAGCCGCCGGCGCCGAAAGTCACGGAAAAGAACTTGGGCTTCAACTGCGCCAGCTGCGCGCGGGTGGCACGCAGCTTCTCGACACCCTCGGGCGTCTTGGGCGGGAAGAACTCGAAGCTGAACGTGCGTTCGTTCATGATTTGCCTCGGGAAGTGGGAACGAGCGCGGACAGCGCCCAGGCGATGATGCCGTAGAGGATCGCGCCGAACACCGCGGCCCAGAAGCCGGCGACCTCGAAGCCCGGCAGCAGCGCGCCGGCGAGCCAGAACAAGAGGCCGTTCAGCACCAGGTAGAAGATCCCCAGCGTGAGCACAGTGATCGGCAGCGTGAGGATCGCCAACACCGGCCGCACCAGGGTGTTGATGAACCCCAGCACCAGCGCGGCGAGCAGCGCCGAGCCGAAACCCTCGATCTGGATCGACGGCAACAGGTAGGTCACCGCCAGCAGCGCGACGGCGTTGAGGATCCACAACAGCAGCAGGCGCATGGCGCGCTCCTTTCGGCGGTTCGATCAGTAGCGGTAGTGCTCGGCCTTGTACGGGCCGTTCTTGTCGACGCCGATGTAGGCGGCCTGCTGGTCAGTGAGCTCGGTGAGCTGCGCGTTGAGCTTCTTCAACTGCAGGCGCGCAACCTTCTCGTCGAGGTGCTTCGGCAGCGTATACACGCCGACCGGATACTTGCCCGAATCGCGTTCCTGCCACAGTTCGATCTGCGCGATGGTCTGGTTCGCGAACGACGAACTCATCACGTACGAAGGATGTCCCGTCGCGCAACCGAGGTTCACCAGGCGCCCCTTTGCAAGCAGGATGATGCGTTTGCCGTCCGGGAAGATCACGTGATCGACCTGCGGCTTGATCTCTTCCCACTGGTACTTCTCGATCGAGGCGACGTCGATTTCATTGTCGAAATGCCCGATGTTGCAGACGATGGCCTGGTCCTTCATCTTCGCCATGTGGTCGTGGGTGATGACGTGGTAGTTGCCGGTCGCGGTGACGAAGATGTCGGCCTTGTCGGCGGCGTAGTCCATGGTCACCACGCGGTAGCCCTCCATCGCCGCCTGCAGCGCGCAGATCGGGTCGATCTCGGTGACCCACACCTGGGCGGAGAGCGCGCGCAGCGCCTGCGCGCTGCCCTTGCCGACGTCGCCGTAGCCGGCGACCACGGCGATCTTGCCGGCGACCATCACGTCGGTCGCGCGCTTGATGCCGTCGACCAGCGACTCGCGGCAACCGTAGAGGTTGTCGAACTTGGACTTGGTGACCGAGTCGTTGACGTTGATCGCCGGAAACTTGAGTTCACCCTTGGCATGCATCTGGTACAGGCGGTGCACGCCGGTCGTGGTCTCCTCGGTCACGCCCTTCACCGCAGCGAGACGCACCGAATACCAGGTCGGATCAGTGGCGAGCTTGGCCTTGATCGCGGCGTACAGCACGTGCTCTTCCTCGCTGGTCGGATTGGCCAGCACCGAGACGTCCTTCTCCGCGCGCGCGCCCAGATGCAGCAGCAGCGTGGCGTCGCCGCCGTCGTCGAGGATCATGTTGGAGTAGCCGCCGTCCGGCCACTCGAAGATGCGGTGGGTGTAGTCCCAGTAGTCCTTCAGCGACTCGCCCTTGACCGCGAACACCGGGATGCCGTCCTTGGCGATCGCGGCGGCGGCGTGGTCCTGGGTCGAGAAAATATTGCACGAGGCCCAGCGGACTTGCGCGCCGAGCGCGGTCAGCGTCTCGATCAGCACCGCGGTCTGGATGGTCATGTGCAGCGAGCCGGTGATGCGCGCACCCTTCAAGGGCTGGCGCTTGGCGAACTCCTCGCGGATCGCCATCAGGCCCGGCATTTCGGTTTCGGCGATCTTGATTTCCTTGCGGCCCCAGTCGGCGAGCGCGAGGTCGGCAATGACGTAGTCGGCGGTGGAATTGAGTGCGGCGTTCATCACGCCCTCCTTTCGTTCAGAAAAAGAAAACGTGAGCGCCGTTGAAAGGAAGCGTTCTGAGCCTGGCGGGTGAACCGTCGCAGCGCTCCTCAGAACCGAGGCGGCATTCTACCCCCAGTCGCGCCAAATGCCGAAATCGGGATCGCTCGAGTGGCCCTGCGACTGGATTCGGCGCGCCGCCTGTCGGGATTCTTTACACCCGATTGCCCACGTCCCGGCACCGGCAGCACAAGTCCTTGTTTTGTTTGCGCTTCAATTTTACGCTGTGCACCGGCATGCGCATTGCTTATGGCCGTGGCGCCGCAGGTCCTTGCTGTCCGAGCGGACCGCATACGCACAAGAAGTCATCCACAGGAGGAAACGTGAAACACATCAAACAAGCACTGGCTGGAATCGCCATGAGCTGCTGCTTCAGCCCCCTGGCGCACGCCGCCAATATCGAGAAGCTGTTGATTGGCGAAATCGGCTTGCTGTCCGGTGGCCTGGGCACATCCGCCGAGCAGCCCGGGGGCGGCTATTTTTCCGCTTACGCCCCCTTTGGGCCACTCGGCGGCGCCAGCTTTGTCAGCCAGGGCAGCGTCGACGGCGCCCTCCTGATGGGCACCGTGCAAGGCGTGGGCGATTTCAGCAGCGGCTTTCTCTGGCAAGGCCAGATCGCCTACCCGACCACGCTGAACGGCGCACCAAGCGGCAACATCACCCACGGCATCATGACGCTCGACCTGTCCGGGTTCACCGGGGAGTGGGATGGCATATCGTTCAGCGCCGCCCCGGATCCCGGCACGATGACGACCGCAGTATCGCTCATCGGCAACGGCGTGTACTTCTTCACGGCAGACTGGAGCCACCTGGTCACCGCGGACGACGCCGTGCCCACCTTTTTCCACGGCATGACGTTCGACCTGCATCTGGAAGGCATCGCGGTGACCCGGCTTGCCGCCCCCGTCCCCGAGGCCGAAACCTACGCCATGCTGCTGGCAGGCCTGGGCCTGGTTGGATTCGTGGCGCACCGCCGGCGCAAACAGCCTTAATCCACGCCTGCCCCTAATGAAAAAGAGCCGGCATCGCCGGCTCTTTTTCATTCAACAACCTGCCCTAGTCCGTGGCACGCGGTCGCCGCATGAAGCTGACCAGGAGGGTGACCGCCGTGAGCGGGATGACATAGCTCAGCATCACGCTGGAGAAGGCCTGCAGGCTGGCGTGCTGTTGCGCGGCCAGCACCAGATAGAGCAGATAGGCCGCGTAGTAGCCGAGGAAAAGCGTTCCCTCCCAGCGCGCGATCTCGCGGCCGGTGAGCAGGATGGGCAGGCAGGCGAAGGCGACCGCGAGCATCACCCACAGGTCGAAGTTGCGCGCCGCGTCCGGCACCGTGAGACCGCCGGCCGACACCAGGCCTGACGCCCCGAGTACCGCCAGCAGGTTGAAGATGTTGCTGCCGACGACGTTGCCGACGGCGATGTCGCGCTGGCCGCGCAGCGCGGCGATGAGCGAGGTGGCGATTTCCGGCATCGAGGTGCCGACCGCGACGACGGTGAGGCCGATGACGAGGTCACTCACCCCCAGCACCTTGGCGAACACCACCGCCGCACCGACCAGCCAGTCTGCGCCGAGCACCAGCAGACCAAGGCCGCCGACGACCAGCAGGGCCTGCACGCCCCAGTGGCGGTCCCAGGTGCTGGTGGGAATCTCGCTGGCGAATTCGTCCTCGGCGTCCTTCGACGCCCGCCGCGACTGCACGACGAGGAAGACCGTATAGGCGATGACGCCGGCGAACAGCAACGCGGACTCGACGCGGCCGATGCTGCCGTCGAGCGCCATCGCCACGACGACCAGCGAGGCGCCGATCATGATGGGGATTTCCTGGCGGATGATCTGCTCGTGCACCAAGAGCGGCGCGATCAGCGCCGACAGGCCGAGAATCAGCATCACGTTGGCGATGTTGCTGCCGACGACGTTGCCGATGGCGAGATCGGACGAACCGGCGAGCGCGGCACCGACCGACACCGCCATTTCCGGCGCGCTGGTACCGAAAGCGACGACAGTGAGGCCCACGACCAGCGGCGAGATCCCCCACGACACCGCGAGGCGCGACGCGCCGCGCACCAGAACCTCGGCGCCGACGACCAGCGCCGCCAGCCCGAGCACGAACATCAGCGCGTGCGTCAGCATGGCTTACAGCCCGGCGGCGGCGCGCAATGCGGCGGCCTTGTCGGTGACTTCCCAGGTGAAATCGGGCTCGTCGCGGCCGAAGTGACCGTAGCTCGCGGTGCGCGTGTACACCGGGCGCAGGAGGTCGAGCATCTGGATGATGCCCTTGGGCCGCAGGTCGAAATGCGCCTGGATCAGTTCGACGATCTTGGCCTCGGGCACCTTGGCGGTGCCGTAGGTCTCGACCATCAGCGAAGTCGGCTTGGCCACGCCGATGGCGTACGACACCTGGATCTGGCACTTGTCGGCCAGGCCCGCGGCGACGACGTTCTTCGCGACGTAGCGCGCGGCGTAGGCGGCCGAGCGGTCGACCTTGGACGGGTCCTTGCCGGAGAACGCGCCACCACCGTGCGGCGCGGCGCCGCCGTAAGTGTCGACGATGATCTTGCGGCCGGTGAGACCGGCGTCGCCCATCGGCCCGCCGACGACGAAGCGGCCGGTGGGGTTGACCAGATAACGGGTGTCAGCGGTGAGCATGTGCTTGGGCAGCACCGGCTTGATGATTTCCTCGATCACCGCCTCGGTCAGCACGGCGTGCGACACCTCGGGATGGTGCTGGGTGGAGAGCACGACGGTGTCGATGGTCGACGGCTTGCCGTCGACGTAGCGGATCGACACCTGCGATTTCGCGTCCGGCCGCAGCCACGGCAGGCGGCCGTCCTTGCGCAATTCCGACTGGCGCTCGGTGAGGCGGTGCGCGAGGTGGATCGCCATCGGCATCAGCGTCGGCGTCTCGTTGCAGGCATAGCCGAACATCAGGCCCTGGTCGCCGGCGCCCTGGTCGAGGAACAGGCCTTCACCCTCGTTCACGCCCTGGGCGATGTCGGGCGACTGCTTGCCGACTGCGGTCATGACCGCGCAGGTGTGGTAGTCGAACCCCTTGTCGGACGAGTCGTAGCCGATGCGCTTGACGGTCTGGCGCGCAATGTCGCTGAAGTCGATGACAGCCGAGGTGGTGATCTCGCCAGCGATGACGACGAGGCCCGTGGTCAAGAGCGTCTCGCACGCGACGCGGGCATGTTTGTCCTGGGTTAGAATCGCGTCCAGAACCGCATCCGAGATCTGGTCGGCCATCTTGTCGGGATGACCCTCAGACACCGATTCCGAAGTGAAAATGAAATCCTTCTGCATGACTGCTCCTGTTGTCCCGGTTACCGACTGCGTAACCGGCTCGCGGGACCCACGGAGCGGCGACGCTTTAGCTGTATTTGTATCCCGCCCGCAAGTTGTCAAGATTAACGCGGCGGCAGCGGCATTTTCCCCCGCCCTGTCCTCCCGCGTCAATCCTCGGTGATGTTCCTGCTCAAACTGCTGGCGCGCCTGCCGCTGCCGCTGCTGCACGGCCTCGGCGTTGCGCTCGGCTGGCTGATCTACTGGGCGCCCGGACGGCACTCGGCCCGCCTGCGCAGCAACCTCGTCGACAGCGGACTGTGCACGCCGGGCGCCGATTGCCGCCGTCTGCTGCGCCAGACCGTCGGCGAATCCGGCAAGGCGGTGGTCGAACTCATCGCCGTGTGGCTGCGCCCCTACGACCAGGTGCTGAAGCTGGTGCGCGACACCCGCGGCTGGGAACACATCGACGCCGCGCGCGCCGCGGGACGCGGCGTCATCGTCATTGCGCCGCACATCGGCTGCTTCGAGATGATCAACCTCCATTACGCCGCGCGCCATCCCTTCACCGCGATGTACAAGCCGCCCCGCAAGCCCTTTCTCGACCGGTTGATGCTGGCCGGCCGCCAGCGCGGCCAGGCGACGCTGGTGCCGACCGATCTGTCCGGCGTGCGCGCGCTGCTCGCCGCGCTCAAGCGCCATGAGGCGATTGGCATCCTGCCCGACCAGGTGGCGACCGGCGGCGACGGCGTGTGGGCCCCGTTCTTCGGCCGCCCCGCCTACACGCCGACGCTGGTCGCGAGCCTGCAGCGCAAGACCGGCGCCGCCGCCTTCTTCGTCGCCGCCGAACGCCTGCCGTGGGGGCGCGGCTACCGCCTGCACGTGACGCCGCTCGACGAGGATCTGCCGGAAGACAAGACCGCCGCCGCGACCCGCATCAACCAGGGCGTCGAAGACGTGGTGCGCCGTTTCCCGGCGCAGTACCTGTGGAGCTACAACCGCCACAAGCGTCCCGGCGGCGCGCCCGACCCCTTCGACCCCACCGCCGCATGACGCCCCCACCTTCCGAAAACCTGTGGCGGCCGGCGCTGTGGCCGGTGTGGCTCGGCGTCGGCTTCATCTGGCTGCTGCACTGGCTGCCGCTGCCGCTGCAGGCGGCGCTCGGCAACGCCCTCGGCTGGCTGCTCGCGCACAAGCCGGGGCGGCGGCGCCGCATCGTCGCGACCAATCTCGCGCTGTGCTTCCCCGAAGCCAGCGCCGCGCAGCGCCGGCGCTGGCTGGTGCAGTCGTTCCAGACCTCGCTGCGCGCCGTGCTCGAACACGGCGTGCTGTGGTGGAGTTCGGAAGCGCGCCTGCGCCGGCTGATCCGTCTCGACAATCCGGACGCCGCGCTCGGCGACGGCGTGCGCCCGGTGATCTGGCTGGCGCCGCACTTCGTCGGCCTCGACACCGGCGGCGTGCGTTTGAGCATGGACCGCCAGGTGGCGTCGATGTACGCCCCGGCCAAGGACCCCGTCAGCGACCGCATGATGCTGCACGGCCGCTCGCGCTTCCACGCACCGCGCCTGATCGCCAAGCACGAGGGCATCAAGCCGGTGCTGCGCGCGCTGAAAGACCGCCTGCCCTTCTACTACCTGCCCGACCAGGACCAGGGGCCACGCAACGCCGTGTTCGCGCCCTTCTTCGGCGTTCCCGCCGCCACGCTGTCGACGCTGCCGCGGCTGGCGAAGCTCGCCGACGCGCAGGTGGTGCCGGTGATCACCCGCCGGCTGTCGTGGGGACGCGGCTACGCGGTGCGCTTCTACCCGCCGTGGGACCACTACCCGAGCGGCGACCTCGACGCCGACGTCGCGCGCATGAACGCCTTCATCGAAGCCCGCATCCGCGAACGGCCGGAGGAGTATCTGTGGCTGCACCGGCGCTTCAAGACGCGCCCGCCCGGCGCACCCGACCTGTATGACTGAGCCGGCTCCGCTCACCCCCGACGCGGTCGACGCGGTGGCCGCGCTCGCACGCGTCGTCTGGCAGGCGACCTACCCCGGGCTCATTACGCAGGCGCAGATCGACGCCATGCTGGCCGACCGCTACGCCGCGTCACGCATCCGCGCCCAGCTCGACGCCCCCGACCACGCCTGGCGGGTCGTGCTGGCAGACGGCACACCGGTCGGCTTCGCCCACGCCTGCCTCGACGAAACCGGCTGCAAGCTCGACAAGCTCTACGTGCATCCGGAGCACCAGCGCCGCGGCCTCGGCCAGGCGCTGCTTGGCGCCGTCGAGGCCTGGGCGCGGGAACGGCAGGCGCCGCGTCTGTGGCTGCAGGTCAACCGCGGCAACGAAGCGGCGATCCGCGCTTACGCGCGCTATGGCTTTGCCATTTTCGAGTCGCGCGTGTTCGACATCGGCAACGGCTTCGTGATGGACGACTACCTGATGGAGAAAGCGCTGTGAGCTTCCAGAACCCCGACGACGACGCATTGCGCGCGCTGCTGGAGCGCACCCGCACCATCGCCGTGGTCGGGCTGTCGCCGCAGCCCGCACGCCCGAGCTTCCGCGTCGCGCAGGCGATGCAGCGCTTCGGCTTCCGCATCGTGCCGGTGCGGCCGCTGGTCGACGAAGTGCTCGGCGAAAAGGCCTACGCAAGCCTCGCCGACATTCCCTTTGCGGTCGATCTGGTCGACGTTTTCCGTGCCGCCGAGCACGTGCCGGCTATCGTCGAGCAATGCGTGGCGCTACACTCCCGGCATTGGCCCGCTCCGACGGCGCAGCATTTTCCGGCAGCGCTCTGGCTGCAGGAAGGCGTGGTTCACGAAGCCGCCGCCGAACGGGCGCGCGCCGCCGGGATGACGGTGGTGATGGACCGCTGCCTGTGGAAGGAATACGTGAGACTGTTCGCGACATGACATTGCGCTTCACCAAAATGCACGGGCTGGGCAACGATTTCGTCGTATTCGACGGCATCACGCAGCAGGTCGCGCTCACGTCCGCGCAGTGTCGCCGCATCGCCGACCGCCACTTCGGCGTCGGCTGCGACCAGATCCTGCTGGTGGAAAAACCCGGCCGCGCCGACGTCGATTTCCGCTACCGTATCTTCAACGCCGACGGCGGCGAGGTCGAGCAGTGCGGCAACGGCGCACGCTGCTTCGTGCGCTTCGTGCACGACAAGGGTCTCACGACCCAGACCGCGATCCGCGTCGAGACCGCCTCCGGCGTGATCGAACCCGAACTGCTGCCGAATGGCCAGGTGAAGGTGAACATGGGCGCGCCGCGCTTCGCGCCGGCCGACATCCCGTTCAAGGCCGACGCCGAGGCGCTCGCCTATCCGCTCACGATCGGCCAGCATACGATCGAGATCGCGGCCGTCTCCATGGGCAACCCGCACGCGGTGCTGCGGGTGAACGACCTCGACACGGCGCCGGTGGACATCCTCGGCCCCGCGATCGAATCGCATCAACGCTTTCCGCAGCGCGCCAACGCCGGCTTCATGCAGGTGCTCACGCCGCACGACATCCGCCTGCGCGTCTACGAGCGCGGCGCCGGCGAAACGCTCGCCTGCGGCACTGGCGCCTGCGCCGCGGCGGTCGCCGGCATCCGCCAGGGCTGGGTGCAAAGCCCGGTCAGCGTGCACACCCGCGGCGGCGACCTCGTCATCGAATGGGCCGGACCGGGTCAACCCGTCTACATGACCGGCCCCGCCGAAACCGTATTTGAAGGAGAACTCGAACTCTGATGGACACGCCCCAACTCGACCCCCAGGCCGTCGCCGACTACCTCACGCGGCATCCGCATTTCTTCAACGACTTTCCCGCCCTGCTGACGGAGCTGAACATCCCGCATCCGCACGGCACCCACGCGGTGTCGATGAGCGAGCGCCAGCTGATCGCGATGCGCGACAAGGTGCGCATGCTGGAGAACAAGCTCGCCGAGCTGATTCAATTCGGCGAGGACAACGACGCCATTTCGGAAAAGCTCCACGCCATGTCGCTGGCGATGGTGACGGCGACGCAGCCGCAGGACATCGTCGCGGCGCTCGGCATCCACCTGCGCGACGGCTTCGCCGTGCCGCACCACGCGCTGCGGGTGTGGACGCTGCTCGGCGAGCCGATGCCGGGCCTGGATGAGCCGGTCTCCGCTGCCACCCGTGACGCCGTCGCCGCGCTGCAGCATTCGACCTGCGGCGCGCTCGCGGTGCCCGAGGCCGCCAACTGGTTCGGCGACGTCGCGCCGCACCTGCGCGCCTTCGCCTGCATCCCGCTGCGGCCGGCACCCGGCGCGGCACCCCTCGGCGTGCTGGTGCTGGCGTCCGAAGAGGCCAAGCGCTTCTACCCCGGCATGGGCACGCTCTACCTCGACCGCCTGAGCCAGCTGGTCGGCGCCGCGCTGGTGCGCATCCAGGGCTAGGCGCCCCGGTGGACGCGGTCGCGCAGTATCTCCAGCATCTCGCCGCCGAGCGGCGGCTGTCGCCGCACACGGTGGCCGCCTACGGACGCGACCTCGCGACCCTCGTGCGCCTGACCGGCGACCGGCCGCTCGACACGCTCGACACCGTCGACGTGCGCGGCGCCATCCTGAAGCTGCGCAGCCAGAACCTTTCCGCCTCGAGCGTCGCGCGCCAGCTGTCGAGCTGGCGCGGTTTCTACGGCTACGCCTGCCGCCGCCTCGGCTACCCGCGCAACCCCTGTACCGGGCTGCGCCCGCCGAAAGCCGCCAAGGCCCTGCCCGAACCGCTCACCCCCGACGCCTGCAGCCGCCTGCTCGACGGCCCCGATGCCGACGACGCGCTCACCCTGCGCGACCGGGCGATGTTCGAGCTGTTCTATTCGTCGGGCCTGCGGCTCGCCGAGCTGGTCGGACTCGACCTCGGCGACGTCGACCTCGCCAGCGGCGAGGCCCAGGTCACCGGCAAGGGCCGCAAGACGCGCATCGTGCCCGTCGGGCAGCAGGCACGCGCCGCGCTCGCCGCCTGGCTGCCGGCGCGGCACGCCTTGCTGCGCGAGGAAACCCCCGCGCTCTTCGTCAATCGCCACGGCCGCCGCCTCGGCCCGCGCAGCGTGCAGCTGCGCCTCGACCGCTGGGCGGTGCGCGCCGGCCTCGGCCAGCCGGTGCATCCCCATCTTTTGCGCCACGCCTTCGCCACCCACGTGCTGCAGTCGTCCGGCGACCTGCGCGCGGTGCAGGAAATGCTCGGCCACGCCAGCATCAGCACCACCCAGGTCTACACCCACCTCGATTGGCAGCACCTGGCCAAGGTCTACGACCAGGCCCACCCGCGCGCACGCAAGAAGGCCTGAACCCAGGGCGAGCGCTCACTCACGAATTTCCGGCGGCGCCCCCCCTTCAGAAACGGGGAGGGCTGCCGATTCGTGACGTATGCGCCTGCGTCTGCCCATTCTCGCGTCCCGCCTGCTCCAAGGCCTCAACCCGGCCCGTCTCAGCACCCAGGGGCGCGTGGTCGGTGCGCTCCTGCTCGTTCTGCTGGTCGCCTTCGTGCTGGCCGGCAAGCTCGCCCTGCAGATCGCCCGCACCGACGCCGACGAGGCGCTGCGCGTGCAAACGGATACCCAGTTCGCGCTGCTCGCCCGCGCGCTCGTCGACCGTGCCGTGCTCAACGACACCGTCGGCCTGCAGACCGACCTCGCCGCAGCGCTCGAACGCGACACCCTGCAATACGCCGCCTTCACCGCCCGCGACGGCCGCGTCACCCGCCTCGACGCGGCGCCGCGCCCGGTCGACCGGCCCGACTGGTTCGCCGCGCTTGCCGGCCTCAGCCCCCCCGTGGTGCGCGGCGAGATCGTCACCCAGGGCGTCGGCTACGGCACGCTCGAGATCCGCGCCTCGGCCCACGACCACGAAGATTTCCTCTGGCACCTCGGCACCAGCCTCGCCCTGCTGCTGGCCGGCGCGTTCAGCCTGCTCGCCGCCCTCGCCCATGTGGTCCTGCGCATCAACCTGCGCGACCTCGTCGGCCTGCGCGCCGCCGCCCGCCGCATCGAATCCGGCGACTACAGCCTGCGGCTGCCGGTGCGCGGCAGCAGCCCGCCGGAACTGCGGGAGACGACCCGCGCCTTCAACCACATGAGCGCGGCGCTCGAGCGCCTGCTGAGCGACCTGGGCGAGCAGCAGAAGGCGCTCGACAGCACGGCCGCGGTCACCGAGGCGGACCTTGCCGGCAACATCACCTTCGCCAACGACCTGTTCTGCCGGCTCAGCGGCTACGCCCACGAGGAGTTGATCGGCCGCAACCATCGCTTGCTCAATTCGGGCGTACACGACGAGGCCTTCTTCCACGCGATGTGGGCCACCATCGCCGGCGGCACGACCTGGCGCGGCGAAATCTGCAACCGCGCCAAGGACGGCCGGCTGTTCTGGACCGCCTCGACCTTCATCCCCATCAAGGGCGACGACGGCCTGCCGCAGAAGTACCTGTCGATCCGCTTCGACATCACCCAGCGCAAGCTCGACGAGGCGCTGCTCAACGCCGAGAAGGAACGCTGGCAGGTCACGCTGCAGTCGATCAACGACGCCGTCATCGTCGTCAATGCCCGCGGCCAGGTCAGCTACTTCAACCCGTCCGCCGAAGGCCTGCTCGGCATCGCGCTCGAAGAAGCGCTCGCCCGGCCGCTGCACCAGCTGATCCGGCTCGACCCGCTGGGCGACGACGAGGTGACCACCGTGCTGCTGTCGGCCACCGCGCCGAGCCAGGGCAAGACCGGTTCGGCCTGGCTGAGGACGCACCTCGGCCAGGATCTCGCGGTCAGCTACAGCTGCGCCCCGCTCAACGTCGACGGCAGCGGCGGCGCGATCTACGTGCTGCGCGACGAGACGGAAAAGCGCCAGCTGCTCGACAGCCTGCGCGAAATGGCCTACCACGACACGCTGACCAAGCTGCCGAACCGCCGCGCGGTCGAGGGCCGTCTCGACCGCGCCATGCGCAGCGCCCGCACCGACTGCCGCCAGCACGCGTTCTGCTACATCGACCTCGACCAGTTCAAGCTGGTCAACGACACCTGCGGCCACGCCGTCGGCGACGCGCTGCTCGCCGACGTGGCACAGACCATGAAGGAGGCGCTGCCGGTGCAGGCCTATCTGGGGCGGTTGGGCGGCGACGAATTCGGCCTCATCCTGTTCAACACGCTGCCAGTCGAGGCGATACAGGTCTGCCGGCAGATGATCCAGCGCATCCGCGATTTCCGCTTCGAGCACAATGGCCGCCGCTTCACCCTCGGCGCCTGCGCCGGCGTCGCACCGATCACCGAGACCGCCGCTTCGGCGAGCGAGATCATGGTGCAGGCCGACATGGCGTGCTACCGCGCCAAGTCGCAGGGCAGCGGCCGGGTGCTGCTGTACGAGGCGCACGAAGTCGGCTTCCGCCGCCTGGAAACCGAGATGAGCTGGGCGGCCGACTTTGCCAAGGCGCTGGAAAGCAACCAGTTCCTGCCCTACCGCCAGCTGATCGAATCGACCACGCATCGCGGCCGCCCGCACTACGAGGTGCTGGTGCGCTGGAACCGCCACGGCGTGATCGAGGGCCCGGCCAAGCTGCTGCCGGCGCTGGAACGCTTCGGCCAGGCGCCGATCCTCGACCGCTGGATGGTCGAGGCGGTCGTTTCCTATCTCGCCAGCCAGCCCGACGACGACGCGGTGTATTTCATCAACCTGTCGGGCAAGACCGTCGCCGACGAGACCTTCCTCGGCACCGTGTGCCACCTGCTCGATCACTACGGCGTAACCGGCGGGCGCATCGGTTTCGAGGTCACCGAGACCGCGGCCGTGGTCAACCTCGACGACGCCCAGCGCCTGATCCACGGCCTGCGCCAGCGCGGCTGCCAGTTCGCGCTCGACGACTTCGGCCGCGACGCTTCGTCCTTCTTCTACCTCAAGCACCTGCCGGCCGACTTCATCAAGATCGACGGCGCCTTCGTGCGCGGCATGCTCGACGATCCGCGCGATCAGGCGATCGTGCGCTCGATCGCCAAGCTGGCGAGCGACTTCGGCATGCGTTCGGTCGCCGAACAGGTGGAAAACGCGCGCATGGCGGCGCTGCTGCGCGACATGGGTGTCGATTACCTGCAGGGCTACCACGTCCACCACCCCGAGGCCATGCCGGACTGGCAGCCGGTGGCGCGCGCCGAAAGCGAGGTGCGCGGCGCCCGCGCGCCGCACCTCAGCGTGGTGCGCTGACCCCTAGTCGATGACCGTGTCGGCGACGCCGGGCGGGGCCTCGGGGTAGCGCATGTCGAGACCTTCCAGCGCGTCGATCAGGAGAGCAGAGACCCTCAGGTTGCGCGCCAGCTTGTTGTTCGCCGGAATCACGTGCCACGGCGCCCACGCGGTACTGGTTGCCGCAATCGCGTCCTCGTAGGCCTTCATGTAGTCGTCCCACTGCGCGCGCACCGCCAGATCGCCGGGCTGGAATTTCCACTGCTTTTCCGGGTCGTCGCGGCGCGATTCCAGGCGCTTCTTCTGCTCGTCCTTCGAGATGTGCAGATAGAACTTCAGGATCGTGGTGCCGGTTTCCGTCAGCATGCGCTCGAAATCGTTGATCTGGCGGTAGCGCCGCTTGCACTCGTCGGCGTCGATCCAGCCGTTCACCCGGGTGACCAGCACATCCTCGTAGTGCGAGCGGTTGAAGATCATGATCTCGCCCTTGCCCGGCACGTGCTGGTGCACCCGCCACAGGTAGTCCTTCGCCAGCTCGTGTGCGGTCGGCGCCTTGAACGCGGTCACCCGCACGCCGAGCGGGTCGACCCCCTGGAACACGTGGCGGATGGTCGAATCCTTGCCGGCGGTGTCCATTGCCTGCAGCACGACCAGCAACTTGTGCCGCCCTTCGGCGTAGAGCAGTTCCTGCAGGGTTTCCAGTTTCGCGCGATCGGCTTCCAGCCGCTCCCGCGCCGCGGCCTTGTCGCCGTTGAGGATGGTTTTCTCGTCGGCGTCCCATTTCGCGAGCTTGAGTTTGCTGCCGGGTTTGACCAGTGTATCGGCCGGTTTCACAGGACCTCCTTGGGGGGAAGAAAGCGCATCCAGTCGCCGAGCGCAGCACGAATCTCGTCCAGCGACAGGTGACGCATCATGGGGAAATTGCCCGGGGCGAGCTGGTCCCAGGCGCAGCTCATGCTGCGCAGCGCGGGCTGCCCCGGGTCGCGCAGGCGGAATTCGGTGATGAAGAACAGGGACAGCGGGCCGTCGTCGTCCGTGCGGCGAACGTAGCGGAAATCCGTGCCAGCATCGACAAAGAAGTCGTGCGTGCTGCGCGTCACCCGCAGCAGCGCGAAACGCCCCGGCCGCAGGATTTGCGGACCGTCGGAGACGGTATCGAGCTCGACCACGCAGTGCGGATCGTGACGCTGCACGCCGTTGCGCGGCACCACGCGCCCGTATTGCAGGCGCACCGTTGCGGCGCCGGGCTCGATCGTCAGCGGCCGTTCGAGCTGAACCGACCACCCGGCCGCATAGGCGTAATGAGGCGAGGCCGGATCCGGCGATTCGAGCGCGGCGCAGCCGGCCAGCAGCGCAATCGGGGCGATTCCCAGGGCGTTCATGCGGTCTCCCGGCCATGCCGCCGGCATGGCCAATAGTCCGGATTATGGTGCATTCGGCCCGGCTTCGCGCGAACCCGACGGGCGGAGGCTTGCACCTTTCGCGCATGACGTTCAGACTGCTCCCCTTCGCGCCGGCTCCCCCGGCCGAAACTTGACCTGTTGTTCGATACACGGAGCCCCCGATGGCCGCATCATCCAAACCCCTCACCGAAGCCGCGCTGCTGAAAATGCCGGCGTCCGCCTACATGAACGCCGAGCAGCTCGCGTTCTTCCGCGCCCGCCTCGAAGCCCTGCGCGAGGAAATGCTGGCCAACGCCGCCGACACCGGCGAGCACCTCAAGGAAAACGAGAATTTCGCCGACCCCAACGACCGCGCCACGGTCGAGGAGGAGAACATGCTCGAGCAGCGCGTGCGCGACCGCGAGCGCAAGCTCCTGAAGAAGATCAACAAGGCGCTCGCGCGCATCGATACCGGCGAGTTCGGCTACTGCCTGGAGACCGGCGAACCCATCGGCCTGCCGCGCCTGCTCGCGCGCCCCACCGCCGAGTATTCGATCGAAGCGCAGGAACGCCACGAAAAGCTGGAAAAGCTGCACGCCTGATCCGTTTCACCCGGCCGCCATGCACGTCCCGCCCGGCCACGCCGACTCGCTGCCGATCACTCTGCTCACCGGCTTTTTGGGCAGCGGCAAGACCACGGTGCTCAATCACCTGGTGCGCACCCTGCCGCGCACCGCGATCCTGATGAACGAGTTCGGCGAAGTCGCGCTCGACCATCAGCTGCTGCAGAAGATGGAAGGCCCGATGGCGCTGCTCTCGGGCGGCTGCGTGTGCTGCACCATCTCCGGCAGCCTCGCGCCGACGCTGAAGAACCTGTGGATGGCGCGCCAGAAAGGCGACATTCCGCCTTTCGAACGGGTCATCATCGAGACCACCGGCGTGGCCGATCCCGTGCCGGTGCTCGACAATCTGCTCAACGACCACTGGATTCGCGCGCGTTTCCGGCTGGATGGCGTGGTGACCACGGTCGACGCGCTGTTCGCCATGGACCAGCTCGACGCACACCTGGAGGCGGTGAAGCAGGTGGCGGTGGCCGACACGTTGCTGCTGACCAAGACCGACCTCGCCCCGCCCGAACAAACCGCCGCGCTGCGCGAGCGACTCGCCGCGCTCAATCCGGCAGCCGCGATCGTGCCCGTCGTCCACGGCGAAGTCGACCCGGCGGCGATCCAGAACCTCGGCCTGTGGAACGCCGAGACGAAATCGCTCGAAGTCGCGCGCTGGCTGAAGGCGCAGCGCTACCGGCCCGCATCCGCCGGCCCGCTCGGCGCCCGGCCGACAGCCGCCCCGCACGACGCGCGCATCGCCGCCTTCTCGGTGGTGCTCGACGCCCCGCTCGACCGCTGGGGCCTGCAGTCGGCGCTGTCCATGCTCACCGCGTTCCGCGCGGAAAACCTGTTGCGCTTCAAGGCGCTGGTCAACCTGGCGGGCGAAGACAAGCCCGTGGTGCTGCACGGCGTGCAGCACGTGCTGTATCCGGAAGTCACGCTCGACGCCTGGCCCGACAACGACCACCGCAGCCGCTTCGTCTTCATCGTGCGCGACCTCGACCCGGTGTTCGTCGCCAAAGTGCTCGCGGACTTTACTGGAGCGGCCCGGCATCACAACGAGGACAGGGAGGCCGCAGAGGAAAAAGCGGCTACCTCCGCGCCCCCTGCGTCCTCCTTGTAAAAAATGAACCTCGCCCAGCGCGCGCTCATCGGCCTGATTCGCGTCTACCAGCTGGCGCTGTCGCCCTGGCTCGGCCGCCAGTGCCGCTACCTGCCGACCTGCTCGGAATACGGCAAGGAGGCGATCGAGAAGCACGGCGCGTGGAAAGGCAGCTGGCTCGCCGCCAAACGCATCGGCCGCTGCCGCCCCGGCTGCGCCCACGGCTACGACCCGGTGCCGCCGGTCGAGCCGCGCGACAAACACGGGTAAAATGCGGCCCATGCTGCTGCGCCGCGTCCTTCCCTGGCTTCTCGCCCTCGCCCTGCTCCTCGGGCAGGCGGCGGCGTTCGCCCACGCGCTCGAACACCTCGACCCCCACGGCAAGGCGCCCGAGCACGCGTGCGAGCTGTGCGTCGCGCAGGCCCAGCTCGGCGGCGCGGCGCCGGGCAAGGCCTTCATCCCCGCGGCCGAAACTGCGCCCTTCGTCGTCCCCGCCGCCGCCGCGCTGCCGGCAGACCGCTCCGCCCGCCGCCACGCGCCCGCGCGCGCCCCGCCCGTCCCCGCCTGAAAAAACCGCTTTTTGAGCCCCTGCCGGACGTGCGTCCGGCAGGGGCGCCTGCTTTTTTTCGACGGAGTTCACCATGTTTCGAGTCACCCTGCTCGCGGCCGCGCTGACGGCTGCTTTTCCCGCATACGCCCAATCCGACCTCGACGCCCTGCGCGCCGAACTGAAAGAGATGAAGGCCGCCTACGAGGCGCGCATCGCCGCGCTCGAGGCGCGCATCCAGCAGGCCGACACCCGGCCGGCCGCAGCACCCGTGCCGGCGCCGCAGGCCGACAGCGCGTCCGTGGCCGGCCGCTTCAATCCGGACATCTCGCTCATCCTGCAGGGCCGCTATGCGCATCTGGATGACATCGACGAGCGCCGCATCGAGGGCTTCTTCCCCGCCGGGCACGGACACGGCGACGGCGCGTCCCGGGGCTTTTCCGTCGACGGCACCGAGCTGATCCTGTCGGCCAGCATCGACCCCTATTTCCGCGGCCAGGCCATCCTCGCGCTACTTGATGAGGAAGTCGAGATCGAGGAGGCCTGGGTGCAAACGACCCGCCTTGGCCACGGCATGTCGGTCAAGGGTGGCCGCTTCCGCTCCGGGCTCGGCTACCAGAACGAAAAGCACCCCCACGCCTGGGACTTCGCCGACAGCAGCCTCATGTATCGCGCGCTGTTCGGCGAGGGCTACGGCCACGACGGCGTGCAGTTGAAATGGGTGGCGCCGACCGATCTGTTCATGGAATTCGGCGCCGAAGCCGGGCGCGGCGCCGGCTTCCCCGGCAGCGACCGCAACCAGAATGGCGCCGGCGCCTATACGCTATTCGGCCACGTCGGCGGCGACGTCGGCACCTCGCACAGCTGGCGCGCGGGGCTGTCGTATCTGCACGCCAAGGCCGACGAACGCGAAAGCGAACTGGAAGACCTCAACGACGAGCATGCCGAAACCTTCTTCAGCGGCAGGAGCAAGACCTGGGTCGCCGATTTCGTGTGGAAATGGGCACCGAACGGCAATGCCCGCGAGCGCAATTTCAGCTTCGCCGCGGAATACTTCCGCCGCGCCGAGCGCGGCAGCCTGCTCTGCGAGGACAACACGGCCGACGGTGGCGCCTGCAACGACACCGAAGACGGCTACCGCTCCAATCAATCCGGCTACTACGCGCAGGCGGTCTACCAGTTCATGCCGCGCTGGCGCACCGGCTACCGCTACGACCGCCTGAACGCCGGTTCGGTCGATTTCGGCGCCAACAACGCCTTTCTGCCGATCACCAACCACAAGCCGACTCGCCACTCGCTCATGCTCGACTACTCGCCGTCGGAATTCTCGCGCCTGCGCCTGCAGTATTCGAAGGACCGGTCGATGGCAAGCCAGAACGAGAACCAGTGGTTCGTGCAGTACATTCACAGCCTGGGCAGCCACGGCGCGCACAAATTCTGAGGCCCTCCACCATGAAACGACTGCTGGTTTTCCTCACGCTGTGGGCGCCGCTCGCGGCGCACGCCGCGCTCGCCGTTTTTGCCTGCGAACCCGAGTGGGCGGCGCTCGCCCGTGAAATCGGCGGCGCCGAAGTGCGCGTCTACGCCGCCACCACTGCGCAACAGGATCCGCACCGCATCGAGGCGCGCCCCAGCCTCATCGCGCAGATGCGGCGCGCCGACCTGGTGGTGTGCAGCGGCGCCGACCTCGAAGCCGGCTGGCTGCCGGTGCTGCTGCGCGAATCCAACAATCCCGCGGTGCAGCCGGGCCACCCCGGCTATTTCGAGGCGAGCCGCTTCGTCGCGCTGCGCGACAAGCCCGCGTCGCTCGACCGTTCGCAGGGCGACGTGCACGCCGCCGGCAATCCGCACCTCCACACCGACCCGCGCAACCTCGCGCGGGTCGGCGCGGCGCTGGCGGCGCGCATGAGCGAACTCGACCCCGCCCGCGCGCCCGCGCATCAGGCCCGCTGGCAGGCCTTCTCGGCGCGCTGGACGGCGGCGATCGCCAACTGGGAGGCGCGTGCGGCGCCCTTGCGGAACATGCCGGTGGCGGTGCAGCACACCTCGTTCAGCTATCTCATCGCCTGGCTCGGCCTGCGCGAGGTCGCGACGCTCGAACCACGGCCCGGCATCGACCCGTCCGTCAGCCACCTCGCCCGCGTCGCGGCGCAACTGCAGGCCGACCCGCCGCGCGCGGTGCTGCGCGCGGCCTACCAGAGCCCGCGCCCGGCCGACTGGCTGGCGCAGCGCCTCGGCGTGCCGGCGCTGGTGCTGCCCTACACGGTGGGCGGCAACGCACGGGCGGGCGATCTGTTCGCGCTGTTCGACGACACCCTCGACCAGTTGCTGAAAGCGGCCCCATGACCTTCCCGCTCGACCTGCTCGTCTGGCCCTTCGCCGTCGGCCTGCTGGTGCTCGCCACCCACGTGCCGCTGGGCCGGCGGGTGCTGGCGCGCGGCATCATCTTCCTCGACCTCGCGGTCGCCCAGTTCGCCGTGCTCGGCGTGGTCGCGGCGCACACCCTGGATCTGGCCGCCGAGGGCTGGCCGACCCAGCTCGCCGCCGCCGGCGCCGCGCTTGCCGGCGCCGCGCTGCTGGCTGCGTGCGAGCGGCGCTGGCCGGAGATCCAGGAAGCGCTGATCGGCTCCAGCTTCGTGGTGGCGGCGAGTCTGGCCGTGCTGCTGCTGGCGCACGACCCGCACGGCGGCGAGCATCTGGCCAGCCTGATGAGCGGCCAGGTGCTGTGGGCGACGCCCGCGCAGACGGGGCAACTGGCCGTGCTCACCGTGGCGCTGGGCGCGATCCTCGCCTGGCGCGGCGAACGCCTGGGCCGGCTCGGCTTCTATCTGGTGTTCGCGCTGGCGATCACCGCCTCGGTGCAGCTCGTCGGCGTGTATCTGGTATTCGCCAGCCTGATCCTGCCCGCACTGGCGGTGCGCGGCCTGCCGCCGCGACTGGCCTTGCCCGCCGGCTGGGCGGTCGGCGCGCTCGCCTACGCCGCCGGCCTCTTCGTTTCCGCGGCCGGCGACTGGCCGGCCGGGCCTGCAATCGTCGTCGCGCTGGCCCTGTGCGCGTTCCTCCTCAGGTTAGTGCGGGTTCTTGCCGTAAAAGGTCAGCAAGTTGCCGCAAAAGGGCGACAGCGCTAGTATCCCGATTGAATCGACTTTCCCCTCCCCCTATCGCCCGTGGCGCTGCCGTTTTTCAAGAAGAGCAAGGACAAGGCCCCGCCGCCTGCCACACGCAAGCCGGCGCCTGCCACCACGCCCACGCCGGCTGACGAGCCGCTGCCGACCGAAACCCTGCTGACCATGGACATGCATGCCACCGGCATCGTGGTCGAGGAATCCAGCGGCGCGCCCGAATCCCCGGTTGACGAGGCGGCCATCCTCTACGCCAGCGGCCAGCCCGAAATGGTCGAGACCCTGCTCAAGGGGGTGCTCGCGAGCGGCGACCGCCGCGCCTGGCACATGCTGTTCGACCTTTACTGCGTGCAGGGCCGCGAAAAGGATTTCGAGCAGATGGCGGTCGACTATGCGGTGCGCTTCGAGACTTCGCCGCCACTATGGCAGAGCATGAGCCCGAACGCCGCCGCCAAGCCCCAGCAGGCCGAGGCCGCCAGCCTCGAGCTGCCGGGCCTGCTCGACAAGAACGCCGCCGCCACGCTGAAGGAAGGCATCGCGGCCACGCCCAAGGGCGCCACCGCGCGCATCGACTTTTCGCGCATCGCCATGGTCGACGAGGCGGGCGCCGAAGCCTGCGCCCAGGTGCTGAGTGGGGCACGCAAGACCAAGCGCAAGCTGCAGGTAAGCGGCGTCGACACCCTGATCGCCCTGCTGCAGGACCTGATCCGCGCCACCCACAGCCGCGCCGCCCACTGGCTGCTGCTGCTGGAGCTCTACCAGACGCTCGGCCAGCAGGACGATTTCGAGAACCTGGCGGTCGACTACGCCGTGCACTTCGAGGTCTCGCCGCCGTCGTGGGTCGCGGTGCAGGCGGCCGAGGTGGTGAAGACGCAGCCCGCCGAGCCGCTGGACGACGCCCTGTGCCTGACGGGCGAGATCACCCCCGCCAACGATGCCGCGTTCCAGCAGTTAACCAGCTACGCCGCCAGCCACAGCGACGTGCTGGTCGACCTCTCGCAGGTCACCCGCGTCGACTACGGCAGCGTCAGCCAGTTCATCAGCGTGCTCATGCAATGCCTCGGCAGCGGCAAGGCCATCACCCTGCGCGGCCACAACGCGCTGATCCACGAACTCTTCCGCGTCATGGGCATCGACCAGCTGGCGCAGCTGGCCCCCCGCCACCGCGACTGACGTCCATGTCCGATGCCCTGATCGCCGAGGCCGCGCTCGCCGCCGCGGTGGCCTGGGGCGCCGGCTTCCGCCTCTACGCCGTGGCCCTGGCGCTGGGCCTGCTGGGCGGGTTCGGCGTGCTCGACCTGCCGGCGCCGCTGCAGATCCTGTCGCACCCTGTCGTGCTCGGCGTCAGCGGCCTTTTGACGCTGGCGGAATTCGTCGGCGACAAGATCCCCTTCGTCGACAGTCTTTCGGATTCGATCCACACCTTCCTGCGCATCCCCGCCGGCGCCGCCCTCGCGGCGGCCTTCTTCGGCGACAGCGGCGCCGCCATGCAGGCGGTCGCGGCCCTGCTGGGCGGCGGGGTGGCCGCAAGCAGCCACCTCGCCAAGTCGGGCACGCGTGCACTCATCAACACCTCGCCCGAACCCGTCAGCAACGTCGCCGCCTCGTTGACCGAGGAGGGCCTGCTGATCGGCGGCCTGTGGCTGGCGCTCGCCTACCCGCTGGCCTTCCTCGCCCTGCTCGCGGTGTTCGTGCTCGCCACGCTGTGGATGCTGCGCCGGCTGTGGCGCTGGCTGCGCACCTCCAAGCCGCCGCCGACGGCGGTCTGAGCGTCTCGTATAATGCCGCCCATGGAACAATATCGCGGCACCACCATTCTTTCCGTGCGCCGGGGCGGCCAGGTCGCTCTCGGCGGCGACGGCCAGGTTACCCTCGGCAACATCGTCATCAAGGCCAGCGCGCGCAAGATCCGCCGCCTGCACCAGGACAAGGTACTGGCCGGCTTCGCCGGCGGCACCGCCGACGCCTTCACCCTGTTCGAGCGCTTCGAGGCCAAGCTCGACAAGCATTCCGGCCACCTGCTCAGGAGCGCGGTCGAACTCGCCAAGGACTGGCGCACCGACCGCATGCTGCGCCGCCTCGAGGCCATGCTGGCGGTCGCCGATCGTGAGTACTCGCTCATCATCACCGGCAACGGCGACGTGCTCGAGCCCGAACACGGCATCGCCGCCATCGGCTCCGGCGGCGCCTACGCCCAGGCCGCCGCGCTCGCGCTGTTGCAGAACACCGAGCTGCCGCCGCTTGAAATCGTGAAGAAGAGCCTCACCATTGCAGGGGATATCTGCATTTATTCGAACCAGAATCACGTGATCGAGGAGTTGGGGGGCTAGGGACTAGGATTTAGGGGCTAGGGCGCGTTGTGCGGCTTCGCCGCGCCTCATGAATTCATGGAACGCGGCTCAGCCGCACAAAACTCCCTAAATCCTAGCCCCTAGATCCTAGTCCCTATTCCCTAGCCCCTAAAAATGACCCCCAAAGAAATCGTCCACGAACTCGACAAGCACATCGTCGGCCAGGCCGCGGCCAAGCGCGCGGTCGCGGTGGCGCTGCGCAACCGCTGGCGGCGCCAGCAGGTGAGTGAGCCCTTGCGTCAGGAAATCACGCCAAAAAATATTCTGATGATCGGCCCCACCGGCGTCGGCAAGACCGAGATCGCGCGGCGGCTGGCGCGGCTCGCCAACGCGCCCTTCATCAAGATCGAGGCGACCAAGTTCACCGAGGTCGGCTACGTCGGCCGCGACGTCGACACCATCATCCGTGACCTGATGGAAACCGCGGTGAAACAGATGCGCGAGCAGGCCACCGCGAAAGTCCAGTTCCGTGCCGAGGAGGCCGCCGAGGAGCGCGTGCTCGACGCGCTGCTGCCGCCGCCGCGCAGCGTCGGCTTCGAGCCCCCGCCGCGCGAGGACGGCGCCGCGCGCCAGCGCTTCAGGAAAATGCTGCGCGAGGGCGAGCTCGACGACAAGGACATCGAGATCGAGGTCGCTGCGGTCGCGCCGAGCATGGAAATCTTCACCCCCCCGGGCATGGAAGACCTGTCGCAGCAACTGCAGGGCCTGTTCGCCAACCTCGGCGGCGGCCGCCGCCAAACCCGCAAGCTGAAAGTGCGCGAGGCGATGAAGCTCCTCACCGAAGAGGAAGCCGGGCGCCTCATCAACGACGAGGAAACCAAGCAGCAGGCGCTCGCGGCGGTCGAGCAGAACGGCATCGTCTTCCTCGACGAAATCGACAAGATCGCCACCCGCTCGGATGCCCACGGCAGCGACGTGTCGCGTCAGGGCGTGCAGCGCGACCTCTTGCCGCTGATCGAGGGCACCACGGTGTCGACCAAGTACGGCATGGTGAAGACCGACCACATCCTTTTCATCGCCAGCGGCGCCTTCCACCTGTCGAAGCCGTCCGACCTCATTCCCGAATTGCAGGGCCGGCTGCCGATCCGCGTCGAACTCTCGGCGCTCTCGGTGGAAGACTTCGAGCGCATCCTCACCGCGACCGACGCCTGCCTCACACGCCAGTACGAAGCGCTGCTCGCGACCGAAGGCGTGACGCTGAAATTCACGCCCGACGGCATCCGCCGCATCGCCGAAATCGCCTTCGAGGTCAACGAGCGCACCGAGAACATCGGCGCGCGCCGCCTGCACACCGTGATGGAAAAGCTGCTCGAGGACATCGCCTTCGACGCCGGCCAGTTCACCGGCGAATACGTCGTCGACGCCGACACCGTCACCACGCGGCTGGCCGCCCTCGCCGCGCGCGAAGACCTCGCGCGCTACGTCCTCTGACCCCCGATCCCTGGCCCCTGATAATGAAACCCGAAACCAACCAGCCCCTCGAAGCCCGCGGCAAGTTCCTCTCGACCATCCTGTTCGGCAGCCGCTGGCTGCAGGTGCCGCTCTATCTCGGCCTCATCATCGCCCAGGTCGTCTACGTCATCCACTTCATGGTCGAACTCGAGCACCTCGTCACCGGCACCTTCAAGCTCTCCGAAGAGGCGATCATGCTCATCGTGCTGGGCCTGATCGACGTGGTGATGATTTCCAACCTGCTCATCATGGTCATCGTCGGCGGCTACGAGACCTTCGTCTCCCGCCTCAACCTCCGCGGCCATCCCGACGAGCCCGAATGGCTGTCGCACGTCAACGCCAACGTGCTCAAGGTCAAGCTCGCCACCGCGATCATCGGCATATCGTCGATCCATCTGCTGAAGACCTTCATCAACGCGCCCAACCTGGATGAAAAGGTCCTGCTGTGGCAGACCATCATCCACATGGCCTTCATCGTGTCGGCCGTGGCGATCGCCTACATCGACAAGCTGATGCCGGCGGCCGGCAAGCACTGACGCGTCCCGCGCCGGCGGCATGCCGCGACTAATGCCGCCATCGACATTACTTATTTGGCGTGCCTGGCGCGCAGGCGGAAAATTGCCCGGTTAAGACCAGCCCAGGAGACTGAACCATGGCCACCCGCGACACCCTTGCCCCCAAAGAAGCCCAGTGCGCGAGCGGCGCCGATTACGCGGCGCTGGCGCTCGAAGCGCTGCAGGATCCCGCTGACGCCGCCTACGCCAAGGAACTGATGGACCGCGTGGCGGACGACTGCCAGTTCACCAAGGACCTCGCCGCCTGCGCGATCGTCTACAAGGCGCTCGGCGAGCAGGCCCGCGCCGAGGAACTGCTGCAGACCGCCGAGGACTACTGCATGACCGGCGAGGAGCAGATTTCGCTGGCCGAAGCCAAGTTCAAGGTGCTGGGCGACAAGGCCGCCGCCGTCGGTGCCTACGAGAAGGCGCTGAAGGAAACCGGCAACCTTGACCCGCTGATCGACCTGGCGAAGCACGTGATGGGCGTGATCGCCGACGGCGCCTTCGCCAGGAAGGTGCTGGAAAAGGCCGAGGCGAAGATTTCGCGCGCGGTCGAATACGGCAAGCTCGCCGCGGCTGCGGCCGAGCACGTGCTCGACAAGGAGTACGCCGCAGCGATCTTCGCCAAGGCCGGCGAAAAGCTCTCCAGCGTGCCCGACCTGCTGTCGCTCGCTGGCGAAGTCACCAAGACCCTGGGCGACCCCGCCAAGGCCAAGGCACTGTACGAACGCGCGCTCGCCGGCGCCACCGACTTCACCGCCGCCAAGACCCTGATTGACTCGGCCAAGCAGGCCGGCGACGCCGCCTTCCTGCAGGCCGCGCTGAAGAAGGCGGGCGATCTGGCCACCTCGACCGGCGAATACATCGAGCTCGCCGAGGGCCTGGCCGGCGCCGGCGACAAGCCCGGCGCTTCCGCGCTGCTCGACCGCGCCGAGGACGCCGTCGCCGGCCTCGACGAAATGCAGAAGCTGGTCGCTGCCGTCGAGGCGCACCTGGCCGACGACGCCGAGCGTCTCGCCCGCGTCAAGGCGAAGCTGGAGAAGCGCCAGGCCAACCACGCGCGCTACCTGGAATTCCAGCAGCTGGAAAAGGACGCCGTCAGCACCAAGCAGTTCCTCGCGCTGGCCGAGCGCGTGCGCGTCGAACTCGAAGACCCGTTCTTCGCCGCCAAGCTGATCGAAGCCGCGGAAAAGCTGCTCGACGGCACCGGCTACCAGTTCTCGCGCTACAAGCCGATTCTCGTCGCGGTCGACCGCAACCTCGACGACAGCGCCTGGCTCGGCCGCCTGCTCGACCGCGCCGCCGAGCACGCCACCGACTCCGTCGCCTTCAAGGACCTGGTCGTCACCGCCGCGCAGATGAAGCACCGCGAGCTCGGCGTGTCCAAGGCGCGCGCCTATCTCGCCGCACGCGAGTCGGCGATCCTCGCCGACTCGAACGCCAGCGTGTACGACCTCGCCAAGCTCGCCGACGCCAGCTTCGCCGCCACCCAGGACGCGACCGAGGCCGGTCGCCTGCTCGAAGCCGCGCGCGCCAAGGCCCAGGACCATTACGCGCTCACCCATCTCGGCCGCCTGTACGCCGCCATGGGCAACGCCGCCCGCGCCGACGAGCTCTACGCCGCCGCGGCGGCGGCCTGCGCCAACGGAGATCAATGCATCCAGTTCATCGACCGCCTGAAGGGCTTCGCCCTGCCCGCCGAGGCGCTGAAGAAGTGGTACGCCGAGTGCGGCAAGCATCTCGCCCAGCCCGCCGACAAGCTGCGCTGGGCCGAGGGCATCGCCGACGCGCTCAACGACAAGGCCTGGGCAAGTGAAGTCTATGGCCAGCTCGCCGGCCAGTTCGCCGGCGACGCGCGCTTCGAACTGTCGCGCCGTTCGCGCGCCGACCTCAACTACTTCGGCAGCGTGCGCCGGCATTGACGCGCGAGAAGCCGCACACGCGGCAAAGTCCCCAGAAACAGCCCGGTTGATCGGGCTGTTTTTATTCGTACACTGGGAAAAACATCCGCCTTCAGGAGGCTTTCATGGTCGGCAATCTCTCGGACCTGATCGACACCGTGCAGAAGAACTGCATGATCGCCGACGCCCGCCACGCGCGCGACATGACCATGTGCACCTTCCTGCTGGAAATGCGCGAGTACTACCGTTGGGAGATGGAAATCCCCTACGGCGCGCGCCTGCCCAAGGACGAGCTCGGCGACTGGCTGAACGCGCGCGAGAGCGAGTGGGACGCGGTCGAGGACCAGGACTTTTCTCCGCTGCCACTCAGCGACGAGGGCATCGACCCCTTCGAGGCGGACGACATCAACCGCGCGCTGGTGCCGCAGGGCCTGGTCTACAGCAGCGGGCTCGGACATTTCCGCAAGCCGCATTTCGTGCTCGCCGAACTCAAGCGCGCCGAGGTGCGCGAAGGCGTGCAGGTGCTGGTCGCCGGCTGCGAGTACGCGCGTGACCTGATCGCGCCGCCGGCGGCGCTGCGCGACGGCGCGATCTTTCTGCGCATGGACGCGGTGCGGCGCCTGTTATGGAACAAGTTCGAGGAATGGCAGTGGAAGGAGAAGGACACCGCGCTCGGCCGCGCCTTCGCCCACTACGATTTCGAACGCGACATCGAACGCGGCCTCGACCGCATGGCCGAAGCCGAGAGCGAGGCGATGATCCTGCACGAGGTCGGCGAGGCGCGTGCCGGCAGGCTGCTCGGCAGCGAATGGGAAACCATGCTCGGCGGCCTCAACGCGCGCCACGCCGAGCTCTTGGCGCGCGCGGTGCGCGATCACCTGGCCGACTGCCTGGTGACCCTGCCGACGCTGGTCGAGCGCGAGGCGATCGGTTCGCTGCATTTCTATCTGGCCAATCTCTCCGGCCTGCGGCGTGCGCTGTTCCCGGCACTGCCCGCGGCCTACGAAGCCTGGCTCGGCGACCGCAAGCTCGAACGCCTCGCCGACCTCGCGCGCCAGGGTGAGGCGCACTGGCTGGAGGTGGCGCGCCAACTGGTGGACACCTGCCGGCGTGACCCCGCGTCCGGCGATACCCGCCTGCGCGAACTGGCGGGCGGCGACCTCGCTGGCCTGCGCCTCTAGCCCGGCCGTACGACCGGCATGAAAAACGGGCACCCGCGGGTGCCCGTTTTTCATGCGTCGCGTCGGCGTCAGGCCGGCTCGACCGCTTCCACCTCCTGCCCGAGCTGCTGCGCGATGTGGTCGAGCAGCTGCTGTTCCTGGTAGGGTTTGCCGAGGTAGACGTTGACGCCGATTTCCAGCGCGTGGTTGCGGTGCTTGTCGGCGGTACGCGAGGTGATCATGATGATCGGCACCGCCTTCAGGCGCGGGTCGGCACGCATCACGCGCGCAAGCTCGAAGCCGTCCATGCGCGGCATCTCGACGTCGAGCAGCACCACGTCGGGCACCAGGTCGTGCATCTTCTCCAGCGCGTCGACGCCGTCCTTCGCACTGTCGACGCGGAAGCCCTCGCGGGTGAGCAGGCGCGTGGTGATCTTGCGCACGGTGAGCGAGTCGTCGACCACCAGCACCATCGGCGGCTGCAGCGCGGCGCTGAGTTCGACCGCCTCGGCCGGCGCTGCACGCTCCATCGCGCTGCGCGGCTGGCTGGCCCAGCGCTGCGCCAGCGGCACCGGGTTGAGGATGAGCATGACGCGACCGTCGCCGCGCACCGTGGCACCGGCCACGCCGGTGATGCGCGCGAGCTGCGGGCCGATGTTCTTGACCACGATTTCACGCGTTCCTTCGATCGAATCGACCAGCACCGCGGCGAAGCTGGTGCCGCTCTGCATCAGTACCACCGGGTTGTAGCGCTGCACTTCGTGCACCGCTTCGGTGTCGCCAAGCAGGTGCGGCAGGTAGGAGAAGGGATAGCGCCCGCCGCGCCACTCGACGCTGCCGCTGCGCATCGCCTCGTCCAGTTCCGCCGGCTTGAGTTCCAGCACCTGCTGCACCAGCGTGGTCGGCAGGGCGTAGTCGTGGCGCGCGGCGTGCACGATGACCGCCTGCGTCATCGCCAGGGTGAGCGGCAGATAGATGTTGAAGGTGGTGCCGGCGCCCGGCGTGGAAGCGATGTCGATGCGGCCGCCGAGTGCGGAAATCTCGCTCTTCACCACGTCCATGCCGACGCCGCGGCCGGCGACCTGGCTCACCGTCTCGGCGGTGGAGAAGCCGGCGGCGAAGATCATCTGCGCGAGCAGCGCCTCGGTGGGTTCGACGCCCGGCAGCAAGAGGCCCTGCGCCTCGGCCTTTTCGCGGATGCGCGCATAGTTGAGGCCGGCGCCGTCGTCCTTCACCGTCAGCACCATTTCGTTGCCGGCCTGGCGCGCCGTCAGCACGATCTCGCCGAACTCGGGCTTGCCGGCGGCGACGCGCGCTTCCGGCGTCTCGACGCCGTGGGCGAGCGCGTTGCGCAGCAGGTGCTCGATCGGCGCGGTGACCTTCTCCAGCACCGAGCGGTCGATTTCGAGTTCGCCGCCCTGGATGTCGAGCTGGGCGCGCTTGCCGACGTCGCGCGCGGTCTGGCGCACGGTGCGGTACAGGCGGTCCGACACCGAATGCAGCGGCACCATGCGCACCCGCAGCAGGTCCTGCTGCAGTTCGCGGTTCAGCCGCGTCTGCTGGATCAGCGCAGCGTCGGCCTCGCCGAGGCGCGCCATCAGGATGTGCTGCACGGTCGAGATGTCGTTCACGCTTTCCGCAAGGAAGCGGGTGACTTCCTGGAAACGGGTGAAACGGTCGAACTCGAGCGGGTCGAATTTCTCGGCGCTGCCCTGACTCATGAAGGTCGCCTGCATCTGCGATTCGGCCTGGATCTCGACTTCGCGGATGTGGCCGCGCAGGCGCGCGAGCGCTTCCGACAGTTCGCTGACGTGACGCTTGAACGCGAACACTTCGCTCTCGATGCGCGAACGCGCGATCGCCACCTCGCCGGCCTGGTTCACCATGCGGTCGACCCAGTCGGCGCGCACACGCAGGGTCAGCGCGCCGGCGTCGCGGCTGGCGGCCTGGGCCACCGGCGCAGCGGCGGGCTGACCGGCCGCTGCGGGCTCGGCAGCCGGCTGCGGCGGCGCCACTTCGATGGTGACGCCGTGCGCGGTCTCGCTGTGGGTCAGCACCGGCTCGACCGGCGCTTCCAGCGGCGCATCGGGCGCGGGTTCGTCGGCGAGCGACGTGGCCTCGCCGCGCTTCAGGCGCTCGACGCCGTCGGCAACACGGTCGAGCTGGGCTTCGAGCGTGTCGAACACCTCGCGGCTGGCGTTGAGCTGGCCCTCGATCACCGCGATCACGCGCGATTCCATGACGTGGGTCAGCTCACCCAGGCGCATCGCGCCGACCATGCGCGCGCTGCCCTTGATGGTGTGCAGATTGCGCCGCAGCGCGTCGCGCGCGCCGGCGTCGGCCGGCGTCTCGCTCCAGGCGCGCAGGTGGGTCGCGGTGTCGGGCACCAGGGATTCGGCCTCCTCGAGGAAGATCGGCAGCAGCTGGGCGTCGATCTCGTCGGCCACTTCGCGGCGCTCGAACACCGGCGACGGCGATGCCGGGCGCGTCTCGGGCACCAGGCTGCTGACATCGGGCAGTCCGTGCGCGACGACCGGCGCAGCGGGGGCCGGCGCGACCTCGATGGGCGGGACCTCAACCGGCACCGGCGCCTCGGCGGCGGCCGCCGTCTCCTCGGCCACGGCGGTCTGCTCGTCCTCGAGCTCGCCCAGCGTGGCGATCAGGTCGTTGGCGCCGTCCGGCAGTTCGCCGCGCTCGATCGACGCGACCATCTCCTGCAGGCGCGCGACGGTGTCCTGCACCAGCGGTACGTGCGAGGCCGGCAGCGGCACGTGGGCGAAGCGGTTCCAGTACAACTCGAAGGCGTGCGACAGTTCGGACAGCGCGCCGATGCCGGCGGTCCCGGCGATGCCGCCCAGGGTGTGGACGGCACGACGCGCGTGCTCGCTGACCGCGCTGCCGGGCGTCTCGACGTGGCGCTCGGCTTCTTCCTGCAACACGGCCAGGCGCTGCTGCGCTTCGGTGATGAAGATTTCGTAGAGACCCGTCGACAGGCAGACCGGACCGATGCAGACCTCGTCGGGCGCGGCCGGCGGCTCTTCCGGCAATTCGGCTTCGACCGGCGCGGGCGGCACGGCGTATTCGATGAGGGCGCCGAACGCAGGCAGGTCGAGCGTGGTCGTGTCGGCCGCTTCGTCTGCCGGCGCGGTCGCGGGCGCCGCTTCGAGCACCGGCGCCACCTCGACTACGGCCTGCACGGTTTCGGGCTCCGGTTCGAACTCAGGTTCGGACACCGCGACGACTTCGATCGTCTCCGCCTCCGGGCTGGGCAGCGCCCCATCGGCTGCCGCCTCGGCAGGCTGCGGGGCTCCGGCTTCGACCTGCGGCCCTTCGGGTTCGGCCGTCACGGCCAGGGCTTCGGCCGCGGCCTCCGTCCCGACGGCGCCGAGCGGCTGGCCCTGCGCCACACGGTCGACGGCCGCAAGCCAGGCGTCCAGCGGCAGCCGCGCCGGCTGATGGCCCTGCAGGGCATCGACCCAGCGCTGGAAATGGCCGCGCGCGTGCTCGACCAGGTGCAGCAGGTCGGCGCTGGCCGGCTTGTTTTCGGCCAGCCAGCCGTTCATCAGCTGTTCGTGGCGCCAGGCGGTCTCGCCGAAGTCGGTCAACCCCACCATGCGGCCACTGCCCTTGAGCGTATGGAAGCCGCGCCGCACCACGGTCAGCGATTCGCGATCGTCGGGATTGTTGTGGCAGGCGTTCGCCGCCTCGCCCATGTTCGCGAGCACCTCGTTGGCTTCTTCGAGGAAGATCTCGAGCAGCTCCGGCTCGGTGTCAGCAGGAATCTCGACCGCGTAGTCGCCGGTGTCAGCCGGCGGACTCTCGGGGGGCACGGCGGCCGCGGGCGGCTCGGCCGGCATTTCCGGCTCAGGGCTCACCCCGGCGTCCACGACTTCGGCCGGCGTCGTCTCGAACGCGACCTCGACCACCGGCGGCTCGAAGGCCGGCGCGGGGGCGTCGCTCAGGGTGTCAGGGAATTTTTTTTTTGCGCCGGCGTCCGCGTCGTCCGGCTCGACCAGGCTCAGCCCGCCAAATTCTGCGGCAGCCGGGGCCGACGGTGCGGCCTGCGGCACCGCGGGCGCTGCGGCGTCGAGCAGGCCGAATTCGATCAGGGCGGGACGCAGCAGGGTGCCGGCGTCGCCGCGCCCCGCGCAGTAGGACTCGACGAACAGGCCGAGGCTGGAGAAGGCGTCGGCCAGGCGATTCTGCGTCGCCTCGTCGGGCTCGCCCTCGCTGACAAACGGTTGCACCGCCTCGGTCGCCACGGCGAGCAGCCGGGCGGCGTCGGGCAGTTCGAGCATGGTGAGCGCGCCCTGCGCCTGCTGGGCCAGCGCCGGCAGTCCGGCCAGGGCTTCGCGCTCGTTGGCGTCGCGGAAAAAGGCGTCCAGCGCCTCTTCCATCTGGCGCAGGTTCTGGCCCACTTCGCGCGCCATGTGCAGCAGCATGTCGCGTTCGGCTTCGCGCTGGGTGGCCGTTTCGGCGATGCTGGCCGGCAGTTCGCGGCCTTCGATCAGGGCGCGCAGGCGGTGCTGCTGGTTTTCCGCACGCGCGGCGAAATCGGCGTGCAGCACGTCTTCGCTTTCGACGCCGTTCTGCATCAGCAACAGCGTGGCGGCAACCTCGAGATGGGTCTGTTCGCGCGCTTCGCCCTCGCGCCCGGCGCTCACCAGCGCGGCGGCGCCGAGTTCGTCGAGCAGCGGCAGCAGGCCGCTGTGCTCGAGCATCTGCGCCTGCGGCTGCATTCGCGTCAGCTGGGTCTGGAACTGCTCGAGCTGGGCATCGTCGCCTTCGACGTAGGCATGCCAGCTCTCGCGCGCGGCCTTGAGGCCATTGAGCAGCGTGTCGAGCACCGGGCGCATGCGCGCCAGGGTCTCGGGGTCGAGCATGCCGCGGCCGGGAAGATAGCGGTCGAGGCCGAGCGCCGAACGGACTTCGGCGGCGCGGCCTTCGATGGCCTGACTCTTGGCGACGAAGAACAGCGCCTCGCGCATGAGCTTCTCGCCGACTTCGGGCGAGCCTTCCATGAGGCGGCGCATCTGCAGGTCGACGCGGGCGAGCAGCTTCTTGACGTGGATGTCGGCCTCGACGCCGTGGGCGATCAGGCTGTCGAGGAAGCCGACACAGGCCCACCAGAAAGTCTGCGCCGCTTCCGACGGCACGATGCGCTCGATCGCCGCGAGCGCGTCGCGCATGCGGCGCAGCCCTTCGTCGGCGCCGGCGTTGCGCAGGAAGGCGAGCAGGCCGCGCTGGAACTGCGCGCGGGTGGCCTTGACCTCGGCGGCGAGCGCTTCCGGCGACAGTCCGGCGCCGACCGGCTTGCCGCTCATCTGGGCGCGCAGGTCGGGGAAGAAGAGTTCGCCTTCGAACACCTGCTCGGCGCCCTGCAGTTCTCGCAGGCGCTTGTACAGGGGGAAGAGCGCGAGTTCGCCGCTGCCGCGGCCGTCGGCGAGATCCTTGACCCAGCGCTGCAGGCCTTCGAGCGCGTTGCGCAGGGCGCGCAGCATGGCGTCGTCGGCCGGCAAGCGGTTGTCCGAGACGTCGTCGAGACAGGCTTCGAGGGTGCCCGCCAGGGTGGCAGCGCCTTCGAGCCCGACCATGCGCAGCGCGCCGGTGGCCTGGTGGGCGTCGTCGCGCGCCAGGCGCAGGGCATTGGTGAGGTCGGCATCGACGCTATAGGCCTGGATGCGCCCGAGGGCGGCGGCCAGTGCGGCGTCGATGTCCGCGCGCACCCAGTTCAGCGGTCCGGTGTCGTAGTCGAAATTGGCGCTCATCGTGTGAGGTTCCCGAATGTGGTTGCAGGGGCACGGAACGGCTTTCCGCTCGGCATCTCAGCGCGCGATCAGGCGAGCTTGAAGCCCGAGACCGAGTTCTTGAGTTCCTGCGCCAGTTGCTTCATGCCGCCGATCGACTCGGCGGTCATCTGGGTACCTTCGGCGGTCTGCGCCGAAATGGCCTTGATGTCCTGCATGGTTTCCGCCACCTTCGACGTCGATTCCGCCTGCGACTGGGTCGCCGAGGAAATGTCCGCGATCAGGGACGCCAGCTTCTTCGACACGTCGCCGATCTCCGCCAGCGTCTGGCCGGCGGCGTCGGACAGCTTGGCGCCCTCGACCACGCCCTGGGTCGAAACTTCCATCGCCGCCACCGTATCCTGGGTGTCCGACTGAATGGTCTTCACGATCGCGGCGATCTGCTTGGTCGCGTCGGCCGAGCGTTCCGCCAGCCGCTGCACTTCTTCCGCAACCACCGAGAAGCCTCGGCCGGCCTCGCCTGCGGACGCCGCCTGGATGGCGGCGTTGAGCGCCAGCACGTTGGTCTGCTCGGTAATGTCGGAAATCAGTTCCACGATTTCGCCGATCTCCTGCGAGGATTCGCCGAGGCGCTTGATTCGCTTCGACGTTTCCTGGATCTGTTCGCGCAGGGTGTTCATGCTGGCGATGGCGTTCGACACCGCCTGCTGGCCCTTTTCGGCGGCGGCGAGCGATTGTTCGGCCACGCGGGCGGATTCGGCGGCGTTGGTCGACACCTGCTGCACCGACTGCGCCAGTTCGACGACCGCGGACGAGGTTTCCTCGATTTCGCGCGTCTGCCGGCGCGCGGCTTCCTGCAGCGTTTCCGACACCTGGCCGGCGTCGTTGGCCGCCTTGTCCATCTGCACCGTCGCGTTGTTGATCCCGCGCACCAGGGTCCGCAGTTCCTCGACGGTGTAGTTGATCGAGTCGGCCACCGCGCCGGTGATGTCCTCGGTCACGCTGGCGTTGATGGTGAGGTTGCCTTCCGCGAGTTCGCCGAGTTCGTCCATCAGCCGCAGAATCGCTTCCTGGTTGCGGCGGTTTTCCTCTTCGCTCTTGCGGGCGCGCGACTTGGTCTCGTTGATGTTGACCATCCCCAGCATCACCAGGGCCGCGATCGCCAGCAGGCCGAACGCTGCCGCGAGGATGTTGGCGATGCCGCCGATGGACTGGTAGTCCTGCGACAGCCGGTCGGTGTCGGCCAGCAGCTTGTCGCTGGCGAGGAAGAGGTTGTTCGCGGACACTTTCGATTGCAGCAGCGGCTGGGTGTTCGCCAGCACCTCGCCCACCGCTTCCACCATGTCACCCATGTTGGTGCCGAGGTCTTCGAGGGTCAGCAGGCTGTCTTCGTTGCGGCTGGCGGCGCCTTCCATCAGCGCTTGCACGGTGTCGCGGAATGAAGTCGTGTCCTTTTCCAGCTGCAGCACCACTTCGGGGTCGATCAGGTCGGACGACAGCAGCAGGTTGGCGTTCTTCGGCATGCGCTGGCTCAGCATGACGAGATGGTTGGCACGCGACACTTCGCGCACGTTCGCGTTGACGTCGATCAGCTGGCTGGCGAGCTGCTCGGCCACTTCCTGCAGGTCGGCGGAGAGCGTGTTGATGCGACGGATGTTCTCGTTCAGGGCGACCAGGTTGTTGCGCTGCGACAGGATCTGTTTGACCTGGGGGCTCATCTGCTTCCACTGCTCGGCAATCTTGCCGAGCGATTCGAGCGCACTGCCGCCGGTGGCCGGCACTTCGTCGTCGCCCTCGGTCAGGCCGGCAAGCGTCTTCTCGAACTGGCTCTGGCCGTCCGCCAGCGCCTTGAAGGCCTCGGCGTTGCCGAGCACGGATTGCTGCGCGGTCAGCGGCAGGCGCTGCGACAGCACCCGCAGCTCACCGGAACGCGCCTCGTAGCCGGCGCGGTTGTCGAGCTGCACCAGGCTGTAGATGGTGAAACCTGCGGCCAGCAGCAGGGAGACGATCAGGGTGCCGCCCGCTGCGACGTATTGCTTCTCGGCGGGCAAATGCCCGATGAGGGGGGTCTTGCCGGGTTCGCGGTCCGCCATCTTGCGGACCTTCTCCATGATCATCGCGGTGTGTTCGCCGCCTTTCTTGCCCGTGACCTTCTCGGTCATGCGGCCCGCCAAGCCCTTCAGGCCGCCCAGTGTCGTCGCCTTGCTCATTGTTCCTGTCCCTTCTCCTGAGGCGCCCGTGCGCCCTGTTATCACTATTGATCAGTTGCCGAACGGTGCCTCGGCCATGAGAAATTCCGGATTGCCCAGCAATTGCCCGAAGTCCATGTCGCGCCACGCCGTGCCGTCGTCGTCGGCGTAATGCCGGGCGATCCAGGGAAACGCCGCCTGCTCGTCGCGCGGCTGGTAGCGGCTGATGTTCTTGAGGCCGAGGGTGCTGCGCACCAGCAGGGCCGCGTTCACGCCGAAGTCGTGATGGGGAATGAGCAGACGGCAGTCCGCGTTCTCGGGCGTAACGCCCTGTCCCATGAAGTCGGCAAAATCGCTCACCGCATACAGGTTGCCGCGGATATTGGCGACGCCGCGAAACCAGCGTCGCGCGCCCGGCACCCGCACGATGGGCGGCACCGGGATGACCTCCTCGGTGTCGGACAGGCTCACCAGCCAGTTCGCATCGCCGACGCGGAAACCCAGCCGCGAACCCGTGGTGTCGCGGCTGGCCGCGGCCTGCAGCTGCTGCGACAGCGTGGTCTGAAATTCACGCAGGTTGAATTTCTTGGCCATGTCGTCGGATTCAGCCCAGCGCCTTGATCTGCGCCAGCAGGTCTTCCGGCTTGATCGGCTTGACCAGGTAGGCCTTGGCGCCCTGGCGCATGCCCCACACCTTGTCGGTTTCCTGGCCCTTGGTCGTGCACATGATCACCGGAATATTCTTGGTCGCCTCTTCCTTGGTGATCATGCGGGTCGCCTGGTAGCCGTTCATGCCCGGCATCACCACGTCCATCACGATCAGGTCGGGCAGCGTCTGCTTCGCCTGGGCGACGGCTTCCTCGCCGCTTTCCGCCATGCTGACGAGATAGCCGTTCTTCACCAGCAGTTCGGACAGGAAAAAACGTTCGGTGGGGGAATCATCCACAACCAGTATTCGGCTGATGGCCATAATCGAAGCTCCTTAATGAATAAAACTCATGCCCTGGCGCAGGCGTGCTCGCGCACCGCGGTCAGCAGCGTGTCCTTGGTGAACGGCTTGGTCAGATACTGGTCGGACCCCACCATGCGGCCGCGCGCGCGGTCGAACAGGCCGTCCTTGGACGACAGCATGATCACCGGCGTGGTGCGGTATTTCGCGTTGCGCTTGATCAGCGAGCAGGTCTGGTAGCCGTCGAGGCGCGGCATCATGATGTCGACGAACACCACGTCCGGATCGTGGTCGGTGATCTTGGACAGGGCGTCGAAACCGTCCTGTGCCAGGATGACCTCGCAGCCCGCCTGGTTCAGGAAGATTTCCGCGCTGCGCCGGATGGTGTTGCTGTCGTCGATCACCATCACCTTGACGCCTTTCAAAGCTTCGTTGTCCACACGCTTTCTCCAACAAGATCCGGGGGACGGCACGCCGCCTAGCCCTACGTGCATACCATTACGGCAGCGGCTGCGGCTTCTTTAGGCCCGTCGGACGGGGCGTGGACAAACAAAAAGGGCGTTGCCGCAGCAACGCCCCTAGCCCGGGAAAGGCCTGTTTACTGCCAGGCTTCCTGGGTAGACGACTTCTCGGCGCCTGCCACCGCGCTCATGGTGTTGATGATGCTGTTGGGGAGGCTCGAAATGCGCATGAACTGGCCCATGCCGACGTCGGGGAAGGCCAGCGCGATGCGGAAACGACCGTGCGGCGCGTTGACGTCCTTGTCGACGATGTAGATCTCGTAGGGCAGCGCGGCGATGTGCTCCTGCTGCTCGATCTTGCGGATCCACTCGCCGTCGTCCTGCATCGCCACGCCGAACACCGCGATGCGGCGGTTCGGCAGCACGATCTCGTAGACTCGCGAAGCCCCCCCCACTCCCTTGGCGAGGTTCTCGCGCACGGCCTTCACCGCGTCGTTGAAGCTGTCGTAGCTGGCGAGCTTGTTCTTGGGGGAATCGAGGCGCTCCATGCCGATCATGTAGCGATAGTTGGCCAGATTGGCGGCCTGCTCGTCGCCGCCAGTGCCCTTGCCGGCGCCCAGCGCAGCGGCCAGACGGCTCTGCAGCGCCTCGACCGCGCCCAGCTTGCGTTCGAAATCCTTGCGGAAATAGGCGCGATACCAGTAGTCGGGATTGGTGTAGGCCACGCTGCCGTCGGCCTTGACGCCAACGCGGATCACCGCGCCCAGCGCCGCATGGCCGCCGACCGAGCCGACCTCGGCGAGCATCGCGTCGTCGGTGGCGACCACCACGCCGCGGTCATTCAGACCTTTGGGGAAATACCTGCCGACGACCTTGAAACCATTGCTTTTCAGCTTGTTCTCGACCGCCGTCGCGATCGCCTGCACGTTCGCGCCGGCGACGGCGTCGCCCTGGATGTAGGGGGAAATCGCCCACGCGCCCGCAGACACGCCCAGCAGCGCCAGCGCCGCAATCCATCGCACTATCATCATCTTCGCAACCTCCGTTCTTGGTAGAAATATGCCAACAAAACCGGCCCATACTACCATTGACCGGTTTTTTGGCCAGGTCCGCCCGTCGGCTCAGAGCTCGACCATCTCGAAATCGTCCTTGCGCGCGCCGCAGTCCGGGCAGGTCCAGTTGATCGGCACGTCCTCCCAGCGGGTGCCGGGCGGGATGCCGTCGGCGGGTGCGCCGGCCTCCTCATGATAGATGTAGCCGCAGATCAGGCACATCCAGCTCTTGTATTCAGGGGTATCGGACATGGAGAGAGGGGGAATCGGCTAAAATTGCGGGTTCATTCTAAAGCAGCCACGCGATGCCGTCTTCCATTTTCACGCCTCCTTCCGCGCCGCCCCTGGTGCTGAGCTTTGCCGCGTCGGACCCGACCGGCGGCGCCGGCATCCAGGCCGACCTGCTGACCATCGCCAGCATGGGCTGTCACCCGCTGTCGGTGATCACCGCGCTCACGGTGCAGGACACCGCCCGCGTCGACGAAGTGCTCGCGATCGATGCCGAATGGGTGGCCGACCAGGCGCGCATGCTGCTGGAGGACGTGCCGGTGGCCGCGTTCAAGCTCGGCCTCATGGGCAGCCCCGAATCGATCGCGGCGATCGCCGAGATCCTCGCCGACTACCCCGACATCCCGGTCGTGCTCGATCCGGTGCTGGCCTCGGGACGCGGCGACGAGCTCGCCACCGACGACATGATCGCCGCGATGCGCGACATGCTGATCCCGCAGACCAGCGTGCTCACGCCCAACAGCCACGAAGCCCGGCGGCTGGCGCTGTTCGAGTCGGACGAGGACGACCTCGACCTCGCCGGCTGCGCCCGTCACCTCACTGATCTTGGCTGCGAATACGTGCTCATCACTGGCACCCACGAGGCCACGCCGCGTGTGCTCAACAGCCTCTACGACGCCAGCGGCCACGTGCAGACCGACGCCTGGGACCGCCTGCCCGGCAGTTACCACGGCTCGGGCTGCACCCTGGCCTCGGCGATCGCCGCCGCGCTCGCCTACGGCCACGACGTGCCGACCGCGGTGCGCGAGGCGCAGAACTTCACCTACGAAACCCTGAAGGCGGCTTTCCGCCCCGGCATGGGCCAGTACATCCCGGAACGCTTCTTCTGGGCGCAGGACGGCCAGACCGAGGGCAACGCGTGAGCGCGAAGCCCGAGTTTCCGGGCGGCGTCTACGCCATTACGCCCGAAACCGCCGACACCGCTCGGTTGTTGGCCCAGGTCGAAGCCGCGCTCGCCGGCGGCGTCGCCGCCGTGCAGTACCGCGACAAATCGGCCGACGTCGCCCGCCGCCACGAACAGGCGAGCGAGCTCGCCGCGCTGTGCCGCCGCTTCGGCGTGCCGCTGATCGTCAACGACGACCTGCGGCTGGCCGACCTCGCCGGCGCCGACGGCGTCCACCTCGGGCGCGACGACGGCAGCGTGCGCGAGGCGCGCATCGTCCTCGGCCCGAAGAAATTCATCGGCGCCTCGTGCTACCAGAGCGTTGAGCTCGCCCGGGCCGCGCAGTCGGCGGGCGCCGACTACGTCGCCTTCGGCAGCTTTTTCGCGTCGCCCACCAAGCCCGACGCCGGGCGCGCCAGCCTCGACCTGCTGCGCGAAGCCGGCCCCGCCGTCCACGTGCCCCTCGTCGCCATCGGCGGCATCACGCTCGCCAATGCGCCGCAGCTCCTCGACGCGGGCGCCGACAGCCTCGCCGTGCTGTCGGCCGTGTTCGACGCGCCCGACATTTGCGCCGCCGCGCGCGCCCTCAACCAGTTATTCGAAATCGAATCCGAAGAGTGAAACGACCATGACCCGCAATCAGGACCTGTTCGAACAGTCGCAGAAAGTCATCCCCGGCGGCGTGAATTCCCCGGTGCGCGCCTTCCGGAGCGTCGGCGGCACCCCGGTGTTCTTCAGCCGCGCCCAGGGATCGCGCGTATGGGACGCCGACGGCCGCGAGTACATCGACTACGTCGGCTCCTGGGGCCCGGCCATCCTCGGCCACGCCCACCCCGGCACGGTGAAGGCGGTGCAGGACGCCGCCGCCCGCGGCCTGTCGTTCGGCGCGCCCAGCGAAGCCGAGCTCGTCATCGCTACGCGCATCACCCAGCTGGTGCCGAGCATCGAGAAAGTGCGCCTGGTCTCGTCCGGCACCGAGGCGACGATGAGCGCGATTCGCCTGGCGCGCGGCTTCACCGGCCGCTCCAAGTTCATCAAGTTCGAGGGCTGCTACCACGGCCACGCCGATTTCCTCTTGGTGAAGGCGGGCTCCGGCGCGCTCACCTTCGGCAACCCGACCTCGGCCGGCGTGCCAGCTGAGGTCGCCGCACAGACCATCGTGCTCGACTACAACGACGTCGCCGGGCTGGAAAAGACCTTCGCCGAGATCGGCCAGGAAATCGCCTGCATCATCGTCGAGCCCTTCGCCGGCAACATGAACCTGGTGAAACCGACCGCCGAATTCATGGCGGCGATGCGCCGCCTGTGCGACCAACACGGTGCGCTGCTGATCTTCGACGAGGTGATGACCGGCTTCCGCGTCGGCCTCGGCTGCGCGCAGAAGCTGCTGGGCATCAAGCCCGACCTCACCACGCTCGGCAAGGTCATCGGCGGCGGCATGCCGGTCGGCGCGTTCGGCGGCCGCGCCGACGTCATGGACGCGCTCGCGCCGGTCGGCCCGGTCTATCAGGCCGGCACGCTGTCGGGCAATCCGGTCGCGGTCGCGGCAGGCCTCGCGACGCTGGAAGCGGTGTCCGTCCCCGGTTTCTACGCGACGCTCGCAGCCCGAACCGAACGGCTGGTCAAGGGCCTCACCGCCGCCGCGCAGGAAGCCAACGTGACCTTCTGCGCCGACTCGGTCGGCGGCATGTTCGGCCTCTACTTCGCCCAGACGCCGCCGGCGAGCTTCGCCGAAGTGATGGCGTGCGACCGCGAAAAATTCAACCGCTTCTTCCACGCCATGCTCGACCGCGGCGTGTACCTCGCGCCATCCGCCTTCGAAGCGGGCTTCGTCTCCGCGGCGCACAGCGACGCCGACATCGACGCCACCGTCGCCGCCGCGCGCGAAGTGTTCAAGGCTTTGTGATTCGCACTTGATAGTTTTCACAAGGAGGACGCGGAGGGCGCAGTGGAAAAGACCCGCTCCCCCTCCGCGTCCTCCTTGTAAATCCCCGACCCATGAACGACGAACTCTCCCCTGAAGACGAGCTGCGCCTCAACGTGCTGTTCAACACCGACCTGAAGGCGGTGCGCATCGACGAATCGAGCCTGACGCTGTGGGCGCTGACGCCGCAGGGCGAGGCGAGCGTACCGCTCAAGCCGACCGAGCGTTCCGACCGCTATTTGAAGCGCGTGCGCGAAATGCTGTCCGGCCACGTGCTCGGCTCGCCCGGCGGCTATCCCGTACATCTGACGCGCTGGACGCGGCAGTCGCAGGCGGGGCTGTCGGAGCAACACCTGGCGCAGTTGCTGCTGATCGCGGAAGAAGAAGCCGTGGTCGCGGTGGTGCATTCGCCCGCGCTCACCGACGAATTGGCCCGCTACGCCTGGTGGTGCATGCCGACCATCGAAAACGCGCGGCTGATGCTGATGCGCGACGTGGTCTGCCGCGGCAGCATGGGCCGCACGCTCGCCGAATTTCTGGTCGAGCACCTCGCCTTTCTCCACGAAGACGACGTCGGCATTCTCGACACCGTCGCGGTGATGCTGCATTCGGGCGTGCTCACCGAAGCCGAGCGCGTCGCGATCTGGAAGCGCGGCACCAGCCGCAACGCCTATTACGTGCCCTTCCTCGAACTGCAGCCCGACGCCCTGCCCAACCCGCGTCCCGCCCGCGCCGACCAGGCCGGCGTGCCCACGATCGTCGGCAACGCCTACAGCATCATGCTGCAGAAGGCCCTGTCGGACCAGGGCCAGACCTTCCTCGCCACGACGGCGACCATACTCGATCGCCCGGAAATCCAGGAAGTGGTGAACCATACGCTCAACGCGCTGGCGAACTGGTGCGCGCCGCTCAGGCTGCTCGACGAAGCACCGCGCACCGCCGCGCGGGAAGCGCTGCTGGCGGCGGCGCCCCAGTTTGCAGCCGACTGCGCGGCGCTCGACGCGCTCGCCGCGGTCGACGCCGACACCGTGCGGCCGATCTTCCTCAAGACCACCGCGATCGGATCGCTGATGCGGCGCAAGATCCAGCCCGTCGTCACGCCGCTCATCGACGCCGTCGCGGTGCTGCGCCGCCAGCCCTGAGGCGCAAAAAAACCCCGCGGCACGCCGTGGGGCTTCTGCATGGCCGGACGCCCTTACTTGCCGAGCGCCGAATCGATGCTGGCGAGGAACTTGTCGGCCTTCTCGAACCCGATCACCTTGTACGACGACTGCTCGCCGGACGCGGTCCAGAAGATCAGTCCGGGCGGACCGAACAGGTTGAAGCGCTTCAACAACGCCTTGTCGGCGTCGTTGTTGGCGGTAACGTCGGCCTTCAGCAGCACCACGTCGGCGAGCCGCGCCTGCACCCGCGCATCGCTGAAAGTGAACGTCTCCATTTCCTTGCACGACACGCACCAGTCGGCATAGAAGTCGAGCATGACGGCCTTGCCGTCGGCCTTGGCCTGGGCCAGGCGCGCGTCGAGCTCGGCGACGTCCTTGACCTTCTCGAAGGGCAGGCCCTTCTGCTCGGCCGCCATCGCAACGCCGCCGCTGGAGCCGCCCTTGAACACGTCGAGCGGCTGCAGGAGGTTGCGGCTGCCGGCGAGCATGCCCAGCAGGATCGCCAGGCCGCCGATCAGCAGCACCACGCCGAGACCCTTCCACAGGCGCGACCAGCCGGTCGCGTGCGCCGGCAGCGGATCGAGCGCGTGCAGGTAGATCGCCGAGCCGATCAGCAGCAGCGCCCACAAGAGCATGCTCGCCCACGCCGGGATCACCGGCGAGATGAGATAGATGGCGATCGCCAGCATCATCACGCCGAAGAAGTACTTCACCGCGTTCATCCAGCCGCCCGCACGCGGCAGGAGCGCGCCGGCCGACAGGCCGATCAGCAGGAGCGGCACGCCCATGCCGAGCGCGAGCACGAAGAGCGCGACGCCGCCCAGCACGGTATTGCCGGTCTGCGCGATGAAGGCGAGCGCGGCGGCGAGCGGCGGCGCGACGCAGGGGCCGAGGATCACCGCCGACAGCGCACCCATGGCGAACACGCCGAAGAAGTTGCCGCCCTTCATCTTGTTGGCGCGCTCGGAGAACTTGCTCTGCAGCGCGCTCGGCAGTTGCAGGTCGTAGAAACCGAACATCGACAGGGCGAGGGCGACGAAGATCAGCGCACCGATGCCGAGCGCGACGGGGTTCTGCAACGCGTTGGAAATCAGCGTGCCCGAGAGCGCCGCGGCGACGCCGGCGATGGCGTAGGTGAGCGCCATGCCGAGCACGTAGGCGAGCGACAGCAGGAAGCCGGTGGTCTTGGTCACCTCGGTCTTCTGGCCGGCGATGATGCCGGACAGGATGGGGATCATCGGGAACACGCAGGGCGTAAGCGAAAGCAGCAGTCCCAGGCCGAAGAAGGTCAGCACCACCGGCCAGAAGCTGCCGCCGGCGAGCACGCGCTCGATGCGCGAGGTGTCGGACTCGTCGGTCGCCGCCGCGGGCTCGGCAGGCGCCGCCGACGCGGCCGCGCCGCCGCCGGACACCAGCGTGAAGTCGCGCTTCATCGGCGGGTAGCACACCCCGACCGCGCCGTTGCAGCCCTGCCAGATGGCCTCCAGCACCAGCTGTTCGCCATCGGCGAGCGCGCGCGACAGCGTCACGGTCGCGGCCATGTCCTGCTCGTGCACCTCGGTCTTGCCGAAGGCGGGGTCGTCCTTCACCTTGCCCGGCGGCAGGTCGACCCTCGTCACGCGCACGTCGGCCGGCGACTTCACGACGAAGGCGAACTTGTCGCGATAGAGATAGGTGTCGGGGGTGAGCTTGAAGTCGAATTTCGCGGTCTGGCCGTCGGGCATCGCCGCCGAGACCAGGAAAGCTTCATCGGGCGGCAGCAGCGTGCCGGCGCCGCCACCCAGGTCGCCCGCGAGGCTGCGCAGGCCGTCAAGCGCCGAAGTCGGGGCCGCTGCCGCCGGCGCCGACACGGCGGCCGCCACGACGGCCGGCAGCTTGATCGAGGCGCTCGCCTCCTGTGGGGTGTAGCACAGGCCGGCGTCGGCGCAGCCCTGCGAGACGGTCTTCAGCGTGACCGCGGTCGCGCCTGCGGCCGGCTGGATCGGCAGCTTGATGCGCACCTCGTTGCGGTAGGTCTCGACGCGGCCGAAGAACTCGTCGTCCTTCATCTTGCCGGCCGGCAGCTGCGGCGCGCCAATCGACGCGCCGTCGACCTGGAACTTGAACTTGTCGCGATACATGTAGTAGCCGTCGGCGATCTGCCAGCGCGCTTCCAGCGTACCGGCGTCGAGCGCCCGCGCCGAGAACTTGAACGCCACCTCGGGGTCGAGGAATTCTTCGGCGTGCGCCACTGGAAAAAGCGCCAGCGCACCCCACATGAAAGGCAGTGCGCAAAGCAAACGGATCCACTTAATCATGTCGTTCAGTCTCCTTGGCCAGCCAGTCGAGATACGCCGGCAGGCCATTTGTTATCGGCAGGGCAATGAGTTCAGGCAAGTCGTAGGGATGCCGTTCCCGCACGATCGCCTCGACTTTCGGGTAGTTTACCGTGGTCGTCTTGATCAGCAGCGGGGTTTCCTCCGCGGTTTCCAGCCTGCCTTCCCATCGATAGATGGAGCGACAGGGACTCAAAACGTTCACGCACGCCGCCGCGCGCGCCTCGACCAGCGCACGCGCGAGATGCTCGGCGCTCGCGGCATCGGGTAGATTGGTCAAAATCAACAGGGAATCCATAGTCATTTCATGCGTCCAGGCTGGCTCATCCTCTTGCTGCTGTCGTTTCCGGTGCTCGAAGCCCTCGGCATCTTCTGGGCCGCCGGCGTGGCCGGCGCCTGGGTGCTGCTGTGGCTCGTCGGCGCCGCCGTCGCCGGCGTCCTGCTGATCCGTTTCGAGCGCCTCGCCTGGGGCGCGCGCCTGCTGTTTTCCCTGCAGTCGGGCACGCATCCGCTCGCCGCGCTGTTCGCCAGTGGCCGCGTGCTGCTCGCCGGCGGCCTGCTGGTGTTTCCCGGCTTCCTCAGCGACGCCCTTGCGCTGGGCCTGCTGCTGATGCCCGGCACCTGGCGCCGGCCGCGCGCCGCCAACGACGACATTCTCGAGGGCGAGTTCCGCCGCGAGCACGACGACCGCCTGCGCTGATTCAGAACAACGGCATCTGCCCGCGTTGCCGGCGCACCTCGCGCAACAGGTCGTCCGAAGTCGGGTAACGGTATTTGAGCCGCAGCTCGCGCGTCGTGCGGGCATTCGACAGCTGTCGCGACTCGCGCAGGAAGGACAGCAGCGCTTCCGACAACACTTTTTCCGCTTCGGCGCGGTTCACCCGCGGCGGCCGCGGCAGCCCGAAGGCGTCGGCGCAGCTGTCGAACCAGTCGCCCATCTTCAGCGGATGCGCATCGACCGCGTGGTAGATCCGCTGGCCACGGCCGCGGAACAGCGCCGCCCAGGCGAGCCGCGCGAGGTCGTCGGCGTGAATGTGGTTGGTGTAGCTGTCGTCCTTGGCAATCAAGGCCGGCGTGCCGCGCTTGATGCGCTCGAGCGGCAGGCGGTCGGCGGCGTAGATGCCGGGCGCGCGCAGGATCGTCACCTGCACCCCCAGCCTGCGCCCCCAGGCGCGCAGCCGGCGCTCGGCGTCGACGCGCCGCACCGCGCGGCCGTTGACCGGCGCCACCGGCCGCGTCTCGGCCACCCATTGCCCGCCGCAATCGCCGTAGACGCCGCTGGTGCTGATGTAGACCAGCGCGCCCGGCGGCCGGCGGCCCAGCGCGTGCAGCAGGTGCGCGGTGCGCGGATCGCTGCTGCCCTCGCCGGGCGGCGGGGCGAAATGGAACACGCCGTCGACGCGCGGCAGCCGCCCGAGGCTCGCGGGGTCGTCGAGGTCGCCCACGTAGGGCGTCACCCCCAACGCGCGCAGCGCGGCGACCCGCTCGGGCCGGCGGGTCAGGCCGACGAACTCGGCCCGGCCCGCGTACTGCCGGACCAGCCGCTCGGCGACGTCGCCGAATCCCACGATCAATATCTTCTTCATGGCCGCCTGAAACCCTGATTCCACAAGGGTGAAAACCCCTCCCAGTCGGGCGATAATCCGCCGCTTTGCTACCGCCATTCTAAGCGCACATCATGCCGCATCAGGTCACGATCCAGCCCAGCGGGCACCAGTTCACTGTCCAGGATGACGAAACCATCCTCGAAGCCGCCCTGCGCGAAGGCTTCTCGCTGCCCTACGGTTGCCGCAACGGCGCCTGCGGCGCGTGCAAGGGCAAGGTGCTGGCGGGCCAGGTCGACTACGGCCAGCACTCGCCGAACGCGCTGAAAGACGACGAGAAGGTGCAGGGCCGCGCGCTGTTCTGCCGCGCGAAACCCCTGTCCGACATGAGCATCGAGGTCAAGGAAATCGGCGCCGCCAAGGACATCGTGGTGAAGACGCTGCCGTGCCGCGTGGAAAAGCTCGAGCGGCTGGCTGACGACGTCATGCGCGTGAAGATCAAGCTGCCCGCCAACGAGCGCCTGCAGTTCCTCGCCGGCCAGTACGTCGACTTCCAGCTGAAGGACGGCCGTGCGCGCAGCTACTCGCTCGCCAACCCGCCGCACGACGACGCCCTGCTGGAGCTGCACATCCGCCACGTCCCCGGCGGACTGTTCACCGAGCAGGTGTTCTCGACGCTGAAGGAGCGCGACATCCTGCGCCTGAAAGGCCCCCTGGGCAGCTTCTTCATCCGCGAGGACTCCGACAAACCAATGCTCTTCATCGCCGGCGGCACCGGCTTCGCGCCGATCAAGGGCATGCTCGAGCACGCCTTCGCCGCGCACTGGGATCGCGAGATGGTGCTGTACTGGGGCGTGCGTTCGCTGAAGGATCTCTACCTCGCCGAACTGCCGCAGCAGTGGCAGGCCGAACATCCCCACTTCACGTTCATCCCGGTGCTGTCCGACCCCGAGCCGGGCGACGCATGGACCGGCCGCACCGGCTTCGTCCACCAGGCGGTGCTCGATGACTTCGCCGACCTCTCCGGCTATCAGGTATACGCCTGCGGCGCGCCAGTGATGGTCGACGCCGCGCGCGAATCCTTCACCCGCACGCGCAACCTGCCGGAGGACGAATTCTTCGCCGACGCCTTCGTCTACGCGGCGGACGCCGAGGCGGCGGCCTCATGAAAAAAGCCCGGGGCATCCCGGGCTTTTTCGTTTCTGCGCACCGCGTCTACAGGTCGCCCTTGGCGCTCGCCTGCATGATCTCGATCAGCGCGTTGCGCACTTTCTCGATGCGTGCCTTGAGGTCCGCGGGCAGGCGCTTTTCCGCCGCCACCGCGTCGACGCTCACGTCCATCATCACCAGCCAGCCCTGGCCCTGGGCGTCCTCGATCAGCGCGATACGGCACGGCATGTAGATCGCGAATTCCATGTTGACGTCGATCAGGTCCTTGGCCAGCACGGCGTCGCAGAACTGGTAGATGGTGATGGTGCGCTGCGGCTTGCCGGTGACCGCCTCGACCTGCTTCGACATCGGCAGCTCGGCGACCAGCTGCAGGTTGAGTGCGTTGGCGCGCAGCTTGAGCGACTGCGCGGCGTCCTCGAGGCTGACGTTGCGGTCGATTGCGACCTTGTAGACGCCGCCGGGCGAATCCGTCTGCGGCGCCTGGGCGACAGCCGTCGAGGCGCCCCCCAGCCACAGCAGTCCCAACAGCAAGAACGCGATCACATTGCGGATGGCATGCATGGTCTTCTCCTTCTCGGTGACGGACGGAATCGAGGCCGGCGTTCCGCTCACGCCGCGCGGCACAGCGCCAGCGCCTGCTGGTAATGCTTGCAGGCCTCGCCCGGCTGGCCGCTCTGCGTCTTCAGTTCGGCCATGCGGATGTGACCGTCGGCGCTCGGCGCGATGGACAGACTCGCTTCCAGGTAGCTTTGCGCCTTGCCCCACAGTTCCTGCGCGGCACACAGTTGCGCCAGTGCCAGCAGCAGTTGCGCGTCGCGCGGATGCGCGTGCAACCATTTCTCGGCCTGCTCGATCTGGCGCGTCGGGCGCGTGCCGCGCACTTCGCCGTAGAGCGTGATCAACTCCTCGTGCCATTCGTGGCCGAGCGCCGCTTCGAGGATATCGAGCGCGGTGTCGTCGCCGCCGCGCCGCAGGAAGGCCCGGGCAGCGGCACGCGCCACCCAGGCGTCGGCCTTGAATTCGGACGGGATCTTCTTCCAGTATTCGAGCAGGCCGCGGTCATCGTCTGCGCGGCGCTTCAGGTTTTCCGCGTAGGCCAGCCGCCGGTTCTGCGTGGCGACGCCGGCGTCCAGCGCGTTGGCGCGCTGCAGCGCGTCGAGCAGGCGGTCGACCTCGTCCCACTGCCCGGTCATCTGCCGCGCCTTCAGTTCGAGCCGCAGCAGGGCGGTGTGCTGAGGCGCGATCTCCTTGGCGTTCTGGATGGCCACCAGCGCCGCCGTCGCGTCCTTGGCGTCGAGGCGGGCCTCGGCCTCGAACAACAGGCCCGCGAGTTCGGCGCCGGCGTCGACCGCCGCTTTGAGATGGCGGTCGCGCTGCGCGGTGGCGCGGATCTCCTGCGCCGCCCGCGCGGCGAACACGCGCGCCAGCCCGGTGCGCAGGGGTTCGCCCTGCCACTGTCCGAGCGCAGCCTCGGCGTCCTGGTAGCGGTACTCGACGTAGGCCTTGAGGCCGCCGGCGAAATTCTCGTCGCGCTTTTTCGCGGCGCGGCGCTCGCGCTGCGCGCGCACGATGCTCGGCAGGTTGAGGGTGAGGAGCGCGAGCCTCAACAGCAGCACGCCCGCGACGATGAGGCCCACGACCCCCAGCACGAAGCCGATGAAGGAAATTTCCATCCGCCAGGGCGGATACACCAGCACGACGTAGCCGGGATCGTAACGCCCGGCCATCGCCAGCCCGATGGCGAGCACGGCGATGATGACGAGCGAAATCAGCCAGCGCATTACTGCGCTCCCTTGGACGCTTCGAGCGCGGCCAGGCTGGCGTCGATGCCGGGCAGCTTCTGCACGATCTGCAGGCTCGTCAGGCGCTTGATTTCGCGGAGGGCGTCGGCGACACCGGCGTCGCGCGTGTTGAAGTAGCGCTCCAGCATGCCCTGCACCGCGAACAGGTCGGTGCGGAAGCCGGTCTGGTCCTGCGCCAGCAGCGCAAGGCGCGCCGACAGCAGGCGCAGGCGCAGGTTCTCGCGCAGGAAGTAGGCCTGCTCGGGCGGCAGCACCACGGCCTCGTTGCCTTCGATGCGGCGGATTTGCACCAGGCGCTTCAGTTCGCCCCACAGTTCGTGGGCGAAATCGAGGCGTCCGCCGTTGCGCGGCGTGGCCGCGGCTTCCGACGCCTGCGCACTCGCCAGCGGCCAGCCGGCGTGGCGCGCGACCAACGCCTCGATGCGCGCGCTCACGCCCACTTCGTCGACCGAGGGCACGGCGCGCAGATTGGCGAGGTCGGACGCGATCGCCCGGCGCAGCGTGGTGAACTGCGGCTTGTTGAGACGCTGCAGGCGGGTGTCGGCGCCTTCGAGCGCGATGATCGCCGCCTGCACGTTGCCGGCCAGCTGCAACTGCTGCGCCGCGGTCAGCAGCACCTGCTCGATCTCGGCCAGCGTCCACTGGTCGCGCCCCTGCGCGAGATCCTTGTACAGCGCTTCCAGCGAAAGCTGCTGCTGCTGCGAGGTCGCCATCTGGCTTTCGATGTGCGCGACCTTCTCGCCGATCTGCCGCATCATGTCGTCGGCGTTGCGCGCCAGGAGGCGGGTCTCGCTCGCGTCCTTGCCGGTCTCGGCGAGCATGCGCGCCAGTTCGGCCTTCTGGTCGCGCAGGCGGTCGCGGCTGTCGAACCACGACCACGTCGCAGCCGCCAACGCCAACGCCGCGAGCACCAGCGCAAGCAGCGCCATCGCGGAAACGGGGGGACGCGCGTCGGGCCGGGCCGGTGCGGCGGGTTGGACGGTTGAATCGGACGTGTCAGTCATGCATGTTCCTGAACCAGTGAATCAGGCCTTCGACCAGGCCCGCGTCGCCGCCGGCGGTGGCGACGACCCGCGCCATGCCGAAACGGCGGGCGGCGTCGGCAATTTTCTCATGCGGCACGAAAAGCGGGGTAGCGACGAGCAAGGGGCGGCCGGCCTCGCCCAAGAGCGTCGCCAGGTTGACCAGCGTCTCCGCGCTGGCGGCGGTCACCGCGTCGATGCCGCCCGCCCGCCAGCGCGCCCGCAGCGGCGCGGGGTCGGTCGCCGGGCAGACGCGCCGATAGCATTCCAGAAAATGCACCGTGGCGCCGCGCGCCCGCAGCGTCTCGGCGAGCAGTGGCCGGCCGCCGACGCCGCGCACGATCACCACGCGCCGGCCGGCGACGTCCTGCAGCAGCGGCATCGCCAGCAGCGCCTCGCTGTCCTGGCCGTCGGGCACGTGGGCGGTGACGCCGTGCTCGCGCAGCGCGCGCGCCGTGCCCGGCCCGACGGCGAACACCTCGGCCGCAGGCGGCAGCGCGCCGATCGCGGCCAGGCCGAACTGGGCGGCGTTGGGACTGACGAAGATCACGCTGTCGGCGCGGGCGAGTTCGGCGAGCGGCGCCGCCAGATCGACGGCCGGCACCGCCTCGATGGCAAGCGCGGGAAATTCGACCGCCTCGCCGCCGGCCGCGCGGATCGCCTCGGCCAGACGCGCGGCCTGGTGTTCAGGCCGCGTCACCAGCACGGAGCGTCCCGCGAGTGGTCCCGTCATGCAGGCAGGGCGTCGAGGATGGCGCGCGCGCCTTGCGCCAGCAGCCTGTCGGCGAGCGCCTGGCCGACCGCCTCGGGGTCGGCCGCGTCGCCCGCTGCGGTGTCGTGAATGTAAGCGCTGCCGTCGGGATGCGCGACGAAGCCATTCAGCACCAGGCGCCCGTCCTCCAGCACGGCGTGCGCGCCCAGCGGCACCTGGCAGCTGCCGCCGAGCACGCGGCTCACCTGGCGCTCGGCGCGCACGCAGGCGGCGGTCTCGGGATGGTTGAGCGGCGCCAGCATCGCCGCGACTTCCGCATTGCCACTGCGAATCTCGATGCCGAGCGCGCCCTGGCCGGCGGCGGGAATGCTGTCCTCGACCGACAGCAGGCTCTTGATGCGATCGCCCAGGCCCAGGCGCTTGAGCCCGGCGGCGGCGAGCAGGATGGCGTCGAACTCGCCGGCGTCGAGCTTCTTCAGGCGGGTGCCGACGTTGCCGCGCAGCGGCTTCACCGCCAGGTGCGGGTAGCGCGCGCGCAGCTGCGCCTCGCGGCGCAGGCTGGAAGTGCCGACGACGGCGCCGGGCGGCAGGTCGGACAGGTGGTCGTAGCGGTTGGAGACGAAGGCGTCGCGCGGGTCCTCGCGCTCGCCGATCACCGCCAGTTCGAAGCCGGGCGGCAGTTCCATCGGCACGTCCTTCATCGAATGCACGGCGAGGTCGGCGCGGCCGGCCTCGAGCGCAACCTCGAGTTCCTTGACGAACAGGCCCTTGCCACCGATCTTCGACAGCGTGACGTCGAGAATCTGGTCGCCGCGCGTGGTCATGCCGAGGATGTTCACCGCGCAGCCGGGGTGGAGCGCGGCCAGCCGGTCGCGGATGTGCTCGGCCTGCCACAGGGCAAGCGCACTTTCACGGGAGGCGATGGTCAGCGTGTGCATGGCGGTAAGGTAGGATTGAACTGTTGGATTTGCCGAAGGATGGCGCGACACTGATGGGACAGGACGCGCGTCGCCCTTGAATGAAACGACTGCACCGAATGATCCGGAAAATCGCAGCCTGCGGGCTGATTCTAGCATGGGGCCTCGCCCTCGCCGTCCCGGCCCACGCGGCCGCGGGGCTGGTGCACGCCAAGAGTTTCCGCGTCGACGCGCAGGCGGCGGACAAGCGCAAGGTGCCGATCCTGGTGCTGTTCACCTCGCCGAGCTGCCCCTACTGCGACGTCGCCAAGCGCGACTACCTGGTGCCCATGCACCGCGACCGCGCCAACCGCAGCCGCGTGATCATCCGCGAGCTCACCGTCAATTCGAACGCGCCGCTCACCGGCTTCGACGGCAAGCCGACGACCGAGGCGGCGTTCGCCGCGGCGCACAAGGTGTTCGTGGTGCCGACGGTGATGGTGTTCACCCCCCGCGGCGAGGCGGTCGGCGAGCCCATCGTCGGCCTGCTGATCCCGGACTTCTACTACGGTCACCTGGAGGCGGCCATCGACGAGGGAATCGCCCGCACCCGCGCCCCGTAGCCGCCGCCCTGCTCGCCCGCGCCGGAAAAGGCATAGAATCGCGGCCATGCAGGGAGCCCGCCGATGAAGACCCTACTGGCCGACGACCACCCGCTGATGCGCGAGGGGGTACGGCAGGTGCTGGCCCAGCTCGACCCGCCGGTCGAGATCGTCGACGCCCACGACTACCCCAGCCTGTTCGCGCAGACCGCCCAGCACGCCGACCTCGACCTCGCGGTGGTCGACCTCAACATGCCCGGCTTCGTCGGCATGCGCGGCATCGCCCAGTTCCGTGACCGCTTTCCCGACATCCCCCTGGTGGTGCTGTCGGCGTCGGAATCGCCGCACGACGTGCGCAGCGCGCTCGAAGCCGGCGCGCTCGGCTTCATCCCCAAGTCGGCGCCGGCGCCCGAGATGCTGGCGGCGCTGCGGCGGGTGCTGGCAGGCGACCTCTACGTCCCGGCCTGCCTCGGCGGCGACCCCGCGCCCCCCGCCGCCGAACCCGCCAATCTCGACGCGCTGGGCAAGCTCGGTTTCACCGCGCGGCAGATCGACGTCGCGCGCCTCCTGGCGCAGGGCCACACCAACAAGACCATCGGCCTGGTGCTGTCGATGTCGGAAAGCACGGTGAAGGTGCACAACACCGAAATCTTCAAGCTCCTGGGCGTGAGCAACCGCACCGAGGCCGTGCTCGAGATCCAGCGCCTGCTGAAGCAGGCCTGACGCCTTGAATCCCGCGCGCCTGCTCAAGCGTTTCCCGCACTGGAGCATCCGCAGCCGCATCCTGATGATCGCGCTGCTGCCAGCGCTGCTGACGGAATTCGGCCTGGTCGCCTACTTCACCTCGCAGGCGCTCGCCACCGCCGAGGCCACGCTACAGGCCCGCGCGGGCAGCGCCGCGCGCGGCCTCGCCGGCGCCATGGCCGACGAACTTGCGGCCGGCGACCTCGCCGGGGTACGGCTGCTGGTCGCGGCCAAGCAGGCGAGCAGCAACCCGCTGTCGCGCATCCGGGTGCGCGACGCCGACGGAGCGCTGCTCGCCGACAACGGCGCCGAGCCCGCCGGCCCGGTGCACCACGCCTACGCGGCGGTGCGGCTGCCCGGCGACCCGGCCCTGCTTGGCCAGGTCGAGGTGGCGGTGGCACTCGACCAGATCACCCCCTTCAAGCGCGACACCCTGCTGCACGCCACGCTGCTGATGCTCGCCGCGATGACGCTCACCGCGGTGCTGGCCTGGCGTCTGTCGAACCGGCTCGCCGGCCAGTTGCGCCACGTCGGCCAGGTGGTCGAGCGCCTGGCCGACGACGATCTCAGCGTGCGCGCGAACCTGCCGCCCGAAGGCGAGCTCGGCGCGCTCGCCGCCGGCATCGACAACATGGCCGAGGCGCTGCAGACGCAGCGCAACGAGCTCGAGGCGCGGGTGCGCGAAGCCACCGCCGACCTCGCGGCGAAAAAGGACATGGCCGAGCGCGCCAACGTCGCCAAGTCGCGCTTCTTCGCCGCCGCCAGCCACGACCTGCGCCAGCCGCTGCACGCGCTGTCGCTGTTCGTCGCGGCGCTGAAGGCGCGCAACCAGCAGCCGGAGACGCAGACGCTGATCGACAACATCGAGGCGTCGACCGCGGCGATGGAGCTGCTCTTTAACGCCCTCCTCGACATTTCGCGGCTGGACGCCGGCACCATCGAGGCGCACCCGGAACACTTCTCCCTGCAGAAGCTGCTTCAGGATCTCGAACACCAGTTCAAGGCGCTGGCCGAGGAAAAGGGTCTGCGGCTGCGTTTCCGTCCCTGCGACGTCACACTCTACAGCGACCCGCTGCTTATCGAGCGCATCCTCGCCAACCTCGTCGCCAACGCGATCCGCTACACCGACGACGGCGGCGTGCTGATCGGCTGCCGCCGCCGCGGTCGCCTGCTGCGCATCAGCGTCGTCGACACCGGACGCGGGATTCCGCCCGATCAGCAGGAAGCCGTGTTCCAGGAATTCGTCCAGCTGCACAACCCGGCGCGCGACCGCAGCAAGGGCCTCGGCCTCGGGCTGGCCATCGTGTCGCGCCTGGGGCGACTGCTCGGCCATCGCGTCGACCTGCGCTCGCGCCCCGACCACGGCTCGGTGTTCAGCATCGACGTGCCGCTGGGCGACGCCCGCCTGATCGCCCCGCCGGCGCCGCCGGCCCCGCCCGTCCACCTGCCCGCCGACGCGCTGGTGCTGCTGGTCGACGACGAATCCGCGATTCTGCGCGGCATGGCCGAATTGTTCGATCACTGGGGCATCGACCTCGTCACCGCCCGCAGCGCCAGCGAGGCCGAGCACTGGCTCGCCGGCCTCGACCGCGCGCCCGACGTCATCGTCTCCGACTACCGCCTGCCCGACGACACCGACGGCCTCGCCGTGATCGAGCGCCTGCGGCAGCGCTACGGACGCGACGTGCCCGCCATCCTGATCAGCGGCGACACCGCCCCCGACACCATCCTGCGCATCACCCGCGCCGGCATCCCCATGCTGCACAAGCCCCTGCGCCCGGCCAAGCTGCGCGCCCTGCTCACCCACCTGATCCAGCAGGCGCGCACCCCCGCCGTGGGATAATCCGCGCAAAGCCCCTAGCCCCTAGCCCCTAGCCCCTAGCCCCTAGCCCCCAGAAATCATGCACATCCACATCCTCGGCATCTGCGGCACCTTCATGGGCGGCCTCGCCGCCATCGCCCGCAACGCGGGCCACACCGTCACCGGTTGCGACGCCAACGTCTACCCCCCCATGTCCGACCAGCTGCGCGCGCTCGGTATCGAGCTGACCGAAGGCTGGGACGCGAAGCAGGTGAACCTGAAACCCGACGTCTTCGTCGTCGGCAACGTCGTGTCCCGCGGCAATCCGCTGATGGAAGCCATCCTCGAGCGCGGCCTCGCCTACACCTCCGGCCCGCAATGGCTCGCCGACCACGTACTGCGCGACAAGTGGGTGCTCGCGGTCGCCGGCACCCACGGCAAGACCACCACCTCCGCCATGCTGGCGTGGATCCTCGACGACGCGCGCCTGCGCCCCGGCTTCCTCGTCGGCGGCATTCCGCAGAACTTCGGCATGTCGGCGCGACTCACCGACAGCCCTTTCTTCGTCATCGAGGCCGACGAGTACGACACCGCCTTCTTCGACAAGCGCTCCAAGTTCGTCCACTACCGCCCGCGCACCGTCATCCTCAATAACCTCGAATACGACCACGCCGACATCTTCCCCGACCTCGGCGCGATCGAAACCCAGTTCCACCACCTGGTGCGCACCGTGCCCGGCAACGGGCTCATCGTGTCCAACGGCGCGGACGCCAACCTCGACCGCGTGCTCGCGCGCGGCTGCTGGACCCCGGTCGAGCGCTTCGGCGGACAAGCCGGCTGGGCTGCCGGCGAACCCGACGCACACGGCCATTTCGACGTCTCCTTCGACGGCGCCCTGCAGGGGCGCGTGAAGTGGAGCCTCATCGGCGAACACAACCGCCTCAACGCACTTGCCGCGATCGCCGCCGCGCGCCACGCCGGCGTGCCCGCCGCTGCCGCGATCGATGCGCTCGCCCGCTTCGAGAACGTCAAGCGCCGCATGGAAGTGCGCGGCAGCGTGCACGGCATCACCGTCTACGACGACTTCGCCCACCATCCCACCGCGATTGCCACCACCGTCGAAGGCCTGCGCGCCAAGGTCGGCCGCGCGCGCATCCTCGCCGTGCTCGAACCGCGCTCCAACACCATGAAGCTCGGCGTGATGAAGGCCGAGCTGCCCGACAGCCTCACCGGTGCCGACGCCGTCTACTGCTACGCCGCCAACCTCGGCTGGGACGCCGCGGAAGCGCTCGCGCCGCTCGGCGACAAGGCGCGCGTGTTCGACGACCTCGACGCACTCGTCGCGCAACTGGTCGCCGACGCCCACAGCGGCGACCACGTGCTGATGATGAGCAACGGCGGTTTCGGCGGCATTCATGCCAAGCTGCTCGACGCGCTGCACCACCACTACCACGAGGACATCGTGCTGACGCCGATGCATCGGTATGGGGGGTATGCGTAAGCTGAGCTTGCCGTCATTGCGAGCACAGCGAAGCAATCCAGTCTGAGGATAGACGCGAAGCACCACTGAGTAGTTAGTGGACTTCGCAGAGCGGCCGATCGTTGGCCAGGGCTACCCCCGGCCAACGAACCACAGCCCTGCGCAGGCTTGGCCACCCGGCGAGCGCTATCAGCACGCCCGCCAGACGTGATAAGGTCCCCCGACCATGCCCCCCAGCCCGAGAAATCCCCCTTGATCCGGCTCAACGACACCCAGCGCATCGGCCTCATCGGCGGGCTCATCCTGATCGGGCTGACGTTCGCCTCGGGCCTCGCGGTCTACGCCCTCATGCAGCGCCAGGCCGAGGCAATCCTGGTAAAGAGCCTGGAGACCTCGCTGCAAAGCGACCGCCGTCTGTTCGAAAACGTAATCACCGCCGGCGTGGCCAAGGCGCTGACGGTGCCGACCCGCCCGTTCGTGATCCAGAACCTGCAGCGCCTGAAGGCCGACGCCGGCGACGCGACCGCACGCGCCGCGCTGCAGCGCATCGCCGATTCCTTCCTGGAGATCGGCTTCAGCGGCATTGCGTTCTACGACGTGCGCGATGCCGAGGTGGTGCAGGCCGGCACGCTCGCGCGGGCGCCTGCGTTCGGCGTGCCGCTGAATGCGCAGGCGCCCGCCCGCCTGCTGTGGGACGGACGCTTCGTCCTGCAGGTCGTGCGCGACGTGGTCGACGCCAATGGCGTACGCATCGGCACGGCGAAGGCCGAAGCCGCGCTGCCGCAGTTGCAGCGCGCGATCGCCGAGGCCGGCGGCCAGGACCGTTCGGCGGAACTTGCGGTCTGCGCGCCGCTGGAAGCCGACATGCAGTGCTTCCCGCTGACCCGCACGCAGCAGGTGCTGGAGCGCCTGCCGCGCGTGCTCGACGGCCAGTCTCTGCCGATGAGTCACGCGCTCGAAGGCGCCAGCGGCAGCGTGTCCACCCGCGATTACCGCCACGTGCCGGTGGTCGCCGCCTACGCACCGGTGGGCACGCTCGGCCTCGGCATGGTGCTGAAGGTCGACCAGGATGCCCTGTTCGGCCCGGCGCGCGAGCAATTGGGCGTGGTCGCGGCGGTGCTGGCCGGGCTGACCCTGATCGGCGTGGCCCTGCTGCTCGCGCTGACATCGCCGCTGGTGCGCACGCTGGTGCAGTCGCGGCAGGAAACGGCGGTGGCGCGCGACAAGCTGCACGATCTGGAGGAGCGCTGGCGCTTTGCGCTCGACAGCACCGGCGCCGGCGTGTGGGACCTGGACGTGCCGGCCGGCCGCATCCTGCTGTCGGAACGCTGCAAGACCATGCTGGGCTACAGCGACGCGGAGATCGGCGACCGGCTCGACAGCTGGCACGCGCGCATCCATCCGGACGATCTGCCGGGCCTGCAGGCCGCGCGCGACGCGGTGTTCGAAGGCCGCAGCGAGATCTTCTCCAACGAGCACCGCAAGCGCTGCAAGGACGGCAGCTGGAAATGGGTGCAGGTGCGCGGCATGGCCGCCGCGCGCGACGCGACGGGACGGCCGCTGCGGCTGATCGGCACCTATCTCGACATCAGCGCGCGCAAGGCCGCGGAGGACACCATCCGCCATCAGGCGCACTACGACCCACTGACGCAGTTGCCCAACCGCCGCCTGTTCCTCGACCGCCTCGGCCAGGATATCGTGAAGGCGCGGCGCGACCGCCATTCGCTCGCCCTGTTGCTGATCGACCTCGACGAGTTCAAGGAAGTGAACGACACGCTCGGACACGACGCCGGCGACCGCCTGCTGCAGGAGGCGGCGCGACGCATCCGCCGGTGCGTGCGCGACAGCGACACCGTCGCCCGTCTGGGCGGCGACGAATTCACCGTCGTGCTCACCGAACTCAGCAGCCACGCGCACGCCGAGGACATCGCACAGAAGATCACCGACGCGCTCGCCGAGCCGTTCCACCTCGGCGACGAAGTGGTCTACGTCTCGGCCAGTCTCGGCATCACCCTCTATCCGGCCGACGCCGACGATATCGACACGCTGATGAAGCACGCCGACCAGGCGATGTACGCCGCCAAGCGCCAGGGGCGCAACCGCTTCTGCTATTTCACCGCCTCGCTGCAGGAAGCCGCGCAGGCCCGCCTGAAGCTTTCGCGCGAGCTGCGCGAGGCGGTGGCGGGCAGCCAGTTCGTCACGCATTTCCAGCCCATCGTCGATCTGGCGAGCGGGCGCGTGCACAAAGCCGAGGCCCTGGTGCGCTGGCGCCATCCGTCGGGCGAGCTCGTCAATCCAGCGGCCTTCATTCCCCTGGCCGAGGAGACGGGACTCATCAACACCCTCGGCGAATGGGTCTTCCGCGAATCCCTGCAGCGGGCGAACGCCTGGCGCCGTCGCTTCGGCGACGACTTCCAGATCAGCGTCAACATGTCGCCGGTGCAGTTCCGGCCCGAGGGACGCATGCACACCGAGGCCTGGCTGCAGCACCTGCAGGCGATCGGGCTGTCGGGCGAAAACCTCGTCGTCGAAATCACCGAGAACCTGCTGCTGCACGCCGCGCCCGACATCACCGAGCAGCTGTTCCGTTTCCGCGACGCCGGCATCCGCATCGCCATCGACGACTTCGGCACCGGCTACAGCACGCTGTCCTACCTCAAGCAGTTCCCGATCGATTTTCTGAAAATCGACCGCAGCTTCGTGCGCGACCTCGAAACCGATCCTAACGACATGGCCCTGTCGCGCGCGATCATCCTGATGGCCCACGAGCTGGGCCTCAAGGTCATCGCCGAGGGCGTTGAAACCGCCGCCCAGCGCGACCTGCTGGCCGCCGCCGGCTGCGACTACGCGCAGGGCTATCTCTACAGCAAGCCGCTGCCGCCGGACGCCTTCGAGGCCTGGCTCGCCGGGCGGACCGCTCAGTAGGTCTTGTACGGCAGGAACTTGCCGTTGAGCACGATCTGCACGCGGTCGCCCTTGGGGTCGGCGACGCGCGAGATGTCCATCGAGAAATCGATCGCGCTCATGATGCCGTCGCCGAACTCCTCGTGGATCAGCGTCTTGATCGTGGTGCCGTAGACCATGATCAGTTCATAGAAACGATAGATCAACGGGTCGGTCGGGATCGCGGAGGGCAGGCTGCCCTTGTAGGGCACGACCTGCAGTTCGGCAACGGCTTCGGCCGGCAGATTCAGCAGCTTGCCGACGGCGGTGGCCTGCTTCTTGTCGAGCGTCATCTGGCCCAAGAGGGCGGCGGTCGTCCACTCCTTGCTCTGGCCGACCTTCTTGGCGATGTCGGCCCACTTGAGGCCTTTCTTGTGCTTGGCGGCGAGGATGAGGTCGGTGACTTCGGTGCGGGTCATGATGGGGATTCCTTAGGCGTTGACGAGGTGGATGTGGGGTTTGCCGGCCGGCTTGGCCGCCGCCGGCGCTGCGTCGTCGGCGACGAGGTCGGCCGGGTCGAACACCGCAGGCGAGCTGGGCGCGTCCGGCGCGGCGCGCTGGCTGCCAAACTGCTTCGAGCGCGTGACGAGGAAGTCGACCATGTGGTTGCGGATCGGGTAGTAGTGCGGGTGCTTGTGGATGGCGCTGCGCTCGCGCGGCCGCGGCAGGGTGTTGTTGACGATCTCGGCGATGCGCGCGTGCGGGCCGTTCGACATCAGCATGATCTTGTCGGAGAGCAGGATCGCTTCGTCGACGTCGTGCGTGATCATGAACACGGTCTGCTGCGTTTCGGCGCAGATCTTCAGCAGCTCGTCCTGGATCACGCCGCGCGTCAAGGCGTCCAACGCGCCGAAGGGCTCGTCCATCAGCAGCATCTTCGGCTCGATGGAGAAGGCGCGCGCGATGCCGACGCGCTGCTTCATGCCGCCGGAGAGCTGCGACGGCTTCTTGTGCTCGGCGCCCTTGAGACCGACCATCTCGATGTAGCGCATCGCGTGGTCGCGGACCTGCGTCTTGCTCCACGCGGTCCAGCGCGACTTCACCGCGAAGGACACGTTCTCGAGCACGGTGAGCCAGGGCATCAGCGCGTGGCTCTGGAAGATTACGCCGCGGTCAAGGCTGGGGCCGACGACCTCGCGGCCGTCCATGAAGACGTTGCCCGCGCTCGCCGTGTCGAGCCCGGCGAGGATGTTGAGGATGGTCGACTTGCCGCAACCCGAATGGCCGGTCACGCAGACGAACTCGCCCTTGTGGATGCGGAAGTTGACGTGGTCGAACACGGTGACGGATTCGCCGCCGGTCGGGCTCGGGTAGACCCGCGCCAGGTTTTCGACCTGAAGGAAGGATGCATTCGCAGTCGTGGTCATGGGGGTCATTCCTGGTAGGCGACGCGCTTGCCGAGCACGCCGAAGAGGCTGTCGAGCGCCATGCCGACGATGCCGATCATGAAGATGGCGAACAGCACGTTTGTGATCGACAGGTTGTTCCACTCGTTCCACACGAAGTAGCCGATGCCGGTGCCGCCGACGAGCATTTCCGCGGCGACGATGACCAGCCAGGCGATGCCCATCGAGATGCGCATGCCGGTGAGGATGGTCGGCGCGGCGGCCGGCAGGATCACGCGGAAGGCCTTCCTGAACGGATTCACCTCGAGCGTGCGCGAGACGTCGAGCCAGTCCTTCTTCACGTTGGCCACGCCGTGCGCGGTGTTGATCAGCATCGGCCACAGCGAGCAGATGAAGATCACGAACACCGCCGAGAGCGACGCGTCCTTGATGGTGTAGAGCGCGAGCGGCATCCACGCCAGCGGGGAGATCGGCTTCAGCACCTGCACATAGGGGTTCAAGGCATCGTAGAACACGCGCGAGTTGCCGATCAGGAAGCCGAGCGGAATCGCCACCGCCGCCGCAAGGAAAAAGCCCGACAACACGCGCGCCAGCGAATAGGCGAGCTGGATGCCGATGCCCTTGTCGTTGGGGCCGTTGTCGTAGAACGGGTCGGAGAGCTTCTCCCACAGCGTCTGCGCCATCGCCGCCGGCTGCGGGAAGCTCGACGCCGAACTCGCGCCGCCGCCGCCCATCAGCGCGGCGTACTCGGGATCGACGTCGGCCTCGGCCGTCGGGGTGTCCGGCAGCGTCGCCAGCTGCCACACGAGCAGGATCACCCCGAACAGCAGCAGCGACAGCAGGGTGGATTGTTGGCTGAGCGAGAGTCGGGTCTTCATGAGCGTTTGATCGCGAAGGAGTTGAGGTACTCGGCCGGCTTCGCGGGGTCGAAGACCTTGCCCATGATGGTGTGCTTCATCGAGTTGGACGCCGGTGCCTTGAGCCCGATTTCGGCCATGCGCTTACGAGCATCCGTGGCGCGGAACACTTCCTCGGCGACGGCCTGGTAATTGACGTCGCCCTTGATGTAGTTCCAGCGCTTGAGTTGCGTGAGGATCCACACTGCCATCGAATGCCAGGGGAAGGGATCGAAGTCGACGCGGTCGGGCACGTTCCTCACCTTGCCGAGGCCGTCGGCGAAGCGTCCCGTCATCACCTGTTCCAGCACGGGGATCGGCTGGTTCAGATAGTTGGCCGGCGCGATCGCCTCGATGATCGCCTTGCGGTTCTCCGGCTTGTGCGCGTAATCGGTGGCGCTGGCGATCGCGCGGAACAGCGCGGCGTAGGTGTTGGGGAACTGCTTGTAGAAGCCTTCCTGCACGCCGAAGGTGCAGCAGGGATGGCCATCCCACAAATCACGCGACAGGGTGTGGATGAAGGCGACGCCTTCGTAGACCGCACGCTGGTTGAACGGCTCGGGGCCAAGGAAGCCGTCGATGTTGCCGGCGCGCAGGTTCGCCACCATATCGGGCGGGGGCATCATGCGCAGTTCGACGTCCTTGTCCGGGTCGAGGCCGTGCTCGGCGAGGTAGTAGCGCAGCAGCAGGTTATGGATCGAATAGTCGAAGGGCAGGCCGAATTTCAGGCCTTTCCATTCCTTCGGGTCCATCTTGTCCTTGTGCTTGATGTGCAGCGTGATCGCCTGGCCGTTGATGTTCTGGATCGAGGCAACGTCGACCGCCTGCCTGGCGGAGCCCAGGCCGAGCGACATCGCCAGCGGCATCGGCGAGAGCATGTGCGAGGCGTCGTATTCCTTGTTCTGCACCTTGTCGCGGATCACCGCCCAGCCGGCGGTCTTCTGCAGGCTGACGTTCAAGCCTTCACGCGCATAGAAGCCCATCGGCCCCGCCATGATGATGGGGGTGGCGCAGGTGATGGGAATGAAGCCGATCTTGAGGTCGGTCTTCTCCGGCTTGCCGCGCTCCTGCGCCAGCGCCTTGGCCGCGCCCATCGGGAACAGCGTCGAGATCGCTGCCATCGCGGTGCCGGCGCCGACCGCGCGCAGGAAGTTGCGGCGCACCTGGTCGTCGGGGAAGAGCCCGCGCATCACGGCCGACTCGACCACGCGCGACACGCGCGCCTCTTCGTCCTTCATCGCGGCGTCGTGCGCCGCCTGGCTCGCGTGGCGGCCGCAGCTGCAGCCCCCGCGATGCAGTTTTGTCTCAGGGTCAAACGGGTTGTCAAAGGCGGACATCGCACGCTCCTCTAGTGGATTGAATAAACCTGCCGGTCACCGCGCGACGCCGCACCGTTTTGAACGGGACTTGCGCCAGATTGGTGCATCGTCCGATTCGTCCGCGTCCGCTGCGACCCGTCGGAAGCCTTGTAAAACCGTGGGTTTCGACGCATCGCGGCGTGGTGCGCGCAGTGTTTCCACTCTTGTCGTATTCAGAATCCGTGCCAGCCCAGCGCGATCGCGCTAACCCGATGATTTGCAAGCGAAGCGCCGCGGCGCAGGCGATACCGGTGCGCGAGCTGGCCTGCTTCTTGATTACACACTGCTTACAAAGTGTTGAATGCAGGAAGCCGCATGACCGTCGCCACCGCCACCACCGAGCCTCTGCAGGACGCCGAACTGCTGGTGATCCGCGAGTCCGCCCGCCTGCTGGGCAAGAGTCTGGAGCCGGGTTTCGTGATCCGCGAGATGCTGCATTTGATCTCGGAATTTCTCGGCCTCAACCGCGGCCGCGTGGTGCTGCGCCAGCCGGACGGCGACGCGTATGCGATCCGCTACGCCTACGGCCTCACCCGCGAGGAAATGGCACGCGGCGTGTATGCGCTGGGCGAAGGCATCACCGGTCGCGCGCTGCAGAGCGGCGAGACCGCGATCGTGCAGGACATCGACGACGACCCGCACTATCTCGCGCGCGCGATCGAGCGCGAGCGACTGCCGCAGGAAACCGTCAGCTACATCGCGCTGCCCTTGCGCAGCGACGGCGAAATCCTGGGCCTGCTGGGCGTGCACCGCATCCGCAGCCGCGCCCGGGCGCTCGCCGACGATCTGCGCATTCTCGAGATCGTCGCCACGCTGATCACCCAGATCCTCAAGCTCAACGACCGCGTTGCGGCGCAGACCGCGCGGCTGGAGAACGAAAACCGCGAGCTCAAATGGGCGCTCGAGCACGGTGCGCCGCAACAGGCGACGCTCGGCATCGTTGGCGACTCCCCTGCGCTCCGCCACGCGCTGCGCCAGGTCGAGCAGGTCGCCGCCACCGAGGCGACAGTGCTGCTGCTGGGCGAATCGGGCACCGGCAAGGAGCTCTTCGCGCGCGCGCTGCATTTGTCGAGCGCTCGACGCGACCAGCCTTTCGTCAAGGTGAACTGCGGTGCGATTCCGGAGAACCTGTTCGAGTCGGAACTGTTCGGTTACGAGAAAGGCGCGTTCACCGGCGCCGCCACGGCGCGCGCCGGCTACTTCGAGCAGGCGCACGGCGGCACGCTCTTCCTCGACGAGATCGGCGACCTGCCGCTGGCGATGCAGGTGAAGCTGTTGCGAGTCCTGCAGGAGAAGACGCTGCAGCGCGTCGGTAGCCGCCGCGAGACGCCGATCGACGTGCGCATCGTCGCCGCCACCCACCACGATCTGCAGCAGCAGGTCGCCGCCGGCCGCTTCCGCCTCGATCTCTACTATCGCCTCAACATCATCCCGATCCGGCTACCGGCGCTGCGCGAACGCAGTGAGGACGTCCGCCCGCTCGTGCGCCATCTGCTCAATCTCGTCAGCCAGAGCTATCAGCGCAACGTGGGCCTCACCGCCGAAGCGATGGAACGGCTTGCCGCCTACCCCTGGCCGGGCAATATCCGCCAGCTGCGCAACGTGATCGAACGCCTCGTGCTGCTTGCCGAGGGCGCGTCGGTCTCGGCGCGCGAGGTCGAGCACGTGTTGCGCGGCGAGGCGATGAGCCCCTCCGACGCGACGAGCCTGTCCGGCACGTCACCCCCGATTCCGCCCGTGGGATCGGTGCGGCCCTACCTGCCTGCCGCTTCGCACGGCCGCGACCAGATCGAACAGGCGCTGGCGCAGACCCACGGCAACAAGTCGCGCGCCGCACAATTGCTCGGCCTCACGCTGCGGCAATTCAACTACCGGCTCAAGCGCCTCGACATCCGCTGACAAAGGTTGACAAAGTGTTATCTCGGCCGACCTGAAGCAAGCCGGCGTGAAATTCTTTTCTTATTTTTTTCAATGAGTTGACATTGTTTGACGCGGCTGGCACGGGCTTCGCATGAGGGAGATCGTCGATCCCGACCTAACCCATTCCAAGGAGTCCGTCATGCCCGAAGTCGTCGCCCTCAAAACCCAAGTCGCCCTCGAGCCCATCTCCGCCACAGGCCTCGCCGCGCTGGCTGAAAAGGGCAAGGCCAATCCGCAGTCGGTCGTCACGCTGAAAGCCAAGACCGTGTGCGAGAGCAAGTTCCGCAACCTCACCTACGTGCGCAACCTCGAAGCCCATGTCATCGACGAGCCGCCGCACCTGCTCGGCGACGACACCGCGCCGAACCCCTCGGAAGCCGTGCTCGCCACGCTCGGCTCCTGCCTGTCGGTCGGCCTGCACGCCAACGCCGTCGCGCGCGGCATCACGCTCACCAAGCTCGAACTCGAGCTCGAAGGCGACATCAACGTCACCGCGGTGTGGGGCGTGGGCGACCTCGACCCGATGAAGAAGCTCGGCTTCACCGACGTGCGCGTGAAAGTGCACCTCGAAGGCGACGCCAGTGAGGAAGAACTGAAGGATCTGGTCGCGCATGCCAACGCCTGGTCGCCGGTCGCCAACACCCTGCGCAACCCGGTCGGCGTCAGCGTCGAACTTGCCTGAGCCGTCAGTCATTTCTGGAGCGCACCATGCCTGCCCTTGCCTCTGTCCCCACCGAGCCGCCCGCTGAAATCCTACCGGGCCTGGCCGAACTCATCGCCCGCGAACTCGCGCCCCAGGTCGTTGACATCGACCAGAAGGGCGTCTATCCCGGCGATTTCCTGAAACAGCTCGGCGCGCTCGGCGGGCTCGGCAGCCTCACGCCGGTCGCGCACGGCGGCACCGCGCGGGGCCTCACGCACGCCATCCAGATGATAGAAGAGGTGTCGAAGGAATGCGTGTCGACCGGCTTCCTCGTGTGGGCGGAATACGCGCTGCAGTGGTACGTGGTGAACAGCTCCAACACTGCGCTCGCCGCCGAAATGTTGCCGAAAATGGCGCGCGGCGAAGTGCTCGGCGGCACCGCGCAATCGAACAGCATGAAGTCCTGCGTCGGCATCGAGGAGGCGCGCCTCAAGGCCACCCGCGTCGACGGCGGTTACCTCATCAACGGCGTGCTGCCCTGGGTGTCGAACATCGGCCCCGAGCATTATTTCCACATGGGCGCGAAGCTGCCAAACGTGCCCGGCCTGGTGATCGGCCTCATGCACGGCAGCACGCCGGGGCTCACCCTCTTGCGCAACGCGCACTTCATCGGCATGGAAGGCACCAACACCTTCGCCTGCCAGTTCCGCGACGTGTTCCTCGCCGATGAACGGGTTGTCTGCCATCCGCAGGAATTCGACGCCTTCCGCGAGCGCACCAAATCGGCCTTCATCCTGCTGCAGATGGGCATGGGGCTCGGCCTCATCGACGCCTGCGTGACGATCATGCAGCGCGCCGACAAGCAGTTCGGCCACGTCAACCGCTTCCTCGACGTGCAGGCCGACGCGCTGGCCGCCGAGCTCGACGCCGCGCGCGCCGCCACCTACGCGCTCGCCGCGAAGATCGAACGCGACGGCAGCGCACCGCACGTCAGGGAAACGCTCGCGCTGCGCCTGGCCGGCAGCGAGCTTTCACTCAAAGCCGCCAACGCGGCGATGCTCTCGCTCGGTGCCAAGGGCTATCTCTCCAACAACGCGGCGCAACGGCGTCTGCGCGAGGCCTACTTCATCGCCATCGTCACCCCGGCGATCAAGCACCTGCGCAAGGAACTGCACGAGCTCGACCAGGGCTGCGGCTGCGCGCTCAGCGAACCCGAACGGGAGGTCGCATGATCCGCTTCGCGGTCTCCCTCTCCGTCGACGAGGCGGTCGAAAAGCTTCTCGCCGCGATCACCGCCTACCCCATGGGCCTCGTCGCGCACGCCAACGGCCAGGCCAACTGCGCCAAGAAGGGCATCGCCGTGCCCGCCGACCAGGTGCTCGAAGTCTTCCGTCCCGACTACGCGGTAAAAGTGTGGGCGGCCGACAAGACCGCCGGCATCGACATCCCGCTGCGCATCCACGTCTACGAAGCCGACGGCCAGACCTGGGTCGCGCACCGCACCGCGTCGGAAACCTTCCGCCCCTACGCCAGCCGCCAGCTCGATGCCGTCGGCGCCGAACTCGACCTCGTCTTCAACCAGCTGCTCGCCATCCTGAATCCCTGGAAACTGCCATGATGAACCTCGCCCCCTCCCCAACCGCCCCCGAATCCGCCCCCGCCACCCGCAAGTGGACCTGCGCCGTGTGCGACTACGTCTACGATGAGGCGCTGGGCGACCCCGAGCACGGCCTCGCCCCCGGCACCCGCTACGCCGACATCCCCGACGACTGGAGCTGCCCCGACTGCGGCGTGACCAAGGCGGATTTCTACTGCTTTGATGACTGACTCGGTTTGGCGAACTGAGCATCCGCCGATGGCAGCAGACGCGTACGCTGGATTTGCAGCGCATATCCAGCGCGCAAGCCGCTCCGTCATCACTCCCTGGTTTTGACTTTCTTCCCCTGGCAGCCCCGCCGGAAATCAAGCCTGCCGGATGGATCAGCGGCGAAGGTGTCTGAGCCCCGCCCACAATAAAGAATATAAAACAGCAAGGCGGGGCGAGTTCCTTCGCCGCCCGTCCGGCAGGCTTGATTTTCGGGAATTCGGGGATGCTGGGGTCGCCTTTTCTTTGGTTACTTTCTTTTGGCGAAGCAAAAGAAAGTAACTTGCCGCCGGGCAACCCCCGGCCAGCAGTCAGCAGGCAGGCGCTGAACTAGCCATTAGCAAATTTCAGGAATCCTCACCCGCCCCGGTAAAATCCGCGGATGATCGTCTACCTCCACGGCTTCAATTCTTCCCCCGCGTCCGGCAAGGCCAAGCAACTCGGCGAGCACCTGACTGCGCTCGGCCGCGCCGCCGACTACCTGTGCCCCGCACTCGCCAACAGCCCGCGTGACGCCATCGCCCAGGTCGAAGCCGCGCTCGCGCCACACAGCGGCCCGGTGACGCTCGTCGGCAGCTCGCTCGGCGGCTTCTACGCGACGCATCTTGCCGAAAAGCACGGCTGGAAGGCGGTGCTGGTGAACCCCGCCGTGCACGCGCATCTTCTCCTGCGCGGCGCGCTCGGCCCGCAAAAAAACTGGCACACCGGCGAAACCTGGGAACTCACCGAGGCGCACCTGGCCGAACTCGCGACACTCGACGTGCCGGCGATCAGCCGCCCCGAACGTTATCTGCTGCTGGCGCAGACCGGCGACGAGGTGCTCGATTACCGCGACGCCGTCGCCTACTACGCCGGCGCACGCCACCTCATCGAAGACGGCGGCGACCACGGTTTCGCCGGGTTCGAGCGCCACTTCCAAACCATCCTGGATTTCTGATGCACGTCATTTTCGAAGAAGACGGCCACTTCAAGGCCGGCTCGATCCTGTCCGAAACCGAAGCCACGGCGCAGGTCGAAGCGGCCAGCGGCAAGCGCAGCAAGATCAAGACGGCGGCGATCCTCTTGCGCTTCGCCGCGCCGGCTCCCAACGACGTGATGCACGAGGCGGAGGCGCTCGCCGCGGAACTCGACGCCGACTTCCTGTGGGAAGCGGCGGGCACGGACGAATTCGGCTTCGAACAGCTGGCGCAGGAATACTACGGCCATGCGCCGCGCCCGGCCGAGTCGGCGGCACTGCTGCTGAAGCTGCACGCATCGCCGATCTACTTCCACAAAAAGGGAAAGGGCCGCTACCGCCCGGCGCCAGCCGAAACGCTTGCCGCGGCCAAGGCCGGGCTGGAGAAGAAGCGTCTCGCCGCCGAACGCCAGGCGCATCTGGTCAAGGAGCTCACCGCCTTCCGCCTGCCGCCCGAATACGCCTCGCTGATCCCGCGCATTCTCATCGCGCCGGACAAGAACACGCTCGAATACAAGGCGCTGGAGGAGGCCGCCAGCGTTGCCGGGCTGTCCCAGTTGAGGCTCATCGAGCGCTGCGGCGCGATTCCGTCGACGCTCGATTTCCACATGGCGACCTTCCTGCTGGAATATTTCCCGCGCGGTACCGGCTTCGCGCCGGTGACCGAACCGATCGACCCACCCGAGCTTCCGCGCAGCCACGTGCGCGCGTTCTCGATGGACGACGAAGCGACGACCGAGATCGACGACGCGCTCTCGGTCGAGTGGCGCGACGACGGCACGGTCCGCGTCGGCATCCACATCGCGGCGCCGGCGCTCGGCATTCCGCCCGGTTCGGAACTCGACCGCGTGGCACGCGAGCGCCTCTCGACCGTGTACTATCCCGGCGACAAGATCACCATGCTGCCGGACGCGCTGATCCATCATTACACGCTCGGCGAGGCGCACGATTGCCCGGCGCTCTCGTTGTATCTCGACGTCGCGTCCGACCTGCGCGTGCTCGGCACCGAGACCCGCGTGGAAATGGTGCACATCGCCGACAACCTGCGCCACGAGACGCTGGAAACCGAATTCAACGTCGCGACGCTGCGCAATCCCGCGTTTCCCGACTATCCGTATCGCCGCGAACTCGAGTGGCTGCACGATTTCGCCGCCGTGCTCGAAGCCGGGCGCGGCAAGACCGATACGGTCGACCGCGTCGACTACAGCTTCAAGCTCGACGGCGAACGCATCCGCATCGAGCCGAGAAAGCGCGGCAGCCCGATCGACAAGGTCGTCTCCGAGCTGATGATCTTCGCCAATGCGCACTGGGGCGGCTGGCTTGCCGAGAAGCGCGTACCCGCCATCTACCGCGCGCAGGCCAACGGCAAGACGCGCATGACGACCGCACCCGATCCGCACCAGGGCCTCGGCGTCGACCAGTACGCGTGGTCGACCTCGCCGCTCAGGCGCTACGTCGACCTCGTCAACCAGCGCCAGCTCATCAGTGTCGTGCAGGGCGCCGACCCGGTATACCCGCCGAGGAGCGAGCAACTCTTCGCCACGGTGCGCGATTTCGAGCTCGCCTACGACGCCTACAATGAATTCCAGCGCCGGATCGAGCGCTACTGGATGCTGCGCTGGCTGATCCAGGAAGACGTGCATGAGGTGACCGCGAACGTCATTCGCGAGGACCTGGTGCGCTTCGACAATCTGCCCATGGTGACGCGCGCCCCCTCGGTGATGGGCGTCGCGCCCGGCTCGAGGGTGAAGCTCGCGATCTCCGGCATCGACCTGCTCGACATCGCCTTCCACGCCGAGTACCTTGAGACCGTCGCGCCGCCGCCTGACAGCGTTGCCCCGCTTCCGTAGAATCAGGTCCGTTCCTCCTCGCATCTCCGATGGCCACCGTACAGCCCATTCCCCTCGCAGAACCGTCCAAGCAGGACACGCGCCTCGCGCTCGCCCTGCTGGCCTCGGCCGCGTTTCACGGCATGGTGCTGTCGACCCAGTTCGTGCAGATCAACCCGCGCCTGTTCGAGGACACCAGCCTGCCGATGGAAGTGGTGCTGGTGAACGCGAAGACGCAGGAGGCGACACTCAACCCCGACGCGCTGGCGCAGGTGAACCTCGCCGGCGGCGGCAACACCGACGAGGACCGCCGCCTGAAAAGCCCGCTGCCGGCGAGCCCGCAGACGCAGGCCGGCGGCGAGGAGGCCGCGCTGCAGACGCGCGTGGCCGAACTCGAAGCGCGCGCCAAGGCGCTCATGAGCCAGTTGCAGCCCGAAGCTGCGCTGACGCAGCCGCCACCGCAGCCGGAACGCACCGTGGACGTAAGCCAGATCAACGTGCAGGCGCGCGAGCTCGCCCAGCAGCAGGCGCGCGAAATGGCACAGTTGCAGGCGAGCATCTCGCAGCAGTGGGACGAATACCAGAAGCGGCCAAAGCGCGCCTTCATCGGCGCCAACGTGCGCGAATACGCGTTCGCGCGCTACGTCGAGGACTGGGTCGCCAAGGTCGAGCGCATCGGCAACCTCAACTACCCCGAGGCCGCCCGCCGCCAGGGCATCTACGGCAGCCTCAAGCTCACGGTGTCGATCTACGCCGACGGCCGCATCGAGGCGGTCGACGTCGACCGCTCCTCCGGGTCCAGGATACTCGACGCCGCGGCGATCAAGATCGTCGAACTCGGCGCGCCCTACGCGCCCTTCCCCGACGAGATGCGGAAAAAGGCCGACATCTTGTCTATAACGCGAACCTGGACCTTCACCCGCTCCGACCGGCTGGTCGGGGGCGACTGAACGCCACGCCGTCCGCAAGCCGCCCGTGCCGGACACGCCGGGCAGGTTGTGTATAATATTCTGATTTTCTTATATTTCCTGATCTCTCGGAGTCCACCATGCACACCGGCACCACGCTCACCCAGTTCATCATTGAAGAACAGCGCCGCACCGCGGGCGCGACCGGCGACTTCACCTCGCTGCTCAACGACGTCGTCACCGCCTGCAAGGCGATTTCCAACGCCGTGAACAAGGGCGCGCTGCTGGGCGTGATGGGCGCGCTCGATTCCGAGAACGTGCAGGGCGAAACGCAGAAGAAGCTCGACGTCATCACCAACGACATCATGATCCGCTCCAACGAGTGGGCCGGCCACCTCGCCGGCATGGCCTCCGAGGAAATGGACGACGTCTACGCCATCCCCGGCCAGTACCCGCTGGGCAAGTATCTTCTGGTGTTCGATCCGCTCGACGGCTCCAGCAACGTCGACGTCAACATCTCGGTCGGCACCATTTTCTCGATCCTCAAGGCCCCGGTCGCCGGCCGCGCCGCCAAGGCGGAAGACTTCCTGCAGCCCGGCACCCAGCAGGTGTGCGCCGGCTACGCGATCTACGGCTCGTCGACCATGCTGGTGCTGACTTTCGGCCACGGCACGAATGGCTTCACGCTGGACCGCGACGTCGGCGAGTTCGTGCTGACCCACCCCAACATGACCATCCCCACCGAAACCAAGGAGTTCGCGATCAACGCGTCCAACATGCGTTTCTGGGAGAAGCCGGTGCAGCGCTACGTCGACGAGTGCCTCGCCGGCAAGACCGGCCCGCGCGGCAAGGACTTCAACATGCGCTGGGTCGCGTCGATGGTCGCCGAAGTGCACCGCATCCTCACCCGCGGCGGCATCTTCATGTACCCCAAGGACACCAAGGATCCGAGCAAGGCCGGCAAGCTGCGTCTCTTGTACGAAGCCAACCCGATGGCCTTCATCGTCGAGCAGGCCGGCGGCGCCGCCACCACCGGCTACCAGCGCATCCTCGACCTCAAGCCCGAAGGCCTGCACCAGCGCGTGCCGGTGATCCTCGGCTCCAAGACCGAAGTCGACACGGTGACGGGCTACCATCACGAAAAGGCCGCGTAAGCTTTGCGCGCGACCGCCACGAAAAAGCCGGGCATTGCCCGGCTTTTTTCATGCGCCCGATTCAGGCGTACGCGACCGTCGCCGCCGCGTCGCGCCGCAACAGGCGTTCGCATTCGTCCGGCGGCAGGGGACGGCTGAACAGGTAGCCCTGCGCCTGGTCGCAGCGGTTGGCGCGCAGGTAGGCCAATTGCGCCTCGTTCTCGACGCCCTCGGCGACCACCGTGAGATCGAGGCTCGACGCCAGCGCGATCACGGTGCGCACGATGGCGGTGTCGTCGGCGTCGCCGGGTATGTCGCGGATGAAGGACTGGTCGATCTTGAGGCAGTGGATGGGGAAGGTCTTGAGGTAGGCGAGCGAGGAATAGCCGGTGCCGAAATCGTCCACCGCGATGCGCAGGCCGATCGCATGCAGGCCGGTGAGCACGTCGGCGGCGGAAGCCAGGTTGTCCATGATGGAGGACTCGGTCAGCTCGAGTTCGAGGTCGTCCGGCGCCAGCCCGGTCTCGGCGAGTACGCCGCGCACCTCTTCGGCGAGGTCGGTCTGGCGGAACTGGCGGGTCGACAGATTGACCGCCATGGTGCCGGCGTCGAACCCCGCGTCCTGCCAGGCGCGCAGCTGGCGGCAGGCTTCGCGCAGCACCCAGTCGCCGATCGGCAGGATGGCGCCGGTCTGCTCGGCGACGGGAATGAACTCCGCCGGGCTCACCGGGCCGAGCTCGAAGGATTGCCAGCGCAACAGCGCTTCCCAGCCGACGATGCGCCCGCTGGCGATGTCGTGCTTGGGCTGGTACAGCACCCTGAGCTCGCCGCGCTCCAGTGCATGCTTCAGGCCCGCTTCGATCTGCATGCGGCGCTTGAAGGTGTCGGCCAGATCGCGGCTGAAAATGCGGGCGCACTTGCGGCCGGCGAGCTTGGCCTGGCGCAGCGCCATGTCGGCATGGCGCAGCAGCAGGCTGGGCGAATCGCCGTCGTGCGGATAGGTGACCAGGCCCACGCTGGCGCTGATCTCGAGGTGGTCGTTGCCGATCATGAATTCCTGCGCCAGCGCCTGTAGCAGCTTTTCGGCGGTTGCCTTGGCCTCCCCGGCATCGGCCGGCTCGCACAGGATGACGAACTCGTCGCCGCTGAAGCGGGCGACGAACGCCGAATCCGGCACCTGGGCGCGGATGCGTGCCGCCACCGCGATCAGCAGCTGGTCGCCGAGTTCGTGGCCGAAGGCGTCGTTGACGTTCTGGAACTGGTCGAGGTCGAGCAGCAGCAGCGCGCCCGGGCGGCGCTCGGCGACGATGCGTGCAAAATGCTCGTTGAAGGCGTTGCGGTTCGGCAGGCCGGTCAAGTCGTCGAAGTGGATCATGTGGCGCATCTGGCGGAACGGCAGGCTCACCGCCTCGGCGTAGATGGCGCGGTAGAGAAAGTAGTACGCGAACACCTTGTACACGTGGCCGAGCAGGTTGGCGGTACTGCTCACCTGCACGTACACGATGAAAAAGAGTTCGCCGGCCGTCATCAGCAAGAGCGCGATCTTCAGGCTGCCGATGTCGCAGTGCGCGATGTGACGCTGGCGCGCGAACAGTAGAACAGCGACCGTGGCATAGAGGGCGAACACGCCCCACTCCAGCCCGATCTTGAGCGGGGTGAGCCCCGCTCCGTCGATATACATCGCCGGCAGGCTCTGCGGCGCGGCAGCGATCCAGGCGGACAGCAACGCGACGACCAGCAGCACGCCCAGCCAGGCATGGCGGCGACCCGGGGCCGGGGTATCGGGGAGCAGCACGTAGGCCAGCAGGCCGAGGCCCGCGGCATAGCGCCCGGCGAGCCAGAACAGGATGGCCTTGTGCGGCGAGTTCGGACTCACCAGGTCGGGCATGCCGATATAGGAGAGGAAATGCAGGGTGTCGAACAGCGCCACCGCGAGGAAGGCGCAGCCCAGTGCCGTGGTGCGCACCGAACGGATCGCCTCCTCGGCGCCGTGCCCGGTGAAAAACACCAGCGCCGCGACGATGATGGCGAAGACTTCCATCAGCGAATGCGCCGCGAGGAAAGTCGGCAGGGTGATGTCGAGCTGGTTGGCCGGCACGGCCTGCCAGGCGAGCAGTGGCAGGCTGGCAACGATCAGCAATGCACCGATCTGTTTCTGGCGGTCTAATCCCGAAGCGCGCATCGATGCAGAATCCTTCCCTGGGTTTTTCGAGCCGGCACGCCGGACATGCCGCCCCGGTTATATCGGCAGCTTTCCCGCCGCCTTGAATTGAGTGAGCGCACGCTCTCGCTGCACGGCATGGCCGGCAATCGGGCGGGGGAATCGTCGCCGATGCGGCAGCCGGCGGCTTGCTCGGCCTCGCGCGGCAGCTTCCGGGGCGCGCGGATGAATTTTTCCGCCACACCGTCGAGTTCCGGCAGACGGCGGCGGATGAACGCCCCCTGCAGGTCGAAGCGTTCCGACTGCCCCGCCGCTGTTGGCAGCGCGACGCGCCCGGCCACGCCGCTCGCGCTGTGGCTCAAGGGCAGCAATTTCCAGTTCCGCGCAGGGCGTGCGTAGCGGGCGATTCCGCCGGGCGAGCCGGCCTAGCCCCGCTGACGGCGGGCATCGGGCATCGGGCATCGGGCATCCGCGCATCCGGCATGTCCACCGGCTATCGCTGGGGAACCGTCCGCAAAGCCGCGATTCAGGACCGGGAGTCGGGTGCCGACGGATGGTGCGACGGGATATGCACGTTGGCGCCGCGCGCGACATGCGGATGCGCGTCCAGCTCGGCCGGGTCGACCTTCAGCCGCCGGTCGCTCACCCAGTGGAAAAACAGCGGGATGAAGAACACGGCGAGAAAGGTGGCCGCGAGCATGCCGCCGACGACGCCGGTGCCGACCGCATGGCGCGCGCCGGCGCCGGCGCCGCTGGAAATGGCCAGCGGCACGACGCCGAGGATGAAGGCCAGTGAGGTCATCAGGATCGGGCGGAAGCGCAGGCGCGCCGCCTCCAGCGCCGCCGCGACGGTGGAGTAGCCCTCGGCCTTTTTCAGCACCGCGAACTCGACGATCAGGATCGCGTTCTTCGCCGCCAGCCCCAGCAGCGTGACCAGACCGATCTGGAAATACACGTCGTTGGTCTGCTCGCGCAGCCACACCGCGGCGAGTGCGCCGAAGGTGCCGAAGGGCAGCGCCATCATCACGGCGAACGGCAGCGACCACTTCTCGTACTGCGCGGCGAGGATCAGGAACACCATCACCACCGCGAGCCCGAGCGCGAGGCCGGAGGTGCCGGACGAGCGCTTTTCCTGGAACGACGCGCTGGTCCATTCGTAGGAAAAGCCCGGCGGCAGGGTTTTCTTTGCGATCTCGTCGACGATGGCGAGCGCCTGCCCGGAACTGATTCCCGGCACCGCGCTGCCCATGATCTTGACCGCCTGATAGTTGTTGTAGCGGTCGAGCGTTTCCGGACCGGACGAAAAGTTGACGCGCGCCAGCGCCGACATCGGCACCATGCCGCCCGACGCATTAGGCACATACAGCGCGGACACGTCCTGCGGCGAACGGCGCGCGCCCGGTTCGGCCGACATCAGCACCTGCCAGGTGCGGCCGTACTTGTTGAAGTCGTTGACGTAAAAAGTGCCGAGCGTGGCCGACAGCGTGTTGAACACATCATCGATCCGTACCCCCAATGTCTTGGCTTTTTCGCGGTCGACATCGACGTAGAGCTGCGGCACGTGCGGCCGCCACAGCGTCAGCACCTGGGCCAGCCGCGGGTCCGCCCGCGCGGCGGCGAGAAACGCGTCGGACACCTCGGCGAGCTTGGCCGGCCCGGCGTCGCCGCGGTTCTGGATATAGAACTCGAAGCCGCCGGCGTTGCCCAGTCCGAAGATCGGCGGCGGCGCGAACGCCAGCACCAGTGCTTCCTTGATGTGGCCGGTCGCACCCATGATCTCGCCGACCATGTCGTTGATGGTCTTGTCGCGTTCGTCCCAGTGGCGCGCGGCGACGAAAATGGTCGCCGCGCTGTTGCGGAAGCCGCCGCCGAGAAAATCCAGCCCGGCAAAGGCAACGACGTGTTCGACGGCCGGGTCGCGCCGCGCGATTTCGTCGATCTGCTTCACCACCGCGGTGGTGCGGTCGAGCGTCGCCCCGTCGGGCAGATAGGCCGCACTGATGTAGTAGCCCTGATCCTCGTCGGGCACCAGGCTGCCGGGGGTGGCCTTCCACAGCGTGAACGCGGCGCCGATCATCACGCCGTAGATCACCAGCGCCAGCAGCGAGCGGCGCATCAGGAACTTGACGCCGCCCTGGTAGTGGCGCGTCATGCCGGCGAAGCCGCGGTTGAAGGCGCGGAAAAAGCGCCCCGGCTCATGCGGCTTCTCGCCCTTCAGCAGCGCCACGCACAAGGCCGGGGTGAGGGTCAACGCGACGATGCCGGAAATGACGACGGCGATGGAAATGGTGACGGCGAACTGGCGATACAGCTCGCCGGTCAGCCCGCCAAGGAAGGCGATCGGAATGAACACCGCGCACAGCACCAGCACGATGGCGATGACCGGGCCGGTGACTTCGCGCATCGCCAGCAGCGCGGCTTCGCGCGGGGATTTCTTTTCTTCGTGGATGATGCGTTCGATGTTTTCCAGCACGACGATCGCGTCGTCGACGACGATGCCGATGGAGAGCACCATGCCGAACAGCGTCAGCGTGTTGATCGAATAGCCGAGCAGCAACAGGCCGACGAAGGTGCCGAGCAGGGACACCGGCACCGCCAGGATCGGGATGATCGTCGCGCGCCAGTTCTGCAGGAAGACGAACACCACCAGCACCACCAGCAGGATCGCCTCGCCGAGCGTCTTGACGACTTCGCGGATCGACACTTCGACGAAACGCGTGGTGTCGTAGGGCACCGCATAGTCGAGGCCTTCGGGGAAGGATTTTTTCAGTTCGTCGACGGTGCGCTTGACCTCGTCGCCGACGTCGAGCGCGTTCGCGCCCGGCTGCAGGAATATGCCGACCAGGGTGGCCGGCTTGCCGTTGTAGAGGCCGTTGAAATCGTAATCCTTGGAACCCAGTTCGACCCGCGCGATGTCCTTCAGCCGCAGCAGCGAGCCGTCGCGGTTGGCCCGCACCACGATGTTCTCGAATTCGGCGGGGTCGGCCAGCCGGCCCTGCGCGGTCAGCGAATACACCAGCGACTGGCCCGTATCGACCGGCGGCTGGCCGATCTTGCCGGGCGCAAACTGTGCGTTCTGCTCGTTGATGGCGTCGGAGATGTCCTTCACCGTCACCCCCAGCTGCGCCATGCGGTCGGGCTTGAGCCAGATCCGCATCGCATAGTCTTTGGCGCCGAAAATCTGCACATTGGTCGTGCCGGGTATTCGCTTCAGGCGGTCCAGCACGTTGAGCGTGACGTAGTTGCTGGTGTAGAGGTCGTCGTAGCGCCCGTCCGGCGAGAGGAAGGCGAGCACCTGCAGAAACGCCGACGAGCCTTTTTCCACGTTGACACCCTGCCGTCGCACTTCTTCCGGCAGGCGGGCCTCGGCCTGCTTCACCCGGTTGTTGACGTTGAGCGCGGCCTTGTCGACGTCCGAGCCGATCTCGAAGGTGACCTGGATTTCCAGCACGCCGTTCGACGCCGAGGTCGACGACATGTACATCATGTCCTCGATGCCGTTGATCGCGTTTTCCAGCGGCGCGGCCACGGTCTGCTCGAGCACGCCGGCCGACGCGCCCGGATAGATCGCGCGCACGGTGACGACCGGCGGCGCGATCTCGGGATATTGCGCGATCGGCAGCGCGCGCATCGACAACAGGCCCGCCAGCACGACGAGGATGGACAGGACCGTGGAAAAGATCGGCCGGTCGATGAAGAAGCGCGAGAACATGGCGACCCCTTACGGCTTGGCTGCGGCGGAGGGTGCGCCGGCAGTGGCCGGCGGCGCACCCGCTTGCTTCGCCTCGCTGACCGCAACCGGCATGCCGGGGAAGAAAATCCGCGCCATGCCGTCGACGATCACACGGTCGCCGGCCGCCAGCCCGCTTTCGATCACCCAGCGTCCCTTGGCGTCCTTGCCCGCATCGCCTGCGCCGACCCAGGCGCCGACGACGACCGGACGCGGCAGCGCCACGGTCATGCCGTTCTCACCCGGCGCCGCCACGTAGACGAACTTGCCGCGGGGACCGTCCAGCACCGCGGCCTGAGGCACCACAATGGCGTCGGGCAGCGTGCTGCCTTCGACGATGACGCGCACGAACTGGCCGGGCTTGAGCCGGCCGTCGGCGTTGGCGAACTCGGCGCGCAGATCGAACGCGCCGGTGTCGGGGTTGGCCTTGTAATCGCTGAAATTGAGCGTGCCGGTGGTATCGAGCCGGGTACCGTCGGCCAGCACCAGGCCGATTTTCTGCTGGCCGGCTTGCAGGTCGCCGGCGCGGATCTGTTTTTCCAGCGCCAGGCGTGCGTCCTCGCCGATCGAAAAACGCGCGTAGATCGGGGAGATCTGCGCCAGCGTCGCCAGCGCCGGCCCGCTCGGGCTGGCCAGTGCACCTTCCACCTGCAGGGCGCGGCCCATCACGCCGGAAATCGGCGCGCGGATGGCCGCGTAGCCGCGGCTGATGCGGGCGTCGGCCAGCCGCGCCTCGGCTGCCGACACCTCGGCCTGCATCACGTCCAGCGCCGCTTCGGTGGCGTCGAGCGCGCGCCGGCTGACGAAACCCTGCGCCGCCAGGGTCTGGTTGCGCGCGTGCTCGACCTGTGCCTCCTTCAGCAGCGCCCGGCGATTGGCCAGCTCCGCCTGGGCAGCGCGCACCTGGGCATCGAGGCTGGCGCCGTCCAGCGTGTAGAGGAGCGCGCCGGCCTGGATCGGCGCGCCTTCCTCGAAGTGTCGCCGCTCGATCAGCGCCGACACACGCGGGCGGATTTCCACTTCGCGCGAGGCTTCCAGCCGGCCGACGTATTCGAAGCTGATCGGCACGCTGGCCGGCGTCGCGGTCTCGACCGTCACCGCGGCCGGCGGCGGCGCGCCGGCGGGCGCCGCGTTCTCGGGCTTGTCACACGCCGCAAGCAGGGCGACCAGACTGATGGCGAGCAAACTGGCTGGGCGATTCATGGCGCGGCCTCGGGCGATGGGTGGAATCGGCCGATATTAATCGCATACATACATGAATGTAAATTGAACAAGCCGGGTTTTTTATGGACAATCCCCGCATGGTCAAGAAAACCCGAGAAGACGCCCTCGCCACCCGCGAAGCCCTGCTGGCCGCCGCCTTGCAGGTCTTCCGCGAGCGCGGCGTGGCCCATACCCGGCTGGTGGACGTGGCCGAGCGCGCCGGGGTGACGCGCGGCGCGATCTACTGGCATTTCAAGGACAAGGCGCAGCTGTTCGCGGCGGTGTGCGAGCGCGGCACCCTGCCGGTGGAGGCGCTGCTCGCCGAGGCCAGCGAGTGCGCGCAACGCGATCCGCTCGCCACGGTGCGCCAGCTGGCGCAGATGGCGCTCACCCATCTGGCGGGCTGCGCCGACACCCAGGCGATGTTCGATGTGATTTTCCACAAATGCGAGTTCACCGAGGAGCTCGCGCCGGTGGTCGCCAAGAACGATGCCAACCGCGTTGCGTGTCTGTCGCGGGTGCAGGTGCTGTTCGACCAGGCCGTCGCCATCGGCCAGCTGCCGGCGCACACCGACACCTTCCTCGCCACGCAAGGCCTGCACGCCTACATGGTGGGGCTGATGCATGAATGGGTGCTCAATCCCGGCAGCTACGACCTGGCCGCCTGCGCGGAACCGTTGCTCGACTGCTATCTCAGCGGTCTGGCGGTGCGTCCGCCGGTGTGCCGGCCGCCGACCTGAACAGCGCCAGCGCCTGCACGCGCTGGACCGCGTGGTCGACGAGCGGTGCCGGATAGTCGCGTCCGATCGCCACGCCGCAGCGCGACTGCTCGGCGACCGGCATCGTCCACGGCGCGTGAATGTAGCGGTCCGCCACGCCGGCCAGCTCGGGCAGATAGCGGCGGATGAAGCGGCCCGCTGCATCGAAGCGCTCCGACTGGGTGACCGGGTTGAAGATCCGGAACCACGGCTGGGCGTCGCAGCCGACCGAGGCGGCCCACTGCCAGCCGCCGCTGTTGGCGGCCAGATCAAAATCGATCAGCGTGTCGGCAAAGTAGCGTTCGCCCAGCCGCCAGTCGACCAGCAGGTCCTTGGTCAGGAAGGACGCGGCCACCATGCGCAGGCGGTTGTGCATGTAGCCGGTCTGGTTCAGTTGCCGCATTGCCGCGTCGACCAGCGGATAGCCGGTGCGCGCCGCGCACCAGGCCTCGAAGTGGCCGGGCGGGTTGGGCCACGGCAGGTCGTCGTACTGCGGCTTGAAGGCGTGGCCGGCGGCGACCTCGGGGCGATGCCACAATATTTGATGGTAGAAATCGCGCCAGATCAGTTCCGACAGCCAGGTCTGCGCGCCGCGGCTGCCGCGCTGCCAGGCGGCCGCGGCAAGCTGGCGGATCGACACCGTGCCGAAGCGCAGATGCACCGACAGATAGGACGGCCCCTTCACGCCGGGAAAGTCGCGCGTGTCGGCGTAGCGGTCGATGCGGTCGAGGAAATCGGCGAACAGCTGCGCCCCGCCCGCCATCCCGGTCGGCAGTTTCAGCGCGGCCAGGTTGGTCGGGTGAAAGCCGAGTTCGGCCAGGCCCGGCAGCGGGCTCGACTGCGGCGCCAGGCGGTCGAGATAGCGCTCGACCGGATAAGGCTGCATATAAAAAGGCGTGAGCGCCTTCAGCCAGGCGTTCTTGTAGGGCGTGAAGACGCTGAAAGGCTTGCCGCTGCCGGTGAGCACTTCCTCACGCTCGAAGATCACCGCGTCCTTGTAGTCGTGCACCGCGCAGCCGCGCCGCTCGAGCGCGGCCGTCACCGCGGCGTCGCGCGCGCAGGCCGCGGGGTCGTCGTCGTGGTTGTAGAACAGCGCGTCGGCCCCCAGTACCTCGACGAGCTGCGGAATCGCCTCGCGCGCGCGGCCGTGGCGCACGACGAGTCCACCGCCCTTCGCCGCGAGCGACGCCTGCAGTTCGGCGACGCTCGCGTGGATGAACTCGACGCGCCGGTCGGCCGGGCCGGGCAACGCATCAAGGATCTCGCGGTCGAAGACGAAGGCGCACGTCACCCGGCGGGCTCGCTTCAGGGCATGGTAGAGCGCGGCATGGTCGAAATCGCGCAAGTCGCGGCGGAACCACACCAGCGCATGGTCGTATTCAGGCATGGGGCAAGGCGGCCGCTATAGTGGAAAGACAGGACAGAAAGCTTGGCGCCGGATCGCGGCAGATTACAATGGAAGGGCCATCATGGATACCGTGAACCTCACCCACCACTTCCTGATTGCCATGCCGGGCATGGTCGACCCGAATTTCAACGGGACGCTGACCTATATCTGCGACCACAGCGAACAGGGCGCGCTCGGCGTGGTGGTCAACCGCCCGATCGACCTCGAACTGTCGACGCTGTTCGAGCAGATCGGACTGCCGCTGCCCGAGCGCCTGCACCACAAAACGGTCTACTTCGGCGGCCCGGTGCAGACCGAGCGCGGCTTCGTGCTGCACACCCCGCCGCAGACCTTCAGTTCAACCCTGACCGTCAACAACGAAGTCAGCCTGACCACCTCCAAGGACGTGCTCGAAGCGGTGAGCCAGGGCGGCGGGCCGGAGAAGTTCATGGTCTCGCTCGGCTACGCCGGCTGGGGCGCCGGACAGCTCGAGGACGAGATCAAGCAGAACGCCTGGCTGTCGGTCGCCGCCGACCCGCAGGTGATTTTCGACCTGGCGCCCGAAGACCGCCTGCCCGCGGCGATGAAGCTCCTGGGCATCGACTTCGCCAGCCTGTCCGACGAAGCCGGGCACGCTTGAGCTTCGTGGACACCCACGGCACGGTGCTGGCCTTCGACCTGGGCCTCAAACGCACCGGCGTCGCCTCGGGCGAACTGTCGCTCGGCATCGCCCATCCCCTTTCCGTCATCCAGGCTGCCTCGACCGACGAACGGCTCGCCGCGATCGCCAGGTTGGTCGACGAGTGGCAGCCGGTGCTGCTGGTGCTGGGCCTGCCCACGCACGCCGACGGCAGCGAGCACGACATGACGCGGGTAGCGAAAAACTTCGCGCGCAAATTAGAATCGCGCTTCGGGCTGCCGGTATTTCTGGTCGACGAGCGCCACACCAGCGCCGCTGCCGAGGCCGAACTGCATGAACGCGGCATCCACGGCAGGAAGAACAAGGCGCTGACCGACGCGGTCGCCGCGCAGCTGATACTTCAAGGATTCTTCGATGCACGCCTCATTGCCTGAAGTCGATTCGCTCATCGCGCAGATGGCCGCCGCCATCGCGCCCACCCTCACGCCCGACACCGCCCTGGTCGGCATCCACACCGGCGGCGTGTGGGTCGCCGAACGCCTGCATGCGCTGTTGCGCAGCCCGCAGCCGGTCGGCACGCTCGACATTTCCTTCTACCGCGACGACTTCTCGCGCATTGGCCTGCATCCGCAGGTGAAGCCGTCGAACCTGCCCTTCGACGTCGAAGGCCGCGACCTGCTGCTGGTCGACGACGTGCTGCACAGCGGCCGCACGGTGCGCGCGGCGATGAACGAACTCTTCGACTACGGCCGCCCGGCGTCGATCCGGCTTGCCGTGCTGGTCGACCGCGGCGGCCACGAACTGCCGATCCGCCCCGACTTCGTCGGCCTGACACTCACCGTTCAACCCCACCAGAACATCAACCTCTCCCGCCTCGACGATGGCCACCTGACGCTCAGCCTCGCATGAATGTACAACTGACTCCCGACGGCAGGCTGCGCCACCTGCTCACGCTCGACGGCCTGCCGCGCGCGATCCTGACGCAAATCCTCGATACCGCCGAATCCTTCATGGACGTCGGGGAACGCGAAGTGAAGAAAGTCCCGCTGCTGCGCGGCAAGTCGATCTTCAACCTGTTCTTCGAGCCGTCGACGCGCACCCGCACCACCTTCGAGATCGCCGCCAAGCGTTTGAGCGCCGACGTCGTCAACCTCAACATCGCCACCTCGAGCCAGACCAAGGGCGAAGCCATCCTCGACACCGTCGACAACCTCGCGGCGATGCACGCCGACATGTTCATCGTGCGCCATTCGCAGTCGGGCGCCGCGCACTTCATCGCGCGTCACGTCGCGCCGCACATCTCGGTAGTGAACGCCGGCGACGGCCGCCACGCGCACCCGACGCAGGGCTTGCTCGACATGTTCACCATCCGCCGCTACAAGGGCGCGTTCCACAACCTGACGGTCGCCATCGTCGGCGACGTGCTGCACTCGCGCGTCGCGCGCTCGCAGATCCACGCGCTGACTACGCTCGGCGTACCGGAAGTACGCGTGATCGGGCCGAAGACGCTGCTCCCCACCGGTGTGGAGCAGATGGGCGTGAAGGTCTTCCACGACATGGAAGCCGGGCTCGCCGGCTGCGACGTCGTCATCATGCTGCGCCTGCAGAACGAGCGCATGAAGGGCGCGCTGCTGCCCTCCTCGCAGGAATACTTCAAGTTCTTCGGCCTCACGCCCGAAAAGCTCGCGCTCGCCAAGCCCGACGCGATCGTGATGCACCCGGGGCCGATGAACCGCGGCGTCGAGATCGATTCCGAAGTCGCCGACGGCCCGCAGTCGGTGATCCTGCCGCAGGTCACCTACGGCATCGCGGTGCGCATGGCGGTGATGGCGATGTTGGCAGGGAGCACGACGGCATGAAGATCCAGATCAAGCACGGCCGCGTGGTCGACCCGATGAGCCGCCGCGACGGCGTCGCCGACGTCTTCGTTGCCGCCGGAAAAATCGTGGCGATCGGCGAGGCGCCTGCCGACTTCCACGCCAACCGCGTCATCGACGCCACGGGACTCGTCGTCGCCCCCGGCCTCGTCGACCTGTCGGTGCGGCTGCGAGAACCCGGCTTCGAATACCGTGCCACGCTGGAATCCGAAATGCTCGCCGCAGCCGCCGGCGGCATCACTTCGCTCGCCTGCCCTCCGGACACCGACCCGCCGCTCGACGAGCCGGGGCTGGTGGAGATGCTGAAGTTCCGCGCCAAGAACCTGCCCGGCCCGCGCGTCTATCCGATCGGCGCGATGACGCAGAAACTCGAAGGCCAGATGCTGACCGAAATGGCCGAACTCACCGAAGCCGGCTGCCGCGCCTTCACCCAGGCCGACGCGCCGATGACCGACACCCAGGTGCTGCTGCGCGCGATGGAGTACGCGGCCACCTTCGGCTTCAGCCTGTGGCTGCGCCCTCAGGACGTCTCGCTTGCCAAGGGCGGCGTCGCGCACGACGGTTCGGTGGCCTCGCGGCTCGGCCTGCCGGGCATTCCCGCGCTCGCCGAGACGGTCGCGCTCGCGACCATCCTGCAGCTCGCGCGCGAAACCGGTGCGCGCATCCATCTGGCGCGACTGTCCACGCACGAAGGCGTGGCGATGGTGCGCGCCGCCAAGGCACAGGGCCTCGCGGTCACCTGCGACGTCGCCAGCACCCACGTGCATCTGTCCGAAAACGACCTCATGGGCTTCGACGCGCACATGCATCTGGTGCCGCCGCTCAGGAGCCTCCGCGACCGCGACGGCCTGCGCGAGGCGTTGCGCGACGGTTCGATCGACGCGCTGTGCTCTGACCACACGCCGGTCGACGAGGACGTGAAGCAGGTGCCGTTCGGCGAATCGCAACCGGGCGCCTCCGGCGTCGAGCTGCTGCTGCCGCTGACGCTGAAATGGGCGCGCGAAATGGGCGTGCCGCTGCTGCAGGCGATCGACCTCATCACCTGGAAGCCGGCACAGGTCCTCGGCATTCCCGCCGGCACGCTGGCCGTCGGTGCGGCGGCCGACCTCTGCCTCTTCGACGAAGCGGCCGAATGGGTCGTCACCCCGCAGACGCTCGCCAGCCAGGGCAACAACACGCCCTTCCTCGGCCATCCCATGCAGGGCCGGGTGCGCTACACGCTGATCGACGGCCACATCGACTTCGAAGCACGCGCCTGATGCGGGCGCGCCTCCTCCCGCTGCTCGCGAGTTGCGCGGCCGGCGCACTCGCCGTCGCCGGCTTCGCGCCGATCGGCTTCTGGCCGCTGACGCTGGCGAGCCTCGCCGTGCTGTTCGCGCTTTTCGCGCGCACGACGTCTGTCCGCGGCGGCTTCGCGCTCGGCTTCGCCTGGGGACTCGGCTTCTTCCTCGCCGGCGTGAGCTGGGTCTACGTAAGCCTGTCGGTCTACGGCGGCATGGCGCCCTGGCTTGCCGCGCTCGCGACCTTGCTGTTCTGCGCCTTTCTCGCGCTGTTTCCCGCCGCGGTCGGCGCGCTGCAGGCGCGCTGGCCGGGTTCGCCCGCCTTGCGTCTTCTGGGCGGGGTGCCGCTCGCATGGGGCGTCGTCGAATGGGTGCGCGGCTGGATCTTCACCGGCTTTCCGTGGCTGGTCGCCGGCTATTCGCAGGCGCCCGACGGACCGCTCGCCGGCTACGCGCCCCTCGTCGGCGTATACGGCGTCTCCTTCGCGCTGGCGTGGATCGCCGCCTGCCTCGCCTGGGTGTTCACCTCACGCATCGCGTGGCCTGCGCGGCTGTGGGCGCTGGCGGCGGCGACGGCGCTCGGCGTCGGCGGGCAGGCGCTGCGCGGCATCGAATGGACCGTGCCGTCCGGCACGCCGACTTCGGTCGCGCTCTTGCAGGGCAACGTGCCGCAGGACCTGAAATGGCAGCCGGGCAAGACGGAAGCGACGCTCGAACTGTACGCGCGCATGGCCGCCGCCTCGCCCGCCCGGCTCATCGTGCTGCCGGAAACGGCGCTACCCTTGTTTGAATCGCAGTTGCCCGATTTCTATCGCGAAAGCCTCGTGGCGCTGGGGCGACAGAACGGCGGCGACGTGCTGGCGGGCCTGCCGACCGGCGCGCTCGACACGGCCTACTACAACAGCGTGGTGAGCTTTGGCATGGCGCCGACCCAGCGCTACCACAAGGAACACCTGGTGCCCTTCGGCGAGTACATTCCGCTGAAACCGCTGTGGGGCTGGGTGGTCGAGGTGCTGCACATCCCGCTGTCGGATTTCTCGCGCGGCGGCATCGACCAGCGCCCGCTGGCGATCGGCGGCCAGCGCGTCGCCGCCAACATCTGCTACGAGGACGTGTTCGGCGAGGAAATCATCCGTCAGCTGCCGGAAGCGAGCGTGCTGGTGAACGTGAGCAATCTCGCCTGGTTCGGCGATTCGTTCGCGCCCTGGCAGCACGCGCAGAAGTCGCAGATGCGCGCGCTCGAGACCGGCCGCATGATGCTGCGCGCGACCAACACCGGCGTCACCGCGATCATCGACGCGCGCGGGCGCATCGTTTCGAGCCTGCCGCTCTTCACGGCGGGAAGCTTGCGCGGCGACATCCAAGGCTACGCCGGCAGCACGCCCTACGTGCGCTGGGGCAACGCGCCGGTGCTGATCTTCTGGGGCCTGCTCGGCGCGGGGCTTGCGGCAGCCAGGTTCTCCCCGCGCGGGGCAGGCCGTGGACTGTACAGCCGCTAAAGCCCTGAAGGACTCCGATCCACTATGGGCTGAAGCCCATGTGGAGTCGTATGCGGCAACAGCCACGCTCAGGCGGCGGCGCGCACCCGCGTAAGATTGCGTCCGCCGCGCTTGGCTTCGAGCAACGCGGCGTCGGCGCGCGCCAGCGCCTCGTTCTCCTCGCGGTCCTCGCGGCCGTATTCCGACAGGCCGCCGCTCCACGACAGCTTCTGCGTCACGCCGGGGATGAGCTCGACGCTTTCCGGCATCTTGGCGCGCAGGCGGTCGGCGAGCTCCTGCGCCCGGTCAAGCGGGGTGTAGGGGAAGATCACGCAGAACTCGTCGCCGCCCAGGCGCGCGATGAAGTCGCTGTTGCGCAGGCAGCTTTTCAGGACGTTGCCGAACTTGATGATGAGCTGGTCGCCCGCCTCGTGGCCGAAGGTGTCGTTGACCTGCTTGAAGTTGTCGATGTCGAGGATCAGGAGGCTGTGGCTCCACCCGTCCTTGAGGGTGGCGAAGAGCTCCTTCTGCTTTTCGTCGAAGCTGCGCCGGTTGTTGACCTGCGACAGGTGGTCCATACGCGCCAGCGAACTGGCTTCCTTCTGCCGCCCGAGCATGACCTTGCCGAGTTTCAGCATGGTGTCGAGCGGATCGCGGAACTCGGCGAGCCGCACCGCGTACTCGGTGCGCAGGCGCTGCTGGCGCACGTCGTTGGTAAGCTTGACCAGCACGCGCAGGCTGTCGGTGACGCGGTTGCGCACGGCGAGGATGATGCCCATGACCAGGATCGCGAGCGCGAGGCTGGCCACCAGCCAGCCCAGCACGTAGGGCGCCACGCTTTCGACGACGGGGGTGACGGGTCGCCACACCGCGATGGTCCACGGCGTGCCCGCGAGCTCGATCTGGGTGGGCGCACCGTGGCGCTTGACCGGCTGGTTGCCGCGCCGCATCAACACCATGAGTTCGCCGTCCGGCTGGCGCTGCTGCAGTTCGGCGTAGGCCGCCGCGTCAGGCAGCGGCAGGGTGTCGAAGAGCGCCTGCAGTTGCGGCACGCTCTGCTCGACGATGACGAAGCCCAGCCGCTTGCCGCTCGCGTCCAGCACCGGATGCGACATCGACAGGTTGAACGTGGCGGTGGCGCTCGCCCCGGCGCCCTCGCCGACGCCGGCGAGCAGGCGGCGGGTGTCGCCGGGCAGGAAACCCGGCAGCAGCTGGCGCTGGCCGTCGGTGACGAACAGCACGGCGGCGTCCTGGTTCAGAGCGTGCAGGTTGGCAGCCTGCGCCTGGCAGACGTCTGCCGCGCCGCTGGCAAAGCACGCCAGCGTCTGCGGGTGTGCGGCGATGCGGGCGGCGCTGCGCTGCATGGCATCAGCGAGGAATTCGATCTGCGCCGCCATCACCGGCTTGTCGAGTTCCTCCGGAACCGGTTGCGTGCCCGGCCGCGACTGGTAGATCGCGAACGTGACCGCGCCCGCCAGCAGCACCAGGACTGTGGCGAGAATCAGGCCGAACCGCAGGATGGACGTTTGGGGCATGGCGCCGGCAAGCTCTTGTGTTTATGGTCTCCGCAAGGCCGGCTTCCTCCTTCGCCGGCCAAATCCCTGTTTTATCGAGCAAAATCCGTGCCCCGGCCGGTATGCACCGCCGCGCACCGGACTGGTACGTTTGTGTAGTCAGGCGACTGTAAAAAAAACCGACATCACTGCCGGCCGGTGCTGCCGAAGCCGCCCGCGCCGCGCGCGCTGGCTTCGAAGTCGTCGACGACGTTGAATTCGGCCTGCACCACCGGCACGATCACGAGCTGCGCCAGGCGTTCCATCGGCGCAAGCTCGAAGGCCTCGCGCCCGCGGTTCCACGCCGAGACCATGAGCTGGCCCTGGTAGTCGGAGTCGATCAGGCCCACCAGGTTGCCAAGCACGATGCCGTGCTTGTGGCCCAGGCCCGAACGCGGCAGGATCAGCGCGGCATAGCCGGGGTCGGCCAGGTGGATCGCCAGCCCGGTCGGAATCAGCTGCGTCTCGCCCGGCTGCAGGGTCACGGGCGCCTCGATGCACGCCCGCAAATCGAGCCCGGCGGCGCCCGGGGTGGCGTAGGCCGGCATCTGCTCGCGCAGGCGGGTGTCGAGAATCTTCACATCCATCTTCATTTTCGTCGGGATCTCGTCAGGTCAGGCGTTGGACAAGGTGGTCGATCAAGCGCCGCGCCTGGGTCAGCTTGTCGGCGCGCGGCAGGGGGTGCTCGCCGCGGTCGTCGAACAGGACCAGCTCGGCGGCGTCCTGGCCGAGCGTGTCCTGCGCGAGGTTACCGACCAGGAGCGGCAATTTCTTCTTGCGCCGCTTGGCGTCGGCGTGTTCGGCGAGCCGCTCGGTCTCGGCTGCGAAGCCGACGCAGAACGGCGCATCGGAGCGAGCGGCCACTTCGGCCAGGATGTCCGGATTCTCGACGAGTTCGAGCGTGAGTCCGCCCCCCTGCTTCTTGAGTTTCTGCTCGGCCGCGGTCGCGACCCGGTAGTCCGCCACCGCGGCCACCGCGATGAACACGTGCGCCGGCAGTTCGCGCAGCACCGCGTCGCGCATGTCGGTGGCGCTTTGCACGTCGACGCGCCGCACCCCCGCAGGCGTTGCCAGGCAGGTCGGCCCGGAAACCAGGCACACGTCGGCGCCCGCCTCGCTCGCGGCCTGCGCGAGCGCGTAGCCCATCTTGCCCGAGCTCCGGTTGGTGAGCCCGCGTACCGGGTCGATCGCCTCGAAAGTCGGCCCGGCGGTAACGATCACCTTTTTTCCCGCGAGAGGACCTGCGCCGACCAGACCCGGCAGCACGGCAAACAGGTCGGCAGGCTCCCGCATGCGCCCGAGTCCGGTCTCGCCGCAGGCCATCTCGCCCGCGGCGGGGCCGAGGACCGCGACGCCGTCCGCCTGCAACTGCGCGAGATTGCGACGAGTCGGCGCGGCCGCCCACATTTCCGGATTCATCGCGGGCGCGACTGCGAGCCGGCAGGTGCGCGCGAGGCACAGCGTCGTCAACAGGTCGTCAGCGCGCCCCTGCGCGAGCTTAGCGAGGAAATCGGCCGAAGCCGGCGCCACCAGCAGCAGCTCGGCGGCACGTGTGAGGTGAATGTGTTCCATGCCGTCGCCCTGCGACGCGTCCCACAGCGAGGTCAGCACGGGCCTGCCGGAGAGCGCCTGGAAGGTGAGCGGCGTGACGAATTGCTGTGCCGCCGCAGTCATCACGACCTGGACCTCCGCCCCGGCCTTGACCAGCAGGCGGCACAGTTCGGCCGCCTTGTACGCGGCGATCCCGCCGGTCACGCCCAGAATGATTTTTTTGTCCGCCAGCACCACGGTCTCGATTCCCGGCCCGAATTCCCTGAAAATGGCCCATTCTACGGGAGGGAGGGAGGCATGGCGATCCGCGACTGGCCGGAAGACGCGCGTCCGCGCGAGAAACTCCTCAAGCAAGGGGCGGCGGCGCTGACCGACGCCGAGCTCGTCGCCGTGTTCCTGCGCACCGGCGTCGTCGGCAAAAGCGCGGTCGACCTGGGGCGCGAACTCCTCGAACGCTTCGGCGGCCTGGGCGGCCTGTGCCGCGCCGACAGGAAGACCGCGTGCGCGGCGCCCGGCGTCGGCGAGGCCAAGTACGCGCTCTTGCAGGCGGTGATGGAAATGGCGCGCCGCACGCTCGCCGAGGCCATGCTGGCGGGCGACGCACTCACCTCGCCGCAGGCGGTGCGCGACTATCTGCGGCTGAATCTGCGCCACAAGGAGTACGAAGTGTTCTGCTGCGTCTTCCTCGACGCCCAGCACCGGGTGATCGCGGTGGAAGAGCTGTTCCGCGGCACGCTCACCCAGACGAGCGTCTACCCGCGCGAGATCGTGAAACGCGCCCTCGTCCACAACGCCGCGGCGCTGATCCTCGCGCACAACCACCCGAGCGGGGTCGCGGAACCCAGCCAGGCCGACCGCGTCCTCACCCGCCAGTTGGCGGAAGCGCTGGCGCTGGTCGACGTCCGCGTGCTCGACCATTTCATCGTCGCCGGCCCGTCCTCGCTGTCGTTCCGGGAGGCCGGCCACCTTTGAGGCGAAGGCCGGCTTGCCCCCGCTTGACGAGCTGTGGTATAAATTGCGGTTTTCGGGTCGGCCCAGCCGGCTGCCCCGATCACGATCAACTTCAATTCTGGAGCAGCATCATGGCTCGCGTATGTGTCGTAACGGGCAAGAAGCCCATGGTCGGGAACAACGTTTCCCACGCCAACAACAAGACCAAGCGTCGTTTCCTGCCTAACCTGCAGTACCGCCGGTTCTGGGTCGAAAGCGAGAACCGCTGGGTTCGCCTGCGTCTGTCCAATGCGGCGCTCCGCACCATCGACAAGAACGGCATCGACGCCGTGCTGGCCGACCTGCGCGCCCGCGGCGAAGCGGTTTAAGGAGTAGATCATGGCTAAAGGCGGACGCGAAAAGATCAAGCTGGAGTCCACTGCGGGCACCGGCCACTTCTACACCACCACCAAGAACAAGAAGACCATGCCCGAGAAGATGGAGATCAGCAAGTTCGATCCCAAGGCTCGCAAGCATGTGATGTACAAGGAAACCAAGCTGAAGTAATTCGGCCCGGCCCAACAAAAAACCCGCCAGCTGGCGGGTTTTTTGTTTTTGACCCCGCCGATCGGCACGCCATTGATCGCCGTGTGCCGCGCGCGCCAACAAAAACGGCGGCCCGGGGGCCGCCGTTTAAGTGCTGCGTCGTCCTCGCGTCAGGCGTAGCTGCGCAGGCGCACCGAGAACTGCTGCAGCGACTGGATGCCGCTTTCTTCAGCGCGCTTGCACCAGGCCTGCAATTGCTCGAGCAGTTGCTCGCGGCTGGCGGTGGAACGGCCCCAGATCGCGGCGAGTTCCTGGCGCATGCGATAGACCGTCTGCAAGCGCTCGCTCTTGCCGAGCAGGCTTTCGAGTTCGGCCTTGTCGGCAGCTGCGAGCTCGGCCGGCTCCTTGTAGAGCCAGCGGCGGAAGTTGTCGAAATTCCAGTTCTGCGACCCGCTGGCGCTGGCCTTCAGCTTGGCGATCTCTGTCGCCGCGTCGGCGCGCACGCTCTTCACGAAACGCGTCATCACGTCGTAGCGGTGGGTGATCACGGCCTGTAGGGTGTCGAGGTCACACAGGGGCTTGGCCGGCTGCCATTTCACCGTCGGCGCCACCTTGCGAATGGTCGCAAGACCCACGTAGCTCATCAGCTTGATGTACAGCCAGCCGATGTCGAACTCGTACCACTTGTTCGACAGGCGCGCCGAGGTGCCGTAGGCATGGTGGTTGTTGTGCAGTTCTTCGCCGCCGATGAGGATGCCCCACGGGGAAATGTTGGTGCTGGCGTCTTCACTGGCGAAATTGCGGTAGCCCCAGTAGTGGCCGATGCCGTTGATGATGCCGGCGGCGGTCACGGGAATCCATGCCATCTGCACCGCCCAGATCGTGAGGCCGAGGGGCCCGAACAGGACGACGTTGATCAGCAGCATCAGCACGATGCCCTTGGCCGAATGACGGCTGTAGACGTTGCGCTCCATCCAGTCGTCCGGCGTACCATGGCCGTACTTCTCCAGGGTTTCCTTGTTCTTGGCCTCGGCACGATAGAGCTCGGCGCCTTCCCAGAACACCTTCTTGATGCCACGGGTCTGCGGGCTGTGCGGATCCTCTTCCGTTTCGCACTTGGCGTGGTGCTTGCGGTGGATGGACACCCATTCCTTGGTGACCATGCCGGTCGTCATCCACAGCCAGAACCGGAAGAAATGGCTGACGACGGGATGCAGGTCGAGCGCGCGGTGCGCCTGCGAGCGGTGCAGGAAAATGGTGACGGCGGCGATGGTGACGTGGGTCAGCGCGAGCGCGACCAGCACGTAACCCCACCAGGGTAGATCGATCAAACCGAGTTGCATGCGTTCAGCTTCCTAAAAAAGGACAATATGGTCCGGTAATGTACGGAAAAACCGGTGGAAAATCAAGGTAAATATTATCGTTAACGGCTGGAACCATTCAGAAATTCAATGTCATTTGCGCGGAGAGGATATCGACCGAGGCGTCGTAGGAGCCTGTCAGGGTGACAGGGCCCGTCTCGGTCTTTCTAATGCGCGCATCCTTTACGAAGAGATGGGCATAACCGACGTCAAGCACGCTTTTCGTTGACAGCCGGTATTGCACCCCTAAGGCAATCCAGGTGCGGTCTTCGTCGGGAATACGCGCGGTGCGATAGGTGTCCGACACTGGCGTTTCGTCGAACGCCACGCCGCCGCGCAACGTCAGCCTTTCGCTCCAGCGGTAGTTTGCACCGACTGAAAAACGGAAGGTGTCGTCCCATCGTTCCTCCGTAAGCGATACAACCGCCCCGTTGGCCCGCACGATGCGCAGTTCGTAAAAATCGCTCCACCCGGTCCAACTCACATCAGCAAGCACGTCCCATTTTTCGCTTAGCCGATGAAATATCGAGAGCGAAGCCGAATCCGGTAACGTGGCGTCAGCAAAAACTGGGTCGTAGAACGTCGCACCGTCCACCTTGAAATCACCTTCAAGTGTGTAATCCACCTCAGAGCGGTACGCGATGCCGATACGCGTGGTTTCACTCGGCTGCCATAACGCGCCCAAATTGAAGCCCCAGCCGTAATCGTCGCCCTTGACCACGCCCACACTGGGTGGAATCGCCAAATTGGTCGCACTGGTTAGCGTCGCCTCGGCATACTGGATGCTCAGGCCCGCTCCGAACGAAAGTGTGTCGCTGGCTCTCCAGGCAATCGAAGGATTGAGGTTGATCGTTTTCAACTCGGACTTGATCGCCTGCGTGCGCCCTTTCCAAGTGGCATCGTACTCGGTCGCGAGACCAAAAGGGGCGTTCATGCCGACACCCAGATGCACGTCGGGCGTAAGTCGGAAAGCAAAATAGGCATTCGGCACGAAGGCGAGGCCGCCCGCATCGCCGCCATTGCCGCCCCCGATGGCAGGCGCAACAGTACCTGCAAACTCGGCATGCGGCAGGATCAGATGCCCTGCCATCACAACCTGCCGATCGGGCAGATACGTCATGCCAGCGGGGTTAAAGAAGATTGTGCTGGCGTCGGTCGCCGCGGCGGCCTGGCCGGCGTAGGCGTTGCCGATGCCGCTGGCGTTCTGCTCGATGAGCGCGAATCCGGCGGCCTGTACAAAATTGGCGCAGCCGGCGAGCGCCAGCGCGGCAGTCAGTCGGTCGAGACGAAACGGCATGTTGTTCTCCCTGATGAATGAATGGATTCAGCGTGCAAGATCCGCGTAGAGCGCCTCGACCTGGGCGCGATAGCGTTCGAGCACTTCGCGGCGCTTGACCTTGAGCGTGGGCGTGAGCAGCCCGTCGTCGACGGTCCACGGTTTCAGTTCCAGGTGCAGGCGACGCACCTGCGCGTAGCCCGGGAAATGCTTCAACTGGTGCGCCACGTGTTTGGTCAGCGCCTTCACGACCTTGGGGTCGCGCAAGGTGTCGGGCTCGCCGGGGTCGACGTGCAGGTGCGCGGCGAAGCTGCGCCAGTGCTCCTCGTTCAGCACGACGAGCGCGGCGAGGAAGGGCTTGCCTTCGCCGACAATCATCACCTGCTCGAACAGCGGATCGAGCAGGATGGCGGACTCCATGTCCGCCGGCGGCACCTTCTCGCCGTTGGAGAGCACGATGATGTCCTTGATGCGGCCGATGATGGTGTAGTGACCGTCGGCGTCGACGCGCGCCTGGTCGCCGGTATGCAGCCAGCCTTCGCTGTCGATCATCGCGCGCGTCGCCTCCTCGTTCTTCCAGTAGCCGCGCATCAGGCAACGGCTGCGGGTGAGCAGCTCGTCGTCGTCGCCGATCTTCACCTCGACGCCAGGCAAGGCCTGGCCGATGCTGGCCGGCACGTTCGACCAGGGACGGTTCACTGTCACCACCGGGCTCGATTCGGTGAGCCCGTAGCCCTGGTAGATCGGCACGCCGAGGCCGATGAAGACGCGCGCGATCTGCGGACACAGCGCGGCGCCGCCCGAGATCGCCATGGTCAGCCGCCCCCCGAGCTTCTCGGTGACGTTGCCGGCGACGAGCTTGTGCAAGAGCGGCCACAACAGCTGCTCCGGCGTCCACGCCGCACGCCCCTGGCTGCGCTCGAAGCGGCGCCAGCCGACCCAGACCGCGAGACCGAACAGCAGGCGCGCCGCCGCGCCCTTCTTTTCCAGGCTGTCGCGGATGCGCGTGTGCACGCGCTCGTAGATGCGCGGCACCGACACCAGCACGGTCGGGCGGATGGTTTGCAGATCCTGCGCCAGCAGCGCGATCGAGCGCGCGTAGGCGACCTCGGCGCCGAGCAGCATCGGCAGATAGTAGCCGCCAGTGCGCTCCAGCGTGTGCGACAGCGGCAGGAAGGACAGGAAGACCTCATGCGCGCCGAATTCGGCGCACTGCGAGGCGTAGTAGGCGTTCCACAGCAGGTTCTCGTGCGTGAGCATCACGCCCTTGGGGCGACCCGTGGTGCCCGAGGTGTAGACGAGGCTCGCCAGCAGGTCCGCCGTCAGATGGCGCGCCGGCACCGGCGTGCCGGCGGCCTCGGCGAGCCAGTCGGCCGCGACAACGAAGCGTGTGCTCCAGTCGGCGAGACCGTTCTCGGGTGGCACCAGACTGACGATGCGCTGCAGGCTCTGGGCGGTACCGGCGATCTCGGCGAGCTTCTTGTGCTGGAACTTGCCCTCGACCAGCAGCAGCTTGGCGTCGGCGTGGTCGACGATGTAAGCAGCGTTGTCGGGACGGTCGTCGAGATAGAGCGGCACCGTCACCAGCCCCAGGCCGAGCGCGGCTTGGTCGAAGATCACCCATTCGACGCTGTTCTTCAGCATGACGGCGACGCGGTCGCCCGGCACCAGGCCTTCCTTCGTCAACGCCGCCTGCCAGCGCACCACTTCGGCGGCCACCTGCGCCCAGGTGAAGCTCACCCAGTCGTTCTTCGCTTCGTCGAACTGGCGGTAGGCGACCTGATCGGGCGAGGCGGCGACACGCGCACGGAACAGGCCGGGCAGCGTGACCAGGGTGTCGGGATCGAACGGCGAGGCCGTCATCGGGGGGCGTGGTGTTTCATGGCCAGTGCGCAAGTTTTCACCGCAACGCCCCGCGGGTCAAGCGGCCGATTTGACCAGCACCGCAGCGAAGAAACCATCGGTGCCATGCGCCACCGGCGAGAGCTTCAGCAAGGGCCCCGTGTCGAGCGGCACCTTGGCCTGCGTCAGGAGTTCGTTCACCGGCAGCAGACTGAAGCCGCCTTCGGCGAGCAGGCCGTCGACGATGGCCTCGTTTTCCTCCGGCAAGAGGCTGCAGGTTGCATAGACCAGCCGGCCGCCGGGCTTCAGGAGCTTCGCCGCCGCGCGCAGGATGGCGGCCTGCTTCTGCGTCAATTCCGCCACCGACTCGGGCGACTGGCGGAATTTGAGGTCGGGGTTGCGGCGCAGCGTGCCGAGGCCCGAGCAGGGCGCGTCGACCAGCACGCGATCGAGCTTGCCGGCGAGCCGCTTTACCCGCGTGTCGGTTTCCGACGCGATCAGCTGCGGCATGACGTTGGAGAGCCCCGAGCGCGCCAGACGCGGCTTCAGGTTGGCGAGCCGCTTCTCGGCGACGTCGAAGGCGTAGAGGCGCCCGGTCGACGCCATGGTCGCACCGATCGCGAGCGTCTTGCCGCCGGCGCCGGCGCAGAAGTCGCACACCATCTCGCCGCGGCGCGCGCCGACGAGCAGCGCGAGCAGCTGGCTGCCTTCGTCCTGCACTTCGAGGCGGCCGTCCAGGAAGAGCGGATGACGGTTGATCGCCGGGTGGTCCTTGAAGCGGATGCCCCAAGGCGAATACGGCGTCACCTCGACTGCGTGGCCCTCAGCCTGCAATTGCGCCAGCACGGTATCGCGGCCGGCCTTGTGCGCGTTCACCCGCACGTCGAGCGGCGCCTGTTGCTGCAGCGCGCGGCCGAGCGCCAGGATGTCGGCGTCATTCATCGACTGCTGCAGCTTTTCGATCACCCAGTCGGGCAGTTCGGCCGCCACCGGCAGCTGCAGGTCGCCGGTTTTGGCGTTGCGGATGTGGTCGATCAGCTCGGGCCGGGCGAACTGTTCCAGCGTCGCGCCGCTCATGCCGCGCGACTTGATCAGCCACGCGATGATCAGGGTGCGCGGATTGGCCGCCGGCACCACCACCGACAAATAGCGGTAGCGCCGCAGCACGCCGAACACGGCCTCGGCCACGAAGGCGCGGTCGCGCGCGCCGAGCTTCTTGTGTTCGCGAAAGAAGGCCGACAGCACGGCATCGGCCGGGCGCTTGAAATCCAGCACCAGGTCGAGCGCCTGGGTGGCGAGTTGCAGCAGGGCGGGGGTCAGGTCCATAGGGGGTCGCGACGGAGGCGGCGAAATCCGCCCATTATCCCCCAGTCGGCCGCGCTTACTGACGCGCGGCGTGCAGCATCTCGGCGAACTTGAGGCCGGTGAGGCTGTGCGCCGTCCGCGCCAGGAACACCAGCAGCGCCATCATCATCAGCATCGACGGCAGCGCAATCATCGGATAGCTCAACAGTGTCAGCCGTCCGAGTTCCTCATTGAACGCCGTACTGCCGGCAGGACTGGTGACGATCCAGGTCGCCAGCGCGTAATTCATTGCGGACGAGAAGAAAAACGTGCCCGCCAGCAGGGTGTTGGCCAGCAGCAGGCGCTGCTCGAACACCTCGGTCGTGCCGCGCTCGGCGAGCTGCTGCTGCACGCGGGTGACGTCGACCACCGCGGGGTTGTAAAGCAGCGTGCGCACCAGCGGATAGCGGGTACGCGCCGAGATCAGCACGGCCAGCCCGATCACGCCCGGCACGGCGGCCTCCTTGATCGCCAGCCACTGCGGATCGAGCGCCAGCACGCCGATGCCGCCGGTGAGCAGCACGCTGACCAACCCCAGCACCGCAAGCCAGCCCGGCTTGCCCTGCCGAACCATCTCGAACGCGCCCCAGCCCAGCGGAAAAGCCAGCGCCAGCAGCAACGCGTTCATCGGACCGAGCGCATCCTCGCTGCTGAATTTCATTAGCACCAGCGCGGGGACGAGGATCGTGAATGCGAGTTCGAGCAGCGAGTGGGCGGGACGTTGTGCCATCGTGACGCCCTTACGCCGACTGCAGCACGCTGCGCAGCGCGGCAATACGCTCTTCCAGCGGCGGGTGCGTCATGAACAGGCGCTTGAGCCCGTGGGCACCGCCGCCGGCGATGCCGAACGCGGCCATTTTTTCCGGCAGCGGGGCCGGGTGCAGGCTGTTCAGGCGCTCCAGCGCGGCGATCATCGCGGGGCCGCTGGTCAGGCTGGCGCCGCCGCGGTCGGCGCGGAATTCGCGCTGGCGCGAGAACCACATGACGATGATCGACGCCAGGATGCCGAGCACCAGCTGGGCGACAATGGTGGTGATCCAGAATGCCGGGCCATGGCCGCGTTCGTTCTTGAACACGACACGGTCGACGGTATGGCCGATGACGCGCGACAGGAAGATCACGAAGGTGTTCACCACGCCCTGGATCAGCGTCAGCGTGACCATGTCGCCGTTGGCGATGTGGGCGATTTCATGCCCCACCACCGCCTCGGCCTCGGGCCGCGTCATCTTCTGCAACAGGCCGGAGGACACCGCAACCAGCGAACTGTTGCGGGTCATGCCGGTGGCGAAGGCGTTGACTTCGGGGGTGTCGAAAATGCCGACTTCGGGCATGCCGATGCCGGCGTCAGCCGCGTATTTCTTCACCGTATCGACCAGCCAGAGCTCGGTCGAATTCGACGGCGACTCGATCACCCGCACCCCCATCGATTTTTTCGCCATCCATTTGGAAATGGCGAGCGAAATGAACGAACCGCCAAAGCCCATCACCGCAGCCATGACCAGCAGCGAAGTCAGATTCAGACCGGTCTCGGTGAGATAGGGCTCAAGACCCAGCACACGCATGGCGATCGACAGCACCAGCAAAATGGCAATGTTGGTAGCAAGAAAGAGGGCAATACGTTTCATCAACTACTCCAGTGGAAAATCCGAACAGCGAACGTGTTTAAGATGGTATTGGCTTGCGCAAGTTCAAGGCGGGCGCGGACATTATCCCAAATCCGGGGGCTTTTCATGCTGCGGCGTCGACAGCCGGCAACAACGGGTGCACGGCCTCGCCCGGCGTCATCACCCGGAACAGCGGCGCGCAGCGGCGGCGCAGCCTGGGCACCGCGCGATCCTTGCTGATCAGCCCATGCGCGGACCTGGCCCGCACGCTGCCCATGCCATGATTTTCCGCAGAAGGAATCTTTTTGCTCATATCGCCTTCCGCTGACTGTATTGCAGCAATTTCAACATCAGCTTGCGGCCTTCATCCAGCAGCAGGATGGAGGAGGCCACCGCGAATGCCAGCCCCCAGTCCTGGGCGGACAATGCCGTGGTATCGAAAATGGCCTGGGCCGGTGTCCAGTGCACCACCAGCGCCTGCAGTCCAATCACCGTGCCCAGTGCCGCCCACAACTTGCCGTTGCTGAAAAACTGGCGGTTGAACGCGGAATGATGCTCGGCGCGTGCGTTGAACACGTTGAAAAACTGGAACAGCACGAAGGTGGTGAACGCCAGCGTCAGCGCGTAGGCTTCGCCGCGGTCCTGCGCGTAGTAAAACAGCCCCAGGGTGCCTGCCGACATGGTGGCGCCATACATCAGCAGGCGTTTGAAGCGCGCCAGCGACAGGATGCGCTCATTGGCGCGGCGGGGGGGCTCATTCATGATGCCGGGGCGGGCCGGTTCCAGGCCCAGGGTCATGGCGGGGGGGCCGTCCATGATGATGTTGATCCACAGGATCTGGATCGCCGTGAACGGCGTCGGCATGCCCAGCAGCTGCGCGCCGAGCACGGTAAGGATGGCACCGACGTTGGTGGAGAGCTGGAAGCGCACGAACTTGACGATGTTGTCGTAGATGGTGCGGCCTTCCCTGACCGCGCCGACGATGGTGGCGAAATTGTCGTCGGTGAGCACCATGGTGGCGGCCTCGCGGGTCACTTCGGTGCCGGTGATGCCCATGGCCACGCCGATGTCGGCATTTTTCAGCGCCGGGGCGTCATTGACGCCGTCGCCGGTCATCGCGACGACATGGCCGCGCGCCTTCAGCGCCTGCACGATCTTGACCTTGTGTTCCGGGGCGACGCGGGCGAACACCACGGTTTCCTCGATGTGCCGGGAAAGTTCTGCGACGTCGATGCGGTCGAGTTCGGCGCCGGACAGCACAGCGCCTTCCAGTCCCAGTTCGCGGGCGATGGCGGCGGCGGTGATGGCGTGGTCGCCGGTAATCATCTTGACCTGGATGCCGGCCTCCCTGCACAGGCGGATGGCGTCGCGCGCCTCGGGGCGGGGCGGGTCGATGATGCCGACCAGTCCGGTCAGCACCAGGCTGTTTGCCCAGGCCATCAGGTCGCCGGCGGGGTCGAATTCCCGCGCCGGGATATCGCGACCGGCCACCGCCAGCACGCGCATGGCCTGGCCGGCAAACGCGGCGTTTTCGGCCTCGAAGGCGGCGCGGGTCGGGTCGTCCAGCGGCGACTCGCCCGCCGCGCCGAGAACACGGTCGGCGCGCGCCAGCAGCACGTCGGGCGCGCCCTTGACGAACATGCGCACCCGCTCGCCATCGTGGTGAAAGGTGGCCATGAACTTGTGCGCCGAATCGAAGGGAATTTCGGCGATGCGCGGGCTGTGCTCCGCCGCCATTTCCTGGTCCACGCCACCCTTGGCGGCCAGCGCCAGCAGCGCGCCCTCGGTGGGGTCGCCGATGAGCTGGCCGTCGCGGAGGCGGGAATCGGAACACAGGGCCGCCGGGGCGAGCAGGGGCAGGAAATCGGGCAGCGGCAGCTTGTCTTCGGCGCTGATTGCGCCCTCGCCGGAATAGCCTTCGCCGCTCACGGCAAAGCGCCGCCCGCGATAAAACAGCTGGCGCGCGGTCATCTGGTTGAGGGTCAGCGTGCCGGTCTTGTCCGAGCAGATTACCGTGGTCGAGCCCAGGGTTTCCACCGCCGACAGTTTTTTGACGATGGCGCGGTTCCTCGCCATGCGGTGCATGCCGATGGCCAGCGTCACCGTCACCACCGCCGGCAGCCCCTCGGGGATGGCGGCCACGGCCAGGGCGATGGAGGTCATGATGGTCTGCACCAGCGGATCGCCGCGCAGGATGCCGAGCACGAAAATCAGGCTCACCACCACGCCGGCGATGAGGGCGAGGCGCTTGCCCAGCGCATCGAGTTGTATCTGGAGCGGCGTGGCGCTTTCCTGCGCCGCGTGGAGCAGGCCGCTGATGCGGCCCATTTCGGTGCCCATGCCGGTGGCGGTCACCACCAGCTCCAGGCGGCCACGGGTGACGACGGTGTTCATGTACGCCATGTTGAAGCGTTCGGCCAGCGCATGTTCGCCCGGCGCCAGCGACCCGGCGTGCTTGCCCACGGCGTGGGATTCGCCGGTCAATGCCGCTTCGGCCACTTCGGCGTTGTGCGACACCAGCACGCGGCCGTCGGCGGGAATCCGGTCGCCTGCCTCAAGCAGCACGAGGTCGCCCGGCGCCAGTGCCTCGGCGGGAATTTCCAGCACCCGTCCGCCGCGTCGCACCCGGGCATGCTGCGCCAGCATCTTCTTCAGCGCGGCCAGCGTCGCCTCGGCGCGGTGCTCCTGGTAGAAACCCAGCGCGGCGTTGAATAGCACCACGATCAGAATCACCACCGCATCCTTGAGGTCGCCGATCGCCGCGGCCAGCACGACGGCGCCGAGCAGCACCATCACCAGCACGTTTTTGAACTGGTCGAAAAACTTGAGCCACGCCGGGCGCGGCTTTTTCTCGGCGAGCTTGTTGGGGCCGTGGCGGGTCAGGCGCTGCGTCGCCTCGTCGGGGGTCAGCCCCCGCGCCGGGTCGATTTCGAGGTCGGCACAGACCTGCTCGGTGCTTTGCAGATGCCAGTGCTTGGTCGCGGTGGGTTGCGTCGTTGTCATGTCTCTGTTTTCCTCAAATGGGCGGAACAGGCGCCGCCGCCTGCAACGCGCGGCGGGTCGCGGCGAATACATCAGCCTCTGCGATGAACACCCGCTCGGCGCCGCAGATCTCGACAGTGCCGGTTTTCACCAGTTGCACATGGAGCGGCGGGCTCACCTCGGCCAGCATGAGGGTCGCGCCGCCGCGCCGGAGCGTGTGCGCGTATTGCTCGATCACCGTCACCAGGGTGCTGCCCGCGCGCTGCACGCCGCGCAGGCGCAGGATGACGCAAGCGCCCGGCGCCGCGGCCGGCAGCTTCTTCTCCAGGGTGGTGGCGGCGGCGAAGTGCAGGCTGCCATACGCCGCCAGCACCACGGTTTGCCCCGGCTGCAGGCGCGCCGGCGCCGGGTGCTCGGCGAACGAGCCGTTGGCCAGCGGCGTCATGCTGACGATGCGCACGTCCACCGACGAAGCGTACAGGTAATGCAGCATCGACAGCGCCACCCCCATGAACACCGCTTCCTGCACCGGCAGCACCAGCGTGGCGACGAAGGTGGACAGCATGATGACGCGCGGCTCCCAGCCGGAATGCCAGACATCGCCGATGCGCGCCGGCTTGACCGCCTCGATCCCGGCCATGACCAGCAAGGCGGCAATCGCGGGCATGGCAAGGTAACCGACCCCGTCCGCCAGCAACAGCACCGCCAGGATGATGAAGCCGCCGGAAAAAATACCGGCCCAGCGCGACCGCGCGCCGGCCTTCAGGCTGACGGCGGTTTCCGACATCGTCCCGCCGACCGGCATCCCCTGAAACAGGCCGGACGCGATATTGGCCGCACCCTTGGCGGAAAAATCACGCGAAAGATCGGGATAGCTGCCGTCGGGATTGGGTATGGTCTTGCTCACGCCCACCCCCTGCACCAGGCCGATGATCGCCAGCGCCGCGGCAGCCGGAAACACCGCCGCCACCAGGCTCCACTGCGGCAGCGCCAGCGCGGGGAAGCCGCTGGGGATCGCGGTGTCGTTCAGCGTGGCCACGCTATCGAGCCCTGCCAGCCCTACGCCCAGCGTGGCCACGAGCAGGGCGATGGCCATGGCCAACTGCGCCGCGCGGGTGCGGTTGAGCAGAACAATCAGCGCCAGCGTCCCCAGCCCGATGGCGCTGCTCCAGGGATCGGAGCGGTGCAGGTGAGCGATCCAGTCGAGCGTGCGCATGACGGCGTTGCTGCCTTCGGCGTGATAGCCGTTCAGCTCGCCGAGCTGGCTCAGAATGATGCGCACCGCGATACCGGTCATGAAGCCGATCAGCACGGCATTCGCCACGAAGCGCACCAGCCCGCCCAGGCGCAGCAGACCCAACGCAAGCTGGATGAGGCCGACCAGCACCACCAGTACGATCAGCGCCTGCGCTTTGACCTCGCCGCTGAATTCGCCCAGCGCGCTGCCGGTGGCCACCGCCAGCGCACCCGTGTTGGCCACATACATGAAGTGTGAGCTCGCCAACATGGCCGCAATTGGGGTGCCGATCATCAGCGCATAGAGACCGTGAATCGGGTTGAGTCCGGCCAGTATGGCCGAGGCGATGCCGTCGGGAATCGCGACCAAAGCAGTGGTTAGCCCGGCCGACAAGTCGGCCTTGAGCATTTTAGGGGGCAGGCGCCGCAGGCGCTTCAGCATCGTGCGCTCAGGCATGGTTAGGGGTTGCAATAGTCACAACGCCCCGGATCGGCGTGTTCCACGCCGGCACGTTCGCGGGTCTCGCGGTGCGCGCACTTGAGGCAGCCGTGAATGTCGGCACGAATTTCCCGCGTCGGCGCACCACAGTCGGCGCAAGGCAGGCCGGCCACACGCTCCACCACCCAAAATCCCGGCGTGCCGCACGCGGGGCAAAGCGAATTCAGTTTGGCCGCGAGGTCCCCGGCGGCCAGACGGATGACCTCCATACGGCTGGGATGGGCATGGGCGCGGAGGTCATTTTCCAGAAATACCCGGCCGTTTTCCGCCTCCCCGCGCGCCTGGTTGAAAGTCGCTTCGAGCGCCGTCCAGCCGGCGAGGCCTTTTTCGATGCGGGGGTCGTCCTGGCCTTGCGGGCGCACCACCAGGTAATGCTCGGGAAATCCGGCTTGGCGGGCGAATTGCGCGGCCTGCTCCCAGTCGTCCGTGAGCAGGTGGGCGAACCGCGTCGCCTGCTGCGCCATGCCCGTCACTTCGATTCCACGCTCATCGTCGATGAACAGCAGCAGTTCGACGTTCCAGGGGAACAGTCCCACCATCGGATCCGGCCCGAATGCGCCCTCGCTCGCCAGGCCCAGTGGCAGACCCGACAATTCCATGCCGATGCGCGCCTTCCTGCGCGCCGCTTCGAGCTGCGTGCCGGCGCGCGGGATATCGCGGGCGAAGGTGCCCAGGGTATCGGTATCGAAACCACCCACCCACTCGACCCGGCAGCCGAGCGCGGCATCCAGCACCGGCGCGATCACCCGTTCCTTGCCGTGCTGCGTGAGCAGGGCGACGCGCCGACCGGAATACGGCCCGGCAACGGGCTTCGCCGGCGCCGGGCCAGTCATGACATGCCCGCCCAGTGGTAGACGATCGCGCCGACCACGACCAACGCGACGGTCGCCCAGCCCAGGCGGTCGATGGTGCGATGCAGCGCCGCTTCCATGCGTGCGCCGCCCCAGGCCATCAGCCCGGCAACCAGGAAGAAACGCGCGCCGCGCCCGATCAGCGAGGCCAGGGTGAAGGGCAGCAGCGCCATGGAGAGGGCGCCGGCGGCAATGGTGAACACCTTGTAGGGGATCGGCGAAAAACCGGCGATGAACACCGCCCAGAAGCCCCAGCGCTCGAACCAGCTCACCGCGGCCAGATAGCTGTCCCAATATTTGGAAGCGTGCAGCCAGGGCTCGAGTGAATCGAAAGCGAAATAGCCGATGGCATACCCGAACAGGCCACCGGCCACCGAGGCCAGCGTGGTAATTAAAGCGAAGCGCCAGGCCTTGGACGGATTGGCGAGGCTCATCGGCGCGAGCATCACGTCGGGCGGAATCGGAAAGAACGACGATTCGGCGAAGCTCACCCCGCCCAGATACCACGGCGCGTGGCGGTGCCGCGACCAGCGCATGGTCCGGGCGTAGAGGGCCGAAAATATCCGCAAGACGTTTAAGCCCCGCGCACCATGGCCATGACGCGGCCCATGTCGAGCGTGCCCGCCTGCTGCTGGATCTGCGGCAAGTATTGCGTTTGCATCTGCTTGGCGGGACCGAGCAGATTCTGGAACGTGTCCTTAAGCATCACCGTATTCATCACGCGGCCGCCGGCGTAATAGCGCTTGGCGAGCTGCCCCAGTGCGTAGGTGGTGGCGAAGGAGAAGGCCATGCCGGTGGCCGCGCCGCCGATATTGCCTAAGGTCTTGCCGGTGGCCTTGCCGAGCAGGCCGCCCAGCAACTTGCGGCCAAACTGTTCGAGATATTGCGAGGTGAGCCCCACCCCGGCAGCGGCAATGAATTCCTTGATGTGGCCCTGGTCGAGCTGAACCCCGTGGGCGCGGCCGATGCCATACACCATTTTGATCTGCAGCGGAATGATGGCCATGGACGCCCACGACTGCGGCAGCAGTTCCAATGCGCCGTTCATCAGCGCGTAGTTGAGGATGGACTTGTCCAGCCCCGCCTCGGTCACGTTCGGCTGCGTCGCCACCACTGCACCCGCAAGGGGCACGCCGGATTCGTAAGGCGGTCTAGCCGCCAACGACTCCGCTGGGCCGGATGCAGCGGCGACAGCGGCGCCTGCCACGACGGCGGGCGCCGCGGCCTCGGACAGTTCGACGATGACGTCGGCCTCGCGCTCGAAGGCCGCGGTCTGTCCGGCATCGAGCTTCAGCAGGGCTTTCAGGTCATCCAGGAAGCGTTGCTCGGCCTCGCTCTGGCGACCGTCGGCGTCACACACGCACACCGCCATTTCATACGCCAGCTGACGCTCGCCGGAGTCGGTCAGCGCGGCGGCGGCAGCATCCAGGCTGATGCGCTTGAGCAGCACGTCCCGGTAGAGCCGGGCCAGATCGGGGGTGTCTGAACCGCCCAGCGACTCCGCGATGCGGCGGATTTCCTCGCGCTCACGGTCGTGCTTGGCGCCGTCGGCGAAAGCTGCGTAGAGGGCGATGGCGAGGATGGATTTCTGCTGTTCGGGGTTCATTGCGGGTTCTCCCATTTGATCTGGAATTCGATTTCTTCCGATGCGCCTTCGCGTTCGTGCTCGATATTGCATATCGCCCGCGCCGGCACCGAAATTCTTTCGCCTGCGATCTGAATTTCAAAGCGTTCGCCCTGTTCGAGCGCATCGGCAAGGCGCCGCAACTTCGCAATGAATTCCGGCAGGGGGTAGTTTTTTTCTACATCGCGTTCGGGTTTGCTGTTCATGCGGGTCCTTTCAGTGCTTCGGCGAGTTCGTGGATCGAGCGTGCCAGGTAGTTACAAGACGGCCATCATGATCATGAGGGAACACAATCAGGGGGCCGCGAGTTCGATCAGCCGGCTAGGCTTGGTGGTGCCCTGCATCCACGAAAGTCAGCGTGTGGCTACCCTCCACCACACCGGTCGATCGCCATTCCGCCTGCCGGCGGATGTCGTAGATCGGCACGTCTTGCGCCAGCAAGGCCTTCAACTGCTCGTTGTCCGCGTTACTGTAGGCGGCTCGGCGCATCCGCCGAGGGCGCCCGCGAGCAACACGACACCGAGCAAACGCGGAAGCATCACGCCGCTTTCTTGCGCGTGGCGATCAGGCTGGCAATCACGCTCGATCCGATCAAGATGGCCACGATGGCGAGCGAGGCCTGCACCGGCACGTGGTACCAGGGCATGATGAGCATCTTGGTACCAATGAAGGTAAGCACCATGGCCAGGCCGTATTTAAGCAGATGGAAGCGGTCCGCCACGTCGGCCAGCAGGAAATACAGCGCGCGCAGGCCCAGAATGGCGAAGATGTTGGAAGTGAAGACGATGAAGGGGTCGGTGGTGATGGCGAAGATGGCCGGGATGGAATCCACCGCGAACACCAGGTCGGTGACCTCGATCATGATCAGCACCAGGAACAGCGGCGTGAAATAGCGCACGCCGTCCTTCATCACGCTGAACTTCTCGCCGTGATACTCGGAGGTGATGCGCAGGTGCCGGCGGGCGAACTTCAGCACCGGGTTTTTCTCCAGGTCGGGCGTCTTTTCCGCCATCACCAGCATGCGGATGCCGGTGACGACCAGGAAGGCGCCGAAGATGTAGAGCACCCAGGAATATTCCCGCACCACCCAGGCGCCGGCCAGGATCATGATGGCGCGCATGGCGATGGCGCCCAGCACGCCGTAGAGGAGCACCCGGCGCTGGTATTCGGCGGGGACGTGGAAGGCGGTGAAGATCAGCAGGAAGACGAACACGTTGTCCACCGACAGCGATTTCTCGATCAGGTAGCCGGTGAAGAATTCCAGCGCCTTCTTGTCGGCGATCTCCGCCCCCACCGTGCCGTTCAGATGCCACCACAGGCCGGCGTTGAACACGAGCGCCAGCGAAAACCAGGCCAGCGACCAGAGCGCGGCTTCCTTGACGCTGACCTTGTGCGCCTTGTTGCCGCCGAACACGAACAGGTCGAGCGCCAGCATGACCAGCACGAAGGCGATGAAGGCACCCCACATCCAGGGTTCGCCGATGGAAATTGCGGAATTCATGTCCATATCAAGTTTCGGTTGTCATTCATTGCAGGGGCGTTTCGATGCGCGCGCTGACGGCGCCCTTGGGCAGTTTCGCGATTTTCAAGATAATGCGCTCGTCGCCTTTCGTATATTCGTGCGTCTCGGCATCAGGTTGCGCAGACAACACGGTTTGAGCGTAGCCCTGCGCGGCGAACCCCCTGGCATAGTGGTCGAGCACCGCAGCGTAGTCGGCCTCGCCTTCGTATTCAATCGTGACCTGCTTGCCTTCCCGCTGCCAGGAGGTGCGCGCAAGACCGGGATAGCGCGCCACCGGGCCCGCATCCGTGCCGGAGACGTCGCGCGGCGGCTGCGAAGGCTTGAGGCCGGGCACGAACTCGCCCAGCTTCTCGCGCACGCCGGGCACGACCTGCTCCACCTGTTCCATGGCCCCGCGCGCCGCGTCGGGCGCGGCGCCCATCCAGTTTTGCGCCTGTCCGAAGAACCAGCCGACCAGCGCCAGGGCGGCCCAGATCAGGAGTCCGAACAGCACCAGCAGCCCCACGCCGACGGCGATCCAGGTGCGGCGGCGCACTTGGAAGAGCCGGGGCGCGAACTGGGCGGCCGCGGCGAAAAGTCCGGGTTTGTTCATGGCGATTCCCTCAAAGGTTAAAAGTTCACACACGGACCACCCGCAAGGCTGTGCGGCCACACGCGTGCTTTCACTGCACCGCGCGCAGTGCAGCGATACGCTCTTCCAGCGGCGGGTGCGTCATGAACAGGCGCTTGATGCCGGATGCACCGCCGCCGCTGATGCCGAAGGCCGCCATTTTCTCCGGCAGGGGTGCCGGATGCAGGCTGTTCAGGCGCTCCAGCGCAGCGATCATCGCGCCGCGTCCGGCCAGGCTGGCGCCGCCGCGGTCGGCACGGAATTCGCGCTTGCGCGAGAACCACATGACGATGATCGAGGCGAGGACGCCAAGGATCAGTTCGGCGACGATCATGGTGACGAAGAAGGCCGGGCCGTGGCCGTTCTCGTTCTTGAACACCACGCGGTCGACGGTGTGGCCGATCACGCGCGACAGGAACATGACGAAGGTGTTGACCACGCCCTGGATCAGCGCGAGCGTCACCATGTCGCCGTTGGCGACGTGCGCGACCTCGTGGCCGATCACTGCCTCGGCCTCCTCGCGCGTCATGGTGCGCAGGAGCCCCGACGACACCGCGACCAGCGCGTTGTTCTTGTTGGCGCCGGTGGCAAAGGCGTTCACCTCGGGCGAGTCGAAGATGCCGACCTCGGGCATGCCGATGCCGGCCTCCTGCGAGTATTTGCGCACCGTCTCGACGAGCCAGAATTCGGTCGAGTTCGAAGGCGTCTCGATCACCTGCACGCCCATCGATTTCTTTGCCATCCACTTCGAGATCGCCAGCGAGATCAGCGAACCGCCAAAACCCATTACTGCCGCGAAGATCAGCAGCGAAGTCAGGTTCAGCCCCTGCGCCGTCAGATAGGGCTCGACACCCAAGAGACGCATGGTGACCGACAGCACCAGCACGATGGCCAGGTTGGTGGCCAGGAACAACGCAATACGTTTCATTTTGATACTCACTGCTGTCCGGTTAAAACGTGAACAAATTCAATTGGTTGTTGATAGTGATGCTGCCGGAACTGGGATCGCTGCCCGGAAAGGCTTGCTGCAAGGGCATCTTCTCGAACAAGGTGACC
>JBGFSF010000037.1:0-54528 GCA_041694715.1 Pseudomonadota bacterium | reverse complement strand
CAGCGATCGTCGTGGCCCCGGGCATGCACGAGGCCTCGAGCACGCCTCTCTCTTCCGCGGGCGTGGCGGCAGGCCTTTGCTCGGCGTCGGCGCGCTGGGCGCGGGCGGCGGTGCCGTCCCAGCGGTCGGCTGGGCGGGGGCGGGCGGCTGCAGCGGGGAGCGTGCCGGCGCCGGCTTCGGCGGCGGGGGCGGCGGATCGATCTCGACGCGCTTCACTTCGCGCGCACCGCGGCAGGGCAGGTTGGAATAAGTCACCCGGCCCTCCGCGTCGATGCACTTGTTCAGCGTGGCCTGGGCCGCGGCGCCGGCAGGGAGGAGGGCCGGCAGGGCGACGGACAGAAGCAGCGCGACCAGACGCATCGGTTCAGATTTCGCCGGAATACTTCTCGTCTTCGAGTGCCATTTTCTTCTGGAACTCGGCGTCCTTTTCCTGCTCGGCCAGGGCACGCCGGCGGGCGAGGCGCTTTTCGTAGGCGTCCGGACGCTCCTCGACGAATTTCTCACCGAACAGGGCGTGGCGCAGGAAGTTGAGGCCGAAGTCGAGCAGGGCTTCGTCGTCGGCGACGAGCGTCGCCATGATCTCGACCGGGATGTCGTAGGTCTCGTTGAAGCTCTCGCTCATGACGAAGGCGCGGAAGCGGTCGACGTCGTAGCTCGCCATGAAGAAGAGCTGGTTCGACACCGGCGTCGGCTTGCCGATCGCCGGGCCGGCCGACTTGCGCTTGACCACCAGCTGGCGCCAGGCGTGGGCCTTCTTGTCGTACTCGTCGACGCCCTGCTCGCGGCGGTATTCCTCGATGGTCTGCACCTTGTCCTCGAAGTGGCCGAGGCAGTGCGCTTCCTTCACCAGCGCGTAGGCGGCGCGGTCGAAGTATTCGTCGGAACGGCGCATGGTCAGCAGCGCGACCGGGTAGTAGCGGCAGGCCGTGGGACGGTCCTCGTAGACGCCGCAGCCTTCCGGTTTCATGAACTGACAGGCAGTGCCGCCCTCGACCGCCCTGAGCTTCACGCCGGGCATGCCGTCCTTGTCCATCTCGTAGGGCACGGTGTACTGCTTGAGGAACTCGCCCGAGGGCAGGTCGAGGCGCTTCTTCAGGCGCAGGATGTCGTAGGGGGTGAGCGTGATGTCGATGTTGGAACAGCAGGCGTTCCAGCATTTCACGTTGCGGTGGCAGCGGAACTGCAGCTTCGCGTCCTCCGCCAGCATGATGGGTTTGACCGGGCTGCCCGCGAAGGGCGAGTCGGCGATCATGTCCTTGAATTCGGCTTCGTTCATTTCATTCACTACCTTCCGGGGCGGGGCCCCTTACTGCAAAAACAGACAACACACGGTCGGGAACGCCTAGGGTACGCGCTTTCGGCCGGATGCTGAACAGGCTTGTTCGCCTTGCAGCGAGCAAGTCGGGAAAAAACCGGGCGCGCTGTAATGATTTGGCGGCACCCAAAAAAACGGGCGCCGCGGGGGCGCCCGTCATTTCCCTGCGCGTACGGCTTAGTGCGCGGCGGGCTTGAACAGCTTCGACTTGTCGACCAGATCCACGTGGGCGCGCTTGAAGCAGTTCCACTGCTTGGAGTTCTTGTCGTAGACCGAGTTCACGAAGCAGTGCCAGTTCTCCTCATCGACAAAGTTCTTGTCCATGCGGTAGTAGAAGCCGGGGTAACGGCTCTCTTCGCGGAACTGGATGTGCTTCATGTGGGCTTCCGCCGTCAGGATGCGGTGGTAGTTTTCCCACGCGCGGAGCAGTTCGTGCAGATCCTTCGCACGCATCTTCTCGGCGTCTTCCTTCAGCATGCCCAGCTTCTCTTCGGCGACCTTCAGCATGTTGGCGTTGGTCTTGTAGTAGGTCGCGACACCCGCCACATACTCGTCCATGATCTTCTGCAGGCGGAACTGCAGCATCTTGGGCGTGATGTAGTTGGGGTTGACGTCGATCGCCGTGGTGTAGTCCTTGAACTCGAGGTAGGTACGCACCGGCTTGTAGATCTCCTCGACCAGCTGCTCGACGGGGGTGTCGAGCTCGGGCTTCAGGTCCTTGTTGTCGATGCAGTACTTGACCATGGACTTGGCGCACATGCGGCCTTCGGCGTGCGAGCCGGAGGAGAACTTGTGGCCCGAGGCGCCCACGCCGTCGCCGGCGGTGAACAGGCCCTTGACCGTGGTCATCGAGCGGTAGCCCCAGTTCCAGCCCTTGGGCAGGTGCGCCGGGATCTTGTCCTTGTCGGCGTGGTTTTCGTCGGTGGGGGCACCGACGTCGGTCGGGCCGGACACCCAGATGCCGCAGCAGCCGGAGTGCGAGCCGAGGAGGTAGGGCTCGGTCGGCATCAGCTCGGAGTTCTTCTTCTCGGGCTCGATGTTCTCGCCGACCCAGATGCCGCACTGGCCGACGCACATGTCGAGGAAGTCTTCCCAGGCTTCGGCTTCGAGGTGCTTCACTTCGCGCGGGGTCAGGGTTTCACGCAGCTTGGCGAGCGCGGTCACGGTGTCCATGTAGATGGGGCCGCGGCCTTCCTGCATTTCCTTCAGCATCAGGTGGTTGCGCAGGCACGAGGCCGGCACGGCCGCCTGGCCGTAGGGGGGGTAGTCGTTCAGCAGTTCCTTGTTCTTCTGCATGTAGACTTCGCCGTAGGCGTTGACGGCCTGCGCCTTGAACAGCAGGAACCAGGCGCCGACCGGGCCGTAGCCGTCCTTGAAGCGGGCGGGCACGAAGCGGTTTTCCATCATGGTCAGCTCGGCGCCGGCTTCGGCAGCCATCGCGTAGGTCGAGCCGGCGTTCCACACCGGGTACCAGGCACGGCCGGTGCCTTCACCGACGGAACGCGGACGGAAGATGTTCACGCAGCCACCAGCGGCCAGCAGGATGGCCTTGGCCTTGAACACGTAGACCTTGTGCTCGCGGGTCGAGAAGCCGACGGCACCGGCGATGCGGTTGGGGTCGTTCTTGTCGTTGACCAGCTTGACGATGAACACGCGCTCCTGGATGCGGTCCATGCCGAGCGCCTTCTTGGCGGCTTCGGCGACGATCCACTTGTAGGATTCGCCGTTGATCATGATCTGCCATTTGCCGGAACGCACGGGCTTGCCGCCGTCCTTCAGCGCGGGCAGACCCTGCGAGCCGTCGTGGCGCTCGCCGTTCTCGTCGGTCTTCCAGATCGGCAGGCCCCATTCCTCGAACAGGTGCACGGAATCGTCGACGTGGCGGCCGAGGTCGTAGGCCAGGTCGTCACGGGTGATGCCCATCAGGTCGTTGGAGACCATGCGGGCGTAGTCGGCGGGGTCCTGCTCGGTGCCGATGTAGGTGTTGATCGCGGACAGGCCCTGCGCCACGGCGCCGGAACGGTCCATCGCGGCCTTGTCGACCAGCTTGATCTTGAGGTCCATGCCGAGTTCGGCCTTGGCAGCGTCGGCCCAGCGCATGACTTCGTAACCGGCGCCGCAGCAAGCCATGCCACCACCGATCAGGAGGATGTCGAGTTCCTCCTGGACAACTTCGGGATTACCAAATTCTCCAGCCATTTCGTTTACCTCTCTTAATTACTTGCGAATCAGTTCAGCGGGGTTGCCGGGACGGTAGCCCTTGGTGATGCCGCCGTCGACCGAGCCGGTGAAGAAACCGGTCGCGGTGATGTCGGCCATCTTCGCGGTCGGCTTGCCGCCGTAGGGGTCGATCGAGCCCTCGGGGGTGGTGCGGATCGGGAACTTGAAGCGCTTCAGGGTGCCGTTGCGGAACTTGATGGTCCACATGATGGAGTCGGAACCGCGCAGCGGCTGCACCATGCCGCCCAGCGGCACGACGTCGGCGTAGTGGCGGGCTTCGATCGCCTGCTGCGGGCAGATCTTCACGCAGGAATAGCACTCCCAGCACTGCTCGGGCTCCTGGTTGAAGGCCTTCATCGCGTGGCCGGTCTCGGAACCGTCCTTGTCCAGCTTCATGAGGTCGTGCGGGCAGATGTACATGCAGGCGGTCTTGTCCTGACCCTTGCAGCCGTCGCACTTGTCGGTACGAACATAGGTGGGCATTACAGTCTCCTAAAGTTAGCTAACAATCCGCGTACGTCGCGGTCCGTCTAGAACTGAACCCGTCCTTGGCCGGGGCGTTTCGCGAATCCGCTTCCGGTAGGCTCGTGTCCTAAAACCCTTGTCCCGGTCACGCGCCGCGCGGCCGGGAGTTCCGCCCGGCTCGCGCCGGGCGAGAATTCATGCTGCCGAGTGGCCTTTCAGTTCGACCTTCACGTTCTGCTCGGCGGAGAGTCCAGCGTAGTACTTCTGCAGGACTTTCGCGACCTCGGGCCGGCTGAACTCGACCGGCAGGTCCTGGCCTTCGGAGAGCATCGCGCGCACCTTGGTGCCCGAGAGCAGGATGCGGTCGTCCTTGGTGTGCGGGCAGGTGCGCTGGCTGGCCATGCCGCCGCACTTCTTGCACCAGAAGGTCCAGTCGATGTTCATGTTCACGGTCTCGAGCGAGCCCTTGGGGATCTCGTCGAAGATCTTCTGCGCGTCGAAGGGGCCGTAGTAGTCGCCGACGCCGGCATGGTCGCGGCCGACGATCAGGTGCGAGCAGCCGTAGTTCTGGCGGAACAGGGCGTGCAGCAGGGCTTCGCGCGGGCCGGCATAGCGCATGTCCAGCGGGTAGCCGGCCTGGATCACGGTGTTGGGGGCGAAGTAGTTGTCGATCAAGGTGGCGATCGCTTCGGAACGCACTTCGGCGGGAATGTCGCCGGGCTTGAGCGCGCCGAGCAGGGAGTGGACCAGCACGCCGTCCATGGTCTCGATGGCGATCTTGGCCAGGTACTCGTGGCTGCGGTGCATGGGGTTGCGGGTCTGGAAGGCGGCGACGCGGCTCCAGCCCATTTTTTCGAACGCGGCGCGGGTCTCGGCCGGCGTCATGAACTGGTCACCGTACTCTTCCTTGAAGCTGCCGGTCGACAGCACCTTGACCGGGCCGGCGAGGTTGTACTTGCCCTGCGCCATGACCATCTTCACGCCGGGATGCTCGAGGTCGGTGGTCTTGTAGACCATCATGCACTCGTGCGCCTTGTCGATGGTGTACTTGTCGGTCACCTTGAGGGTGCCCATGATTTCGCCGGTCTCACCATCCACGAGCGCGACGTCGTCGCCTTCCTTGATGGTCTCGTCGTCGGTCGAAAGGGTGATGGGGATGGGCCAGAACAGGCCGTTGGCCATCTTGTAGCCGTCGCATACGCCCTGCCAGTCGGACTTGGTCATGAAGCCGTCGAGCGGGGTGAAGCCGCCGATGCCCATCATGATGAGGTCACCGGTTTCGCGCGAGCTCATCTTGAGCTTGGGCAGGGAAGCGGCGCGGGCCTTTTCGGCTTCGAGCGCGGCGCCCGTCAGGAGCAGGGGCTTGAGTTCGCCGCCTCCGTGGGGGCGTACCAGTTTGGACATGCTGTCTCCTCAGACTTTATGGGGATATTTAGAGTGGATGCAGGATAGCACCCGGTCCGAGGGCTGAATAATGCTTTATTTTTATTTGCGGATAAGCGGGTTTGATATTCGGATGGACAACAAAAAAGCCCGGCAATCCGGGCTTTTTTGTTTGGTGGAACAGTGGCTTAGGCGTCGAAGAAGGCGGGCATGTCGGTCTGCTCGGTCTTGATGACGTCGACCCAGCAGGGCTTGTTCGCACCGCCGGCGGCGGCCAGTTTCTTGGTCTCTTCGTAGAGCATTTTCCAGCGGTTGTAGAGGCAGTCGCTGACCTTGCGCATGCCCGAGTCGAAGTAGGAGTTGTGCAGGTCGCCGATGGTGCGGGTGAAGGATTCCATCTGCTCCAGCAGGTTGTGCGGGTAACCCTGGCGATTGGGGTCGGCGTACTTCACCATTTCGCGCTTGACGGCGCGGACGAAGACTTTCTGGCCTTCGGTGAGATCGGCCTCGGTGCGCGGGGCGCCGCCGAAATTCATGACTTCAACGATGAAGCCGTTGAGACGTTCGCCGAAATCGAAGTTGGCGTAATCGACGTTTTGCATAAAGCCTCCGTTAGCTGATGTTGCTATCAATCCGGACCGGTAGGTCCGGTGTTTATCCTACGCCGCGCGGCGGGGCTGTCCAGCCTTGGTCCGGGCGGCGCTGCAAATTTATTGCCTAAGCCCTTGAATCCAGCGGGAATATATTTTGTCCGCGAGCGTGTGCAGGGCGGTGGTCCGGGCCGCCATGTCCGCCTGGATCGCAGCGGGGGCCTGTACCGCCGGGCTGCTGCTGGCGGCGATCTCGTCGGCGCCGTTGTCGCACCAGGTGGCGATGAGTTCCGGGGTCATCTCGACGTGGCACTGCATGCCGAGATGGCGGTCGTCCAGCACGAAGGCCTGGTTCGCGCAGTAGGCGCTGTCGAGGATGCGCACCGCGCCGGGCGGCAGGCTGAAGGTCTCGCCGTGCCAGTGGAAACCGGGCAGGGGGCCGGCGGCGTCGCCGACCCACGGGCGCGCGGCCTCGGGGTCGGTGACGCGCAGATCGCCCCAGCCGATTTCCTTCACCGGGTTGGCTTGGACGCTGCCGCCGAGCGCCTTCGACAGGAGCTGGCCGCCGAGGCAATGGCCGATCACCGGCACGCCGGCAGCGACCGCTGCGCGGATCAGCGCCAGCACGGGCGGGATCCAGGGCAGGTCGTCGTTCACGCTCATCGGGCCGCCCATCAAGGCGAGGCCGGAAACGCCGTTAAGATTGGCGGGTACGGCGTCGCCGGCGTCGATGCGCACCAGCTTCCAGGGAATGCCGTGGCGGTCGAGGAATTCGGCGAGATACCCCGGCCCTTCGGTCGGGGAATGGCGAAAAACGAGGACAGGATCCATGATGGTTTTCAAACGCAATGCACGCGCCCTCATCTTAGCGGCCGGCGCGTCCCTCTGCACCTCCGCGTGGGCGGCGAGCGTCACCGTGGTGGGCCTGTTCAAGGACAAGGCCATCGTCAGCATCGACGGCGGCAAGCCGCGCACCTTGTCGGTCGGCCAGACGGTGAACGGCGTGAAGCTGCTCGCTGCGGATTCGAACGGTGCACGCTTCGACGTCAACGGCGAGCGCCGCGAACTCGGCATGGGACAGTCCTTCGCCGGCGGCGCGCAGACGGGCAGCCGCCCGAGCGTGTCGCTGACCGCTGACGCACGCGGCCATTTTTCGGCGGCCGGCTCGCTCAACGGCTATCCGGTGACCTTCCTGGTCGACACCGGCGCAACCTCGATCGCCATCAGCGCGGCCGAGGCCGGGCGGCTCGGTCTCGACTACCAGCGCGGCCAGCGCGTCGCCGTCGGCACGGCCGCGGGCATGGTGCCGGCGTGGCGCGTGAGCTTCAACACCGTCAAGGTCGGCGGCATCAGCGTCAACCAGGTCGAGGGCCTGGTGGTCGAGTCCGGCCTGCACGTGCCCTTGCTGGGCATGAGTTTTCTCAACCGCATGGAAATGAAACGCGACGGCCAGACGATGACGCTGACGCAGCGCTACTGAACTGCAATATCCCCAAGCAAACGGGGCCTGCAATGCAGGCCCCGTTTGCTGTTTGCCGACGTCTCAAGCGGCGGCTTGTTTCTTGTTTCGCTCAATCAGCGCATAGGCGCTGTGATTGTGGATCGACTCGAAGTTCTCGGCTTCGACGATATACGAATCGATCAGCGGTTCGGCGTTCATCGCGGCGGCGACGTCGCGCACGATGTCCTCGACGAATTTCGGATTGTCGTAGGCGCGCTCGGTGACGTACTTCTCGTCCGGCCGCTTCAAGAGGCCGAAGAGTTCGCACGACGCCTGGTCCTCGACCTTGCGCACCAGGTCCTCGATCCACAGGAAGCCGTTGGTCTTTGCGGTGACGGTGACGTGAGAGCGCTGGTTGTGCGCGCCGTAGTCGGAGATCTTCTTCGAGCAGGGGCACAGGCTGGTCACCGGCACCAGCACCTTGGTGGTGTGGGTGTACTGGCCGTTCTCGATCGCGCCGACGAAGGTGACTTCGTAGTCGAGCAGGCTTTGCACGCCGGACACCGGCGCGGTCTTGTTGACGAAGTAGGGGAAGCTCATTTCGACGTAGCCCGACTCGGCTTCGAGGCGCTCGACCATTTCGCGCAGCATGCCCTCGAAGTTCTCGACCGAGATCTCGCGTTCGCGCGTGTTGAGGATCTCGATGAAGCGCGACATGTGCGTGCCCTTGAAGTTGTGCGGCAGGAATACGTACATGTTGAAGGTGGCGATGGTGTGCTGGACGCCGCCGCTCTTGTCGGCGACGCGAACCGGATGGCGAATGCTCTTGATGCCGACCTTGTTGATGGCGATTTGCCGTGTGTCGGCCGAGCTTTGCACGTCGGGCATGCAGACGCCGGTATCGCAAATCTGGTTCATGGGGGGCTCCTTCATCGTTGCAGTTTAGACTGAGTCTACACGGCGCGAATAGTTGAGTAAACTACTCGGGTAATAGGGTTATGCGCGCGCGCACGGCACGTTCGATGCCGGCGGCGTCGAGCCCGCAGTCGGCGAGCATGCGCGCCGGATCGCCGTGCTCGATGAAGCGGTCGGGCAGACCCAGTTGCAGAATCGGCATGACGAGCCCGAGTGCGGCGAGCGCCTCGGCGACGGCGTCGCCGGCGCCGCCCGCCACCGCGTTCTCTTCCAGCGTGACCAGCAGGCGGTGGCGATGGGCGAGGTCGCGCAGCAGGTCGATGTCCAGCGGCTTGACGAAGCGCATGTCGGCGACCGTCGCGTCGAGCGCGTCGGCGGCGGCGAGTGCCGGCGCGACCAGGCTGCCGAAGGCGACCAGGGCCACGTCGCAGCCGCTGCGGCGCAGCACCCCACGGCCAATCTCGACCGGCTGCAAGCCCGTGTCGAGCGGCGCGCCCGGCCCGCTGCCGCGCGGATAGCGCACCGCCGAGGGGCCGTCGTGCAGGAAGGCGGTGGTGAGCAGGCGCCGGCATTCGTTCTCGTCCGACGGGGCGGCGATCAGCATGTTGGGCACGCAGCGCAGGTAGCTGAGATCGAAGCTGCCCGCATGCGTCGGGCCGTCGGCGCCGACCAGCCCGGCGCGGTCGATCGCCAGCATCACCGGCAGGTTCTGCAGCGCGATGTCGTGGATGAGCTGGTCGTAGGCGCGCTGCAGGAAGGTCGAGTAGATCGCGACCACCGGCTTCACGCCTTCGCAGGCGAGACCGGCCGCGTAGGTCAGCGCGTGCTGCTCGGCGATGCCGACGTCGAAATAGCGTTTCGGATAGTCCTGCGAAAAGCGCACCAGCCCGGAGCCCTCGCGCATCGCCGGGGTGATGCCGACCAGGCGACTGTCGGCCGCCGCCATGTCGCACAGCCAGTCGCCGAAGATCTGCGTGTAGGTGGGCTTGCCACCGGATTTCTCGGCGACGCCGGCGTCCGGGTCGAAGCGGCCGACGCCGTGGTAGAGGCAGGGGTTGGTCTCGGCCGGCGCGTAGCCCTTGCCCTTTTTGGTGACGACGTGCAGGAACTGCGGGCCGGAGAGTTCGCGGATGTTCTTCAGCGTTTCGACCAGCACGCCGAGGTCGTGGCCGTCGATGGGACCGATGTAGTTGAAGCCGAATTCCTCGAACAGCGTGCCGGGCGTAACCATGCCCTTCATGTGCTCTTCGGCGCGGCGGGCGAGCTCGCGGATCGGCGGCGCCACCGACAGCACCTTGTCGCTCGCGCGTTTGGCGGCGGCGTAGAACTTGCCCGACATCAGTTTCGCCAGGTAGTTGTTCAACGCGCCGACGTTGGGCGAGATCGACATGTCGTTGTCGTTCAGCACCACCAGCAGCGGCAGGTCGGTCGCGCCGGCATTGTTCAAGGCCTCGAAGGCCATGCCGGCAGTCATCGCGCCGTCGCCGATCACCGCCACCGCGCGCTGGTCCGAGCCGAGCTGATGGAAGGCCTCGGCCATGCCGAGCGCCGCCGAGATCGACGTGCTCGAGTGGCCGGCGCCGAAGGCGTCGTATTCGCTCTCGGCGCGGCGCGGGAAGCCGGCGATGCCGCCGGCCTGGCGCAGCCCGGCCATTGCGGCGCGGCGGCCGGTGAGGATCTTGTGCGGATAGGTCTGGTGGCCGACGTCCCACACGATGCGGTCACGCGGCGTATCGAACACGTAGTGGAGCGCGAGGGTGAGTTCGACCGTGCCGAGATTGGACGCGAGGTGGCCGCCGGTCTGGCCGACCGAGTTCACCAGGAAGTCGCGCAATTCGCCGGCGAGTTGCGGCAGGTCGGCCGGCGCGAGCTTGCGCAGGTCGGCCGGGCTGTCGATGCGATCGAGCAGGGAGGTGGCCATGTCAGTAACTCCGCTCGACGACGAAATCGGCCAGCTGGCGCAGCCGGGCGGCTGGCGCGCCGAGGCGGTCGAGCGCGGCGTGGGCGTCGGCGCGCAGCGTCTGCGCCAGTGCCTTCGCGCGTGCAGCGCCGAGCAGACTCACGTAGGTCGGCTTGTTGTGCGCGGCGTCCTTGCCGGCGGTCTTGCCGAGCGTCGCGGTCGGCGCTTCAGCGTCGAGCACGTCGTCGACGACCTGGAACGCCAGCCCGATGCACTTGGCGTAATGGTCGAGCGCATCCGCGCCCGTCTCGTCAAGGCGGCCGCACTGTGCACCGAGCAGCACGGACGCGCGGATCAGCGCGCCGGTCTTGTGGATGTGCATGAACTCGAGTTCGGTCAGGTCGAGCGGCTTGCCGACGCTGGCGAGATCGATCGCCTGGCCGCCGGCCATGCCGCGCGAACCGGCGGCCTGCGCCAGCAGCTGGACCATTTTCAGCTGTGTGGCGGGCGTGTCCGCGAGTGTGCTGGACGCGAGCATCTCGAAGGCCAGGCTCTGCAGCGCGTCGCCGACCAGGAGGGCGGTGGCCTCGTCGAATTCGACGTGCACGGTCGGTTTGCCGCGGCGCAGGGCGTCGTCGTCCATGGCCGGCATGTCGTCGTGCACCAGCGAGTAGGCGTGGATCAGCTCGACCGCCGCGGCCGCGCGCTCGACGCGCGCCGGGTCGGCCCCGCTGACTTCGCCGGCGGCGAAGGCGAGCAGGGGGCGCACGCGCTTGCCGCCGCCCAGCACGGCATAGCGCATCGCGTCGTGCAGGCGCTGCGGGGCGATGGCGGCGGGCGGCAATGCCGCGCCCAATACGTGTTCCATGCGGGCCTGGCAGGCCTGCATCCAGGCGGCGAACTCACTCATCGGCAGCGTCGCTGCGGAAGGGGCGCAGGGCACCGTTTTCGAGGATCTTCACCTGCTGTTCGGCGTCGGCGAGCTGCTGGCGGCAGAAATGCAGCAGCTCGGCGCCGCGCTTGTAGGCGGCGAGCGACGCGTCCAGCGGCAATTGCCCGGATTCCATCTCGCCGACGATGGCCTCGAGTTCGGCAAGGGCGGATTCGTAGTCTTTGGGGGGGACGGCGGCGCGGGGCTTGGCCATGCTGATCACCCGGCTGAGGGACAAAGAACGCTACTGTAGCAAATTCGCCGCGTGGATGCTCCCCCGTTTCCGGGGGCTGTGCTAGACTGCGCCGCTTTCCCTGGCGTTTGTTCAGGGGGTCATCCGTACCCGCACCCCTTGTGGGGCGGGATAGGCCGTGGTTGTGCCCGCAAGGGGTTGGCCAGGGTTGGCAGGGCGCCGAAGCGCCCACAACTTTGCGCTACGACGCTGGAGCGTCAGCAGCCACGCTCTAAATCCGGTGGGTCATATACTTGCCGCTCCAGTAAGGTGTCTGGAGGGGGCTTGGTTTTGAGTAGGGTACGCCATGAGCGATCTCGCCGAATCCAGCGCCTTGTCGCTAACTTCGCCGCAACTGCCGGTTTCCTGGTATTTCGATCCGGTCATCCACGACCTGGAGCTGCAGCATCTCTTCAAAGCCGGTCCGGGCTACGTCGGCCACCAGCTGATGGTGCCTGGGGCCGGGGACTATCACGCGCTGGAAATGTTCGAAGGCGGAAAGATGCTGGTCAACAGCGGCGCCGGTGTCGAACTGCTGTCCAACGTCTGTCGCCATCGCCAGGCGATCATGCTGAAAGGGCGCGGCAAGCTGCCGTCGAACAACATCGTCTGCCCGATCCATCGCTGGACCTACGATGCCCAGGGACAGCTCATGGGCGCGCCGGAATTCCCCGGCAACCCCTGCCTGAACCTCAACCGTACCGGCCTGCAGACCTGGCAGGGCCTGCTGTTCGCCGGTGGCCGCGACGTCAACGCCGACCTGGCCGGCATGCAGGCGGCGCGCGAGCTCGATTTCACCGGCTTCGTGCTCGACCGCGTCGACGTGACCCACTATGCCTGCAACTGGAAGACCTTCATCGAGGTGTATCTCGAGGACTACCACGTCGCGCCTTACCATCCCGGCCTCGGCCATTTCGTCACCTGCGACGACCTGAAGTGGGAGTACGGCGAGTGGTGGTCGGTGCAGACCGTGGGCGTGAACCGAGGTCTGGCCAAGGCCGGTTCGCCCGTCTACCAGAAGTGGCACGAGCAGGTGCTGGCCTATGACCGCGGCCAGGCGCCGAAGCACGGCGCGATCTGGCTGACCTACTATCCGGGCCTGATGGTCGAGTGGTACCCGCACGTGCTGGTGGTGTCGTCGATCGTCCCGACCGGCGTCGAATCGTGCAGCAACATCGTCGAGTTCTACTACCCCGAGGACATCGCGCTGTTCGAACGTGCCTTCATCGAGGCCGAACAGGCGGCATACAACGAGACGGCGGTCGAGGACGAGGACATCTGCCTGCGCATGCACGAGGGGCGACGCGCCCTCTACAAGCAGGGGATTTCGGAGACGGGTCCGTACCAGTCGCCGATGGAGGACGGCATGATGCATTTCCACGCTTTCCTGCGGCGCGAACTGGTGCCGCATCTCGACGACGCGCGGCGGCGGCAGCTCGAGCCGACCGGCACGTGAAGCGCGCCCCGCGCACTGACGGGCGGCCTTGGCCGCCCGTTTTTTTGCCTTCGTGCGCATGAGCCGTCCGCGATGAAATCGGGCTGGATGCTGGTTGCGGCGGCGCTGTTCGCGCTGATGAGCGTGCTGGTGAAGCATGCCTCGGCGACCTTTTCGCCGGCCGAACTGGTGTTCTACCGCTCGGCGTTCGGCCTCATCGCGATCTGGGTCGTGATCGCCGCGCGCCAGCGGCGGCTGTTCGCGCCGCTGGCGACGCCGCACGTGAAGGCCCACGTCTGGCGCGGCTTGTCCGGCTTTGCCGCCCTGGTGCTGTTCTTCTTTGCGCTGGCGCAGCTGCCGCTCGCGACCGCGGTCACGCTCAATTACACCGCGCCGCTGTTCCTTGCCGCGCTCTCCGCCTGGTGGCTGCACGAGCGGCACGGTCGCGGCCTGGTCGGCGCCGTGCTGCTGGGCTTCGTCGGCATCGTGCTGCTGCTGCGCCCGACGGTGCAGGCGCAGGCCTGGCTGCCGGCGCTGGCCGGGCTGGTGTCGGGCATGCTGGCGGCGGTCGCCTACGTCAACGTCAAGCAGCTCGGCAGGCTGGGCGAGCCGGAATGGCGGGTGGTGTTCTACTTCACCCTGATTTCGACCGCCGGCGGCGTGGCGTGGATGGCGGCGGCGGGCTTTCACGTGCCGCGCGCGGCGGACTGGCCGTGGCTCGTCGGCATCGGCGTCACCGCCACCGTCGCGCAGCTGGCGCTGACGCGCGCCTACCATCGTGGCCGCACGCTCACGGTCGGCTCGCTCGCCTACACCACGGTGGGGTTTTCGGCGCTCTACGGCGTATTGCTGTTCGGCGAACGCCTGCCGTGGATGGCCTGGCTCGGCATGGCGCTCGTCGCTGCGGCAGGGGTCTGGGCGGTGCGCGCCTCGACGCCGGCGCGGTCCGATTCGCTATAGTTCGTTTATGTCGCCAAGGAGAATCCGATGATCAGCCTGACCATGCACAACAACGTGATCGCCGTCACCGTGATGGGGCCGTTCACGCTCGACGACTACAAGGAGTTCGAACAGGCCGTGTGCTACGGCATCCAGTTCCAGGGCACGGTCAACCTGCTGTTCGACCTGCGCGACATGCTGTCCTACAGCGTCGACGTGGCGTGGGAGGAAATGAAATTCTCGCGCGAGCACAAGAACGATTTCGGGCGCATCGCCATCCTCACCGGCGATCAGTGGATCGCGTGGAGCATGTGGATCAACCGCACCTTCATGTCGGCCGACATCCGCCTGTTCGACGACCTGGCGCTGGCGCAGGCATGGGCAGAGGGCGGCGAACTGCCGGCGACGGCCGCTTGATGCGGGCGGCGCTCGGGCTCGTTGCCGCGTTCCTGGCGGCGCCGGTTATGGCGGAAACCGGCTGGCAGGTGGTTGGCCAGAGTCCGGACGAAGTGGTGGCGATCGAGACCGCGAGCCTCGAACGCCTGCCCGAAGGCGTCCGCTTTCGCGAACGCCGCAGTCTGCGCGGCGGCCAGGTCGATCCGCACAGCCGCCGCCTGCTGCGTGAAGTCCTGGCCAAACGCCAGATCGACTGCCGCGGCCGCCGCATCGCCACCCTGACGCGCGCGGTGTTCGCCGACAACGATGCGCTCATCGAGCACCGGGCAACGCGCCCGCGCGACGCCGTGTGGCAGCCGCTGGCGGCCGACGACCCGCTGCTCAGGCGGCTGTGCGGTCGTTCGGACTGAGCGGGCGGAACACGTCGCGGTCGGCGTAATAGGCGGGGTCGGCGTTGCGCGGGTCCCAGCCGGGCACGCCCTGGATCGGCAGCGGTGGCAGCGCCTTGGGCGTGTCGACCGTCGCCAGGGCGGCAATCGCCGCCGCTTCCAACGCATCGGGTTCGAACGCGGACGCGTCGACCAACAGGCATTTGCCGGTCATCGCCGGGTAGGGGGCGAGCGCCTTTTCCAGGAGCGCGTGGCCAACGACGATGCAGCGCAGGTCGACTTCGACCTGCGCGCGCCGCGCCACGAACAGCGCGTTCCAGGCGCGCGCGGCGAGCAGGCGCGACAGCGCCGCGTCGCGGCTCGCTACCCATACCCCGGATTCGTCGAGCACCGTCAGCGCATCGCGGCGGCGCCCGCGCACGGGGCCGGTTTCCGCACCCAGCGCCTCGCCGTGGGCGGCGTTCAGCGCCGCCTTGAAGCGCGGGAAGCGCAGCCACACCAGCGCATTCAGCACGTCGTGCCAGGTGTCGGTGCGGGTCGGTACTTCTCCGGTTTCGAGGATGCGGGTTTCGTAGTCGCGCGCCGACAGACGGCCGTCGGGTACGACGAAGACGAGCGGCAGGCCGCGCGCCTGGCGCGTGTCGCGCGCCGCCGCGCAGGCGTTGAGGGTGTCGAGCGCGGGCAGCCCGTGCGCCAGGCCGAGCGTCTCGATCAGGTCGCGGTAGGGCAGAAATGCGGGATGAGCGAAATTCAATTCAAGGATTCGGCAAGCGCCTGGCGGTACTGCCGGGTCAGCGGATGCGCGCTGCCGAGCAGGTCGAACAGCGCGAGCAGGCTCACGCGCGCGAGGTCGTCGCGGTAGGCGCGGTCGCGGCGAGCGAGCGCCAGCAGTTCGTCCATCGCGCCGGCGAAGTCGTCCGCGGCGAGCAGCACGGCGGCGCGCTGGTAGCGTGCCGCGTGGTCGTCGGCATCGGCGGCGAGGCGCGCCTCGAGGTCGGCCAGCGGCGGCGCCCGCCGGGCGGTTTCCGCCAGCCTGAGGTGGGCGAGCAGCGGCGCGATCAGGGCGTCGGCGCGCGCCTCGGGCGGCAGGCTGTCGAGCAGCGCGAGCGCCTGTTCGCCTTCGCCTTCGGCCCACAGCAGCTTGGCGAGGTCGCGCGGGATCGCCAGGTTGTCGGGTTCGGCGAGCGCGGCGTTGGCGAGCAGCATGCGCGCCTGCTCGAGCTTGCCGGCCTGCCAGGCCGCCACCCCCAGCGCGTGGGCGCGGTTGGCGTCGCCGGCGATGAAGCGGTCGAGGATTTCCCGGAAGCTGCTGTCGGGGTCGGCGCCGTGGATGGTGTGGACGACTTCGCCGCGCCAGAAGAACTTCACCGTCGGCACCGAGTTCACGCCGAAGCGGCGCGCGAGTTCGGGCAGCTCGTCGGCGTTCAGCATCACCAGCAGGAACTTGCCGCCGTATTCGGTCGCCAGTTTGACGAGGCGCGGCATGAGGATGAAGCAGGGGCCGGCCTTGGGCGTCCAGAAATGCACCAGCACCGGACCCTTGTGCGAGTTTTCCAGCACCAGGCGATTGAAGTTCTCCGCCGTCGCGTCGAACACGTAGGGCGAGAGCGCGCTCATGCGAACGCCCCGGTGGCGGCAAAGCGGTCGCATGCGGCGACGAGTTCGCGCGCGATGCCCGGCTCGAAGGCAGAGTGGCCGGCGTCCGGCACGATCACGTAGCGCGCCTCGGGCCAGGCGCGTGCCAGCTCGTCGGCCGACACGATGGGGCAGACCGCGTCGTAGCGGCCCTGCACGATGACGCCGGGAATGCCGCGAATGCGGTCGACGTTCGCGAGCAGGCTGTTCTCCGGCAGGAAGATGTCGTGCATGAAGTAATGTGCCTCGATGCGCGACAGTGACAGCGCGGTCTGCTCGCTGCCGAAGGCGGCGACGAGTTCGGGATTGGGCAGCAACGTCGAGCACGCCGCTTCGAAAGTGGCCCATTGGTGCGCGGCGGGCTGGTGCACCGCCGGGTCGGGATCGATCAGGCGGCGATGGTAGGCGGTCAGCAGGTCGCCGCGCTCGTCCGGCGGGATGAATGCCGCGAGCTGCCGCTGCGCCTTGGGGAAGAAGGCGCGGATGCCGTAGAGGAACCAGTCGATCTCGCTCCGGCGGCAGAGGAAGATGCCGCGCAGCACGAGCCCCATGCAGCGGTCCGGATGCGCCTCGGCGTAGGCGAGCGCGAGCGTCGAGCCCCAGGAGCCGCCGAAGACCAGCCAGCGGTCGACGCCCAGCATGACGCGCAGCGCTTCCATGTCGGCGATCAGGTGCGGCGTGGTGTTGTCGGCGAGTTCGCCGTGCGGGGTCGAACGGCCGCAGCCGCGCTGGTCGAACAGGATGATCCGGTAGCGAGCCGGGTCGAAGAAGCGGCGCTGGGCCGGCGAGGTGCCCGAGCCCGGGCCGCCGTGCACGAACAGCACCGGAATCCCGTCCGGGTTGCCGGAGCTTTCCCAGTAGATGCGATGCAGCCCGCCGGTGTCGAGCAGGCCATGGGCGTAGGGTTCGAGGGGCGGGTAGAGCGCGGACGTGTCGGGCATGGATCGGTCTCCGGGATTGCCCGCATCATAGCGTCGGTGCCGTCTGCCCAGAAACCATCCGCGCGGGGGGTCCGGCGCGCGGCGCTCAAGTATGCGGGCGTATCCGTCGTTGAAGCGGGGGCAGTCCGGCTGTGCCGCTGCACGCACATCAACGATACGAGGAGACTATTCATGCGCCAGACCGTGAAGGTGGCCCTGCTGGGCCTGGGCGAAGTCGGGGAGAAATTCGCCGAGCATTTTCTGGAAAAGATCCAGGAGGAACACGTCAACGTCGAAATCGTCGCGGTCGCCCATCGCGATCTCGAATCGCCGGTCGCGCTCGGCTTCGCGCACAGCAAGGTGCCGGTCTTCCAGGACGCGATGGAGGTGGTGTCGCTGGGAACCGGGGTCGACATCATTTTCGACCTGACCGGCGATCCGGAGCTGCGCAGGAAACTGCGCGGGCCCCTGCAGGACAGCCACAACCAGCACACGGTGATCGCCCCCGAAGTCGTCGCGCATCTGTTGTGGAACTTCTTCGGCGAAGGCGAGCTTCCGCACAGCAGCCGCACCGGTTATTGAGCGGTCGCCCGCGCCATTCGGCGCCGGTCGTGGCAGAATCGTCGCATCCTGCTGGTAATTGCGCGACGCCATGACCGCTCCCTTCAAATCGGCCCACGCCGCCGCCCCCGACTGGACCCAGGCCGCGCAGGCCTGCATGGCCCAGCTGGGCGCGATCCCGTCGACGGCGACGCTGGGCTTTCTTTACGTGTCGGACGCCTTCGCCGGCGAACTCGACGCCATTCTGGCCTTCTTCAAGAGCGCGACCGGCGTGCCGCACTGGACCGGCAGCGTCGGCGTCGGCGTGTGCGCGAGCGGGATCGAATACCTCGAGGAACCGGCGATGGCGGTGATGCTGGGCGAATTCGCGTCCGGCGACTTCCGCATGCTGCCGGTGCTGCGCAGTGCCGGCGACGTGGCCGCGCTGCCGGCCGACGCCTATTTCGCGGTGGTGCACGGTGATCCGGCGAACCCGCGCATCCAGGAACTCATCGAGGCGCTTGCCGCGCACACCTCCAGCGGCTTCGTCGTCGGCGGCCTGTCGAGCGCGCGTGGCGAGACGGCGCCCCAGATCTGCGACGGCGTGGTCAGCGGCGGCCTGTCGGGCGTGCTGTTCGGCGAGCGCGTGACGATCGCGACGCGCCTGTCGCAGGGGATTTCGCCGCTGGGGCCGCGTCATCGCATCACCACCGGCAACAAGAACATCGTCGGCACGCTCGACCACCGGCCGGCGCTCGACGTCATGAAGGAAGAGATCGGCGAGGTGCTGGCGCGCGACCTGCGCCGCGCGGCCGGCTACATCTTCGTCGGCCTGCCGGTGCGCGGCTCCGACACCGGCGACTACCTGGTGCGCAACATCCTCGGCGTCGACCCGCAGAACCACCTCGTCGCGATCGGCGAATACGTGGAGCCGGGCGACGAGCTGCTGTTCTGCCGGCGCGACCAGCAGACCGCCGAGGACGACCTGCGACGCATGCTGGCGGCGATCCGCGCGCAATTGAACGCGCCGGCCCGGGGCGCCGTGTATTATTCCTGCCTGGGCCGCGGCCAGCACATGTTCGGTGCGCCGAACCGGGAGCTGGGACTGATCCGCGAAGCCCTGGGCGACGTTCCGCTGGTGGGGTTCTTCGCCAACGGCGAGATTTCCCACGATCGCCTGTATGGCTACACCGGGGTGCTGACCCTGTTCGCCTGACCGGATTCAAGGAGACACACATGACGCTGCACGCAATGAAAGAAGAGGAAGTCCGGCTGCTGCGCGAGGAAATCGAACTGCTGATGAACGAGCGCCGCCAGCTGCTGCAGGTGGCCGGCGCGGCGGCGGTGTTCGTCGCCAATCTCGACACCGACAGCCTGCCCGACGAGCTGGACACCATCGACGCCGCCGAGATGCTGGCCGAGCAATTGAACAGCCTGTCGGAGGAAACCCTCAAGGACGCGCTGGAATCGGTGCGTGCCGAACTCGACCCTGCGCAGTAAGCCCGTTCACAACGGCCTGCCCGCCGCTTGCCCCGACTCGCTGAACTTCGTCGCTTCCTCCTGATCGCCGGCGCCACGGCGCTGGTCTACGCGCTGGCCGGCTGGCTGAGCCTCAGGCTGTCCGCCTTCATTTCCGACGTGGTCGCCGCCGTGTGGCTGGCGGCGGGGATCGGCGCCGCGGCCAGCCTGCGTTTCGGCTGGGCTGGCGTCGTCGGCGTGTTGCTCGGTTCGCTGGCGGTCAACAGCCAGCAGCTGGCGCTGGAAGACGCCTTGCGCATCGCGCTCGGGGCGGCCGCGGGCGCGGCGGTCATGGGCTTCCTGCCGCGCCGGCTCCAGCCTTTCAGTCCCGCGCTCGATTACGTGTCGAGCGTGGCCAAGTTCGCGCTCCTCGGCGTGCCGCTCGGCTGTCTGGTCAGCGCGCTGGTCGGCGTGCTGAGCCTGTATCTGTTCGCCGGCCTTTCCGCCGATCTGGCCCTCAGGAGCCTGTGGGTCTGGTGGCTCGGCGACATCGTCGGGGTCTACCTGATCGCGCCGCTGCTGCTGACGTTCGCGCGCCGCGACCTGTTGCCGATGGGCGGCGCCGCGCGGGTGGAAGCGATGGTGCTGGTGGCCGCCATGCTTTTGCTCACGCTGGTGGCGATGCATTACGTCGACCCGCTGCGTCCCGCCGAGATCGTGCTGTTCGTCATGATGCCGGCGGTGCTGTGGGCGGCGCTGCGTTTTTCCGTCACCGGGGCGGGGCTGGCGATCTTCCTGGCGGCGACCATCGTGCTGCTGCTGACGCTGGTGGTGAGCGGCGGGCTGGGCGCGACCACGCCCGCGCGCGACGTCTTCGCCCTGCAGAGCAGCATGGTCACCATGGCGCTCGCCGGCATGTTCGTGTCCGCCGCGCTCGCCGAGCGCCGCTATTCGGAAATGCGGCTCGACATGCTGGCCAACCACGACCCGCTGACCGGGCTGCCGAACCGCTTCTATTTCCAGGATTTCCTCGGCCACGCGCTGGCGCGGGCGCAGCGCGAGAAGTCGCAGGTCTCGCTGCTTTTCATCGACCTCGACCGCTTCAAGCACATCAACGATTCGCAGGGGCACGAAATCGGCGACCAGGTGCTGCGCATCGTCGCCAGCCGGCTGGAGGACGAATTGCGCGCCGACGACTTTGTCGCCCGCCTCGGCGGCGACGAGTTCGCGGTCATCCTGATGCATCCGCCGGCGTCGCGCGCCGCCAGCCGCGTCGCGCGCAAGCTGATCAAGGCGGTGAGCGAACCCTTCAAGCTGAAGCAGCGGCGCTACGCGATCGGCGCCAGCGTCGGCATCAGCGTGTATCCGGACGACGGCCTCGACGCCCATACCCTGCTGCGGCAGGCGGACCTGGCGATGTATCAGGCCAAGCAGCGCCACAGCGGCTTCGAGTATTTCCAGACCGAACTCAACACCATCGCGCAGCAGCAGCTCACGCTGGAAAGCGGACTCAGGCAGGCGCTCGGACGCGAGGAACTGGCGCTGGTCTACCAGCCCAAGGTCGACCTGGCGAGCGGTGAGGTGGTGGGGCTGGAGGCGCTGATCCGCTGGCTGACCCGCGGCGGCAACATCATCGGACCGGAACAGTTCATTTCGGTGGCCGAGGAAACCGGCCTTATCGTGCCGATCGGCCGCTGGGTGGTGCGTTCGGCCTGTCAGCAATGGGTGGCCTGGCACGCGGCCGGGCTCAATCCGCCGCCGGTGGCCGTCAACCTCTCGCCGCGACAGCTGTCGGATGCGGCGCTGGTCGACGATATCGACGCCATCCTGCGGGAAACCGGGATGGAGGCATCATGCCTGCAGCTGGAAGTGACCGAGAGCGCGGCGATGGACGACCCCACGCATACCTTCGAGATGCTGAGCGCGCTGCGCGAACGCGGCCTGCACCTCTACATCGACGACTTCGGCACCGGGCATTCCAATCTGGGGCAGCTGAAGCGGATGCCGATCGATGCGCTGAAGATCGACAAGCGTTTCGTCGACGAGGTGCTGACCGACAAGGACGACGCCGAGATCGCCACCGCCATCATCCGGCTGTCGCATGCGCTGAATCTGCGGGTCGTGGCGGAGGGCGTGGAGTCCGTCGAGCAGGCGGTCTTCCTGCGGCAGAACGGCTGCGACGAGATCCAGGGCTTCGTCGTCAGCAAACCGCTGCCGCCCGACCGGGTGCGCGACCTGTTCGGGCAGCGCTTCACCTTCTAGATCGCGTGGAAACGGGCCGCCGTCGCGGCCCGCTGCGTCAGGCCTTGCCCTTGCCGCCGATAACCGGCAGTGCGCCGCCGCAGGCCTCGACGTCGGGCGGCAGGGTGTAGAACCACATCTGCCACATCGACACCACCCACTGCACCGTGAACGAGATGCCCATCAGGCCGCCGCTGATGATGATGAACCAGGCGAAGCCGGGGATCCACTTGGTCAGGTACCAGGAGAAGATGTCGGTGAGGATGGTGAGGAAGGGCAGGACGATGATCACGCACTTGAGCCACAGCGGCTTCATGTAGGCGTGGGTGAAGATGCTGCTGACGATGAAGAAGATGAAGGTGATGCCGAACAGGTGGATGTGCGAGACGCGCACCAGCGTCGGGATGGTGGCGCCGGTGTCGCGGGCCACGAGCTTCATGACCTCTTCCTGGCTCGTCAGCAGGGGAATGTGCGGGTTGCTGCCGTCGTGGCAGGCGATGCAGCGCTCCTGGACGATCGGCTTGATCTGCGCGTCATAGGCCGCGGGGTCCGCGCCGCCATCGACCCATTTGAAGATCACCGCGCGCTCGTTCTCCGGCAGCATGCCGGCCATCGGGCCTTTCAGCGCCGAGACGAGACGGGTGTCGGTTTCGCTGCCGTGGTAGGCGATGCGGATGTCCTGTGCCGAGATGTTGTTCGCGTTGCCGTCGAGGCCGGCGTGGCTGAAGAACACCTGCAGCATGGCGAACAGGTAGCCGGTGCCGAGGACGAGCAGCGTCATGGTGTAGACCATGCGCGTCGACATGGGCAGGGCGCTGAAATGAAAGAAGGCGCGATTGCTGTCGGTCATGGCTCGGCTCCGGGCTAGGGGTCAGAAGGGGGTCAGTATTTCGCGCCCTGATCGATCCACGCGGCGATCTTGGCGACGTCGGCCTCGGGCAGCGCGGCGGAGCCGTGCGGCATGCGGATCGACGGGTCGGCCTGGCCGGACACCAGCCGGTAGAGCGTACTGCTCACGCTGGAGCCGGGCACGACCACGGCGCCGAACTTGGTGCCTTTCATGAGCGCTTCGTGGCTGTCCATGCGCAGGCCCGATTTTTCGTAGCCGGGGCCGCCGGGCACGTGGCACGACACGCAGTTGGCTTCGAGGATGGGCTTGATGTCGGCCTGGTAGGTGACGGCCTTTTCGCCGCAGCCGGTTTGCAGGGTGGTGAAGGCCAGTGCGGACAGGGCAAGCACGGCAATGCGATGGGTCATGGTGGGCTCCCGTTGAGTTGTTGTTTAAGCAAATGCTAATGCAGCGTAAAAATTAATTCAAGAGTTAAAGGTATTTTTATTTTGTCTGCGTGAGGCGCAGGGCCGGGCTGCCCCGGCGCGTTCACTTGCGTGTTTATAGCTCAAGTTGCGGGGCGCGGGAAAGCGGCCGCCCGTCCCCGCATGCGCTCAGCCGACCAGCTGGCCTAGCACGAAGGGCAGGATGCCGCCGCGGTTGTAGTACTCGACCTCGATCGGCGTGTCGATGCGCAGGGTGAGCGCAACGCGTTCGGTCTTGCCATCGGCGCGGTGAATCACCAGCGTCACGTCCTGCTGCGGCGTGATGCCGGCTTCGATGCCTTCGAGGTCGAAGGTTTCGGCGCCGGTGAGTTTCAGCGAAGCCGCGTCGACGCCGTCCTTGAACTGGCAGGGCAGCACGCCCATGCCGGCGAGGTTGGCGCGGTGGATGCGCTCGAAGCTCTTGGCGGCCACCACCTTCACGCCGAGGAGCGTGGTGCCCTTGGCCGCCCAGTCGCGGCTGGAGCCGGTGCCATATTCCTCGCCGGCAAAGATCATCAGCGGCGTGCCGTCTTTTTGATACTGCATGGCAGCGTCGTAGATCGGCAGCTGCTGGCCGTCCTTCAGCGTCACGCCGCCTTCGGAACCGGGGATCATCAGGTTCTTGATGCGCACGTTGGCGAAGGTGCCGCGCATCATGACTTCATGATTGCCGCGGCGCGCGCCGTAGCTGTTGAAATCGGCCTTGGTCACGCCGTGCTCGGTCAGGTAGAGGCCGGCCGGCGAGGTCGGCTTGATGCCGCCGGCGGGGCTGATGTGATCGGTGGTGACCGAGTCGCCGAAGATCGCCAGCGCACGTGCGCCCTTGATCGCGGCGCTCGCCGCATGGCCGCCCACGAAGAACGGCGGCTCCTGGATGTAGGTCGACTTCGCGTCCCATGCGTAGACAGCGCCGGTGGGCGCGGGCACCTTGTCCCACAGCGGGTTGTCGGCGCCGACGTTGGCGTAGCTCCGGTACGCGCCGGCGTCGGTCGAGAAGTGCATGAGCGCGGCGACTTCCTCGTTCGAGGGCCAGATGTCCTTCAGATACACCGGACCGTTCTTGCCGGCGCCGATCGGCTCCTTCTCGACGTCGAAGGGCACGCGGCCGGCGAGCGCGAAGGCGACGACCAGCGGCGGGCTCATGAGGAAGTTGGCTTTCACGTTCTGGTGCACGCGCGCTTCGAAGTTGCGGTTGCCGGAAAGCACCGAACAGGCGACGAGGTCGTTGTCGAGGATGGTCTTCTCGATCGCCTCCGGCAGCGGGCCGGAGTTGCCGATGCAGGTGGTGCAGCCGTAGCCGACCACGGAGAAGCCGAGCTTTTCCAGGTAGGGCAGCAGACCCGCCGCCTTGAGGTATTCGGTCACCGCGCGCGAGCCGGGGCCGAGGCTGGTCTTCACGTGCGACGGCGTGTAGAGGCCGAGCTCGACCGCCTTTTTCGCCAGCAGGCCGGCGGCGAGCATCACGCCCGGGTTGGACGTGTTGGTGCACGAGGTGATCGCGGCGATCACCACGTGGCCGTGGCGCAGCTCGTGACCGCCCTCGACGCTGAAGGTACGGCGCAGTTCCTCGGCGGTCTTGCCGTAGCCGCCTGCTTCCTTGGGCTTCTGCAACAGCGATTCGAAGGTGGGCTCGATCTGCGACAGCGCGATGCGGTCCTGCGGCCGCTTGGGGCCGGCGACCGAGGGCTCGACCGTGGCGAGGTCGAGCGTGAGCGTCTGCGAGTAGTCGATCTCGCCCGCCTTGGGAATGCCGAACAGGCCCTGCGCCTGGTAGTAGGCGCGGATCAGCTCGACCTGCGCGTTGGGGCGGCCGGTGGCGGAGAAGTACTGGCAGGTGGCCTCGTCGACCGGGAAGAAGCCCATGGTCGCGCCGTATTCGGGCGCCATGTTGGCGATGGTCGAGCGGTCGGTCACCGGCAGCGCGGCGGCGCCCTCGCCGAAGAATTCGACGAACTTGCCCACTACTTTCGCCTTGCGCAGCATTTCGGTGATCGTCAGCACGACGTCGGTTGCGGTCACGCCGGGCTTGATGCGGCCGGTGAGGTTCACGCCGACGACGTCGGGGGTGAGGAAGTACACCGGCTGGCCGAGCATCGCGGCTTCCGCCTCGATGCCGCCGACGCCCCAGGCGACGACGCCGAGGCCGTTGATCATGGTGGTGTGGCTGTCGGTACCGACCAGCGTGTCGGGATAGGCCATGCCGTCCTTTTCCATCACGCCGCGCGCGAGGTATTCCATGTTGACCTGATGCACGATGCCGACGCCGGGCGGCACGACCTTGAAGGTGTCGAAGGCCTGCATGCCCCACTTGAGAAACTGGTAGCGCTCGAGGTTGCGCTCGAACTCGATCTTCATGTTGAGGTCGAGCGCGTCAGCCGTGCCGAACTTGTCGACCTGGATCGAGTGGTCGACGACCATGTCGACCGGCACCAGCGGTTCGATCTTCTTTGGATCCTTGCCGGCGCGCGCGGCGGCGGAGCGCATCGCGGCGAGGTCGGCGAGCAGCGGCACGCCGGTGAAGTCCTGCAGGATCACGCGCGCGACGGTGAAGGGGATTTCCTCGGTGCGCGGGGCGTCCGGCCGCCAGTTCGCCAGCTGCTTCACGTGCTCGGCCGTGACCTTCACGCCGTCGCAGTTCCTGAGCACCGATTCGAGCACGATGCGGATCGACACCGGCAGGCGGCCGAGCGAGACGCCGAGTGCGGTTTCGAGTTTCTTCAGCGAGGCGAAGGCATGCTTGCCGCCGACGGTAGCGAAGCTGTCGTGGGTATTGAAGGGGTCGCTCATGTTCGTGTGCCGTAAAACGTGAAGGGGAAACGCCGGATTCTAGCGGAAGGGCTCAGGCTTCCCGCCGCATCTGCGGGAAGAGGATGACGTCGCGGATCGACGGCGAATCGGTCAGCAGCATGACCAGGCGGTCGATGCCGATGCCGCAGCCGCCGGTGGGCGGCAGGCCGTGCTCCAGCGCGCGGATGAAGTCGGCGTCGTAGTGCATCGCCTCCTCGTCGCCGGCTTCCTTCTGCCGCACCTGCTCCATGAAGCGCTCGGCCTGGTCCTCGGCGTCGTTCAGCTCCGAGAAGCCGTTCGCCATCTCGCGCCCGGTGATGAAGAGCTCGAAGCGCTCGGTGATCTCGGGCTGCGCATCGGAGCGGCGCGCCAGCGGCGAGACTTCGGCCGGGTAGTCGATGATGAAGGTCGGCTGCACCAGCAGCGCCTCGGTCGTTTCCTCGAAGAAGGTGAGTTGCAGTCCGCCCAGCCCGTCGTGCTCGCGGTACTTCGCCTTCATCGCGGCGAACTGGGCGACCAGCCAGGCGCGGTCGTTCAGTTGTTCGACGGTGTAGTGCGGGTGGTACTTGCGGATCGCCTCGACGATTGTCAGGCGATCGAAGGGCTTGCCGAGTTCGACCGTGTGGCCCTGGTAGGTCACGGTGGTCGAGCCGGTCGCGGCGACCGCGGTGTGGCGGATCAGCGCCTCGGTGAAGTCCATGAGGTAGCGGTATTCGCGGTAGGCCTCGTAGAACTCCATCATGGTGAACTCGGGGTTGTGCCGCGTGGAGAGGCCTTCGTTGCGGAAGTTGCGGTTGATTTCGAACACCTTCTCGAAGCCGCCGACCACCAGGCGCTTGAGATAAAGCTCGGGCGCGATGCGCAGGAACAGTTCCATGTCGAGCGCGTTGTGGTGGGTGACGAAGGGCTTGGCCGCGGCGCCGCCGGGGATGGGGTGCATCATCGGCGTCTCGACTTCGAGGAAGCCGTGGCCGGTCATGAACTCGCGGATCGACTGGATGATCTTCGAGCGGCGCACGAAGGTCTCGCGCGCGGTGTCGTTGGTGATGAGGTCGAGGTAGCGCTGGCGGTATTTCTGCTCCTGGTCCGCGAGGCCGTGGAATTTCTCCGGCAGCGGACGCAGCGCCTTGGAGAGCAGGCGGATGGTCTTCGCCTGGATGGTGAGCTCGCCCTTGTTGGTCTTGAACAGCGTGCCGGTCACGCCGACGAAGTCGCCGAGGTCCCAGTGCTTGAACGCGTCGTGCGCATCCAAGCCGGTGAGGTCGTTGGACACGTAGACCTGGATGCGGCCACTCATGTCCTGCAGCGTGGCGAAGCTCGCCTTGCCCATCACCCGCTTCAGCATCATGCGGCCGGCGAGCTGGACCTGCACGCCCTCGGCTTCGAGTGCCTCCTTGGATTTGTCGCCGTGCTCGTGCGCGAGCTTGCCGGCGTAGTCGCGGCGCTCGAAGTCGTTGGGGAAGGCGACGCCCTGCTCGCGGATCGCTGCGAGCTTGGCGCGGCGTTCGGCGATGATCTGGTTCTCGTCGAGGGCGGGGGCGTTGGTTTCGGTGTTCATTGTCAGGGTCGAAAGGGCAGGGCCCGCAAACGGGCGGCAAACAGTCAGTCGGGGCGCGGCGATTGCCCGCCGGGCCGGCATGTGTGGCAAAACCTCGAGAATCGCTCAGGAAAGCGCGCAAAAACGTGACAAAATTATATCCGATCCAGCCCCATGATTTCCCGGCACGATGCGTCGGAATCGCCCACCTTTCCCCAGTTTTCCATGCCCGATACCCCGCTTTCTCTGCTTAACCGCGTTTTCGGCTACCCCGCCTTCCGCGGCGAGCAGGAAGCCATCATCGGCACCGTGACGGCGGGCCGCGACGCGCTGGTGCTGATGCCGACCGGCGGCGGCAAGTCGCTGTGCTATCAGATCCCGGCGTTGCTGCGCGAGGGTTGCGCGGTCGTGGTTTCGCCGCTGATCGCGCTGATGCAGGACCAGGTTGCGGCGCTCAAGGAACTGGGTATCGCCGCCGAATTCCTGAACTCCAGCCTGGACGGCGCAAGCGCCGCGCAGGTCGAGCGCGAATTCGCCGCCGGCCAGCTCAAACTTCTGTACGTGGCGCCGGAACGCCTGCTCACGCCGCGCTTCCAGAGCCTGCTCGAACAGGCCCGCGTGTCGCTGTTCGCCATCGACGAAGCCCACTGCGTGTCGCAGTGGGGTCATGACTTCCGTCCGGAATATCTGGGCCTGTCGGCGCTGCACGAACGTTTCCCGAATGTGCCGCGCATCGCGCTCACCGCCACGGCGGATGCCGCGACCCGCGCCGAAATCCTCACCCGATTGGATCTGGGCGCCGCGCGCGTGTTCGTTGCCAGCTTCGACCGCCCCAACATCCGCTACCGGATTTCTGAAAAATCCGAGCCGCGCCGCCAGTTGCTCGATTTCCTCGGCGAGCACCAAGGCGAGGCCGGCATCGTGTATTGCAGCACGCGCAAGAAAGTCGAAGAAACCGCCGATGCGCTGAAGCAGGCCGGCTTCACCGCCTTGCCGTACCACGGCGGCATGGACAACGACACGCGCCGCCGCTATCAGGAAAAATTCCTGCGCGAGGACGGCGTGATCATGGTCGCCACCCTCGCCTTCGGCATGGGCATCGACAAGCCCGACGTGCGCTTCGTCGCCCACCTCGACCTGCCGCGCTCGGTCGAGGGCTACTACCAGGAAACCGGCCGCGCCGGCCGCGACGGCGAGCCGGCCGAGGCGTGGATGGCGTGGGGCCTGCAGGACGTCGTCACCCAGCGGCGCTTCATCGACGAGGGCGAGGCCGAAGACGCGCATAAGCGCATCGGCCACGCCAAGCTCGACGCGCTGGTCGGCCTGTGTGAGGCGGCCAGCTGCCGCCGCGTCGCGCTCTTGAGCTACTTCGGCGAAGCCAGCCAGCCCTGCGGAAACTGCGACGTGTGTCTGAATCCGCCCACGCTGTGGGACGGCACCGAAGCCGCGCAAAAGCTGCTTTCGACCGTCTACCGCACCGGCCAGCGCTTCGGCGCCGGCCACGTGCTCGACGTGCTGCTCGGCAAGACCACCGAGAAGATCGAGCGTTTCGGCCACAGCCAGTTGAGCGTATTCGGCATCGGCGCCAGCCAGACCGACAAGGTCTGGCGCGCCGTGCTGCGCCAGCTGGTCGTGCGCGGGTTGCTGGAAGTCGATCACACTGCCTACGGCGCGCTGAAACTCACCCAGGCCGCCAAGCCCGTGTTGAAAGGCGAGGAAACCGTGATGCTGCGCGCCATCGAAGTGCGCCCGGCACGCAGCAAGAAATCACGCTTTGCCCCCAGTTCTGGTGCCGGTGTTCACGGCGACGAGGACCCGCTGTTCCTCGCGCTGCGCACCTGGCGCCGCGAAACCGCCAGTGAGAAGGGCGTGCCCGCCTACGTCATCCTGCATGACGCCACCCTGCGCGAAATCGCTGCGCGGCGCCCGGCGACGCTGGACGAACTGGGCGAAATCCCCGGGCTCGGGGCGAAGAAGCTGGAGGCTTACGGCGAAGCGGTGCTGGGGGTGGTGGCGGAAGGGTAGTTTTCCAGCGGGTGCCGGTTACCGACGTGGCGCGGCGGCAAGGAACAAACCGGCCTTGTCCGCCGCCGACTTGAGGCCGCCATCCCAGCATGCCAGCGGCACGCCGCGGCGCAGCGCAAGCTCGAGATACGTCGCGTCGTAGGCCGACAGGCCATAGTGGTTGCCCAGCGTGAACAGCCGTTCCGGATCGGGTGCGTTGCGATCGATTTCGATGCCCAGCGCGGCAAACCGCTGCACGGCGCCCAGCGCAAGCTCGGGCGGCAGCTTGCGCTGGCGCGAAAGCTTCAGGAAAACGTTGGCGAACTCTAAGAGAAACAGGGCGGGCACGACCGCATCCTGTTTGTTCAGCAGGTCGAAAACAGCATCCGTGTAGGTGGTGGCCTCATCCGGCAGCAGCCAACGCGCCGCCACCGAACAGTCGACCACGAAGCTCAAGGGCGATCCTCGTCGATCAAGGCCTCGATATTCACCTTGCCGGTCTTGCAGGCCTTGCGGAAACGCTTGATTTCGGCGAGCGCCTTGGCGCGGTCCTTGTGAAGTGCAGCTGGCGGCACCAGCAGGGCGGCTGCCTCGCCGCGCCGGGTGATGAGCACGGTTTCGCCTGCCGTGACCTTGTCCAGCAATTCGGCGATCTTGGCTTTGGCTTCAAAGGCGCCCACGGTATGCATGGCATGCCCCTTCTAGAACTGGTTAACCAGATTGTAGGCGGGGTGTTTGCAGCGCGCAAGCCGAGGACTCACACCCCCTGTTTGAGGCTCGCCTCGATGAACACGTCGAGGTCGCCGTCGAGCACTTTCTGCGTGGCGGAGACTTCGACGTTGGTGCGCAGATCCTTGATGCGCGAGTTGTCGAGCACGTAGCTGCGGATCTGGTGGCCCCAGCCGACGTCGGACTTGCCGGCTTCGAGCTTGTCCTGCTCGGCCTGGCGCTTCCTGAGTTCGGCCTCGTACAGCCTTGACTTCAGCATCGACATCGCTTCGGCCTTGTTCTTGTGCTGCGAGCGGTCGTTCTGGCACTGCACGACGATGCCGGACGGGATGTGGGTGATGCGCACCGCCGAGTCGGTCTTGTTGATGTGCTGGCCGCCGGCGCCGGACGCGCGGTAGGTGTCGATCCTGAGGTCGGCGGGGTTGATGTCGACTTCGATCGAATCGTCGACTTCCGGGTAGACGAACACGCTGGCGAACGAGGTGTGGCGGCCGCCCGACGAGTCGAACGGCGATTTGCGCACCAGGCGGTGCACGCCGGTTTCGGTGCGCAGATAGCCGTAGGCGTAGTCGCCCTCGATCTTGATCGAGGCGGACTTGATGCCGGCAACGTCGCCTTCGGACTCTTCAAGCAGCTCGGCCTTGAAGCCCTTGCGTTCGGCGTATTTCAGGTATTGCCGCAGCAGCATCGACGCCCAGTCGCAGGCCTCGGTGCCGCCGGCGCCCGCCTGGATGTCGAGGAAGCAGTTCGACGGGTCGGCCGGGTTGCTGAACATGCGGCGGAATTCGAGCGCCGCGACGTCCTGCTCGATGCGTTCGAGGTCGTCGCGTACCGCAACGAGGGTGTCGTCGTCGTTCTCCGCGCGCGCCATCTCGAACAGCTCGCCGGCGTCCTTGAGCCCGGCGGCGACGCGGTCGAGCACCAGCACCACATCTTCCAGCGCCTTGCGCTCGCGGCCGAGCGCCTGGGCTTTTTCGGGGTCGTTCCAGAAATCCGGGGCTTCGGAGAGGCGGATTACTTCTTCGAGACGGTCTTGCTTGACAGGGTAGTCAAAGAAACCCCCTGAGCTGGCCGGCACGCTCGCCGAGGTCGGCAATTCTGGATTCGATCTGGTTGAGGCTTTCGGCTTCCATGGAAGGGCTCGATGTCTAGGCGGAAAAGCCGCGCATTATAGCCCAGGCCGCGATCAGCCCGAGCCCCACCGCGCCCATGCCAGCGATGGCGTGGCGTGCCATCGGCCAGCCGCCGATGAAGAGTGCGAGCGCCGACTTGAACGCCAGGTTGGCCAGCACGGCGAGGGTGATGACGTTGACCGCCGCTGCGGCCGCCAGCGTATCCAGATTGTGCAGGCGCAGGCTCGACAGAGTGATGGCATCGACGTCGGTGAGGCCCGAGACCAGCGCCACGGCGTAGAGGCCGCGCGTGCCCAGCCAGTCCGACAGCCAGGCCGCCGCCAGCAGCACGATGCCGTACATCAGACCGAAGCCGAGCGCGGTGCGCAGCTCGGTCGGGTTGCCCATCGCCAGCGCCGGCATCTCGCCCTGTGGCTGCAGGCGGCGCACGCCGTAGAGTGCGCCGAACGTGCCGGCGGCCAGTCCGCCGGCCAGCACGGGCAGCAGTTGTCCGAGTACGGCCGGCGCTACCACCGCAGCCAGCACCCCGAGGCGCACCAGCACCACCAGGTTGGCGAGCACGATGACGATCACCGCCACCGGCAGCAGGTCGCGGTTGTTGCGCGCATGGCGGCTGAACGCCAGCGTTGTCGCGGTCGACGACACCAGCCCGCCGAGCAGGCCCAGTACCACCGCGCCGCGCTGCTGGCCGATCCAGCGCAGCGCGGCGTAACCGGCCAGCCCCACGCCGGCGATCAGCACGACCATCCACCAGATCTGGTGTGGGTTCAAAGCGCCGTAGGGGCCGTAGTCCTGGTTCGGCAGGAGCGGCAGGATGATCAGCGAGAGCACCGCGAACTGCAGCACTGAGAGCAGGTCGTGGCGGCTCATGCGCTGGCTCCAGCCGCGCAATTCCGGCTTGAAGTAGAGCAGCATGGTCGCGCCGATGCCCAGCATCACCGCCAATTGGGTTTCCTCGTGCCACACCAGCACGCCGAGCCCGTAGCACAGCATCAGCGCCGCAACCGTCGTCGTGCCCGGGTCGCTGTCCGGCTGCGTCGGCGCGCGCAGGTAGGCGGCGATCATCATCGCGCCGACCAGCAGCAGGCCAACCGGAATCAGCCAGAGCGCGCCGAGTACCGTGCCCAGGTGTGCCGCCAGGGTGCCGAACAGCGCAGTCAGCGCAAAGGTGCGCAGCCCCGCCTTGGCCGCCGGGTTGCGCTCGCGCTCCAGGCCCATCAGAAGGCCAATCGCCAGCGCCACCACGTAGCGCGGCAGGGCGGCGAGTTCGACGGGAAGCCAGGCGGCGATGTCGGTCATGGCGAAGGCGGAGTGTTTTTTGTCAGTGTGGCACGAGTCGGCAGCGCCGGCAGCAGGCAAAAGAAAACCCCGGCCGTTTCCGGTCGGGGTTTGGGGTGTTGGTGGAGCCGGGGGGGATCGAACCCCCGTCCGCAAGCCCTCTACAGTAAGTTCTACATACTTAGTCCGGTGTTTTTAAGCTTTAAGCTCCATCACGCCCGCCGAACAGGCTGGATCTCGCCGAGTCGCCTTGGATTTAGCACCTGCCCAAGCGACCCGGACAAGCGCGATTTCATGAAAATTAACTCACTGCCGGGTTGCCCCGACCTAGCCCATGAACAGGTTAGTGTGAGTCCTGGACCTTAAGCGGCCAGGGCGTAGTTTTCGTCGTTTGCGACTAAAGTTTTTCAGTTGGATTTACGAGGTGCTCTGACCCTCGGTATGCCCTTATCTGCTTTGCGACCCACGTCGAAGCCAGGTCGGCCCCTGGTGATGCTGCAGCAAGTGTACCGCATAGAACGGCGGACGCCGGCAAAGTTCCGGCGCCCGCCGAAATTATTCCCGGCTCAGAACGGCCAGGGCGCGTGGGCGCGCGCGACCGCCACCATGTAGGCGAACACTGCCAGCGCGGCGACCCAGGCGGCGATGCGCACACCGCGGGTCTTGCCGCGCTTGAGCGCGATCGTGCCGAGCACGATGTAGGCGATGAGCGCGAAGAGCTTGGCGGTGAGCCAACCGTCGACCAGCGGGTATTGCCCCATCAGGAAGGCGAGCGCGAGGCCGCTGGCGAGCAGCAGGGTGTCGTTGATGTGGGGCGCGATGCGCACCCAGCGCGCCTGGAGCCGGGGCGAATCGGCCATCATCCAGATGCCGCGCAGCACGAACAGCGTGAGCGTGACGACGATCGTGGCGAGATGGAGTTGCTTGAGCAGGGTGTAGGTCATGGTTCAGGCGAGGTGGGCGAGGGTGTCGAGGGGGTGGTGGATTTCGGCGAGCGCGCCCCAGGTGTGCGGCGTGTCGGCAGCGTCGAGGTAGCCCCAGGCGGCGACCAGCGCCGGCATGCCGGCGGCGCGCGCGGCCTCGATGTCGCGTTCGGCGTCGCCGAGGTAGAGGCAGGCGGCGGGCGCGGCGCCGCACAACTCGGCGGCGGCGAGCATCGGCGCCGGGTGCGGCTTGGGCTGCGGGCAGGTGTCGCCGGAGACGATGCAGGCGGCGCGCTCGGCGAGATCGAGCAGCGACATCAGCGGTTCGGTGAAGCGCGCCGGCTTGTTGGTGACCACGCCCCACTTGAGACCGCGCGTCTCGATCGCGGCCAGCAGCTCGAGGATGCCGTCGAAGGGGCGCGAGTGGCGGCAGATATTGGCCGCATAGAGTTCGAGGAATTCCTCGCGCATGGCGGGAAATTTCGCGTCGTCGGGCTGCACGCCGAAACCCAGGCCCAAGAGGCCGCGTGCGCCGTGCGAGGCCTGCGGGCGGATCAATTCATCCGGTAGTGGGGCGAGGCCGTGGCGCGTGCGCTGCAGGTTGAGCGCGTGGCCGAGGTCGGGCGCGGTGTCGACCAGGGTGCCGTCGAGGTCGAACAGGACGGCGCGGATGCCCTCGAGCTGCACCGCCTCAGTCGCCACGACGCGTCGCCAGCAGGTAGTTGACGTCGGTGTCGGCTTCGAGCCTGTACACCTTGGTCAGCGGGTTGTAGGTCATGCCGATGAGTTCCTGCGTTTCCAAACTGGCTTCGCGTGCCATGCGGGCGAGCTCGGCCGGCTGGATGAACTTGGCGTAGTCGTGGGTGCCGCGTGGCAGTAGGCGCAGCACGTATTCGGCGCCGATGATGGCGAAGAGATAGCTCTTGGCATTGCGGTTGAGCGTGGAAAAGAACACCCAGCCGCCGGGCTTCACCAGACGCGAACAGGCGGCGACGACCGAGGCCGGATCGGGCACGTGCTCGAGCATTTCCATGCAGGTGACGACGTCGAATTCTCCGGCGTGCGCATCGGCGTAGGCCTCGGCCGAACTCAGCTGGTAGTCGACCTGGCGGCCGGATTCATAGAGGTGCAGCTGGGCGACCTTGAGCGCCTTCTCCGACAGGTCGATGCCGGACACCTGCGCGCCGGCCGCGGCCATCGCCTCGGCGAGGATGCCGCCGCCGCAGCCGACGTCGAGCACGCGCTTGCCGGCGAGCGAGGCCTGCCGGTCAATCCACTTCAGGCGCAGCGGGTTGATTTCGTGCAGCGGTTTGAATTCCGAATTCGGGTCCCACCAACGGTGGGCGAGTTCGGAGAACTTGGCGATTTCGGCGGCGTCGACGTTGCTCATGGCGGGCCTCAATGGGAAAGTTTGGCGCGCCAGTAGGCGGCGCGGGCGGCGAGATCGGCCGTGTCGAGATCGACCAGGCGGCGGTCGGCGAGTTTCGGACGGCCGTCGACCCACACGTGGGTGACGTGCTCGCGTCCCGCAACATAAACCAGATGCGAGACCGGGTCGAACACCGGCTGCGCGGCGAGGCCGCCGAGGTCGACCGCGACGAGGTCGGCGCGCTTGCCGGGAGCGATGCTGCCGATGCGGTCGTCGAGGTTCAACGCACGCGCGGCGCCCAGCGTGGCCATTTTCAGCGCCGCGGCGGCGGGCAGGGCGGCGGCGTTGCCGCTCGTGCCCTTGGCGAGCAGCGCGGCGAGGCGCATCTCGGCGAAGAGGTCGAGTCGGTTGTTGCTGGCGGCGCCGTCGGTGCCGAGGCCGACGTTGACGCCGGCGTGGACCAGGTCGGCCACCGGGGCAATGCCGGAGGCAAGCTTGAGGTTGGAACTCGGGCAGTGCGCCACATGGCAGCCGTGGCCGGCGAGCGACGCGATCTCGGCCTCGTTCACGTGCACCGCGTGCACACCGATGAAGTTCGGCCCCAGGAGCCCCAGCCGGGCGAGGCGCTCGAGCGGGCGCACGCCGTATTGCTTGAGGCTGTCGCGGATCTCGTCTTCGGTCTCGTGGAGGTGGGTGTGGATGGGCACGCCGAGCTGCTCGGCCAGGGTGTTGATGCGCTCGAAGCTCGCGTCCGACACCGTGTAGGGCGCGTGGGGAGCGAAGGCGAAGGACAGCAGCGGCTCGTCCTTCAGGTCGTCGCGCACCGCGAGGCCCTTCGCCAGATAGTCGTCGGCGTCGACCGCGTAGGGCGAGGCGAACTCCATCACGATCATGCCGAGCGTAGCGCGCAGCCCGGCCTGCAGAAAGGCCTCGGCCGCCGCGCGCGGGTGGAAGTACATGTCGTTGCAGGTGGTGACGCCGCCGGCGAGCATTTCGGCCGCGGCGAGCAGGCTGCCGTCGCGCACGAAGGCCTCCGACACGTGCTGCTTCTCGGCCGGCCAGATGCGTTCGTTGAGCCAGCGCATCAGCGGCTGGTCGTCGGCGTAGCCGCGCAGCAGCGTCATCGCGGCGTGGCCGTGCAGGTTGACCAGGCCGGGGATGAGCGCGTGGCCCGGCAGTTCGAGGGTTTCGCGCGCCGCGTAGCGGGCCTGCACGACGCCGGCCGGCAGCACGTCGACGATGGCGCCGTCGCGTACGACGACGGCATGGTCGGTCAGTGCACCCTCGGTTTCGACGGGCACTACCCAGTGCGGCAGGAGAACGAGGTCGGCCGGGGCTTGCATGGTGGCCCGCATTCTCACTGTTTATGGCCGGATTGGCAAAGGCGGGCGGGGCGGGCGGCCATGCTAAAATCGCGGGCTTTGAAGCCTGATAAATAAAAGCCGGTTATGGAACAGTTTGCCAAGGAAACCCTCCCGGTCAGTCTCGAAGAGGAGATGCGGCGTTCGTACCTCGATTACGCCATGAGCGTGATCGTCGGCCGCGCGCTGCCGGACGTGCGCGACGGCCTGAAGCCCGTGCATCGTCGCGTGCTGTACGCGATGAACGAGCTCGGCAACGACTGGAACAAGGCTTACAAGAAGTCGGCCCGCGTGGTCGGCGACGTCATCGGTAAATACCACCCGCACGGCGACACCGCGGTGTACGACACCATGGTGCGCATGGCGCAGGACTTCTCGCTGCGCTACCCGCTGATCGACGGCCAGGGCAACTTCGGCTCGGTCGACGGCGACAACGCGGCGGCGATGCGTTACACCGAAGTGCGCATGGCGAAGATCGCGCATGAATTGCTCGCCGACCTCGACAAGGAAACGGTCGACTTCGGCCCCAACTACGACGGTTCAGAGCACGAGCCGCTGGTGCTGCCGACCAAGATCCCCAACCTGCTGATCAACGGTTCGTCCGGTATTGCGGTGGGCATGGCGACCAACATTCCGCCGCACAACCTCACCGACATCTGCACCGCGCTGAATGCGCTGCTCGACGACCCCGAGACCGACATCGAGTCGCTCATCAGCATCGTCAAGGCGCCCGACTTCCCGACTGCCGGCATCATCTATGGCCTGTCGGGCGTGCGCGACGGCTACCGCACCGGCCGCGGCCGCGTGGTGATGCGCGCCACCTGCCACGTCGAGGATGTGGGCAGGGAGGGCGGCAAGCAGGCGATCATCATCGACGAGCTGCCCTACCAGGTGAACAAGGCCAATCTGCTCATCAAGATCGGCGAGCTGGTGCGCGAGAAGCAGATCGACGGCATCGCCGACCTGCGCGACGAGTCCGACAAGTCGGGCATGCGCGTCTACATCGAGTTGAAGCGCGGCGAGAACGCCGACGTGATCCTGAACAATCTGTACAAGCAGACGCAGATGCAGGACACCTTCGGCATGAACATGGTCGCGCTGATCGACGGCCAGCCGCGCCTCCTCAACCTGAAGGAAATGCTCGACGCCTTCCTGCGCCACCGCCGCGAAGTCGTCACCCGCCGCACCGTGTTCGATCTCAGGAAGGCGCGCGAACGCGGCCACATCCTCGAAGGCCTGGCCGTCGCGCTCGCCAACGTCGACGAGATCGTCGAGCTGATCAAGTCGTCGGAGACCCCCGCCATCGCCAAGGAGCGCCTGCTCGGCCGCGCCTGGAAGTCAGCCATGGTCGAGGAAATGCTCGCGCGCATCGACCCCGAGTACTCGCGCCCGGTCAACATCGGCCCTGAGTACGGCCTGCACGCCGACGGCTACCACCTCTCCGAGATCCAGGCGCAGCGCATCCTCGAAATGCAGCTGCAGCGCCTGACCAACCTCGAATCCGACAAGATCATCGGCGAATACAAGGAGGTCATGGACCGCATCGCCGACCTCCTCGACATCCTCGCCAACCCGGCGCGCATCACCCAGATCATCCGCGAGGAGCTGGCGCAGGTGAGCGAGCAGTTCGGCGACAAGCGCCGCTCGACCATCGTCGAGCACGCGCAGGACATGTCGATGGAAGACCTGATCAAGCCGGAGGACATGGTCGTCACGCTGTCGCACGGCGGCTACATGAAGTCGCAGCCGCTCGACGACTACCGGGCGCAGAAGCGCGGCGGGCGCGGCAAGCAGGCGGCGGGCACCAAGGATGAAGACTTCATCGAGAAGATGTTCATCGCCAACACCCACGACTACATCCTGTGCTTCTCCAACCGTGGGCGGCTCTACTGGCTCAAGGTCTACAACGTGCCGCAGGGCGGGCGCACCGCGCGTGGCAAGCCCATCGTCAACCTGCTGCCGCTGGAAGAGGGCGAGAAGATCAACGCGCTGCTGCCGGTGAAGAGCTTCGACGACGACCAGTACGTGTTCATGGCGACCGCCAACGGTATCGTCAAGAAGACGCCGCTGTCCGACTTCTCGCGCCCGCGCACCGCCGGCATCATCGCCGTCGGCCTGGACGACGGTGACTACCTCATCGGCGCGTCGATCACCGACGGCCGCCACGACGTGATGCTGTTCTCCGACACCGGCAAGGCGGTGCGCTTCGACGAGAACGACGTGCGCCCGATGGGCCGCACCGCGCGCGGCGTGATCGGCATGAAGCTCGCCAAGGGCGGCAAGCTGATTTCGCTCCTGGTCGCCGAGGACGAAAGCGACTACGTGCTGACCGCGACCGAAAACGGCTATGGCAAACGCACGCCGATCGCCGAATACACGCGCCACGCGCGCGCGACGCAGGGCATGATCGCGATCCAGACCAGCGAGCGCAACGGCAAGGTCGTCGCCGCCACCCTGGTGAAGGACGAGGACGAGATCATGCTCATCACCACCGGCGGCGTGCTGATCCGCACGCGGGTCAAGGAAATCCGCGCCATGAGCCGCGCCACGCAGGGCGTCACGCTGATCAACCTCGACAAGGGCGAGAAGCTCATCAGCCTGGAGAAAGTGGCGGAAAACGACAACGACAGCGAGTAAGGGAGACAGACAGCATGACGATCTACAACTTCAGCGCCGGCCCCGCCGTGCTGCCCCGCGATGTGCTGCTGCAGGTGCAGGCCGAACTGGTCGACTGGCACGGCAGCGGCATGTCGGTGATGGAAATGAGCCACCGCGGCAAGGAATTCATGGGCATCGCCGCCGAGGCCGAAGCCGACCTGCGCGAGGTGATGGGCATTCCCGCCAACTACAAGGTGCTGTTCCTGCAGGGCGGGGCCTCCTCGCAGTTCGCGATGGTTCCGATGAACCTGCTGCGTGGAAAAGCCAGCGCCGACTACCTGAACACCGGCGAGTGGTCGAAGAAGGCGATCAAGGAAGCGAAGAAATACGGCGCGGTGAACGTCGTCGCCTCCAGCGAAGACAGGAACTTCAGCTACGCGCCCGCGTTCTCCGCCTGGAAGCGCGACCCGAACGCGGCCTATCTGCACTACACGCCGAACGAAACGATCGGCGGCGTCGAAATCTTCGACATTCCCGACTCCGGCAGCGTGCCGCTGGTCGCCGACATGTCGTCGACCATCCTGTCGCGCCCGATGGACGTGAGCAAGTTCGGCCTCATCTACGCCGGCGCACAGAAGAACATTGGCCCGGCTGGGCTCACCATCGTGATCGTGCGCGAGGACCTGCTCGGCGAAACGGTCAAGGGCACGCCGACCATGTTCGACTACAAGACGCACGCCGACAACGAGTCGATGTACAACACGCCGCCGACCTTCGCCATGTACACCGCAGGCCTGGTGTTCAAGTGGATCAAGGCCAAGGGTGGGCTCGCGGCGATGGAGAAGATCAACCGCGAGAAGGCCGCGTTGCTCTACGACACCCTCGACGCGACCGATTTCTACGCGTCGCCGGTGGCGAAGGAGAACCGCTCGCTGATGAACGTGCCGTTCACGCTGAAGGATGCGTCGCTCGACGAGGCCTTCCTGAAGCTTGCCAAGGAGCGTGGTCTGCTGCAGCTGAAAGGGCACCGTTCGGTCGGCGGCATGCGCGCCTCGATCTACAACGCGATGCCCATCGAGGGCGTGCGCGCGCTGGTCGACATGATGCGTGACTTCGAGAAAAGCCATGGCTGAGGCGCGCAAGATCCTCACGCTCAACGCCATTTCGGCGCGCGGTCTCGCACGCCTGCCCGAGCACTACGTGGTCGGCGGCGACATCGCCAACCCCGACGGCATCCTGGTGCGCTCGGCCAACATGCACGACATGGACATCCCCGCCAGCGTCAAGGCGATCGCCCGCGCCGGCGCGGGCACCAACAACATTCCGGTGAAGAAGCTCTCCGAGCGTGGCGTGCCCGTGTTCAATGCACCGGGGGCGAATGCCAACGCGGTGAAGGAACTGGTCATCGCCGGCATGCTCATGGGCGCGCGCAACATCGTGCCGGCGATCCGCTTCGTCGAGGGCCTCACGGGAAGCGACGAAGAAATGCACAAGGCGACTGAGGCCGGCAAGAAGGCCTTCGCCGGCAGCGAACTGCCGGGTCGCACGCTCGGTGTGATCGGCCTCGGCGCGATCGGCTCCTACGTAGCCGAGGCGGCGATCAGCCTCGGCATGAAGGTGGTCGGCTACGACCCCGCGATCACCGTCGACGCCGCCTGGCGCCTGCCCTCGCAGGTCAAGCGCGCAGAGAACGTCGAGGACGTGCTGCGCGTCGCCGACTTCGTCACGCTGCATGTGCCGCTGGTCGATGCCACGCGCAACCTCATCAACGCCCAGCGCGTCAGCGCGATGCGCGCCAGCGCCGTGTTGCTCAACTTCGCGCGCGAAGGCGTCGTCGACAACGCCGCCGTGGTCGAGGCGCTCGACGCCGGCAAGCTGCACGCCTACCTCTGCGACTTTCCGGCCAACGCGCTGAAGGGCCACGCCAAAGTAGTGGCTTTGCCGCATCTCGGCGCATCGACCGAGGAAGCCGAGGAGAACTGCGCGGTGATGGTCGCCGAGCAACTCGCCGATTATCTGGAAAACGGCAACATCCTCAATTCGGTCAATTTCCCCAACGTCGGCATGGGGCGCGAGTCGTCGTTCCGCCTGGCGATCGCCAACGCCAACGTGCCGAACATGGTGGGGCAGATCTCGGCTGCGCTGGCCGCCGCCGGACTCAACATCCACAACATGGTCAACAAGTCCAAGGGTGACATGGCCTACACGCTGGTGGATGTCGACAGCGCCGTGTCGGACCCGGTGATCGGCCAGTTGGCGGCCATTGAAGGCGTGCTCAACGTGCGCTACCTGCCCGCATGATGAGCGACGACGCGCGCAGCGCGCCGGGCGCGCAAAATAACGCGCTCGGCGCCCTGCGCGCGCGCATCGACGCGATCGACGACGCGCTGCTCAAGCTGGTGTCCGAGCGCGCGTCGATCGCGCAGGAAGTCGGCCGCGCCAAACAAGGCGAACGCATCTACCGCCCCGAGCGCGAGGCGCAGATCGTGCGCCGCCTGCGCGAGGCCAATCCCGGTCCCTTGTCGGGCGACAGCGTCGAGCGTCTGATCCGCGAAATCATGTCGGCGTGTCGTGCGGTCGAGCAGACGACGCGCGTCGCCTACCTCGGTCCCGCCGGCACCTTCAGCCAGCAGGCCGTCGTCAAGCATTTCGGCCAGGAAGTCGAGGCGCTTGCCGAAACCGACATCGACGCCTGCTTCCAGGCGGTCGAGACCGGACGCGCCGACTATGCGGTCGTGCCGGTGGAGAATTCGACCGAAGGCGCGGTCGGCCGCACGCTGGACCTGGTCGTGACGAGCCCGGCAAAGATCTGCGGCGAAGTCATGCTGCCGATCCACCAGACTTTGATGCGCAAGCACGGCGGACTCGCCGGTATCGCCCGGGTTTACGGCCATGCCCAGTCGCTCGCGCAATGCCAGCAGTGGCTGGCCCGCCATCTGCCGAACGCCGAGCGCGTCGCCGTCGTCAGCAACAGCGAGGGCGCGCGCCGTGCCGCTGCCGAGCCGGACGCGGCCACGCTGGGTAGCGAGGCCGCTGCGGCGCTGTATGGTCTCGAGGTGATTGAGCGCCGCGTCGAGGACGAGGCGAGCAACACCACCCGCTTCCTCGTGCTGGGGACGACCGACGCCGCGCCGTCCGGGCGCGACAAGACCTCGCTGGTGATGGGCGCGAAGAACCAGCCCGGTGCCGTGGTGAAGCTGCTGCAGCCGCTCGCCGACGCCGGCATTTCCATGAGCAAGCTCGAGTCGCGCCCGGCGCGCGGCAGCAACTGGGAATACGTGTTCTTCGTCGTCTGCCAGGGCCATCGGCAGGATGCCGCGCTTGCCGCCGCGCTCGCCGAGATCGAGTCGCGCGCCGCCTTTCTCAAGATCCTCGGTTCCTACCCTGCCGCGTCGTGATGAATTGTTGTGACTTTGCGCCCGATTACGTGCGCGCCATCGCGCCGTATCAGCCCGGCAAGCCCATTTCCGAGCTTGCGCGCGAACTCGGCCTCAATGAGGCCGACATCGTCAAGCTGGCGTCGAACGAGAATCCGCTCGGGCCCAGCCCGTACGCGCTCGCCGCGGCGCAGGACGCGCTCTACGGCATGGCCTTGTATCCCGACGGCGCCGGCTTCGCGCTGAAGGCGAAACTGGCGGCCAGGTTCGGCGTCGAAGCGAAGCGGATCGTGCTCGGCAACGGGTCGAATGACGTGTTGGACATGGTCGCGCGCGCCTTCCTCGCGCCGGGCACCTCGTCGGTGTTTTCGCAGCACGCCTTCGCCGTCTATCCCATCGCCACCCAGACCGTCGGCGCGACCGGCATTGCCGTCCCGGCGAAGGCCTACGGCCACGACCTCGCGGCGATGCGCGCTGCGATCCGCGACGACACGCGTGTCGTGTGGATCGCCAATCCCAACAACCCGACCGGCACCTTCCTGCCGTGGGCCGAGATCGAGGCCTTCCTCGCGACCGTGCCGCGCGAAGTGCTGGTGGTGCTCGACGAGGCCTACGGCGAATACCTGCCGACCGACGACCGCGCCGACACCCTGGCGTGGGTCGACCGCTTTCCCAACCTGCTCATCAGTCGCACCTTTTCCAAGGCCTACGGGCTTGCCGGTCTGCGCGTCGGCTACGGCATCGGACACCCGGACGTCATCGATTTGCTGAACCGGGTGCGCCATCCCTTCAACGTCAACGTCCCGGCGCTCGCCGCGGCCGAGGCCGCGCTCGACGACGTCGAGTTCCTGTTGCGGAGCTATGCCTTGAACAGCGCGGGCATGACGCAGTTGATAGCGGGGCTCGCAGACCTGAAGGTCGAAACCGTGCCGTCTAAGGGCAATTTCCTGCTGGCGAAAGTCGGCGACGCCGCGCGCATCAATGCGGAATTGTTGAAGCGCGGCGTGATCGTGCGCCCGGTCGCCAACTACGGCCTGCCGGAATTCCTGCGCGTGTCGGTCGGCCTCGCCGGCCAGAACGCGCGTTTTCTGGATGCCCTGAAAGCCTGCCTGTGATCGTCGAACAACTCGCCCTCGTCGGCACCGGCCTCATCGGCGGCTCGTTCGCGCTGGCGCTGAAAGCGGCCGGCGCGGTGCGCGAGGTCGTCGGCGTCGGACGCAATCCGGCACGGCTCACCGTGGCGCGTGAACTGGGGTTGATCGACCGCACGGTCGACTGGGCCGAGGCCGCGCAGGCCGACTGCATCCTGCTGGCGCTGCCGGTGGGCGAAACCGAAGCCGTGCTGAAACAACTGGTGCCGCATCTGAAGCCGGGCGTCGTCATCACCGACGCCGGCAGCACCAAGGCCAACGTCGTCGCGGCGGCGCGTGCGGCGCTCGGCGCGCGCTTCGTCGATTTCGTGCCCGGGCATCCCATCGCAGGCTCCGAGCAGAGCGGTCCGGGCGCCGCGCGCGCCGACCTTTACCAGGGTCGCCGCGTGGTGCTGACGCCGCAGCCGGAGACCCGCGCCGAGGCGGTGGCGACCGTGCGCGCGCTGTGGGAAGCCGCCGGCGCGCAGGTCGAGGCGCTCGACGCCGACCAGCACGACCGCGTCTTCGCGGCGGTGAGCCATTTGCCGCATCTCGCCGCTTATGCGCTGGTCGACGAGCTCGCGAAGCGCGCCGACGCCGACACCTTCTTCCGCTTCGCCGCCAGCGGCTTCCGCGACTTCACCCGCATCGCTGGCTCCTCGCCCGAGATGTGGCGCGACATCGCGCTCGCCAACCGCGAGGCGCTGCTGGCCGAACTCGATGCGTATCTGGCGGCGCTGCAGACGCTGCGCGCGGCGGTCGACACCCGCGACGGTGAAGCCCTGCACGCGATTTTCTCGCGCGCTCGCGAAGCGCGCGAAGACTGGATCAAGACTCAGGACGTTTGATGGACTTTCTCGATCTGCCCGCCCGCAGCCATGCCGAAGGCACGGTGCGGATCCCCGGTTCCAAGAGCATTTCCAACCGCGTGCTGCTGCTCGCGGCGCTCGCCGACGGCACGACCGACGTGCGCGACTTGCTCGATTCCGACGACACCCGCCACATGCTGGCCGCGCTCAAAACGCTCGGCGTCGGCGTCGAGGACTGCGGCGCCGGCCACTGGCGCATCGCCGGTGTCGGCGGCGCCTTCCCGGTGAAACGGGCCGAGCTTTTCCTCGGCAACGCCGGCACCGCGTTTCGCCCGCTCACTGCCGCGCTCGCGCTGTCGGGCGGCGACTATGTGTTGAAGGGCGTGGCGCGCATGCACGAGCGGCCGATCGGCGACCTCGTCGACGCGCTCAAGCAGCTCGGCGCGCAGATCGATTACCTCGGCAATCCCGGTTATCCGCCGCTGCACATTCATCCCGCCCAATTGGCTGGCGACCGTGCCCAGGTGCGCGGCAACGTGTCGAGCCAGTTCCTCACGGGTTTGTTGATGGCCTTGCCGCTGCGCCAGGCGACGACCACCGTCGAGGTCGTCGGCGAACTGATTTCCAAGCCCTACATCGGCATCACGCTGGCGATGCTGCGCCGTTTCGGCGTCGAGGTCGCGCAGGACGGCTGGGCCAGTTTCACGGTGGCCGCCGACGCGCGCTATGCGAGTCCGGGCGAGATCTGGGTCGAGGGCGACGCTTCGTCGGCGTCGTATTTCCTCGCCGCCGGCGCCATCGGCGGCGGCCCGGTGCGGGTCGAGGGCGTCGGCGCCGACAGCGTGCAGGGCGACGTGCGCTTCGCCGACGCGCTGGCGCTGATGGGCGCGCAGATCACCCTGGGGCCGAACTGGATCGAGGCGCGCGCGCCCGAGAGCGGACGTCTGAAGGCGATCGACCTTGACTGCAACCACATTCCCGACGCCGCGATGACGCTCGCGGTCGCCGCACTGTTTGCCGACGGCACGACGACGCTGTCCAACATCGCCAGCTGGCGGGTGAAGGAAACCGACCGCATCGCGGCGATGGCAACCGAATTGCGCAAGGTCGGCGCGACGGTGGAGGAGGGCGCCGATTTCATCCGCATCACCCCGCCTCACGCCTCGCGCCTCACGCCCCACGCTCAGATCGACACCTACGACGACCACCGCATGGCGATGTGCCTGTCGCTGGCGTCGCTCGGCGGCGTGCCGGTGCGGATCAACGATCCCGGCTGCGTGGCCAAGACTTTCCCGGCGTATTTCAAGGTTTTCGAGGGCATTGTGCGATGAGCGCCGCCACTTCCAGCATTCCCGTCGTCACCATCGACGGCCCGTCGGCCTCGGGCAAGGGCACGGTCGCCGAGCGCGTCGCGCGCGCGCTGGGCTTCCATTTCCTCGACAGCGGCGCGCTCTACCGGCTGACCGCGCTGTCGGCGCTGCAGGCGGGCGTGGCCCTCGACAACGAGGCGGGTGTGGCGCGTCTCGCCGCCGCGCTGCCGGCGACGTTCCGCAACGGCGCGGTATGGCTCGCCGACGCGAACGTCACCGACGCCATCCGCGCCGAGGCGGTGGGCGAGGGGGCCTCGAAAGTGGCGGCGCTGCCGGCGGTGCGCGCGGCGCTGCTGGACCGTCAGCGGGCCTACCGCCAGGCGCCGGGGCTGGTGGCCGACGGCCGCGACATGGGCACGGTGATCTTCCCCGACGCGCCGGCCAAGGTCTTCCTCACCGCGAGCGCCGAGGCGCGCGCGGAAAGAAGGTATAAACAGTTGATCGAAAAGGGAAACTCTGCTAGCCTACCGGCCCTTGTTGCGGATATGCAGGCCCGCGACGCGCGCGACACCGCGCGTGCCGTGGCCCCGCTGAAGCCCGCGCCGGATGCGCTGCTGCTCGACACGACCCATATGGACATCGAGTCGGCGGTGCGGGCGGTGCTGGACCATTACCGCAGCAAGTCGGGCTCGTGATTTTTTTCGTGCCGGCCCTGCGCCCGCAGGCCGGCTGTGTGCAACCAACCCCGTTCTTACCGACGGACTGAAGGTTTTTAATGTCTACTGCTACCGCCACTTCCACCCCCGCTTCCATGGAAAGCTTTGCCGCCCTGTTCGAGGAGTCGCTCTCGCACCAGGAAATGCGCCAGGGTGAAGTCATCACCGCCGAAATCGTCGCCATCGACAACAACTTCGTGACGGTGAACGCAGGCCTCAAATCCGAGAGCCTGATCCCCATCGAGGAATTCAAGAACGACCAGGGCGAGATCGAAGCCCAGGTCGGCGATTTCGTGTCCGTCGCGATCGAGTCGATCGAGGACGGCTTCGGCGCCACCAAGCTGTCGCGCGAGCGCGCCAAGAAGCTGGCCGCGTGGCTGGATCTGGAAGCCGCGATGAACGAAGGCCGTATCGTCAAGGGCATGGTGCAGGGCAAGGTCAAGGGCGGCCTGACGGTGCTGGTCGGCGGTCTGCGCGCCTTCCTGCCGGGTTCGCTGGTCGACATGCGCCCGGTCAAGGACACCACGCCCTACGAATACAAGGAAATGGAGTTCAAGGTCATCAAGCTCGACCGCAAGCGCAACAACGTCGTCGTGTCGCGCCGCGCCGTGCTGGAAGAGACCATGGGCGCCGACCGCGAAGCCATGATGGAAAACCTCAAGGAAGGTGCCATCGTCAAGGGCGTAGTCAAGAACATCACCGACTACGGCGCGTTCGTCGACCTCGGCGGCATCGACGGCCTGCTGCACATCACCGACATGGCCTGGCGCCGCGTCAAGCATCCGTCCGAAGTCGTGCACGTCGGCCAGGAACTGGAAGCCAAGATCCTGCGCTACGACACCGAGAAGAACCGCGTTTCGCTCGGCATCAAGCAACTCGGCGACGATCCGTGGGTTGGCATCGCCCGCCGCTATCCGCAGGGCACCCGCCTGTTCGGCAAGGTCGCGAACCTCACCGACTACGGCGCGTTTGTCGAGATCGAAGAGGGCATCGAAGGTCTGGTGCACGTCTCCGAAATGGACTGGACCAACAAGAACGTCAGCCCCTCCAAGATCGTCCAGCTGGGCGACGAGGTCGAGGTCATGGTGCTCGACATCGACGAGGACAAGCGCCGCATCTCGCTGGGCATGAAGCAGTGCAAGTCCAACCCGTGGGAAGATTTCTCGATGTCGCACAAGAAGGGCGACAAGGTCACCGGCGCGATCAAGTCGATCACCGACTTCGGCGTGTTCATCGGCCTGCCCGGCGGCATCGACGGCCTGGTCCACCTGTCCGACCTGTCGTGGAGCGTGCCCGGCGAGGAAGCCGTGCGCAACTTCCGCAAGGGCCAGGACGTGGAAGCCGTGGTGCTCGGCATCGACCTCGAGCGCGAGCGCATCTCGCTCGGCATCAAGCAGCTCGAAGGCGACCCGCTGACCAGCTTCGCGTCGGGCCACGAGAAGGGCAGCATCGTCAAGGGCACGATCAAGTCGGTCGAACCCAAGGGCGCCACCGTGCAGCTCGACAGCGACATGGAAGGTTACCTGCGTGCATCGGAAGTCTCGCGTGACCGCGTCGAGGACATGCGCAGCCACTTCAAGGAAGGCGACGAGATCGAAGCCATGGTCATCAACGTCGACCGCAAGAACCGCGTGATTAACCTGTCGATCAAGGCCAAGGACATGACCGAGCAGGACGCGGCGATGAAGAAGATGGCCGCCGAGTCGGCCGCTTCCAGCGGCTCGACCAACCTGGGCGCGCTGCTCAAGGCCAAGCTCGACAACAAGAGCGCCGAGTAAGCCATGACCAAGTCCGAGCTGATTGCCCAGCTGGCGGCGCGACATTCGCAATTCTCCGTTGCGGATATCGAACTGTCGGTGAAGACGATCCTCGACGCGCTGGCGAAGAACCTGTCGAAGGGCGAGCGCATCGAGATTCGCGGCTTCGGCAGCTTCAGCCTGAGCTTCCGACCTGCGCGCATCGGCCGCAACCCGAAGTCGGGCGAGCGCGTGAATGTGCCGGCCAAGTACGTGCCGCACTTCAAGGCCGGCAAGGAGCTGCGCGACCGGGTCGACTTCCCGGGTTGAGCGCAGGCTCGGACACCCCCAGAACGGCGCCGCAAGGCGCCGTTTTTATTTGCGTGGCGGATGCCATGGAGCGTTGTTTCCATGGGCGCCGATGCCGGCGCGGCCTGCTGCAATCTTGGGCGAATGGCGTCGCGCGGGTAGAATGCACCGGATCATTCGGCGCGCGACCATGAAAAACTTCACACATTACCTGGGGCTGGGGATCAAGCTGCTGGTGTTCCTGCTGGTGCTCGGGTTTGCGCTCAAGAACAGCCACTCGGTGATTTTCTATTCCTACCTCGGCTACATCTGGCAGGCGCCGCTCATCGTCATGCTGGGGCTGGCGTTCGTGCTGGGCGCGGCGACCGGGCTCCTGGCCCTGTTGCCGACGCTGATCCGTCTGCGCCGCCAGGCTGCAAAAGCGCAGCCGCCGGTCGAACCCGACACGACCACGGACACGCGGTCTGCCTGATCCATGGAATTCGAGTTCTGGTGGCTGCTGGCTTTTCCGCTGTTCTTCGTGCTGGGCTGGCTCGCCGCGCGCATTGACATCCGCCACGTCGTCACCGAGTCGCGCGCGCTGCCGAACTCCTACTTCCGCGGCCTGAATTTCCTGCTCAACGAGCAGCCCGACAAGGCGATCGAGGCCTTTCTCGAAGTCGTCAAGCTCGAGCCTGAAACCATCGACCTGCACTTCGCCCTCGGTGGCCTGTTCCGCCGCCGCGGTGAATTCGACCGCGCCATCCGCATGCACGAGAACCTGCTGGAGCGCGAGGGGCTGGCCGAGGACCAGCGCCTGCGCGCGATGACCGAGCTGGGCCAGGACTACCTCAAGGCCGGCCTGCTCGACCGCGCCGAGCAGGTGTTCGCCAAGCTGCTCGACACGCCGCAGCATGGCGCGGCGCGCACCTTCCTGCTGGAGATCTACGTGCAGGAAAAGGACTGGCAGAAGGCGATCGACGCCGCGCGCCTGCTGGAAAAGGAGACGAGCAAACCGCTCAACGCCGAGATCGCACACTTCCACTGCGAGCTCGCGCTGCTCGAGGCGGCTAAAGGGCAACCCGAGGCGGCCGTCGCGCAACTGCAGCAGGCGCTCGAGATCAACCGGCAGTCGGTGCGCGCGAACCTCATGGCGGGCGACCTCGACGCCGCCGCCGGCAAGCACGAGGCGGCGATTGCCGACTGGCGCATGGTCGAGACGCAGAGCGCCGCGCACATGGCGCTCGTCGTCGATCGCGTGCTCGGCAGCTACCGCCAGCTCGGGCGGCTGGCCGAAGGCGTGCAGTGGCTGCGCGCGCTGCATGCACGGCAGCCGTCGCAGGACGTGTTCAACGCGCTGTATCTAGCGGTGTCGGAGACCGAGGGCGCTGCGGCGGCAAGCCGGCTCGCGCGCGAAGAACTGCGCCGCACCCCCAGCCTGCGCACGCTCGACCGGCTGCTCGAGGCCGAGTTGATCCACGCCGAGCCGGACGACCGCGAACTGCTGCAGGCCGAGAAAAGCCTGATCGCCGCGCACAGCCAGCGCATGATGCGCTACCAGTGCGGCAGCTGCGGTTTCAAGGCCAAGCAGTTCTTCTGGCGCTGTCCGGCGTGCGGACGCTGGGACAGTTTCGATCCGGAGCGGCGGGAAGGCGAAGGCTAGGAATTAGGATCTAGGGGGCAGGATTCAGGGGGCAGGGAACGGCAATGAAGCACAAGATCATCGTGGCGCTGGATTTTCCGGATGCGGCTTCGGCGCTTGCGCTGGCGGAGCGGCTCGATCCGGCGTTGTGCCGGGTCAAGGTGGGCAAGGAACTGTTCACCGTGGCGGGGCCGGAGCTGGTGCGCGCGCTGGTCGCGCGCGGCTTCGAGGTCTTCCTCGACCTGAAATTCCACGACATTCCCAACACCGTCGCGGCGGCGTGCCGCGCAGCGGCGGGGCTGGGCGTGTGGATGATGAACGTGCACGCTTCCGGCGGGCGCCGCATGATGACGGCGGCGCAGGAGGCGCTTGCTGACATGCCCAAACGCCCGCTGCTGATCGCGGTGACGGTGCTCACCAGCATGAGCGCGGAAGACCTGAACGAAGTCGGCGTCGCCGGCGCGCCGGCCGACCAGGTGCTGCGCCTCGCGCGCCTGACGCAGGCGTGCAAACTCGACGGCGTCGTCTGCTCGGCGCAGGAAGCGGCGTTGCTGCGTGCCGAACTCGGCGCGTACTTCCGCCTGGTGACGCCGGGCATTCGCCCGGCCGGTGCCGACACCGGTGACCAGCGCCGCGTGATGACGCCGGCGGAAGCCCTGCGTGCCGGTGCGACCGATCTGGTGATCGGCCGGCCGATCACCGGCGCGCCCGATCCATTGGCCGCGCTGAAGCAGATCCAACTCGACATACAAAATATCTAGGGAGAAGATGCAGTGAAAATCACCGTGATCGGCACCGGCTATGTGGGCCTCGTGACCGGAACCTGTCTGGCCGAAGTCGGCAACGAAGTGCTGTGCCTCGACGTCGACCCGACCAAGATCGAGATCCTCAAATCCGGCGGCATCCCGATCTACGAGCCGGGGCTGGAAGACATGGTCAAGCGCAACGTCGCTGCCGGGCGCCTCTTCTTCACGACCGACATCGAGGAGTCGGTGAAATTCGGCCAGATCCAGTTCATCGCCGTCGGCACGCCGCCCGACGAGGACGGCTCGGCCGATCTGCAATACGTCGTCGCCGCCGCGCGCAACATCGGCCGCCACATGAGCGACTACAAGCTCGTCGTAGATAAATCCACGGTCCCGGTCGGCACCGCCGACAAGGTCAAGACGGCACTTGCCGAGGAGCTCGCCAAGCGCGGCGCGGCGATCGAGTTCAACGTCGCCTCGAACCCGGAGTTCCTCAAGGAAGGCGCAGCGGTCGACGACTTCATGAAGCCCGACCGCATCGTCATCGGCACCGACAGCGAGCGCGCGACCCAGTTGCTGCGCCAGCTCTACGCGCCGTTCCAGCGCAACCACGACCGCCTGACGGTGATGGACGTACGCAGTGCCGAACTCACCAAGTACGCCGCCAACGCGATGCTGGCGACGCGCATCTCCTTCATGAACGAGCTTGCGGTGCTGGCCGAGAAACTCGGCGCCGACATCGAGCAGGTGCGCCACGGCATCGGTTCCGACCCGCGCATCGGCTACCACTTCCTGTATGCGGGCTGCGGCTACGGCGGCTCGTGCTTCCCCAAGGACGTGCAGGCGCTGCGCCGCACCGGGCAGGAAAACGGCGTGCCGCTGCGCGTGCTCGACGCGGTGGAAGAAGCCAACGACGCGCAGAAGCAGGTGCTGGTCAACAAGCTCACCGCGAAACTGGGCACCGACCTCAAGGGCAAGCGCTTCGCCATGTGGGGCCTCGCGTTCAAGCCCAATACCGACGACATGCGCGAGGCGCCGAGCCGCACCATGCTCGAAGCGCTGTGGGCGATGGGCGCGACGGTGTCCGCCTACGACCCGGCGGCGATGGAGGAAACCCGCCGCATCTACGGCGAGCGCGCCGACCTGCTGCTGGTCGACAGCCCGATGGACGCGCTGAAGGGCGCCGACGCACTGCTCATCGTTACCGAGTGGAAAGTGTTCCGCAGCCCCAATTTCGACACCATGAAGTCGCTGCTCAAGTCGCCGCTGGTGTTCGATGGCCGCAACCTCTACGAGCCGAAAGCGATGCGCGACATGGGCTTCGAGTACTTCCCGATCGGGCGGCCGTAAATGTACAAGACCCTCGAGGACTGCGTCGGCAACACCCCGCTGGTGCGCCTGAAGCGCATGCCGGGCGAGACGACGAACATCGTGCTGGTGAAGCTGGAGGGCAACAACCCCGCGGGGTCGGTGAAGGACCGCCCGGCGCTGTCGATGATCGAGCGCGCCGAGGCGCGCGGCGAGATCAAGCCCGGCGACACGCTGATCGAGGCGACCAGCGGCAACACCGGCATCGCGCTGGCGATGGCGGCGGCGATGCGCGGCTACAAGATGATCCTCGTCATGCCCGAGCACCTGTCGATCGAGCGCCGGCAGACCATGCGCGCCTTCGGCGCCGAACTGCAGCTCGTCAGCAAGGAAGCCGGCATGGAAGGCGCGCGCGACCTCGCCGTGGCGCTGGAAAAACAGGGCGTCGGCAAGATCCTCGACCAGTTCGCCAACCCCGACAATCCCGAGGCGCACTACCGCACCACCGGCCCCGAGATCTGGCGCGACACCGAAGGCAGGATCACCCATTTCGTCTCGAGCATGGGCACCACCGGCACCATCATGGGCTGCTCGCGCTATCTGAAGGAGCAGAACCCGGCGATCCAGATCATCGGCGTGCAGCCGACCGAAGGCGCGCAGATCCCCGGCATACGCAAATGGCCCGAGGAATACGTGCCGAAGATCTGCGACCCGAAACGCGTCGACCGCATGATCTACGTGACGCAGCAGGACGCCGAGGAAACCACGCGCCGGCTGGCGCGCGAGGAAGGCATCTTCGCCGGCATCTCGTCCGGCGGCGCGCTGTGGGCGGCGCTGCAGCTGTCGAAGGAAGTCGAGCACGCGGTCATCGTGTCCATCGTGTGCGACCGCGGCGACCGCTATCTGTCGACCGGCGTGTTCCCCGCGTAGGCGTGGCTAAAACCAAGACGATCTACACCTGCACCGAGTGCGGCGGCACCTCGCCCAAGTGGCAGGGCCAGTGCCCGGCGTGCAACGCCTGGAACACACTCGTCGAAACCGTCGCCGAAACGACCAAGCCGCGCTTCCAGTCGCTGGCGGCGACCAGCCGGGTGCAGATGCTGCAGGAGGTCGAGGCTTCCGAGGAAAGCCGCATCCCCACCGACATCGGCGAGCTCGACCGCGTGCTCGGCGGCGGCCTGGTGCCGGGCGGGGTGACGCTGATCGGCGGTGATCCCGGCATCGGCAAGTCGACGCTGCTCTTGCAGGCCTTGGCCGGGCTCTCCGGCCGGCAGAAGACCCTGTACGTGAGCGGAGAGGAATCGGCGCGCCAGGTCGCGCTGCGCGCGCGCCGCCTCTCGCTGCCCGAAGCCAACCTGCCGGTGCTGCCGGAAATCCGCCTCGAGGCCATCCTCGCGCAGCTCACTGAGCTTGCGCCCGACGTCGCGGTGATCGACTCGATCCAGACCGTATATTCGGAGGCGCTGACCTCGGCGCCCGGCTCGGTGGCGCAGGTGCGCGAATGCGCCGCGCAGCTCACGCGCCACGCCAAGCAGACCGGCACCGCGATCATCCTCGTCGGCCACGTCACCAAGGAGGGGGCCATCGCCGGCCCGCGCGTGCTCGAGCACATCGTCGACACCGTGCTGTATTTCGAAGGTGATACCGGCTCGTCTTTCAGGCTTGTCCGCGCGTTCAAGAACCGCTTCGGCGCGGTCAACGAAATCGGCGTGTTCGCCATGACCGAGAAGGGCCTCAAGGGCGTGTCCAATCCCTCGGCGATTTTCCTGTCGCGCCACGGCGAGCCGGTGCCCGGTTCCTGCGTGCTGGTCACGCAGGAAGGCACGCGGCCGCTGCTGGTGGAAATCCAGGCGCTGGTCGACACCAGCCACGCGCCGAGCCCGCGCCGCTTGAGCGTGGGTCTGGAGCAGAATCGCCTCGCCATGCTGCTCGCCGTGCTGCACCGCCACGCCGGCATCGCCTGCTTCGACCAGGACGTGTTCGTCAACGCGGTGGGCGGGGTGAAGATCAGCGAACCCGCCGCCGACCTCGCGGTGCTCGCCGCCATCGTCTCATCTCTGCGCAGTCAGCCGTTGCCCGACAAGCTGGTGATGTTCGGCGAGGTGGGACTTGCCGGCGAGATCCGCCCGGTGCAGCGCGGCCAGGAACGCCTGAAGGAAGCCGCCAAGCTCGGCTTCACCCAGGCGATAGTACCCGCCGCCAATCAGCCCAAGCAGAAGATCGCCGGCATGACCGTGCACGGCGTGCAGCGGCTGGACGAGGCGATCCAGTTGTTCAGGGAAGCCTGATTCCTCAGCCCTCGTCGTATCCCTCGTCGGTCGGGTTGTCGACCAGGTGGAAGGGATGGTCGATCGGCATGTCCATGAATGCCTGGCGGGTGGACTCGGACTCGAAATACATCGTGACGTTGCCATCGACCAGGTAGGGATGTCCGGACACGTCGTCGATCTCCAGGCCCGTCATCGGATCGGTAGTGCTGAGGATCTGCTCGGGTTCGTGCAGGCGTCTGCTTTGCATCTGGTCACGGGCGAGGGGATCGGTCGCAACATAGTTGGCTAAAGTGGAATTGTGTACGGCAAAGCCGCGATCTGCGATGTCCATGGGGGCCTCCTTGCATCGGTGGACGTGCCCGGTCGGCGGTGTCCGAACTGCGGATGCGCCTGGGCAGACCCTTATTCATAGACCATGAATGTGCGGAACGCCGGATTGGGAAAAATCAGCTGAGATGGTACCGAGCACGTCCCTTTCTCGGCCTGAACGGACTGTCATGGGGATGATCATGACGGTCCGGTTTGCGCTTTGGAGCTGCCTTCCAGCAATAAACCAGAGAAGTTTATCCATGCAGGCGGGATAAGCAGCAACAACCGCAGAAACAAGAAAGGCTGGGGAACCCGGTCTTTTTCGTTGGGGCGATGGAAATCGTGGTCTGAACTGCCCCCTATTGTTCCTTCTTTGTTACTGCTTCTTCTCACTGCTGTCCGGTTAAAACGTGAACAAATTCAATTGGTTGTTGATAGTGATGCTGCCGGAACTGGGATCGCTGCCCGGAAAGGCTTGCTGCAAGGGCATCTTCTCGAACAAGGTGACC
>JBGFSF010000043.1:0-219877 GCA_041694715.1 Pseudomonadota bacterium | reverse complement strand
TCTTGGACTCGAAGGCGGCCTTGTTCCAGGCGGCCATCGCCTGGGTGGGCTTGAGCAGACCGGCGGCCACGGCCACGGCCACGGCGCTGGCGCCCGCAGCGCCTTTCAGTACGTTTCTACGAAGTGCGTTCATGAGCAATGTCTCCTGATTGAACAAAATTACAGACCGTAAACGAAGTCGGTCACTTTATCGATTTCGGCTTCCGTCAGCACGCCGTGCTTGCCGTAGGGGATCATCGAGCTGCCGGGGTTGGCGACGGTAGCGTCCCAGATCTGGGCGCGCAGGGCGGCCTTGCTGGGGTAGCGAGCGCTCATGGCGATCAGGGGCGGGCCATACAGACCGGGCGACTGCGCATCGGGCACGGTGGGCATCGCATGGCAGGCCAGGCAGTTGCCCTTGGTGCGGTTGAAGGCAATGTCCTTGCCGGTTTCTTCTTTCTTGGGAGCTGCGGCGCCTGCCTGCTGGGCCAGAACGCTACCCGACAGCATGAGGGCGCTGATCGCACAGGCTGCTGCTACATACTTTCGCATGGTCATCCTCCTAATTTTTGACGTCATGATGTGAGCGCTTCCTCTTGGGGGTGCCCTGCGGGGAACGCTATCCACTCTATGGATGACCCAAGCATAGTGGAATTCGTTTTTTGATGGCAAGACCGCAGGGATATTTTTGCGGGAATATTGCGGGGTAAATTCCTACCAGCCGCATGAAATAAGGGGATTGGGCAGGGTGCGCTCAATTCTTGCGCTGCGTCTTCTCGGCTTCCTGCCACTCGCGACGCCGCGCTTCGGCCGCCGAGAGTTCGTGGAAATTGCCGTCGCCGGCGCGGATGCCGAGGTTGAGTTGCTCGATGGCGGCGACGAGGTTGCCGCTCAGCGCGAACACCTCGGCCTGCGCGCGATGGCTGAGCAGGCGGTGGCCGAGTTGGGCGTGCGCCTCGGCCGCCAGTCGCCACAGGCGGCGGTCGAGCGGATACAGCACCAGCTGCCGTTCGATGCGGGCGAGGGCGTCGGCCGACCGGGCGTTGGCCAGCAGCGCGGCGAGGTAGCCATATTGCATCGGACGATAGCCCGGATGGGCGGCGGTGCCGGCTTCGTACCGCTTGAGGGCGAGCGCGGCGTCGCCGGCGGCGAGCGCAAGCTGCGCGGCGAGCTGCCGAATCATGGGATGGGGCGTGCCGGTCAGCAGCGGCTTCAGTTCGGTCTCCGCTTCCTGGAAGGCGCGAGCGCGCAGCAAGGCCGACACGAGGGTGTAGCGGGCCGCGGCTTCGCTGCTGAAGCGGCGATCGCGGAGCGCGGCGCGCGCGTTTGCCACGGCGTCGTGCGGCGTGCCCTCGCGGGCGCGCAGCCGGGCGCGCACCAGCTGGAAGTCGAGGCTGTCCGCCACTTGCTGGTAGGGTGCCGATTCGCTGCGCGCTTCCATGTCGGCGATGCGGTCGCTGGTGAGCGGGTGGGTGCGCAGATAGGCGGGCGCGCTGCTGTCGTAGAAGCGGCTGGCGCGCTGCAGGCGGTTGAAGAAGCCGCTCATGCCGCGCGGATCGAAGCCGGCGCGCACGAGCATGTCGTAGCCGAGGCGGTCGGCTTCGCGCTCGTAGTCGCGGCTGTAGTTGAGCTGGCTCTGGATCGAATAGGCCTGGGTGGCAGCGATGGCGGCGCCCGCCACGTTGGAGTTGGAGCGCGACGCCAGGAGCGCCAGCGCCAGCGCGGCCAGAGTCGGCCATTGGCTCTGGCTCTGCGATGCGACCATGCGGGCGATATGGTCCTGGGTGACGTGGGCGATTTCGTGCGCGACCACGCCGGCGAGTTCCGACTCGTTCTGTGCGGCGACGAGCAGCCCGGTGTGCACGCCGATGTTGCCGCCCGGCATGGCGAAGGCGTTGATGGTGGGGTCGTCGACGACGAAGAAGACGAATTCGCGCTGGTTGCGCGTGCTCATCGACACCAGCTTGTAGCCGAGCTGGTTGAGGTAGGTCTCGATCTCGGGGTCGTCGAGGTAGCGCGGGTCGGTGTAGACGTCGCGCATGATCGCGCGGCCGAGCGCCTGTTCTTCCTGATCGGAGAAATACTGGCGCGACACCTCGCCCAGATCGGGCAGGTCGGACGCGACGACCGGCTGGACGGCGAGGGAAACGGCGAGCAGGGTGCGCAGGAGGAACATCAGAGCGGGGGGCAGGCAGGCAACGGCATTTCGATTAGGATGCGCGGATTGTCCATCAGGTTCCTGTCATGAGCGAGTTCACCCATTTCGACGAGGGCGGCCGCGCCGTCATGGTCGACGTCGCAGCCAAGGCCGACACCCGCCGCGTCGCGGTCGCGGAAGGGCGCATCCGCATGTTACCCGAGACGCTGGCACGCATCCTCGCCGGCCGCGCCGACAAGGGCGACGTGCTCGGCATCGCGCGCATCGCCGCGATCCAGGCGACCAAGCGCACGGCCGAGCTGATTCCCCTGTGCCATCCCATCGCGCTGACGAAAGTGAGCGTCGACTTCGCGCACGATGTTGCCCACTCGACGGTCACCTGCACGGTCACCGCCGAAACCGTCGGCAAGACCGGCGTCGAGATGGAAGCGCTCACCGGCGTATCGGTCGCGCTTTTGACCATATATGACATGTGCAAGGCGGTCGACCGCGGCATGGCGATGTCGGACATCCGCCTGCTAGAAAAGCAGGGCGGGCGCTCCGGCCATTGGCGCGTTGCTTCGTAAGGGGTTCGCTGGTCCAAAGCGCCTCTTGCAAGGCCTGGGCGCGGCGGCAAGATAGCCGACATGTACAAGACGTTCTTCACGCAAAGCGCGACCGCCTTCCTGCTGGCCGCCGGCACGCTCTCGGCGTACGCGGACGCCCCCGACCACCGCGTGTTCGCCACCGAGGGGGATCGCCGGGTGTTGTGGGTGTCGCCCGAGCGTGGCCGCACCGAGCCCGAGCTGCACGCGGCCGGGCAACTCGCCGCACGCGGCGTCGAGACCTGGTCGCTCGATCTGGTGAGCGCCTACTTCCTGCCGCAATTGCCAAGCAGCATGGATGCTGTGCCGGCGGCGGACATGGCCGGCTTCCTGCGCGCCGGACTCGCGCACGGCAAGTCGGTCCTGGTCTACGCGGTTTCGCGCGCCGCGGTGCCGGTGCTGCGCGGCGCGGCGGCGCTCGACGCGGCGGAGCGGCGGCGTCTGTGCGTGATGCTGGTCTACCCCAATCTCTATACCGTGGCGGAGCCACTCGCCGAACCGGAATACCTGGCCTTCGGCAGTCTCGACGGTCTGCGTGTGAACGTGTTGCAGCCGCGCCGCTCGGCGGCCACGCCCTGGCTGCCGGGGCTGGTCGACAGTCTGGCGCGGCAGGGCGTGACGACCCGCCACGTGATTCTGGAGAATCTGCGCGAAGGCTGGTGGATGCGCGAGACGCCGACTGAATTCGAAATCGCCGAGAGCCGCCGTATGGACGCCATGCTCTTGCGTGAATGGGACAACTGGGGATGTCGATGAACTTGAAACAATGGATGGGCGGCCTGTTCGTGGGCCTGGTGTGGGCGGTCGGCGCGCAGGCCGCCGGGTTCGAGACGCGACCGGCGACACCGGCGCCCGAACTGAAGGCGCAGGACCTCGCCGGCGCCACGAAGACCCTGGCGGACTATCGCGGCAAGGTGGTGCTGCTGAATTTCTGGGCGTCGTGGTGCCCACCCTGTCTGCGCGAAATGCCCTCGATGGAGCGCCTGCGGGACAAGATGGCGGGGCGGCCCCTGGTCATCGTCGCACTCGACAGCGCCGAGACGCGGGCGGAAGTCGACGCCTTCCTGGCTAAGATGACGCTGGGCTTTCCCATCCTGCTCGACCCGGACGGCAGCAATACCAAGCGCTGGAAGGTCTTCGCGCTGCCGACCACCTTCCTGCTCGACGCGTCAGGGCGTATCCGTTACGTGCTGACCGGGCCGACCGAGTGGGACGAGGGCGAAGCGCTGGCAAAGGTCGAGGCATTGCTGGCCGAACTGCCGGCGCAGCCCCCGCAGTAAGTCCCCGGCGGGGGTAAATCCACACAAAAATCAAGGAATTCCATCAATGCGTCTTATGGGCGCATCAACCGTTTTGCTTGCCAGCGGCTGGCGCTCGAGTGCAAAATAACAGAATATTCGAAAAGTTTAATATTAAGTCGTTCCCGCGGCGCGGCGTACTTGTGCGCTGGCGCTGCTTCCAGCAGTCACCTAGTGTGTAAATCCGGGCAGGAATAACGCGACTCCGCAAGGAGCCGTCGGGAACAATTTTTTCAAACCACGAGGCAGCATGAACGCCAAGATCAAACTCGAAAACCACGACGCGCAGGAAATCAAGTACACCACCTGCTACATGTGCGCTTGCCGCTGCGGCATCAAGGTCACGCTGGAGGACAACAAGGTCCGCTTCATCCAGGGTAACCGCAACCACCCGACCAACCAGGGCGTGCTGTGCGCCAAGGGCTCGGCGGGCATCATGAAGCAGTACTCGACCGCGAAGCTGACCCAGCCGCTGATGCGCAAGCCCGGCACCGAGCGCGGCGAAGGCATCTACGAGCCGATCTCGTGGGAGCAGGCGCTCGACGTGCTGACCGACCGTCTCGAGGAAATCCGCGCGACCGACCCCTCCAAGCTCGCCTACTTTACCGGTCGCGACCAGATGCAGGCGCTCACGGGCCTGTGGGCGCAGCAGTTCGGCACGCCCAACTGGGCGGCGCACGGCGGTTTTTGCTCGGTGAACATGGCGGCGGCCGGCCTGTATTCAATCGGCTTCTCGTTCTGGGAATTCGGCGCGCCCGACTGGGATTACGCCAAGTACTTCCTGATGTGGGGCGTGGCGGAAGACCACTCGTCCAACCCGATCAAGATCGGCCTGGAAAAACTCAAGCGCAAGGGCGGCAAGTTCGTCACCGTGAACCCGGTGCGCACCGGTTATTCGGCGATCGCCGACGAGTGGCTGCCGATCAAGCCGGGCATGGACGGCCTGCTCGCCATGTCGATGGTGCACGTGCTCCTGAAGCACGAGCAGTTCGACTATGAATTCCTGGTGCGCTACACCAACGCCTCCTGGCTGGTGGTGCAGACGCCGGGCGAAAAGGGCGACGGCCTGTTCCTCCGCGACGCGGACGGTCACCCGCTGATCTGGGATCTCGAGAAGGAAGCCTTCAAGAACGGCATGGACGGCGATATCGCGCCGGCGCTGTTCGGCGAATACGTTGCGCCCGACGGCCGCCGCGTCAAGACCGTGATGTCGCTGATGGCCGAGCGTTACCTCGACATGCGTTACGCGCCGGAGAATGTCGCGCTGGAATGCGGCCTGCCGGCCGAGACCATCGAGCGCATCGCGCTGGAAATGGCACACGTCGCGTTCAAGGAGACCGTCGAGCTGCCGATCGAATGGACCGACGTCTGGGGGCGCAAGCACGACAAGGTGGTGGGGCGCCCGGTCGCGATGTACGCGATGCGCGGGATTGCTGCGCACTCCAACGGCTTCCATGCCTGCCGCGCGATCCACATGATCCAGATGCTGCTGGGCGCGCTCGACGCCCCGGGTAACTTCCGCGCGCGTGCACCGTATCCGAAGCCCATCCCGCCGCACCAGCTGCCGGAAAACAACATCGACATCATCAACGCGCCGAACACCCCGCTGTCGCGTCCGCCGCTCGGCTTCCCGACGCGTCCGGAAGACCTGGTGGTCGACGAGTTCGGCAACCCGCTGCGCATCGACAAGGCCTACTCGTGGGAAGTGCCGATCGCCTCGCACGGCATGATGCACATGGTCATCACCAACGCGGCGAACCACGATCCCTACGCGATCGACACGCTGATCCTGTTCATGGCGAACATGGCGTGGAACTCGACCATGAACACCAAGAACGTGCAGGACATGCTGCGCGCCAAGGATCCGGAAGAGCCGGGCCTGTACAAGATCCCGTTCCTGGTGGTGATCGATGCCTTCCACTCGGAAATGACCAACTTCGCCGACCTGATCCTGCCGGACACGACCTATCTCGAACGCTACGACACGATCTCGTTGCTCGATCGTCCGATCTCCGAGCCGGATGCGGCCGCCGACGCGATCCGTCACCCGCTGGTCACCCCCGACCGCGACGTGCGCCCGTGGCAGGAAGTCATGGTCGAGCTCGCCTCGCGCCTGAAATTCCCGGCCTTCACCAACGCCGACGGCAGTCGCAAGTTCTCGGGCTACAAGGACTTCATCGTCAACTTCGAGCGTTCTCCCGGTATCGGCTTCCTCGCCGGGTGGCGCGGCAAGGACGGCACCAAGTCGCTCAAGGGCGAGCCGAACCCGAACCAGTGGGAAAAGTACATCGAGAACCAGAGCTTCTACGCGCACCACTGGCCCGAGAACCAGAAATACATGCGCTACGCCAACAAGGACTATCTCGATGTGGCGGCGGACGTTGGCTTTGTCGGCAAGGTCGAGCCCATCATCATGCAGTTCTATTCCGAGCCGCTGCAGAAATTCCGCCTCGCCGGCCAGGGCCTGTATGACGGTCCGCAGCCGAACAACCAGGTCGATCGCGAGCGCCTGGTGAAGTACTTCGACCCGCTGCCCATGTGGTACGAGCCGCTTGAACAGCAGCGCGTCGACGCCCAGGAATATCCATTCTTCGCGCTGACCCAGCGTCCGATGTTCATGTACCACTCGTGGGATTCGCAGAACGTGTGGCTGCGCCAGATCATGGCGCAGAACTACCTCTACATGAACGCGCGCAAGGCGGCAGAAATGGGCATCCAGGACTTCGACTGGGTCTGGGTCGAGTCGCACAACGGCAAGATCCGCTGCCAGGTCAAGACCATGGAAGGCACGCAGGAAAACACCGTGTGGACCTGGAACGCCATTGGCAAGCAGAAGGGCGCCTGGGGCCTGAAGGAAAACGCCTCCGAGGCGACCAAGGGTTTCCTGCTCAACCACCTGATTTCCGAGCTGCTGCCGGAGAAGTCGGGCGAGCGCCGCGTCACCAACTCCGATCCGGTCACCGGCCAGGCGGCGTGGTTCGACCTGCGCGTGAAGATCTGGAAGGCCGCGCCGGGCGAGACCGGTTCGTGGCCGCAGTTCGACGCGCTGAAGAAGCTGCCGGGCGACAACTACGATCGCCCCGAGGTGCTGCGCTACGACGCCCGCAGCCACGAGAAGAACTGAGCCGTCCCTGAATAAATAGAGCGAGCACAAACATGAGACTTGGATTGGTCATCGACCTCGATGTGTGCGTGGGCTGCCACGCCTGCGCCATCGCCTGCAAGGAATGGAACGCGTCCGGCACCATCGGCCCGCTGTCCGACTACCAGCCCTACGGCGCCGAGCCGTCGGGCGTGTGGTTCAACCGGATCCGCCATTTCGAGATGGACGAGTATCCGTACAACAAGACGGTCAACTTCCCGATGTCGTGCATGCACTGCGAGGACGCCGACTGCGTTACCGTGTGCCCGACCGGCGCTTCCTACAAGCGCGCCGAAGACGGCATCGTCCTGATCGACCAGGACAAGTGCATGGGCTGCAACTACTGCTCGTGGGCCTGCCCCTACGGCGCGCGCGAACTCGACCGTTCCAGCGGCACGATGAAGAAGTGCACCCTGTGCGTCGACCGCATCTACGACGAAAACCTGCCGGTCGAGGAACGCCAGCCTTCGTGCGTGCTGACCTGCCCGGCGCACGCCCGCATGTTCGGCGACTTCGACGATCCCGATTCGGCGGTGTCGCGCACCGTGCGCGAGCGCGGCGGCTTCCCGCTCATGCCCGAGCTCAACTACAACCCGACGAACCAGTACCTGCCGCCGCGCCGCAAGCCGGTGATCGAGATCGACACCCAGCCCAAGGGCGGCCTGAAGGAAAGCATCAAGCAGTTCGCCAACAAGCTGATCCGTCGCTGAGCCCCGTTACCGCCCAGGAGTCACCATGCATCCCGCTTTCTCCGTCATTTTCTTCACCGTCGCATCGGGCGCGGGCTTTGGCCTGATCTCGCTGCTGTTCATCGCCGACGTCTTCAAGCTCGGCGGCGGCTTCAACAACGACCAGCTGGTCGCCGGCGGCCTCATCGCCCTCGGCCTGATCGCCTTCGGCCTGCTGTCGTCGACCTTCCATCTGGCCAACCCGAAGAATGCCTGGCGCGCGTTTTCGCGCTTCCGCACCTCGTGGTTGTCGCGCGAAGGCGTGTTCGCCGTCGTGTTCATGCCGCTGGCGCTGATCTATCTCGCCAGCATCATGTTCGACGCCCCGCAATGGCTGCGCGTGACGAGCGGCTTCCTCACCGCGGTGCTCGCCTGGATCACGGTGTTTTCCACCGGCATGATCTACGCCTGTCTGAAGACCATTCGCCAGTGGAACACCCCGCTCGTGCCGGCCAACTACCTCGGCCTCGGCTACGCCAGCGGCAGCCTGCTGCTCCTCCTCGGCGCGGTGATCGCCGGGCTTGAACTCACGCCCTACCTCGCCATGTCGGCGCTGATCGTGTCGATCGCCGCGGTGCTCAAGGCCATCTACTATTTCTGGATCCGCAGCCCCGGTCTCACCCCCACGATCAACACCGCGACCGGCCTCACCCGCGCCAAGATCAAGCTGCTCGACACTGGCCACACCCACGGCACCTTCCTCACCCAGGAATTCGGCTTCCAGTTGGCGCGCCAGAAAGCCACGCTGATCCGCGTGCTGGTCTTCGTCATCGGCTTTGCGTTGCCCGGCCTGATGCTGGTGTGGGTGTTCAACGCCCAGGGCGGTCAGGCCGCCGCGCTGATCGCCGCGTTTGCCGGCCTGATCGGCGCGGCGCTCGAGCGCTGGCTGTTCTTCGCCGAGGCGCGTCACGTCGTCAACCTGTATCACGGCGCCCAGCGCTGCTGATGCGGCCGGGCCTGGCCCGGCCTCCCGGTACCCGTTTTGCGGCGCAGCCAGATACGTGGCTGCGCCGCAAGCGTTTGGGGCTCGGGCTTTTCCGCGGACGAGGCGGGCGGGCTTGGCGAGGGAGACGCTTTCCGGTATATTAGAAAACTCTAATTTCTCCACGACAGGAGTATGACGCCTATGTTTGGACTGTCTGGCTTCAAGGAAGTCGATCCCGCCTACGTTGCCGAACTGGCCGCCAAAGGGGCGCACCTGATCGACGTGCGCACCGAGGCCGAGGTGGCGCAGGGCGTGATCGGCGGTGCCATCCACATCCCCCTGCACCTGCTGCCGCTGCGTGCGGCCGACATCCCTCAGGACAAGCCGGTCGTGATCTACTGCCGTTCCGGCGCGCGTTCCGCGCAGGCCTGCGCCTTCATGGCCTCCAAGGGCTTCGCCAACATGCATAACCTGGCCGGCGGCATCATGGCCTGGGCCCGCTCGGGCAATGCGCTCAGCCTGCCCCGCACGGCCTGAGCAGTCTGTACCAGCGGATTGGATTCCCGTCGTAAATAGTATTTTTGGTTGCAATGGCGGGCCTTCTGGTTTAAGGTATCGCAGCTTTTTTAGTACATGCCGATTTAGTTAAGGAGAGAACCATGAATTTCGACAAAGAACTCGATGCACGTGGCCTGAACTGCCCGCTGCCCATCCTTCGTGCCAAGAAGGCCCTCGCTGAAGTCGCCAGCGGCCAGGTCCTGAAGATCCTCTCCACCGACCCGGGCTCGGTCAAGGACTTCGCCGCCTTCGCCAAGCAGACCGGCAACGAACTGCTGTCCACCGCCGAAGCCGGCGGCGAGTTCACCTTCTTCATGAAGAAGAAGTAAGCACCGCATAACAACCCGAGCGCCGTACGTTCCAGGAGCGATCAGCCAGGAACCGACGGCGCTTTATTTATTGAACCAAGGAGACAACGCGCATGGAAAGCAAAAAAATGGCCATCATCGCCACCAAGGGCACGCTGGATTGGGCCTACCCCCCGTTCATCCTGGCCTCCACCGCGGCGGCGCTGGGCTACGAAACCCAGATCTTCTTCACCTTCTACGGCCTGCAGCTTGTGCGCAAGGACCTGTCCGTGCTGAAAGTCAGCCCGCTCGGCAATCCCGGCATGCCGATGAAGATGCCCTTCGGCCCCAAGTGGTTCAAGAACATCAACTGGAACATGCCCAACGCCATCCAGGCCATCATCCCGGGCTATGAAAGCGTCGCCACCGCGTTGATGAAACAGACCATCGCCAATAACGGCGTGGCCACCATCCCCGACCTGCGCAGCCTGTGCCAGGAGGCCGAGGTGAAATTCATCGCCTGCCAGATGACCGTCGAACTGTTCGGCTTCGAGCATTCCGACTTCATCGACGGCCTCGAGTACGGCGGCGCCGCCACCTTCTTCGAGTTCGCCGGCGAGACCGACATCTGCCTGTTCATCTGACCGGGTGGACAGCGGCCGCGTTGCCGCAGCATGACGCCGCATGAAAAACGGGCCGAATCGCTTCGGCCCGTTTTTGTTGGTGTGACATTTGTACCACAACCGTTGCAAAGGCTTTGCTCGGAAGGCGCGTCCGCCTTGTCATCGGCGCCGCCCGGCGGTAGCCTAGCGCACAGGTTAGAGACATAACCCCCTGCACCGAACATTCGCCCCAAGGAGACAAGATGAAATTCACCCGCGTATTCGCATTCATGGCGCTGGCCGGTCTGGCCACCAGCGCCTACGCCACCAACGGTTATTTCGCGCACGGCTACGGCATGAAGGCCAAGGGCATGGCAGGCGCGTCCACGACCAATACTGAAGACGCCTTCTTTGGCGCCAACAACCCTGCGGCGGCGGCCTTTGTCGGCAACCGCATTGATTTGGGCGTGGACCTGTTCAGCCCGATTCGTGAAGCCACAATGGAAAATTGGGGTGGTTCCGGCATGAATGTTTCGGTCGAAAGCGACGACAGCTACCATTTGATCCCTGAATTTGGCTACAACCGCATGGTCAACAACAACCTCGCGCTGGGCGTGACGGTGTACGGCAATGGCGGCATGAACACGCATTACTCCGAAGTCATGCCGGGGACGAACCTTTTCGGTGCGCCGGGTGCCTTGGGCATTGATCTCATGCAGTTGGTTATTGCCCCTACCTTGGCTTACAAGGTCGCCCCCAACCACTCCATCGGTGTTTCCCCGCTGATCGGCTACCAGCTGTTCAAGGCAGACGGCTTAGGTGGCCCGACTTCGGAGCATGACGATTCCTTCGGCTACGGTGTGCGCGTCGGCTATCTGGGCAAGATCACTCCGACCATTACCGTCGGTGCAGCCTACTCTTCCGAGATTAATTTCGAGGAGTTCGACAAATATAACTGGCTGTTCCTGGAAAACGGCGATTTCGACCTTCCTGAAAACTACAACCTCGGTGTCGCCTGGCAGGCAACCCCCGCAGTCAAGCTTGCACTGGATTACCAGCGCATCAACTATGGGGAGGTCACTGCGGTGGGTGCCCCGGCTAGCGCTGGCGGCTTTGGCTATGACAACATTGACGTGTGGAAGCTGGGTGTGGAATACAAATACAGCCAGAAGCTGACACTGCGCGCAGGCTACAGCCATACTGACAGCCCGATCGTAGGGGCCAGCTTGGCCGAATGCATGGCGGGTTCAGTTAATTGCGGCGAAACGACACTGAACATTCTGGCCCCTGCGGTGATTGAAGACCATGTTACCTTGGGCTTCACTTACACGCTGGCGTCCGGCAACGAAGTCACCATGGCTTACATGCACGCCCTCAAGAACGACGTGTCCGGCCAGGGCTTTGCTGCTGATGGTGTTACGCCCACGGGTACTAACACCATCCAGATGTACCAGAACTCGCTGGGTATCCAATACAGCTGGAAGATGTAATCCATCAGTCTGTTTCTTGACTGATAGGAGGCCGGGGTCGTTAGACCCCGGCCTTTTGCTTTTGAGGGGGAAAGGCATAACAACAAAAAAGCGCGGTCTGAACCGCGCTTTTTTGTTGTTATTACAGCGATCAGCTTAACCTTGTGTGCTGCGCTTCCAGCTTCTGCAGCATGGCGGCAAAGTCGGCCAGCCGCGCCTGTTCCTGCTGCACTACCGCGGCGGGAGCCTTGTCGACGAAACTGGAATTGGCGAGCTTGGCTTCGGCCTTCTTGATTTCGCCCTGGATGCGCGCGATTTCCTTGGCGAGGCGGGCGCGTTCCGCGTCCTTGTCGATTTCCACCACCAGCATCATCCGCATGTCGCCGACCAGGGCGACCGGGGCGTCGGCTTCCGGCAGCGCGGGCACGGCACTGACTTCGCTGAGTTTGCCGAGGGCGGCGATGTAGGGGGCGAGCGCGTTGATTGCGGCGGCATCACCTTCGATCACCAGCGGCACGCGCTGGGCGGGCGACAGACTCATCTCGCCGCGCAGGGTGCGGCAGGCGTTGACCAGTTCCTTCAGCAACTGGATGCGTGCGACGCTGTCGGGGTGGCGCTGCGCTTCGTCGAACTGGGGATAGGGCGCGAGCATGATGCTGTCGCCCGTGACGCCGGCGAGCGGGGCGACCTTCTGCCACAGCTCCTCGGTGATGAAGGGGATGATGGGGTGGGCGAGGCGCAGGGTGGTTTCGAGCACCGTGGCCAGGGTGCGGCGGGTGGCGCGCTGCTGTTCCGGCGTGCCGCTGTTCAGCTGCACCTTGGCGAGCTCCAGATACCAGTCGCAGTATTCGTCCCACACGAATTCGTAGACCGCTCTTGCAGCCTGGTCGAAGCGGTAGGCGGCGAAGGCTTCGTGCACTTCGCCGACGGCCTGCTGCAGGCGCGCGGCGATCCAGCGGTCGGCGTCCGAGAAGTCCATCGGCTGGTTGCCGTCCTGCCCGCAGTCGTGGCCTTCCAGGTTCATCAGCGCGAAGCGGGTGGCGTTCCACAGCTTGTTGCAGAAGTTGCGGTAGCCTTCGGCGCGCTGCAGGTCGAACTTGATGTCGCGGCCGTGCGTGGCCAAACTCGCGAAGGTGAAGCGCAGGGCATCGGTGCCGTAGGCCGCGATGCCCTCGGGAAATTCGCGGCGGGTACGCTTCTCGATGCCGGCGGCCTGCTTGGGGTTCATCAGGCCCTGGGTGCGCTTGGCGACGAGGTCGTCGACGGCGATGCCGTCGATGAGGTCGATCGGATCGAGCACGTTGCCTTTCGACTTGCTCATCTTCTGGCCTTCGGAGTCACGCACGAGGCCCGTGACGTAGACCTCGCGGAACGGCACCTTGCCGGTGAAATGCAGCGACATCATCACCATGCGGGCGACCCAGAAGAAAATGATGTCGAAGCCGGTGACGAGCACCGAGGTCGGCAGGTAGCGCTGCAGTTCCGGCGTTTCGTCGGGCCAGCCCAGCGTCGAGAAGGGCCACAGCGCGGACGAGAACCAGGTGTCGAGGACGTCGTTGTCCTGCGTGAGTTCGCGGCCACCGGCCTGCTTGCGGGCTTCTTCCTCGCTGTGCGCGACGTAGAAATTGCCGTCGGCGTCGTACCAGGCGGGGATGCGGTGGCCCCACCACAGCTGGCGCGACACGCACCAGTCCTGGATGTTCTCCAGCCACTGGCGGTAGGTGGTGGTCCAGTTCTCCGGCACGAATTTAAGCTCGCCGGTGTCGACCACGCAGAGCGCCTGCTTCGCCAGCCCTTCCATGCTCATGAACCACTGGTCGGTGAGCATGGGTTCGATCACTGCGTGGGTGCGGTCGCCGCGCGGGATCATCAGCTTGTGCGGCTTGGCCGAGACGAGCAGACCCTTGGACTGGAGTTCGTCGAGCAGCTTCTGGCGCGCGTCGTAGCGGTCGAGGCCCTGGTATTCGGTGGGGCACAGCTCGTTCATCTTCGCGTCGAGCGTGAGCACGTTGATCGCGACGAGCTTGTGGCGCTGGCCGACCTGCCAGTCGTTGAAGTCGTGCGCAGGTGTGATCTTGACGACGCCGGTGCCGAACTCGCGGTCGACGTAGTCGTCGGCGATGACCGGAATGCTGCGCTCGGCGACCGGCAGGCGCACGTGCTGGCCGATCAGGTGCTTGTAGCGCTCGTCCTCGGGGTGCACGGCGACAGCGGTGTCGCCGAGCAGGGTCTCGGGGCGGGTGGTGGCGACGGTGAGATGACCGCTGCCGTCTTCGAGCGGGTAGTTGATTTCCCAGATGAAGCCGTCTTCCTCCTGACTCACGACTTCGAGGTCGGACACCGCGGTCTGCAGCACCGGGTCCCAGTTCACCAGACGCTTGCCGCGGTAGATGAGGCCTTCGCGGTAGAGGCGCACGAAGACTTCGGTGACCGCTTTCGACAGACCTTCGTCCATGGTGAAGCGCTCGCGGCCCCAGTCCGGGCTGGTGCCGAGGCGGCGCATCTGGCGGGTGATGGTCGAGCCGGAGTGCTCTTTCCACTCCCACACCTTTTCGAGGAATTTCTCGCGGCCGAGGTCGTGGCGCGAGACGCCCTGCGCGTCGAGCTGGCGCTCCACGACGATCTGCGTGGCGATACCGGCGTGGTCGGTGCCCGGCTGCCACAGCGTGTTGTCGCCCGCCATGCGGTGGTAGCGCGTCAGCGCGTCCATCAGCGTGTGCTGAAAGGCGTGGCCCATGTGCAGCGTGCCGGTGACGTTGGGCGGCGGCAGCATGATGCAGTAGGCGGGGGCGTCGGGCGTGTCTCCCGCCTTGAAGTAGCCGGCGCTTTCCCACTGGGCGTACCAGCGTTTCTCGATGTCAGCCGGTTCGAAGGATTTGGCGAGTTCCATGACGTGCGGGCAAAAGCGCAATTATCCCAAAGACCGGGGCGAATCCCAAAGACTGCATGCGCCGGCGCGTCAGGCTGACGGGTCGCGCGGCTGCTTGAGCTTTTCGGCGACGGCCTCGCGCACGATCTCGCGCACGTTGACGTCGAGCTGGGCGAGCAGGGTCGAGACGGTCTGGTCGAGGTTTTTTTTGAGCTCTGCGGCGACCTGCTTTTCCATGACCTCGGACAGCCGGGGCGCGAGCTCGCTCATCAGCTCTTCGGCCAAGGTGTCACTGACTGCAGGTGGCGCCGGTTCCGGGCGGGGCGGGGCGGGCGGTGGTGCTTCCGCGACAGCGTGCTCGATAGGGGCCGCAACGGGGGTGGCCACAGGCGCCGGCGCAGGGACGGGTGGCGTACCACGTTCGATCACGTCGGTGAGCACCGGCAACCAGGCGTGCGGCGGCGCCTTGCGGTGCGCGTGTGGGTCGTCCAGGTGCGCGGAGGCGGGCGGGGGCACGGGCTCGGCCGTCTCGAACGCGGGCTCGGCGCCGCCGCGATGCTTGCGCAACAGTGCGTCGAGCTTGTCGAGGGGGTGCTCGCTCATCGCTGCCCCGGCCCCGCGGTCTGGCGCAGGTCGTGGGTCTGCAGGGCGTAGCCGCGCGCCTGATAGAAACGGTAGCGCGCCCGGCCCGCCTCGCGGCTGGCGTCGTCGGTGCCGACGATTTCGACCAGGCGTTCGAAGCGGGCGAACGCGGCCGGCTGTTCGCGACCGAGGTTGATCATGACGTCGGCCGAGCGCAGGGCGTCGACGTCGGCGCCGATCAGCACCGGCGTCTCGCCGGCGAGCGGGTCGGTGTCGCGGCAGTGCGGCACGAAGCCGAGCGGCGGTGCCGTCCACAGCAGGCGGTCGATGGCGTCGGCCACGGCGGCCTCCGGCGCGTAAAGCATCACCTGCCTGCCCTGGCCGTAGGCTTTTGCGGCGACGCGGCGGGCGACGTCGAGCGGGTTCTCGGCGAAGGTGTAGAAGGTGATCTCGGTCACGTCACTTGGCGGCGCGGTTCAGCAGGAAGTGCACCAGCAGCGATACCGGGCGCCCGGTCGAGGTCTTGTCGCGGCCGCCCTTGTAGGCGGTGCCGGCGATGTCGAGATGGGCCCAGTGGTATTTCTTCGTGAAGCGCGACAGGAAGCAGGCCGCGGTGATCGAGCCGGCCGGGCGCCCGCCGATGTTGGCCATGTCGGCGAGGCTGCTCTTCAGCTGGTCCTGGTAGTCGTCCCACAGCGGCATGCGCCAGACGCGGTCCCAGGCTTCATCGGCGGCGTGCTCGATCTCGCGCGCGAGCGGGTCGTGGTTGGCGAACAGCGCGCTGGGGTGCGCACCGAGCGCGATCACGCAGGCGCCGGTGAGCGTGGCGAGGTCGATGACGGCATCCGGCTCGAAGCGCTCGGCGTAGGTCAGCGCATCGCACAGGATCAGGCGGCCTTCGGCGTCGGTGTTGAGGATTTCGATGGTCTGGCCGGACATCGACTTGACGATGTCGCCTGGCTTGTTGGCGTTCGCGTCCGGCATGTTTTCGCACGAGGGCACGAGGCCGATCACGTTCAACGGCAGCTTGAGCTCGCCGAGGGCGCGGAAGGCACCGAGCACCGCGCCGCCGCCGCTCATGTCGTAGTTCATCTCGTCCATCTCGCCGGGCGGCTTCAGCGAGATGCCGCCGGCGTCGAAGGTGATCGCCTTGCCGACCAGCACCACCGGCTTGTCGCCCTTGGCGCCGCCGTTGTGCTTCAGCACGATGAAGCGCGGCGGCTTGTCGCTGCCCTTGCCGACCGACAGGAAAGAACCCATGCCGAGCTTTTCGCAGGCGGCCTGGTCGAGGATTTCGCAGCCGAAGCCGTAGGTCTTGGCGAGCTGCTTTGCCTGGCTGGCGAGGTATTCCGGGGTGCAGACGTTGGACGGTGTGTTGCCGAGGTCCTTGGCGAGCGTGATGCCGTGGGCGATCGCAAGCCCGCGCGCGAGACCGGTCTCGCCGAACTTCAGTTCGCCGCGGCGCGACACCGCGAAGGTGACGCGCTTGAGCGGGCGGCGCGCCTCCGCCGGCTTGCTCTTCATGCGGTTGAAGCGGTATAGCGCGTCGTGCGCGGCGACGACCGCCTGCTCGACGTTCCAGGCGACGTCGCGCTTCTTCACGGCGATTTCGCTGAGGGTGATGACGGCTTCCATCGAGCCGGTGTCGCGCAGCGTCTTCACCGCGGTGGCGATGGCGTCGCGGTAGGCTTTCTCGTGGAAGTCGCGTTCCTTGCCCAGGCCGACGAGCAGCACGCGGTCGGCGAGGATGTTGGGCACCTTGTGCAGCAGCAGGGTGGCGCCGGCCTTGCCGTCCATGTCGCCGCCGCGCAGGATGTCGGACAGGTAGCCGTCGCTGGCGCGGTCGACGTCGATCGCGGGGCCGGAAAGCTTGCGGTGGTCGAACACGCCGACCACCACGCAGGCGGTGCGCTGCTTTTCGGGGGCGCCGCTTTTTATGCTAAATTCGAGTTCGATTTCCTTGTTTTCCATGTCCGTGCTCAAAAAAATACAAATTGCCGCCGCCGCGAAGCTCGGCGTCGCCGATGCGGCGATTATTGGCGCGGGCACGCCGGAATGTCAAAAATCCGTTCGCCTGGCGAACGCCAAGACCGTTTTCCCATGCTTTATCGCCGCGCGCTGACCCGCGAAATGGGGCTCGCCGCCGGCGGCGTGCTCACGGTGCTGATCGCGATCGCGCTGGTGGTGCTGTTCATCCGCCTGCTCGGCGACGTGGCGCGCGGCGAGCTCGCCAACGAGGCGGTGTTCGCCTTCCTCGGGTTTTCCCTGCTCTATTTCCTGCCGGTGCTGATGACGATCGCGCTGTTCGCCGGCGTGCTGCTGCCGCTGTCGCGCATGTGGCGCGACAGCGAGATGGTGATCTGGTTCAACGCCGGCATATCGCTGACACAGTGGCTGCGTCCTGTGCTCGCGTTCGCGCTACCCTTCGTGCTGGTGATGCTGCTGCTGACGCTGGTGATCAACCCGTGGGCACAGACCAAGCGCGGCGAATATCGCCAGGACCTGAAGAGCCGCAGCGAAAGTGCATTGATCGTGCCTGGCCTATTCGCCGAATCCGGCGCCGGTGAACGCGTGTACTACGTGGAATCGCTCAATCCGCTGACCGGCACGGTGCGCAACGTGTTCATGCAGTCGCGGCTCGACGGCCAGCTCGGCCTGGTGCTGGCGCGCGAGGGCAGCCATACTGAGCTCGCCGACGGCTCGCGCTATCTGGTGTTCAAGGACGGACGCCGCTACGAGGGCACGCCGGGCCAGCTTGACTACCGCGTGGTGCAGTTCGAGCGTTACTGGATGCGGCTGGACGCCACCGCGGTTGGCACGCAGCAGGCGAACATCCGCTATGCCCCGCTCGACCGCCTGCTCGCCGACGGCACGCCGCTCGCCCACGCCGAGCTGCTGTGGCGCTTCGGCGTGCCGTTCTCGGCGCTGGTGCTGGCGGTGATGGCGGTGCCGCTGAGTTTCGTCAACACGCGCGCGCGGCGTTCCTGGGGGCTGCTGGTCGCCTTGCTCGTCTACTTTGTCTACAACAACCTGCTGTCGCTGGCGCAGGCCTGGGTGGCGCAGGGCAAGCTCGACCCCTGGCTGGGCGGCGGTGTGCCGCACGTGCTGATGCTCGCCGCCACGGCGATGCTGTTCTACTGGCGCCTCCACGCGTCGGGCCTGCGCCGGGGGCGCGCATGAACCTGCTGGCGCGCTACCTTGCCCGGCAGGTCCTGGTGGCCTCGGGCTTCGTGCTGCTGGCGCTGCTGGTGCTGTTCGCCTTCTTCGACGTGATGCAGGAACTCGGCAGCCTCGGCCGCAACGACTACGGCCTGCTCCAGGCCGCGGTGGTCGTGCTGCTCTCCGTGCCGGGTCATCTGTATGAAATCGTTCCAGTCGCCGCGCTGATCGGCACCCTGTTCGCGCTGTCGAAGCTGGTCGCCAATTCGGAATACGCGGTGATGCGCGTGTCGGGCCTGTCGAGCTGGCGCGTCGCCGGCGTCTTCGCCGCCATCGGCGTGGTGCTGGCGGCGCTGCTGCTGCTGCTGGGCGAATACGTCGCGCCGTGGTCCGACCAGACCGCGCAGCGCTACAAGCTGTCGGCGACGCGCTCGGTGGTGGCGCAGCAGTTCCGCTCGGGGCTGTGGGTCAAGGAAGGCTCGAGTTTCATCAATGTCCGCGAGGTCATGCCCGACAACACCCTGCGCGGCATCGAGATCTACGGCTTCGACGCCGAGGGGCGGCTGCGCTCGATCCGCGCCGCCGACGAGGCGGGCTGGCGCAGCGACCAGACCTGGGACCTGCGCGGGGTGGTCGAGACACGCTTCGAGGCCGACGCCATCCGTGCCACCCGCAGCGAGCGCGCCAGCTGGCAGTCGGTGCTGACGCCGGACATCCTCAGCGTACTGCTGGTGGCGCCGGAGAAGATGTCGGCGCGCACCTTGTGGCGCTACGTGGCGCACCTGAAGGAAAACAACCAGAAGGCGACGCGCTACGAGCTCGCGCTGTGGACCAAGTTCCTCAGCCCCTTCGTCATCCCCGTGATGATGCTGATCGCGCTGCCTTTCGCGATCCAGGGACCGCGCGTCGGTGGCGCCGGCGGCAAGCTTTTCATCGGCATCCTGGCGGGGCTGGGCTTCCACCTGCTGAGCCGGCTGTTCGGCCACCTCGGCCTGTTGAACGACTGGCCGGTGATCGTGGTGTCGGCGCTGCCGCTGCTGATCTTCCTCGCCATCGCGCTGGCGGGCATCCGGTGGGTGGAACGGCGCTGAGCCTCCCGGCGCGCCTCGCCGAGTGCCTGCGCGTCGCTGATCCGGCAGCCAAGGTCGCGTGCGTGCATGCACTGCAGGCCGACTTCCTCGCCGGCCGTGTCGACGTCGCGGCCGATTCGTCGCGCGCGCCCCTCGACGCACCGGGCCGGCCGGCGCGCCCCGAGCTGGTGCCGCCGAAGCAGATGCCGCGGCGCCGCGCGGACACGCCGGCCGGCCGGGCCGCGCTCGTCCACGCGCTCGCCCACATCGAATTCAACGCGATCAACCTCGCGCTCGACGCCGCGCACCGCTTCGCCAGCCTGCCCGCCGACTATTACGCCGACTGGCTGCACGTGGCCGACGAGGAAGCGCAGCATTTCGAGCTGCTCAACGCGCACCTGGCGACGCTCGGCCACGCCTACGGCGACTTCAAGGCGCACACCGGGCTGTGGGACATGGCGCTGAAGACCGCGCACGATCCGCTGGTGCGCATGGCGCTGGTCCCGCGGGTGCTGGAAGCGCGTGGGCTCGACGCCACGCCGCTGATCGTCGCCAAGCTGAAGGCGGCCAACGACACGCGCATGATCGAGATCCTCGGCATCGTCGAACGCGACGAGATCGGGCATGTCGCGATCGGCAGCCGCTGGTTCGCGTGGCTGTGCGCCGAACGCGGGATCGACCCGGAGGCGACGTTCCGCCAGCTGCTGGTCGACTACGACGCGCCGGCGCTGAAGCCGCCGCTCAATTTCGCGGCGCGCCGCCAGGCCGGCTTCAGCGCGCCCGAACTCGCTTGGCTGGAACGGCTGTCAGAGGCCGAGGGTCGTCGCTGACACCTGCGCCGGCGCGCGCTGCCACATGCCTTCGAAGTCCTGCAGCAGCGCGGCTGCGCGGGCCGGGTCGTCCGCATGCGCGGCGCCGTGCACCGCGGCCTTGTCGGCGCGCAGCAGCACGCCGCGCCGGTCGCTGACCACGAAAGCCTGGTCGGGGCGCGGCATGCCGGGATCGGCCTGGCGCACTACGAGCACGTGGCCGAAATCGCGCACCAGCTGCATCAGGCGCGGATGGTCGCGGGCGACGCGGCCGATGTCGTCGAGCAGCAGCTCGAGGCTGCGGCCGCCGCCGGCGACGCAGAACGCGCGCAGCGCCGCGTGGCGCGACGCATGATCGAGTTCGTAGAGCGCGAGGTCGTGGTCGTACACGCACAGCTGCCGGTGGGTGCCGGCGAGCAGGGCGTCGAAAGCGTCGCGGAATTCGGAAGGGGTCTCGAAGGTGCTCATGGGGCAGCGATCTCCAGCCAGCCGGCTTGATGCCAGTCGTACAGGCGCGCGCGCAGGGCGGCGGGCAGGGGACCGGCCAGGCGGCGCCGGTCGGCCAGCAGCTTCAGCGCGGCGGTTTCCTCGGCGGCGGGCGTGAACGCCTCGCCGTTGATGAAGAACCACGCCCCGGCGAACAGCAGGCGCGATTTCGGGTCGAGCGCGACGCCGTGCCGGCTGGCGGCCTTGTCGAAGGCGGCGCGGGTCAGCGGCGCGGCGGGCGCATCGAAGAATACGTTGGGCTTGGGTTCGGAAAGGTAGCGGCCGGCGAACTCGGTGACCTCGCGTCGCCCCCATTTGATTTTCGCGAGCATGGCTTCGATCTGGTCGAGCATCGCGCGGCCGATTTCGCCCGGATGCTTCTGCAGCCGCAGGTCGGGGTCGGCGTAGCGGCCTTCGAGCTGGATGCTGTCCTGCAGGTGCATGAGGAAGCCCTGGGCGAGTTCGTCGGCGGTCGGCGCGCGGAAGCCGATGGAGTAGGTGGTGCAGGCGTCCTCGGCGACGCCGTAATGCGCGACGTGCGGCGGCAGGTAGAGCATGTCGCCGGGACCGAGCACCCATTCGTCTTCCGCCTTGAAGCGGCGCAGGATCTTCAGCGGCGCGCCGTCGATCAGCGCCAGGTCGCTCTGCGTGCTGATCTGCCAGCGGCGGTGCCCCGTGCCCTGCAGCAGGAAGACGTCGTAGGAATCGAAGTGCGGCCCGACGCTGCCGCCCGGCACGGCGTAGCTCACCATCAGGTCGTCGAGCCGCGCGTGGGGGATGAAGTCGAAGCGGGCGAGCAGCGCATCGGCCTCGGGCAGGAAGTGATTGAGCGACTGCACGAGCAGTGTCCAATCGGTCTTCGGCAGGCGCCTGAAATCGCTTTTGCGAAAGGGCCCGTGGTCGAGCTGCCAGTGCTTGCCACTGCCCTGGATCAGGCGCGATTCGACGTCGTCGCGGCAGGCCAGATCCTGCATCGCCCCGGGCGAGATGAGGCCGGCGAAGTCCGGCACGGCGTTGCGGATCAGGAGCGGCCGCTTGTGCCAGACCTCACGCAGGAAACGGGCGGGCGGAAGGCCGCCGAGCAGGGCATTTTTCATGGAAAGAATTATAGCGATGCGGCCGGTTTTGCCCTGTAGAATGCCGCGAAAACACGTGCGGAGTGATCCATGCTGAAAGCCGGGGATCGCGCGCCGGATTTTTCCAATCCGGACGCGGACATGAATATCATCGAGTTGTCGCAGTTCCGGGGCAAGGTCCTGGTGCTGTATTTCTACGTGCGTGACGACACCCCGGGCTGCACCACGGAGGCGATCGAGTTTTCCGAGCTCGAGCGCGATTTCGCCAAGCTGGGCGCCACCGTGCTCGGTGTCTCGCGCGACGACTGCATCAAGCACGGGGAATTCCGCGACAAGCACGGCATCAGCGTGCGCCTGCTCGCGGACAAGGAAGAGACGACCTGCGCCGCCTATGGCGTGCTGCAGGACAAGGAAGTGGATGGGGCGATGCGCAAGACGGTGGTGCGCTCGACCTTCGTCATCGACAAGCAGGGCGTCATCCGTCATGCCCTGTACGGCGTGTCCAGCCGCGGCCATGCGGCGGACGTGCTTCAACTCGTAAAGGAACTCAAGTGAACATTGGCAAGAATACGGTCGTCACCCTCACCTACGTCGTGCGCGACCTCGAAGGCAAACTGCTGGAGGAGAGCGACGAGCCGGTGAGCTACCTGCACGGCGGCTACGACAACATCTTCCCCATGGTCGAGCAGGCGCTGGAGGGCAAGGCCGTGGGCGAGCAGGTCGACCTCAAGCTGCAGCCGGTCGACGCCTTCGGCGAGTTCGACGAGAGCCTGGTGCGCATCGAGCCGCGCGAAGCCTTCCCGCCCAACATCGAAGTCGGCATGCAGTTCGTCGGTGCGCCGGTGGATGGCGGCGAGGAGTTGCTCTACACCGTGACCGACATCGCCGAGGAAAAGGTCGTCGTCGACGGCAACCACCCCTACGCCGGCCAGGCCGTGCATTTCCAGTGCGTCGTGTCCGACGTGCGCGCGGCGACGCCGGACGAGATCGAGCATCGTCACGCCCACGGCGCCCACGGTCATCACCATCACTGAAGCCGGCGGTCGGCGCGGGCTGCTAAAATGCCGGGCTGACCTGTTTTCGATGAACGTTTCATGAAAACCACCTTCCTCGACTTCGAGCAGCCGATCGCCGAGCTCGAAGCCAAGATCGAAGAACTGCGCTTCGTGCAGGACGACTCGGCACTGGACATCTCGGAAGAGATCCGCCGCCTGCAGAAGAAAAGCCAGACGCTGACCAAGGACATCTACGCCAAGCTCAACGCCTGGCAGGTGTCGCAGGTGGCGCGCCATCCGCAGCGGCCCTACACGCTCGACTACGTGCAGGGCCTGTTCACCGACTTTTCCGAGCTGCACGGCGATCGCGCCTACGCCGACGACGCCGCGATCGTCGGCGGCATGGCGCGCTTCAACGGCGAGCCGGTGATGGTGATCGGCCACCAGAAGGGGCGCGACACCAAGGAAAAGATCTACCGTAATTTCGGTATGCCGCGCCCCGAGGGCTACCGCAAGGCGCTGCGCCTGATGCGCCTGGCGGAGAAGTTCCGCATGCCGATCTTCACCTTCATCGACACGCCGGGTGCGTATCCTGGCATTGGCGCCGAGGAGCGTGGCCAGTCCGAGGCGATCGCGCGCAACCTCTACGTCATGGCCGAACTGCAGACGCCCATCGTCTGCACCATCGTCGGCGAGGGCGGCTCCGGCGGCGCGCTGGCGATTGGCGTCGGCGACCGCACGCTCATCCTGCAGTACTCGACCTACTCGGTCATTTCGCCCGAGGGCTGCGCCTCGATCCTGTGGAAGAGCGCCGAGAAAGCGTCGGTCGCCGCCGAGACGCTCGGCATCACCGCCGACCGCCTCAAGGCCAACGGCCTGGTCGACCGCATCATCGAGGAGCCGCTTGGCGGCGCGCAGCGCGACTGGGACGCGATGTTCCAGGCCATGCGCCGTGCGCTCACCGACACCCTCGTCGACTTGCGCCGCCAGCCGCTCGATGCGCTGCTCGCCGCGCGCTACCAGCGCCTGCGGGCGTATGGCAGCTTCAAGGAAGCCGCTGCCAAGTAAGGCCGTCGTCGACGCGGTGGCGGACGTGCTCGCCCGCCGCGTTCCGCCGCACGCGCGCCTGAGCCTGGCGCTTTCCGGCGGCCTCGACTCCACGGTGCTGCTGCATGTCCTGGCGACGCTGCGCACGCGCCATCCCTTCTCCCTTTCCGCCGTGCACGTCCATCACGGCCTGTCGCCGCATGCCGACGACTGGGCCGGTTTCTGCGCGCGGCTGTGCGCCGAAGCCGGCGTCGACTTGGCAGTGCATCGCGTAAGCGTCGCACCGGACGATCCCGCCGGGATCGAGGCGGCTGCGCGCCAGGCCCGGCAGCGTGTGTTCGCCGGGGTCGACGCGGATTTCCTCCTCACCGCCCACCAGCAGGACGACCAGACCGAAACCGTGCTGCTGCAGCTGCTGCGCGGCGCCGGGCCGAAGGGGCTGGCGGCGATGGCCGAGCTGCAGGCGCGGCCGGGATGGCGCGCGGCGCTGCTGCGGCCCCTGCTCGGTCTGTCACGCGCCGAGCTCGCCGGCTACGCGCAGGCGCATCGCCTTGCCTGGGTCGACGATGAGAGCAACGCCGACCCGCGCTATCGCCGCAATGCGCTGCGCCTCGACGTGATGCCGCGGCTGTCGGCGCACTTCCCCGGCTGTGCGGCGACCCTGGCGCGCGCGGCCTCGCTGCAGGCCGACGCCGCGGATCTGCTCGACGACCTGGCACGGCTCGACGCGGCGGGCGCCGTCGACGGCGCCCGGCTCGATTGCGCCGCGCTGGCGCGCCTGTCGCCGGCGCGGGCGCGCAATCTGCTGCGTCATTTTCTCGAACGCCACGGCGCGGCCATGCCCAGCGCGCGCCGGCTCGACGAAGCGCTGCGTCAGTTGCTCGCTGCCCGGCACGATGCGCGCGTATGCGTGGACCTCGGCTACGGCACGCTGAGGCGCTATCGCGGCGGGGCGTACTGGGTGGCGCCGCTGCCCGCGGCCGCGCTGCCGGTACGCTGGCAGGGCGAGCCGGCGCTCGATCTGCCGGCTGCCGGCGCGGTCGTGCGTTTCGAAGCGGTGCGCGGCGCGGGCATCCGGCGTGCCGCGCTCGAAGCCGGCGTCGTCACGCTCGGCGTGCGGCAGGGCGGCGAAACCCTGCGGCTGCATGCCGGCGGGCCGCACCGCAGCCTGAAAAAGCTGCTGCAGGAACACGCGATCCCGCCCTGGCAGCGCGAGCGCCTGCCGCTGATGGCGTGTGACGGGCAACTTGTGTGGGCGGCCGGGATCGGGGTCGACGCCGACTGGCGGGCGCCGCCGGGCGAGGCAGGCGTGCTTCCATGCGTCGAGCCGCTGCCGCCGGCGCGAGACAGCGCGGGGCCTGGCGTGTTATCCTAGCAGGCTGATTTTCATGGTTTTTTGAACGTTTTTCTTCTTTGTCTGGAGCACATACATGGCTGTTCAGCGTACCTTTTCCATCATCAAGCCCGATGCCGTCAAAAAGAACGTGATCGGCAAGATCGTCAGCCGCTTCGAAAGCAACGGCCTCAAGGTCGTCGCCTCGAAGATGAAGCACCTGTCGCGCCAGGAAGCCGAAGGCTTTTACGCCGTGCACAAGGACCGTCCCTTCTTCAAGGATCTGGTCGACTTCATGGTGTCCGGCCCGGTCGTGCTGCAGGTGCTGGAAGGCGAGGACGCGATCGCCAAGAACCGCGCGCTGATGGGCGCGACCGACCCGAAGAAGGCCGAGCCGGGCACGATCCGCGCCGACTTCGCCGAGAGCATCGACGCCAACGCGGTGCACGGTTCCGACGCGCCCGAAACCGCGGCGATCGAGATCGCCTACTTCTTCCCGGCCAGCGAAGTCTACGCCGGTCGCTGATCGCGCACGCATGCCGCAGAACCTGCTCGATTTCGACCTCGCGGCCCTGACCGCCTGGCTCGGCGAACGCGGCGAAAAGCCGTTCCGCGCGCGCCAGGTGTTCCACTGGATCCACCAGGCGGGCGTGGCCGATTTCGCGCAGATGACCGACATCGCCAAGAGCCTGCGCGAAAAGCTGCAGCACGAGGCGGTCGTGCAGGCGCCGGCGATCAATTATGCGCACGTGTCGGCAGACGGCACGCGCAAGTGGCTGTTCGAGGTCGGGGTCGGTAATGGCATCGAGACGGTGTTCATTCCCGAGGACGACCGCGGCACGCTGTGCGTGTCCTCGCAGGTCGGCTGCGCGCTCGAGTGCACCTTCTGTTCGACCGGACGCCAGGGCTTCAACCGCAACCTGACGGTCGCCGAGATCATCGGCCAGCTGTGGGTGGCGCAACACAGCCTGAAGACCGAGCCGAATCGGACCACGGGTGAAACCTCTGATCGCCCGGTCTCCAACGTGGTGATGATGGGCATGGGCGAGCCGCTGGCGAATTTCGAGAGCGTCGTGACGGCGCTCGGCATCATGCTCGACGACCATGCCTACGGGCTGTCGCGGCGCCGGGTGACGGTGTCGACTTCGGGTCTGGTGCCGGCGATGGATCGGCTGGCCGAGCGCTGCCCGGTCGCGCTGGCGGTGAGCCTGCATGCGCCCAACGACGCGCTGCGCGACCAGATCGTGCCGATCAACAAGAAATATCCGCTGGCCGAGCTGATGGCGGCGTGCCGGCGCTACCTCGTGCACGCGCCGCGCGATTTCATCACCTTCGAATACGTGATGCTCGCCGGGGTCAACGATACGCCCGAGCACGCGCGGCAGCTGATCGAGCTCACGCGCGACGTGCCGTGCAAGTTCAACCTGATCCCCTTCAATCCCTTCCCGGATTCGGGGTATGAAAAACCGCGCGCCGACGCGATGCGCGCGTTCCGCGAAATCCTGCAGGACGCGGGCTACGTGGTGACGACGCGCAAGACGCGCGGCGACGACATCGACGCTGCCTGCGGCCAGCTCGCGGGCAAGGTGGCCGACAAGAGCGGGCGCGTGATGAAAAGAATGCAAAAGGAGGCGGCGTGAAAAAAATCCTCATCCTCGCGGCGGCATTGCTGGCCGGTTGCGCAGGCCAGCCGGCGGGCGAGAGCGGTATGCCCTCGACCAGTCAGACCGGGCAGGCCGAGACCGAAAGCCGCCAGCGCGCCCGCGTGTTCACCGAGCTCGCCGTCGCGTACTACGCGCGTGGCTCCTACAAGATTTCGCTGGAGGAACTGCGCAAGGCGATCAGTGCCGACAACCGTTTTGGCCCCGCCTACAACGTCTACGGTCTCATCTACATGGAGCTGGCCGAGGACAAGCTCGCCGAAGAGAATTTCCGCCGCGCGATCGAGCTCGACCGCAGCGACTCGGAAGCCCGCAACAACTACGGCTGGTTCCTCTGCACCCGCGGCCGCCACGACGAGGGGCTTGAACAGTTCACGCAGGCCCTGCGCAACCCGCTCTACGCGTCGCCCGAGCAGGCGATGGCCAACGCCGGCCTGTGCGCCGAGCTGAAAGGCGATCTGGCGCTGGCGGAGGCGAACCTGCAGCGCGCGCTGAAGCTGCAGCCCGACAATCCCGGCACGCTCATCAAGCTCGCCGGCATGCGCTTCCGCCAGGGGCAGCTGGCGGAAGCGCAGCGTTTGCTGGGCCGCCATGCCGAGCTTGCGCCGCCGACGGCCGAGAGCCTGTGGCTGGGGGTGCGCGTCGAGCGCCGCCTCGGTGACCGCGAACAGGAAGCCGCGTACGGCCTGCAGTTGCGCAAGCGCTTCCCCGATTCGCCGGAAGCGCGCCGACTGCAGGCGGGGCAGTACGAATGAGCGGCGGCGAGCAGGCCACGATCGGTCAGCTGCTGCGCGAGGCCCGCGAAGCGCAGGGCTTGGCGGTCGAGGCCGCTGCGGCACGTCTGCGCCTGATGCATCGCCAGGTCGAGGCGATGGAGGCGGACGATTTCGAGACCCTGGGACGCCCGGTGTTCGCGCGGGGCTTCGTGCGCAACTACGCCAGGCTGCTGGGGCTCGACCCCGAGTCGCTGCTGTCGCGCATGGAAGGCCCGCCGACCGAGCCGGTGACCGTGCGCCGGGCCGAACCGCCGCTGCCGCGGTCCTGGCTGTCGTCCCCCTGGCTCATCCTGCTGTTGTTCGGCCTGCTGCTCGCGGTCGCGGTGCCGGTGGGCCTTTACTGGTGGCTGAATTCGGGCGAGGACGAATTGCTGAGCCAGATGCCAACCGCCGAGAAGGTCGAACCCGTCCCGCTTGCGCTGCCCGCGCCGACGCCAGCAGTGCCGGCCGCCGAGCCGGTCGTTGCGCCTGCGCCTGCCGAAGCGTCGGCCGAGGCGCAGCCCGAGGTGCCCGCCAGTGCGCCGGCGCCTGCGCCGGCCGCGACGCCCGTCCAGGACGAAAGCGCGGCGCCGGCTGCACCGACGGACGGCGCCGTGGGCGGCGTGCTCAATTTCGAATTTGCCGGCGACGCCTGGGTCGAGATCCGCGACGGCGGCGGCCGCATGCTGCATCGCCAGCTCAATCCGGCGGGCAGCCGCATCGAGGTGCGCGGGCAACCGCCGTTCAGGGTGCTGGTCGGCAATGCCTCGCAGGCGCGCATGACCTACAACGGCCGGCCGATCGATCTCAAGCCCTTCATCGATGTGACCGTCGCCCGGTTCACGCTTGAAGAATAGTCACGAACCGGAAAGCATGATGTCCCAGATTGTCCGTCGCCCCACCCGTCAGGTGCTGGTCGGCCATGTGCGGGTGGGCGGTGACGCCCCCGTCGTGGTGCAGTCGATGACCAATACCGACACGGTTGACGTCACCGCCACCGTCAAGCAGGTGCAGGCGCTCGCCGACGCCGGCTCCGAGGTCGTGCGCCTCACCGTCAACTCGCAGGAAGCCGCCGAGGCGGTGCCGCGCATCCGTGAGCGCCTCGACGCGCTCGGCTGCCGCGTGCCGCTGGTCGGCGACTTCCACTTCAACGGCCACAAGCTCCTGACCCAGGTGCCGGCGTGCGCCGAGGCGCTGGCCAAGTACCGCATCAACCCTGGCAACATCGGCCGCGGCAGCAAGCGCGACGAACAGTTTGCGACGCTGATCGAAGTGGCGTGCCGTTACGACAAGCCGGTGCGCATCGGGGTCAACTGGGGCAGCCTCGATCAGGCGCTGGCGGTGCGCATGATGGACGAGAACGCGCGCCTGCCGCAGCCGGAGGATGCCGACGTGGTGATGCGCCGCGCGATGGTCGCCTCGGCGCTGGAATCGGCGAAAAAGGCCGAGGAATTGGGTCTGGGCGGGAACAAGATCATCCTCTCGTGCAAGATGAGCCGGGTGCAGGATCTCATCGCGGTGTACCGCGATCTTTCCGCGCAATGCGACTATCCGCTGCATCTGGGCCTCACCGAGGCGGGCATGGGCTCGAAGGGCATCGTCGCCTCGACCGCCGCGCTCGCGGTGCTGCTGCAGGAAGGCATCGGCGACACGATCCGCATTTCCCTCACGCCGGAACCCGGCGGCGACCGCACCCAGGAAGTGCGCGTCGGCCAGGAAATCCTGCAGGCGCTCGGTCTGCGCGCGTTCACGCCGCAGGTTACGGCTTGTCCGGGGTGCGGCCGCACCACTTCGACCGTGTTCCAGGAGCTCGCGCAGGACATCGAAAACTATCTACGCACCCAGATGCCCGTCTGGCGCGGCCAGTATCCCGGCGTCGAATCCATGCAGGTCGCCGTGATGGGGTGCGTGGTCAACGGGCCGGGGGAATCCAAGCACGCCAACATCGGCATCTCGTTGCCCGGCACCGGCGAAGTGCCCGTCGCGCCGGTCTACGTCGACGGCGAGAAGACCGTGACGCTGAAGGGCGACCGCATTGCCGAGGAATTCCAGGCGATCGTCGAGGACTACGTCCGCAGCCATTACGGCGCGGCAGAAATGGATTGAACAAAGAGGACAGGAAGTGAGGAGGAAACCGTGTTTCGCCTCGCCTTCCTCCTGTCCTCTTTGTGAATGGAAATTGGTAGATAACGAATGAACAACACCCTGCAATCCGTGCGCGGCATGAACGATTGCCTGCCCGACACTGCCGAGACCTGGCAGGCGTTCGAGGCGATCGTGCGCGACTGGCTCAGGCGCTACGGCTATCGCGAGATGCGCACGCCCATCCTCGAGCACACGGGGCTCTTCAAGCGCGCCATTGGCGAAGTCACCGACATCGTCGAGAAGGAGATGTACACCTTCGTTGACGAGTTGAACGGCGAGTCGCTGACTTTGCGTCCCGAGGGCACGGCGTCGTCGGTGCGCGCGGTGATCCAGCACAACCTCCTGTACGACGGCGGCAAGCGCCTGTGGTACGCCGGCCCGATGTTCCGCCACGAGCGCCCGCAGAAGGGGCGCTACCGGCAGTTCCACCAGGTCGGCGTCGAGGCGCTTGGCTTCGCCGGCCCCGACACCGACGCCGAGCTCATCGTGATGTGCGCCGACCTGTGGCGCCAACTCGGCATCGCGCCGACGTTGCAGCTCAATACCCTGGGCGATTTCGAATCGCGCCAGCGCCACCGCACGAAACTGATCGCCTACTTCGAGGCGCATCAGGACCAGCTCGATGAAGATTCGAGGCGCCGCCTGCACAGCAATCCGCTGCGCATCCTCGACAGCAAGAATCCGGCGATGCAGGCGCTCAACGACGCTGCGCCGAAGCTGATGGACGAACTCGACGACGAGGCGCTGGCGCACTTCGACGCGCTGCAGGCGCTGCTCACCGCCAACGGCATCGCCTTCGAAATCAACCCGCGCCTGGTGCGCGGGCTCGATTACTACAACCGCACCGTGTTCGAGTGGGTGACCGACCAGCTCGGCGCGCAGGGCACGGTGTGCGCGGGGGGGCGCTACGACGGCCTGATCGCGCAGCTCGGCGGCAAGCCGGCGCCGGCGGCCGGCTTCGCCATGGGCATCGAGCGTTTGCTGGCGCTGATGGACGTCGCCGGCACGTCGCTGTCGACGCCGGGGCCGGATGCGTATATCGTCCACGCCGGGACGGCGGCCGAGGCGTATGCCTGGCAGGTTGCGGCGGCCTTGCGCAGTGCCGGACTCGCCACGCTCCTGCATTGCGGCGGCGGCAGCTTCAAGTCGCAGATGAAAAAGGCCGACGCCAGCCGCGCGCGCTACGCCGTCATCATCGGCGACGACGAGGCGGCGGCGCAGCAGGTCACGCTCAAGGACCTGCGCGGCAGCATGGAACAGACCCGGCTGGAACTCGCGCTGGCGATCGATACCCTGAAACAGGCAGCAATTTAGACAAGGCAAAGCAGATGGCAACCTACGATCTCGACGAGCAGGAACGGCTGGACGAACTCAAGGCCTGGTGGAAACGCTGGGGCAACCTGGTGCTGATCGCGCTCGCCGTGGTCATCGCCGCCGTGGCCGGCTGGCGCTACTGGCAGAACCGTGTGGTCACGCAGAGCCTGGAGGCAGCCGCGGTGTACGAGCGGCTGACCGAGTCCTTTCAGGCCGGTGACGCCAAGGGCGCGCGCGAGGCCGGCGGTCTCCTGGTCGATCAGTACAAGACCACGGCCTATGCACCGCGCGCGGCGCTGATGCTGGCGCGGCTGGATGTTGCGACGCGCGACCTCAAGGGGGCGCAGGCGCGGCTGGAGTGGGCGGTGGCCCACTCCAAGGAACCGGCGATCCGCGATCAGGCGCGTTTGCGCCTGGCGGGCGTGCAGCTCGACCAGCAGGCCTACGATGCTGCGCTGAAAACGCTCGATGCGCCGCACAGCGACGCCTACGCCTTCCGCTTCGAGGATCTGAAGGGCGACGTGCTGCTCGCGCAGGGCAAGCAGGCCGAGGCGCGCGCCGCCTATCAGGCGGCCTTCGCGGGCATGACGGAGAACAACCCCTATCGGCCCATCGTCGAGCTCAAGCTCGACGCCGTGGGCGGGGAGGCCAAGTGAAGACGCGCTTCGCTCTGCTTGCGCTGGCCCTGGCCGTGACCGGGTGCAGCGCGGTCGGCTCGGTGACCAGCACCGTCGGCGGATGGTTCGGCGCCGGCGCGTCCAAGCCCAAGCCGGCCGAACTCGTCGAGTTCAAGCCGGGCGCCGTGCTGACCGAAGCGTGGAAGGTCGAGACCGGCGATGCGGCAGGCTATCTGTTCCGCCCGCATACCGAGGGCGACGACGTGTTTGCCGCAGGCGGCGCGCGCGTCGTGCGCATCGCGGTGCCCACTGGCAACGTGGCCTGGCGCAGCGAAACCGGCGTGAAGCTCTCCGCCGGCGCCGGCGCGGGCGACGATCTCGTGCTCGTTGGCGGCGGCAAGGGTGAGCTCCTGGCGCTCGATCGGGCGACGGGGCAGCCGCGCTGGAAGGCCGCGCTGTCGAGCGAGGTCACCGGTCAGCTGCTGCGCGGCGGCGACACCGTCGTCGTGCGTACCGGCGACGGGCGCGTGCACGGCCTGGCGGCGGCCGACGGCAGCCGCAAGTGGCTGTACACCCGTACCCTGCCGGCGCTGACGCTGAGAGGCTCGGGGGGGATGGTGCTGCGCGACGGCGTGCTCTATGCCGGCTTCCCGGGCGGCAAGCTCGTCGCGCTCAATGCGGCCAACGGCGCCCAACTGTGGGAAAGCACGGTGGCGCTGCCGCGCGGCGCGACTGAACTCGAGCGCGTCGCCGACGTCATGGGGCCGCCGGCGGTCGACGAGCGCGCGGTCTGCGCGGTGGCCTACCAGGGGCGCGTCGCCTGTTTCGACCGCCGCAACGGCGCGCCGCTGTGGACGCGCGACACGTCGAGCAACAGCGGCCTCGGCATGGACGACCGCGCGGTCTACGTCACCGACGACAAGGATGCCGTGACCGCCTACGACAAGACGAGCGGCCGTGCCGGCTGGCGCCAGGACAAGCTGGCGCGCCGCGACGTCACCGCGCCGCTGGCGCTGGGCGCCTGGGTCGTGGTGGCCGACGGCGAAGGCTACGTGCACGTGCTGTCGGCGGACGACGGCAGCTTCGTCGCGCGCGCCAAGGTCGACAGCGGCGTGCATACTGCGCCGGTCGACATCGGCCCTGGCTTCGCGGTGCAGACCGTGAAGGGCACGGTCGTCGCCTTCCGGCTGCGCTAAGCGCGCGATGCTTCCCACCCTGGTCCTGGTCGGCCGACCCAACGTCGGCAAGTCGACCCTCTTCAACCGCCTCACCGGTACGCGCGACGCCCTCGTGCACGACATGCCGGGGATGACGCGCGACCGTCACTACGGCCGCGGCCGCCTCGGCGGCAAGCCCTACCTGGTGGTCGACACCGGCGGTCTCGAACCGGTGGCGAAGGACGGCATCCTGGCCGAGATGGCGCGGCAGACGCTGCAGGCGATCGACGAGGCCGACGCGATCATTTTCATGGTCGACGCGCGCGCCGGCTTGACGCCGCAGGACAAGGTCATCGCCGACCGTTTGCGCCGCGCCGCGTGTCCGGTGTTTCTTGCGGTGAACAAGGCCGAAGGCATGAATCGCGCGGTGGTGACCGCGGAATTCCACGAACTGGGCCTTGGCGATCCGCTGGCGATTTCCGGCGCGCACGGCGACGGCATCAGCGATCTCGTCGCCGAGGCGCTGGCGCCGTTTCCCGAGGAAGAGGTGGCGCCCGATGAGCACGGCGTGCCCAAGATCGCGCTGGTCGGGCGCCCCAACGTCGGCAAGTCGACGCTGGTCAACGCCCTGGTCGGCGAGGAACGCGTGATTGCCTTCGACCAGCCCGGCACCACGCGCGACTCGATCTACGTCGAGTTCGAGCGCGACGGCAAGCCCTACATCCTCATCGACACCGCTGGCGTGCGGCGCAAGGGGAAGGTGTTCGAGACGGTCGAGAAGTTCTCGGTGATCAAGACGCTGCAGGCGATCGAGGACGCCAACGTCGTCGTGCTGGTGCTCGACGCGCGCGAGAACATTTCCGAGCAGGACGCGCATCTGGCCGGCTTCATTCTCGAGACCGGGCGCGCGCTGGTGGTTGCCGTCAACAAGTGGGACGGCCTGTCGGCCGAGCAGCGCGACGATATCAAGCGCGACATCGGCCGCAAGCTTGCCTTCCTCGACTTTGCGCGCTTCAACTACATTTCGGCGCTGAAGGCCAAGGGCCTGGAGAATCTGCTCAAGGACGTCGAGGCCGCGCACGCTGCCGCCTTCCTCAAGATGTCGACGCCCAAGCTCACGCGCGTGCTGGAAATGGCGGTCGAGCAGCACGCGCCGCCGAAGAACGGCCTGTTCCGGCCGAAGCCGCGCTACGCCCACCAGGGCGGCAAGAACCCGCCGGTGATCGTGCTGCACGGCAACGCGCTCGAAGGTCTGCGCGACGACTACAAGCGCTATCTCGAAGCGAGCTTCCGCAAGGCGTTCAAGCTGCAGGGCACGCCGCTCAGGATCCAGATCAAGGAAGACGAGGGGAAGAATCCCTTCGAAGGCAAGAAGCGCGCGCCGCTCACCGAGAGCGAGGCGACGCGGATGCGGCGCAAGAAGCGCGTGCGGCGCAAGGTCTACGGCGCGGATTAACTCCTCGCGCGCCGGATTCCCGCTTCAAATCAGGAAGATCGCGAAAGCGGGCCGAAGACAGCCCACGCAGTACGGCAAGGCGAAGCCGACAAAGAGATTCCTGGTTTGAAGCGGGAATCAGTCGAGCCAGCGTACCAGGTAGAACAGCTTGAATCCCTCGGAGGAACGTGACGGGCCGCTGGCGATGGCGGCGTGGCGGCTTTTCTCGGGGTCGGCGTGCGCGCGCGCCTCGTCCTCGCTGGCGTAGACCTCGACCACGCCTTCGGGAAAGCGCTTGCGGGTCTTGCCCGACGGCGAATAGATCACCACCGCCGAGGTGCCGACGACTTTCGATTCGACATCGGTGAACAGGCTGGTGGCTTGCGGCATGCTCAGTGGGTCTTTTTCGGAATGCTGCTGATCTTCACGGCGTGCGAAGTGGGCGTCTCGTCGGCAAAGTGCGGGCGCTCGTCGAGGGTGCGGCCGGTGAGTCGGGCCAGCTCGGTCTCGCGGCTGGAAATCACCATCAGGCAGTCCTTGATGTTGAGGATGGTCGCCTCGGTGAGCGGGCTGGGGTTGCCGTCGCGCGGCGCGGTGTCGCGCACGATCGAGGTCAGGGTCTTGCGCATCATGCGCATCAGGCGCTGCTCGTCGTGCAGGGCTTTTTCGTCCATGGGGGTACTCCGGGAGTGCTGCGGTAAGCAGGCATTGTCGACGCCCGATCCGGCCGCGTCAACGCAATTCCCTGCACGGCAGGGGGATAAAATGCCCGAAGGGGGGCATAAGCAGATTGAACCGCCGTCACCGGGCGGCTGTTTTAAGCTTGCCGGCAAAGGAGACTGTCATGTCTGAAACGCCTGCCGACGCCAGCGAAGTCCGCGAGATCCGCATCAACCCCATCGTGCCTGCCGAATCGGTGCTGGTCGCCACCGCGCGCAGCATGCGCCCGAAGAAGGCCGAGGAACTGGCGCCGCGCGACACCCGCAAGCACGTCGAGACCTGTCCGTTTTGCCGCGGCAACGAGCACAAGACGCCGCCGGCAATCCTGCAGTGGCCCGCCGAGGGCGACTGGCAGATCCGCATGGTCGAGAACCTCTACCCGGTGCTGGGCGACGACCGCGCGCAGGCCGGCTTCGCCTTCGGCCTGCAGCAGACTATAGACGGCTACGGCCGCCACGAGGTCATCATCGACCACCATGAGCACGGCATCGCCGTGCACGATATGGCGGAAAGCCATCTGGCCGCGCTGTTCGGCGTCTACCAGACGCGCATGCGCCAGCTGTTCGAATCCGACCCGCGGCTGAAGTATGTGCTGGTGTTCAAGAACTTCGGGCCGGCGGCGGGCGCGTCGATTCCGCACACCCACAGCCAGGTGATCGCGATGCCGGTGGTGCCGGAGAATGTCGCCGCCGAAGTGACGAACAGCGCCGCGCACTACGCCAAGCACCACCACTGCATTTTCTGCGCGCTGATCGACGAGGCGCTCACTTTCGAGGCGACGATCTACGACCGCGCGTCGGGCGCGGTGCGGCGCAAGATCAACGTCGGCCAGTACGTCGTCGAACGCGGCGAGCATTTCATCGCCATCAAGCCCTTTGCCAGCCGCTACGAATGGGAGGTGCACATCCTGCCGCTCGCACACCAGGCCGACTTCCTCGACGTGCCGGGGGCGCACTTCGCCGATCTCGCGCGGGTGATGAAGCGCACCATGGCGCGGCTCGACGCGGTGATCGGCGGTGCGCAGTACAACTTCTTCCTGCATTCGGTTCCCCACGATGCCCAGCAGGCCGCGCACGCGCCAAGCTACCACTGGCATCTGGAAATCTGCCCGCGCACCTCGATCCCGACCGGCTTCGAGCTGGGTTCGGGGCTGTTCGTCAACACCATCAACCCGGAGCAGGCGGCCGAGCGGCTGCGCGCGGTCGAGCTCTGACGCGGCTTCTGGCGGCGGCGTGGCGCTGGGCTAGAATGCAGGCTGTCCGGGCCGCTTGCGGCCCTTTGTCCGAGCACGGTGTGAGTTTTCCCCTTTCCCCCGCCATCCCGGCCGGCGCTGGCCGACTCGTTTCTCTTTTCGACGCGGAGCCTTGTCGTGTTTGAACGCCACGCCGGCGGCGAACGCGTCGTCCTGGTGTCGATCGATTTCGGCGAGCCGGATTTCGAGGAGACCGTTGCCGAGCTGCGCCTGCTCGCCAAGGGCGCCGGCCTTGATGTTCTCGGCGAGGTGCGCGGCAAGCGCAGCCGGCCCGACGCCGCGCTCTTCGTCGGCAGCGGCAAGGCCGACGAGATCGCCGCGCTGGTGCTGGCGACCGACGCCGACGTCGTCATCTTCAACCACGAGCTGTCGCCGGCGCAGGAGCGCAACCTCGAGCGCCGCATCCAGCGCCGGGTGATCGACCGCGTGAGTCTCATTCTCGACATCTTCGCGCGCCGCGCGCAGAGCGCCGAGGGCAAGCTGCAGGTCGAACTGGCGCAGCTCGAGCACCTGTCGACCCGCCTGGTGCGCGGCTGGACCCACCTCGAGCGCCAGCGCGGCGGCGTCGGCATGCGCGGCCCCGGCGAGAAGCAGCTGGAAACCGACCGCCGCCTGATCGGCGTGCGGGTGAAGGCGCTGCGCGAGCGGCTGGCCAAGCTCGGCCGCCAGCGCCGCACCCAGCGCCGCGCCCGGTCGCGCCAGCAGGTGCGCTCCGTGGCGCTGGTCGGCTACACCAACGCCGGCAAATCGACGCTCTTCAACGCGCTGACGCGTGCCGGCACCTACGCGGCCGACCAGTTGTTCGCCACGCTCGACACCACCACGCGCAAGCTTTACCTGCCCGGCGTGGGCGAGGTGGTGCTGTCGGACACGGTCGGCTTCATCACCCGGCTGCCGCACGACCTCGTCGCGGCCTTCCGCGCCACGCTGGAAGCCACCGCCGAGGCCGACCTCCTGCTGCACGTGATCGACGCCGCCAACCCCGCGCGCGAGCGCCAGATCGAGGCCGTCGAGAAGGTGCTGAAGGAGATCGGCGCCGACGCTGTGCCGCAGCTCCGGGTCTACAACAAGCTCGACTTGACGGGGCTTGCGCCGGGGGTCGGGCGCGACGAATATGGTAAACTGCAGAGCGTGTACGTCTCCGCGCAAAGTGGCGCGGGGCTTGAACTTTTGCGCGAGGCGCTGTCAGAAATCCTGCTTCCCGCCCGGCTTTCGGCCGAAGCGGAAGGCGCTGACGCCGCTCCCACCCACTCGACGGATTTCTTGACCTGATCTATGGCCTGGAACGACCCCCAATGGGGCAACAACAATAATCGCCCGCCCAACAGCGGCCCGCCCGACCTCGATGAAGTCTGGCGTCGCATCAACCAGCGTCTGAACGGCCTGTTCGGCGGCAAGGGCGGGGGCGGCGGCGGCGCGGGGGGCGGTGACGGCCTGCCTTCCGGCGGTGCGTTTCCGGGCGGGGGCAACCTGGTCGGCATCCTCGTCGGCGTGCTGGTCGTCGTCTGGCTCGCCAGCGGCTTTTACATCGTCGACACCGGCCAGCGCGGGGTCGTGCTGCGTTTCGGCCAGTACGTCGAGACCACCGAGCCGGGGCCGCGCTGGCATCTGCCGTGGCCGGTCGAGTCGCGCGAGGTCGTCAACGTCGACCAGGTGCGCACGGTCGAGATCGGTTACCGCAACAACGTCAAGAGCAAGGTGCTGAAAGAATCGCTGATGCTCACCGAGGACGAGAACATCGTCGACCTGCAGTTTGCCGTGCAGTACATCCTCAAGGACCCGGTCGAATTCCTGTTCATCAACCGTGCGCCGGAAGACAGCGCGCTGCAGATCGCCGAGACCGCGATGCGCGAAGTTGTCGGCAAGAACAAGATGGACTTCGTGCTGTACGAGGGGCGCGCCGAAATCGCCGCGCAGGCCAAGCAGCTGATGCAGGCCATCCACGATCGCCACAAGACCGGCATCAGCATCAGCCAGGTCACGTTGCAGAACATCCAGCCGCCGGAGCAGGTGCAGGCCGCGTTCGACGACGCGGTGAAGGCCGGCCAGGACCGCGAGCGCCTGAAGAACGAGGCCGAGGCCTACTCCAACGACGTGGTGCCGCGCGCCCGCGGTCTGGCGTCGCGCCTCAAGGAAGAAGCCGAAGGCTATCGCCTCTCGGTGATCGCCAACGCCGAGGGTGAAGCGAGCCGCTTCGCGCAGATTTTCGCCGAATACCAGAAGGCGCCGCAGGTGACGCGCCAGCGGATGTACCTCGATACCATGCAGACCGTGATGAACAATACCAGCAAGGTGGTGGTCGACCAGAAGGGCGGCAACAGCCTGCTCTACCTGCCGCTCGACAAGCTGCAGCAGATCGTCAGCCAGCCCGGCAGCACGCCGAGCGTGTTGCCGCCGTCGCTGCCCGCCAGCGCGCCGACCGACAGCCGCTCCGGCGATGGTTTCCGCAGCCGTGACCGGGAGGCCCGTCCATGAACAAGGCCCTCGGACCCCTCGTCATCGGTCTCCTGATCGCACTGGTCGTGTTGAGCACGAGCGTGTTCACCGTTGACCAGCGACAGAACGCGATGGTGTTCCAGCTCGGCGAAGTGGTGTCGGTGAAGACCAAGCCCGGCCTCTACTTCAAGCTGCCGCTGGTGCAGAACGTGCGTTACTTCGACACCCGCATCCTGACCCTGGATTCGACCGATCCCGAGCGCTTCATCACCTCGGAAAAGAAGAACGTGCTGGTCGATTCCTTCATCAAGTGGCGCGTGATCGACGCCAAGCAGTTCTACGTGTCGGTCGGCGGCGACGAGACGCGCGCGGCGATCCGCCTCAATCAAACGGTGAACGACGGCCTGCGCGCCGAGTTCGGTCGCCGCACCATCAACGAAGTCGTCTCCGGCCGCCGCGACGAGATCATGCGGACGATCCAGGCGAAGGCCGACCAGGACGCGCGCAAGATCGGCATCCAGGTCGTCGACGTGCGCATCAAGCGCGTCGACCTGCCGGAGACCGTGTCGGAAAACGTTTACCGCCGCATGGAAGCCGAGCGCAAGCAGGTCGCCAACGAACTGCGTTCGACCGGCGCGGCGGAGGCCGAAAAGATCAAGGCCGACGCCGACAAGCAGAAGGACGTGATCGTCGCCGAGGCCTACCGCGACGCGCAGCGCGTCAAGGGTGACGGCGACGCCAAGGCGGCCGCGATCTACGCCGCGTCGTTCGGCAAGAACCCCGAGTTCTACGCCTTCTACCGTTCGATGCAGGCCTATCGCGAAAGCTTCAAGGACAAGAGCGACGTGATGGTGCTCGACCCCAGCGCCGACTTCTTCAAGTACATGAAGAATCCGCGTGCGGGCGGGCAATGAGCGGAACCGACTGGCTTGCGGCGATCGGCCTGCTGCTGGTGATCGAAGGTCTGCTGCCTTTCGCGGCGCCCGCGATGTGGCGCGAGGGCTTCAGCCGCATGCTGGAGCTGCGCGACGGCCAATTGCGTTTCATCGGCGCTGCCTCGATGTTGGGCGGCGTTTTTTTGTTGTGGATGCTGGATTGAGATGACTGCCTGGTTGTTGCCCGAAAACGTCGAGGACGTGCTGCCGCCCGAAGCCTGGCGCATGGAGGACATGCGCCGTGCGCTGCTCGACCTGTTCCGCGGCCGCGGCTATCAACTCGTCATCCCGCCGCTGATGGAATATGTCGATTCGCTGCTGACCGGGGTTGGCGCCGATCTCGACCTCAAGACCTTCAAGCTGGTCGACCAGCTGTCCGGCCGCCTGATGGGCGTGCGCGCCGACATCACGCCGCAGGTCGCGCGCATCGATGCCCACCTGCTGGCGGCGAACGCGGTGAATCGCCTGTGCTACGCGGGCAGCGTGCTGCACACCCAGTCCGACGGCTTTCATCGCTCGCGCGAGCCGATCCAGATCGGCGCCGAACTCTACGGCGAAGCGGGGGCCGAGGCCGACCTCGAAATTCTCAAACTCATGCTCGACGGCCTGGCCGGCTGCGGCGTGTCCGCGGTGCAGCTCGACATCGGCCACGTCGGCGTCTACCGTGCGCTGGCGCAGGAAGCGGGCCTGTCGGGCGAGATCGAGCACGAACTCTTCAACGCCTTGCAGGCCAAGGATGCGAGCGCTGTCGCCGTGCTCACCGCCGGCCTGCCCGCCGCGCTGCGCGATGCCTTCGCCGCGCTGCCGCAGCTCTACGGCGACCGCAGCGTGCTCGCCGAGGCGCGCGCACGGCTGCCGCAGCTGCCGGCCGTCGCCGACGCGCTCGATACCCTGGCGGCGATCGATGCCGGGCTCGCCGGCGTCGAGGCGGCCTACGACCTGGCGGAGCTGCGCGGTTACGGCTATCACAGCGGCGTCGTGTTCGCCGCCTACGCCGGCGGGCGCAGCCAGGCGATCGCGCAGGGCGGACGCTACGACGAAGTGGGCAAGGTGTTCGGCCGGGCGCGCCCGGCGACCGGTTTCAGTCTGGATCTGCGCGAGCTGGCCGCGGCCGGCCCGGCGAAAGAATAAACAGGGAGAGGCAACATGGCAGCAAAGAACGTCGTCGTCATCGGTACCCAGTGGGGCGATGAAGGCAAGGGCAAGATCGTCGACTGGCTCACCGACCGCGCGCAGGGCGTGGTGCGTTTCCAGGGCGGCCACAACGCCGGCCACACCCTGGTGGTGGGCGGCAAGAAGACGGTGTTGCACCTGATTCCGTCGGGCATCCTGCGCGAGAACGTCACCTGCTACATCGGCAACGGCGTGGTGCTCGCCCCCGATGCGCTGCTGAAGGAAATGGACATGCTCGAAGCCGCCGGCGTCGACGTCGCCAGCCGGCTCAAGATCAGCGAGGCCTGCCCGCTCATCATGCCGCACCACGTCGCGCTCGACCAGGCGCGCGAGATCGCCAAGGGCGCCGGCAAGATCGGCACCACCGGCCGCGGCATCGGCCCCGCCTATGAAGACAAGGTGGCGCGCCGCGCGCTGCGTCTGCAGGATCTGTTCCACCGCGAACGGTTCGCCGCCAAGCTGGGGGAAGTGCTCGACCACCACAACTTCATGCTGAAAAACTACTATCAGGCCGAGGTGGTGAGTTTCAACCAGACGCTCGACAGCATGATGGCGATGGCCGAGCGCATCAAGCCCATGGTCGCCGACGTGCCGCGCAGCCTGTACGAAGTCAACAAGGCCGGCGGCAACCTGCTGTTCGAAGGCGCGCAGGGCACGCTGCTCGACATCGACCACGGCACCTATCCCTTCGTCACCTCGTCGAACTGCACCGCGGGCGGCGCCGCCACCGGTTCCGGCGTCGGTCCGGCGGCGATGCACTACGTGCTCGGCATCACCAAGGCCTACACCACGCGCGTCGGCTCCGGACCGTTCCCCACCGAACTGTTCGACGACGTCGGCCAGTACCTCGGCGAAAAGGGCCACGAGTTCGGCGCCACCACCGGCCGTGCGCGCCGCTGCGGCTGGTTCGACGCCGCTGCCTTGAAGCGCTCGATCCAGATCAACGGCGTGTCCGGCCTGTGCGTGACCAAGCTCGACGTGCTCGACGGCCTGGAAACGGTGCGGGTGTGCGTCGGCTACAGGATCGACGGCGAAACCTGCGACATCCTGCCGGTGGGCGCAGAGTCGATCACCAACGTCGAGCCCATCTACGAGGACCTGCCAGGCTGGACCGACACCACGGTCGGCGTACAGGAATTCGACAAGCTGCCGCAGAAGGCGCAGAGTTACCTCAAGCGCATGGAAGACCTGTGTGAAGTGCCGATCGACGTCGTGTCGACCGGGCCGGACCGGGTGGAGACCATCGTGCGTCGCCACCCCTACGAAGCGTAATGTTTGAAATTAGGAGTGCAAAAGCAAAAAGCCGACACGAGGTCGGCTTTTTGCTTACATCTGGTGCCCAGAAGAGGACTCGAACCTCCACAGTGTTGCCACCGCTAGGACCTGAACCTAGTGCGTCTACCAATTCCGCCATCTGGGCAATGAAGGCGCGCATTTTAGAGAGCCACAAATAAATTGTCAACGAAGAAGACGCGCAGCCGCGCGAGCAAGCACAAAGTTCCCGCCATCCGTCTGGCCGATCCGTTCTATGAACGCGAGATCGAGCGTTACGAATCGCCGCTGCCGAGCCGCGAATACATTCTGCAACTGCTGACCGAGGCCGGCTGTCCGGTCGACGCCGAAGCCTTCGCCGAACAATTGCACATCACCGAAGACGAGTTCGAGCTGTTCCAGCGCCGTCTCGGCGCGATGCAGCGCGACGGCCAGTTGATGATCAACCGCAAGCGCCAGCTCTGCCTGCCGGAGAAGCTCGACCTCATCAAGGGCCGCGTCGAGGGCCACCCCGACGGCTTCGGCTTCGTCGTGCCGGAAGAGGGCGGCGACGATCTGTATCTGTCGCCCAAGGAAATGCACCGCGTGCTGCACGGCGACAAGGTCCTGGTGCGCGTCGCCGGCTTCGACCGTCGCGGCCGGCGCGAGGCGAAGATCGTCGAGGTGCTCGAACACGTCAACAAGTTCGTCGTCGGCCGCTACTACCTCGAAAGCGGCGTCGGTTTCCTGATCGCCGAGAACCGCCGCATCAACCAGGACATCCTGGTGCCGACCGAGCATGCCGGCGGCGCGAAATCCGGCCAGGTGGTGACGGTGGAAATCGTCACCCAGCCGGGTGCGCACAACGAGGCGGTCGGCCGCGTCACCGAGATCCTCGGCAGCTTCACCGGCCCTGGCATGGAAATCGAGATCGCGCTGAGAAAGCACGACCTGCCCTACGTCTTCCCGTCCGAGGTCGAGCAGCAGGCCGAGAAGCTGCCCAGCAAGGTGCAGAAGAAGGACATGGCCGGACGCGAGGACATTCGCCACCTGCCGCTCGTCACCATCGACGGCGAAACCGCGCGCGACTTCGACGACGCCGTGTACTGCGAGCCACAGGGGCGCAGCGGCTTCCGCCTGGTGGTGGCGATCGCCGACGTCAGCCACTACGTGCGGCCCGGCGACGCGCTCGACACCGAGGGCTACACCCGCGGCAACTCGGTGTATTTCCCGCGCCGCGTCATCCCCATGCTGCCCGAGGCCTTGTCGAACGGCCTGTGCTCGCTCAACCCGGAGGTCGATCGCCTCGCCATGGTCTGCGACATGCAGATTTCCGCCACGGGCAGCGTCAAGGACTACCGCTTCTACCCCGCGGTGATCTTTTCGCACGCGCGCCTCACCTACAATCAGGTGTGGGACTGGCTCTCGGGCGCCGCCAAGCCGGACAAGAAACAATCTGCGCTGATGCCGCACCTGCAGGCGCTGGATAAATTGTTCCGCGTGCTGCTGAAGGCGCGCGCCAAGCGCGGCGCGATCGACTTCGGCTCGACCGAGACGCAGATCGTTTTCGACGACCAGGGCAAGATCAAGGAAATCGTCCCGGTGATCCGCAACGACGCCCACCGCATCATCGAGGAGTGCATGCTTGCGGCCAACGTGTGCGCCTCGGATTTCCTGCACGCCCACAAGCAGCCGGCGCTGTACCGCGTGCACGAAGGCCCGACCGCGGAGAAGCTTGCCGCGCTGCGCGGCTTCCTTGCCGAATTCGGTCTCGACCTCGGCGGCGGCGACACGCCGCACGCCAAGGACTACGCCGCGCTGCTGGAAAAAATCAAGGATCGCCCCGACCACGGTCTGCTGCAGACGGTGATGCTGCGCTCCCTGAAGCAGGCGATCTACAGCCCCGACAACAAGGGCCACTTCGGTCTCGCCTACGAGGCCTACACCCACTTCACCTCGCCGATCCGCCGCTATCCGGATCTCCTGGTGCATCGCGGCATCAAGGCCGTGTTGAACGGCGAGAAGCTGCCCGGCAAGGGGCTGGCGGAGATCGGCCTGCATTGCTCGATGACCGAGCGCCGCGCCGACGATGCCACCCGCGACGTCGATGCCTGGCTCAAGACCTACTACATGCAGGACCACATCGGCAACGAATTCAACGGCACGGTGAGCGCGGTGACCAGCTTCGGCCTCTTCGTCGCGGTCGACGACATCTTCATCGAGGGCCTGGTCCACGTGTCCGAACTCGGTCAGGACTACTTCCACTACGACCAGGCCAAGCACATGATGCTCGGCGAACGGACCGGCAAGCGCTATCGTCTGGGCGATCGCGTGCGCATCAAGGTGATGCGCGCCGACATCGAGACCAGCAAGATCGATTTCGCGCTGGTCGAGCCGGTCGAACCGGCGACCGAGGGCGGTGAGGCACCGAAGAAGCAAGGGCGCGGCGGCCGCAAGAAATGAGCGAGAAATCCGCCGAAAAGCTCATCTACGGCTTTCATGCCGTGCTCGCGCGGTTGCGACACGACCCGGCCGGCGTGCTCGAAATCTATCTGGACCTGACGCGGCGCGACGCACGCGCACGCGACCTCGTGCACCAGGCGAAGGATTGCGGCGTGAAGCTCGCGCAGGTCGAGGCCGACCGGTTGACGCGGCTCGTCGGCAAAACCGCCAAGCACCAGGGGGTGGTCGCGCGGGTGCGCCCGGTCGCGCTGCCGCATTCGCTCGACGACATCCTCGACGGCGTCGAAGGCCCGCCGTTGCTGGTGCTGCTCGACGGCGTCACCGATCCGCACAACCTCGGCGCGATCCTGCGCTCGGCCGACGCCTTCGGCGCCCACGCCGTGATCGCGCCCAAGGACAACGCCGTCGGCGTCAACGCCACGGTCGAGAAGGTCGCCTCGGGCGCGGCGGAGACCGTCCCCTACCTCATGGTGACCAACCTCGCGCGCACGATCGAGGATCTGAAGGAGCGCAACGTCTGGGTGATCGCCGCCGACATGGACGGCGAGACGCCCTTGTCGGGCATCGACTGCAAAACCGGCATCGCCTGGGTGCTCGGCGCCGAGGGCGCGGGCATCCGGCGGCTCGTGAAGCAGAGCTGCGACCAGGTCGCGCGCATTCCCATCGGCGGCACGGTGGAAAGCCTCAACGTCTCGGTGTCGGCGGCGCTGTGCCTGTACGAGACGGTGCGCCAGCGCGGCGGCTGAGGCGATTCAGACGGCGGCGCTCGCCTGCTCGAATTCCGCCACTGCCTGCCGCAACCGGCTCGCTTCGAGCTCCGGACGCATGAGTGCGCGACGCCGGCGGCTGCGGCTGACCAGTTCGGCGTAGAAGTCGGGGTCGTGCTCGGCCATCGACAAGAGCTTGGCGAGCCGCCGCTCGTCGCCCACCGGAAAATAACCGGGGTAGTCCTCGCCGAGCATGCCGACGTTGCCGGGCATGTGCGAGGCGAGCACCGGCACGTCGGCGGCGAGCGCTTCGCAGATCACGTTCGCGCCGCCTTCCATCACCGAGCTGATGACCATCAGGTGGGCGCGCGCCAGGCGCTTGAGCACCGCCTGGTGCGTCACCCCGCCGGCCCAGTGCCAGCGCGGCAGCTTTGCCTGCGCGAGTTCGGCGGTTTCCGCCATGTCGTCCGACAGCGCCTCGCCGAGGTGGGTGACGCGCACCTGCGAATGCTCGGGCAGGTAGGCGGTCGCCAGCGCGACGCGGAAGGGATCTTTCTCCGCACGCAGGTGGCCGATCACCAGCACCTCGAAGGTCTGCGGCGGCGCCGGCTGGCGCGCGATGTCGGGCGCGGACTGGTAGATCACCCGGGTTTTCGCCGCCAGATGCGCGGGCAGCTCGTCGGTGCCACGTTCCTGCAGCACGATCAGGCGGTGCGCCCATTCGAGCGCCTGCTGGGCCGACGCATCCTCGTGGATGTCGCGGTAGAGGTCGGTGCCGGTGAGCGCGAGCAGCAGCGGCCGGCTGGGGTGCTGCTCGGCGAAGGCGCGCATCGACGCATGGCTGCGCCGCGCGTGCAGCGCCAGCATCAGGTCGGCGTCGCGGCCGTCCCATGCCTGCTGCACCCGCACCGTGTGGCCGGCCTCGCGCAGGAAGCGCGCCCAGCGCGCGGCGGTGTGCCAGTTGCCGTTGCGGTGCTCGCGGCCGTAGGGCGTGATGAGGGCGATGCGCATGGCCGAAGTGTACGCCTGCGCGGGCATCGCGGATAATCCGGCGCATGCATGAAACCGTCCTCAGCTCGCGCGACAACCCGGTCTTCAAACGGTTGAAGAAGCTCGCCGACTCGGCGCGCGCACGGCGCGAGGCGAAGATGACGCTGCTCGACGGCGAGCACCTGCTGGCGGCCTATCTCGACGCCGGCGGCGTGCCGCACACGCTGGCGCGCGCGGCTTCGTGCGACGCGCAGCGGCTGGCGGCTTTCGCAGCGCGCTGTCCGCAGGCCAAATGCATCGTGCTGCCCGACGCCCTGTTCGCCGAGCTGTCGCCGGTGGCCACACCCACCGGCGTGCTCGCCGAAGCGGCCTGGCTGGCGCCGGCGGTGTCCGATGCCGTGCCTTTCGTCGTCGTGCTGGAAGACATCCAGGATCCCGGCAACCTCGGCGCCATGCTGCGCACCGCGGCGGCGGCGGGGGCGACGCTGGCGGTGCTGTCGAAAGGCTGCCACGATCCCTGGTCGCCGAAGGCCCTGCGCGGCGGGCAGGGCGCGCAGTGCGTGCTGCCGCTCGTCATCGGCGTAGACGCGGCAGCGTGGCTGCGGGGATTTTCCGGGCAGAGCGTCGCGCTGGCACTGGGGGGTGGGAGCGATCTCTACGCGCTCGACCTCACCGGGCCGCTTGCGCTCGTCGTCGGCAACGAGGGCGGAGGACTCTCGCCGACGGTGTGCGAGGCGGCGACGCGGCGGACGCAGATTCCGATGGCGGGGCGGGTCGAGTCGCTGAACGCGTCGGCGGCGCTCGCGGTCGCCGTGTACGAGGCGCTGCGCCAGCGGCGCCGCTAGCGCGCCGGACCGGCCAGCGGCAACGGCGCCTGTTCGGCGCCGAATTCGCCGAGCCAGTCGCGGTCGAGCAGCGTGGTGAGCGCGTCGGCCGATACCGGCCGGCTGAGGAAATAGCCCTGCACGACCTGGCAGCCGAGGCGCCGCAGCGTCTCGAGCTGTTCGCGGTTCTCGATGCCTTCGGTGACGGTGCCGAGGCCGAGGCCGTTGCAGAGCGCCAGGATCGAGCTCACCAGCGCCTCGTTGACCGGCGCGTGATGGATGTCGCGGACGAAATAGCGGTCGATCTTGAGCGTGTCGAGCGGGAAGCGCTTGAGATGCGCGAGCGAGGAATAGCCGGTGCCGAAGTCGTCGATGGCCACGGTGATGCCGAGCGCCTTCAGCGCAAGAATGCGTTCGACCGCCCGGTCGATGTTCTCCATGAAGATGCCCTCGGTCAGCTCGAGCTGCAGCGCGCGCGCCGGCAGGCCCGACGCCTCGAGCGCCTCGCGCACGTTGGCGAGGAGCGTGTCGTGCCAGAACTCGACGCTGGAGAGGTTGACCGCGATGCAGAGGTCGGTGTGGCCTCGGGCGTGCCACTGCGCCGTCTGGCGGCAGGCGTCGCCGAGCAGCGCGCGGCCGACGTTGACGATCTCGCCGCTTTCCTCCAGCAGGGCGAGGAAGGCCGCCGGCGCCAGCAGGCCCTTGTCGGGGTGCTGCCAGCGGATCAGCGCCTCGACGCCGTGGATGCGGCCGGTTTCCAGGTTGAGCTGGGGCTGGTAGTGGAAGACGAATTCCTTGCGTGCGATGGCGTAGTGCAGCTCGGTCTCGATCTGCAACCGCTCCTCGGCCATCGCGTTCATCGTCGCGTCGTACAGCTGGAAGCGGTTGCGGCCGCTTTGCTTGGCGTGGTACATCGCCGTGTCGGCGTTTTTCAGCAGGTCGCCCGAGGTGGCGCCGTCGTTCGGAAACACGCTGACGCCGATGCTGCAGCTGCTGAACAGTTCGCGGCCCTCGATCTGGTAGGGCGCCGACACCGCCGCCAGCACTTTCTCGACCACCTGCAGGATGGGGGTGAGCGTGCCGACGTCGTGGATGACCACGACGAACTCGTCGCCGCCGAGCCGCGCCACGGTGTCGTCGGCGCGGACCGTGCCGCGCAGGCGCTCGGCGACGGCGCGGATCAGCTGGTCGCCGCTGGCGTGACCGAGCGTGTCGTTGACGCGCTTGAAGCGGTCGAGGTCGATGAACATCACGCCGACCAGGGTCTGGTGGCGCCGCGCACGGATCAGCGCCTGCTCGAGCCGGTCCATGAACATCATGCGGTTCGGCAGCCCCGTCAGGGTGTCGTGGGTGGCGAGCTGCTCGCGCTCGCGGCTGATGCGGGTGGCGAAGCTGAAGGCCGCGGCGGCGACGAACAGGCCCAGCACCAGCGCGGCGCCCGACAGCAAGTAGATCCAGGTGCGTGCGACGTCGTGCTCTTCGCGCGCCTGCCGGCTCGCTTCGGCCGAGACCCGCTGGGTCTCGGCGTCGAGTTGCGACAGCGCCTCCATGACGGCGTTCTGCGCCGGGATCGCGCGGTGGATGACCAGATCGCTCGCCTCGTCGACGCGCCCTTCGCTGATGAGGCTCATGACCTGCACCTGGGTCGGCAGCGCGGCGGCGGTCAGGCGCCCCTGCTCGGCAATCAGCTCGCGCTCGCGCGCATTCAGGGGTTGCTCCAGGAGGGCGATGCGCGCGGAGGCAAAGCCTGCCCCCTGCGCATGGAAGGCCATGACCAGTTCGTCCTGCTCGAAGGGGTCCTGCGTGCGCGTCAGCGTGAGCATGGTGAGGATGCGCTCGCGCGCATGGAACACCATGGCCTTGGTCAGCTCCTGGTTGCGCATGTGCACGTCGACGACCTTGTTGAGGTTCTCGGTCGTGACGCCGAGCTGGTGCAGACCGATGACCGTGACGAACACGATCAGCAGCAACTGGGTGACGAAGCCGCCCAGGAGCGCAAGCTTCCACGCCGTGGTGCGCGCGAAGCGTTTCATGATTCTGGGGTCCCGGTCAGGGGGCGGCGTCGGGTCCGGGTCGGCAGAGGGGACGGAGGCATGGCCGAACAGAGGGGCGTAGGGTTGAGGATTCCAACTTATAGCGGCGATTTCCTCGCGAAAAACAGGGTTGGCACGAAAATACCTGTTGTTTCCGTGGCTTAGAACGCGCTGCGCAGGCGCGCGGCGATTTCCTCGACCGACATGCGGGTGGTGTCGAACAGGGGGATGCCGTGGTGCAGGTAAAGGCGCTTGGCGGCCTCGAGCTCGGCGTGGCACTGCTCGAGACTTGCGTAGGCGCTGTTCGGATAGCGCGCCTGGCGGATCGTCGCCAGGCGTTCCGGGGTGAGCGTGAGCGCGCGCAGCTTGGGCGCGTGCGCCAGCAGCACCGCGGGCAGCGCGGGGCGCTCGAGATCGTCCGGCGTGAGCGGGTAGTTCGCCACCCGCAGCCCATATTGCAGCGCGAGGTAGAGCGCGCTCGGCGTCTTGCCGACGCGCGACACGCCGACCAGGATGAGATCGGCCTGGCCGAGACGCTCGGGGTTGAGGCCGTCGTCCAGCGTCAGCGCGAAGTTGACCGCCTCCATGCGCGCCTCGTAGTCGGGGGCCATGCCGTGGGTGCGCCCGCCGCGGGGCGTGGCGGCCTCGCCCAGCGCCGCTTCGACCGCGGGCGCAACGAGTTCGAATACGTCGAACAGCGGCTGTCCGGCGTCGCGGAACGGTTGCCGCAGGGCGGGGTCGGTCAGGGTGGAGAACACGAGCGCCGGCGCCGCGGCCGCGATGCGGGCGGCGGCGGCGCGGGCCTTGTCCGCGCTGTCGACGAAGGGCAGGGTAATCAGGCTACACTCGAGACGAGGAAACTGCGCCACCACGCTCTTGGCCACGGCTTCGACCGTCACGCCGGTGTGGTCGGACACGCAAAACACGCTGTAATCGTTCATGGAGCCCCCTATGTCCGCTGACTATATTGTGCCGCTGGATGCCCTGTCGATGGCCGACGTGCCGCGCGTGGGCGGCAAGAACGCCTCGCTCGGCGAGATGATCGGCAAGCTCGCCGGCGTCGGCGTCCGGGTGCCGGGCGGCTTTGCCACCACCGCGCAGGCGTTCTGGGATTTTCTCGACCACAACGCCCTGCGCGCGCGCATCCACGACCGCCTGGCGGCGCTCGACGTCGCCGACGTGACGGCGCTCGCCGCCGCCGGCGCCGAGATCCGCGGCTGGGTCGAGGCGGCCGCGCTGCCGGACAGACTGGAGCGCGGCCTGCGCGACGCCTACGCCGCACTCGGCGCGAACGTGTCGGTGGCGGTGCGTTCGTCGGCCACCGCCGAGGACCTGCCCGACGCCTCGTTTGCCGGCCAGCAGGAAACCTATCTCCACGTGCGCGGCGCCGACGACGTGTTGCTGTACGTGAAGAAGGTCTTCGCCTCGCTCTACAACGACCGCGCGATCGCCTACCGCGTCCACCACGGCTTCGCCCATGCCGACGTGGCGCTGTCGGCCGGCGTCCAACGCATGGTGCGTTCCGACCTCGCCTGTTCGGGCGTGCTGTTCACGCTCGACACCGAGTCGGGCTTCCGCGACGTCGTCTTCATCACCGCGGCCTGGGGGCTGGGCGAAACCGTGGTGCAGGGCTCGGTCAACCCGGACGAGTTCTACGTCCACAAGCCGCGGCTGGCCGACGGCTTCCCCGCCGTGGTGCGGCGCGAGCTGGGCGGGAAGGCGACCCGCATGGTGTGGCGCGGCGGCGCGACCGTGATCGAAGACACGCCGCCGGATCTACGGCGGCAGTTCGCGCTGACCGACGCCGAAGTGCTGGAACTGGCGCGCCAGGCGATGGCGATCGAGGCGCATTACGGCCGCCCGATGGATGTCGAGTGGGCGAAGGACGGCGACACCGGCGAGCTTTTCATCGTGCAGGCGCGGCCGGAGACGGTGAAGGCGCGCGGCGTCGGCGAGCTCGAACGCTACCGGCTCGAGCGGCGCGGCGAGGTGCGCGTGACCGGGCGCGCGATCGGGCAGAAGATCGGCGCCGGCCCGGTGCGCCTGATCGCGAGCCCCGCCGAAATGGAACGGGTGCGGCCGGGCGACGTGCTGGTCACCGACATGACCGACCCCGACTGGGAGCCGGTGATGAAGCGCGCCGCGGCCATCGTCACCAACCGCGGCGGACGCACCTGCCACGCCGCCATCGTCGCGCGCGAGCTCGGCATTCCCGCGGTGGTCGGCGCGGGCGACGCGACCGCGGTGCTCAAGGACGGCGAGGACGTGACGGTGTCGTGCGCCGAGGGCGATACCGGCTTCGTCTACGCCGGGCGGTTGCCGTTCACCCAGGAGACGCTCGCCAGCGCGCGCCTGCCCGCCCTGCCGGTCAAGCTCATGATGAACGTCGGCAACCCCGAGCGCGCCTTCGAGTTCGCGCAGATCCCCAATCACGGCGTGGGGCTGGCGCGCCTGGAATTCATCATCGCGCGCATGATCGGCGTGCATCCGCTGGCGCTGCTCGACGTCGCCGGGCAGGACGCGCCGGTGCGCGACGAAATCGCCGCGCGCAGCGCCGGCTACGCCGATCCGGTGAGCTTCTACGTCGACAAGCTCGCCGAGGGCATCGCCACGCTTGCCGCCGCGTTCTGGCCGCAGCCGGTGATCGTGCGCCTGTCCGACTTCAAGTCGAACGAATATGCGAACCTCGTCGGCGGCGAGCGCTACGAGCCGCACGAGGAAAACCCCATGCTGGGCCTGCGTGGCGCGGCACGCTACGTGTCGGCGCAGTTCCGTCCCGCGTTCGAACTCGAATGCCGCGCGCTGAAGAAGGTGCGCGAGGCGCTCGGCTACACCAACGTCGAAGTGATGATCCCCTTCGTGCGCACCGTCGACGAATGCGCGGCGGTGGTGGCGCTGCTGGCCGAAAACGGCCTGGCACGCGGCGAGAACGGCCTGCGCGTGGTGATGATGTGCGAAATCCCGTCGAACGTGCTGTCGGCCGACGATTTCCTGCCGCTCGTCGACGGCTTTTCCATCGGCAGCAACGACCTCACCCAGTTGACCCTCGGCATCGACCGCGACTCCGGCCTGGTCGCCGAAAGCTTCGACGAGCGCAACCCGGCGGTGAAGAAACTGCTCGCCGAGGCGATCGCCGCCTGCCGCCGCCACGGCAAGTATGTCGGCATCTGCGGCCAGGGGCCGAGCGACCACCCGGACCTCGCCGAATGGCTGATGGCGCAGGGCATCGGGTCGATGTCGCTCAATCCCGACACGGTCGTCGCGACCTGGCGCCGCTTGGCGGGCGGTTGAGCGCCCTGTCATTGAGCCGACCCGGGCGATGGAGTAGAATCCGTCATCACCCGCCTCCGCTAAGAACATGACGAAGTACGTGTTTGTCACCGGCGGAGTGGTTTCTTCCCTCGGGAAAGGGATCGCCTCCGCCTCGCTCGCTGCGCTGCTCGAATCGCGCGGTATCCGTGTCACCCTCTTAAAGCTCGATCCCTACATCAACGTCGACCCCGGCACCATGAGCCCGTTCCAGCACGGTGAGGTGTTCGTCACCGACGATGGCGCCGAGACCGACCTCGACCTCGGCCACTACGAGCGCTTTTCCAGCGCGCGCATGAGCAAGCGCAACAACTTCACCACCGGCCAGATCTACAAGTCGGTGATCGACAAGGAGCGCCGCGGCGACTACCTGGGCGGCACGGTGCAGGTGATCCCGCACATCACCGACGAGATCAAGCGCCACATCCGCGACGGCGCGGGCGACGCCGACGTCGCGCTGGTCGAGATCGGCGGCACGGTCGGCGACATCGAGTCGCTGCCCTTTCTCGAGGCGATCCGCCAGATGGGCTTCGAGGACGGCAAGGAAAACACCTGCTTCATCCATCTCACACTGCTGCCCTACATCGCGACCGCCGGCGAGCTGAAGACCAAGCCGACCCAGCACTCGGTGAAGGAGCTGCGCGAGATCGGCATCCAGCCCGACATCCTCCTGTGCCGCGCCGACCGTGAGATTCCGGTCGACGAGCGCCGCAAGATCGCGTTGTTCACCAATGTTCGTCCGGAGGCGGTGATCGAGGTGCGCGACGCCGATTCGATCTACAAGATTCCGGCGATGCTGCACGAGCAGATGCTCGACGAGATCGTCTGTCACAAGCTCGACATCCTCGCGCGCGCTGCCGACCTTTCCGTATGGAAGAACCTGGTGCACGCGCTGGAGCATCCGCAGCACACGGTCAACGTCGCCTTCGTCGGCAAGTACGTCGACCTCACCGAGTCCTACAAGTCGCTGTCCGAGGCGATGGTTCACGCCGGCATGCACACCAAGAGCCGGGTGAAGATCCACTACATCGATTCCGAGCAGATCGAAAAGAGCGGTACCGACTGCCTGAAGGGCATGGACGCGATCCTGGTGCCGGGCGGCTTCGGCAAGCGCGGCGTCGAAGGCAAGATCGCCGCGATCCGCTACGCGCGCGAGCATAAGGTGCCGTATCTGGGCATCTGTCTCGGCATGCAGCTCGCCGTGGTCGAGTTCGCGCGCGACGTCGCCGGCATGGCGGACGCGCATTCGACCGAGTTCGAGCCTGCGACCACGCACCCGGTGATCGGCCTCATCACCGAGTGGCTCGACCGCACCGGACAGATCGAGAAGCGCAGCGAGCAATCCGACCTGGGCGGCACCATGCGCCTCGGCGGCCAGCCGTGCAACCTCAAACCCGGCACGCTGGCGCGCGATATCTACGGCGCCGACAGCATCGTCGAACGTCACCGCCATCGCTACGAAGTCAACAACACCCTGCTCGCCGAACTCGAGGCCAAGGGCCTGGTCGTCGCCGGCCGCGCGCCGGGCACCGAGCTGTGCGAGATGGTCGAACTGCCGCGCGAGGTCCATCCCTGGTTCGTCGCCTGCCAGTTCCACCCCGAATTCACCAGCAACCCGCGCAACGGTCATCCGCTGTTCATCGCCTTCGTGAAGGCCGCGCTGGCGCAGCAGGAGCGTGCAAAATGAAGCTTTGCCATTTCGAAGCGGGGCTGGATCAGCCGCTGTTCCTGATTTCCGGCCCCTGCGTGATCGAATCCGAGCAGCTGGCGATGGACACCGCCGGCGCGCTGAAGGAGCTGTGCGCCGCGCTCGACATTCCCTTCATCTACAAGTCCTCGTTCGACAAGGCCAACCGCTCGTCGACCGCGTCGTTCCGCGGCCTCGGACTGGACGAGGGCCTGCGGATTCTCGCGGAAGTGAAGAAGCAGATCGGCGTGCCAGTGCTGACCGACGTGCACGAGGACACGCCGCTGGAGGAAGTCGCCGCGGTCGTCGACGTGCTGCAGACGCCGGCCTTCCTGTGCCGCCAGACCAACTTTATCCAGAACGTCGCAAAGCAGGGCCGACCGGTCAACATCAAGAAGGGCCAGTTCCTTGCGCCGTGGGACATGCAGAACGTCGTCGACAAGGCGCGTGCGGTCGGCAACGAACAGATCATGGTGTGCGAGCGCGGCGTGAGCTTCGGCTACAACACGCTGGTCTCCGACATGCGGGGTTTGGCGATCATGCGCGGCACCGGCTGCCCGGTCGTGTTCGACGCCACCCACTCGGTGCAGCAGCCGGGCGGGCAGGGCACGAAAAGCGGCGGCCAGCGCGAGTTCGTGCCGGTGCTGGCGCGCGCGGCGGTGGCGACGGGCGTCGCGGGTCTCTTCGCCGAGACGCACCCGAACCCCGAATGCGCGTTATCCGACGGCCCCAACGCCTGGCCGCTCGGCATGATGAAGGAACTGCTGGAAACGCTGAAGGAAATCGACGCGCTGGTGAAACAGCGCGGGTTTATTGAACACAGGCTGATGAAGCTGTAGCGGGAAGTGTTCCCGTTCTTGTATTGGAATCGAAGGAAATAAATTGAGCGCAATCATTGATGTCGTCGCCCGGGAAATTCTCGACTCCCGCGGCAATCCCACTGTTGAAGCCGACGTGCTGCTGGAGTCCGGCGTGCTCGGTCGTGCCGCCGTGCCGTCGGGCGCGTCGACCGGCAGCCGCGAGGCGATCGAACTGCGCGACGGGGATAAATCCCGCTACCTCGGCAAGGGCGTGCTGAAGGCGGTCGAGCACGTCAATACCGAGATCTGCGAGGCGATCATCGGGCTCGACGTCGAGGACCAGGCCTTCATCGACAAGACCCTGATCGACCTCGACGGCACCGAGAACAAGTCGCGCCTCGGCGCCAACGCGCTGCTCGCCGTGTCGATGGCGTGCGCCCGCGCCGCCGCCGAGCAGGCCGGCCTGCCGCTCTACCGTTATCTGGGCGGCGCTGCGCCGATGGCGCTGCCGGTGCCGATGATGAACATCATCAACGGCGGTGCGCACGCCAACAACAACATCGACATGCAGGAATTCATGATCATCCCGGTCGGCGCGCCGAGCTTCCGCGAAGCGCTGCGCTACGGCACCGAGGTGTTCCACGCGCTGAAGAAGCTGCTCGACGACGCCGGCATGGCGACGACCGTCGGCGACGAAGGCGGCTTCGCGCCCAACCTCGAATCGCACGAAGCAGCGCTGAAGCTGATCGTGCAGGCGATCGAGAAGGCCGGCCTGCAGCCCGGCATCGACGTCGCCATCGGCGTCGACTGCGCGAGCTCCGAGTTCTACAAGGACGGCCTCTACCACATCGATTCCGAAGGCCTCAAGCTGACCTCGGCGCAGTTCACCGACTACCTCGCGGCCTGGTGCGACAAGTACCCGATCCTCAGCATCGAGGACGGCATGGCCGAAGGCGACTGGGACGGCTGGAAGACGCTGACCGAGAAGCTCGGCCGCCGCGTACAGCTGGTCGGCGACGACCTCTTCGTCACCAACGCCAAGATCCTCAAGGAAGGCATCGAGAAGGACATCGCCAACTCGATCCTCATCAAGGTCAACCAGATCGGCACCCTGTCGGAAACCTTCCAGGCGATCGAGATGGCCAAGCAGGCTGGCTACACCGCGGTGATCTCGCACCGCTCGGGCGAGACCGAGGACACCACCATCGCCGACCTGGCGGTCGCCACCAACGCGCGCCAGATCAAGACCGGTTCGCTGTCGCGTTCCGACCGCATGGCCAAGTACAACCAGCTGCTGCGCATCGAGGAAGAACTCGGCGACGCGGCGAGCTACCCCGGACGCGATGCGTTCCGCCAGCGCGGCTGAATGGCTTGCCCGGCTGCGCGCCCAGGGCTTGACCTGGGTGCTCGCGGCCGCGATTCTGCTGCTGCAGTATCCCTTGTGGCTGGGCGAGGGCGGGTGGTTGAAAGTGCGCGAATACGCGAACAAAATCGCCACCCAGCAGGCCATGAACCAGGGGCAGCAGGCGCGCAACGCCGGCCTGCTGGCCGAACTGGGCGACCTCAAGCAGGGGCGCGACGCCGTCGAGGAGCGGGCGCGCAGCGAGCTGGGCATGATTGCACCGGACGAATGGTTCGTCCGGGTGGTGTCGGCGCAGGCCGGCCCGTCGGGACAGAAGAATGAATGACTTGCTAATCGGACTGGTGCTGATCGGGGTGGTCTTCGTGGGCGGCGTCTTGCTGTTCAACTGGCTGCAGGAGCGCCGCTTCCGCCGCCAGGCCGACGCCGCCTTCCAGCCGCCGGCGGCCGACCCCCTGATGCCCGGCGAAGCGCCGGCGCGTGTGGCGCCGCAACGCATCGAGCCCGCGCGCCAGGAGCCGGTGTTCGACGCCGCGACGGATGCCCCGCACCGCCCGGCCGCCGATCCCGAACCCCAGTCTGCGCCGGCGGCCGACGCCCTGTCGGCGCGCGCGCCGCTGACCGGCGTGCCGCCCGCCCCCTACGACGAGCTCATCGAATACCGCGTGCGCATCAGCGGCGACGCCATGCCGGCCGGCCTGTTCGCCGACGCCTTCAACCAGACCCGCGGCCTCGGCAAGGCGGTGCGCTGGTCGGGCTACGGCGCCGGTGCCGCCGACTGGGAGTCCCTGCAACCGTGGCGCGAGGCCCGCTACCAGCAGGTGCTGGTCACGCTACAGCTCGCCGACCGCAACGGCGCGGTACAGGAGGAACAGCTGGCCGCCCTGTGCAGCCTGTTGCAGGACCTGTCGCAGAGCCATGGCCTCCGCGTGGTGTGCGACGACAGCGGCGACGCCCTGGAGCGCGCGCAGGCGATCGACCAGTTCTGCGTCGACGTCGACGTGCTGATCGGACTCAACGTCGTGGCGCGCGGCGAGGGCGCGATCGACCTCGGGCGCATCGTGCGCGAAGCGGAAGACCGCGGCATGGTGCTCGGCGTCGACGGCGTCTTCCAGCTGCTCGACAGCCGCGGCGAGCCGCTCTACGCGCTGTGCAACCACGACGCCGAGCCCTTCAATCCCGAGGGCGTCGAAGGCCAGACCTCGCAGGGCGTCACCCTGCAGTTCGACGTGCCGCGCGTACCCGACGGCCTCAAGGTGTTCGACGGCATGGTCGCCTTTGGCCGCAAGCTCGCCAACGACGTCGGCGGCCTGCTGGTCGACGACAACCTGCGCCCGCTGACCGACGCCGGCATCGAGAAGATCCGCGGCCAGCTGCTGCAGATCTACGAACGCATGGAAGCGCGCGGCGTACCATCCGGCTCCCGGCGGGCGCTGCGTCTCTTTTCCTGATGGTCCCGGCTGCCGTGCGGGCGCGCGCCGAGGCGCTGCGCGCGGAGATCGAACGCCACAACTACGCCTACTACGTCCTCGACGCACCGACCGTTCCCGACGCCGAGTACGATCGCCTGTTCCGCGAACTGCAGGCGCTCGAAGCCGAACACCCCGAACTCATTACCCCCGACTCGCCGACGCAGCGCGTCGGCGGCCGGGCGCTCGACGCCTTCCCCAAGGTGCGCCACGCCGTGCCGATGCTGTCGATCCGCACCGAGACCGATACGACCGAGGCCGGCGCGCGCGCCTTCGACGCCCGCGTGCGCAAGGAGCTCGGCCTCGGCGAATCCGATCCGCCGGTCGACTACCACGCCGAGCTGAAGTTCGACGGCCTCGCGATCAACCTGCGCTATGAACACGGCGTGCTGGTGCACGGCGCCACCCGCGGCGACGGCGAGACCGGCGAGGAGGTCACGCAGAACGTGCGCACCGTGCATGCGATTCCCCTGCGGCTGCGCACCGAACATCCGCCGGCCGTGCTTGAAGTGCGCGGCGAGGTCTACATGCGGCGCGACGATTTCGAGCGCTACAACGCGAAGCAGCGCGAAGCCGGCAAGCCCACCCTGGTCAACCCGCGCAACGGCGCGGCGGGCAGCATCCGCCAGCTCGATCCCAGGCTCGCCGCGCAGCGCCCGTTGTCCTTCTTTGCCTACGGCCTGGGCGAGGTACAGGGCTGGGCCGATGCGCCGGCGACCCACGGGGCGACGCTCGACGCGCTGGTCGAGTTCGGCGTGCCGGTATGCGCCGAGCGCCGCGTCTGCCGCGGCGCCGACGCACTCGTCGCCTTCCATGCCGAGATCGCCGCGCGGCGTGACCGGCTGCCGTTCGACATCGACGGCGTGGTGTACAAGGTCGACCGCCTCGACCTGCAGCGCGAACTCGGCTTCGTCACGCGCGAACCGCGCTGGGCGGTGGCGCACAAGTACCCGGCGCAGGAGCAGCTGACCGTGGTCGAGGCGATCGGCGTGCAGGTCGGCCGCACCGGCGCGCTGACGCCGGTGGCGCGGCTCGCCCCGGTGTTCGTCGGCGGCGTGACGGTGACCAACGCCACCCTGCACAACCAGGACGAGATCGACCGCAAGGACGTGCGCGTCGGCGACACCGTCATCGTGCGCCGTGCCGGCGACGTCATCCCCGAGGTCGTATCGGTCGTGCTCGAGCGTCGCCCCGTGCCGGCACCGCCGCGCTTCGATCTGTTGAAGCAGTATCCCGTCTGCCCCGAATGCGGCTCGCACGTGGTGCGCCTCGACGACGAGGCGGTGGCGCGCTGCACCGGCGGGCTCTATTGCCCCGCCCAGCGCAAGCAGGCGCTGCTGCATTTCGCCGGGCGGCGCGCGATGGACATCGAGGGCCTGGGCGACAAGCTGGTCGACCAGCTTGTCGATCGAAACCTCGTGCGCACGCCGGCTGACGTGTACGCGCTCGATCTCGCGACGCTGGCCGGACTCGAACGCATGGCGGAGAAGTCGGCCGCCAACCTGCTGGCGGCGATCGAGGCGAGCAAGGCGACCACGCTGGCACGCTTCGTTTTCGCGCTGGGCATCCGCAATGTGGGCGAGGCGACGGCCAAGGATCTGGCGCGGCATTTCGGTTCCCTCGACGCGCTGATCGGCGCGTCGGACGAAGCGCTGAGGGCGGTGCGCGACGTCGGCCCCATCGTCGCCCAGTCGATCGTGCAGTTCTTCGCCGAGCCGCACAACCTGGACGTCGTCCGCGCGCTGCGCGCCGCTGGGGTGCACTGGCCGGAATCGGCCGGGGTTCAGCCGTCGGCTGGTATCCTGTCGGGCAAGACGCTGGTGCTCACGGGTACGCTGCCGACGCTGACGCGCGATCAGGCGAAGGAGAGGATCGAAGCGGCGGGCGGCAAGGTCGCCGGTTCGGTATCGAAGAAGACCGACTACGTCGTGGCCGGCGAGGAGGCCGGCAGCAAGCTGGCGAAGGCGCAGGAACTCGGCGTGGCGATCCTCGACGAGGACGGTCTGCTGGCCTTGCTGGCCCCGGGCGATGCGCCTGGACAGCGGGCACTGGATTTTTGATTAGAAAAACGTACAGGGAAGAGATATGCAACAAGTCAAAAAAGCGGTGTTTCCGGTGGCCGGCCTCGGCACCCGTTTTCTGCCGGCCACCAAGGCCAGCCCCAAGGAGATGCTGCCCATCGTCGACAAGCCGTTGATCCAGTACGCCGTCGAGGAGGCGATGGCCGCCGGCATCACCGACATCATTTTCATCAGCAGCCGCACCAAGCGCACGGTCGAGGACCATTTCGACAAGGCCTACGAGCTCGAGACCGAGCTGGCCGCGCGCGGCAAGCACCGCGTGCTCGATCTGGTGCAGTCGATCCGCCCGGCCGGCGTCAATTTCATCTACATCCGCCAAGCCGAGGCGCTGGGCCTGGGGCACGCCGTGCTGTGCGCGCAGCCGGTCGTCGGCAACGAACCCTTTGCCGTCATCCTGGCCGACGACCTGCTCGACGGCGAGCCGCCGGTGATGAAGCAGATGGTCGACCAGTACAACTACTATCAGTGCTCGGTGCTCGGGGTGCAGCAGGTGGCGCCGGAGGAAACGGCTTCCTACGGCATCGTCGACGCCAGCCCGCTGGCGGACAGGGTGTCGCGCGTCAACGCCATCGTCGAGAAGCCCAAGCCGGAGGAGGCGCCGTCGACGCTGGGCGTGGTCGGCCGCTACATTCTCACGCCGCGCATCTTCCATCACATCCAGCACTTGAAGCCGGGCGCCGGCGGCGAGCTGCAACTCACCGACGCGATCGCCGAACTGCTGAAGGAACAGCAGGTGCTGGCCTACGCCTACGACGGCGTGCGCTACGACTGCGGCAGCAAGCTCGGCTATCTGCAGGCGACGGTCGAATACGCCTTGCGGCACAGCGAGGTGAGCGAGGATTTCGCCGCCTACCTGAAGTCGCGCGTCTGCTGACGCGGGCGGCGCGTGCCGCTCAGCCGGCGACGGCGAGCGGGTGGGCGCGCTTCGAGTAGGGGGCGTCGCGCAACCAGCCGACCAGGGTGTCGGCCGGCATCGGCCGGCCCATCAGGTAGCCCTGCGAGCAGTCGCAGCCGAGCACTTCCAGCGTGTCCCAGGCGTCCTGCGTTTCCACGCCTTCGGCGATTACCTTCAGCCCGAGGTTGTGCGCAAGGTCGATGGTCGAGCGCACGATCACGGCGTCGTTGTCGTTGGTTTCCATGTCGAGCACGAAGGAATTGTCGATCTTCAGCTTGTCGACCGGCAGGCGCTTGAGGTAGGCGAGCGAGGAGTAGCCCGTGCCGAAGTCGTCGATCGCCAGCGTGACGCCCATGCGGTCGAGCTCGGTGAGGATGCTGAGGGCGTCGCTGGTGTTCGACATGACCGCGCTCTCGGTGATTTCCAGCGTGAGATGCTTCGCGGCGACGCCGGTCTCCGCCAGCAGCGCCTGGATGCTCGCCGGCAGGTCGGTGTCCTGCAGGTTGCGTGCCGACAGGTTGACCGCCATGTCGAGTTCGTAGCCGCTGCGCTGCAGAATGACCCGCTGGGCCAGCGCGGTGCGCAGCACCCAGTGCGTGAGCGGGCCGATCAGGCCCGCCTCCTCGGCCAGCGGGATGAAGCTGTCGGGGCCGAGGAAGCCGCGCTGCGGATGGTTCCAGCGCACCAGAGCCTCGACGCCGATCACCCGCAGGCTGCGGTGGTCGATCTGCGGCTGGTAGTAGAGCGTGAGCTGACCCGACTGGATCGCTTCGCGCAGCTCGCTCTTGAGCGAGAGGTCGTGGCGGTTGCTGTGGTCGTGCTCCGGCGAATACAGCGCGAAGCCGCGTCCGCTGTTCTTGGCGACGTACATCGCGATGTCGGCGCAGCGCAGCAGGCTGCCCGCGTCGGCGCACTGCGAGGGATAGAGCGCGATGCCCATGCTCGCGCTGATGTCGATGCCCTGATTCTTCCAGTGGAAGGGGCGCTCGAGCGCGGCGAGCATTTTCCGGGCGATGTCCGGAACGTCCTCGGGCCGGACGTCGTGGATCAGCACGACGAATTCGTCGCCGCCCAGGCGGCCGACGGTGTCGACCGCGCGCACGGTCTGCTGCAGGCGCTTGCCAGCCTCGCGCAGCAGCTCGTCGCCGATGGCGTGGCCGAGGGTGTCGTTGACCTCCTTGAAGCGGTCGAGGTCGAGCAGGACCACGGCGAACGCGGTGCGGCTGCGCTTGGCGAGTTCGATCTCGTGGTCGAGCTGCTGGTGCAGCAGGGTGCGGTTGGCGAGCCCCGTCAGGGGGTCGTACAAGGCCTGGTCGGCGAGCTGACGGGCCTGGCGGGTGACGTGCCGGGCGACGAACCCGGCGATTGCCAGGCCCATCGTCACCGCCGCGGCGCCAAGCCCGATCATTAGCGTGCGCACCTTGGCGTAGGCGGCTTCGGCCGCCAGCAGGGCGTTGTTGGTCTGCTGGCGCTGCAGGTCGACCAGCGCCCCGACCTGTTCGGCGATCGCGCGCTGCCGCGGCATGGCCACGCTGCGAATGCGCTCGAAAATGGCGGCCTGATCGTCCATGAAAATCGACATTTCCACCACGGCCTGCACCGTCGGCTGCGCCTCGCGGGTGAGTTCGAAGATGTGGTCGAGGGTGCGCTGCTCCTCTTCGCTGATCGCCATGCGTTCGAGGCGGTCGCGCGCCTGGGCGTAGAGGTTGCCCTGGGTGTTGAAGCGGGCGATTTCGGCGTCGCGCTCGAAGGGGTCGGACAGGATGGGCAGGGTGTGCATCGACAGGGCGCGTTCGCGCAGCGCGCTCTGCATCGCCGTGGCCAGTTCGGTCTTGACGTTGTTGTTCTGCGCGATGTCCTTCAGGCGCTTGTTGGCATCGGCGACATAGTTCAGCCCGATCACGCCGAGGGCGACCATGAGGGCGAGCACGAGCACGAAGCCCGCGCCGATGTGTATCCCGATGCCGAGGGTCCGGATGCGCTGTCTCATTGTCTCCGTGTCGTTATTGTCGGGGCCCGATCGCGCAATCGGGGCTCATCGGTATCCTATCGGACACCCGGCGCGGGACTTTAACCCGCGCGGCGCGGGCATCGGGGGTCAGGCGCTGCAGCCGTGCAGCCAGACGGCCGCCTCGAGGGCGTCGCCGGGCGCGAGTCCCTGCCCCAGCAGCGCCAGCGCCATGCCGGTCAGGCGGTCGCCGGCGCCGGCCTGGGCGAGCCAGGGCCCCCCCGTGGCGTTGACGAGGTAGCGGCCGTCCGGGTGGGCGACGACCGTGCCGGCCCCCTTCAGCGCAACGTGCGACCGCAGGTGCGTGCTCAGGCGCAGGGCGGCGCCGACGCGGTCGGCCTGGATGTCCGCCGGGGTCCGGCCGAGCAGGCGCGCCGCCTCGCCGGGGTGCGGGGTCAGCAGGGTGGGCGCCTGGCGGGTGGCGAGCCGTTCCTGGCGCGCCGGCGCGGCCGCCAGCAGATTCAGCGCGTCGGCGTCGAGCACGAGCGGGCAGGGGGCCGCCAGCGCCGCGTCGAGCAGCGCGGCGGCGCGGGTGTCCTGGCCGAGGCCTGGGCCGATCGCGAGCGCGTCGAGTTTCGCCTTCAGCAGCGCCTCGGGCGCGGCGACCATCAGCCGCGGCTCGGCGTAATCGACCACCAGGCGCTCGTCGAGGGGGGCCAGGGTCACGACGCCGGCCCCCTGTATTAGGGCCGCGCGGCCGGCGATCAGTCCGGCCCCGACCATGCCTGCCGCCGCCCCCACGATGCCGACGCGGCCGAAATCGCCCTTGTGGCTGTTCTTCGGCCGCGGCGGCAGCCGATGGCGGGCTTCGAGCGCGTTGAGCAGCGCGCCGGCCACAACGGCTTGGACGGTCTCGGTGCCGAGGGCGTCGAGCCAGACCTGGCCGGCGCAATCGGGGCCGTCGGCCGTGAAGAGGCCGGGCTTGAGGCCGAGAAAGCTCAGGGTGTGGTCGGCGCGCACGGCGCAGCCGCGGATCGCGCCGGTGTCGCCGTCGAGTCCGCTCGGCAGGTCGAGCGCCAGGCGCGGGCAGGGCAGGGCGTTGACGGCGGCGATCCAGCGCGCGTTCTCGCCGGCCACGTCGCGCACGAGGCCGGCGCCGTAGAGGCCGTCGACGACCAGGCTGAAATCCATTGAGACAGGCAGTTCGCGCTGCACGCCGCCGCCTGCCGCCTGCCACGCCGCCCAGGCGGCCGCCGCATCAGGCGGCAGGCGGTCCGGGTCGGCGCGGCTGGCGACGACGACCGCGTGGCCCCGTGCGGCGAGCACGCGCGCCGCGACCAGCGCGTCGCCGCCGTTGTTGCCCGGCCCGGCCAGCACCAGGACCGGCGCTCCGGTGTCGAGCGCGAGCCTCGCCGCCAGCTCGGCCGCGGCGGTGCCGGCGGCGTCCATCAGCGAGCGTCCGGGGTGCTGCGCGGCCCAGCGCCGTTCGATGCCGCGCAGGTCGGCGGCGGTGAACAACGGCGGCAAGGCGAGGTCGGCGAGGGGGATCGGCATGGCGGTGGCGGGGCTCGTCGCCCATCTTAATCGCCGCCGACGGATGGTCAAACTGGACTATGCCAAGGATGTTCAGATCGCTGTCGCCTGGCCGTAAATGACGTGCCGGGCGTCCGGCGGCACAAGAACATCGAGGAGCACGACATGGATCGACGCAGTTTCCTGGCCAGCCTGGCCGTTCTGCCCTGGCTGCCCGGCATGGCGCAGGCGCAGGCCCGCAGCCTGAACATCGGGGTCTACCCCGGCACCGGCAAGGCCGACATCGTGATGGGCGACTTCCGCGCGTACGCCATGCCCTTCGCGCAGGCGCTGGGCAACGCGGTGAACGCCCAGCCCAAGCTCACGCTGTTCCGCAGCATCCGCAGCGTGATGAACTCGCTGAAGAGCGGCCGCCTGGACCTCTATTTCGTGCCGCCGACGGTGGCGGTCGCCGTTCTCGACGCCGATTATTCGCCGGTGGTGCGCGTGCGCGACCAGGCCACCGGCATGATGGTGCGCCGCAAGGGCGCGGCCGAGGTGAAGGCGGTGGCCTTCACCGAAAAGGAATCCTGGCTCGACGTGATGGGGCGCTGGACGCTGAAGCAGAACAAGCACGTCGACCTCAAAACCTACAACTTCAAGACCCAGGACGACGTCGCGCTGGCGATCGAGCGCGACTACGCCCAGGCCGGCAGCCTGCGCATCAGCAAGGCGAAGGAGATGATCGACAAGGGGCTCGTCGAGATCTGGTACGAATTGCCGAAGACGCCCGACTTCACGCTGATGGCGACCAATCGCCTGAGCCAGGCCGAGCGCGACCGTCTCGGCGCTGCCGCGGCCGGCTTGAGTCCGTCCGTGATCGATTCCCTGCAGAAGACCATCCACAGCAAGGTCACCGGCTTCGTGGTCGACAAGGAAGCCGACTATCAGACCATCAAGCAGGCGATGAAGGACGCCGGCTACTGAGCACTGCCTGAACCCGGCAGCTTGCCGGGTGCTCCGGGCGGTCTACACTGGGAAGTCTCGATGTCGCAAGGAGCGACGCATGGAAACCCCGCCCCGCACCGGGTCTGGCGCGCGGGTCGTCCAGTGTGCCGACGACGAGGCCTGCACGGTGCTGACCTGCGCGGTCTGCCTGAAGGAAATCCCCGCCGATGCCGTGCGGCTGACCGACGCCCAGGACTACGTCCACCATTTCTGCGGACTCGACTGCCTCGAAGTCTGGCGCAAGCAGGCCGCGTCGCGCCTTCCCTAGACCGGGCCGGTACCGCCTCGATCGGCTAAAATAGCGCCTTTGCCCGTTCGCAAAGACGCACATGTCTGTCATCGTCTCCCTCCCCGGCGGCGCCGCGCTGTCCCCCTTCCGTCTCGACAAGATCCGCCGCGAGGCCGCGCTGCAGGGGGTGACGCTGGGCGCGCTGGCGGCGCGTCACTGGCATTTCCTCGAAATCGACGGCGAACTCGACGCTGCCGAACGCGCGCTCGTCGACCAGGCGCTCGCCTACGGTGCGCCGGCCGATTGCCCGACGGCAGGCGATCCTCTGCTCCTCGTGACCCCGCGCCCGGGCACGCTTTCGCCATGGTCGTCGAAGGCCACCGACATTCTCCGCAACTGCGGTTTGACCCGGGTGCGCCGCATCGAGCGCGGCGTCGCCTTCCTCGCGCTCGACGCCGCCGGCGCCCCGCTCGCGGGCGAGGCGCGCGAGCGCCTCCTGCCGCTGCTGCACGACCGCATGACCGAGGCGGTGATGACGCTCGCCGACGTCGAGCAGCTGTTCCGTCACGTGCCGCCGCGCGAGATGACCACGGTCGACGTGCGCGCCGGCGGACGCGCCGCGCTGGTGGCGGCCAACCGCGACCTGGGCCTCGCGCTGTCGGACGACGAGGTCGACTATCTCGTCGAGAACTTCACCCGCATCGGCCGCAATCCGACCGACGTCGAGCTGATGATGTTCGCGCAGGCCAATTCCGAGCACTGCCGCCACAAGATCTTCAACGCCAACTGGGTGATCGACGGCGCCGAACAGGCGAAGTCGCTGTTCGGCATGATCCGCGACACCCACGCCGCGCATCCCGCCGGCACGGTGATCGCGTATTCGGACAACTCCTCGGTCATCGAGGGCGCGACGATCGACCGCTTCTACCCGCGCGGCGACGGCACCTACGCCTACAGCACGGAGCTGACCCACGTGCTGATGAAGGTCGAGACGCACAATCATCCGACCGCGATCTCGCCCTTTCCCGGCGCGGCGACCGGCAGCGGCGGCGAAATCCGCGACGAGGGCGCGACCGGCATCGGGTCCAAGCCTAAGGCGGGTCTCTGCGGCTTCTCGGTGTCCAACCTCAACATCCCCGGCTACCAACAGGCGTGGGAAGCCGGGCCCTACGGCAAGCCCGATCGCATCGTCACGCCGCTGGCGATCATGCTCGAAGGCCCGATCGGCGCGGCGGCGTTCAACAACGAATTCGGCCGGCCGAATCTCGCCGGCTATTTCCGCACGTTTGAAGAGACCGTCTCCGGCCAGCGCCGCGGCTACCACAAGCCCATCATGCTCGCGGGCGGCGTCGGCAGCATCCGCGCCGATCATGTCGAAAAGAAAATGCTGCCGACCGGCACGCTGCTGATCCAGCTCGGCGGCCCCGGCATGCTCATCGGCCTGGGTGGCGGCGCCGCGTCGTCGATGGACACCGGCGCCAACGCCGCCGACCTCGACTTCGACTCGGTGCAGCGCGGCAACCCGGAAATGGAGCGGCGCGCGCAGGAGGTCATCGACCGCTGCTGGCAACTGGGCGAACAGAATCCCATCCTGTCGATCCACGACGTCGGCGCCGGCGGCCTCTCGAACGCGCTACCCGAACTGGTGCACGGCGGTGGCCGCGGCGGGCGCTTCGAATTGCGCGCCGCGCCCTCGGAGGAATCCGGCATGTCGCCGCGCGAGATCTGGTGCAACGAGGCGCAGGAGCGCTACGTGCTGGCGATCCCGCCCGACCGCCTCGGCGAATTCCGCGCGATCTGCGAGCGCGAGCGTTGTCCGTTCGCGGTGCTCGGCGAGGCGACCGAGGAGAATCATCTCCTGGTCACCGACAGCCATTTCCAGAACGCGCCGGTCGACGTCAGCCTCGACGTCATCCTCGGCAAGCCGCCGAAGATGACGCGCGACGTCGCGCACGAAGCGGCCATGCCGGCGCCGCTCGCGCTCGACGGCATCGACCTGAAGGACGCCGTCCACCGCGTGCTGGCGATGCCGGGCGTGGCGTCCAAAATGTTCCTGATTTCCATCGGCGACCGTACGGTCGGCGGCTTGACCGCGCGCGACCAGTGCGTGGGGCCGTGGCAGATTCCGGTGGCCGACTGCGCGATCACGCTCGCCGGCTACCAGACCGTGCAGGGCGAGGCGTTTTCGATCGGCGAGAAGGCGCCCTTGGCGCTGATCGACGCCCCGGCCTCGGGCCGCATGGCCATCGCCGAGGCGATCACCAACCTCGCCGCCGCGCGCGTCGAGGGGCTCGGCCAGGTCAAGCTCTCGGCCAACTGGATGGCGCCGGCCGGGCATTCCGGCGAGGACGCCGCGCTGTTTGACACCGTCGCCGCCGTTTCGCAGTACTGCCAGGCGCTCGGCGTGTCGATCCCGGTCGGCAAGGATTCGATGAGCATGAAGACGGTGTGGCAGGACGGTGGGGAGAAGAAGGCCGTGGTGTCGCCGATCTCGCTGGTGATCTCGGCCTTCGCCACCACGCCCGACGCCACGCGCCAGCTCACGCCGCAACTGCGGCTGGACGCCGGCGAGACCGACCTCATCCTGATCGATCTCGGCCGCGGCAAGAACCGCCTCGGCGCGTCGAGTTTCGCGCAGGCGTTCAAGCAGGTCGGCGACCAGTGCCCGGACGCGCCGCCGGCCGGCGCGCTCGCCGCCTTCTTCGACACCGTGCAGGCGCTCAACGCCGCCGGCAAGCTGCTCGCCTATCACGACCGCTCCGACGGCGGCCTGTTCGCCGCGCTCGCCGAGATGGCCTTCGCCGGCCACTGCGGGGTCGAGATCGACGTCGACGAACTGTGCTCGGAAAAGATCCGTTACGACGCCGAAGCGGAAGGCGTGCCCGAGCCCGATTTCAAGGATCCGCGCGGCTATTCCGAGCGCATTTTCAGCGTGCTCTTCAGCGAGGAGGCCGGCGCGCTGCTGCAGGTGCGCCGCGCCGACACCCAGGCGGTGATGGAGGCTTTCTTCGCCGCCGGCCTGCGCGGCGAGTTCTACATCGTCGGCGGGCCCCGGTCCGACGACCGCGTGCGCGTGCTGCGCCGCGAGCGCGTGATTCTCGACGAGGCGCGCGTCGACCTGCAGCGCACCTGGGCGCGCACCAGCTACGAAATGGCGAAGCTGCGCGACAACCCGGCGTGCGCCGAACAGGAATACGGGGCCCACGCCGACGCGGCCGATCCCGGCCTGCGCTATTCACTCGGTTTCGACGTGAACGAGGACGTCGCCGCGCCGTATATCGCGAGCGGCAAGCGTCCGCGCATTGCGGTGCTGCGCGAGCAGGGCGTCAACGGCCAGGTCGAGATGGCCGCGGCCTTCGACGCGGCCGGCTTCGACGCGGCCGACGTCCACATGAGCGACATCCTCAGCGGCCGCGTGAGCCTGGCCGGCTTCGCCGGCCTCGCCGCGTGCGGCGGCTTCAGCTACGGCGACGTGCTGGGCGCGGGCGGCGGCTGGGCCAAGTCGATCCTGTTCAATCCGCGCGCGCGCGACGAATTCGCCGCCTTCTTCCATCGTGCGGACACGTTCGCGCTGGGCGTGTGCAACGGCTGCCAGATGATGAGCCAGCTGCACGACCTGATCCCCGGCGCCGACGCGTGGCCGCGCTTCGAGCGCAACCTGTCGGAGCAGTTCGAGGCGCGCTTCGCCCTGGTCGAGGTGCTCGACTCGCCTTCGCTCTTCTTCGCCGGCATGGCGGGGTCGATGATGCCGATCGCGGTGTCGCACGGCGAAGGCCGGGTGCAATTCCGCGACCCCGCCCACGCAGGGACGGCGCTGGCGACGCTGCGCTACGTCGACCACCGCGGTGTGCCGACCGAGACCTATCCGATGAACCCCAACGGCTCGCCCGGCGGCCTGACCGGCTTCACCACGCCGGACGGCCGCTTCAGCATCCTGATGCCGCATCCGGAACGCGTCTACCGCGCGGCGCAGCTGTCCTGGCGGCCGGATGGCATCACCGGCGCGTCGCCCTGGCTGCGCATGTTCCGCAACGCGCGGCGCGCACTTGGGTGATAAAGCGCGCTTATGCGAAAATAGCCGGCTTTGCCGCAAACCGCCCCGGCCCCTCGGGGCGTGCCTGTTGCCATGAATGCACCTGAAACCTTGTTGACCGACGATCACCTGCGCGCGCAGGTCAAGCTGCTGGGCACCCTGCTGGGGCAGGTGCTGCTGCAGTTCGCCGGCGAGGACGTGTTCGAGGCGGTGGAAACGCTGCGCCGCGGCTTCGCCGAACTGCAGCAGCAGGAAGACCAGGCGCGTCGCAGCGAATTGATGGCGATGATCGACGCCATGCCGGCGGACAAGGTCGAGCTGGTCGTGCGCGCCTTCTCCAGCTATTTCATGCTGGTCAACGTCGCCGAGGAAAGCTACGCCCACCGCAACCGCCGCCGCATGCTGTCGCACGGCATGCCGCTGTGGGAGGGATCGTTCGACCGCACGCTCGCCGACCTCAAGGGCCAGGGCATCTCGGTCATCACCCTGCAGGCCATGCTCGACCGCCTGCATTTCGCGCCGGTATTCACCGCGCATCCGACCGAGGCGCGCCGCCGCGCCGTGATGGAAGGCATGCGCCGCATCTTCCTCATCTGCGACCAGCTCTACAGCCCCACGCTGGGCGTGAACGACCAGCGTGAACTCGAGGCGCAGCTGGCGGCGGAAATCCAGGTGATGTGGCGCACCGACGAGCTGCGCTCCGCCAAGCTGGAAGTGCGCGACGAGGTGCGCAACGGTCTCTACTACGTGCGCGAAAGCCTGTTCGAGGCGGTGCCCAAGGCCTACCAGTATTTCGAGAAGGCGATCCGCAAGCACTACGGCGTCAACCCGGACGGCACCGGCATCGTCAATGTGCCGAGCTTCATCCGCTTCGGATCGTGGATCGGCGGCGACCGCGACGGCAATCCCTTCGTCACCGCCGACATCACCGAGTGGACCGTGCACCGGCAGATGCAGGAGGCGCTCGAGGAATATCGTCTGCGCGTGCTCGACCTGCGACAGACGCTCACCCACAGCAGCGGCTGGTGCACGCCGTCGGCCCCCTTCCTCGAGCGCCTGGCCGAATACGAGGCGGAATACGGCGAGCAGGTGTTCCGCGGTACCGCGGTGCAGATCTACAGCCGCGAGCCCTACCGCCGCATGGCGGCGATGATGCTGGCGCGGCTCGACGCCAACCGTTCCTACGTCCACCAGTGCCTCGCCGGGGTGCCGAGCTTCATTCCGCATCTGGCTTACGAGAACGCCGCGGCCTTCCTCGACGACCTCTACCTGGTGCGCGATTCGTTGATCAGTCACGACGACCGCATCGTCGCCAACCAGGGCCTGCAGGCGCTGATCCGCCTGGTGGAAAGCTTCGGCTTCCACCTGCTGCAGCTCGACATCCGCCAGGAATCGACGGTGCACACCCGCACCGTCGCCGCCGTGCTGCACCAGATCGATGCCGACTTCGACTACCTCGCCGCGACCGAGGCCGAGCGGCTACAGCGGCTGGCCGCCTGGATCGGCCACATCGACCCGGTCGAGGTCAACGACGCCGCGCTCGACGACGAGGCGCGCGAGGCGCTCGCGGTGTTCCGCCGCATGGCCAAGCTGCAGGCCGAAGTCGGCGACGAGCTGTTCGGCGCCTACGTGATCTCGATGACGCACAGCGCCTCGCACGTGATGGAAGTGATGTTCCTCGCGCGCCTGGTCGGCCTGTGCGGCCACACCGGCAGCGAGTGGTTCTGCCGCATCCTGGTGGCGCCGCTGTTCGAGACTGTCGACGACCTGCAGCACAGCCAGGCCATCCTCGACGAACTGCTGTCCAACACCGTCTACCGCGCGCTGGTCGCCGCCAACGGCAACCGCCAGGAAGTCATGCTCGGCTATTCGGATTCGTGCAAGGACGGCGGCATCCTGGCGTCGAACTGGAACCTCTACCAGGCGCAGCTCTCGATCATCGCGCTGACGCAGAAGTACGGCGTCGAATGCCGGCTGTTCCACGGCCGCGGCGGCACCGTCGGGCGCGGCGGCGGCCCCACCCACGAGGCCATCCTGTCGCAGCCGCCCGGCACCGTGAACGGCGAGATCAAGTTCACCGAGCAGGGCGAGATGCTCTACTACAAGTACAGCAACCCCGAGACAGCAACCTACGAGATCGGCATGGGCGTCACCGGCCTCCTGAAGGCGAGCGCCACCGCGCTCGCGCATTGCGAGGTGAGCTATCCGCAGGACTATCTCGACTGGATGCGCGACATTGCCGCGGCGGGCGAGACCGCCTACCGCGCGCTCACCGGCGCCGAGGGCTTCGTCGACTATTTCTACGAAAGCACGCCGGTCACCGAGATCGGCACGCTCAACATCGGCAGCCGGCCCTCGCACCGCAAGAAGGCCGACCGCTCGCTGGCGTCGATCCGCGCGATTCCCTGGGTGTTCGGCTGGGCACAGTCGCGCCACACGCTGCCGGCCTGGTTCGGCATCGGCAGCGCGCTCAGGCATTTCATCGACAGCCAGCCCGACGCGCTCGAGCACCTGCAGGCGATGTACCGCGACTGGCCGTTCTTCCGCGGTCTGCTGTCCAACGTGCAGATGGCGCTGTCCAAGGCCGACCTGGAAATCGCCGAGGAATACGCGCGCCTGTGCGACCACCCCAACACGCAGGCGATCTACCGCACCATCGCCGACGAATACGCGTTGACGGTGGCCTGCGTGAAACAGGTGGCGAAGGTCGAGGCGCTGATGGAAGAGAACCCGGCGCTGTCGCTGTCGATCTCGCGCCGCCGGCCCTACATCGACCCCATCAACCACATCCAGGTGCGCATGCTGAAGCGCTATCGCACCGACAGCGTGTGGGAATCCGAGCAGGATTCCTGGCTCACGCCGCTCAAGCGTTCGATCAATGCCATCGCAGCCGGCATGCGCAACACCGGCTGAGGCCGGCGCGCTCCCGACCTCCGCGCCGAAGGGCCGGCGCGGGTTCTTCGTCGCGCTCGGCGTCGGCGCCGTGCTGGCGATGGCCGTCGTGGCGCTGCTGCTCTACGCCTTCATGCTCAATGTAGATCTCGGCGACCTCAAGCGGCGGCTGTCGAAGGAGGTCGAGACCCGCCAGCTCGCCGAGCGCTATCTGGTCGAAACCCGCAATCAGCTGACCGAGAGTCTGCGCGAGATCGAGCAGTTGAAGGCGCAGCTCGCCCATCGAACCGCCGAAGCCGAGACGATGGCGTCGGCCAAGCCGGCCCTGCCGGTGGTCGTCAGCTTCCGCTCGTCGATGCTCGGCAAGGGTCTGGTCGCCGTGCTCGACAACACCAGCGACCGCTACCTCACCGTCACGCTGGTCGCACGCAACCCCACGCTCGCCAACGCCCGCCGCTACACCGTGGAGCTCGACCCGCGGACGAAGACCGAATTCGGCCACCTCGAAGGCTGGCAGTTCGCTTCCGGCGACGAAATCGCCCTGTTCCACGACGCCTACGCCGAACTGCGGTTGCCGGTGCCCTGAGTCCGCCGGCCGCGGGGCTGGATTTGCGCGGCGCAGTGTGCTAAAAAGACAACACTGTCTTATATAGGGGTGCCGCCATGTCCTCGTCGACGCTCGACCTGCTGCGCAAGTACAGCGTGCCGGGCCCGCGCTACACCTCGTACCCCACGGCCCCGTATTTCCACACCGGTTTCGGCGAAGCCGACTGGCTTGCGGCGCTGGCCGAGGCCGACCCGGCGCGCGGCTTGTCGCTCTATGCGCACATCCCGTTCTGCGATTCGCTCTGCTACTACTGCGGCTGCAACATGGTCGCGACGCGCGACTACAGCAAGACCGTGCCCTATCTCGCCTCGCTCGAGCACGAGATCGCGCAGACCGCCGCGCGGGTCGATCCGGCGCGGCGCGTGCACCAGCTGCACTGGGGCGGCGGCACGCCGACCTACCTCAACCCCGACGACATCCGCCGCCTCATGGACACGATGCGCCGCTACTTCACGCTGGCGCCGGACGCCGAAGTGAGCTGCGAGGTCGATCCGCGCGAGCTCACCTTCGAACATCTCGCCGCGCTGCGCGAGTCCGGCTTCAACCGCGTGTCCTTCGGCGTGCAGGACATGGACCCCTCGGTGCAGGAGGCGGTCAACCGCATCCAGTCCGAAGGCCTGATCCGCCAGGTGATCGGCTGGTCGCGCGAACTCGAGTTTTCCAGCATCAACCTCGACCTCATCGTCGGCCTGCCGAAGCAGAGCGTCGACAGCTTCCGCCGCACGCTCGACCGCGTGGTGGACTGGGCGCCCGACCGGCTCGCCGTGTTCGCCTACGCGCACGTGCCGTGGATCAAGAAGCACCAGAAGCTGATCAACGAGGCTGACCTGCCCGACCTGGCGACGCGGCTGGCGCTGCAGGAAGCGGTGAACCAGGCGCTCGGCGCGGCGGGCTACGTCAACATCGGCCTCGACCATTTCGCGCGCCCCGAGGACGAACTGGTGCGCGCGCAGCGCAACAAGACGCTGTGGCGCAATTTCCAGGGCTACACGACGCACAAGGACAGCGACATCCTCGCCTTCGGCGTGTCCAGCATCAGCCAGACCGCCGACGTCTACATGCAGAACGAGAAGAATCTCAAGCGCTACGAGGCGCGTGCGGCCGACCGCGGCTTCGCCGTCGAGCGCGGGGTGAAGCTGACCCGCGACGACCGCATCCGGCGCGACGCCATCACCCGCGTGATGTGCGACCTGGAACTCGATTTCGCCGCCTTCGGGCGTGAGTGGGGCATCGCTTTCGGCGACTACTTCGCCGAGTCGCTGGCCGATCTCGCCCCGCTCGCGGCCGATGGTCTGGTCGAGATCCGCACCGACCGGCTGGTCGTGACGCCGACCGGCCGCCTGTTCCTGCGCAACATCGGCATGTGCTTCGACCGCTACCTCAAGGAAGCGGCCAGCGAGCAGCCGCGCTATTCGAAGACGGCCTGATCCAGCGCGCCCGCCGCCCGTTGCAAATCCGCAGCGGGCTCTTATAGTGCGGGTAACAACAAGCACGCAAGAAAGCGGAGAACATGAAGGCTGGCGAGACGCCGTGCGCGGGCTGCCGCGCACGGTGCGGCGTGGGCGACGGAGCCGCGGCATGAGCGCGTCGCCCGGCACCGTCTGGCGGCGTCTGCGGTTTCCCCTGGCGACCGGACTCGGGTATTACCTGGGCGCCGTGCTGGGCGTGGCGGCCTCGTCGCTGTCCGAGGGCATTTCCATCTTCTGGATGCCGAACGGCATCCTGCTCGCCGCGCTGCTGCTGAGCGCGCGGCGCGACTGGGCGCTGCATGTCGCGGCGGCCGTGCTCGCCGAAGTCGCGGCGGATCTGCCGACCTTCACCCTGGCGCAGGCGCTCGGCTTCGCCGTCGTCAACGTGTTCGAGTGCCTGCTGGCGGCACTGCTGCTGGAACGCATCGCGCGCCCGTTCCGGTTCGACCGCCTGCGCCACGCCGTCCTGTTCGGCGTGCTGGTGCTGGGCCTCGCCTGCGGGCTGGCGGCGCTGCTGGGCGCGTCGATCTATGCCGCCAGCGGTGCGTCGGCCGAATCCTTCTGGACTTACTGGGCGATCTGGTGGCTGGGCGACGCCATGGGCGTGCTGCTGATGACGCCTCTGCTGCTGGGTTGGCTGCAGGCGGGAGCGGACCGCGAAACGCGCGGCCGCCTGGAGTGGGGCCTGCTGCTGGCGTCGAGCTTCCTGCTGGCGATGTGGGTGTTCGCGCAGCCCCTGGGCGAGGAGACGTTCTGGCGGCCGAGCCTGCTGTTCCCCGTGGCCATCTGGGCAGCGGTCCGCTTCGGCGTGCGGGGGGCCGCCAGCAGCGGTCTGCTGATCGCCGCGATCGCCGTCGCGGCGCACGTCCACGGCGTCGGCCCGCTGGTCGCCGGCACACCGGGCGACACGGTGCTGCTGCTGCAGCAATATCTGGCCGTGCTGCTGTTCTCGTCGCTGGCGCTCGCCGCATTGCTGCAGGAACTGCGCACCACGCACGCCGCGCTCGACAGCCTGAACCGCGAGCTCGAAGCGCGAGTGGAGGCCCGCACCCAGGAATTGACCGAGGCCAACCAGCGTCTCGAGGCGCTGGCCTCGATCGACCCGCTGACCGGCGCCAGCAACCGGCGCTTCTTCCTCGATCAGGCGGCGATCGAGATCAGCCGCGCCCGGCGCCTGGGCCTGCCGCTTTCGGTCGTCATGCTCGACATCGACTTCTTCAAGGCCGTGAACGACCGGCACGGCCACGAGGCCGGCGACCGGGTGCTGGTCGAGCTGGCGCGGACCATCCGCGCCACGCTGCGCAGCGGCGACATCTTCGCCCGCCTCGGCGGCGAGGAATTCATCCTCATGCTCCCCGGGCAGGACCTCACGGAGGCCGCGCAGATGGCCGAACGCCTGCGCCAGCGCATCGAGGCGAGCGATTGCGAGGGCTGCCCGGCGCACATCACCGTCAGTGCCGGGGTGACCGGTCTGCAAGGCGAGGGCGACCGGATCGGCGATCTGCTGCGCCGCGCCGATCTGGCGCTCTACCAGGCCAAGGCGCAGGGGCGCAACCAGGTCTGCCTGGCACCGCCTGCCGTCACTGCGGCCGGCTAGGCTAGCGGCAGGCGTCCTCGTCGCCGCGCTTGGGGCAGCCCTCGGGTCGCCGGGGCGGCGGCAGCGGGCAGCGGTTGATCGCGTCGGCGCTGCGCTGGAAGTAGCAGGTGAGCATGCTCGACGAGATACAGATCAGCCAGAACACGAAGAAGCCGATGGTGTAGGCGGCGATGCGCTGCTCGATCAGCGGCTCGCCGCGGTACATGATCTCCAGCGGATCGAACAGCGTGGTGAAGACGACGTCGGCCACTCCGGCGACCAGGAAGGACGGCCAGAGGATGGTGATCAGGCGCTGCAGCATGGCGGGCTCCTTGTCGGGCGGTCACTCTTCAGGGGTGTTCATCTTGCGCTTGTACCAGGTCAGCAGGTAGATCGCCATGCCGATGATGAAGACGATGGTGAACAGGCTCAACAGGCCGATGGGGTGGGTGAACAGCAGATTCAGCACGACGTCCATGTCAGTCTCCCGGGTTATTCAAGGGTGGGTTCGGCCGCCGCGAAGCGGACGGGCTGCGCGAAGGGGGTGTGCAGCACGCCGGCCAGCCGCCAGGTGCTGGCGGCGTCGGCGAGCTGGAGTTGCCATTTGCCGTCGGCCAGCGCGGGCATCGCGGCGCGGTAGTGCCCCTTGCCGGCGTGGGCGAGCGTGAGGGTCCGGTCCTGCCCCTGCCGGGTCGGATGGGCGAGCGTCAGGGTGAGCGCGTCGGGGTAGGCGGCGAGGCGGCCTTCCAGACTGAGCGCGAGTGTGCCGCCGTCGCCCGTCAGGGTGGCGATGAGCTGCAGCGCGCGCGCGGCGTCGTCGCGCGCCAGCGTCTGGTTGATCGCCAGCCCTGCCTTGTAATAGTCGCCGACCACCAGGCCGTCGGCGCTTCTCGCTGCGATCCACACGGTGGCGAGGCCGGCGACCACCGCCGTGGCCGGCAGGGCGATCAGGAACCAGGGCCAGGGTTCGCGGTACCAGGGCCTGGGGGCGGCGGGGCTGAGCGTGTTCATGCGGCGACTCCTTGTCGGTTCAGCGGTTGAAGAACTTGGTCGACACGTCGTCGCGGATGCGCGGATCGTCGGCCGACTGGATGATGAAGGTGACCTCGATCGAGCGGCCTTTCAGCGCCACCGGGTCGGCGATCAGGCTGACCGGCACGTCGATCGTCTGCAAGGGGGCGGCGCTGATCTCGCGGGCCGCTGTCTCAACCCGCAGGCCCTCGATGCCGCGCGCCGAGAGCGTATAGCGATGAGGCCGACCGTCCTTGTTGATGAGCTGCAGGCGGTAGACGTTCTCGATCAGGCCGTCGTCGGTTTCCTTCGACAGCGCGACGCGGTCGCGCACCACGTCGACGCGCAGCGGCACGCGGGTGGCGAGGCTCCACACGAAGGCGCCGCCGATCACCGCCATCAGCACGGTGTAGATCAGCGTGCGCGGGCGGAAGATATGGCGCAGGATGCCGCTGTCGGGGTACTTGCCCTTCACCACGTTCTCGGTGGTGTAGCGGATCAGCCCGCGCGGATAGCCCATCTTGTCCATGATCTGGTCGCAGCCGTCGATGCACGCGGCGCAGCCGATGCACTCGTACTGCAGGCCGTTGCGGATGTCGATGCCGGTGGGGCACACCTGCACGCACACGCCGCAGTCGACGCAGTCGCCCAGCCCTTGCGCCCTGTGGTCGACTTTCTTGCCGCGCGACCCGCGTGGTTCGCCGCGCGAGCTGTCGTAGGTCACCGTCAGCGTGTCGGAGTCGAACATCACGCTCTGGAAGCGCGCGTAGGGGCACATGTACTTGCACACCTGCTCGCGCATGAAGCCGGCGTTGCCCCAGGTGGCGAAGGCGTAGAACAGGATCCAGAAAGTCTCCCACGGGCCCAGTGCGAACTGGGCCACTTCGGCAGCGAGGGTCTGGATGGGGGTGAAATAGCCGACAAAGGTGAAGCCGGTCCACAGCGCGATGACGAACCAGACGAGATGCTTGGCGCCGCGTTTCCTGAGTTTGACGGCGTTCCAGGGCGACTGGTCGAGCTTCTTGCGCGCGAGGTGGTTGCCCTCCAGCCATTCCTCGACCCACATGAAGATTTCCGTGTACACCGTCTGCGGACAGGCGTAGCCGCACCACAGCCGGCCCGCCACGGCGGTGAAGAGGAACAGCGCGAGCGCCGAGAGGATCAGCAGCCCGGTGAGGTAGACGAAGTCCTGCGGCCAGAACACCAGACCGAAGACGTAGAACTTGCGCGCCGCGAGGTCGAACAACACCGCCTGGTGGCCGTCCCACTTGAGCCAGGGCAGGCCATAGTAGAGCAGCTGGGTGAACAGCACCAGCGCGATGCGCCAGTTGGCGAACACGCCGTGCACGGCGCGCGCCTGGATCGTCTGCCGGATCGCGTAGAGCTGCTGCTCGATCGGCGCTTCGGGCGCGGCGGGGGCTTGCTTGTCTTCGGTCACTGCGTGGATCCGTGGTTGCCGGCTGCCTGAGCGCACGTCGCCATGCGCTCAGGCAGCCCGCCGGCGCGGGGCCGGCGAGCGCAGGGCTTACGGCTTCTGCTGCGACAGACTGTACACGTAGGCCGTCAGCAGGTGCAGCTTGGCGTCCTTGTTCGAGGTGGTGCCGAGCGTCTGCGCCATGCCGGGCATCACGCCGTTGCGGCCCTTGGCGATCGACTCGATGATCGCCGCCTCGGAACCGCCGTACAGCCACACCTTGTCGGTGAGGTTGGGCGCGCCCAGCGCCTGCATGCCGGTGCCGTCGGGCATGTGGCAGGCGGCGCAGTTTTCCTCGAACTTGGGCTTGCCGACCGCCGCGAGCTGCGCGTCGTGCTCGCGGCCGGCGAGCGCCATCACGTAGTGCGCCACGGCCTTCGTGCCGTCGGCGCCGAGCGCGTCGCCGAGCGCCGGCATCACACCGGCGCGGCCGTCGGCGATGGTGGCGCGGATGCTGTCGGGGTCGCCGCCGTAGAGCCAGTCGCCGTCGGTGAGGTTGGGATAGCCGCGCGCGCCGGCGGCGTCCGAGCCGTGGCATTGCGAGCAGTAGGTGAGGAAGAGGTTGCGGCCGATGGCGCGGGCTTCCTCGCTCGCCGCCACCGTGGCGACGTCCTGCTGCATGAAGCCTGCATACACCGGCTGGAAGCGGGCTTCGGCCGCCTTCACCTCGGCCTCGTATTCGCCGATCTGCGTCCACTTCAGCAGGCCGGCGAAATTGCCGAGGCCCGGCCACAGCGCCAGATAGGCCAGCGCGAACACCAGCGTGCCGTAGAACAGGCCCAGCCACCAGCGCGGCAGGGGATTGTTCAGGTCCTGCAGGTCCTCGTCCCAGGTGTGCTCCATGAGTTCGGGCTTTTCGCCGGGGGCGAGCTTGCGCGTGGTCTGGCTCTTGAGAAAGACCCAGGTGCCGACGATGCTCACCAGGGTGACGACGGTGATGAAAATCGGCCAGAAGCCGTGGGTGAAATCGCTCATTGCTTGTCTCCTTGTTTAGCGGAGGTGTCGTCTTCGTCGAAGGGCAGGCGGCCGGCGTCTTCGAAACGCTGCTTGTTGCCCTTGCTGTAGGCCCACCAGACGATGCCGATGAACACCACGATGAAGACGACGGTCACGATGCCGCTGAGGGTTCCGCTGTCCATGTCCGGTTCAGTTCTTCGGCGCGTGAGTGCCGAGGGATTGCAGGTAGGCGATCAGCGCGTCCATTTCGGTCTTGCCCTCGAGCTCGGCCGGCGCGGCGGCGATCTGTTCCTCGGTGTAGCCGTGGCCGACGAGGTTCAGCCTGCGCATCTTCTGCTGGATCGCCGCGTCCTTCAGCGGACGGTCGAGCCAGGGGTAGGCCGGCATGTTCGACTCCGGCACCACGTCGCGCGGGTTCATCATGTGCGCGTAGTGCCAGTCGTCGGAATAGCGGCCGCCGACGCGGTGCAGGTCCGGGCCAGTGCGCTTCGAACCCCACAGGAAGGGCCGGTCGTAGACGAATTCGCCGGCGACCGAGTAGTGGCCGTAGCGCTCGGTCTCGGCGCGGAACGGGCGCACCATCTGCGAGTGGCAGCCGACGCAGCCTTCGCGGATGTAGATGTCGCGTCCCGACAGCTGCAGTGGGGTGTAGGGCGTGAGGCCCGCGACCGGCTGCGTCATCGAGGTCTGGAAGAACAGCGGCACGATCTGCACCAGACCGCCCACGCTGACCACCAGGATGGTCAGGACGATCAGCAGGCCGATGTTCTTTTCGATGGTTTCATGCGAAATCATGTTTCGGTCTCCTTAGGCGTGGACGGCTTGCGGGATCGGGGCGTCGTCGACGACGCGGCCCATGCGCACGGTTTTCCAGACGTTGTATGCCATCAGCAGCATGCCCGCGAAGAATAGGGTGCCGCCGGCGAGCCGGATGCCGTAGAAGGGGTACATGGTGTTGAGCACCTGGGCGAAGCTGTAGGTCAGCGTGCCGTCGGCGTTTGCCGCGCGCCACATCAGGCCCTGCGCCACGCCGGCGATCCACATCGACGCGATGTAGAGCACGACGCCGATGGTCGACCACCAGAAATGCCATTCGATGAGCTTGGTGCTGTACATCTGCTCGCGGCCGAACAGGCGCGGGATCAGGTAGTACAGCGAACCGATGGTGATCATCGCCACCCAGCCGAGCGCGCCGGAGTGCACGTGGCCGATGGTCCATTCGGTGTAGTGGCTCAAGGCGTTCACCGTCTTGATCGACATCATCGGGCCTTCGAAGGTCGACATGCCGTAGAACGACAGCGCGGTGACGAGGAACTTCAGGATCGGGTCGGTGCGCAGCTTATGCCAGGCGCCGGACAGCGTCATGATGCCGTTCATCATGCCGCCCCAGGACGGCGCCAAGAGCATCAGCGAGAACACCATGCCGAGGCTCTGCGCCCAGTCGGGCAGCGCGGTGTACTGCAGGTGGTGCGGACCCGCCCACATGTAGATGAAGTTGAGCGACCAGAAGTGCACCACCGACAGGCGATACGAGTAGATCGGGCGACCGGCCTGCTTCGGGATGAAGTAGTACATCATCCCCAGGAAGGCGGTGGTGAGGAAGAAGCCCACCGCGTTGTGGCCGTACCACCACTGCACCATCGCGTCCTGCACGCCGGCGTAGAGCGAGTACGACTTGGTGAGCGTGACCGGGATTTCCAGGCTGTTGACGATGTGCAGGAGCGCGATGGTCAGGATGTAGGCGCCGAAGAACCAGTTCGACACGTAGATGTGCTGGGTCTTGCGCTTGATGATGGTGCCGAAGAACACCAGCGCGTAGGCGACCCACACCACGGTGATGAGGATGTCGATCGGCCATTCGAGCTCGGCGTATTCCTTGGAGCTGGTGTAGCCCAGCGGCAGGGTGACAGCGGCGAGCACGATCACCGCGGTCCAGCCCCAGAAGGTGAAGGCCGCGAGCGGTTCGGCCCACAGCCGCGTCTGGCAGGTGCGCTGCACGATGTAGTAGGAGACGGCGAACAGCCCGGAGCCGCCGAAGGCGAAGATCACCGCGTTGGTGTGCAGCGGGCGCAGGCGACCGTAGGACAGCCACTCGATGCCGAAGGTGAGGTCTGGCCAGATCAGCTGTGCGGCGAGGATGACCCCCACCAGCATCCCGACGATCCCCCAGACCACCGTCATGATGGCGAACTGGCGGACGACCTTGTAGTTGTAGGTTGTCGCTTCCATACACGTCTCCCGTGATTGATGACTCATTCAGATCATGCGGATGTGCTTAAATCCGCATTGCGGATAAATATATCTATTTATACTTCTGCAGGTCAAGCGGATTCGGCCGGCCGGCCGGCCGGCGGGCGAAGCGGGCATCTGTTGTTTGGGTGCGAAAAGCGGCGCCCTCCCTGATTTTGTGCCAGATTTACACGTGGTATAGCTCAATTCAGCGCGCTTGACATGCATCCCGTCGGCAAGACCGTCCGCACCCGCCTCTGCATCATCCGCCATGGCGAGACCGACTGGAACGTCGAGCGCCGCATCCAGGGGCACACCGACATCCCGCTCAACGACACCGGCCGTGCGCAGGCGCTGGCAATGGCGTTCAACGCCGCGCACCACCGCTTCCACGCGGTCTACAGCAGCGATCTCACGCGTGCGATGGCGACGGCCGCCGCGCTGGCGCAGCGCGAGGACCACGCGGTGAAGCCGCTGCCGCAGCTGCGCGAGCGCCACTACGGCCTTTTCCAGGGCCTGACCGCAGCCGAGGCGGCGGTGCTTCATCCGCAGGCCTACGCCCACTACCTCGCACGCGATCCCGATTACGATTTCGAAACCGGCGAGTCGCTCACCCGTTTCGCCGCGCGCGTCGCCGAGGGCATCGACTGGCTGGTGCGCCACCACACCGGCCAGACGCTTGCGGTGGTGAGCCACAGCGGCGTGCTCGACATCGTCTACCGGCGCGCCACCGGGCGAGCGCTCAGCGCGTCGCGCGACTTCAAGATTCCCAACTGCGCGCTCAACTGGTTCCACGTCGACGCGCACGGCTGGCATCTGGAAGCCTGGGGCGACCGCCACCACCTGCACGACGTCCTCATGGAGCCGCCCGAATGACGCATGCCGCCTGGATGGTGCTGCTGCGCCACGGCCACAGCGAATGGAATCTTGCCGACCGCTTCACCGGCTGGACCGACATTCCGCTCACCGACGTGGGGCTTGCCGAAGCCGCGGAGGCGGGGCGGCGTCTCGCCGTCGCGGGCCTCGTCTTCGACGCCGTGCACGGCTCGGTGCTGGTGCGCACGCGGCAGACCGCCGACGCGGTGCTTGCCGCGATGGGCGCGCCGGACGTGCCGTATCACGCGAGCTGGCGGTTGAACGAACGTCATTACGGCGCATTGCAGGGGCTCAACAAGCAGGAGATCTTCCGCACCTGGGGTGAGGAAGCCTCGCGCCGCTGGTGGCGCGGCTACGTCGAGCCGCCGCCGGCGCTGGCCTGGGACGACCCGCGCCATCCGCGCTTCGATCCGCGTTATCTCGGCCTCGACCCGGCAACGCTGCCGGCGAGCGAGAGCCTGCGCGACTGTCAGCAGCGCATGCTGCCCTACTGGCGCAGCGTGCTGCAGCCCGCGCTGCGCGCGGGCCGGCGCCTGCTCGTGGTCAGTCACGGCAACACCCTGCGCGGGCTGGTGATGGAACTCGACGGCCTCTCCGCGGAGGCGATGGAGAAGGTCGAGATCGCTTCGGGGGTGCCGCTGGTCTACCGCTTCAATGCGGACGGAACGGTGGCCGGCCGCGAGTGGCTCGACACGCAAGCGGTCGAGCCCCCGGGCTGGCTCAGGCGAATCCCAGATCCTGCGCCAACCCCGGGTGCATGATGCGTCCGGCGTGCACGTGCAGGCCGGCTTTCAGGCCGGGATCGGCGTCGAGCGCGGCGAGCCCCTGCGAGGCCAGCGCCTGCGCGTAGGGCAGGGTGGCGTGTGTGAGCGCCTTGGTCGAGGTGCGCGCCACCGCGCCCGGCATGTTGGTCACGCAGTAGTGCACGATGCCGTCAGCGACGAAGAAGGGATCGCTGTGCGTGGTCGGACGCGAAGTCTCGGCGACGCCGCCCTGGTCGATCGCGACATCCACCAGCACCGCCCCGGCCGGCATGCGCGCGAGCATCGCACGGCTGATCAGGCGCGGCGCGTGGCGGCCGGGAATCTGCGCCGCGCCGATCACGATGTCGGCGTGTTCGAGGCTGTCCTCGATCGCGCCGGGCGACGAAAACCGCGTTTCCACCCGCGCACCGAACAGCGTCTCGGCGCGCGCGAGTTTCTCCGCCTGGCGGTCGATCAGGGTGACGCGGGTGCCCAGGCCCACGGCCACCCGCGCCGCGCTCATGCCGACCACGCCGGCGCCGAGGATGAGCACGCGCCCGGGCGGCACGCCGGGCAGACCGGTGACGAGCTTGCCGCTGCCGCCGTGCGAGGTCTGCAGGCCGAGCGCGCCCACCTGCGGCGCCAGCCGGCCGGCGATGTCGGACATCGGCTGCAGGAGCGGCAGCGTGCCGGTCGGCTGACTCACGGTTTCGTAGGCGATCGCGGTCACGCCGCGCGCCATCAGTTCGCGCGCGAGCTCGGGCGCGGCAGCGAGATGCAGGTAGCAGAACAGCAACTGGCCCTCGCGCAGCCCGCCGAGTTCGGCTGCCTGCGGCTCCTTCACCTTCATCACCAGCTCGGCGGCCCAGGCTTCGGCGGCGGTCGCGACCACCGTCGCGCCCGCCGCGCGGTAGGCGTCGTCGGCAAACCCGGATGCCGCCCCTGCGCCCGCCTCGACGCTCACGCGGTGGCCCGCTTCGGCGAGCAGGCGGGCGCCTTCCGGCGTCAGCGCGACGCGGTATTCGTGGTTCTTGATTTCCCTGGGAATGCCGATGTGCATGCCGGACCTCGTTGTCGATGCGCTGTCGCCAGCATAACGAAAGCGCGTGCGTGTCAGAAGGGCGGCTTGTCGGGGCGCGGCGGTTCGGCCACGCGCTCGAAGCGGTAATACCCCGGTGGCACGCGTCCGAGGCGGAGTTCGCGGGTGCCGGCCGGCACCGGCAGGCGGGCGACGCTGCGGTAGGGGCCGATCATCGATGGGGACGCCTGGATCTCGTACAGGCCCGGCGGCAGCAGGCGCGCGGCGATCGCCAGGCCGTCGCCTTCGACCCGGTGGCGGATGCCGGCGAAGGGACGCGCCAGCGGCTCGCCGACGAAGAGGCCCTGGCCGGGCATCTGCACGCTCTTCCAGTAGGCCTCGATCAACGTCTCGCCCTGCAGGTAGTGGGCCATCACGATTCCCGGCACCGGGAACTTGGACGGGAAGTTGCACGGCTCGACCACCGCGCCGTAGCTGCCGGTGGCGCCGGCCGCGAGCCAGGCGAGGCTGCTCATCTGGCTGCCGCCGAAAAGTTCGCCGCCGGCCGAGGTGAGATGGTCGGCGACTGCGCCGGGCAGGTAGCGGTTGCGCGCGATGCCCGGCACGTGGGACAGGCCGGTGAAGTAGAACATCACGTCGTGGCGGTCCTCGATCGCGCGCGCCTCGACGATTTCGACCGGGATCGCGGCCTGCAGATGCGTGCGCACGGCGGCGTAGCCGGCGGCGCGCACGTTGCGGTCGCGGTCGGGCGTGCTGACGAGGTAGGCGGTGCCGGCCGGGTTGCTGGCGTCGGCCGCCACGCCGCGGTCGATCAGCCGCTTCGCCTCGTCGACGCCAGCAGCGGCGAGGCTCATGGTCGGCCGCATCCTGTGGGCGTCGTAGGGCAGCGCGGCGCGGCTGTTGAAATACGGGCTCGGCTTCGTCGGCTTGCAGCCGGCCGCGCAGAACGCCGGGTCGAAGCCGAAGGCGAAGGCGGCGGTGATCGACATGCAGTCGACCCGCCACGGTTGCGCCCAGGTCAGCGCGTAGGCCTGAACGTGGGCGGGCGTCTGGCGGTCGACCTCGCGCTTGAGTGCGGCGAATTCCGCGCGCGACAGCGTGGCGCGTCCCGGTGCGAAGCGCACGTGGACGAGGTTCCCGGCCGGAATGCCGCGCTTGTCGCGGTAATAGGCGGCGATGGCGACGCTGTCGGGGTCGTCGTCGTTGACGATCACGCCGAGCTGGGCCGCGGTGAGCCCGGGCTGCGGGAAGTGGGTGACGACGGGTTCGGACGGCGCGGCGAGCGCCGGCGACAGCCCCAGCGCCGCCGCGAGCAGCCAGGCTGCGCTCAGGCGAGCGCCTGCACGCATTCGCGCACCAGTTCCGGGCCGCGGTAGATCAGGCCGGAATAGAGCTGCACCAGCGCGGCGCCGGCGGCGAGCTTCTCCTGCGCGTCGGCGCCGGACAGAATGCCGCCGACGCCGATGATCGGCACCTCAGCCTGCAGGTGGCGCGCGAGCTCGCGGATCACGCGCGTCGACGCCGCACGCACCGGCGCGCCGGAGAGGCCGCCGGCCTCGTCGGCGTTCGGCAGGCCGGCTACCAAGTCGCGCGCGAGCGTGGTGTTGGTCGCGATCACGGCGTCGATGCGATGCATCATCAGCAGCGCGGCGATCGCGGCGATCTGCGCGTCGTCGAGGTCGGGGGCGATCTTCAGCGCGATCGGCACGTAACGCCCGTGCTGCTGCGCGAGGTCGGATTGCCGGTGCTTGAGCGCCGAGAGCAGCGCGTCGAGCGCGTCGTCCTTCTGCAGTTCGCGCAGGCCCTGGGTGTTGGGCGAGGAAATGTTCACGGTGACGTAGGTCGCGTGGGCATAGACCTTGTCGAGACAGGCGAGGTAATCGTCGACCGCGCGCTCGTTCGGCGTGTCCTTGTTCTTGCCGATGTTGATGCCGAGCACGCCCTTGAAGCGGCTTGCCTCGACGTTCTTCACCAGGTTGTCGACGCCGAGGTTGTTGAAGCCCATGCGGTTGATGATCGCCTCCGCCTTGGGCAGGCGGAACAGGCGCGGCTGCGGGTTGCCGGATTGCGGACGCGGCGTGACCGTGCCGATTTCGATGAAGCCGAAGCCGAGCGCGGCGAGCGCGTCGATGTGCGCGCCGTCCTTGTCGAGACCGGCGGCGAGCCCGACGGGATTCGGGAAGTCGATGCCCATCACGTGTGCCGGGCGGCCGGCGGCGCGCGGCAGCAGGCCGAGCAGGCCCAGGCGGTGGGCGGCGTCGAGGCCGGCGAGCGTGAGGCGGTGCGCGTCCTCGGGGTCGAGCGAGAAGAGGGCGGGGCGGATCAGCGGATAGAGCATGGGGTCAGGCGGTGGAAGGGGAAGGGGTGCGGCGGGTGGCGTCCTCGACCGAGCCGGCGTCGGGGTCGTCGAAGGTCGCCGGGTCGAAGGCGTTTTCGCTCTTTGCGACGACGCAGCTGATCGCGGCGTCGCCGGTGACGTTGACCGTAGTGCGCATCATGTCGAGCAGGCGGTCGACGCCGATGATGAGCGCAATGCCCTCGACCGGCAGGCCGACCTGGCCGAGCACCATAGTCAGCGTGACCAGCCCGACGGCGGGAATCGCCGCGGTGCCGACCGAAGCGAGCGTGGCGGTGAGCACCACCAAGAGATAGTCGGTGAGCGAGAGGTCGACGCCGTAGACGTTGGCGATGAACACCGTCGCCACGCCCTGCATCATCGCCGTGCCGTCCATGTTGATGGTGGCGCCGAGCGGCACGCTGAACGAGGCGACGCTGTTGTGCACGCCCATTTTCTTTTCCACCGTGTGCAGGGTGACCGGGATGGTCGCGCCCGAACTCGCGGTGGAAAACGCGAACGCCGCCGGGTCGCGCATTTTTTTCAGGAAGGTCAGCGGATTCAATCCGGCGAGACTTTTCAGCAGCAGGGGGTAGGTGACGAACACCTGGATCGCGAGCGCCGCGGTCAGCGTGAGGAAATAAGCCGCGAGCGGCAACAGCAGGTCGAGCCCCTGCGTCGCGAAGGTGCGGGTGATGAGCGCGAACACGCCGTAGGGCGCGAGCCGCATGATCCACTCGACCATGTGCATGATGACCGTGTTGAGGTCGCCGAAGAGGTTGAGCACGTGCTTGCCGCGTGCGCCCGACATGGTGATGGCGATGCCGAACAGCAGCGCGAACACGATGACCTGCAGCATGTTGCCCTCGGCCATCGCCGCCACCGGGTTGGTCGGCACGAGATCGATCAGCACTTTCGTCAGCGGCGGCGCCTCCTTGCCGCTGAACGTCGCTTGAGTTTCGCCGGCGTCGAAGCCTTCGCCCGGGCCGACGACGCCTGCCAGCGTCAGTGCGATCGTCACCGCGACCGCGGTCGTCGCCAGATACAGCCCCAGCGCCTTGGCGCCGATGCGGCCGAGCGCCTTCAGGTCGGACAGCGCGGTGACGCCGGCGACCAGCGACACGAACACCAGCGGCACCACCATCATCTTCAGCGCGGAGACGAACACCGAGCCGACGACGTGCAGCACGCCGTCGATGACGAAGGTCTGGATCCAGGGGCCGGCGCCGGCAAGGTTCAAGGCCACGCCCAGCACGATGCCGGCGACCATGGCGATCACGATCTGGCGGGTGAGGCGGTGGGCGGGCGGCGCGGCCATAGCAGGTCCTCGCAGGCTGGGATGGCGCGAGTTTAGCAGGCCCGCCGCGCGGGCTGCCGAAGCGCGGCGCGGATGTTATCCTCTCGTTGTGCGCACGCCGGTGCGCCGGTTTTCGTTTTCCTTTCCGCCTCGATCCTGACTCCCATGACGCGCCTGCATCGCCTGTTCCTGACGTTCGCCCTGTTCTTCGCTTCCGCCGCCTTCGCCGCCGTCCCGCCGCCGCCCCAACTGGCGGCGAAGTCCTGGGTGCTGATGGACGCCGCCAGCGGCGCCGTGCTCGTCAACCACGAAGGCGGCACCCGCCTGCCGCCAGCCAGCCTCACCAAGCTGATGACTTCGCACGTCGCCGCCCTGGAATTGCAGCGCGGCAAGATCAAGGAATCCGACCTTGTCGTCATCAGCGAGAAAGCCTGGCGCATGGGCGGCTCCAAGATGTTCGTCCACGTCGGCGACCGGATTTCGGTCAAGGATCTGCTGCGCGGCATCATCGTGCAGTCCGGCAACGACGCCAGCATCGCCATCGCCGAGCATCTCGCCGGCGGCGAGGACACCTTCGCCGCGCTGATGAACCAGGAGGCCAAGCGCCTCGGCATGGCCGACACCCGTTTCGTCAACGCCACCGGCTGGCCGGCCGACGGCCACTACTCGAGCGCGCTCGACATGGCCAAGCTCGCGCGCGCCATCATCATCGAAGACCCCGAGCACTATTCGATGTACGCCGAGAAGGAGTTCGTCTGGAGCGGCATCAAGCAGCCGAACCGGAACTTGTTGCTGTGGCGCGACCCCAGCGTCGACGGCCTGAAGACCGGCCACACCGAGGAAGCCGGCTACTGCCTCGTCGCCTCCGCCCAGCGCAACGGCCAGCGCCTGATCGCCAGCGTGTTCGGCACCGACAGCGAGGAAGCGCGCGCCGTCGAGACCGCCAAGCTGCTCGCCTACGGCTTCAACTTCTACGAAACGCGGACCTTCTTCAAGAAGGGCGAGGCCGCGCAGGACGTCGCCGTGTGGAAGGGCGCCGCGCGCAGCGTGAAGGCCGGTGTCGCCGAGCATTTCGCCGCGGCACTGCCGCGCGGGGAAGCCGACGCCTTCCAGACGCGCGTCGTGCTCGCCGAAGGCGACCGCATCGCCCCGGTCGTCGCCGGGGCGCCGCTGGGTCGCGTCGAACTCGTCGGCGCCGACGGCAAGGTCGTCATGCAGGCACCGCTGATCGCGCTCGAAGCGGTCGAGGAAGGCGGTTTCTTCCGCCGCATGTGGGACGGCATCCGTCTCTTCTTCAGGGGCCTGTTCGGCTGAGGCCGATGGGTTTTCCACCTGCGAGCGGCCCCCTGTGGGCCGCTTTGCATTGGGTGGCCATCAATCTTCCCGGCGCATGGCCGTAAATCCGGAAATGTCCCTGCGCGTCCGGAAGCGGCCTCATGCGTAAACCCACCCGAATCGCCGGCTATGCGGCGGCCGGCCTCGCCGGCCTGGGCGCCCTCGTGCTCCTGCTCGACTTCAACCGCTACAAGCCGCGCATCGAAGCCGCGGCGTCCGAGGCTGCCGGCATGGAGGTGCGCATCGGCGGCGACATCGGTCTCGGCTTCTACCCCGGCCTGCGCGTGCGGGTCGAAGACCTGCGCGTGCGCAACCGCGGATCGGACCTGCTGGCCGTCGAGCGCCTGCGCGTCGGCGTCGACTGGCTGACCCTGCTGCGCGGCCGCGTCGAGGTCGCGTCGCTGCATCTCGGCCGCCCGGTCGTGCTGATCGAGCGGGGCCGCGACGGCCGCTACAACTTCGAGAAGGACGCACCGCGCGGCGACCCGCTGCCGCCGCTGCAGTTGGGACGGCTGTCGGTGGCGGACGCGACGCTGCGTCATGTCGACCGGCAGACCGGACGCACGTTCGAGGCCGTGAACTGCGACGTCGACGCGCGCGACATCGCGTTCGCCGGCGGGCCGTCGGCGGAGATCCTGCGCCAGGTCGCGCTGCGCGCCGAGCTCGGCTGCGCCACGCTGAAGACGGCCGACCAGGCCGTCTCCGATCTGCAACTCGAACTGGCCGGGCAGGCAGGCGTGTTCGACCTCGACCCGATCACGCTGCGCGCCTTCGAAGGCAAGGGGACGGGCACCGTGCGCGCGGATTTCACCGGCAAGGCGCCGCGCTACACCCTGCGCTACGACCTCGCGCAGTTCCGCCTCGACGCCGCGCTGAAGTCGCTGTCACCCGGGCACGCGCCGGAAGGCACGGCCGATTTTTCGGCGGAGCTCGCCCTGCAGGGCACGCGCGCCCGCGACCTGAAGCGCTCGCTGCAGGGCAAGGCCTCGCTGCGCGGCCGGGACATCGTGCTGCACGGCCGCGACCTCGACGAGGTGTTCGACGGCGTCGCGGCGAGCCAGAGCTTCAACCTCGTCGACGTCGGTGCGGTGCTGCTCGCCGGGCCGGTGGGGCTTGCGGTTACCAAGGGCTACGACTTCGCCAGCATCCTCCAGGGCGCGGGCGGACGCAGCGAATTGCGCACGCTGGTGTCGGACTGGACGGTCCAGCGCGGCGTCGCCCGGGCGCAGGACGTGGCGATCGCCACCCGGCGCCACCGCGTCGCGATGCAGGGACGGCTCGACTTCGTCAATGCGCGTTTCGACGGCGTGACCGTCGCGCTGGTCGACGCCCGCGGCTGTGCCACCGTGCAGCAGAAGATCCGCGGTACGTTCGCGCAGCCGGTGATCGACAAGCCGAGCACGCTCAGCGCGCTGACCGGGCCGGTGGTCAGGCTGTTCAGGAAGGTGGTGCCCGGTGATAAATGCGAGACCTTCTACGCGGGGTCGGTGGCGGCGCCGCAGTAGGGTGAAGAGGGCTTAAGGCCGGAATTCCCGCACCGCCCGCCGCAGCATCTCGACGCCCGCCGGCTCCGGCCCGTAGCGCAGGCGCACATACAAGTCCGTGATCCGCCCGATTGCCTCTGCCAGATCCGGCCGCGCCTCAGCCGCGCGCTGCGCGAAATCGGCCGGGCCTTCGTTGGGCGCACGCACAAGACCGCGCCGCGCCAGCTGCGTGCAGAAGCGGGCGTACGCGGCCCGCACCGGATCGACGCCGCGCCGCGGCACGTGCCACAGCATCCACAGCGCGATCGCGAGCAGCAGCACGGCGACCGCCGACACCAGCGCGATCGTCATGCCTTGCCAGCTCGCGAGCGAGGCGTGGAAGCGTGCGAGAAAACTGCGCTGCCGCTCGTGGCCGTAGCCGAGCACCCACTGGTTCCAGTTATTGTTGACGAGGTCCCAGCTGAGCCGCACCCGCTGCAGCCAGGCGACGTCGAGCTGCGCCAGCGCGAGCGGCAATTCGGCCGTGGGCAGCGAGGCGGCAATGCCCTCTTCGACGCGGTCGGGCGACACCGCTGCGGTGGGGTCGACGCGCACCCAGCCGCGCCCGGCCAGCCACACTTCGGCCCAGGCGTGCGCGTCGGACTGCCGCACGATGAAGTAGTCGCCGAGCGGATTCGGCGCGCCGCCCTGGTAGCCCGTCACCACGCGCGCTGGCACGCCGGCCGCGCGCATCAGGAAGACGAAGGCGCCGGCGTAGTGCTCGCAGAAGCCGCGCCGGGTGTTGAAGAGAAAATCGTCCATTGCCTGCGTGCCCAGCAGCGGCGGGCGCAGCGTGTAGAAGAAATTCTGGTTGCGGAACATCCCGAGCGCCTCGTCGATGATGGCCGCGTCGTCCGCGTTCGAATCGCGCCAGCGCGCGGCGAGTTCGCGCGTGCGCGGGTTGGCCTGGGGCGGCAGGCGCAGCGCGCGCTGGCGTTCGGCGCCCTCCAGTTCGGCGCCGAGGCGGTAGCGCGGATGCGAGGCAAGCGCGTAGCGCAGCCGCTGCTGCACCGGATTGCGCGCCACGATCTGCATGTCGGCGCGGGCGCGGCTGTCGGGCGGCAGCGCCGCCGGCAGTTCGAGCGCAAACAGCCAGCGCTGGTTGTGCGGCTCCAGGGTGAGCGTGTAGCGCAGCGGCTCGCCCAGCAACTCGACTTGCGGCGCGTCGCCGCCGGGCGGCGTGCGCGTCGACCAGGTGCGGCCGTCGTAGTCCCACAGCACCGGGCCGCGCCAGTAACGCTGGCTCGAGGGCGGCGGCGCGCCGTCGAACTGCACCCGGAACGCCACCGCGTCGGACTGGATCAGCCGGCTGATCGCGCCCGGCGACATGCTGTCCGACAGCCCCGTCACGCCGGCGTGGGCGTCCTTGGGCAGCGCCCACAACTGCGGCACGCGCGGAAAGAGCACGAACAGCACCAGCATCAGCGGCACCGCCTGAATGAGAAGCGTGCCGGCGAGCCGCAGGCGCGGGCGCACGGCAAGGCCGCGGTTGACGTCGTGGTAGCCGATCATCGTCGCCGTCGTCACCCACACCACGACGAACAGATACAGCGCCATCGGGATCGACTGCGAATAGAGGAAGCCGGTGATGACGAGGAAGTAGGCGAGGAAGAGCACCACCATGGTGTCGCGCGGCGACTTCATCTCCATCAGCTTCAGCGCGATCATCACCACCAGCAGCGCCACCCCGGCGTCGCGCCCGAGCAGGGTGTGGTAGTGCAGGAGGAGGCCGCCGGCCGCGACGGCGGTCAGCAGGAACAGCAGCGCCTTGTTCGGAAACTTTGTCCTGCCGCGCTCGACCATCACGCGCCACAGCCCCAGCGCCGCGCACAGCGGCCCCACCCACAGCGGCAGGTGGCCGAGGTGCGGCCCGATCGCGAGCGCGAGCGAGGCGAGCAGCCAGTAAAGCGTGTTCATCGGCCGAACAGCGCCAGCGCTTCCAGGCACTGGCGGCGGTGGTCTTCGCCTGCACCGGGCGCGCGCGTGCGGTCGGGCAGGCGCAGGCCGTAGCGCTGGCCTGCGGCGTCGGCGTCGAGCACCCAGCGCGTCAGGCGCGACAGGCGCGCTTCCGCGTCGAGCCCGGCGAGCGCATCCCAGTCGAGCCACACGTCCTGCTGCGCTTCGCCGGCGAACTGTTTGGCGAGCATGCCCTGTTCGCGCGCGACCGCCTTCCACGCCACCTGGCGCAGCGATTCGCCGACATGCCAGGTGCGCAGGCCGGTGAAATCCTCGTGGCCCTCGCCGTGGCTGCGCCCCGATCCGGCCTCGGCGCGCGCCACCGGCAGCGGCAGCGCCTCCGGCGCCGGGTGCGGATACACCAGGCAGCGCATGTCCAGGTCCAGGTGCGTCCAGGCGCGGAAGAGGCCGAGCGGAAACGTGGTGAAGAGCGTGAAGCTCGGCGCCTGCAACAGGCCGCGCGCGGTGGCGGGCAGCGCAAAGCCGAGGCAGGCCGACGCATGCGGCGCGAGGTCGACGACGTCCCCCGCCACATCACCCGCCTTGAGCCCGATGGCATGGCGGGACAGCGTGCCCGTGTTGTCGAGGCAGACCTCGAAGCGCGCGTCCTGTCCGGCGAACACCGGCGCGCTGCGGCCGGCGCGCACCGTGAGCTTCGCCAGGTTGCGCCAGGTGTGCAGGATCGACACCACCGCCAGGCTGCCGAGCAGGAAGGTGAGCACGAAGCCCATGCTGTTGGCGTAGTTGATCGAGCCGAGCAGCATCACCCCCAGCATCACGGCGAAGATCAGCCCGGGGCGGGTCGGCAGCACGTAGATGCGGCGCTGCGTGAGCGTGACCGGCGCGGCGTCCGGCGCCGGCCGCAGCACCTGCCGCAGGAAGGCGGTGGCGCGCGAGGGCCGGCTCGCCAGCCCCGCCGCGACCCTTTCCGTCAGGCCCGCCATCTCAGGCTCCCCTCATCTCAGGGAATAGGCACCGCCGCGAGCAGGTGCGCAACCAGCGCGGCGCCGCTGTCGCCGCTGGATTCGCCGCTGCCGTGCAGGCGATGCCCGGCCACCGCCGGCAGCACCGCCTGCACGTCTTCCGGCAGTACCGCGTCGCGCCCCTCGATCAGCGCCCACGCCTGCGCCGCGTGCAGCAGCGCCAGCGCCGCGCGCGGCGACAGGCCGTTGAGGTAGCGCGGCGAGTGGCGCGTGTAGGCGAGCAGCGCCTGGATGTAGTCGAGCAGCGCGTCGGACGCGAACACCGCACTCGCCGCGCGCTGCAACGCGTCCAGCTCCGCCAGCGTGAGCGCGGGCGCCAGCCCGGCCACCAGCTCGCGCCGATCCTTGCCCTGCAGCAGCGCGCGCTCCGCCCGCGTGTCCGGATAGCCCAGCTCGATGCGCATCAGGAAGCGGTCGAGCTGCGATTCCGGCAGCGGGAAGGTCCCCACCTGGTAGGCCGGGTTCTGCGTCGCGATGACGAAGAAGGGTTCGGGTAAAGCGCGGGTTTCGCCTTCCACCGTCACCTGGTGTTCCTCCATCGCCTCGAGCAGCGCGCTTTGCGCCTTGGGCGTGGCGCGGTTGATCTCGTCGGCGAGAATCATCCGGGTGAACACCGGACCGGGATGGAACTTGAAGCTCGCACTGTCGCGGTCGTACACCGACACGCCAAGAATGTCCGCCGGCAGCAGGTCGCTGGTGAACTGGATGCGCTGGAAATCGAGGCCGAGGGTTTTGGCCAGCACATGCGCCAGCGTCGTCTTGCCTACGCCGGGCAGGTCCTCGATCAGCAGATGCCCGCGCGCCAGCAGGCAGGCCAGCGCCAGGCGAATCTGCCGGTCCTTGCCGAGAATGACCTGCGAGACCTGATCGATGGCGGGCTGGATGCTGGGGTGGGTCATGGGGTGTGCCTGCTGGGGAGGGTGGGGCAATGGGTATGTTTACGGCAGCACAGGCGCAGGCATTAGCCGCGCGTCGTTATGGGCTTGGATGAACGGCGCTGGAAGCCTTCCCCGATGGGAGATTCGGCGAAAGCCCGCCGTTTATAGGCGGGGGATTTGGGGGCGTTTGGTGTTCCGTTCTTGACCCGAGCGGCGCGTCGGAGAGGGAGGCACAGATGACCGGAGTTCGGCCATTCCGGCCGGCGGGTTCTGGGCCGACTTGGTCCGCTATGCGGTTCTTGAGCAGTCACCGATCAGGGATTCACGTCGAACGGCTGCTTTCAATTTCGGCGAATGCGTACTCCCGACCCAATGCTGCCGGTCGATCCTTCAGCGGTTCAAAGGCAGGTATCCAAGCGGAGCAGGCGCTCGGCGGGCCTATTCACGGACAGCAGGTCGGCCCTTCTGGCCATTCACATTTTTCAAAAAGGCCACTCACAGACTGAAGGTAAGGAGTGGAGCGCTATCCGATTCGACTATGTCTTATTTTCCGCAGGGATTGTGGTTTCACAGCTGCGGCGTATTTCAAACTAAAAACTACCCAGCATCTTTGTTTCTCGAGTAACGGCATATTTTCATCAAGCTTGTCTGCCGCAGGTCGCTCGTGAACAACTCCAATTGCGGGATTCGCATGCGTTGGCCATCAGCGTTTCCATCATAAATATGTCAAATAACGTTCACTTTCCTGTTACATAAAGCGCCTAGGATTCCTTCCATCGGTTTTCATGAATCTTGGCTCGCCTTGATGATGAAATCGAATCAAATTTTGATGCGAGGAGGGGCCATGATCCATATGAAGAATGTCCATGTCACTTATCCCGGAGGCATGACGGCGCTGCACCCGTCCTCGCTACACTTCCGGCAGGGCGAATTCACGGTCTTGCTGGGCGCTTCGGGCGCAGGCAAGTCCACACTGTTGCGCTGCCTCAACCAGCTGACGCCACCTTCGGGAGGCAGTATCACGGTCGAGGGATTGGGCAGCCTCGACAACCGCCGCCGGCTGCACGAGCACCGCAAGCGTACCGGGATGATCTTCCAGCAACACCAGCTGATCGGGCGCCACAGCGCGCTCGCCAATGTGTTGCTCGGCCGCATCGGCTATCACTCGGCGCTACGCAGCATGTTCCCGCTGCCGTTGGCGGAACGGCGCATCGCCCTCGAATGTCTGGAGCGCGTCGGCCTCCTGCACAAGGCACTGGAGCGCGCCGATTGCTTGAGCGGTGGTCAGCAGCAACGCGTCGGCATCGCCCGTGCGCTTGCGCAGCGGCCGCGCCTGATGCTCGGCGACGAACCGGTGGCGAGCCTCGACCCGGCGACTTCGCACAATGTGTTGGCGCAGTTGCAGCGCATCGGCCGTGAGGATGGCATTACCACCGTAGTCAGTTTGCATCAGGTTGACCTGGCGCAGGCCTATGCTGACCGCGTCATCGGCCTCGCGCAGGGACGGGTGGTATTCGATGGCGCGCCGTCCGGCCTTACGCCGGACGTACTTCAAGCCATCTATCAGCAATCCGGGCACGGCGTTGCCATGCCGGTCACCCCACCTGTTATACCTCCAGCATCCGTTTATCAATTCGCAACCATCGAGGACTAGACCATGAAAAAACTTCTGACCTTCGTCGCCGCCCTGGCGTTCGCCGCCGCCGCACACGCCGCGCCCGACCCGGACCCGGAAACCCTGAAGGTGGCGCTGCTGCCGGACGAGAACGCTTCGACCGTCATCAAGAACAACCAGGGCCTCAAGGATTATCTTGAAACGCAGCTCGGCAAGAAGATCGAACTGATCGTCACCACCGACTACTCATCGATGATCGAGGCCATGCGCCACGGCCGCCTGGACCTGGCCTATTTCGGGCCGCTGTCCTACGTGCTGGCGCGCCAGAAGAGCGAGATCGAGCCGTTTGCGGCGCTCAAGGTCAAGGGCAGCACCACCTACCAATCGGTGGTAATCGCCAACGTCTCGTCCGGCGTGAAGACGATCGGCGATATCAGGGGCAAGAACATGGCCTACGGCGACAAGGTCTCGACCTCCAGCCACCTGATCCCGAAATCGGTGCTGGCCGAGCAGGGCCTGAATTCCGGAAGCGACTACAAGGAACACTTTGTCGGTTCGCACGATGCGGTGGCCCTGGCGGTGCAGAACGGCCATGCCCAGGCCGGCGGCCTGAGCCGTCCGATCTTCGAGTCGCTGGTCGAGCGCAAGATGGTGAGCCCGGACAAGGTGAGGGTGCTGGCCTACTCCAAGCCGTTCCCTCAATATCCGTGGGTCATGCGCTCGAACCTCAAGCCCGCGCTGAAGGACCAGATCCGCAATGCCTTCCTCAACCTCAAAGACCCGGCGGTGCTCAAGGCGTTCAAGGCCGAGGGCTTCGACGTCATCACCGACAAGCACTACGACGTGGTGCGCAACCTCGGTCCCCTGCTGAAGATCGACCTGGCCAAGTTCCAGTAAGCGCGCCTGGCAAAAAACAGTACCAGCACCCGACTCCCGCCCTTTTCTCCTCCCGCAGGAAGAAAGGGAGGGTGGGGAGCAGGGCCGGATATGAATTGATGCTGGTGACAAACGCCCCAAACGAGCAGGAGACCTTCTATGTCGCAAAGTTACGATCAACTGCTGTATGACGAGCAGCGCACCTGGAACCGCGAGGCACTGCGGCTTGCGGCGGTGCTCGCCGTGATTCTGGTGTGCGCCTATTACGTCGGGCTGTTCGACGGCCCGCGTCTGGCGGAGGGCGTGCCCAGCCTCATCAGCCTGCTGGGCGAGATGCTGCCGCCCAACTTCAACGACTGGCGCAACTGGATCAAGCCGCTGTTCGACACGCTCGCCATGAGCATCGCTGGCACGGCGCTGGCGGTTGCGTTGTCGGTGCCCCTCGCGTTCCTGGCAGCGCACAACACCACCCCGCACCCGCTCGTGTACCAGGCGGCGCGCGGCATGCTGAACGCCCTGCGTTCCGTTCCCGAGCTGATCATGGGCATCATCTTCGTGGCTGCGGTCGGCTTCGGCGCCTTGCCCGGCGTGCTGGCGCTCGGCCTGCACTCGATCGGCATGGTCGGCAAGTTCTTCGCCGAGGCCATCGAACACACCGACGCTGCGCCCATCGAGGCAGCGCGTGCCGCCGGCGGCACGCCCTTGCAGGTGATCCTGCACGGTGTGCTGCCACAGGTGTTACCGCAGATGGCGGATATCTCCATCTACCGCTGGGAGTACAACTTCCGCGCCTCGACCGTGATGGGCATGGTCGGCGCCGGCGGCATCGGTTTCGAACTGATGGGCTCGCTGCGCATCATGCAGTACCAAGACGTCTCGGCGTTACTGCTGGTGATTCTGGCCATGGTGACGCTGGTGGATGCCTTCAGCGGTGTGCTGAGAAAACGATTTAAATGAAACCGGAGTAATTCAAAATGAAACCAAAAGTCATCCTCACCCACCGCGTGCACCCCGAAGTCATCGAACTTCTGGCCGAACACTGCGAGGTCGTTCCCAATCCTACGCCTGAGACTCTGCCGCTGGACGAGATTTTGCAGCGCGCGAAGGATGCCGAGGCCATCATGACCTTCATGCCGGACCGCGTGGACGAGGCATTCCTGCGCGCTTGCCCGCGGCTGCGCGTGGTCGGCTGCGCGCTCAAGGGTTATGACAACTACGACGTCGAGGCCTGCACCCGGCACGGCGTCTGGATCACCAACGTCCCGGACCTGCTCACCATCCCGACCGCGGAGCTGACCATCGGACTGCTCATCGGACTGACGCGCAACGTGCTTCCAGGGGATCGCTTTGTGCGCACTGGCCGGTTCAATGGCTGGAGACCGGCACTTTATGGTTCCGGGCTCACCGGCAAGACCCTGGGCCTCATCGGTATGGGCGCGGTCGGTCAAGCCATCGCCCAGCGTCTGGTCGGATACGAAATGCGCGTGCTGTATACCGATCCGGTGGCCCTTCCGAAAGAAAAGGAAGCGCAATGGGGCCTTGATCGTGTGGAGTTGCCGGAGCTGCTCGCCGCGAGCGATTTTGTCGTGCCCATGGTGCCGTATCGCGACGAAACGCTGCACATGATCGACGGCGGTGCGCTCGCACGGATGAAAACGGGGGCCTACCTGATCAACACTTGCCGCGGCTCGGTAGTGGACGAGCAGGCGGTGGTCGAGGCGCTGGCTTCCGGCCGCCTGGCCGGGTATGCCGCCGACGTGTTCGAAATGGAGGAATGGGCGCGCCCTGGCCGGCCGCAGGCCATTCCCCAAGCGCTGCTTGACGATTCCGAGCGCACCTTGTTCACCCCGCACATCGGCTCGGCGGTGGACACGGTACGGCTCGAGATCGAGCTTGAGGCGGCGCGCAACATCCTGCAGGCGCTGCGCGGAGAGATCCCGCAGGGTGCGATCAATCGACCGCAAGCGAGGATGATCGCCTGATGGTGCTGAACCTTGAGCACGTCGTCAGTTTTCTGGCCGTGCTGCGCACTCGAAGCTTCCGTGCCGCCGCACACGAGCGCGCGTTGTCGCAGGCCACGGTGTCGCAGCACATCCAGAAACTCGAGGCGGCGCTCAACACCTGCCTGATCGAGCGATTCCATAGCGGTTGCTCCCCGACCGCGGCGGGCATGGCGCTACTGCCGCACGCTGAAAGCCTGATGCGTGTCAACGCGCGCGCCCTGAATCTGTAAATGGGGTCAGACACCATTGATTTGGGGCTTGCGCCTTAACCGCGATCTTCCTGCACGATTTTTGATACGGGACTGCCGCCGTGGGACAACACGATGTGGGCACCCTGTGGCTTGTTCTCGTCCGGCAGGTGTTGATCGTGCGCTAGCCGCTTGGTCTCTGCGCGGAGCGCAAGCGCTTCGGCCTTGGCTATGGCCTGCGCACGGCTTGTTCCATAGGCCATGACGCCCGGCAGACCAATGACTTCGGCAAGCCAGCGCCCGTCTTCTTCCTGTTCCGTCTCGATGCGAATGCCCATGGTGGCGTCCTCGTGATGAGTTGAAGCGCGCTTCGACAGGACATGTTACTGGAACGCGTTTAATTAAGTGAACGTGACAAGGGCCGCAAACGCGGCCCTTGTCGTTGGTGCTGGAGGTGGCTTACTTCTTCGCCGTCCGCCGCAGCCGGTTCAGCAGCCTTCTCGCCAGTTCGCCGAACAGCTCGGTCTGCGTCGGGTGCGGGAAGATGGCCTTGGCGACCTGGGTCAGCGTCATTTCGCCCGCCACCATCATCACCCCGATGCCGATCAGGGTGTCGGTGTGGTCGGCCAGATAGTGCACGCCGATGATGCGGCCAGTTGCCTTCTCGGCCACCAGTTTGATCATGCCTTCGGTCTCGCCGGTGATCATGGCCTTGGCGTCGATGCTCATCGGCATCTTGGCTTCCACTGCGTCGATGCCTTTCGCTTTCGCCTGGGCGACGGAGAGGCCGACAAAGCCGGCCTGCGGGCGCGAGAAGGTGACGCCGCAGTCCTTGTCCTGGTCGTATTCGGATGCATGACCCAACAGGTTGTCGGCGGCGACGCGGCCTTGCGTGGCGGCGGTGTGCGCGAGCATGTAGCCGCCGATGACGTCGCCGACGGCGTAGATGTGCGGCGCGCTCGTCTGGCAGCGGGCGTTGACCTTGATCGCCGCGCCGTCGAGCTCGACGCCGACCTTGCCCAGATTCAGCTTGCTGGTGTCGGGGCGCTTGCCGGTCGCCATCAGCACGATGTCGCAGTCGAAGGTCGATTCGGCGCCTTCAGCATTTGCATAACGCAGCTTCATCTTGCCGGGCTTGCCGCTGACTTCCCTGATGTCGGCGCTGGTGACGACGGTGATTTCCTTTTCCAGCGAGGCGATCAGCGTCTTGGCGATCTCGTCCTCGATTTCGGCGAGGATGCGGCCGTTGCGCTCGAGCATGAGCACCTCGGCGCCGAAGTCGCGGAAGATCTGCGCCATTTCGACGCCGATGACGCCGCCGCCGACGATGCCGAGCTTCTTGGGCGGCTTGGCGAGGTTCCAGATGGTGTCGGAGGTGACGACGCCGCCGGTCGCGAGGTTCTCGCGCGCGCCGGGGATGGGCGGCACGAAGGCGGGGGCGCCGGTGGCAATCACCGCCGCGCCGAAGCTGACGGTGTAGGGCTGGCCCTCGACCGGGGTGATCTTCAGCGTGTGGGCGTCGACGAATTCGCCGTAGCCTTCGCGCACGTCGATCTTCATGCCCTTGTCGGCCTTGAGCGCCATTTCGCCGCGGCTGGTCTGCACCCAGCGGCGGTGCTTCTCGACCTGTTCCCAGTTGAGCTTCGGCTTGTCGGTGCCGTCGACGCCCATCTCGGCGTCGTGCGCGCGGTTGCGGATGTTGTCCGCGGCGGCGCGCCAGGCCTTGGAGGGGATGCAGCCGCGCCACAGGCATTCGCCGCCGGGGAAGGGCTCGTTGTTGACCATCATGACCTTGACGCCGTGGTCGGCGAGGTCGCGCGCGCAGTCTTCGCCGCCGGGGCCGCCGCCGACGACGACGACCTGCACGTCCCAGTTGCCTTCGGGGATGGGCGAGACGGCCGGTGCGCTGGTGGTGGCTGCAGCGCCCGCGACGGTTTCAGCCGCCGCCGCGCCGCCGGCCATCCACGCCTCGGGCGCCTCGATGGTCTGCTTCAGCGTCGCCAGATACAGCGCGACGTCGGCACCGTTGAGCACGCGGTGGTCGCCGGTGATGGTGAAGGGCGTGCCCTGCGGACCATTCGCGGCGATCGCGAGGATCGCGGCGATGCCGGGGGTGGGGATCGCGGTGAAGTGCGACACGCCCAGCATGCCCATATTGGAAATGGTGAACGTCGGGTTGGCGTATTCGGCCGGCGCGAGCTTCCTCACGCGCGCACGCTCGACCAGACCGGTCCAGTCGGACTGCAGCGCTGCCAGCGACTTCTTCTCGATGCCGTGCAGGATTGGCACGACCAGACCGCCGTCGTTCGACATCACGGCGACGCCGAAGTCGTGGTTGTCGCGCTCGACCAGCTTGTCGACCGGCTGGTAGGCCCAGTTCATGCGCGGGAACTTCGCCATCGCAACCGAGCAGGCCTTGGCGATCGCCACCGTCACCGACACCTTGTTCGCCTTGGCGGCGGCGGTGAGCTTGCTGGTGTCGATGTTCACCGTGACGTTGAAGGTGGGCAGCGTGAGCGAGGCAGCCATCGCGTGAGAGACGGCCTTTTCCATCGAGGTCATCTTGCGGCCCTGGCCGGGCACGTCGACCTGCGGCAGCGCGTGCGCGACTTCCTGCATCGACGGCCGCGCACGCGCCACGTCGGCAGCGACGATCACGCCCGACGGGCCGCTGCCGGCGAGCCCGGCGATGTTCACGCCGAGCTGCGCCGCGACCTTGCGGGCGTAGGGCGACGCCGGGCGGCCCGGCACGCGCGCGACCGGCGGCTGGCTGCCGGAGGCAATGACCTGCGCGGGCGCGGCCTTGGGCAGCGGAATGGTGGCGGGCTTGTCGGCCGCGTGCGGCGCGACCTTGTGCAGGTCCTTGACCTTGTGGTCGGCGGAGATCGTCACGCCGGTGTCGTTGGCTTTCGACGCGTCGTCGACGATGAAGCCCATCGGGTGGCCGACCTCGACCACGCTGCCGACGTCGGCGATCGGGCCGGAGAGGAAGCCTTCCTGGAACACTTCCACGTCCATGATGGCCTTGTCTGTCTCGACCGTGGCGACGATGTCGCCGCGCTTGATGGCGTCGCCCGGCTGCTTCTCCCAGGTGACGACCACGCCTTCGGTCATGGTGTCGGAGAGCTGCGGCATCACGATCGGCGTGCCGGCGTGGTGCGGGATCATCTCGGTCTGGGCCTTCTCCTCGACCACTTCGTCGGCGGCAATCGCCACGTCGCCCGCGGTGTCGGTGATGTAGCCCATCGCGGCGCCGACGGCGATCGTCGCGCCGACGTCGGCGAGCGGGCCAGCGAGATAGCCGGCCTTGAACACCTCGACGTCCATGATGGCCTTGTCGGTCTCGACCGTGGCGACGATGTCGCCGCGCTCGACCTTGTCGCCCGGCTGCTTTTCCCAGGTGACGACCACGCCCTCGGTCATGGTGTCCGAGAGCTGGGGCATGGTGATGGCGTAGTGGTTCATAGGTGCTTAGGGGCTAGGATTTAGGGGCTAGGATTTAGGGGCTGGGTGGCAGCTTGTTTTGTAGCGATTTGCGCAAACCCTGCAACATACGTCCCAACTCATCAGTGGTGGTAAACAAGGCATCGCGCTGCTCGATGCCCAGATAATTCAAGCGTGTAGCGAGTTCAAGCTGGGTTTCGACTTCTGCCAGCGAACCCATCGCTATCGACACGAAACGCAGATAGTCGCGCGTGGTATTGCGCGCGTGACCCTCTGCAATATTCGACGGAATGGATACCGCCGCGCGTTGCAACTGGTTGGCCAGGGCGTAGAGCTCGGATTGGGGAAACGTCCGGGTGGCCGCGTAGATCGCTTCGGTCAATTGCATCGCCAACTGCCAAACCGACAAGTCGCGATAGCTGAAGACCTCCACCCCCTAGCCCCTAAATCCTAGCCCCTAGCCCCTGCCGTCAGGCCTTGCCGAACATCTTCAACACCGCCCGCACCACGTCTTCATGGTCCGGGATCGTCGCCTTTTCCAGCGTGTGGTTGTAAGGCTGCGGTACCAGCGCGGAGTGCACGCGCACCGGCGCGGCGTCCAGCTCGAAGAAGCATTCCTCGTTGATGATGGCGATGACTTCGGAGCCGACGCCGACCGGGGCTTCGTCTTCCTCGGCAATGACGGCGCGGTGGGTCTTGCTCACCGAGGCCTTGATGCCGGCGCGGTCGAGCGGGGCGAGCGAGTAGAGGTCGATCACTTCGGCCGAGATGCCGTACTGCTTGTCGAGGATCTCGGCGGCCTTGAGGCACCAGTGCACCGAGATGTTGTAGCCGAACAGCGTGACGTCGGTGCCGGCGCGGGCGACGTCCGAGCCTTCCAGCGGATGGAAGTATTCGGTGTCGGGCACTTCGCCCTTCATGTTGTACATGAGTTCGTGTTCGTTGATGAACACCGGGTCGTCGCAGCGGATCGCTGACTTCAGCAGACCGTAGGCCTGCTTGGGGTTCGACGGGGTGACGACGCGCAGGCCGGCGATGCCCATGAACACCTTTTCCATGCGCGCCGAGTGCTGCGCGCCGAGCTGGTGCGCAGCGCCGCCGGCGGAGCGGAACACGCACGGCGCGGTCAGCTGGCCGCCGGACATGTAGCGCACCTTGGCGGCGGAGTTGAACATCTGGTCCATCGCCAGCCAGGCGAAGTTGACCGACATGAGTTCGATGACGGGGCGCACGCCGAGGAAGGAGGCACCGATGCCGAGACCGGTGAAGCCGCCTTCGGAGATGGGGGTGTCCATCACGCGCAGCGGGCCGTATTTCTCGTACAGGCCCTTGGTCGCCTTGTAGGTGCCGCCGGCGACGCCGATGTCCTCGCCCATGCAGATGACCAGCGGGTCACGCGCCATTTCTTCGTCGTGGGCGCGCTGGATCGCTTCCCAATACATGATGTTTGCCATGCTGTCTTTTCCTTAAACCTTAGGCGGCCTTGCCGGTGAGCCACGGCAGCTGCGTTTCACGATCGGCGAGCACGTATTTCTCGAGGTCCTCGACGCGCGGCTCGGGCGATTCCTCGGCGAACTTGATCACTTCGTTCTCGATGTAGGCGTCGGTTTCCTTTTCCAGCGCCTCGAATTCGGCCAGGGTCAGCGCCTTCTCGGCGATGAGGCGGTCGCGCAGGATGAAGATGGGGTCGCGCTGCTTCCACATTTCCTCTTCCTCGCGGGTGCGGTAGCCGCGCGAGTCGGACATCGAGTGACCGCGGTAGCGGTAGGTCATGAGCTCGAGGAAGTAGGGACCGTTGCCGGCGCGCACGTGGTCGACGGCCTTGCGGGCGTGCTCGTAGACGACCTCGACGTCCTGGCCGTCGCATTCGTCGGCCGGGATGTTGTAGGCGGCGACGCGCTTGTGCTGGTGCACCACGGCGGTGGAGCGCTCGATCGAAGTGCCGATGCCGTAGAGGTTGTTCTCGCAGACGAACAGCACCGGCAGCTTCCACAGCGCGGCCATGTTCATGGTCTCGTGGAACACGCCCTGGTTGTTGGCGGCGTCGCCGAGGAAGCAGATCGCGATCTCGTCGCCGCCCTTCAGCTGGATCGCCTTGGCCATGCCGGCGGCGAGCGGGAAGGGGCCGCCGACCAGCGCGTAGCCGCCCATGAAGCGCTTGCTGACGTCGAAGATGTGCATCGAGCCGCCGCGGCCCTTGGAGGAACCGGTTTCCTTGCCGTACAACTCGGCCATCACTTCTTTCGGATCGGCGCCGCACTTGATCGCGTGCACGTGGTCGCGGTAGCCGGTGATCACGTAGTCGTGGCCGGGACGCGCGGCTTCCATCACGCCGTTGCAGCAGGCTTCCTGGCCCGGATACAGGTGGAGGAAGCCGCCGATCTTGCGTTCGATGTAGGCCTGATAGCAGCGCTCTTCAAAACGGCGATGCAACACCATTTCGCGCAGCACGCGTTTCTTGTCTTCAATCTTCATTCGGTTACCCTTGTTGGATGGGGCGGAAAAATGCGCTGTGAAAAAAATCAAAAGCACGCAATTATCCGGGAAACCCCGCCGCCCATCAAGAAAAACGCCACCCCCGAGGACTCGTGATGCTGCCCAAACTTGCTGAAAACAAAAAGGAAATTGCCGCAAAAACCCTGGCTGCCGCAGGTCATGCGCTGCTGCTGCTGCCGGAATCGAAGACCGTGCCCGACGTGCCCGGCGCGACGGAACTCAAGGCGGTGATGAAGCGGCGCGAACTCAAGCTCGACGCGCTGGCGAAGTCGCCGGTCGCGGTGCAACTGCCCGGCGGCACGCTCGCGGTGTACGCGATGCTGAAGGCCGACGCTTCCACGTTCGAGACGCACGAGCGCGTGCGCAAGGCACTGGCCTTGCTGATGGCCGAGCACCCGAAGGCGCTCACGCTCGCCGTGTTCGGCGATGCCGCGTTCAAGGCACGTGCGGCCGAAGCCGCGGTGTATGGGACCTGGGTCAACGCCGTGCCGCTGCCCGCGCGCAAGGCGAAGAAGGATCCCGTACTGAAGACGGTCGACCTGCACGGCTACGCGTCGGCCGACGGCTTTGCGCGCGCCGCCGCGCTCGCCGAAGGTAATCTCCTCACGCGCAGCCTCACCGTGCAGGGGCCGGACGAACTCACGCCCGGCGTCTACCGCAAGCGCATCAAGGCGCTGGCCAAGCAGTATGGCTGGACCGTCGAGGAATATCCCTACGCCAAATTGAAGAAGATGGGCGCGGGCGCGTTCTGCGCCGTGGCGCAGGGCTCGCCGGCGAAGGATGCGGCGATCGTGCGCATCCGCTACGCGGGCGGCAAAGGAAAGAGCAAAGGGGCAGGGAAAAACGTGGCCTTCGTCGGCAAGGGCATCTGCTTCGACACCGGCGGGCATAACCTCAAGCCCGCCAAATACATGCAGGGTATGCACGAGGACATGAACGGCTCGGCGGTCGTGCTCGGCATTCTGGCCGCGGCGTCGAAGCTCAGGCTGCCGGTCGCGCTCGACGGCTGGGTCGCGCTCGCCGAGAACCACATTAGCCCCGAGGCCTATCGCCAGAACGAAGTGGTGAAGGCGCTCAACGGCACCACCATCGAGATCGTCCATACCGACGCCGAAGGCCGCATGGTGCTCGCCGACACGCTGACGCTCGCGGCCAAGGCCAAGCCCGACCTCATCGCCGACTTCGCCACGCTCACCGGCACCATGCACTACGCGCTCGGCAGCCGCATGTCGGGCGTGTTCGCGAGTTCCAGCGCGCTGGCGCACCAGGCCTCGCGCGCGGCGACATCGAGCGGCGAGCGCATCGTCGTGTTCCCGTATCCGGAGGACTACGACTCGAGCCTCGATTCGAGCGTCGCCGACGTCAAGCAGTGCAGCATGGAAGGCGAGGCCGACCACATCCTCGCCACCCGCTTCCTGTCGCGCTTCGTCGGCGATACGCCGTGGATCCACATGGACCTGTCGGGCCACAGCTGCAAGGGCGGCCTCGGCGCGGTGATGAGCGACGCCAACGGCTTCGGTGTGGCGTGGGCGCTGGCGCTGCTGGACGGGATGAACGCCTGAGCGTCCCGCTTCAGGGGAAAACAAAAACGGCTACCTCGGTAGCCGTTTTTGTTTCAGGCGATCAGGTCTCAGGCGGTCTGAAGGGACTTTCTGCGCGCCATCCCCATGAAGCCGACCAGGCCCAGGCCGGCGAGCATCATGGCGTAAGTGCTGGCTTCGGGAACGGGCGTTACGCTCAGGGTGGTCCAGCTGCCGGCGATCTGATTGAAGCCGGTGTCGTCGCCGTCGAATCCCCCGAAGTAGGCGTTGAAGGTCGCGCCGGTCATCGAGTCGGTGGCGTAGAGGTTGAGGCCGTTGGCGTTGGTGTCGAGCGCCCACGACGCCAGCGTCATGATCGGATAGATCCCGCCGGTGATGTCCTCGTCCGGGGTGAAAGTGATGTCGCCGGCGGTGAGGGTGAAGGTGTTGCCGTAGGCGTTGCCGGGGGCGAACGAGACGACGCCGGTGCCGTTTGTCAGCGAGCCGTCGTCGAAAACCCCGGTGACGGTGACCGTCGAGTTTCCAATCTGCGTGAAGTCGACCAGGTTGTAGTCGTTCCCCGCATCCGCATACTCGACCGTGCCGGTCAGGGTGAAATTCCACTGCGCGGCGTGGGCGGCGCTCATGCCGAGACACAGTGCCGCTCCGGCCAGGGTGCTGATCATCTTGCTATGCATTGTTGAATCCTCCAGGTTTTCTTATTGGGTGATCAATGATGCGCGTAGTGTGCGTGCCGCACTTATTGGCCCAGCGCCGCGCATTTGTTGACGATCTGCTGGTGGCAACTCTGGGCTTCCGCCGCCGTGATGTCGAAGCGCACCGAGATGCGTGGCAGCGTCGTCGTGTCGGTGAAGCGGCAGATTTTGGTGGTGACGTCGGCGACGGCGCGCTGGAGTACGCCCGGCTGCACCAGGCTGACCATGGCGTTGCTGGTGCTCACGTTGCAGGTCGGCGTGCCGTATGTGCCGACGTTGGCCAACTGGTCGGCACTCCAGCAGGGGCAGGGCACCTGGATGCAGGGCATGTCCGGATCGCCTGCACGCATTTTCTTGCGGTAGTTGGCGAGGATCTTGTTGTTGGGCGTTTCCTTGTCGCCCACGAGGTCGAGATCCTGCGCCTCGCAGTAGGCGACGCACAACCCGTAGAGGCCCGGCGTTCCGCTCTGCAGCACATCGCACACCCCCTCGTTGGCAGGCGTGTCGCCATCGGGAGTTTGGGCGATGGCGCTGCCATTCAAGGTCGCCAGGGCGGTCAGGACGATTGCGGCGATCCAACTGAACACGCTGATGTGCTTCATTTGAGTTCTCCTCCTCAAGGGAATGGGTATTTTTGTAATGTGATGCGTAGTCAATTCAGACTGGTAGTAATGGACCACGCCATAAGCAAATTCTATTCCAAAAACACCAAATCTATAAAAAACAGCAAGTTGAGAACCCGGGGCAGCCGGGCGACCGGCGGAGGTGTAAAGAAATCCGACAAAAAAGCGGGCTGTCGCAGCCCGGTTGGCCGTGGCGCCCCCGGTAGATGTCTCGGGCGACGGGCTTGGGCGGTTTGGCTAAGATGGCGTCGCCGGACCCTGCGGCTGCCGGGTGCCACAGCAAAGGAAAGCCCATGGCGCTGACAACAACGCCGACCCTCGACGCCCCCCTCATTCACCTTCTCCATGCGGACGACGCCCTGCTTGTGCTCGACAAGCCGAGCGGGCTCCTGTCGGTGCCGGGGCGCGGTCCCGACAAGGCCGACTGCCTCGCCGCGCGCGTGCAGGCGCGCTACCCGGAGGCGCTGGTCGTGCACCGGCTCGACATGGACACCTCGGGATTGATGCTGATGGCGCGCGGCGCGGCAATGCAGCGCGCGCTCTCGCAGGCCTTCGCCGCGCGCGCGGTGACCAAGCGCTACGTCGCGGTGGTCGCCGGGCGACTGGCCATGCAGGAGACGGACTGGGGCACGATCGACCTGCCGCTGATCTGCGACTGGCCCAACCGGCCGCGGCAAATGGTCGATAGGACGCGCGGCAAGCCGAGCGTGACGCGCTGGCGCGTGCTGGGGCACGAAGGCGACACGACGCGGGTCGAGCTGGAGCCGGTCACCGGGCGGTCGCACCAGCTGCGCGTGCATCTGGCCGCGCTCGGCCATCCGATCCTGGGCGATCCCCTGTATGCGCCGGCATCAAAGGCGCCGCGGCTGCTGCTGCACGCCCGCGCGCTGTGCCTGGCGCATCCCCTTACGGGCGCCGAACGCGCGTTCGAAGCGCCGACGCCGTTCTGACGGGGCTCCCACAAAAGGGCGCGCAGCGGGTGGCTACCGCCCTGGGGGCGACGGACGCGCCTTCAGCACCGAGGTGCGCGGCACGATCACGCGCACGTAGTCGAGCATTTCGTAATTGCGGATCTGCGCCGGGCCGCTCGGCGCGACGTCGATGTAGGCGGGGAAGTTCTCCGCGCCCAGGCCGCGCCAGCCGGCGTAGGTTTCGCACACGTGCACGGGGATGCCCTGGTCGCGGCTGAGGCTTTCGGCGAGCTGATGGACCTTCTCGTTGCCGGCGCGCTGCGAACGCTGCAGCGCGAACATTTCCTGGCCGTGCGTCACCAGCGCCATCGGCACACCGGGGTGGAGCGCCTTCAGGCGTTCCGCCGCGTCCTTCACCCAAGGCAGGGCGAACTCCAGCGCGCCGGGATCGCGGTCGACGATTTCGAACACCACGCCGGCCGGCGGCGCGGCGCGCGCGAGCAGGTCTTCGAGCGTGGCGGTGGCCGCCGCGGCGGAGCCGATCAGGCCGAAGCCGAGGCAGAGGGTCACGAAGCAGGCGAGTAGACGGTTCATGGTGTGCATCCGGTCGAGGACGGCGATGGGCATGGGAGCCGGTACCCGGGCCGCGGGTTCCGCTGGTGGAATATACCCATTTGTCCTGGCATAGCGTCACGGTTAGTCTTTTCGTGTCGTGGCCGTCGTGCCCCGGAAATTCCCTGGAGACTTCAAATCATGAAAACCCTGCAATCGCTGCTGTTCGCCTGTGTGTTCGCTTTCGCCGCGCCGCTGTGGGCGCAGGCCGTCGCGCCCGATGTCCCGGAAATCGCCCCCGCCCCCGCTGCGGCGGGCAAGTGCGACAAGTGCAAGGAGGGCGGCATGGGCAGGATGGCCCACGGCGACATGGAAGGCATGGGCGGCATGCAGTCCGGCGGCAAGGGCTGCTGCGGCGGCATGATGGCCGAACGCATGGGCGGCGGAGGCTGCTGCGGCATGCAGCGCGGCGGCATGGGGGGAATGGGCTGCGGCGGCGGGATGGGCGGCGGAGACACGGCCGCGCTCGAACGCCGCGTCGCCGAACTCGAAAAGCGCCTCGACCTGATGCAGCAGTTGCTGGCGCAACCGCGCAAGCGCTGATCAACGGGGGCGGGCGCCCCGGTTGATCAGCTCCGCTTGCCGATCAGCTGCAGGAATTCCTGGCGCGTGCGGTCGTGGTCGCGGAACGCGCCCAGCATCATCGAGGTGACGGTCCACGAGTTCTGCTTCTGCACGCCGCGCATCATCATGCAGAAGTGCTGCGCCTCGATCACCACGCCGACGCCGGCCGCGTTGGTCGCGGTCTGGATGGCCTCGGCGATCTGGGTGGTGAGCTGTTCCTGGATCTGCAGGCGGCGCGCGTACATGTCGCTGATGCGCGCGATCTTCGACAACCCGATCACCTTGCCGCGCGGCAGATAAGCCACGTGCACCTTGCCGACGAAGGGCAGCAGGTGGTGTTCGCACATCGAGTAGAGCTCGATGTCCTTGACGATGACCATCTCGTTGTTGTCCGAGTCGAACACCGCCTCGTTGATGATCTCGTCGAGCGACTGCGTATAGCCCTGGGTGAGGAACTTGAACGCGGCGGCGGCGCGCTCGGGCGTCTTCAGGAGGCCGTCGCGCGAGATGTCCTCGCCCGCGCTCTGGATCAGCTGTGCGTAGAGTTTGGCGGTGTCCATGCGGTGTGTCTCGTAGGGTCGGGGTGTGCTTTGAATGTGGCAGACGTGGTGGGGGGCGTCAACCCGAGTCCGCGGTTCAGCGCGCCGACAGGTAGCGCGGGAAGGCGTGCTTGTCGAGCAGGATCTCGATGAGGTTGATGCCGCCGGTGAGGTCCGCGGTGGCGAACATCGCGTCGAGCTCGGCCTCGTTTTCCACCCGGTAGTGCGCCACGCCGAACGACTGCGCCAGCAGCGCGAAGTCGGGGTTCACGAAGTCGCAGTCGATGTAGCGCTCGCCGTAGAGCTGAAACTGGTTCTTGCGGATCAGCGACAGCGTGCCGTTGTTGATCATCACCACGTTGAGCGGAATGCCGTAATTCACCGCCGTCATCATCTCGAACGCACACATCTGGAAGCCGCCGTCGCCGAGCACGGCGAAAGCCGGGCTGTCGGGCATGGCGCAGCGGGCGCCGAGGGCGGCGGGAATCGCGTGGCCGAGCGAGGAGATGCCGGTGTTCGGGAAGTAGTGGTTGCGGTCGGAGACGTCGTAATAGCTCTGCGCGAACACGATGTTGTCGTCGAACACCAGCGCGCCGTGCGGGAAGCGCTGCGCCAGCTGCGCGTAGAACAGGCGCATGAGACGGAACTGCGCGTCGTGCGGGTCGGCCTCGGCGGGCTTCGCGCCGGCCTGGTGGCGTTGCAGGCGATCGAGCGATTTCGCCGGCATGCCCTCGGCCTTGAGCGCGGCGACGAGGTCTTCCAGCACCGCGCCGAGGTCGCCGCACAGCGCGACGTCGGGGCGGAACACGCGGCCGAGCTGGGCCGGGTCGCGGTCGACCTGCGCGATTTTTTTCGCGCCGAGGAGCTTGGCGTCCCACAGGTAGCTGGTGCGTTCGTTGAAGCCGGCGCCGAGCACGATCAGCAGGTCGGCGTGCTCGGTGAGGTAGCGGAAGGCGTCGCCGTTGGAGGTGACGCCGAGGCAGCCGAGCGAAAGCGGCGTGCCTTCGGCGACCACGCCCTTGGCCTTGAGGCTGCTGGCGACGGGAATGTTGAAGCGCGTGGACAGCTCGGCCACCGCCGCGCGCGCGCCGGCCTGGATGCAGCCGTAGCCGGCGACGATGGCCGGCGCGTGGGCCTCGCGGATGAGCGCGGCGAGTTCGTCGATCGAGGCGGCGTGGCGTACCGTCGGCGCGCGTGGAATGTGCACCTGCTCGAGCGCGTCGGCGTCGACGCTTTCCTTCTGCACGTTGTAGGGAATCGACAGCAGCACCGGGCCGGGTGCGCGCCCGAGCAGCGCCTGCGTCGCCTGGTTCAGCACCTGGCCGAGGTAGTCGGTGCGCTCGACGCGCTTGTGGTAGCGCGTGATGCTGGCGAACAGCGCACCCTGGTCGATGGCGCCGCCTTCGCCCGAGCTTTCCTGCAGGCCGCCGCGGCCGAAGATGTAGGTCGAGGTCTCGCCGGTGATCGCGAGCACCGGCAGACGCTCGGCGTAGGCGTTGGCGATGCCGGTGATGAGGTTGGTCGCGCCGGGGCCGGAGGTGGCGATGCAGGCCGAGGGCCGGTGCGCCACGCGCGCGTAGCCGCCCGCCATGAAGGCCGCGCCCTGCTCGTGCTTGACCAGCACGCTCTTCACCGAAGAATCGTGCAGGCGGTCGTAGATCGGCAGCACGTGCGCACCGGGCATGCCGAACAGGGTGTCGACGCCGAGGCGCTCGAGGTAGCGGACGATGAGTTCGCTGACGGAAATCTGCATGGGCTTGTTATCGTGGTTGCGGTCTCGCTCCGTCCGCCGCGTCGCCGCACGCGGACGCCCCCGATTTGAGCACAAGACGCCGCAGCCGAAAACCTTTGCGGCGATGCGGGCGTTCAGGCGGTCTGCGCGAGCAGCTTCTGGAACGCCTCTTCGAACAGCTTCACCCCGTCCTCCTGCAGGCGATGCCCGACGAGTTCCATGTCGATGCCGAGCCGCGCGAGTTCGGCGAGCTGCATCGCAGCCTCGTCGACGCCGTCGCTGACGCGCAGCGCCGGCTGGCCGTGTGCGCGCAGCGCGGCGAGCGTCTTGTCGGGCAGGGTGTTGATCGTTTCCGGGCCGATCAGCGGCTCGACATAGAGCAGGTCGTGGTAGTCCGGGTTCTTCACGCCGCTGCTCGCCCACAGCAGGTACTGCGGCGTTGCGCCCTGTTTTGCCAGCCCCGCGAAGGCGTCGCCGCGGAAGGTCTGCAGATAGGCCTGGTAGGCGCGCTTGGCCATCGCCACCGCCGCCTTGCCGCGCAGCGACAGCGCCTCCTGCGTGCCGATTTCGGTGAGCTGTTTGTCGACGAGCGTGTCGACGCGGGAGAGAAAAAGGCTCGCCACCGCCTTGCTGCGACGGATGTCGGCGCCGGCGTGCGCGCGCGCGGAGAGTCCGCGGAGGTAGGCGTCGAACACCGCCTGCACCTGCGCGACCGAGAACAGCAGCGTGACGTTGACGTTGACGCCGAGCGTGGTGAGTGCCTCGAACGCGGCGAGGCCTTCCGACGTGCCGGGCACCTTGATGAGCAGGTTGCGGCGGTCGACCAGACCCGCCAGCCGCTGCGCCTCGGCGACCGTCTTAGGCGCGTCATGCGCCCAGCGCGGCGCGACTTCCAGGCTCACGTAGCCGTCGTTGCCGCCGCTCGCTTCAAAGACGGGATCGAGGAGATCGCACGCCGCCTGCACGTCGGGAATCATCAGCGCCTCGTAGCGCCGCTCGGCGTCGGGCTGCGCGGCCTTGAGCCGTGCGAGGTCGTCGGCGTAGTACGGACTGGTCGCCAGCGCGTTCTGGAAGATCGACGGATTCGATGTCACGCCGGACACGCCGTCTTCCGCGATCAAGCTCGCCAGCGTGCCGTCGCGGATCAGGCTGCGCGAGAGATTGTCGAGCCAGAGGCTTTGGCCGAGCGTGGTGACATGCCGGGTGGCGTTCATGAGCGGTCCTCGTCGTGTTGAAGTATCAGGATAGAACACGCACCGGACGGCGAGTTCAACGCCGCCCACGCGGGGCGTCCAGGCCTCGCCTGTGCTAGACTCCGGCGCATTCCAACGCCTTTCCTTCTGCGAATTCCATGTCCGGCAGCACCCTCGGCAAACTGTTCTGCGTCACCGTGTTCGGCGAATCGCACGGCCCCGCGATCGGCTGCGTCGTCGACGGCTGCCCGCCCGGCATGGAACTGAACGAGGCCGACATCCAGTTCGACCTCGACCGACGCAAGCCGGGCACCTCGCGCCACGTCACCCAGCGCCGCGAATCCGACACGGTCGAGATTCTCTCCGGCCTGTATGAAGGCAAGACGACAGGCACGCCGATCGCGCTCCTGATTCGCAACGAAGACCAGCGCAGCAAGGACTACGGCAACATCGCCGACACCTTCCGTCCCGGCCACGCCGACTACACCTACACGCAGAAGTACGGCTTCCGCGACCCGCGCGGCGGCGGCCGTTCGTCGGCCCGCCTGACCGCGCCCATCGTCGGCGCCGGCGCCATCGCCAAGAAGTGGCTGGCCGAAAAACACGGCATCGTCGTGCGCGGCTACATGAGCGCGCTCGGGCCGATCGATATCCCGTTCGAGTCGTGGGACGAAGTGAACGCCAACGCCTTCTTTTCCCCCAGCGCGGCCATCGTGCCCGAGCTCGAGGCCTACATGGACGCGCTCAGGAAATCCGGCGACTCGGTCGGCGCGAAAGTGACCGTCGTCGCCGAGAACGTGCCGCCCGGCTGGGGCGAGCCGCTCTACGACAAGCTCGACGCCGACCTTGCCCACGCGCTGATGGGCTTGAATGCCGTGAAAGGCGTCGAGATCGGCGACGGCATGCAGGCCGCGCGGCAGAAGGGCACCGAGCACCGCGACGAGATCACGCCGGATGGTTTTTTGAGCAACCACGCCGGCGGCGTGCTCGGCGGCATCTCGTCGGGCCAGGCGCTGGTCGCCCACGTCGCCATCAAGCCCACCTCGTCGATGCGCCTGCCCGGCCGCTCGGTCGACCGCGCCGGCCAGCCGATCGAGGTCGTCACCCACGGCCGCCACGATCCCTGCGTCGGCATCCGCGCCACGCCCATCGTCGAGGCGCTCACCGCCCTCGTGCTGATGGACCATGCGCTGCGCCAGCGCGCGCAGTGCGGCGACGTCGTGTCCACGACGCCGGTGGTGCCGGGGCAGCCCGGCTGATCGCACGCGGCTCCGGATGCGCGCGCTCCGGCAGTTCGTTCTCTTTCTGCTGCTGACGACTGCCGCCGTGTCCGCCCGGGCCACGTCGATGGCCGCCATCGACGCCGAGATCGCCGCGCATCCCGGCCAGACCGGCGCCTATATCCTCGACACCGGCGAATCCGCGCTCTTGGCACGCGCCTGGCTCGCCGATCACGCCGAGCGCTCGATCGAAGTGCAGTACTTCATCTGGAGCAGCGACAACGTCGGCATCCTCGCCACCGAGGCGTTGCTGCGTGCGGCGAAGCGGGGCGTCCAGGTGCGCGTCATCGTCGACGATCTGCTGATCGACGCGCCCGACAAGACGCTGCTCGCGCTGGCGAAACACCCCAACATCGACATCCGCATCTACAACCCCAAGCACAAGGTCGGCACGCCGCTGCACACGCGCGTGCTCAACGTGCTCACCGATTTCCGCGGCGTGAACCAGCGCATGCACGACAAGACCTTCATCGTCGACGGCAAGGTCGGCATCACCGGCGGCCGCAACATGGCCGACGAGTATTTCGACTACGACCACGCATACACCTTCCGTGACCGCGACGTGCTGCTGATGGGCGCGGCGGTGGGCACGATGCGCGCCAACTTCGAGGCCTTCTGGGCGAGCCCGCTCGCGGTGCCGGTGGAAGACCGCTTCGACGGCCTGGGCCTGATGCAGAAGCACGTGAAGGTGAGCGACGCCCGGGTGCAGCAGGTCTACGCCGAGCTGCACGCCTACGCCGACCAGCCGGAGAACTTCGCCCCCGAAGTGCGCGCCGCGATCGTGGCCACGCCCGCCGCGTTCGCGCGCGTCGCGCGCGACATGGCCTGGGGGCCGGTCGAATTCATCCACGACGTGCCGGGCAAGAACGGCCGCCGCTGGAGCCTGGGCGGCGGCGGGCAGAGCGGCGCCGCGCTGGCGCGGCTGGTCGCCGGCGCGCGGTCGGAAATCCTCATCCAGTCGCCCTATCTGGTGCTGTCGGACGAGGCGAAGGCGCTGTTCAAGGCCGCCGTCGCGCGTGGGGTCAAGGTGCGCATCCTAACCAACTCGCTCGCCTCGACCGACAACCTGCAGGCCTTCTCGGGCTATCGCAAGCAGCGCAAGGCGCTGCTCAAGATGGGCCTCGACATCCGCGAGTACAAGCCGGATCCGGCCAACCGCGCCGCGCTGTTCTCGCGCGTCAACGCGCCCGCGGTGCCGCCGGTGTTCGCGCTGCACGCCAAGAGCATGGTCGTCGACGGCCAGGTCGCCTACATCGGCACCTTCAACCTCGACCCGCGTTCCGAGAACCTCAACACCGAAGTCGGCGCCATCGTGCGCCACGAAGGCCTGGCGCAGCGCCTGCGCGCGATCATGGAAGCCGACATGGCACCGGAGAACAGCTGGAGCGCCCGCGACGCGCCCGACCAGTACGTGCCGCTCACCAAGCGCGGCTACGTGCGGCTGTGGCAGCTGCTGCCGCTGAAGCCGTTGCTGTAGCGTGCATCCGGAGCATTGCGAGCACGGCGAAGCGATCCAGCTAGTATCCAGAGTGGTTAAACTCTAATCACCGTCGCGCTTCGCGTCGCGCGATGACGGAACCTTGTTCGTGCGCTTTGCGGAGGACACCCCCATGCGACTGCCCATCAGTCTCAAGATCTTCAGCATCACCCTCGCGCTCCTGACGCTGATGCTTGTCGTCACCTGGCTGTCGGTGCTCAATTTCCGCAACCTCAACAACCAGGTGCACGCGCTGTCCGACTACTACCTGCCGCTGCAGCAGCAGGTGGCGAGCGTGGAAATCCTCATCCGCCAGCAGATGGTGCACATGGAGCGGGTGATGGCCGGGATGGAAGCCGCGCAGCCCGACGCCGACTATCTGGCGAAGGAATCGACCAGTTTCGACATGCGCGGCATCAACGCCGACCAGATCATCGATTCCTCGCTGCGCTTCCTCGGCGAGGCCGAGGCGGAACAGGGCATTGCGCTCGACCGCGTCACGCTCGCCAAGCTCGGCGAGCAGCTGCCCGCGATCCAGACCGCGCGCCAGCAGTTCCACCGCACCTTCCGCCTGTTCCAGATCGAAGCCGAGGAGGGCACGCCCCGCTCGCAGACCCTGGTGCGCGAAGCCCTGCTGCGCGAGAAGGACACCGTCGACGTCGAGATCGGCAAGACCCTCGACATCCTCAACACGCTCACCGTCGATACCGCCGCCGCGGCGAAGAGGGAAGAGGCGCGCGCCACCCAGCTCAACTGGGTCGTCACGGCGATTGCCACCGCGCTCGGCCTCATCTTTGCCACCTTCGTCACCCGCTCGCTGGTCGATTCGGTGAAGCGCCTGCTGGGCGGCACCCGCGCCGTCGAGGCGGGCGACCTGCAGGTCGAAATCCAGGTGCGCACCCACGACGAAATGGCCACGCTCGCCACCTCGTTCAACCACATGGTCGTCGGCCTGCGCGAGAAGGAGCGCATCCGCGAAACCTTCGGCCAGTACGTCGACCCGCGCATCGTCAAGAACCTGCTGGAGAACCGGCTCGTCGCCGACCGCGGCGAGCGCCAGGTCATGACCGTGTTCTTCTCCGACCTCGAAGGCTTCACGCGGATGTGCGAAGGCCTCACCCCGGACGCCGCGGTGCGCTTCCTCAACCGCTACTTCGCCATGATGGCCGAGGTCATCCGCGGCGAGCAGGGCATCGTCGACAAGTACATCGGCGATTCGGTCATGGCCTTCTGGGGCCCGCCCTTCACCGACCCCGCCGACCACGCGCGCCTGGGCTGCCTCGCCGCGCTGGAGCAGATGCAGAAGATGGAGGCCTTCCGCGCCGCCTTGCCCGAACTTTTCGGCGTGAAGCACGGCCTGCCCGAGGTCAACGTGCGCATGGGATTGGCCAGCGGCGACGTCACCGTCGGCAACATCGGCTCGGAGACCTCGCGCGGCTACACCGTCATCGGCGACACCGTGAACCTCGCGTCACGGCTGGAGCAGGCGAACAAGTTCTACGGTACGCGCATCCTGGTGAGCGAAGGCACGCGCACGCTCGCCGGCGAGGGCTTCGCCTTCCGCGAAATCGACAGCCTGCGCGTCGTCGGCAAGCTGGAGCCGGTGAAGGTGTTTGAACTGATCGGGCTCGCCGTAGAAATCAGCGACACCACCCGCCAGGCGGTGCAGGCTTTTGAGACCGGCCTCGCGCGCTACCGCGTGCAGGAGTGGGATGCCGCCGAAGCCGCGTTCCGCGATTGTCTCGCGAACGCGCCGGGCGACAAGCCCAGCCAGGTCATGCTGGAGCGCATCGCGGCGTTCCGTCAGACGCCGCCGGAGACGGGGTGGGATGGGGTTTGGGTGGCGGGGAGTAAGTGAGAGGCAACGTGCAGCTTGAGGGGCGCGGAGGCAGCAAGCGAAGCTTGCTGGCTGTGCGTCCCTCTCGAAGCGTTTGTTTGGTTGCGCGTTCATTCTCGTGGCAGCAGCCCGTTTTCATTTCTCGGCGGCAACTGTAGCCCTTTGGACTCTGCGCTTTCGATAATGCGGCTCTCGTAATGCGGCGCCCAGCCATCCCAATTGGATTCCCAGCACGAATCACAAACCATCATTCCGTACCGCTGCAGCTTATGCCCCTCATAGCGATGAGGCCCATGCTGATATTGTGAACCGCATAAATCGCACGCAAACATGAATCGCTCTTCTTGCATTTATCTTCCGCTCCCACGATGAATTCCGAATGACTCAAAGAATCGCAAGATATTCATGTTCAGCTGAGTGGTTAGCGCCTCCAGGGCAACATGATCACGCGCCCTCTCTGACCAATCTATCGAGCCATCTGAAAGCTGAGTGAGCCAAACAAGATCCGACGGATCAGTATTCTTGCCGTTATCGCGCATGATCTTGCAGGCACCAAGATAGTTCATGATGACTAGGCGATAAAGAAGGGCCGTTTGTGCCTCAGGGCTGAGTTGCCCTTCCTTACTCATTCTTTCGAAGTTCTCAACTATGGACTCCTTGTGTGGAGTCTTGTCGAGAGTAAGCCCGAATTCGTTCTTCAAGTTGGCTTCGGCCTGCTTTATGCCGCTGCCCTTGCCAAATAGTCCAAACATGCAATTCCTCCTATTGATGGTGTGCCGCGCAACCTAACGAATGAAATGGGCGGTGATAAGGGGTCAGCATCAAGCCGCTTCCGCATGCAACCGTACGCCAAGCGCCTTGGCAACCTTTAGCACCGTCGCAAAGCTCGGGAGCCTAAAAGGGTCAGCTTCGCATTCCTGCCGACTATTCCAAAACCCCGTCATCCCCCCGGCACGTGCACCCCGGCTCGGTGCTGGTGGTGTTGTCGCAGCACACGATCTTGCCGGCGCGGCAGCCGCACACGCCCTTGTTGGCCTTGCAGCAGCTGAGCTGGGCGACTTTCAGGCCTTGGGCGTCGGCAGGGCAGGGCTGCAGCGCGGCGGCGGCCGGCGCGGGGGTGGGCGCGGCGGGGTCGGCGAAGGCGGGGGTGAGAACGAGGCTGGCGGCGACGCAGGCCAACAAGACAAGGAAGGTGCGGATGCGCATGGCGGGCTCCTTTCGGGCAGGGAATAGGGCTCACTATAGCCCCGCTGGCCGCTACCGATCCACACCCTTCAGCAGCAGCCCGAGCATCAGCGCGGCGGCGACGAGGATGACGGCGAGCAGGGTGAAGGCGCTGGCGTAGCCGGCGACGCCGGCGACGAAGCCGGTGAGCACGGGGCCGATCGACTGGCCGACGTCCATCACGGTGCGCAGCACGCCCATCGACGAACCGAAGCGGCCGTCTTTCGTGAGGTCGGCGACGAGCGCGGCGGTGGACGAGGTGACGGTGGCGAAGCCGAGGCCGAACACCAGGCTCAGCACCGAGAGGCCGACGACGTTGGGAAAGACCGGCAGCAGCACCACGCTCGCCGCGCCGATGAGCAGACCCGGCAGGATGACGCGGCGGCGGCCGACGCGGTCGGAAATGCGGCCCATGACCGGCTTGGCGAACACGATGCTGACGAGCTGCACGCCGAGGATGATGCCGATCTGCCAAGCGGGGATGCCGAGCGAGGCGGCGTACAGCGCAAGGAAGGCCTCGATCGCGCCGAACACCAGGTACTGCGCGGCCTCGACCGTGCTCACCAGCATGATGCCGCGGTCGCGCAGCACGGTGCGCAGGCTCGCCCAGAAATGCGGCAGTTCCAGTTTGGCTTTCGGTTTCGGCTCATGGTCCTTGAGCAGCAGCCCCGCGCCCAGCGCCAGCACCCCGGTGATGGCGCAGGCAATGTAGACGGCGCCGAAGCTCGCCAGCGAGATCAGCGTGCCGCCGAGGAAGGGCGCGATGGAGCGGCCGACGATGGTCACCGAGGAATAGGTCGACAGCCGCGCGGCGCGGTCGGCACTGTAGCGCTCGGCGATCGCCGCGGTGGCGACGGTGCCGAAGATCGCGGTGGCGAAGCCGTGGTAGAAGCGCACCGCCATCAGCTCCCACGCGCTGTCGATGATGAGATAGAGGAAGGGCGCGGTGGCGAACACGACGAGCGACGCCAGCAGCACGCGCCGCTTGCCGAGGTGGTCGGACAGCGCGCCGGCGGGATAGCTGATGAGCACGCCGGGGAGCGTCGACGCCATGACGATCCAGCCGATCTCGGCGGGTGTGGCGTTGAGCGAGGCGGCGAACAGCGGCAGCACCGGCGTCTTCGACAGCGTCGAGCTGAAAATCGCCAGGCCGCCGATGAGGGCCATGAGGACGAAAAAGGAGGGCTGGGTAGGCTTCATTGTTCGTGCTGTTTGAGGGTGACTCTAATTCAAATCGCGAAACCCACGAAAGCACACGATGGTGATGATGCTGCTATCTTCAAAGTGGCTGTGCAAACCGTCGTTGCGAGCACCCGGAGGGCATGAACGGAGCGAAGCAACCCGGGGGCTCGCTGGATTGCCGCGTCGCTCCGCTCCTCGCAATGACGCAGCCATGAACCGATGGACTTCCCAGGTCATCAGCCCAACAGAACATGAAGGATTGCTCCTCGCCGGTCCTCTTCGGCGCCTTCGACCGCCACAACGTCGGCGACCTCTTGTTTCCGCATCTGCTGGAAGCGCTGCTGCCGGGACGGCGCTTTGACTGCGCGGGGCTGGTCGCGCGCGATCTGCGTCCGCTGGGCGGCCACAGCGTGGCACCGCTCGCGCCGGGGGCCACGCATCTCGTCCACGCCGGCGGCGAACTGCTCACCTGCACAGCCTGGCAGGCGGCAGTGATGCTGCAGTCTACGGGCGAAGCGGCCGAGCTGATCGCGCGTTACGACGCCGACCCGGCGGCCGCCGCAGCGTGGGCGGCGCGCGCGCTTGGCACCGCGCGCACCATGCCCTACGTCGCCGGGCGCGACTTCGTGGCGCCGGGCGGCAAGCTGATCTTCAACGCGGTGGGGGGCGTCGAGTGGGGCGCGCTCGCGCCCGCGCAGCGTGCCGAGGTGACAGCGGCGCTGCGCGGCGCAGACTGGCTGAGCGTGCGCGACCGCGTGACCCAGGCCGCGCTGCGCGACGAGGGTATCGACGCGCCGCTGTGCCCGGACGCGGCGGTGATGCTGGCCGACTGCTGCGGCGACACGATCCGCGCGCACCGGGACGGCGACGCGCTGCGCACGGTGCGCGCGGCCTTCCCGCAGGGCTGGCTCGCCTGCCAGTTCAGCGCCGACTTCGCCGACGACGCCAGCCTCGACGCGCTCGCGCTGGGCCTCGGCGAGGCGGCCGCCGCGACTGGCCTGGGGATCGTGCTGTTCCGCGCCGGCGCCGCGCCCTGGCACGACGATCCGCTGCTCTATCAGGGTCTGCTGCATCGCCTGCCGGCGGGGTCGGCGCGGGTGTTTCATTCGCTGCACCTGTGGGACGTGTGCGCGCTTGTCGCCGCCAGCCGCGGCACGGTGGCGAGCAGCCTGCACGCGCGGCTCGTCGCGCTCGCCTACGGCCTGCCGCGCGTGAGCCTGGCGCTGCCACAGCAGGGCGCGCGTCCCGGCAAGGTCGCGGCCTTCGCCGACACCTGGGAGCCGGATTCTCAGCCGCGCGGCGTCGAGCCGAGCCGCATCGGCGCGGCGGTGCGGCAGGCCTCCGCCGCACCCGCCGACGTGCTCGCCGACAACGCCGCCGACCTGCGCCGGCGTTTCCGCGACAGTCTCGCGCAGTGGGCCGGGTGGTTGCCGGCCGCGCCGCTTGCGCAATAATCACCGGATTCCCTTCCCGCACGCCGCCATGCCGATCACGCCGCTCTCTCCCGCCGACCTGCGCCTCGCAATTGATCCCGCATCGCTGGGATTTGCCGACACCTCCGAACTGCAGGACGAGACGCTGCCGTGGATCGGTCAGGCGCGCGCCGAGGCGGCGACGCGCTTCGGGCTTGGTATGGACCAGCCCGACTACAACCTCTTCGTGCTCGGCGAAGTCGGCAGCGGCCGCTCGTCGCTGTTGAAGCAGGCGATGCACGAAGCCGCGGCCAGGCGGCGCGTGCCGCCCGACCTCTGCTACCTGCACAACTTCGACGCACCGGAACGGCCGCTGGCGCTGCGCCTGCCGGCGGGCGAGGGGCGGCTGCTGCGCCAGCTGCTGGCGCAGGCGGTGAAGACGCTGCAGGACGAGATTCCCAAGCGCCTCGAGGGCCAGGACTACAAGACCGAGAGCGCGCACATCGAGCAGGCGTGGAAGGACCAGGTCGCGCGCCACTACGCCGAGCTGACCGCGTTCGCCGAGGCGCGCAGCTTTTCGCTGCACCGTGAGGCCGGGCGCATGGTGTTCACGCTCACCGGCAAGAAGGGCCAGGCGCTCACCGAGGACGAGGTGCTGGCGTTGCCGAAGGCGCGCCGCGCCGAGGTCGAGCAGGGCGAGCTGGAGCTGCGCGCCGAGATCACCCGCTACATCGAGAAGACGCAGCCGCTCGAGCGCGCGATGAACGAGGCGCTGGCGGCGCTGCGCCGGCAGGTGGTGAAGCCGCTGGTCGAGCGCACGCTCGCGGCGATCCGCGACGGCCTGAAGAAGCAGATCAAGGACGCCGCCAAGCTCAACGCCTGGCTGGAGGCGATCGAGGCCGACGTGTTCGACAACCTCGAATTGTTCGGCGGCGGCGAAGACGAGATGGAGCGCCAGGTCGAGCTCGCCGCGCTGCTCGCGCGCTACCGCGTGAACCTCGTCGTCGACAACGGTGGCCTCGCCGGCGCGCCGGTGATCGTCGAGGACAACCCGCTGTTCCGTTCGCTCTTCGGCAGCATCGAGTACCAGTCCGAGAACGACGTGCTGGTGACCGACTTCACGCGCATCCGCGCCGGCAGCCTGCTGCAGGCGCACGGCGGCTTCCTCATGCTGCATCTGGCCGACGTGCTCGCCGATGCGCTGGTGTGGGAAAAGCTCAGGCGCTTCCTGCGCAGCGGGCGGCTGCAGGTCGAGGAGCCGGGCGGCGCGTACACGCCCATCGCCACGGTGTCGCTGGTCCCGGAGGCGGTCGACGTCGAGGTGAAGCTGGTGCTCATCGGCTCGCGCGACCAGTATTACGAGCTGCAGGAACTGGCGCCGGAGATCGCGCGCCATTTCCGCGCCAAGGTCGACTTCGCCGACAGCTTCAAGGCCGGGCCGGAGACGCGCCGCGCCTCGGCGATCTTCGTCGCCCACGCCTGCCGCACGCACGGCCTGCCGCACTTCTCGGCGGCGGCGGTCGCGCGCCTGCTGGAGGAGTCGCACCGCGAGGCGGACGACCAGGTCCGCCAGAGCGCGATCTTCGCGCGCACCGAGGCGCTGGTGCTGGAAAGCGCGGCGATCTGCCGCGCGCGTGGACCGGGGCTGGTCGGCGCGGCCGACGTCGAGGCGGCGCTGGCCGCGCACGCCGCGCGTCACGACTATCCCGCGCAGCGCCTGCGCGAGGAAATCGCCGAGGGCGACCTCGTCGTCGACGTCGCCGGCGAAGCCGTCGGACGCGTCAACGGGCTCACCCAGATCGACCTCGGCGACGCCCGCTTCGGCCTGCCGGTGCGGCTCTCCGCGCGCACCCATGCCGGCGAGGACGGGCTGCTCAACATCGAGCGCGAGGTCGAGCTCTCCGGCCCCATCCACGACAAGGCCGTGTTCATCCTGGAGAACTACCTGGCCGGACTGTTCGGCCATCTCGCGCCGCTCTCGCTCAACGCCTCGATCGCGTTCGAGCAGCAATACCACGAGGTCGAGGGCGACTCGGCCTCGTGCGCCGAACTCTACGCGCTGCTGTCTGCGCTGTCGGGCCTGCCCTTGAAACAGGGCATCGCCGTCACCGGTGCGCTCAACCAGCACGGCGACGTGCTGCCGGTGGGGGGGCTCAACGAAAAGATCGAGGGCTGGTTCCGCGTGTGCGAGACGGCGGGGCTGGACGGCCGCCAGGGCGTGCTGATTCCGGCGCGCAACCGGCGCCACCTGATGCTGGCGCCGGACGTCGTCGCGGCGGTGGCGGCCGGGCGCTTCCACGTCACGACCGTCGACCACGTCAGCGAGGGCATCGAACTGCTGACCGGCGTCGCTGCCGGTACGCTGAACGCCGCCAGCCACTATCCGCACGACAGCGTGCTGGGCCGGGCGCAGGACACGCTGCTGGTCTACCGCCGTGCGGTGCAGCAGCAGGACCACGTCAAGGCACCGCGCCGGCATTTCCGCGCCGAGCATCCGAAGCGGCGCTGACGGCAGGCTGCCCGCGGCGGTCTATAGTGAAAGCCGATCCATCGTTCAGACAAGGAAGGAGACGATCATGAACGCATTGCATCGGATGGAACGCTTCCTCGACGCTCACCACATTCCCTTCGACCTCGTCGCCCACCCGCATTCGCAGACCAGCGCCGAAACCGCGCGCATGGCCGGGGTGCCGGCGGCCCGCATCGCCAAGGGCGTGCTGCTCAACGGCGTCGACTGCCAGATGGTGGCGATGATCCCGGCCGACCAGGAAGTCCACCTGGGCAGGCTCGGCAACGACCACGGCGTGGAATTCAGCCTCGCCGACGAAGCCAGCGTGAGCCGCCTGTTCAGCGAATGCGAACCCGGCGTGGTGCCCGGCCTGCCGAACGCCTGGGGCGTGGAAATGGTGTGGGACGACGCCCTGATGGCGCAGCCCGACGTCTATCTGGAAGCCGGCGACCACGAGCGCCTGCTGCACATCGAGACGCGCTACCTGCGCGAAGCCTTCGGCGACGCGCCGCACTGCCACTTCTGCCATCCGCGCACCCATCACTGAACGGCGCGGCAGGCGGTCGCCGCCAAGGCGGCGGGTGGGGTAAGCTTGGCCCTGCGTCCGATAGCGGGGCGCTTTGCTGAACATTTCCCTGTGCCCATGGTCTTCCTGCCGTGAACCCGAACGACACGCATGACAACCCGCACCGCGGCCTCGGCCGCGGCATGGCGCTGGTCGCCAGTCTGATCGTCCTCGGGCTCTTCTACCTCTATTTCGAAACCAGCCTGCAGGCGCGCGACAACCCCAACCGCGCGCTGCAGGTCGCGCCGGGCGCCGAACTGGTGCTGAAGCGCAGCCGCGACGGCCACTATGTCTTCCCCGGCGAGATCAACGGCCAGCGCGTCACCTTCCTGCTCGACACCGGCGCCACCCTGGTGTCGGTGCCGTCCCGACTCGGCGACGCGCTCGGCCTGCGTCCCGGCGCGCCGATGCAGGCCGTCACCGCCAACGGCACGGTCACCACCTATGCCACGCGGATCGATTCGCTCGCCTTCGGCCCCTTCGACCTGCGCGGCGTGCAGGCGAGCCTCAACCCCGGCATGCGCGGCGAACAGATCCTGCTCGGCATGAGCGTGCTGAAGCATCTCGAATTCACCCAGCGCGGCGATACGCTCGTGCTGCGCCCGCTCGGCGGCTAAAAAAAGCTTGGACATCCCCTGCATCTGTGTTATCAATGCCGGGTCTGTTGGATTCAAGCTTCAAATCGCGGTACCTCTGGTCAGCTTTTTCCTTGAAATTCGATCGATGGGGCATGTCGCCCGAATTTTTTTGATTTAGATAGATAGGAAACAAGATGGAAACGGGTACTGTTAAGTGGTTCAACGATGCAAAAGGTTTTGGTTTCATCACTCCCGACAACGGCGGTGAAGACCTCTTTGCACATTTCTCCGCAATCAACGCCAGCGGCTTCAAGACCCTGCAGGAAAACCAGAAGGTCAGCTTCGAAGTGACCACCGGTCCGAAGGGCAAGCAGGCCGCCAACATCCAGGTCATCTCCTAATCCGGGTCGCCTGATGTGAAGAAACCCCGGTTCGCCGGGGTTTTTTTATGGGCAACTTTCACGCTTAGCTTCCCGCACGGAGCCGACATGGCGCTCAAGGCCACCATCTACAAAGCCGAGCTGCAGATTGCCGACATGGACCGCCACGTCTACGGCGACCATGCGCTGACGCTCGCCCTGCATCCCTCGGAAACCCTCGAGCGCATGATGGTGCGGGTGCTCGCCTATGCGCTGTACGCACAGGAAGGCATCGCGTTCACCCGTGGGCTGTCGGAAGTCGACGAACCCGATATCTGGGTGAAGAGCCTCGCCGGCGAAACCACGCTGTGGATCGACCTCGGCCAGCCCGACGAGGCGCGCATCCGCCGTGCCTGCAGCCGTTCGGACCAGGTCGTGGTGCTGTGCTACGCGGCGAGCTGCGACGTCTGGTGGAAGCAGATCGCGAGCAAGCTCACGCGCTTTGCCCACCTCACCGTGCTGCAGCTGCCCGCCGACACCGTGCAGGCGCTTGGCGCGCTGGCCGAACGCAGCATGCGCCTGCAATGCCTGGTGCAGGACGGCGAAATCTGGATGAACACCGACGCGCAGAGCGTGCCGGTGAAGCTCGCGCGGCTGCAGTCGCCGGCCTGAGGCCTCACTTCGCTGGCGGGCAGTGCTTGATGCAGACCGTCTCGGTAATGCGCTGGCCGCCGCAGCCGACGAAGCAGGCGTCATGGGCGGGCAGGCAGCCGCAGTCGTCGCGGCAGCTTTCCTTCACCAGCTGCGCGCGCACGCCTTCGCGCGTCGGCTGCTTCGGTTCGCGGTAGGGCGGCGGGAACGCCGGCCCCATGCCCCAGCCGTAGGGCCAGTAATACGGATAGCCGTGCATCCACTCGAAGCGCAGCTGCATCTCGTACTGGCGCAGCGCGGCGGCGTACTGCTGCAGCTCGGCTTCGTAGCGCTTCAGCGCCTCGGCGTAGCGCGCCTCGACCTGGGCTTCCACGCCCTGTGCGCAGGCCTGGTGGCGTGCCCGGCAATCGGCCTGGCAGGCCGCGAGCGTTTTCTCGCACGTCTGCACGCAGGCGCGGCCCGCGACGTCGGTCGGCGGCACCACGCGCACCGTCGTCTGGTACTGTGGCGTGGCGCAGCCGGCAAGCGCGGCAGCGAGGAAGAGGGCAGGCAAGCGGACACTCATTGCGAAATCTCCGCTTCCAGCATAGGCGGTTTTTAACCGGGCGCCGGGCCGAGGAAGCGCGGCGCGAGTTCTTCGAGATTGAATTCGGCGAGGATCTGCTGCAGCCGCTCGCGTGCGTTGCGGCGCGGGTGGCCGGTGCGGGTGGCGACGATGAGCTCGTTCTTCAGCGAATGCTCCCAGCCGACGAGTTCGGTGACGGTGACCGTGTAGCCGTGGGCTTCGAGCTGCAGGCAGCGCAGCACGTTGGTGAGCAGGCTGCCGAGTTCGCGGGTGTGGATGGGGTGGCGCCAGATCTCCGAGAGCGGCGTCTTGCCGAAGGAATCGTTCTTGTGCTTCCGCAACACGGCGGCGACCTCAGCCTGGCAGCACGGCACCAGCACGATGTGGCGCGCCTGCTTCGCCAGCGCAAACTGGATCGCGTCGTCGGTTGCAGTGTTGCAGGCGTGCAGCGCGGTGACGAGGTCGACCGTGGCGGGCAGTTCGTCGGACGCGATCGACTCCGCCACGGTGAGGTTCAGGAAGCTCATGCGCGGAAAACTCAGGCGGGCGGCGAGCTCGCGCGACTTCTCGACCAGTTCCTCGCGCGTTTCGATGCCGTAGACGTGGGCTGGGCGTTCCTTCAGATACAGATCGTAGAGGATGAAGCCGAGGTAGGACTTGCCGGCGCCGTGGTCGGCGAGCGTGAGCGTATCCTGCCGCCCGAGCACCTCGTCGATCAGCGGCTCGATGAAATGGCACAGGTGGTAGACCTGTTTCAGCTTGCGGCGGCTGTCCTGGTTGAGCTTGCCGTCGCGGGTGAGGAGGTGCAGTGCCTTGAGCAGCTCGACCGACTGGCCGGGGCGCAGCACCTCGGCAAGCGGGTCGGCGAAGGCCGGTTTGGCTTTCGGCTTCATGACTGGCCGAGCAGGCGCACTTCGCGCTGCGGGAAGGGGATGGCGATGCCACGTGCGCGGAAGCTCTCCAGCACTGCGCGCGTGACGTCGCTCGACGCCTGCTGAAAATCCGCCACGGCGACCCAGGGGCGGATCGCAATGTTCACGCTGGAGTCCGACAGCGCCAGCACGCGGACGATGGGCGCCGGGTCCTTGAGCACCGCCGGATGCGCGGCGAGTACCTCGTCGATGATGGCGAGCGCCTGCTTGAGGTCGGTGTCGTAGGCGACGCCGACGCCGACATCGAGCTGGCGCAGGGTGCCGAAGTTGTGCAGGATCTCGCCGACGATCTTGCGGTTGGGGATGACGACGCGCGAGCGGTCGGGGTGCGAGAGCACGGTGTTGAAGAGCTTGATTGCCTCGACCGTGCCTTCCTCGTCAACGATGGAAATGTATTCGCCGACGTTGAAGGGCCGGGTGAACAGGATGGTGAGCCCGGCGGCGAGGTTGCCGAGCACGCCCTGCATGGCGAGCGCGATGCCGGCGCCGGCGACGCCGAGACCGGCAATCAGCGGCAGCAGTTCCACGCCCAGGTTCTGCAGCGCCATGATGAGGAACAGCCCCAGCACCAGCAGGCGCACCATGCGCACCAGCAGCGGACGCAGGGCCTCGTCGAGGTGCAGCTTCGCCAGCATGCGGTCGGTGAGCCGGCCGACCCAGCGCCCGGCGAAATAGCCCGCGGCCAGGATCAGCAGCGCGACGACCACCTTGGGGCCGAACTGGAGGGCGAGGTCGACCGTGGTCTTTTGCGCGTGTTCGAGGAGCTGCAGCTGTTCGTCCATGTCGGGTCGCCGGTCGGGAGAATCCGGGAAGGGTATCAAAACCCGCGGTGCGGATGGAAATCGGCCGCGGCCGGGCTCCGTATAATGCCGGCTTGCAAGAAGGAACCCCGCCGTGCCCGTCGTCAACATCTCCTGCTACAAGTTCGTCGGCCTCGACGACCGCGAGGCGCTGCGCGCCGACCTCAAGGCGCGCTGCGACGCGCTGGGGCTGAAGGGCACGATCCTGCTCGCCCCGGAAGGCATCAACGTCTTTCTCGCTGGTTCGCGCGAGGCGATCGACGCCATCGTCGCGCACCTGCGAAGCGATGCGCGCTTCGCCGACCTCGCGCCCAAGGAAAGCCTCTCGGCCGAGCCGCCGTTCAGGAAGATGCGGGTGCGGCTGAAGAAGGAAATCATCACCATGAAGCTGCCGCTGATCCGTCCGGAGGAAGGCCGCGCACCGGCGGTCGCCGCCGCGCGCCTGAAGAAGTGGCTCGACCGCGGCGTCGACGACGAGGGCCGTCCGGTGGTGATGCTCGATACCCGCAACGACTACGAAGTCGCCGCCGGTACCTTCGAGGGCGCGATCGACTACGGCATTGGCGTGTTCAGCGAATTTCCGCCGCGGCTCGCCGCGCGGCTTGACGAACTGGCCGGCAAGACCGTGGTGTCGTTCTGCACGGGCGGCATCCGCTGCGAGAAGGCCGCGATCCACATGCAGCAGATCGGCGTCGAGCGCGTGTATCAGCTGGAAGGCGGCATCCTCAAGTATTTCGAGGAAGTCGGCGGCGCGCACTATCGGGGCGACTGCTTCGTGTTCGACGAACGCGAGGCGGTGGCCGCCGACCTGCAGCCGGCGGCCGGGCGTCTGCACCGCTGAACCGGGCGCGCGATTGACGGGAGCCGTCCCGGCCGCGACACTTGTCGGCACGACTCCGCCGAGCTTTCTCCTGTAATGCGTTCCAGTTTCGCCCTCTGCCGCTGTCTGCCGGCCGTCCTGGGGATGGCGACAGCGCTCGTCCTCGGCGTGCCGACGCACGCGAGCGAAACCCACGCCAAGAACGGCAGCGTGATCCTGCGCATGTGCAAAAGCGCGGACCGGGTGAAGTCGCTGTCGGTGATGTGCCACAGCTACCTCGACGGCTACATCGACGCCTCGATGCATCACGGCAAGGGCAGGCCGCCGTTCTGCCTCGGCGACGCCGACCGCAAGCGGGCCTCGGGGGCGGTGGTCGCCTGGATCGAGGCACACCCCGAATCTCTCAACCAGCCGGCTGTCGAGGTGCTGCAGAAGGCGCTGGCCGAGGCCTTTCCGTGCAAGGGCCGCACTTAGCGCGCGGGCGGCTGCAACCCTGACCGCACGGCGGCCGGATTCCCATGCACGACATCGCCGCGATCCTTGTCTTCACCATCGCCGCCGGCGCCTGCATCCCCCTCGGCGGCACACTGGCCAGCTTCGGGCGTATCCGCGTACGCTGGCTGGAGCAGGAGCTGCGGCATTTCCTGATTGCGCTGGGTGGCGGCATCCTGGTCGGCGCGGTCGCCGTCGTGCTGGTCCCGCAGGGGGTCGCCAGCATGCAGCAGTCGATGTGGGCGATTCCCCTCGTGCTCGCGGGCGGGATCGCATTCTTCCTGATCGAGCGCGCGCTCGGCCTGCGCCGTCGCGAAGCGCCGCAGGTCATGGGCATGCTGCTCGACTACGTGCCGGAAGCGATCGCGCTGGGCGGCATGGTCGCCTTGCGCGCGGATGCCGCGGCGCTGCTGGCGGTGCTGATCGGCCTGCAGAACCTCCCCGAGGGCTTCAACGCCTTCCGCGAACTGCATGCGCTGGGGCTGCGCAGCGCGCGCCGGACCTTGCTCATCATGTGGTCGCTGGTCGCGATCGGACCGGTTGCCGGCCTGCTGGGCTACGTCCTGCTTGCTGACTTTCCGGCGGCGCTCGGCGCGATCATGCTGTTTGCCTCCGGCGGCATTCTCTATCTCATCTTCCAGGACATCGCGCCGCAGTCGCGCCTGAACCGCCACTGGGCGCCGCCGCTCGGCGCCGTGGTCGGCTTCAGTGTCGCCTTGTTCGGCAGCATGGTCGTGGCCGGCTGAACGGCCGCAGGCTGGACGCGGCCCACGGTCTGCCGGCAACTTTCGCCCCCTTTTCGGGTCGAAAGCGCGGATGTTTCAGGGCAGTCCCGGAATATCCCTGGTTCGTTCGGGGTGAAGGAAAGCGGATTCCCCGCCCGCGCATTTCAATACAAAGGAGACGTGAGTATGTTCAAGCGAAACATGCGAGCGCTGCCTATTGCACTGGCAGTCGCTGCCTTGGCCGGTCCCAGTGCGGCCAAGGCGCCCGAAGAGGTCTTGCAGTCGATCATCGACAAACACGAGTCGGCATACCTGACGCAAAGTCCCCAGAACCTCATGATGATGCCGGACAATCCGGCCTACGACCTGATCGAGGAGGGCGCGAAGCTGTTCAAGCAGGCGCGCGGGCCGAAGAACGCCTCGCTCGAGAAATGCGATTTCGGCAAGGGGCCTGGCGTCGTCGCCGGCGCCTATGCCGAAATGCCGCGCTACTTCGCCGACACCGGCAAGGTCATGGATCTCGAATCCCGTCTGGTCCACTGCATGAAGACGCTGCAGGGCTTCACCGACAGCGATAACGCGATCAAGCAGCGTCACGGGTCGAATACGGACATCATGAAGCTGCAGACCTACGTCGCCAGCCAGTCCAACGGCAAGCCCTGGAACCCGCCGATGACGCACCCGATGGAAAAAGCCATGCGCGACGCCGGCGAAGTGCTGTTCTATCGCCGCTCGGGCACGCTCGACTTCAACTGTGCGACCTGCCACACCCAGACCGGCAAGCGCATCCGCGCATCGGTGCTGCCGAACCTGAAGGCGCCGCAGGAGTGGACCAAGGCGATTTCCTGGCCGGCTCACCGGGTGAGTCATGATCACGCGCGCAGCAGCCAGCACCGCGTGCTCGAATGCCTGTGGCAGATGCGCTACCCCAACATCAAGCCCGACGCTGACGCGTCGATCGCGTTGATCTCCTACTGGACCGACGCTGCGCGCGGCCAGCCGGCGATCCTGCCCGACCTGAAGCGCTGACGACGATCGATGAGGAGATTCCACATGAACGAGAAAATTGCCCTGGCGGCCGCCGTGGCCGCCGCCTCTGCGTTGGCGCTGGTGACGGGCGGCTGTAGCGCCCCCGGCGGCGACAAGCCTGCCACCAAGCCTGCCGCCGCGACGCCTGCCAAGCCCGACTACGCCAAACTGAGCCCCCAGGCGCTGGCCGAGCACCTGGTGTTCGAATCCGGCAGCTACGACCTCAACCAGCCGACCCAGGAAGGCACGACCGGCCGGGCGCGCCTGACCCAGGACGAGACCATGAAAATCTGCTCGGAAATCGCCCGCACCGGCAAGGAACTCGACGCCGCTGCGGCCGACCGGATACGCGCCGCCGCGCAGGCGAGCATCAAGTATCCCGAAGGCGGCATCAAGCTGGGAGACTGGAAGGTCGGGCGCGAACTGGCCTGGTCGGGCTTCGGTTTCCGCACCGCGCACAACCCGGACAAGCACGAGCCTGGACGTGCGCCCGGCGCCAACTGCTACAACTGCCACACGCTGGCCGAGGATCGTACCGGCGGCACCCTGGGGCCGAGCCTGACCGGCTACGGCAAGCTGCGCGGCAACAGCCCCGAGGTGTTGAAATATACCTATGACGTGATCTACAACGCGCACGCGTATTTTGCATGCACCAGCATGCCGCGCATGGGCGCCAACGGCGTGTTGACCCAGGAACAGATCGCCGACGTGATGGCCTATCTGTTCGACCCGGCATCGCCCGTCAACAAGTAGGCGCCGCGCCTTGCAGGCCGGAGGACGGCCCACAGCGAAAAAGCCACCGGCGTCTGCCGGTGGCTTTTTCATTCAGGCGCCCTGCAGTGCGACGGGGGGCCTTATTCGCCCGACTGGCACTTCTTCATGAAGCTGTTCTTCGCCGCGCCGGCGAGCTTCTTCGAAGCGGCCTGCTCCGTACAGTAGGGCGCCAGGCCGTCGGCGAGGCACTTCGTCGCAAAGCTGTTCTTCGCCGCGCCGGCGAGTTGCTTCTCGACAGCCGTCGCTTCGCAGCGTTCGCGCACGCATTTTTTCACGAAGCTGTTCTTTGCCGCACCGGCGAGTTTCTTTTCCGTGGCCTGCGTCATGCAGGCCGTGTCGGCGGCGTGCGCGGGGCCGGCCAGCAGGGCGGTGAGGAAGGCGGCGAGGACGAATTTCATGGAGTTCTCCGTTATGGTTGAAATGACAGACGGAAATTCTAACGCTGCTGTCTTGCCGGTTATCGGTTGCAACGCCAGGCATCGCGCACAGGGGCGGGTTCCTCGCAGGCGATCGACCGGCGTGCGCAGTTCACGACATTCGTCCAGCGGTTCGCAGACGCCCAGCCGTCGAGCGGAAAAATCCGAAGGCCGTTCCTCACCTGTCTGCTGTCAGCGCAGCGGACGGCAGCACGCGACGTGATGCTTTTCTGATTTCCTGGGAATCAGCCGCTTGTCATGGTTTTCCGGTACGACGTCAGTGCGACTGCCTTTCAACGTTCCCTTCATGACCCAGGAGGCGAAGCAGACAAAGTACGGAAGCGTCACAAAACCGTAACAGCCTATCCCTATCGTAACGCTCGCTGAACGACGGAAGCGCATCGTTCGCGCAGTTTGCATCGAGCAACCCCAGCCATCGTTACAACATTGGAGATCAAACATTATGGTTAAGAACAAAATCGTCGCCGCCCTCGGCTTCCTGGCGGTCTCGCTGGCAAGTACCGGCGCCCTCGCCCAGGCCGTCAAGGTCGATCCCGCGCTGCCGTCGTACCAGAAGGCCAGCGGCGTGTCCGGCAATTTCACCTCGGTCGGTTCCGACACGCTCAACAACCTGATGACGCTGTGGGCCGAGACCTACAAGCGCAACTACCCCAACGTCAACATCCAGATCCAGGGCGCCGGTTCGTCGACCGCGCCGCCCGCGCTGATCGAGGGCGCCGCCAACTTCGGCCCGATGAGCCGTCTGATGAACGCCAAGGAAATCGAGGCCTTCGAGAAGAAATACGGCTACAAGCCGACCCCGGTGCCCGCTGCGATCGACGCGCTCGCCGTGTACGTGAACAAGGACAACCCGATCAAGGGCCTGTCGATTACCCAGGTCGACGCGATCTTCTCGGCCACCCGCAAGTGCGGTGGCGCGGCTGACGTCACCACCTGGGGCCAGGTTGGCATGACCGGCGAATGGGCCACCCGCCCGATCGCCCTGTACGGCCGCAACTCGGTGTCCGGCACCTACGGCTACTACAAGGAAAAAGCGCTGTGCAAGGGTGACTTCAAGCGCAACGTCGCCGAGCAGCCGGGTTCCGCCTCGGTGGTGCAGAGCGTGAGCGGCCAGATCAACGCGATCGGCTACTCGGGCATCGGCTACAAGACCTCCGGCGTGCGCGCTGTGCCGCTGTCGCAAAAGGACGGTCAGCCCTTTGTCGAAGCCGACGCCGTGCATGCCATCGACGGCACCTACCCGCTCGCCCGCGTGCTGTATTTCTACGTGAACAAGCGTCCGAACCAGCCGCTGCCCCCCCTGGAGCGTGAGTTCGTCAAGCTGGTGCTGTCGAAGCAGGGCCAGGAAGTCGTGATCAAGGACGGCTTTGTGCCGCTGCCTGCCGCCATGGCTGCCAAGGCCCTCAAGGATCTGGGCATCAACTGAACCTGTCGACCCACCGCCGGCCGGGCGTGGTGTTGACCGCGCCCGGCCCGACTGACACACGGAGACCGATACCATGCACGCAAACAAGCGAACCCTGTCGTATGCTGCGGCGTCACTGCTGACGCTCGGCATGCTCGGCGGCTGCGCCAGCCAGGCGCCCGCCAAACCCGAGAGCAAGCCCGCTGCCGCGTCGGCGCCTGCACCGGCGCCTGCACCGGCGCCTGCGACCCAGGCGGCGGTAGCGGCGAAGCCCGCCGCCGCCGTGACCGAGAACTACTTTCTCGTCTTCCACGAGAACGGCCGCATCTACCCGATCGCCGATGCGAAGAACTACCTCGAATTCCTGCACAACAACGAGCTGATCTTCACGCGCACGCGCATCGGCGCCGGTCCGGAAGGCGAAACGCTGGTGTTCGGCATCGAGAAGAAGGAAGCCGACGACCTTGCCAAGCCGGCCAAGGCCGAGTTGTTCTACGACGGCAAGTATGAGCCGACCGGACTGTTCTACGGCGAAGTGATCCGCGACGGCCGCTTCTACGTGTTCGGCGAATGGAAGGACTTCAAGGACTACCTGGCGCACAAGGAAATCACCTTCACCTTTGCCGAAATCGGTACAGGGCCAAAGGGTGAAACCGTGATCTACGCGCTCAACAAGGACTCCGTGAAGCAAGGCCGCCCGGCGAGGCTGATCGAGCAGTTCAAGACGCTGCACAAGATCAATTAAGACCTGAGGCAGTGAAGGGAGGGGGAGGCCGTGCCTTGCCCCTTCCTGCACTGCTTTGGCAAAGAAAACACCTATCACGATACGCGGTGAACCATGGAAAACACTGAGTCCAGCATCAGCAAGGTGGGCGGCTATACCGGCCGGCGCATGACCAAGGACAAGGTGTTCAAGCACGTCATGACGTTTGGAGGCTTGAGCGTGATCATCGCCATCAGCCTCATCTTCTTCTATCTCGCCAGCGTCGTCGTGCCGATTTTCACGCCGGCCAGCATGGACGAGTTGAAGTCGCTGTCGATTCCGAAGAACGGCGGCGGTGCCACGGTCCACCTCACCACCGAAGAGCAGGCCGAGATCGGCCTGCGTGTGACCGACGCCGGGGGCTTGAGCTTCTTCGACCTGAACACGGGCCGCCTCATGGCCGCCGAGTTCGTCAGCCTGCCGGAAAACACGGCGATCCGGAGCTTCGCTGCCGGCGACCCGTCGCAGCAGGCGCTGGCGTATGGTCTCTCCGACGGTCGCATGCTGATCCTGCAGCAGGAATTCAAGGTCAGCTTCCAGCAGGATCCGGACAAGCCGGAAGAGGACATCCGCACCATCACCCCGAGCATCGCCTATCCGGCGGGCAGCGAGCCGCTCGTCGTCGACGAGGCAGGCAAGTCCATCAAGCTGCTGTCGATGCAGCACAGCGAAGACAAAACGGCCGCTGTTGCGCTCACCGACGATGGACGGCTGGTGCTGGCGGCGTTCGAAAGCCGCAGCAACATGATCACCGGCGAGGTGACGACCGAGCGTTCCGGCACTGAACTTCCGCCGGTCGAGGGCGAGATCAGCCAGATCCTGCTCGAAGTGAAGCAGCGCGACCTTTACGTGGTACACGGCGGCCGTTTCGTCACGCACTACGACGTGATGGACAAGCAGGCACCGCGTAAGGTGCAGACCGTGGCATTGGTGCCGGAAGGCGAGCGCATCACTGCGGCGACGATGCTGAGCGGGGGTTATTCGCTGATCGTGGGCACCGACAAGGGTAATCTGGCGCAGTGGTTCCAGGTGCGCGACGACGCAAACAACTATCACCTGACCCATATCCGATCGTTCAAGCCCATGTCCGGCAAGGTCGCGACCCTTGCGCCAGAGCACTTCCGCAAGGGTTTCATTGCTGGTGACGACCAGGGCCTGGTCGGCATTTACTATGCGACGTCGAATCGCCTGATCCTGAAACGTCCGACCGGCACGGAGCCGGTGCGCGTCGTCGGCTTTTCACCGCGCGCAAACGCCATCCTGACCGAGAACGCAGCGGGCACGATCCAGATGGCCCGGCTGGAAAACGATTATCCGGAGATTTCATTTTCCGCACTGTGGCTGAAGGTCTGGTACGAGAGTTACCAGGAACCGGAGTACAACTGGCAGTCCTCCGCCGCGACCTCCGACTTCGAGCCCAAGTTCAGCGTTGCGCCGCTCACCTTCGGTACCCTCAAGGCGGCGTTCTACGCCATGCTGGTGGCGGTGCCACTGGCGGTGCTGGGGGCGATCTTCGCCGCCTATTTCATGTCGCCGAGGATGCGTGCGGTGGTCAAGCCGTCGATCGAGATCATGGAGGCGCTGCCGACCGTGATCCTCGGATTCCTCGCCGGACTGTGGCTCGCACCTTACATCGACAATAACCTGCCGGGCACGCTGGTGGCGATCTTCCTGCTGCCGTTCAGTTTTGTCATCACTTCCTACCTGTGGAGCCTGATGCCGCACGGGGTCAAGGCACGCGTCGGGGCCGGGTGGGAAGCGGCGCTGCTGATTCCGGTGATCATCGTCGTCATCTGGCTCGCCATCCAGATCGGGCATCCCATCGAGGCGGCCTTCTTCGGCGGCAACATGCCGCAATGGCTGACGAACGAGCTCGGCATCACCTACGAGCAGCGCAACTCGTTGGTGGTTGGCATTGCCATGGGTTTCGCCGTGATTCCCAATATTTTCTCGATCGCTGAAGACGCGGTGTTCAGCGTGCCCAAGCACCTCACCTCGGGCTCGCTCGCGCTGGGTGCGACGCCCTGGCAGACGCTGTTCTACGTGGTGCTCCTGACCGCAAGCCCCGGCATCTTCTCAGCCATCATGGTCGGCATGGGACGCGCGGTGGGCGAGACCATGATCGTGCTGATGGCTACCGGCAACACGGCGGTGATGGATCTCTCGATCTTCACCGGCTTCCGCACGCTCTCGGCGAACATCGGCGTTGAAATGCCTGAGGCCGCGGTCGGTACAACGCATTACCGCCTGCTGTTTTTCTCGGCGCTGGTGCTCTTCGTGTTCACCTTCTTCGTCAATACCGTCGCTGAGCTGGTGCGCCAGCGCCTGCGTGAAAAATACAGCTCACTTTAAGAAAGACTCGCCATGCGCAACTGGTACAAGAGCGGAGAACCCTGGGTCTGGACGACCGCTGGCGCGGTTGCCCTGTCGTTGGTGGCCGTCTACGCGGTGGTATGGCTCACCGCCGCACGCGGCCTCACGCACTGGTGGCCCAAGCCCATTGCCGAGGTCACCTACCAGGAGCGTGACGGTGCGACGGTCAATCTCATCGGCGAGATTCGCGAAAAGGAAGAAGTATCGGTGGCACGCCTGCGCGAGCAGGGCTATACGCTGGAGACAAAAGATCAGTACACCCACCGCTATCTGATCAAGCTCGGCAACAAGGATCTCACCGGCGTCGACTTCAAGTGGTTTCCGGCGCCGATGTTGGGCGAGTTCCACTATCCGGGGGATCTGCTTGCCGTTGAGCGTCGCGAATGGGGCAACTTCTATGGCCACCTGAAATCGGTCATGCAAGACGGCCTGGTCGTTGCGGAAGGACCGGGTGCATGGGACGCGGCGAGGCAGCGTCTGGTGCGCTCTAACGACCTCTTCCGTCAGGCGGTCCGTATCGAGAAGGTCGATATTGGCAAGATCAACTATGCGCTGGAGAAAATCCGGTTGCGCGAACGCGCACTGGAAATAGACGGTCAGCTCACGGAGGTTGCCAAGGCCGGCTTCGCCGCGGAACGCAAGGCACTGGAAGCCGATTATCAGGTGCTGCAGGCGACGCTCGACAAGATTCGTCGCGACATCGAACGCGACAGCGTTAACGTCGAGACCAGTGATGGCCAACTGGTCAACATTCCGTTCGCCAAGATCGCCGACCTCTACATGCCCAACGCGATGGGTTTGTGGGACAAGATCCGCTTCTATGGCCACAAGTTCTGGGAGTTCGTCAGCGACGATCCGCGCGAAGCGAATACAGAGGGTGGCATCTTCCCGGCCATTTTCGGCACGGTGATGATGGTGCTGCTGATGTCGGTGATGGTAACGCCGCTCGGCATCATGGCGGCGATCTACATGCGCGAATACGCCAAGCAAGGTCCAATGATCCGCGCGATCCGCATTTCGGTGAACAATCTCGCCGGCGTGCCTTCCATCGTTTACGGCGTGTTCGGCCTGGGCTTCTTTGTCTACGTCCTAGGCGGCTCGATCGATTCGCTGTTCTTCCCCGAGGCGGCGCCTGCGCCGGTGTTTGGCAGTCCGGGCATTCTCTGGGCGTCGTTGACCCTGGCGATCCTGACCCTGCCGGTGGTCATCGTGGCGACCGAGGAGGGGCTGTCGCGGGTGCCGCGCACCATCCGCGAGGGCAGCCTCGCGCTCGGTGCCACGAAGGCCGAGACGCTGTGGCGCACCGTTCTGCCGATGGCCAGCCCGGCGATGATGACCGGCTTGATTCTGGCCGTGGCCCGTGCGGCCGGCGAGGTGGCGCCGTTGATGCTGGTGGGTGTGGTCAAGCTCGCCCCCAGCCTGCCGGTCGATGGCAATTTCCCCTTCGTGCATCTGGAGCGCAAGTTCATGCATCTGGGTTTTCACATCTACGACGTCGGTTTCCAGAGCCCCAACGTCGAGGCGGCGCGGCCGCTGGTCTACGCCACGGCGCTGCTGCTGGTCGTCATCATCGTGGTGCTGAATCTTTTCGCGATCAATTTGCGCAACCGTCTGCGCGAGAAGCTGCGCGGCCTTGAGGGCGTCTGACCGTCAGGGTGCTCACCCGCGTGCAAAAACACTTGAAGGACAGTTGAGATGAACGACAACACCCAGAAAACCCATGCCATCAACATCGGCGATCTTGGCCGCGTGCATGCGGAAGAAACCAAGGAGGTCGCGATTCGCGTCGAAAATCTCGATCTCTATTACGGCGCAGCCAGGGCGCTTCATGCCATCAACATGGAGATTCCCAAAAACCGGGTCACCGCCTTCATCGGGCCCAGCGGTTGCGGCAAGTCGACCCTGCTACGCTGCTTCAACCGCATGAACGACCTGGTCGACATCTGCCGGGTCGACGGCAAGATCCTGCTCGACAACAAGAACATTTACGACAAGGACGTCAACGTCGCGCTGCTTCGGCGTCGGGTCGGCATGGTGTTCCAGAAACCCAACCCCTTCCCGAAGTCGATCTACGAAAACGTGGCCTACGGACTGCGCATCATGGGAGTCAACAATCGCAGCACGCTGGACGATGCGGTCGAGAAGTCGCTGCGTGGCGCAGCGCTGTGGGAGGAGGTCAAGGATCGCCTGCAGGAGAGCGGCATGAGCCTGTCCGGCGGCCAGCAGCAGCGCCTGGTAATCGCGCGTGCCATCGCGCTCGAGCCCGAGGTGCTGCTGCTCGACGAGCCGGCCTCGGCGCTGGACCCCATTTCGACCGCCAAGATCGAGGAACTGGTCAACGAGATGAAGGACAGGTACACCATCATCATCGTTACCCACAACATGCAGCAGGCGGCGCGCGTGTCCGACTACACGGCCTTCATGTACATGGGCGACCTGATCGAGATGGGACGCACCAACGACGTCTTCCTGAAGCCCAAGGTCAAGCAGACCGAGGACTACATCACGGGCCGCTTTGGCTGATTCTGCGGGGACGCGCTGCCATGCAGCTGGAAAGCCCGGATTTGCCGAAGCGCACCCAAGCGGCCGAACAGGCCGACTGGGGCCGCGCGGACGCCGCGGCCGGGGTGGACGCAATTTTTGCGCCGAGACTCTGTCTGATTGATCCCAATCCGGTCACGCGGGGGTTGCTCGCGGAGCTGCTGCACGATAAAGGCTTCGATGTCGTCGAGACTGCGGATATGGCGGCCTTGCCGCCTGCGGTCGAGCTCTTGATCTTCATACTGGACGGTGTGTCGCCGCAGGCGAGGCGGCCGGCCTGGCTGGTCGAGCAGCCAGCCGTCCCCGTCATCGTCCTAGACCGGCCACACCTGCTATCCGGCCTTGTCGCGCCGCTCGGCTTCACGCCTGATGCCCGCCTGGGAATGCCTGTCCCGCCGCGCAAGCTGATCGCGACAATCCGGCAGATGCTGAGCCGCGCCCGCATCGATCCAACCCCGGCAGGCGAAACGGCTGTACACGTTTACCATTTTTGCGGTTGGACACTCCATGTTCGGGAGCGGAGACTGGCGTCACATGACGGCCAGTCGGTCGCGCTCAGCAGACAGGAGTGCGAGCTGCTGGTTGCCTTGCTGCGCTTTCCCCGCCAGGTGCTGAGCCGTCAGCAGCTTGTCGGCGCGATACGTGGCACCCACAAGACCGCATCCCTCCGCACGCTGGACGGTCCGATCAGGCGCCTGCGTCGCCATCTCGGTGAAGACGTCCGCTTCCCGCGACTGATCAAGACGGTCGTTGGCGTGGGCTATCGCCTCGACGCTGACGTCGAAACCGCCGAGTAGCACTTTTCTCATTCAGCCTAAGGCCCGGATCGACTGCATCGGCGGCACCCGCGTGATGTGTCGCGTGGTGAGCCAGCCGCTTGCGCCGACGAGCAGCGCGCCGGCCGCGGGCAAGGCGGCCCACAGCCAGGGATGGAGCCGGGGCGGCAGGTCGAACAGGCGGTCGGCGATCACCGCCATGGCGATTTCCGCGCACACCGTCGCGAGCACGCCCGCCAGCAGCCCCAGCGCGAGGAATTCGCTCCACAGGGCCTTGGCCAGATAGGCGCGCTGCGCGCCGAGCGTGCGTAGCAGCACCGCTTCCTGCCGGCGTGCGTCGAGGCTGGCGAGGAGCGTGGCGACGACGACCGCCATGCCGGCGGCGAGCAGGAAGCCGAGCAGCAGCTGGATCGCCGCGACGATCTGCGCGAAGACGGCCTCGATGTTGGCGATGAGCTTGTCGAGCGCGAGCAGGGTGACGCCGGGGAAGGTGCGCACGAAGCCGGGCAGCACGTCCGACCGGTCCGGCGGCACGTAGACGCTGGCGATGGCGCTCGCCGGCAGCGCGTCGAGCGGGCCGGGCGCGAAGATGACGAAGAAGTTCGGCTGCATCGATTCCCACTTCACACTGCGGATGCTCGTGATGCGTCCCTCGACGACCTGGTCGCCCGATTCGAAGCCGAGCGTGTCGCCGAGCGCGAGATTCAGGCGCTCGGCCATGTTGGCTTCCACCGAGAGGTCTGCGCCGCGCTGCGCCCCGTGCCAGCGTCCGACGACGATCGCATTGTTGGGCGGCAGGGTGGCGGTCCAGGTGAGGTTGAGTTCGCGTCGCAGCGTGTTGGTGTCGCGCGCCTCCGGCGGCAGGGTGTCGGCGATCGGCACGCCGTTCTTCGTGACGAGGCGGCCGCGCACCATGGGGTAGAGCTCGGACGCCTGCAGGCGGTGCTGCGCGAGATGCGCGGCCACCGCGGCCTGCTGGTGCGGCGCGATGTTCACCAGGAAATGATTCAGGGCGTTTTCCGGCAACTGCTGGCGCCAGCCGGCGATGAGGTCGCTGCGCACCAGCGCGAGAAGGGCGACGAGGAACAGCGCCAGGGTGAAGGCGCCGAGCTGCAGCGTGCTGTCGAAGCGGTGGCGCAGCATCTGCGCCAGGCCGAAGCGCACTGGGCCGACGCTGAGCCGTTGCACGCCGCGCCCGGCCAGGAGCGCCAGCCGCGCCAGGCCGGCGAGCACGAGGACCAGCGCGGCAAGCGCGCCGACAAAGCCGGCGACGAGCTTGGCATCGCCGGCGTACCACGCGATCAGGGCCAGCAGGGCCGAGCCGCTCAGCGTCGCCGTGATCCAGGCCGCGGCAGGCAGCGGCGGCAGGTCACGCCGCAGCACCCTGAGCGGTGGCACGCGGACGAGGCGAAGCAGCGCGGGCACGCTGGCGGCGGCAAGCGCGAGCAGTCCGCTGGCGACGGCGACCGCCACCGGCGCGAGGCCCAGCTCGGGCAGGCGCGCGGCGGCCTCGGGCAGCAGCAGGCCCGCCAGCGCCTGCTGCACCAGCGCGCCAACCGCCACGCCGGCGAGGCTGCCGAGCACGCCCAAGGTCAGCAGCTGTATAGCGTAGAGCACGCGCAACTGCGGCGTGGTCGCGCCCATGCAGCGCAGCAGCGCCGCCTGGTCGTAGTGGCGCAGCGCGTGGCGATGAGCCGCGATGGCGATTGCCGCGACCGAGAGCAGGAGGCTGATCAGCGCGGTGAGCTGCAGGTAGCGGTCGGCGTTGGCGAAGGCGCCGCGCAGCGTCTCGACGCCGTCACGCGCACCGAGCAGGCGCTGGGTGGGCTCGAGCCGCGGCTTCAGCGCGGCGGCGAAGGCGGCGAGCGGTTCGGCTTCCCCAGCGAACTGGTACAGATAGGTGAGGCGGCTGCCGGGCTGCAGCACATGGGTCTGCGCGACCTCGTCCGCGCGCAGGAACACGCGCGGGGCGAAGCCGAACACGCCGGCGAGCTGGCCCGGTTCCTCGACCACGACGCCGGCGATGCGGAAGCCGGCATCGCCGATCTGCACGGTATCGCCGACCTCGGCCTTGAGCAGCGTCAGCAGCTCCTGGTCGGCGTAGATCGCGCCGGGGGGCGGCTGCGCGGGCCGCGGTGCGCCCTCGGTGAACGGCCGGTCGGCGATGCGCACTTCGCCGCGCAGGGGGTAGGCGGCGTCGACGGCGCGCACGGTGGCGAGCTGGAAGGCGTCTCCGCGGCTCACCATGCTGGCGAATTCGAGGGCGGCGCTGGCGTCGAGCGCATGCGCGGGCCAGGCGTCGATCGGCCGCGGGCTGGTGACGAGGAGGTCGGCGCCGAGGAAGCTCGCGCCCTGTTCGCTCATCGCGCGCTTCATGCGGTCGCCAAGAAAACCGGTGGTCGACACGCTGCCGACGCCGATGACCAGCGCGAGCAGCAGCACGCGCCATTCGCCGGCGCTGCGCTCGCGCCGCAGCAGCCAGAGGCCCAGCCGGGCGAAGCTCATGCCGGCACTGCCTCGGCGACGCGGCCGGCGACCAGGTGCAGGCGGCGCTGGCAGCGCGCGGCGAGCGCGGGGTCGTGGGTGACGAGGATCAGCGTGGTGTGCGCCGAGGCGTTGAGCTCGAACAGCAGATCGATGATGCGCGCGCCGGTGTCGGCGTCGAGGTTGCCGGTGGGCTCGTCGGCGAACACGATCTCGGGGTCGGTGGCGAATGCCCGTGCCAGCGCGACGCGCTGCTGCTCGCCGCCCGAGAGCTGGCGCGGCGTGTGGCCGGCGCGTGCGCTGAGCCCCACGCGCTCGAGCCAGTGCGCGGCGCGCTCGCGCGCGTCGGTGCGCCCCGCGAGCTCCAGCGGCAGCAGCACGTTCTCCAGCGCGGAAAGCGCGGGCAAGAGCTGGAAGGACTGGAACACGAAGCCGACGCGGCCGGCGCGCAGCCGCGCTCGCGCATCCTCGTCGAGCGTGCCGAGTGCTTGTCCGAGCAGCACGATCTCGCCGGCCGACGGCTGGTCTAGGCCGGCGAGCAGACCCAGCAGCGTAGACTTGCCCGACCCGGAGGCGCCGGTGACGGCGAGCGTTTCACCGGCCTGGACGGCGAGTTCGATTTCGCTGAGGATGACGAGCGGGCCGTCTGCCGTGGGCACGCGCTGCGAGAGCGTGCGGGCTGCGACGACGGCGGGGAACTGTGCGCTGGCTGGGGGCGTCATGAATGGAATCGTGCGTGTTCTGGAAGGGATGGGATGAATTATCGCCTGCTCGTGCTCGCGGCATTGCTTTGGCCGGGCTGGGCCTTCGCCGCCGCGTGCTCCGTGTTGATCGTCGGCGACAGCCTGAGTTCCGGCTACGGTCTCGCGCCGGGCAAGGGCTGGGTGGAGCTGCTCGACGCGCGCCTGCAGAAGAATGCGCCTGACTGGCGCGTCGTCAACGCGAGCATCACCGGCGACACCACGCAGAATGGCCTTTTGCGCCTGCGGCCCGCGCTCGAGCGTCACCGGCCGCAGGGCGTGCTGATCGAACTCGGCGGCAACGACGCCCTGCGTGGCACGCCGCCTCCTGTCATCAGGCAGAACCTGCAGGCCATGATCCGCCAGGCCAGGGCGGCCGGCGCCTGGGTCGCGCTGCTCGAAGCGCCGGTGCTGCCCAACTACGGCAAGGCCTACGCCGATGCGGTGGCGAAGCTCTACGTCGACCTCGCACGCGAAGAAAAGATAGTGCGCGTGCCGTGCTTCGTCTGCGACGTCGGCGTAAAAGACGGCATGATGCAGGCCGACGGCATCCACCCCAACGAAAAGGCGCAGCCGAAGATGCTCGATGCCGTATGGCCGCACATCCGGCCGAAACTGAAATGCCCGGCAGTGCGGCCATGAGCGCCTGCCCCTGCGGCTCGGGCCGCCTGCTCGAACAGTGCTGCGCCCGCTACCACGCCGGCGAGGCCGCGCCCGACGCCGAAGCGCTGATGCGCTCGCGCTACAGCGCCTATGTGTTCGGACTTGAAGACTATTTGCGCGCGACCTGGCATCCGTCGACCCGTCCGGCTGCGCTCGACCTGCATACGCCGCCGCTGCCGCAGTGGCGCGGGCTCGAAGTGAAGGCGCATCACCCGCAGGACGCGACGCATGCGGCGGTCGAGTTCGTCGCGCGCTACAAGCTCAACGGCCGTGCCTTCCGCCTGCACGAAACCAGCCGTTTCGAGAAGGTCGACGGTCGCTGGCTGTACGTCGACGGCGTCCAGCACGAATAGGAGACTGCCATGCACGTGAGCAAACTGGGCCATGCAGTGCTGAAAGTGCGCAGCCTCGCGCGCTCGGTGCCGTTCTATCGTGAGGTATTGGGGCTCACCGAAGTCGCGCGCCACGGCGGCCGTATGGTGTTCTTCTCCTGCGGCGAGAATCATCACGACCTTGCGCTCTTGGAAATCGGCGAACAGGCGCCGCTGCCGGTCGACCGTCAGGTCGGCCTCTACCACCTCGCCTTCAAGGTCGGCGACTCGCTCGACGACCTGCGCGCCTGCCGCGACCATCTGCTCGCGCACGGCGTCGGCATCGACGGCCAGTCCGATCACCGCGTCAGCCAGTCGATCTACTGCCACGACCCTGACGGCATCATGATCGAGCTCTACGTCGATGCCGATCCGGCGCTGTGGCGCGAAGACCCCGGTGCCGTCGCGCATATCGGCGCGCTGAAACTCTAGGAAATTCGGGAGCGGTAAATGAACAAAGCCCGCTTGCGCGGGCTTTGTGGTGTTTTGGGGTGGATGATGGGACTCGAACCCACGACGACAGGAATCACAATCCTAGACGCATTAATAAAAAAATACTTGTAGACAATGTGTTATATGTTACGTAACGTTGTAACTATGGTGTTTGTCACGAATTTGTCACACTGTACAAAGCTCTCCCCCACCCCTCCAATGAGGGGGGGAGGGGGTTTTTAAAACTGTTGCAGTTGCTGAGCTTGTTTTTCTAAGACGACGTGGTTGCCGACATCGGTTTCACCGACGACGGAAAACCCGTCGTCGGTCAAACCCGCAAAATATAGGAGGTACGGGGTGGCGACGTTTCGCAGACGGGGTGCCAGGCAATGGCAGGTGCAGGTCCGTAAGAAGGGGGTTACGGCCAGTAAAACCTTTGAATCCAGGGCCGAAGCAGAGGCTTGGGCAACCGAAATCGAAAGCGAGGCTAATCGAGGGGTGTTCGTTAGCCGTGCTGAGGCCGAAAGGACGTTATTTTCGGAGGCCCTGGAGCGTTACCGGGACGAGGTGACGGTTCACAAGAAAAGCCACGCCCAGGAGAGCAAGACTATCGACGTCTGGCTGCGAACAGACCTCGCAAAAAAATCTCTTGCAGCGTTGCGTGGATCCGACTTTGCAAAGTATCGGGATCAGTGCATCGAAGAAGGATTGGCGCCAGCGACGGTGAGAAACCGGCTCGCGCTTGTCAGTCATCTTTTCACGATAGCGCGATCCGAATGGGATATGGAGGGATTGGCTAATCCTGTCCGAAGTGTAAGAAAACCACGTGTAGTCAATGCGCGTGAAAGGCGGCTTGGCGTCGAAGAAGAAAAATATCTGATGGCTGCATTGGATGATCCGGGTCCAGGTGCGGGCAGTCGTCGGAATATCTGGATGCCCCCGCTTGTCCGCTTTGCGCTAGAAACCGCCATGCGGCAAGAAGAACTCGTGAAACTCCAGTGGAAGCATGTTCGCAAGCTGACCGCGGGCGTGATTGACTCAAAGAACGGGGAGAACCGAGAAGTGCCGTTATCCCCGGTAGCCAGACGGATTCTGGATGGACTGACCCGTTCGATCAACGGTAGGGTTTTTCCGACAACGACCGGTGCGGTCAAGCAAAGCTGGGTACGCGCCAAGGAGCGCGCGAAACGTCTGTATTTAGCGGATTGCGAGAAATCCGGCGTGAAGCCGGACGAAGGTTTTCTGGATGATCTACGGTTTCACGACTTGCGGCACGAAGCGACATCGAGGCTCTTCGAACTCGGCGTATTCGACAGCATGGAGATTGCCAGCATCACCGGGCACAAAGATATGCGCATGCTGAAACGCTACGCTCATCTGAAAGCCGAGAATTTGGCTAGGAAGCTTGGGTAGAAAGACGTCGCGTCATGACTCGAGAGCACTACGAATGGCCGCCTTAACGTGCGGACCCGATGCTTGCTAGCCACATTCAGTCAATCTTGACCTTGCAACGACTTGCAATTGCCAATGATTGGGGGTGGCACAAGTTCATGCATATGGTCGATCAAGTAATGAAGAAAAAGGCGACTCCCTTGATCTGCCTTTTACCGATCCGGCTGACTCCAGCGCTTTTTAGCAGTCAGTTTTTTGCGCGCGCAATGCCACCTTCTTGCCACCCAAGCGCCCGAGCGAAATCGCATCCGGGCGCTTCCCCACCTCTTCTTGGGGGGGCTCTCTCTTAAATATTCCGTTGACGGAATATTCCTTTGGGGTTATATATTACCCATGCGCTGGGAAGTCGAATACACCGATGAGTTTGGTGACTGGTGGGCTGGTCTGACAGAGGATGAGCAAGAATCCGTGGCCACCTCTGTTCGGCTCCTCGAAGAACGTGGTCCAGCACTTGGTTTCCCTCACAGCAGTGGGATTGGCGGATCGCGGCATGGCCACATGCGAGAGCTTAGAACCCAGCACGGTGGCAGACCGTTGCGAACGCTTTACGCATTCGACCCGAGGCGTGCAGCAATCTTGCTAATTGGCGGAGACAAGACCGGGGATGGCCGTTGGTATGAAACGCATATCCCTATCGCCGACGACCTTTACGACGAACATGTGGAACAACTCAGAAAGGAAGGGCTGATTGATGGCTAAGAAATTTGAGGAATTGCGTTCGCGCATGTCGCCGGAATCCCGTGCGAGGGCAGAAGCGAAGGCTCAAACCATGCTGGCTGAAATGCCCCTTAACGAACTCCGTCAGGCTCGCGGATTGTCACAGAAGGTGCTCGCTAAAGTGCTGCACGTTCAACAGCCCTCCATCGCGAAGCTGGAAAAGCGGACGGATATGTACCTATCAACTCTTCGTAGCCACATCGAGGCGATGGGCGGCGAGTTAGAAGTGATTGCCCGTTTTCCAGACGGCGCGGTCAGGATCAGCAACTTCTCTGATTTGGACAATGGCGCTGTAGCGCGGTAGGTCTTCGAACAGGCCCGCACCCTATATGATTTTGTTTTTGGACGGAGAAATGCCCCGCAATGCGGGGCATTTCTCCGTCCAGATATTTCGCAACACCGAAGAGCTCAGCCTCGGCTGGGCTCTTCGGCATTACAGGATCACACGACCACGGTCACCAAATCCTTTAGGGACTGCATCCAACTCGGCAAGAGACTTCCCTAACGCTCTTCTGCAAGTAAGCATCTCCTGGGAGGATTGAAGCCAGGCACCCCGCTCCCTTTCGAGCCAACCCTGAGCAGTAGCATCCCCCGCGTCAAATCCTGCATTCAAGGTCCTCACCCAATTACCTCTTGGATTTACCGCAGCATGGATGGAAAGCTCCCCAAATCCTGCATCGCCCACATAACCCTTGGCTGGGAGTCCGTTAGGCAAGATAAATTCAAACATACATCCCTCATCACGATGCCCACTCCCCTCCGGGTCAGCGCCTGGCCAGCGATTGTCGTAGGGGCGCAATGTGAAAAGCTTTCGTCGGATTCCCTCATTAATAGTGAGCACCATTAGGTTGCGCCAGGCCTTATCGCGAGTGGAGCGATACTCGATGTCGAATCCTGAGGTCGGCATGGTCGATATAACGCAGTCGGGCTGCTCGACCAAGATCTCAAAGCTGAATTCCGGATCGGGAGGGTATCCGAACTGTTGCAGACGTTTGTCGAAGCGTTCGTCGTCTAGGTACTCGATACCTGGATCGGCGACCTGCGCTCTTACATCAACCAATAGTGCAGCGTGAGTCCTTCTACCTAGCGCAGCAGCAAGCGCCTCAGACAGGTGAGAAGAGCGCACTTCGGGGAATTCTTTGCGCAACGAGTTCTTGACCGCTGCAATGGCGGAATCAGAAAGAGGAACCGAAGCCATGTTTAGCCTCCAATCAAATTTAAGGTCGAAGTCCACTGATTACGCATCGACCACGATTGAAGGTCATGCAGAGCATACAGAAAGCGCGCCTAGTTTAACCCGGTGGCAGGTTGGGCTCAGGCAGCCTTTTGGAAGGATAAGCGAATCTCCGGCACGCCACAATACCGCTCATCTGGGAATGCGCCGCATGCCCAGAATGGGCTCTTTGATCAGGAGTTTGTTAGGGATACAACCGGACCGGTGCCTCGTTCCAAATAAATCCTCCATTCCTTCGGAATGGAGCCTTCAGTAGATCAGACACACCCCACGCACCCAGGCGCCGACATTCCGCGTGCGCGAAATGTCCCTAACCCCGCATGAATAAACGCTTGTGGCAGTGGCGGTTTGTCTGACGAACGGCGGACACTTTTGTCTGACAAAACCAGTAGGCTCCTTATGCCTAATTGATTGGTGACGGTGGCGCTTGTCCGTCAGAAAAAAGATCAGAAGGGACGCCAAGAAAGAGGCGACTTTCTGACGTCTTTGCGCGATAAGTGCAGCCCGAATCCGGCTGACAATTTCCTTGCCGCCAGGTGGTGGCTTCAAGGAGCAAAAATTGTCCGACTCAAACCAAAAACTTCAGCGCCTTTTGGCGCAACAGCGCGCCCTTGCGGCGCAAATCAAGTCTCTTGAGGGCCGCGAGCGCGAGCGCGAAGAGAAAGCCGTCGCTCTCATCATTCGTCGCCACAAACTCCATAAGTTCAATCCTGACAAGCTCGACCAGGCGCTCACTCTGGCCGTGGCGGAGTTGGAGGCGGCGACTCAGCAACCGCAACCCCAGGCTCCGGAGTCGACTCATGGCGGCTAGCGCCAAGCTCACCATTCGGCTGACTCATGAGGAGGCCAGGGTTATTCGTTCGCAAGCGCTTCGTTTGGGGTTGAGCTTGAGCGCTTTTGCGCGCCATCAAATCTTGCATGGCGGCCGTACTGATGCAACTGCAGCCGAAGGCATCGTTAGCCAAATTTTGCCTGTCATCGAGGCACGGATTGATGGCCTTGCCGATAGATTGGAATCTATCCAGTCCGAGGCGCGCGGCGCAGAAGAGCGCACTTCCGACAGGCTCAAGAGGGCCGTCCAGATCGTCGTCGACGAGGTCAGAAAAAAATGAAAAACATCACCAGCAAAAGTGTCCGTGATTGGGAGGCCCAGTGGAAGGCATTTATGTATCTTGGGCTTGTCCTTACCGCGATTATCGCGGGACTTGCTTGGCACTACGGGAAAAAGGAATTCAGTCCCAGATTCGGCTGGGTGTTAGCAGCTTATGGCGCGGACGGCATCGGCGCTGCTGGGCTAAAGATTCCTGATTTCAACCTTTCCGCTGGCCAGATCGTCGGAGGATTGGAGCGTGTGTATCTGGAGAAGAAAAACTTCCGTTTTGCCGTCCAGGCTTTCTACTGGTCACCGGCTTTCGGTTACAGCCTAAGCCTAGCCATTCTCCTAGCGTTTGGGCGGGTGATGGCTCGCGCAAAAAGAGCAGATGAACATCTCCGAGGGGCAGAGCTGGCTGACGTCAAAACCCTCAAGAAAATGCTGCGTGGCAAGCCATACAATTTTGATTTGGGGGGGGTGCCGGTCCCAGTCGAAGTCGAACCGGTTCATTTCCTCTTTGTGGGGGGCATTGGCAGCGGCAAAACCCTTGCCTTTCGGCGTGTCCTAGAATCAATCCGACAGCAAAACCAGCGTGCCATCATTGCCGATCCCGGCGGCGAATTCCTAGGCCGTTTTTTCAGGGATGGAGACGTCATCCTCAATCCATTTGACGCGCGCGCGGCAGGCTGGAGCCCGTTCGCCGAAATGCGCGGTGCATGGGACGCCGACCGCCTTGCGAAATCGATCATCCCGGACGTCAAGGGCGCCGATGGCGAGTGGCAAGGCTATGCCCAGCAGGTTCTGTCAGCCGTTTTGGAGAGGCTATGGGGTATGGGCAATGCCACCAATGGCGAACTCGTCAGAATCCTCGCGGTCGCTGACTCGAAAGAAATGCGCGAATTGGTCGTGGGTTTGCCAGTCCAGCGGATGTTTGAGCCCGGCAACGAAAAAATGCTGGGTAGCGTCCTGTCGATTATTGGCAGCTATGCCAAGCTGTTGTCTTGGCTCGACCCCGCCGCTGGGCAGGGAAGTTTCTCGGTCCGTAATTGGATCGAAAATGAATCACGAGGCTGGATTTTTTTGACCTATCGGGACGATCAGCTTGCCAGCCTGCGCCCACTCCTTGCCGCGTGGCTGGACGTTGTGGCCTCGGCCATTTTGACGCTCTCCGAAGACCGGGAGCGCAGGATCTGGTTGGCGCTGGATGAGTTCGCAGGCCTCGGAAAAATCCAATCAATCGAGCCCTTCCTGACCAAGGCTCGAAAGTACGGTGGGTGTGCGCTACTTGGCTTGCAATCCATCAGCCAACTCCACGACACTTACGGCCAAAAAAAGGCACAGACGTTGTTGTCGTGCTTAGGCACTTGGCTGGTGTTGCGCCAAAGCGATCCTGAGACAGCTGAGGCGATGTCACTCTACATCGGAGATCGCGAGGTACTGCGACAAAACGAATCCGGATCAAAAGGTGGTGACGGCTCCGGCAACTGGTCTGAACAGGTCACCAAAACCAGGCTCGTCATGCCGGCCGAATTGCAACGCCTTGCGCCACGCCACGGCTACCTGAGCGTCTTGGGTCCTTATCCCATTTGCTCTGTCGAGATGGCGATCCCGGACAAGCAGCCCGAGGCAGCCCACGCCTTTGTGCTGCGCGGGCAAAAAACCTCGGCGCCATCCGCAAAACAGCCTAGCAGCGCGCTCAACTTTGAAGGCTGGTAATGTTGTCCGTCTCCAAAATCCAGGATGCGGGCGCAGCCCGCAGCTACTACGAGCAGATTGACGACTACTACTCAAAAGAGGCGGGGGCCTCGTCGGCTTGGGTTGGCAAAGGCGCGCACGAACTGGGATTGACCGGCACGGGGCCGGTTGATCCCCAAGCCTTCGAAGCCGCGCTCCTAGGCAGGTTGCCGGACGGCACGGCCATCGGTAATCCCGGCGCCGGCCACGTGCCGGGCTGGGATTTGACCTTTAGCGCACCGAAATCCGTTTCGGCGTTGGCTCTCGCTACCGGCGACGAACGGCTCATCAAGGCACATGACGAAGCTGTGAAGGCGGCGATGGCACAGATCGAGGAGCGTGCAGCTGTTACCCGCATCAAGGAGTCTGGCGGGCGCATCCGCCAGGAACGCACTCACAATCTGGTTGCCGCCACCTTCCGGCACGAGACGAGCCGCGAACAGGATCCGCAGCTACACACGCACTGCGTGGTGCTGAACGCCACTCTCACCGAACGCGGCTGGCGTTCCATCGAATCGCGCGAGATCTACAAGCTCCAGAAGGAAGGCGGCGAAATCTACCGCGCCGAGCTCGCGGCAAGGGTCGCGCAACTCGGCTACCAGATCGAGCACACCCATGTCGGCGAGGGCAAGGCCGCTTCGCGCGGATTCGAGATTCACGGCGTGCCGCAGAACCTGCTGGACCACTGGTCCAGCCGCAGCCAGCAGGTGGAAGCCGCGCTAGCTGCGCGCGGCAGAACCCGAGAAACCGCAACGGCCGAGGAACGCGAGAAAGCCGCGCTCGACAGCCGCAAGGCAAAAGAAGTCGTCTCAGATCACGCCGTATTGCGTGATCGGTGGCACGCAGAAGCCAAAGCACGGGGGATCGACCTCGAACGCCTGGCGGCCGCTTCCCGGGCGTCCGAGAAGGAAGTCCGTTTGGAGTGGTACAAGGACGAAGGCACGGCGGCGCGCGAAGCGCTCGCTTTTGCGACGGCCAAGCTCGAGGAGCGCAATGCCGTCTTCACCAGCCAAGAGCTTATCCGCGAAGCAAGGCTACACGGAATGGGAAATATCCAGGAACGTGCCATCCATGAGGCCATTTACCATGCTCAGGTAGACGGCAGCCTCAAGGCCCGCGAAGCCGAGATCTACAACCCGGCCACCGGCCGCATGGAAAAGGTCGAGGGCTTCACCAGCCGCACTGCCATTGAGAACGAGCGCGCCATGCTTGCCGCTGCCGGCCGGCTCAAGGCCGGCCAGGCGGTTATGAGCCGAGATAAGGCCATTGCTGCCGTGGCGCAGGCCTCAGCACGCGCCGAACATGCCTTCAACGCCGGGCAGAGGGACGCCGCGCTGCATATCCTGTCCGTTCCCGAGAACCTTGTCCTGGTGCAAGGCTACGCCGGCACCGCCAAAACTACCTCAGTGCTGGCCTGCGCCAGCGCCGAACTCCAGAAGCAAGGCTATACGGTCAAGGCGCTGGCACCGACTGCCAGCGCCGCGCAAACCTTGGGCGACGCCATTGTCGCCAAGGCCAACACCATGCAGTCCCATCTGGTTTCCAGAGAGCAGCCCGCGGGCAAACAGGTCTGGATACTGGACGAAGCCAGCCTGGCCTCCGCCAGGGACATGAAAACCCTCCTCGAAAAGGCCGACCGCGAGCAGGCCAAGGTCGTGCTCGTTGGCGACGTGAAGCAGCTGGGCAGCGTCGAAGCCGGTGCGGCCTTCCGCCAGCTACAGGAACATGCCTCCCAAACCCAGATCCTCGACGAGATCGTTCGCCAGCGTGATGCCGAACTGAAAGCCGCCGTTTACGATGCCATCCGGGGCGATGCCAGAGCGGCGCTGGATAAGGTCGAGGTGCGCGAGATCGTTCACCAGCGGGCCGACGGCACGGTGGATAAGGTGCAGTCCCACCGCGACCGATTGGAAGCCATGGCGAAGGACTACGCCAGCATGGCGCGCGACGAGCGCGACAAGACGCTGGTCATCGCGCCAGCCCGCGTGGACCGCGCAGCCATCAATGACCAGGTGCGTCAGCACCTGACCCAGAAAGGCGAGCTGGGCCGCGAGGAAGTCAAACTGCAAACCTACGTTGTCAAAGACATGACGCGGGCCGAGGCCCGCGACGCCAGGAGCTATCGGGCCGGCGACACCATCGAATTTCAGCGCGATTACAAGTCGATTGGCGCCGAGAAGGGCGAGCGCTGGAAAGTCGAGCACGTGGACACCCGAAACAACACCTTGCGTGTCTCCAGGGATGGCAAGGAAACGGCCTTCGACCCCTCGAAACACACCAAGACCCAGGCACTGGAATCGCGTGAGATCGGTGTTCGCCAAGGCGACAAGCTTACCTACACGGCCAATGGCGACCGCAAGGTTGGCGAGATTAACGGCCGGCAGATTACGGTTGAGAAACTTGATGCGGCCAACGGCCGCGCTGTGTTGAAGGATGAATACGGCCACCGGCGCGAGGTTGAGACCAAGGATCTCGCACGCGTCGATCACGCCTATTGCCAGACCGCACATCAAGCCCAGGGCAAGACCTGCGACCGGGTGATGGCGTTGGCCGAGTCAAACCAGGTCAACCTCACCAACCAGAAGAGCCTTTATGTCGAGGTCAGCCGGGCGAAGGACAAGGCTGTAGTTTACACAGACAGCAAGGAAGTGGTGGGCAAGGGCATCGAGGCGCGGTCGGGGGAGAAGCAGACCGCGCTGGACCGCGATCGCGTTATTAGTAACGGGCCGCCTGGTCCTGGCGCCGGCGGGCAGAAGCAGGTGGTGGGCAAAGGCATCGAGGCACGGCAGAGCGTTGAGCGAGGCGGGCATGAGGCAGGACGAGCCCCGGTCGGTGGAGGTCTTGAAAGATGAGCCCCCAGGCCGACTATCGAACCCCCTTGGGCTTGTTCGCCGGAACGGCTACGCAGCTGGGGGCTGATTGCGTGATTAGTAACGGGCTGCCTGGTACGGGTGCTGACGAGCAGTCATTGCGTGCGTGGGCCACTGTGGGCCACTGGTGGCCAGACAAGCCAGGCGGACAGGATATGCTGGCCCAATTGGGGCCACTGGTGGCCACTGTGGGCCAGGGGGGAGGAAAACCCGTGCCCGGTCATGTCCCTTCGGGACCGTCTTGTTCTGGGCTTCGCGTCAGGCGCTTGAACCTCAGCAAAGAGGCCTGCGGCCCTCTGCGCGGCGCTTCGCCTCCGCCTACGGCTCCGCGCTCCGCTTGGCCTTCGCGTGCCTCATGCCCGTGCCTGCGGCACCGGCGGCACGCTGCGCGCCTGGCGGCTTGCAGTGAGGTCATCGCCACGGCTTCGCCGACGCGATGGCTTCAAAGCCTTAATGGCGCGGATTCCCGCGCTGTGCCGGTGAAGGCCGGTTATGCTGCCCACCGCCTGGTTGAACCTGCTTTTCGGAGCCGCCCAGGCTTCCATGCACTTTCACGCGGCGGTGGGGAGGCAACCTGTCGCGCCAGGCGGCGCGGCTTTCGCGGCATATCCTCAGTCGCTGCGCTCCCTGCGGTATTCCACGACCGCGAAACCCCGCCTGTCACGCCAGCTTGCAACCCCACCGAAACCCCGCGTGAAGCCCTTCGGGCGCGTGCCCTCCAGCCTCAAAGCGAGGCGGCTCCGAAAAGCAGGTTCAACTTAACCAGGAGGAAAGGTATGGCAGCACAAACGAACACCGGCACGAACCCCGCAGGGCGTTGCCCCGCACCCAAGAGGCTCACCAAAAAGCAGATTGAGAATTTCGAGGAGAACAGAATGAATGGCTATGTCGGCAAGATTGAAGCGCGGACCGATGCGCTCGATCTGGTGCGGGTGGGTGTCCGATTGACTTATGTCAGGGCGATGACAGGTTTGCCAGCGCTACTTCTGCGGGAGCTATGGCGCGATGTCCATGGAGAAAGGCCTGCGAGTGGCCGAACTTATTGTGATCCACTGTCGGGGCTCAGAACCAGAAAGCAGAGGCAAGAGGCTTCGACCTTTGCCAACCTGTACTTCGAGGGAGACAGCGAAAGGCAGAAAGTCAAATCGCTTGAGGCGCGGCGATTTGTCCGGGTCTGGTCGTCATTCCAGGAATCATCTCCAGGGGCAAAAATGGACCCCAACTTGGGGTGGACGATTATCAGAAATATTTGCGCTCACGTGACGTGGCGGGAAAAGTGCGGACACTGCCAGACGAGCTTTATCCGTCAAGTCGAGCAATTTGGCAGAGCGGCGCAGTGCCCGTTCTGCACGGCATCTTGATTTTTTTGGTAAAGGGAAAACGATGAACGCGAAACAGTGCAAAACGAAAGGTTTGATGGGGCTGCGGGTGGCAGTTGCGGGTGGACTGGTCATGGGTGGTTGTGCTTCGACCCAAGGCCTTGACACGCTCAACGTGGAGAAACGGATCAAAGCTGGGGACGGTGTGGTTTTTGGCACCAAGGCCGGGACCAAATCTGCTTCTGATATTTGCAGCGCCTTCGCGTCCACCAACGATGAGCGATGCAAGAACCCAAGCGATTATCAGGCGATCAATGTGCTGGTGGTTGACTTTCGTCTAGTACCGAAAGCGCCGTACGGCGTTGTGGCACTTGTACCGAAGACGGTGGGCAATATCCCGCATACGGGCATCGTGAAAATTCGTCTAAATGGTTTCCGCCCGGCTTATTTCGAGGGCTTGGTTGCGCCGTCTCATAACGCTGATAAGGAGTGCTACTACAGCAATAGCGCCGCGCACTCTGGCGTGGCTTGTCCCAAGCACAACTGGGACTACCGAAAAGATCTGGACCTTTAAGTGAAATGCCGGCAACGGCGCCAGTGCATCCACAGCGATAATGAACGGACCGATCAGGCAAGGAGAAAATGATGACGAAGATGAAATTCAAGACTAAAGACTCGACTGGCATGATTGCGGGCCTGGCGATGGCAGCCGTGGCCTTGGCAGCTGGATGTACGACAATGACTGACATCCAGAAAACCGAGGCAAAGATCAAGTCCAAGGATGGGGTCATTTTTGCTCAAGTTGTTGGAACTCGAAGTGTCTCCAGCGTATGCGAGGCATTCGCATCTGCAAACGATGATCGTTGTAAAAACATGGGCGGTTACAACGCCTATTATTTCAACGCAACCAATGAGACCGTCCGACCTGGAACTGCAGTGGACAACGTGATCGCCTTGATTCCCAAATCGGCGGGGGAGTTGCCGTTCCGGAGCATTGCGAAGCTCCGCATCGACGGGTTTCGACCGGCCTATTTCGAGATGCTCGCTGCCCTTGCAGACAAGGATGAGAACTGCCGCTGGGTCGTGAATTTCCCGGGGACTTCTGGCATTTCCTGCCCTAAGTACAACTGGGACTATCGTAAAGACTTGAACTTGTAAGCGCGGCGGGGGAGCGATCATCCGTCGTGAGAAAAGCCCGGCTCGCGCCGGGCTTTTCTCGTTCTGGCCGGGACCTCCGATAAACTATTGCGGCCAGGATGTTGCGTTTGGCGCAGCACACTGCTGCAGTGCCGCGCCCGTCAATCCGTCTGCCTTGCACGCCGCGTAACGCTCCCGCATGTCGAGCGTGGTGTTCACTTCCTGATAAGTGTCGCCACGCCACATCTGCCCAGCGTCCTTGCCTTCGGCCACGCACTCCTCGTAGGTCTTGTTCTCGGCGCAGGTGCCTTTGAATAGCTTGGTCGAACTGATTGTGTTGCTGCCCCAGCCGGACACGATATGTTTGTTGTGCACGCCTCGGGCAAGACCTTTCGACTGCACCGACATGCCGCCGAGGTCGACCGTGAACACGCCATTTCCGGTCGAGCCGAAGAACCCGCTTTGGGCCTGTGTGATCCCCCCGCCCGAGTGGAGCGCGGTGGAAGCGACGGCATAGGCGACACCGGCGACAGCACCTAACCCGGTGGAGCCTAAACCGGTTGCCGCATACACAGAATTCATCAGTGCAGGTGCAGCGTAAGTCACCGCCAGCGCCACCCCCCACGTCACCACCGCGAGAATCACCGCAAAGAATGCGATCGTCCAAGACGACTGCTTGTGGACCCACTTGTAGACCATTTCCTCGTCCATCGGCATGTTCCCGCCCTTCCACGGCGAGACGGCAACACCGGAGATCGCGATGTGGGCCGGGTCGTCACAGTTGTTCGTGGTGGTGTTCGTTGCCGTGGCGGACACGCAGATCGCGGCGAGTTGGGCGTTTTCCTGCTGGAGTTCGACCGGCGTGGCGACATACCACTCGGGCTTGACCCAGCCGCTCACGGTGGTCGTGACGGTTTTCTTGAAGAAGCCGCCGCTGGTGGACTGGCTCTGGGTGGTGCGGGACTGCGACACGGCGATGAAGCCGAGCATGGCGCCGTAGTGGCGCATGGCGTGGCCGATGACGACCTGGGCACCTGTCCAGGAAATGTTGTGGAAGACGGGATCGAGGTTGTTTGCTCCCTTGAAGTTCTCGAACGGGTTGTAGCCGGGCGAGCCATAGCCGATTTCCGCGGCAGTCCGGTATTTGCCCGCTGCCTTCCACTTCTCGCCGTGCCAGGGAGTGAAGTCGGCCTGGTCGATGTAGATGTTGCCGTCCGGCCGCTTCTCGATCCGATGTATCTCAACCGAAAGCTCGCCGTTCTCCGGTGAGTAGGCGGCGAAGACATAGGAAGCGTTCGCCGGGAAGCGGTTCATGCGGTCGGAGATCTGCCGCGAGGTCAGGCCGAGGCTGCCGGCGTCGGCGCGGCCGAGGGTGATCCAGCGTTCGCCGTCGATCATGTTGAGGTCGAAGCCGCCGGAGCGGTCCCACACCACGGAGCCCAGATTGCGCCAGTTGTCACGAGGGACGGAGACGGAGGTGCCCGCGTAGTCGATCCACTTGCTCGCATCGCCGGCATGCGCGGCCCAGCGACCGGTGATCGAGCCGGATTGGGGGGCGATCCATTGCCAAGTGCTATCGGCGAGGACTGTGCCAGGCAAACCGATCGACAACACCAGCAGGACATAGCCAACGAGGTGCGCGACGAATGTGCGAAAGCTTTTACTCATCACCACTTGCCTCAACTTGGCCATCCAATCCGATTACAGCCTCATAGCGGCGTTCGCCCGGCGCGGGCGCGCGAGGGTCCAGGAAAAGCGTGTCGCTTAATGGCGCACGAATTCGTCGCGCGACGCGTTCGCCAGGCAACTGGACTAGCAGGTCAACTTGATTGACCACGCTGACCGGCTGCCCGCCTGCGTCTGTTTTTGGGGATAGGACGGGCTTGACCTCGTGGACCGTGACAAATTGACGAAAGTCAGGTTGGGCGGCCTTGGCCTCCACCGGGACCATTAAGAAAACGATCGCGGCGCCGGCAGCAATCGCCGGAATGAAAAGACGCCTGGCGATTCGTTCTTGTCGCGGCGTGATCTGGATGATTCGCTGGAGCCGCGGTGACGCGTCCAGTGTCTCGCAAAATTTTTCGGCGAAAGCTGGGAGCACTTGGGTTGCCTCAGGGGGTTGGGGGGGTGGGGAGGCCAACGGCCGCGCGAATTTGTGCGAGCGCGGCGGCTGGGGGAGTGGTTTTGGCAGGTCGAGAAATGTCCGGAGGGGGCGTAGTGAGGCGAGCTTGGCGCTCCGCCTCGGCTCGCCTTGCCGAAACGAGATCGAGAGCCGCCGTCGAAGGCTCAAACGACCCCGAGCGCATTTGCTTTGCCAGCGTCTGGCGGTATCGACCAGGATGGCTGATTGGTTTGCGCTCACCGCGGGCGGCAGCGCGACTCGCGGCCTCCATCTCGTCCTCGATCTGGGTGAGCTCTTTGGGGGTGAGGGGACGGTGAGCTCTCCGCCTCGATGCGGGGGGCTGTTTCGTGCTGGTGGGAGACGGCGGAGCCAAATCCCCCGTGGCCGAAAAAACAAATTGCCAACCCCATGTTCCGTCTGGGCGTTGGCACCGCTCGCGGCGGAGATATCCATGCCGCTCCAGCTCGCCTGCGATGCGGCGCCAGCGGTCGCGCCCCAACCCTAGCCGGCCGCACAGCGGCCCGATGCGGATCACCCAGCTGTCCGGTTTCCCTGCGAGCCAAACGGCGACAAGTCGCGTGTCCAAGCCCAGCCTATCATCCTCGACTAACGCCTCTGGTGTCGCGAGCCATCGTCCCTTCGTTGCAATTCGGACCTCGCTCATTTTTTTTTGGCCTGGCGGCCAGCCTCGAGCCACTCCAATACATCGGCTGGATGCCACAGCCGAGCCAAGCGCGATTTTTTGCGCTTTCCCGGCGGAATCCACCGCGGCGGGAAGGCCTGGGGCTCGCGCGAGAGGCGCATCGACAGTGATTCCGGCGTTGTGCCGACGACCTCGGCGAGGTCAGCCAAAGTCAACAGCTTGGGCAGGTTTGGTTGCATGGGGTTGCTTCGGGTTCCGACGGGGCAATCCTGCGCTTACTTGCGCGACAAAGCGCGCGTTAAAGACGACCAAAAACGAACGCTTTGTGAGGTTGTTTTATAAAGCTAGCATTGGCGCTGGTTTCCGCGATGTATGTGCTTAAATTTTAATCAAAGAATTCCGGCTATTGGTGTTGCTTGCCCCCTCGCTGTGCCAAGCAGACGAGGGAGATGCGCGGGAAAGCTAGGCGGGGAGGGGGCAGGTGAGGGTTGTCACGAATTTGTCACTCTGAGTGTGACATTTCATGTTTGTTTTTGTTTGTTGCGGTTCCCTGCCGTTTGCTGGGAACCGCGTGTTTGCTGGGTATTTGATGGGGTGGATGATGGGACTCGAACCCACGACAACAGGAATCACAATCCTGGACTCTACCAACTGAGCTACATCCACCATTGTCGTCGCCAGCGTCGCTGACGACCGAACCTGGCCTGCCCGACAGGAATCGAACCTGTAACCCCCAGCTTAGAAGGCTGGTGCTCTATCCAGTTGAGCTACGGGCAGAGACTCTAAATCCCTCGGGCGTACTCTCTTACTTGCCGGATAGGGGTGGTCGGGGTGAGAGGATTCGAACCTCCGACATCCTGCTCCCAAAGCAGGCGCGCTACCGGGCTGCGCTACACCCCGAAATCCTCGCACCCCAGATTCCGGGCGCATTTCGGAGAGGCGAGACTATACCTTGGCGGACCTGCGGGGTCAATTTCCGCTTGAGTCGGACGGGGGGTTTCCGGGAAAATCACCCTTTTGCTTCAGGGTTGTCCGATGAGTGCACACATTCTCGACGGCAAGGCGATGGCCGACACCATCCTCGCCGTGATCCACGACAAGGTCGCCGAGCGCGAGGTGCAGGGCAAGCGCCGGCCGGGGCTGGCGGTGATTCTGGTCGGCAGCGACCCGGCTTCGGCCGTGTATGTGCGCAACAAGAAGAAGGCGTGCGAACGCGGCGGCGTCACCAGCGTGTCGCACGACCTGCCGGCGACGACCACGCAGGACGAGCTGCTGGCGCTGATCGACACGCTCAACGCCGACGCCTCGATCGACGGCATTCTGGTGCAACTGCCTCTGCCGCCGCACATCGACGCCGAGACGGTGATCGAGCGCATCCGGCCCGATAAAGATGTGGACGGCTTCCACCCCTACAACATCGGCCGCCTGGCGGTGAAGATGCCGACGCTGCGGCCGTCGACCCCGCGCGGCATCATGACGCTGCTGCGCGCCACCGGCGAGCCCTTGCGCGGCAAGAACGCGGTGATGGTCGGCGCGTCGAATATCGTCGGGCGTCCGATGAGCCTCGAGCTCCTGCTCGCGGGCTGCACCATCACCGTGTGCCACAGCGCCACGCGCGATCTCGAAAGCTTCGTGCGCTCGGCCGAGATTCTGGTGGTGGGCGTGGGCAAGCCGCGCATGATCCCGGGCGAGTGGATCCGCGAAGGCGCGATCGTGATCGATGTGGGCATCAACCGCCTGGAAGACGGCAAGCTCTGCGGCGACGTCGACTTCGACGGCGCCGCGCAGCGCGCCAGCTGGATCACCCCGGTGCCCGGCGGCGTCGGCCCGATGACGGTGGCGACGCTGCTGGAAAACACGCTCGAAGCGGCGCTGATGCACAATCCCTGAGGGGTCAGGGGTCAGGGGTCAGGGAAAGTTGGCGCGGCCTCCGCGGCCGCTCATTCCCCAGCCCCTAAATCCTAGCCCCTAGATACTTACTGCTAGCTCCGATGCAGCGCGCGGAGGTAGTCCACATCTACGAACGGCTGCCCGAGATCCGGCCCCGCGATGCGCCGGTTCGGCGCGCCGGGGTCGCCGAGATCCGACAGCACGACGGCGGCACCGCTGAAGTCGTGGTCGAGCGTGTAGTCGTTGACCGTCACCAGCGTCTTCAGGCCGGCGCCGAGGCTTGCGCGCAGGCCGTTCTCGGAATCCTCGAACGCGAGGCAGTCGGCGGGTTCGAGCCCCATCTTCTCCAGCGCGTAGTGGTAGATGTCGGCGGCGGGTTTCTTCGCCGGCACGATGTCGCCGGCAGCGATGACTTCGAACCACGCCTGGGTGCCGGGGCCGAGGCTGTGTTCGAGCAGCACGGTGACGTTTTCCGGGGTGGTGGTGGTGGCGATCGCCAGGCGCAGGCCGGCGGCGCGCGCCTCGCTCAACAGGCGTTTCACGCCGGGGCGCATCGGGATGCCCCCCTGCGCGGCGAGGGCACTGTAGTGGCGGGTTTTCGCCTTGTGCAATTCGGCGACCAGTTCGTCGAAATGGTCCGGCTTCCTATAGTCCGGCCGATATTGGTCGATATAGTGTTTCATGCGCTCCTTGCCGCCGGTCACGGCGAGCAGTTTGCCGTACAGGGCGACGTCCCAGTGCCAGTCGAGACCGGCATCCTGGAAGGCCTGGTTGAAGGCGGGGCGGTGACCGTCGCGCTCGGTGTCGGCAAGCGTGCCGTCGACGTCGAAAAGGAGTGCCTGGAGTGTCATGCGGGTTGCGGTAAGTGAAGGATTCTGTTAAAAAATCGCGTTTGGGCCGAGCCCGGAACGACTGAATTCGAAGAGAAGAACGATGGCTGAAACTTTGATGCGCTTTGAGCCCTACAAGGCCAAAAAGGGCGAAGAATACATGAACGCGAAGCAGCTCGCGCATTTTCGCAAAATGCTCGAGGCCTGGAAAGCCGAGCTGTCGCAGGACATCGATACCACGCTGCATTCGATGCAGGACGAACAGACGGTGTTCGCCGACCCCAACGACCGCGCCACACAGGAATCCGACATGGCGCTGGAGCTCAGGAACCGCGACCGCGAGCGCAAGCTGATCAAGAAGATCAACGAGACCATCGCCAAGATCGACAGCGGCGACTACGGCTACTGCGAATCCTGCGGCGTCGAGATCGGCCTGGAGCGCCTGCAGGCGCGCCCGACCGCCACGCTGTGCATCGACTGCAAGACGCTCGAGGAAATCCGCGAACGTCAGGTCGCGAAGTAAACCCAGATGGCCGCCACCGACGACTTCGACCGCTACTACAACGGGCTGCTCTACAGCGTCATGCGCTGGGACCAGCTGACCGCCTTCTGGGACAAGGTCGACGCCGGCGCCGGCTGGTATCTCTACGCAGTGGGGCACGAGCTGCCGCAGGCGCCGTCTTCGGCCGACAAGGTACAGCAGTTCATGCGCGAACTCGACGAGCTGCTGCGGCGCGAGCATCACGAGGACTACTGCGCGATCGTCTACGCCGACGACCTCGAGTCGCCCAACTTCATCAAGATCTACGACCCCAACCACCTCGGCAGTTCGTGCGGCTCCAGCGCCATGAAGTCGTCGGTGCTGCCGGGCTGGACGATGAGCAAGACGCCGCCGCGCGAACTGCAGGTCAACCACGTCGTGACCGGGCAGCGCAAGCGCTGGTGGCAGAACTTCCTCGGCCAGACGGCCTGATTCGTGCCTGTTTACCCATGAAAAACGCGCCTTTCGGCGCGTTTTTCGTTGGGGCGGCGTGCGCGGTCAGCTCGCCTGGCCTTCGTCGGGGGTGGCGTTGGCCGGCGCATCCAGCAGCGCCTTCATCGACAGGCGCAGGCGGCCCTTCTCGTCGGCCTCGAGGATCTTCACGCGCACGACCTGGCCTTCCTTCAGGTAGTCGCCGATGGTGTTGACGCGCTCGTGGGCGATCTGCGAGATGTGCAGCAGGCCGTCGCGGCCGGGCAGCACGTTGACGATGGCGCCGAAGTCCAACAGCTTGACCACCGGGCCTTCGTAGACCTTGCCAACTTCGACCTCGGCGGTGATCTCCTCGATGCGTTTCTTCGCCAGTTCGCCGGCTTCCATGCTGGTGCAGGCGATCTTCACGCTGCCGTCTTCCTGGATGTCGATCTGGGTGCCGGTTTCCTCGGTCAGCGCGCGGATGACGGCGCCGCCCTTGCCGATGACGTCGCGGATCTTCTCCGGGTTGATCTTCATCGCGATGATGCGCGGCGCGTAGGCCGACATCTCGTGCGTCGTCGAAACGGCCGACTTCATGATGCCGAGGATGTGCATGCGGCCTTCCTTCGCCTGCGACAGCGCGGCCTGCATGATTTCCTTGGTGATGCCGTTGATCTTGATGTCCATCTGCAGCGCGGTCACGCCCTTGTCGGTGCCCGCGACCTTGAAGTCCATATCGCCGAGGTGGTCCTCGTCGCCGAGGATGTCGGTCAGCACCGCGAAGCGGTTGCCTTCCTTGATCAGGCCCATGGCGATGCCGGCGACGTGCGCCTTCACCGGCACGCCGGCGTCCATCAGCGACAGGCAGCCACCACACACCGAGGCCATCGACGACGAGCCGTTGGATTCGGTGATCTCGGACACCACGCGCATGGTGTAGCCGAATTCTTCCTTCGACGGCAGCACGGCCAAGAGCGCGCGCTTGGCGAGACGGCCATGGCCGATCTCGCGGCGCTTCGGCGAGCCGACGCGGCCGGTTTCGCCGGTGGCGAAGGGCGGCATGTTGTAGTGCAGCATGAAGCGGTCGGAGTAGGAGCCTTCGAGCGCGTCGATGGTCTGTTCGTCGCGGCCGGTGCCGAGCGTGGTCACGACCAGCGCCTGGGTTTCGCCGCGGGTGAACAGCGCCGAGCCGTGGGTGCGCGGCAGCACGCCGGTGCGGATGGTGATCGGGCGCACGGTGCGGGTGTCGCGGCCGTCGATGCGCGGCTGGCCGGAGAGGATGCGGTTGCGCACCACGCTGGCTTCGAGGCGGTGGAAGGCGTCCTTCACCGCGTTGGCGGCGACGGTGTCCATGTCGGCAGTGATCAGTTCGGCGAAGGCCTTGTTGCGCACTTCGTCGACGGCGGCCATGCGCGCCTGCTTCTGCTTGATGTTGTAGGCCTGCTGCAGGCCCTCCTCGGCGAGCGCCTTGAGACGCCCGACCATCGCGGTGTCCTCGGCGGGCGGCTGCCAGTCCCAGGCGTCGGCGCCTGCTTCGTCGGCCAGTTCGTTGATTGCGTTGATTGCCGCCTGCATCTGGGTATGGCCGAACACGACCGCGCCCAGCATGATGTCTTCCGGCAGTTCCATCGCCTCGGATTCGACCATCAGCACGGCGGCCTCGGTGCCGGCGACGACGAGGTCGAGCGCGGAGTCCTTGAGCTCGGTGTTGGTCGGGTTGAGCACGTATTCGCCATTGATGAAGCCGACGCGCGCGGCGCCCACCGGGCCGTCGAACGGCAGGCCGGACAGGGTCAGCGCGGCCGACGCGCCGATCAGCGCGGGAATGTCGGCGCTGACGTCGGGGTTGGACGACATCACGGTGGCGATGACCTGCACTTCATTGAAGAAACCTTCGGGGAAGAGCGGACGGATCGGGCGGTCGATCAGGCGGGAAATGAGCGTTTCGCCTTCGGACGGACGACTCTCGCGCTTGAGGAAACCGCCGGGAATGCGGCCGGCCGCGTAGGTCTTTTCCTGGTAATCGACGGTCAGCGGGAAGAAATCCTGGCCCGGCTTGACTTCGTTCTTGGCGACCACGGTGACCAGCACCACGGTGTCGTCCATGTTGACGATGACCGCGCCGGACGCCTGGCGGGCGATTTCGCCGGTTTCCAGGGTGACCTGATGGCGGCCGTAGGTAAACGTTTTCTTGATTGCGTTCACACCGATTCCTTTCAAACAAAAACGCCCCGCGTCGGGCGGGGCGCAATGAGGCTCAGGGGCGCTGCCCCTGGACCGGCTTCTGTACGATGGCGCGGCAGCGGCTCATCGGCTATTGAAGGTACTTAACTTACTTGCGCAGACCGAGGCGATCGATCAGGGTCTTGTAGCCTTCGAGGTTGGTGCGCTTCAGGTAGTCGAGCAGCTTGCGGCGGCGGCTCACCATCTTGAGCAGACCGCGACGCGAGTGGTGATCCTTGGTGTTGACCTTGAAGTGCTCGGTCAGGTCGTTGATGCGGGCCGTCAGCAGGGCAACCTGCACTTCGGGCGAGCCGGTGTCGGCGGCGGCGCGCTGGTAATTCTGGACGATCTCTGCCTTTTGGGCGACGGTAACAGCCATGGTGTACTCCTTCTAAATCGCGTGGCCTGCGGCTGTGCGGGACACGTTCGGGGAAAACGGCGGATTTTACGCGGAAGCGGCCGCCGACTCAAGTTTTCCGGTCGCCACCAGCCGGCGTGGTACAAGCTGTCCGTCGACGGCCTCGGCGAGCCCGAGAAAAGTCCCGCCCGGCCCGTAGACACGGGTGAGGCCGGGTGCCGCTGCATGGACGACGCTGCGGCCCTGGCACAGCGCCCGCGTGCCGGCGTCGTCGAGCGTGGCCGCCGGCAGGTGGGCGACCAGGCAATCAGCGGGCTGGAGCAGGGCGGCTCTCTGGCCGGCGTCTAGCGCTTCCAGTTCGGCGAGCGTATGGGCGTCCTCCAGTATGTAGCCACCCGCGGCGGTGCGGGTCAGCGCGGTGAGGTGGGCGCCGCAGCCGAGCGCCGCGCCGATGTCCTGCGCCAGGGTGCGGATGTAGGTACCGGCGCTGCACTGCACGTCCAGCACCACGCGCGGCGGGGCGCATTCGATCAGGTGCAGCGAACGGATCGTCACCTTGCGCGGCGGGCGGTCGATTTCGATGCCGGCGCGGGCGTATTCGTAGAGCGGGCGTCCCTGGTGCTTGAGCGCCGAATGCATCGGTGGAACCTGCTCAATGTCGCCGGTGAAGTGGGGCAGCACGGCCTCGATGTCGGCGCGGCTGGCGTGGACCTCCCGGGTGGAAAGAATCTCGCCCTCGGGGTCGCCGGTCGAGGTGGTGACGCCCAACTGCAGCATGGCGCGGTAGCGCTTGTCGGATTCGAGCAGGTAGGCGGAGAACTTGGTCGCCTCGCCGAAGCACAGCGGCAACAGGCCGTCTGCAAAGGGATCGAGCGTGCCGGTGTGGCCGGCCTTCTTCGCGTTGAGCAGCCACTTTGCCTTCTGCAGCGCGGCGTTGGAACTGATGCCGGCCGGCTTGTTCAGCAGCAGCACGCCATCAATCGGCTGGCGTTGCGGCTTCACTCGTCTTTGGGATGCTTGGCGTCTTCGGCGACGGCCGTTTCGATCAATTGGCTGAGCTCGATGCCGCGTTCGACCGAGCGGTCGTAGACGAAGCTGAGCTTGGGCACCACGCGCAGCTGCATGCGGTGCGACAGCTGGGTGCGCAGGAAGCCGCTGGCGCGCTGCAGGCCCGCGAGGCAGGCGGCGTGCTCGGCCTCGCCACCGAGCGTGGTGAAGTAGACCTTGGCGAATTCCATGTCGCGGTTCACCTCGACCTCGGTGATGGTCAGCATGCCGACGCGCGGATCCTTCACTTCCTGGCGGATCAACTCCGGCAGTTCGCGCTGGATCTGGTCGGCGACGCGGCGGGCGCGGGGGAAGTCTTTAGGCATAGGGGCTAGGAGTTAGGGGCTAGGGGCTAGGGAGTAAGGAAGCGCGCGGCTACGCCGCGCACATTCCCTAGATCCTAAATCCTAGATACTAGCCCCTCAGTCATCACAGCGAACGCGCCACTTCCACGACTTCAAACACTTCCAGGATGTCGCCTTCCTGGATGTCGTTGAAGTTCTTCAGGCTCAAGCCGCACTCGAAGTTGGCCTTGACTTCCTTGACGTCGTCCTTGAAGCGCTTGAGCGAATCGAGCTCGCCCTGGTGGATGACCACGTTGTTGCGCAGCAGGCGCACGCCCGAACCGCGCTTGACCACGCCATCGGTGACGTAGCAGCCGGCGATGGTGCCGACCTTGGAGATGGTGAACACCTGGCGCACTTCGACGCTGCCGATCACGCTTTCCTTCTTCTCCGGGGCGAGCATGCCGGACAGCGCCGCCTTCACGTCGTCCACGGCTTCGTAGATGATGTTGTAGTAGCGGATGTCGACCCCGTTGGCCTCGGCGAGCTTCCTGGCCTGCGCGTCGGCGCGCACGTTGAAGCCGATCAGCGCCGCTTTGGAGGCGAGCGCGAGGTTGACGTCGGATTCGGTGATCGCGCCGACCGCGCTGTGGATGATGTTGACCTTCACCTCGTCGGTCGACAGCTTGCCCAGCGCGTGGGCGAGGCCCTCGTATGAGCCCTGGGTGTCCGCCTTGAGGATGATGGGGAGCTGCTTGACCTCGCCTTCGCCCATCTGTTCGAACATCGACTCGAGCTTGGCGGCCTGCTTCTTGGCGAGCTGCACGTCGCGGAATTTGCCCTGACGGAACAGCGCGATCTCGCGCGCCTTGCGCTCGTCGGGCAGCACCATCATGTCTTCGCCCGCCTGCGGCACGTCGGACAGGCCCTGGATCTCGACCGGGATCGAGGGGCCGGCTTCGTTCACGGCCTTGCCGGCCTCGTCGAGCATGGCGCGCACGCGGCCGAACACCTGGCCGGCCAGCACCATGTCGCCGCGGCGCAGGGTGCCGGACTGCACCAGCATGGTCGCGACCGGGCCCTTGCCCTTGTCGAGGCGCGCCTCGATGACGATGCCCTTGGCCGGGCCTTCGGCCGGCGCCTGCAGTTCGAGCACTTCGGCCTGCAGCAGGATGGCGTCCAAGAGGCCGTCGATGTTGGTGTTGGCCTTGGCCGACACTTCGACGAACTGGGTGTCGCCGCCCCATTCCTCTGGGGTGACGCCCTGGGCGACAAGTTCCTGGCGGATGCGCTCGGGGTTGGCGTCGGGTTTGTCGATCTTGTTCACCGCCACCACGAGCGGCACCTCGGCGGCCTTGGCATGGTGGATCGCCTCGATCGTCTGCGGCATCACGCCGTCGTCGGCGGCGACCACCAGCACGACGATGTCGGTCGCCTTGGCGCCGCGCGCACGCATGGCGGTGAACGCCTCGTGGCCCGGGGTGTCGAGGAAGGTGATGACGCCCTTCTCGGTTTCGACGTGGTAGGCGCCGATGTGCTGGGTAATGCCGCCGGCTTCGCCGCTGGCCACGCGGGTGCGGCGGATGGTGTCGAGCAGCGAGGTCTTGCCGTGGTCGACGTGGCCCATGACGGTGACGACCGGCGGGCGCGCGACCAGCTCGGCCTCGGCGGCTTCGCCGGTGTCGACGAGGAAGGCCTCGGGCGTGTCGAGCGCGGCGGGTTTGCCGATGTGGCCCATTTCCTCGACCACGATCAACGCGGTTTCCTGGTCGAGCACCTGGTTGATGGTGACCATGCTGCCAAGCTTCATCATGGTCTTGATGACCTCGGCGGCCTTCACCGACATCTTGTGGGCGAGGTCGGCGACCGTGATGGTTTCAGGCACGGGCACTTCGCGCACGATGGGTTCGGTCGGCGCGACGAAGGTCGATTCCTCGCCGCCGCCGTGTTTGTTCGACTTGCCCTTGCGGCCGCGCCAGCCGGTATCCGGCGCCGCGCCGCCGCGGGTCTTGAGACCGCCTTTGCGACGCTCGGCTTCGTCCTTCCAGCTGCCGCCGGCCTTCTTGTCCGGACCTTTGGCGCCTTTGGCGGCGCCCGGCTTGTCGGGTTTGTGCAGGGTTTTTTCGCTGGGCGCGGGGGCAGCCGGCGCAGCAGCCTTCTGGGCCTCGGCCAGCTTGGCGGCCTCGCGGGCGGCTTCGGCCTGCTTGCGCAGCGCTTCGCGCTCGGCGCGGTCGGAGGCCTGGCGTTCGAGCAGGGCCTGGTGGCGGCGCGCCTCTTCCTCGCGCGCCTTCACTTCGGCTTCGTCGAGGATCGTGGCCTTCTTGATGCGGGTGGTCTTCTTGACCGGCGCGGCTTCGGCGGGCGCCGCCTCGGCCGGTGCAGCCTCGACCGTCGGCGCAGCCTCGGCCACAACCTCGGGCTCGGCGGCCTTCTTGCGAGGCTTCTTGACGGGCGCTTCGGCGACGACCGGTTCCGCAGCGGGGACGGGCGCCGGCGCGGCTTCAACGACCGGGGCCGGCGCAGGCTCGGCCACTGGAACGGGCGCCGGTTCGGCCGCGGCGGCCGCCGCAGCCTGGGCTTCGGCAGCGAGCGCGGCGGGGTCGCGCTTCACGTAGGTGCGCGACTTGCGCACTTCCACCTGGATGGTGCGCGACTTGCCGGTGCTGTCGGTCTTGCGGATCTCGCCGGTCTGCTTGCGCGTCAGGGTGATCTTGGTCTTGCCGGCCTCGCTGCTGCCTCCATGCATCTTGCGCAGGTAGTCGAGCAGGTTCGCCTTGTCGGCCTCGGTGACAGGGTCGGCGACGTCGTTCTTGGTGACGCCCGCGGCCTTCAACTGCTCGAGCAGCAGTTGGGGCGGCAGTTTCAGTTCCTGTGCGAATTGTTCGACGTTCATGCAGTCCTCTTAGCCTTGGGCGAACCAGGGCGCGCGTGCGGCCATGATCAGTTGTTTGGCGCGGTCGGCGTCCATGGCGGACATTTCGGTCAGCTCATCGACGGCCAGCTCGGCCAGGTCTTCGGTGGTGTGCACGCCCTTGCTGGCGAGCAGACGTGCGGTCTCGGCGTCCATGCCTTCGAGCGACAGCAGGTCGCCGGCAGAGGCCTCGACCTGTTCCTCGCCGACGATGGCGGCGGTCAGCAGGGCGTTGCGCGCGCGGTTGCGCAGCTCGTTCACCAACTCCTCGTCGAAGGCCTCGATCTCGAGCATTTCGTTGAGCGGCACGTAGGCGACTTCCTCGAGCGTGGAGAAGCCCTCGTCGACCAGGATCTGGGCGACTTCCTCGTCGACGTCGAGCTTCTCGATGAAGAGGTTGAGCGTCTTCTGGCTTTCGGTCTTCTGCTTTTCCTCGGCCGTTTCGCGCGACATGATGTTGAGCTCCCAGCCGGTCAGCTCGGACGCCAGGCGCACGTTCTGGCCACCGCGGCCGATCGCCATGGCGAGCTGCTCCTCGTCGACCACGACGTCCATGCTGTGCTTGTCCTCGTCGACGACGATGGAGCTGACTTCGGCGGGCGCCAGCGCGTTGATCACGTACTGCGCCGGGTCGGCCGACCAGTGGATGATGTCGACGCGCTCGCCGGCGAGCTCGTTGGTCACCGAGGTGACGCGCGAGCCCCTGAGGCCGATGCAGGTGCCGATCGGGTCGATGCGCGGGTCGTGCGAGACGACGGCGATCTTGGCGCGCAGACCGGGGTCGCGGGCGGCGGCCTTGATTTCCAGCAGGCCTTCCTCGATCTCGGGCACTTCGAGCTCGAACAGCTTCATGATGAATTCGGGCGCGGTGCGCGACAGCACCACCTGCGGGCCGCGGGCGCCGCGGTCGATGCGCAGCAGGTAGGCGCGCACGCGGTCGCCGACGCGCAGGTTCTCGCGCGGGATCATCTGGTCACGGTGCAGGAAGCCCTCGACGCGGCCGGATTCGATGATCGCGTTGCCGCGGTCGATGCGCTTCACCACGCCGTTGACGAGGTGTTCCTTGCGGGCGAGGAAGTCCTGGATGATCTGCTCGCGCTCGGCGTCGCGGATCTTCTGCAGGATGACCTGCTTGGCGGCCTGGGCGCCGATGCGGCCGAATTCGACGTTCTCCAGCGGCTCTTCGATGTAGTCGCCGAGTTCGATGTCGGGGATCTTGTCCTGGGCGTCGATCAGCAGGATCTGGTAGCCCTCGTCCTCGAGTTCGGTCTCGGACACCACCTGCCAGCGGCGGAAGGATTCGTAGTCGCCGGTCTCGCGGTCGATCGACACACGCACGTCGGCCTCTTCCTTGAAGCGTTTCTTGGTGGCGGACGCGAGCGCCTGCTCAAGCGCCTCGAATACCACTTCCTTGTCCACGTTCTTTTCGCGCGCCAGCGCGTCGGCCAGCATCAACAGTTCACGGCTCATCTTCGTTCTCCAGCCCTGCCTAGATATTCGGTTTCAGGCGGGCGCCCTCTACATTCCTCAAATCGACCGACACTTCCGCGCCGTTCACGATCAGCTTGACGGCCTCGCCTTCCAGCCCGACCAGCGTGCCGACCAGGCGGCGCCGGTTGTCCACCGGCACGCGCAGCTTCAGCGTCACGTCCTCGCCGGCGAAGCGCGCGTAGTCCTGCGGCTTGACCAGCGGGCGGTCGAGGCCGGGCGAGGACACCTCCAGCCGCTCGTAGTCGACGTTCTCGACCGTGAACAGGTGGGTCAGGTGGTTGCTCACCGCGACACAGTCGTCGATCGTGATGCCGCCCGGCTTGTCGATGAAAATCCGGATCAGACCGCGGCCGGCACGCTCCAGCAACACCAGCTCGTAACCGAGACCGGCGAGCACAGGCTCGAGACGCGCGGACAGATCCATCATTGCCAATTCCATCGTCGTGCCGGGGCGCGGCACAAATAAAAAATGGGCGAACCGCCCATCTAAAAATCGCAAAAATTATACCACTCGGGCCAGCGAACTGGAAGGTGGTGCCCGGAACCGGAATCGAACCGGTACGCCATCGCTGGCGAGGGATTTTAAGTCCCTTGTGTCTACCAATTTCACCATCCGGGCGAGCGGACGGCCGGAATCTGGAGGCGCGTGCCGGAGTCGAACCGACCTAAACGGATTTGCAATCCGCTGCATAACCGCTTTGCTAACGCGCCTGCGCGGTAAACCACTGCAAACGAAAAGGGGAAAACGTCCGGCTAAGCCATCGGTTTTCCCCGGAATGCTGGAGCGGGAAACGAGGTTCGAACTCGCGACCTCAACCTTGGCAAGGTTGCGCTCTACCAGCTGAGCTATTCCCGCGTTGAAGGCTGCGCATTATGGGGATTCCGGTTTTTCCTGTCAACACCGCTCAGGGAGTTTTTTGCAGGGCGCGTGCGGCCATCATCAGGTAGTAGACCATCGACACCAGAGTGAGCAGCGCGGCGACCCAGATGAGCGCGGTGCCGATCGTCGCGATGGGCAGGTCGGCGACCGGATCGAACCACAGCAGCAGCACGATCGCGATCATCTGTGCCGTGGTCTTGAGCTTGCCGACGAAGGACACGGCGACGCTCGCCGACTTGCCGGCCTTGGCCATCCATTCGCGCAGCGCAGAAATGGTGATCTCGCGGCCGATGATGATGAGCGCGACGAGCGGCGCCACGCGGCCAAGGTCGATCAGCACGATGAGCGCCGCGGCGACCATCAGCTTGTCCGCGACCGGGTCGAGGAAGGCGCCGAAGGCCGAAGTCTGGCCGAGGGCACGCGCCAGGTAGCCGTCGAGCCAGTCGGTCAGCGCGGCGATGCCGAAGAAGGCGGCGGCGAGCAGGTTGGCCTCGGCCGGCTTGAGCCAGCCGTCGGGCAGGTAGAACACGCCGGCCATCAGCGGAATGAACAGGATGCGCAGCCAGGTGAGCAGGTTGGGGAGATTGAAAGGCATCAGTGCAGGGCACCGTAAATGGTTTCCGCCAATTCTCGGCTGATACCGTTGACGCTGGCAAGCGCGTCGACTCCGGCGTCCTTCACGCCCTGCAGGCCGCCGAAGTGTTCGAGCAGCTGTTTGCGCCGCTTCGGGCCGATGCCGGGGATGTCATCCAGCGTCGACTGCATGCGTGCCTTGCCGCGTTTGGCACGGTGGCCGGTGATGGCGAAACGGTGCGCCTCGTCGCGCACCTGCTGGATCAGATGAAAACCCGGATGGTCCTTGGCGAGCTTCAGTTCGCGGCCGTCGGCGAAGATGAGCGTTTCCAGTCCGGGCTTGCGCGTCTCGCCCTTGGCCACGCCGAGCAGCAGCACTTCGCCGAGGCCCAGCTCGGTCATCGCCTCGACTGCGCTGGAGATCTGCCCCTTGCCGCCGTCGATCAAAAGCAGATCGGGCAGCACGCCGTTTTCCTCGACGCTCTTGTGGAAGCGCTTGACGAGCGCGGCGCGCATCGCCGCGTAGTCGTCGCCGGGGGTGATGCCGGCGATGTTGTAGCGCCGGTAATCGGCTTTCTTCAGGTCGTCGCCTTCGTACACCACGCACGATGCGATGGTCGCTTCGCCCATGGTGTGCGAGATGTCGAAGCACTCGATGCGCTTGAGCGCGGGCAGGTCGAGCGTGTCGGCGAGCGCGGCCAGCCGCTGCGACTGCTGGGTGCGGTCGGCGCTGCGGCGTTCGGCCGACAGCCGCGCGTTGGCCTGCGCCATCGCGATCCACACGCGGCGTTCGCCGGTCGCGCGGTGCTGGACGACGACTTTCCTGCCGGCCTGCTCGGAGAGCAGGGCTTCGAGCGCGTCGGCCTCGATCGCCTCGCTGACGAAGATGCGCGTGGGGACCGGGTGGTCAAGATAGTGCTGCAAGAGGAAGGCCTCGAGCGCTTCGGCCAGCGTCGCGCCTTCGCCGTGCTGCGGGAAGAAGCTGCGGTCGCCGAGGTGGCGGCCGCCGCGGATCATGGTGAGGTTGACCGCGATCACGCCGCCGGCCTCGGCGACCGCGACGACGTCGGCATCCGCCTCACTACCCGTAGTGTCGACGAACTGCTTCTCGCGCACCGTGGCGAGCATGCGCAGGCGGTCGCGCAGGAAGGCGGCGGTCTCGAAGTCGAGCGCTTCGGCGGCCGCATTCATCTGCGCGGTCAGCGCCTCGGTGAGCGCGCTGGCTTCGCCCTTGAGCAACTGCGCTGCCTCGGCGACGTCGCGCGCGTAGGTATCCGGCGTGACGAGGTTCACGCAGGGCGCAGTGCAGCGCTTGATCTGGTGCAGCAGACACGGCCGCGAGCGGTTGGCGAACACCGTGTCCTCGCAGGTACGCAGCTGGAATACCTTCTGCAGCAACTGGATGCTTTCGCGCACCGCATAGCTGTTGGGGTAGGGGCCGAAGGCCTGGTCAGCCTTCTTCGGGGTGCCGCGGAAGTAGGCGAGCCGCGGGAAGCGGTGGCCGGTCAGCAGCAGGTAGGGGTAGGACTTGTCGTCGCGAAATAAAATATTGAAGCGCGGCTTCAGCCCCTTGATGAGGTTGTTTTCCAGCAGCAGCGCTTCGGCCTCGGTGCGCGTGACCGTCGTGTCGATGCGGTCGACGCTCCGCAACATCAATTGAATGCGCGGGCTCTGGTCACTCTTCTGGAAGTAGCTGGAGACGCGCTTTTTGAGATCCTTCGCCTTGCCGACGTAGAGCACCGCGCCGGCGGCGTCGATCATGCGGTAGACGCCGGGCAGCGTGGGCAGCGAGGCGAGGAAATCCTTGTCGACGGCCAAGGTTCAGTCTTCGTCGAGCAGCTTGCCGGCGATGGCCCAGTTCTCGTCGGGCAGTTCCTCGAAGGCGATGTAGGTGTACGAGGCCGGCTTGTTGGCGTGGCGCTCGAGCGTGGCGGTGATTTCCTCGGCGACTTTCTGCTTCTGCTCGCGGGTGAGGCTGCCGGCGAGCTTGATGGTGACGACGGGCATGGTCAGTCCTCGCTTTGAATACGGGTGAATACGGCCTCGAACATCTCAGGGGTGAGGCGGCGCGTCTGGGTATTGTAGCGAGAGCAGTGGTAGCTGCTGACCAGCCGCCGGCCGCCTGGCAGGCGATGGTCGCTGGCGTGGGCGAAGGGGTAGTCCTTGAGCTTCAGGCCCAGCGCGCGCAGAACAGCCTGATGCGCGATCTGGCCGAGTGCGAGGATGGACGCATGTTCAGGCAGCGCGGCGATCTCGGCGGCGAGGAAGCGGTTGCATTCCCGAATCTCGCCGGGCTCGGGCTTGTTCGCCGGCGGCAGACATTTCACCGCGTTGGTGATGCGGCAGCCGGTGAGCGTCAGGTCGTCGTCGAGCGAGATGGACGTGGGCGCGCTGGCGTAGCCGAACTTGTGCAGCGTTTCGTAGAGCAGCACACCCGCGTAGTCGCCGGTGAAGGGGCGGCCGCTGCGGTTGGCGCCGTGCATCCCGGGGGCGAGGCCGACGATCAGGAGCCGCGGCGCCTGATCGCCGAAGGGCGGCACGGGACGCGCGTGGTAATCCGGGTGGCGCGCGCGCACCTCGTCGAGGAAAGTGGCGAGGCGCGGGCACGCCCGGCAATGCAGGTCGAAGCAGGTGACGCTCAAAGTTTGCCCTCCAGGCTCAGGAATACGACGCGCACGCCGTCGGTGCGCGCGGTTTCACGCTTCGTTACGCTGCCGCCGGACCACTCGGTGCTCTCGTTGCGGCTGCCGGAGCGGGTGAGGTTGTCGATAGTGAGGCGCAGGCTCAGCGTGCGGTCGAGCTTCTTCACCGCGTAGAGGTCGAGCTGGCTGCGCGCGCCCTGGGTGAGCTGGGTCGTCGCGTTGGCCTCGCGGGTAAAGCGTGAGGAATGACTGAGGTTGCCGCCGACGGTGAGCTGCCCGGGCGCGTGCTGGTAGTCGAAGCCGAGGTTGGCGCTGTGGCGCGGGCTTTCCTGGCGTGCGGCGGGGTCGTCGAGGGTAAGGCGGCTGGTCGAGACGTTGCCGCGCAGGGTCAGTGCCGGCAGGGCGGCGAGCTTGGTCTTGAAGTCGGCGACCGCGCTCGCTTCGCGGGCGTCGCCGACGTTAACCGGGCGCTCGACGTAACGCAGGCCTTCGAGCTGGGTGCGGCGTTGCACGGCGTCGCTGATCTGGCGCAGGTAGAGATTGAGGCCCGCGCTGCCGCGCTTCTGCGGCAGGAAATGCTCGACGCCGAGCTGCAGCGTGGTGGTCTGCTCTGCTGCGAGCGCTGGGTTGCCGCCGCGGTCGGGGTTGGAGAGGCTGTTGGTGCCGGTCGCGGTGAAGACGACCGGCGAGAGATCGCGCACCGCCGGCGGCTTGTCGGCGAGCGCGGCGCTGGCGCGCAAATTCCAGCGCGGGTTCAACTGGAACAGGTAATGCAGCGACGGCAGCCAGGCGGTGTGGGTGTTGTCCACCGTGCTGCCTGCGGCGTCGGTCACGCGGCTGGCGCTCGCCTGCAGCCGCAGGCCGGGCGTGAGCAGGTGCCGCTCGGCGACCTGCCACTCGTCCTGCGCCCACAGCGCGAACAGTTGTTCGCGCGTGTCAGCACCGGCCTGTGCGCCGAGCGCGACGGGGGCGCCGTTGAGCGTTTCGCGCTTGCGGTCCTCGGCTTCCTTGTGGCGCGCTTCCAGGCCGAAGGTGGCCAGGTGCACGTCGGCGAGCGGACGGCTGCGTTTGGCGGTGAGGCCGATTTCCCAGGCGTCGCTGGTGGTGTGGGTGCGGGTCTGGTCGATCAGCGCTTGAGCGAGGTCGAAGGTGTCGAGTCGGTTGCTGCGCCGTTGACTTTCGCCTTGCAGCGAGAGCCGCGCGCTGCCTTCGCCGGCGCCGGGATAGCGGCGCTTCCATTCGGCGGCCAGCCGGCCGGTGAAACGCCGCGATTGCTCGCGTTCGCGCTCGCTGGCAATGCCGGCCAAGGGGCCGGGGAGCAGGTCGTGCTGCGTCTCGGTGCGGCGGATGCCGTCGCTGGCCGACACGAAGGGGCTGACGATGAGGCGCGCGCCGGAGACAAGATCGCGGGTGAAGCGTGGCGCCAGGTAAACCGAATTGTCGCGGCCGGTTTCACTGTCGGTCTCGATCGCGGTGGTGCCTGCGTTGAAGTCCTCGGTAGTCACACTGCGGTCGGCCGCCACTGGGCGGCTGTGGGCGAAGCCCATCCACAGCACGCCGGTCTCGCCCTCGCGCGCGCCGTACACGCCGCCCAGCCGGCCGCCGAACGCGTCGCCGTTGTGGCTGACGCCGACGCGGAAACTGCCGGTCTTCTTCGGCGGCACGTCGCGCAGGATGAGGTTGATGGTGCCGCCGGGGCCGGACGGAAACTCGGCCGTGCTGTTGCGGATGATCTCGATGCGTTCAATGAGCTCGACCGGCAGGCGCAGCGCCATGCGGTTGCCGCCGGGCAATGCCTCGCCGTCAACGACGACGCGCGGCTCCAGGCGGTCGGCCGGCTGGCCGCGCCCGCGCCGGCCGGCGCCGTCGACCGAGAGGCTGACGCCGGGGAGCTGGCGCAGGATATCGGCGATGGTCGCGGCGTCCATCTTCTCCAGGTCCTCGCGGCTGACGATGAGCTTCGACGCGGAGGCTTCCTGGCGCGCGGCGTCGGCGTCATAGGCGGCTGCGCTCACCTCGACCGTGCCGAGCGTGGCCGGCTCGGCGGCAGGCGCCTGCGCGAGCGCCGCCGACAGCGGCCACAGCGCGGGCAGGAGGCCAAGCGTGAGCGAACGGCGCAGCATGGAAACGCTCAGCGTACGGCGTCGCGCGGGTCGGTGACGAAACCGAGCTTGGTCAGCCCGGCGCGCGAGGCGTCGGCCATCAGGCGGGCGACGTGCCTGTAGGCGAGTTCGCCGTCGGCGCGCAGGTGAAGTTCGGGCTGCGGCGACTGCTGCCCCGCGGCGGCGAGGCGCGTTTGCAGCGTGTTTGCGTCGACCGCCTCGGTGTTCCAGAACACCGTGCCGTCGGCCTGGATCGACAGCTGGATCGCATCCGCAGGCGGCGGGGCGGGCTCGCTCGCCGCCTGCGGCAGATCGACCTTGACCGCGTGGGTCAGCAGCGGCGCGGTGATGATGAAAATGATGAGCAGCACCAGCATCACGTCGATCAGCGGAATCATGTTGATTTCCGCGATGTCCTGCGTGCGCCCGCCGGATTGCAGTCCGCCGAACGCCATCATGCGCTCCGGCTCGGGGCGGCACCCTGTTCCTGCGCGCGCACGCCGGTCGACATGAACGCGAACAGGTCATGTGCGAAGCCGTCGAGCTCGTTCAGCATCACGCGGTTGGCGCGGTTGAAGAAGTTGTACGCGAGCACGGCGGGGATGGCGACGGCGAGGCCCAGCGCAGTCATGATCAGCGCTTCGCCGACGGGGCCGGCGACCTGGTCGAGGCTGCCCGAACCGCTCATGCCGATGTTGACCAGCGCGTGGTAGATGCCCCACACCGTGCCGAACAGGCCGACGAAGGGCGCGCTGGATGCAATGGAGGCGAGCATGGTGTGGCCGTATTCCAGCCGCGCGGTGTCCTGGTCGATGGCGCGGCGCAATGCGCGGGTGAGGAATTCGTCGGCCGAGCCCGATTCGACCAGGCGCTGGCCGGTCTTGTTGCGGTACTGCTCGGCCGCCTGCATGCCGTAGTGAGTCAGGTTGGAGAAGGGGTCGTGCACGCCTGCGCTGCCGAGATGCGCGGCGACGGCGTCGAGGCCGGGCGCGTTCCAGAAATTTTCCAGGAAGGTGCGCGCGCTCTTGCGCATGCGCCAGTTCGCTATCGTCTTGCTGACGATGAGATACCAGGTGATGACCGACATCGCCAGCAGCACGACGAGCAGGAAATGCGCGAGCGCGTCGGCCTGCGACAGGAAGTGGGCGAGGCCCAGCTGGACCGCTTCGTTCGGGTTATCCATAAGTATTCAGCTCCTGAGGGTGAATTGTATCGGCACGATGACCCAGGCCGCGACCGGCTGGTCGCCCTGGCGCGCCGGCACGAAGCGCCAGCGCTTTACGGTGTCGAGCGCCGCCTGGTCGAGACGCGCGAACCCGCTCGAACGTTCGATCTCGACCAGTTGCGCGTTGCCGGCAGCGTCGACGTGAACGCGCAGCCGTACCTCGCCTTCCTCGCCCATGCGGCGCGAAATACTGGGGTAGGGCGGCTTCGGGTTATCGAGGTAGTCGGCGTTGAAGCGCGGCTGTACCAGCGGCGCGGGGCGCGGTGCCTCGACCGGCGCCGCGGTCGGAGTCGGCGCGGCGTCGACGCGTGGCGTTTCGGCTGCCGGTTCGGGTGGACGCGGGGCAGGCGCGGATGGCGCGACCGGTTGCGGCACGGGCGGCGTCGCCGTGAGGACCGGGGGCCGCTCCGGCGGCACGGGCCGGGGCGGGGGAGGGGGCGCCTGCGGCAGGGGCGGCGGCGCGACGATCGGCGCCGGCGGCGTGACCGCGGGTTCGATCAGGCGCACGAACAGCGGCGCCGGCATCGTCACCGGCTGCGGTGCCCGGGTTTGCGTCAGCAGCAGCCCCAGCACCGCGGCGTGCGCCAGCAGCACGGCCGCCAGCGTGCCCGGCGAGCGGGGCAACAGGCGGACGGGAGCGAGGGGCGGACGGGCGTGCATCGGACTGCGGCAGGTCGGTCTAAACGGCAGCCGCATTGTGGCATGTTCGCTGCAGCGGCCGCATGGGTCATTCGGGGCGGGCAAAAAAAACGCCCCGCGAGGGGCGCCCGGGCAGGCTTCGCGTCAGGACACGATCGGCCCTGCGGCGGTCTGCATGTAGTTCTGCTCGCCCATGCGCTTTACGAGGTCGAGCTGGGTTTCCAGATAGTCGATGTGCTCTTCGGTATCGGACTGGATGTCGACCAGGATGTCGCGCGACACGTAGTCCTTGACCGCCTCGCAATGCGCGATCGCTTCGACGTACAGCGCGCGGCCGGTGAGTTCGAGCTTGAGGTCGCAGCCGAGGCATTCGACCACGTTCTCGCCGATCATCAGCTTGTTCAGATCCTGCAGGTTGGGCAGGCCTTCCAGAAAGAGGATGCGCTCGATCAGCTTGTCGGCGTGGTGCATTTCCTCGATTGACTCCTCGTACTCGTGCTTGCCGAGCGCGTTCAGCCCCCAGTTCTTGTACATGCGGGCGTGGAGGAAATACTGGTTGATCGCGGTGAGTTCGACCGTGAGGGCCTTGTTCAGGTACTGGATGACTTTCTTGTCGCCTTTCATGCTGCGCTCCGGTGGGTTGGACACGCCCGCGAAAGGGCCGGTGGCTGGGCGACGGCCTGGCTAGTGGGCGGCGGGCTCATGCCATTCTAGGACGCGAAGCGGCGCAGGCAAACCCGCGCGTGTTCAGGCGGCCATCAGGCCGGGGCAGGCGGCCTCGCTACGCGCTGCGTCGACGGCCTCGCGCAGCACCTCCTTCGCGCACTGCCCGCATCGCCCGCACTGGGTCGCGACGCCCAGCTGGCGGCTCAGCTGGCGCATGGTGCACACGCCTTCGGTTTGCACTAGCTGGCGGATGTCGGTGTCGGTGACGCCGTGGCAGAGGCAGACGTACATGGGGCTCTCCCGAATAACGCTACGATGGCTCGAAGTGTATAGTAATGAGAATGATTGTCAATACTTGTGTTAGCGATTCGTAATCCTGTGTGAGCGACCAGGTACGGTGGATTCGCCTTGGGCTGTGACTTGACTGTGCCGGCAATGTCCTGCGATCACCTTGCCCCGATTGAGACCGGGATCCAAACGATGCGCAACAGCGAGGGTTTCCAGGCGAGCGCCATGGCAATGATCAGCACGTTGCCGGACAGCAGCATGACCCAGACCAGGATTGCCATGGACGGCCGATCTGCCAGGAAGCACAACACAGCCGAAGCCAGGAGGCCAACGATTCCCCCTGCACGGAGGCGTCGCCGGATTCCCGGCTTCAGCGTTGCACTGCCCATCGCCTGGCGCCAGTGCACGTCCATGGCCAGCGCCAGCCAGGCGGCGCCGATGAGGCTGGCGAGCAGTGCGCCCATCAGGAACAGCCAGGATGCGTCAGCCATGGGAGGTCACCTTCGCAGTGGCGGGGAGCGACTGTTCGGGGGTGGCCGGCACCTGAGCCCGTTCGCCGTCGCCCTGGAATGCGCGTGCGTTCAGCTTGAGAGCGCACACGACGGCAACGAGCGCCGTCGCCAGCAGGCTCAGGTCCACGCCGGCCACCGGCCAGAACGGAGCAGTGAAGACGGTCTTGACGAGGTGGTCGCCGGTGGTGGCCCAGTTCAGCAGCACCGCCGCGGCGGCCAGACCCGCGATCGTCCAGCACTGTACGCGCCAGGCCGGGTTCATACGCGCCTGCGCCACCGGCGCACTGCGCCAGAATGCATGCGCCATCGCCAGCAGCCACAGGCCCCAGAAAGCGGCTTTTTCCCAGTCGCCCTTGCCGGGCAGGTCGCCGGGCAGCAGGCGGTTGGCCACCAGCATGCCGATGGCGGCGACCAGCATGCCGGTGACGGTGGTCACCGCCAGGGCATCGACCATCCGGCTGCCCGGCAGGCCGGCTTCAGCATGCTGGCGCTTGCGTTTGCCGACGAAGAACAGGAAGCCGGTTGCGATGCACGCGCATCCCAGCAGGCCGCCCATGACATATAGCCAGCGCAGTGGCCAGTGTTCGAAGTGCTGCAGATGCAGGCCGGTCAGGAATTCGTTGATGCCGGAGACGACCGTGCGCGGGGGATCGACGTACAGCAACTCGCCCGTGCTGGCCTTGAAGTGCACGCCCTCTCCCACCAGGGCGACCCGGTCGCTGCCTGCCCGGTAAATGCTCACGTAGCTGTTCGCGTCGCCGACGTGGTGCACCTTCAGGAAACCGATTTCGCCGGCCATGTCCAGGGCGGCCCAGTGGCGCTGGGCTTCACGCATCATGGCGTCCACAGAAGCCAGGGGGGCGGGGACGCCCGCCGCCTGGTGCGGCAGGCCGGTAAGCCGGGCTTCCATCGCTTCGTGCCGATCGTGCAGCGGCTTCAGCAGCGTGGCGCCCACCGGAAGATAGATGCCGGCAAAAATTGCCAGGCCGGTGAAGGCAAAAAAGAAATGAAAGGGCAGTGCTGCCACGCCGGTGAGATTGTGCAGGTCCAGTAGGCTGCGCTGGGTGCGCTTCCAGGGGCGGAAGGTGAAAAGCTCGAGAAAAAGCTTGCGATGGATGATGATGCCGGTGATCAGCGCCACCAGCATGGCCAGCGCAGTCAGTCCGACGACCCAGTATCCCAGGCGCTTCCAGTCCCAGTGCAGGCTGTAGTGCAGCGGGTAGAACCACTCGCTGCCGATCTTGAGCTGGTCGTCGCGTACCAGGGCGCCGGTGCGCGGGTCGAGGGTGACCTCCCCGTGGATGTGGTTGTGGCTCTCCGGGTCCTTGGGGTGCGGAATGCCGAAGCCCACGCCGGTGCGCAGCACCGGATCGCGATGCGTGGTGTAGGCCCAGTATTCGTCCGCAGGCAGGTCCAGGCGAGGGGTTGCCGGACCTTGGGCGGCGTCGTGCAGGCGGTCGATCTTGGCGCGGTACTCCTGCGGGTCGGGTTCGACTTGCCGCAGCGCAGGCAACAGCATGGTGTCGAAGGAGGGCATCGGCTGGGGCGCGAAGCGCGTCTCCGGCAAGGCCCAGCGGTCGATTTCCCGATCGAAGACCGAAAGCGTGCCGAAGAAGAACACGACGATGAGCACAAAGCCGAGCACCAGGCCGAACCAGGTGTGCAGCCAACTCATCGACAGGCGGAAGCTAGAGAACATGGATGTATTCCTTCAGGACAGGAGGGCGCGTTGCAGCAGCCACGCGGCCAGGGTCATCAGTGCGCCGCCGCCGGCCAGCACCGCCCACACGCGGGCGAGGCTGGCGGTGGCATAGGCCCACAGGACGAGGGCGGTGAACATCAGGAAGGCGAGCAGCGAGACGCCGGTTTCGGCTTCGTGGAAATCCACCCCCATGCCCACCAGCCCGGCGATGCCGAGCGCGGTGAAGCCCCAGGTGAAAAGGTAGCCGCCCAGCAGGGCGGCGCCGATCCGGCTGATGTGCAGGGCGGCACGCATCAGAAAGTGTAACGGGCCGACAGCAGCGCGCTTCTGCGCTCGCCGTAGCCGCAGTCCTGGTTGAGGCCGCGACACCACGACACGTAGGCCTTGTCGGCGAGGTTCTGTACGCTCAGTCGCATGTCCCAGTTGCCGAAGGAATAGCCCACCATCGCGTCGTACAGGGTCACCGAAGGCACGCTTGGCTGGCCGTTGGCCCCCACCACCGAGCCGATGTGCCGTCCGCCGAGGCCGGCGCGCCAGCCGGAGCCGAACAGATACTGCGCCCAGGCCGACGCGGTGACCTCGGGAATCGCGGACAGCCGTTGCTGGGTGGCCTCGTTGATGGCGTCGAGCGCGGTGTAGTTCGCCATCAGTTCGACCGGGCCCATGCGGTGGCGCAGTTCGAGCTCCCAGCCGTCGGTACGGGAGCCGACTTGTTCCACGCCGCCCGGCGTCGTGCCGTTGGCCACCCGGTTTTGCTGCTTGATGTCGAACCAGGCAAACGCGGCCGAGGTATTGCCGGAGCGCGACAGGTACTTGATGCCGGCTTCGCTCTGCTCGCCCGTGGTCGGCTTGAGGAAGCCGCCTGCCGGCGTGCCGTCGGTGCCGAGGTTGGGGGTGAACGACGTCGACCAGCTGGCGTACGGGGACAGCCCGCTGGCGAACCGGTACATCAGGCCGACGCGACCGGTCGTGGCGCTGTCGTTCACGACGGTGGCGGGCGTGCCGACGTTGAGCACGACGCTGCGGGCGCGGTCCCTGCGCACGGCGCCCGACAGGACCCAGGGCCCCCACTCGACGTGATCCATCAGGTAGAGGCCGGTCTGCTCGATTTTGTTGTCCGGGCGGTCGCTCCAGGTCAGCGCCGCTGTATTGACGAAGCCGTACACCGGGTTGTAGAGATTGATCGACCCGCCGCCAGCGCCGGAATAGGAATAGTTGTATTCCTCCCAGAACGCATCCTGATAGTCGATCCCCGCAGTCAGCGTGTGCCGCGTGGGACCGAGCCTGACGATGCCCTCGACGCGCACGTCCGTGGAGAGGATGTCGGTTTCGCGGTCGGCCGTGTGGATGGTGCGCGTGATGTTGCCGGCGTCGTCGGGGATGGCGCCGACCGTGGTCCAGTGCTCCCGCGTGACGCTGGAAGACAGAGTCTTGCGCAGATTGGCCGCAAGCTTCCAGTCGGGCGCCAGACGCTGGTTCCAGAACAGGCTCCATTCGTCCTTGCGCGTGTCGTATCGATCCCATCCCGGTTCACCGACGAAGCGGCTGGTCGGAATCGGGCCGAGTGGCGCGGCGGCGATCGTACCCTTGGAAGGCAGGAACTGCGCCGACACCTTGGAATCGTTTTCCTGGTGGACGTATTGCAGCGTGAGTTCGGTGTTCCGGTTCGGCCGCCAGGTCAGTGAGGGCATCAGGACCAGGGCGTCGTCGTTGACGTAGTCCACCTGCGTATCGCTGTCGCGCTTCAGGGCGACCAGCCGGTACAGCAGGGTCGAATCGGCGTTGAGCGGGCCGGTCAGGTCCGCGGCGATCTGCTTGCGCGCATGAGAGCCGAACTGGACGTCTATTTCCTTCGATGCCTTGTCCTGCGGGCGCTTGGTCACCACGTTGATGATGCCGCCCAGGTCGGACTGGCCGTATAGCACCGACGACGGGCCCTTGAGCACCTCGATGCGGCTGAGCGTGTAGATCTCCGGACGAACGTTGTTGTAGAAACCGTAGGTTCCCCGCAAGCCATCGATGTAGGCGGAGGGCGACAGGCCCCGGATGGCGGACCAGTCCCCGCGCGTGTCGAAACCGTAGCGGCCCGAGTAGACCCCGGCGCTGTACTGCAGGGCGTCCTGGACGTTCTTCGCGCCTGTTTCGCGCATCTGCTCGACATCGACGATGCTTGCCGAGAACGGCGTGTCCTGGATGCTGACGGCGCTTTTTCCGACCGAGGCGGCCTGGCCCTGGGTAATCAGCCGGTCGGCGTGCGGGGCGTCCACCGTCACGTCGAGGGTGGGCAGCGCGGTGGCGTCCGAGGACGGTGTCTGCGCCAGCGCGAATCCAGGCGCCAGCATCATGAAGGCCAGCGAGGCCGCGGCGGGTTTCGCAGCGGCCGGTTGGAGGCGCGCCAGCAACTGGCGCAGAATGCCCGAAGCCGGGCGGGGTCGTACGTAAGACATCGTTGTGCTCCCTTGATTGATATGGTTTGGCTGGCGGGGCAGAACGCTTGGCTGGCTGCGGTTGAAAAAAATGGAAAAGTGATGGACCGGGGCAAGGTGCGTGCGTATCAGGCCTTTCTTACCCAGATCCGGCGGGCGACACCGGCTTCCAGCGCCAGTTCGACCTCGTCGATGAGCACGATGGTCATCGGCTGCTGTTGCTGCACGCGCACGGCGCGGCCGGGCGCGAGGCCGTAGGCGACGAGCTGCTCGTGCTGCGCCGCGTCGATGCCATCCTCAATGCTGTCGACCACGGCCTGGACGCGTGGCAACAACACGGCGAGCGGGACGCGGGCGTGGTGATCAGCCGGCTTCATGTCCACACCCCCCGCAGCAGTTGATTGAGCAGCCCGCCGACCAGGAAGGCGAAGGGCACGATCAGGGCGAGCATCGCGGTAGCGATGCGGATGCCCTGTTCCTTGATGATCATCAGCAGGCTGGCGATGCAGGGGACGAACAGCGTGATCGTCACCATGCCGACCACGGCCTGGATCGGCGTCAGCTCGGCCGACAGCGCGAACAGGCCGGTTGCGCCGAAGTCGCGACGCAGGAAGCCCATCACGAAAGCGGCTGCGGCTTCTTTCGGCAGCCCCAGCCAGCCGGTGACCAGCGGTTCGCCGGCGCGGATGATCGCCGGCAGCACGCCGACGCGGTCGAGCAGGAACATCAGGAACGCGCCGAGCAGGAACAGCGGGATCACTTCGATCAGGTACCACTTGAGGCGGCCGACCGTCTTCTTCGCCACGTTGCCGGCGAGCGGCAGCCGCATCGGCGGCATTTCGGTGACCAGAGGGATGCGCCGGCCGGGAATCAGTTTCGCGGCGAGCCAGCCGGCCAGGATCAGCACCGCGACTATGGCGGCGAGCCAGATCAGCGTGGCGGTGAACGAGATGCCGCCGAGCAGGCCCAGCACCACGCCGAGCTGCGCCGAGCAGGGAATCGCCAGCGCCATCAGGAAGATGGTGATGAGGCGTTCGCGCGGCGACGACAGGATGCGGGTGGTGAGCGTCGCCATCGTCACGCAGCCCAGGCCCAGCACCATCGGCAGCACCGCACGGCCGTTGAGCCCGAACAAGGTGAAGACGCGGTTGGACAGCACCGACAGCCGGGCGAAATAGCCCGAGTCCTCGAGTATGCCGAAGGCGATGAAGAAGGTGGTGACGATGGGAAGGATCAGCGCCAGCGCGTAGGTCATGCCCATGGTCCACAGACCGTATTCGCCGACCAGCAGGTCGGCGAGCCAGCCGGCGTGGACGTGCTGCCGGACGAAACCTTCGATGGCAGGGTTGAGGTGGGCGCCGAACAGCTCTTCTTCGAGCAGGCCGACCAGCGTTCCGGCGCCGAACACGCCGACAAACTCGTAGACTGCGAACAGCACGCCGAGCAGGATGGGCCAAGCCCACAGCGGATGGATCACCCAGCGGGCGACGCGTTGCGACAGCCGCGGGGCGGTGTCGGCGTGCCGCCGGCTGACGCGGGTGGCGAGCAGGCTGGCGGCTTCGCCGCGCTCGTGCGCCAGCGTGGCGGAGGTCACGCCGGCGGCGCGGGCGTCGGCGCGCGCTGCCTGCAGCGCTGCGGTGTGGGTCCCCGCGGCGTCGTGCAGCCAGGTCTCGGTGACGCTGTCCTCGCCCAGGTAGAGGATGGCGAGGCCGCGCGACGCGAGGCGCGGATGCCGGGCATGCTGCTCGATATGCTCCGCCAGGCGAGTGATCGCGGCTTCGGTGGCGGGGTCGTAGTGCAGCAGCGCGCGTGGCAGCTTCGCATCCGCCAGGTCGCGGGTCAGCGTTGCCACGCCTTCGCCCCCGGTGGCAACGGTGGAGGCCACCGGGCACCCGAGGGCCGTCGCCAGTTCGGCGCCGTCGATCTCGAGACCGCGCGCCTTCGCCTCGTCCGCCATGTTGAGCGCGAGCACCATCGGCAGCCCGAGCTCGGCGAGCAGCGCCGTCAGCGTGAGCGTGCGGCGCAGGTTCTTGGCATCGCCCACCTGCACCAGGGTGCGCAGCGGTTCGTGAAACAGCGCGTACAGGGTCGCCCGCTCGTCGTCGCTGCGCGCCGGCAGCGTGAGCACTCCGGGCGTGTCGATCAATTCGAGTGCCGGGTCGAAACGCGTCGCGGCGCGCGCCACCTCGACCGTGGTGCCGGGGTAGTTCGAAACGTTGACGTAGGCCCCGGTCAGGCGGTGGAACAGGACGGATTTGCCGACGTTGGGATTGCCGACGAGGGCGATGGCGGAAGTGTTCATCGGCTGACTAAGCAGATGGAGAAGCAAGCGGGGTGATGAACGAGGCACCTTGCAGCAGGCAGGAACCTAGTCGGGTAGCAGCGGGTACAGACTGGTTGGTCGCTCGAGGCCTCGCCGTTGAGCAATTTGCGTCGACAGGTGCCATATTCCTTGGTGCGGTAATCCCCGTCGACACGTATGCCCCAGCATTCCGGGGCATGCCGTTACCAGTGCTGGCGGTCTTCAGAGCAGACTTGAAAGTGGGCATGTCAGCAAGTCCAATTCAAAAAAATCCCTTGGGCTGGCTGGCGATGAGCGGGCTGCCTCGTTCAATCAATTCATGTGGCCGCGCGGGCGCGGCGCAACAGGCGAGCGGCCTGGTTCTTGCCAGGCCACGTCGGGTCAAGTGGCAAATTGCACGGTCAGAACGTGAATCGGGCGCCCACCTCGACCGCCCGCTCGGGGCCGGCGTAGATGCCCTGGCGCAGGCCGGCGATGTAGCGCTCGTCGGTGAGGTTCTTGACTGCACCGAAGACCTTGAGCTGCTTGTTGACGTCGTAGCTGCCGGTGAGGTCGACGGTGTAGTAGCTCGGCAGTTGGCCCGACCAGATGGAATTGCCGCTGCCGGTGATCGGCACGCTGTTGGTGCCGGAGCCGAATTGGTCGTCGACGTAATTCCAGGAAAGCGCGGCGTTCAGGGGGCCGGCCGCGTAGGCCAGGCTCAGGTTCGCGAGCAGTTCGGGCGAGTAGGGCAGGCGGTTGCCGGCATTGATGCCGCCGCCGCGATTCTCGCGGTACTCCGAGACCGGGATCCAGGTCAGGTTGCCGTCGACGCTGAAGCCGTTGTTCCAGCGATAGCCCATCGCCGCTTCCAGGCCGCGATGCAGGGTGCTGCCGGCGTTGGCGTTGGCCAGGCCGCCGGAGATGGCCGGGGTGATCTGGTTGTCGAAGTCCATCTGGAAGGCGGTGACTTCATACCGCAGCGGGCCGCTGCCGCCGCGCACGCCGAACTCGAGGTTGATCGAGTGCTCGGCGTCGAGCTGCTGATCCACGCCGGTGACAATGGACTGCGAGTTGAGCGGCGGCGAAAAGGCCTTGTAGACGCTGCCGTAGAGCTGGGCGGCGGGGTTCAGCTTGTAGGTTGCACCGATGCCGGGCAGGTATTCGGTGTTCGAGCTGCTGCCGTTGTTCGCGGCGTTGCGGAGGTCTTCACGTTCCTGCTCGTAGCTTTCGATGCGCAGGCCGGGGGTGATCGAGAGCTTGTCGGTCACGTCGAAGCGGTTCTGCGCAAAGAGCGCGTAGCTGGTGGCGGAATCGATGCGGTCGGTGGTGATGGTGCCGGTGCGCGGGTTGGCGCGGGTCGCGGCGATGCCCTGGTCGGCCATCTCTTCCTGCATGACGCGCACGCCGATTTCGGCTTCGCCGCCCACGCCGAAGAGCGTGCTGGCAAACGTGAGTCGCGAATCCAGGCCGACGCGATCGAAAGCGCGGTTGTTGCCGTTGACGACGTTCGTGTACACCCAGCTACCGGCCGCGGTCGAGGCCGCGCTGTCCACGGCAAAGCGCCAGTAGTCGCGGTACATCTCGCTCCAGTACAACACGGTGTTGAGGTTCATGCCGGGACGGATTTCCCACATGTGGTTGATGTCGAACGAGGTGCGCTCGGTGAGGAAGTAGTCGTCCGGCGCCGGGTTGTGCGACGCGCCGGCGTTGTACTCGCCCAGGAACAGGCCGCGGTACGAAATGTTGGCATCGTTTTCGTAATGCGTGAACTTCGCGCCCAGCCACTGGTTGTCTCCCAGCGCCATGCCGGCCTTGACCATCAGGTCCTGCATCGAGAAGTCCTTGTCCTGGAAGCCGTCGCTGGATGCGCGGGTGTACATCAGGCCGGCCTTGGCCTCGCCGGAAGGCGTCGCGCCGCCGGCCTCGATCGTCGCTTCGCGATAGCTGTGCGTGCCGACGCGACCCGACACGGCGAAGCCGTCGATGGGGTCCTTGGTCTTGTAGTTGATGACGCCGCCGATGGTGTTGGGGCCGTAGCGCAGCGCGGCCGCGCCTTTCAGCACTTCGATTTCGTCCATGCGCTGGATGCGCGGGTTGTAGTAGCGACCGTTGCCGACGAAGAGGCCGGGCGCGACCGGCACGCCGTCTTCGAGGATCAGCGACTTGTAGTCGGCGGCGCTCAAGCCCCGAATGCCGATGTTGGCGACGACGGCGGTCTCTTCCTCGCCCTTGATGTGAACGCCCGGAACGCGACGCAGCGCGTCTTCGGTCGACAGCGGCTGGGTGCGCTCGAGCTGTTCGCTGTCGACGATGGAGACCGAGCCCGGCTGTTTGCTGATGGCTTCCTCGCCGCCGACGATGACGTCGATGCGCGGCAGGGTCCGATCTTCGGCCAATGCCAGCGAGGGGGATTGCAGGGCCGCAGCGAGTGCGAGCGGCAACAGCTTGAGGGTGAGCGGGGCAGTAAGACGTGTCTGCATGGGGTTCTCCAGTCGGCAGGTTGGTTATGTCTGGCTGGCTGGCTGCGAACAGGTGGCTGGCTAAATTAGGAAGGGTGGGATTCGGTAGGCGCTAGCGCGCGTCCCTCGGATCGGTAACGAAGCCGAGCCGGGTGAGTCCGGCGCGCGAGGCGTCGGCCATCAGGCGCGCGACGTGCTTGTAGGCGAGCTCGCCGTCGGCGCGCAGGTGCAGCTCGGGTTGCGGCGACTGCTGCGCGGCATCGGACATGCGCGCATGCAGCGTCGCGGTGTCGACCGCTTCGCTGTTCCAGAACACGGCGCCGTCGGCCTGGATGGCGAGGTTCACCGTGTCCGGCTTGACCTCGTTGGGCTGGCTCGATGCCTGCGGCAGGTCGACCTTGACCGCGTGAGTCAGCAGCGGCGCGGTGATGATGAAGATCACCAGCAGCACCAGCATCACGTCGATGAGCGGAATCATGTTGATTTCCGCGTTGTCGCCGTCGCCGGCGTCGTTCATGCGTCCGCCGAAAGCCATCATGCGCTCCGCGCGGCCGGCATCACGTACACCGGCGCGGTGTCGCGGGTGTTGTTGCGCACGCCGGTCGACATGAACGCGAACAGATCGTGCGCGAAGCCGTCGATCTCGGTGAGCATGGCGCGCTTGGCGCGGTTGAAGAAGTTGTACGCGAGCACAGCGGGAATGGCGACGGCGAGCCCCAGCGCGGTCATGATCAGCGCCTCGCCGACGGGGCCGGCGACCTGGTCGAGGCTGCCCGAGCCGCTCATGCCGATGTTGACCAGCGCGTGGTAGATGCCCCACACCGTGCCGAACAGGCCGACGAAGGGCGCGCTTGATGCGATCGACGCCAGCATGGTGTGGCCGTATTCGAGCCGCGCGGTGTCCTGGTTGATCGCGCGGCGCAGCGCGCGGGTGAGGAATTCGTCGGCCGAGCCGGACTCGATCTGGCGCTGGCCGGTCTTGTTGCGATGCTGCTCGGCGGCCTTGAGCCCGTGGTGGGTCAGGTGCGAGAAGGGGTCGCGCACGCCGTGCTGCTGCAGGTAGTCGGCGACCGCAGCCATGCCCGGCGCCGCCCAGAAGTGTGCGAGGAAGGACTGCGCGTGCTGCTTCATGCGCCAGTTGGCGTAGCTCTTGGTCACGATCAGGTACCAGGTGATGACCGACATCGTCAGCAGCACGACCAGCAGGAAGTGCGCGAGGCTGTCCGCCTGCGCGATGAAGTGGGCGAAGCCCAGTTGGGGCGAATTGACTGCGGCGTCCATGGGATCAGCTCCTGAGGGTGAATTGAATCGGCACGATGACCCAGGCGGGCACGGCCTTGCCGCCCTGGCGGGCGGGCTCGAATTTCCAGCTCGATTGCACGGTCTCCATCGCCGAGCGGTCGAGGCGCGGGTGACCGCTGCTGCGGTCGAGCTCCAGGCGTCCGACGCTGCCGTCGGCGTTGACCAGCACGTTGAGGCGCACCAGGCCCGCCTCGCCGAGCCGGCGCGACAGCGCGGGGTAGGGCGGCTTGGGGTTGGTGAGGTAATCGGCCGGGCGCGGCGGCGTGGGTGCCGGCGGCACGGGGGGCGCGACTTCGGCCACGACGGGCGCCGGCACCGGGGCGGGTACCGCCACGGGTTGCGGCGCCGGCTGTGCCACCGGCGTCTCGGGCACCGGCGGGGCGACGACTGCTTCGGGCGGCACCGGCGTCGGCCGTGGGGTGTCGAGGGCCGGCTGCGGGCGCGGCGGCGGCACGACGACGGGCTCGACCGGCTTGGGCGCGAGTTCGATCAGGCTGACCGTGAGCGGGCGCGGCGGCTGGGTCGGCGCCGGGGCGTCGGGCGCCGCCAGCAGCAGGGCGAACAGGCCCGCGTGGGCGAGCGCCACGCCGGCAAGCGCGGCGGGTGACAGGCGCGCGGGGCGGCCCGCCCGCCACGCGTGCGAAGCGAGCGCAGCGGAGCGGGCAGGGTCGAGTGCGATGGCGGTGGTGAGCGAGGCGGTCATCCCAGGCAGTGCGTGTCCGGTGGAACAAGGCTGGCTGGGAGGCGCCCGAGGGGGCGTCCGTGGCTGGCGGATCAGGGCGTGGACTGGCAGCCGTTGCCGCCAAACCACATAAAAAAACGAATGATAACGATTCCTATTAATTAGTCAAACCGGGATTCCGCTCAGAGCCGTGTCCCGGGGCCTGTCCGCCCGAACGTTCTCCCCTCCGCCGGGCAGGAGGGTGAGCACACCCCTTCGCGGTCGGGCAGTAGGACGAGCCAGCGGCTCGGCATCGATGTCGTCGGCGAGGCTGAGGCAGGCCTCGCGCTCCGCGGGGCTCAGGCCGGTGTGTTCGGCGGCGCGCTCGAGCAGCAGGCGGGCCGTGGCCTGGCTGCGCGCGCAGGGCTGACGCAGCATGACGAGGGCGGCGACGAGGAGGGAAGCGGCGGGCGTGGTGCGCATGATGAATCCTTTCTCAGGCGGCCGCGGCGAACGGCTCGCCGGACGGCCAGGCCGAAGCGGCCAGTTCTCCCCCCTGCAGGGCGTGCAGGAGACGCAGGGTTTCGTGGGCCGAGGGGGCGACTTCGAAGGCGTGGGCCGACTGGCTGACGACGCGGCCTTCAGGGTCGACGATGAAGGTGGAACGCAGCGCGCCGCCGTGGGCGGCGAGCACGCCGAGACCCTGGACCAGCTCGCGGGTGACGTCGCCCAGCAGCGGAAAGTGCACCATGCCCAGCGCGTGCCGGACCCAGGCGCGGTGGGCGTAGACCGAGTCGACGCTGGCGCCGAGCAGGACCGCACCCGACACGGCGAAGTCGTGGGCGAGGTCGGAATAGGCTCGCAGGTCGGCCTGGCAGGGCAGGGTGAAATCGAAGGGCCACAGGCACAGCACGATCCAGCGCCCGCGGTAGTCGGCGAGCGAGATCGATTCGATGCGGCCATCCGGCAGCGTGGCTTCGCAGCGGACTTCGGGGGCGGGGTTGCCGAGTGCAATCATGGTCGTCTCCTTTCAATGCAGCACCGGCGGCGTGCCGGCGGCCGGATGGGTAATGGGGGTGCGCCACTCGCGCGCGAGGCGCCGGCGGGCGTCGGCCAGCGCCGGATCCCCGGCGCGGGCGGCCAGCCAGTCGAGGTGCTGCTCGACCAGGCGGGCGACGCCCGGGCAGCCGGTCAGCCGGTGGCGCTGGATCAGCCAGCGCGTGGCGGCGATGACGATGTCGGGGGTATTGCGGATGGGGGGTGGGGTCATGCCAGTCTCCTTGCTTGGGTGAAGGGCTGGCTGGCGCGTCGGCGCGGGCGGGCGGGGGAAGGGGCTACTTGGTGAGGATCAGCTTGCCGCTCTTGGTGATGCGGAGGCGATAGTGCTCACCGTTGTGGCGGATCAGGACTTCCTGCCTGCCGCGGAATAAAAGCTCTGCCGGCACGGTGTCCGGCAGAGAAGGCCGTTGCTCCGGGGGGAGCGCGTGGCGGTCGGAGAGCGGGGTCGATTCGGACATGGGCGTTCGAATAAATAATCAGTTATCCGAATGATAATGATTCGCATCTACATGTCAAGCGGCAGTGAGAAGATTTTTTTGTGGGGGCTCAGCCCGCGGACTGTCGCCGCAGCGGCTGGGCGACGAGGACTTCCGGCTGCAGCGTGACGTGGCGGATGCCGTGGCGCGCGTCCAGGGCGCGGCGGGCGGCGTCGAGGATCGCGGGCCAGTCTTCCAGCCGGCGGATTTCGAGGTGGGCGGAGAGCGCGATCGTTCCGGACGACACGGTCCACACGTGCAGGTCGTGGACGCGGATGACGCCGTCGAGCGCGGCAAGGTCGTGCCCGACCGCATCGAGCTGGAGGTGCGGCGGCACGCCTTCCATCAGCACGTGAACGACTTCGCGCAGCAGGCGCAGCGCGGCGACGCCGATGAGCGCCGCGACGAAGAGCGAGAGCAGCGGGTCGATCGGCGTCCAGCCGGTGGTCACCACGACGACGCCGGCGGCGATCGCCGCGACCGAGCCGAGCGCGTCGCCCAGCACGTGCAGCAGCGCGGCGCGGCTGTTGAGCGTCTGCTCGCCGCCGTGCAGCACCCAGGCGACGCCCAGGTTCACCGCCAGCCCGACGACGGCGACGCCGATCACAGTCCCGCCCGCGATGTCGCGCGGGTTGCCCAGCCGCTGCCAGGCTTCGTGGACGATGAAGGCGATGAGCGCCAGCATCAGCAGGCTGTTGAACAGCGCGGCGATCACCTCGGCGCGCGCGAGGCCGTAGGAATGCGACAGGCTGGGCGGGCGCCGCGCGAGCCAGGCCGCGGCGGCGGCGAGCGCCAGCGCCGAACTGTCGGTGAGCATGTGGGCGGCGTCGGCAAGCAGCGCGAGCGAGCCCGACCACCAGCCGGCGACCGCCTCGACCGCGGCGAAACCCAGCGTCAGCAGCAGCGCAATCAGCAGCGTGCTGCGGCTGCCGTGCGCGTGCTCATGATGCGCATGCCCTTGACCATTGGCGTGGCCGTGATCGTGGGCGTGGCCGTGGTCGTGGCTAGGCGCGCCCACAGTAGTCGGTTGGGTCGACCTGCAGGTTGAGGTCACCGGAATTCACGCCGAGTCCCGCGATGTGGTGCAGCGCATTGGCGTAGCGTGCCGATTCGCGCAGCTGGGTCAGGGTGTGCGGGTGTGGATGGCCGTGCATGCGGGCAAGTCGTGCGCGTGCCGGCGCCGGCCAGTCGACCTTGAGCTTGGCCAGCACCTCGTCGGCCAGATCCGGCCGGTTGCACACCAGCGCCATGTCGCAGCCCGCTTCGAGCGCCGCCGTCACGCGCGCGACGATGTCGCCCGCGACCGCCGCGCCCGCCATGCAGAGGTCGTCGCTGAAGATCGCACCGTCGAAATTCAGCTGCTGGCGCAGCACCTTGTGTAGCCACACGCGCGAGAACCCGGCGGGCAAGGCGTCGACTTCCGGGTAGATCACGTGCGCCGGCATCACCGCGTGCAGGCCCGCCTCGATCATCAGGCGGAAGGGCACGAGGTCGGCGATCGCGAGGTCGCCGAGCGTGCGGGTATCGACCGGGATGTCGACGTGCGAATCGGCCTTGACGAAACCGTGGCCGGGGAAGTGCTTGCCGCAGGCGGCCATGCCGGCGTCCTTCATGCCGAGCATGACCGCCTGGCCGAGCTGGAACACGGCGTGCGGGTCGGCGTGGAAGGCGCGGTCGCCGATCACCGATGAGGCGCCGTAGTCGAGGTCGAGCACCGGCGCGAAGCTGAAGTCGACGCCGTGCGCGCGCAGTTCGCCGCCCAGCACGTAGCCCGCCTCGCGCGCGAGTTCGCGCGCGCGCTGCGGGTGTTCGTTCCAGATCTCGCCGAAGGCGCGCATCGGCGGCAGCCGCGTGAAGCCCTCCTTGAATCGCTGCACGCGGCCGCCCTCGTGGTCGACTCCGATCAGCAGCGGCGCCGATTTGAGCGCATGGATCTCGGCGGTAAGCGCGGCGAGCTGCGCCGGGTCGCGGTAGTTGCGGGAAAACAGGATCACGCCGCCGACCAGGGGGTGGCTGAGGCGGCGGCGGTCGTCGTCGGTGAGTTCGGTGCCGGCGACGTCGAGCATCAGCGGGCCCAAGGTCATGATCGCTCCAGGATGACGTAGGCGAGGACGAGCTCGCCCTCGTCGGACAGGGAAACATGGTGCGCTTGGACGCCGCGATCTGCCAGCCAGGCGGCGAGTTCGGGCGCGCATTCGACATGCGGTTTGCCGTGCGCGTCGCGCAGCACGGCGATATTGCGCAGCGTCACCGGCGGACGCAGTCCGGTGCCGCAGGCCTTGGCGAAGGCCTCCTTGGCGGCGAAGGCCTTGGCGAGAAAGCGCGCCGGGTCGGCGCTGGCGTAGTAGCCGGCGTGCTCGGCGGGGGCCAACAGGCGGTCGGCGTAGTGCTCGCCGAAGCGCGCGAGGCCGTCGCGGATGCGCCGCGCGTCGAGCAGGTCGGTGCCGATGCCGTGGATCATGGAGACACCCTTACCGGCAAGCCGGCCGCGCGAATTTTCTCCGCATAGGCTTCGAGCCACGAAGCGGGCAGCGCGGACAGCCGCGGCGCCTGCGGCTGCATCGACGGGCGTGCGAGGCCATACAGCAGTACGCCCTGCACGGGAATGCCTTCGCGCTTCATGCGCGCCACGGCTGAGAGATACGCGCTCTGTTCTTCATCCGATGGCGGCTTGCCGTCGAACGCGAACACGCAGGTCTGCAGCCAGGTCGGGCACAGGCGCGCGGCGTCGGCGAGGCGCTCGAAGTGCTTTTCGGGGGCAATGCGCGTCTGGTTGATCGCGCGCATCCCGGCGCCGGTCGCGCTGTCGAACTTGAACCAGACCTCGCCGTTGAGCGCGGCCATCTTGCGGATGCCCTCCTGCACGCGGGGGCGGTCGGCGAGGCTGCCGTTGGTGATGAGCACCAGCTTGATCTTGCCCACGAGATCGAAGTCGGCCATCACCCGCCCGATCAATTCGATCACCTGCGGGAAAACTTTGGCACTGGTCGGCTCGCCGTTGCCGGAGAGCGCGATGTCGTTCAGCCGCCGCGCACCTTCGGGCACGCAGGCCTGCATGAAGTCGCCCTGCAGGATGTCAGTGAGCATCGCCCGAAGTTCGCGTTCGAGTTGCGCGAGGTCGATCTCGGGTGCGGCGCCGCGCACCAGACCTTCCACCTGGCAGTACACGCAGGCCCAGTTGCAGGCGTGGTTGGGATTGAGGTTGACGCCGACCGACACGCCGCCGGCGCGTCGCGACACGACCGGGTAGACATAGGTCATCCCCGCGCTGTCGCGGTCATGAAAATAGGTGGTGAGGAGCTGTGGACGTGCCATGCGCGGATTTTCGCATCAAGTCGGGCACGCACAAAAAAAGCCCTCGCGGGCTGCAGGGCGGGGACCCGGTGGGCTCAGCGAAGCAGCGTCAGGATGTTCTGTGGCAGCGCGTTGGCCTGGGCCAGCATCGCCACGCCGGCCTGCTGCAGGATCTGCGTGCGCGTGAGCTCGGCGGTTTCGGCTGCGTAGTCGGCATCCATCACGCGCGAGCGGCTCGCGGTCATCGATTCGGCGTTGCCCTGCAGGTTGGCGATGGTCGACTCCAGGCGGTTGAGCTGGGCGCCGATGCGGGCGCGCTGGGCGCTCACGTAATCGAGTGCGCGATCCATCTTGGCGATCGCCTGGTTGTAGCCAGTGACGAGATCGACATCCATGATATCGAGCGCCGTCCCGTTCATTGCGGTGGTGCTGACGTCGAGCGTCTCGCCGACGTTGGCGCCGATCTGCAGGGTCTTGCTGAGCGCGACCGGGGTCGAGCTGGCGACGGTTTCCCAGTCTTCGACGAAGCCGGCCAACTGGTCCGTTCCGCTGCGGCTGGAACCCGTTGGCACCACGCTCTCGGCGGTCTTGACCGGTCCGCCGTCGGCATCGAGGCCGCCGACCGCGCCGGTATCGGCGTTGGCGAGATCGAGGCCGTTTATGAATGCCGCACCCTGGGCGTTGAAGCCATAGGTCGCGTTGGTGAAGAAATCGTTGGAGTCGGCGAAGCGACCGTTGCTGACGGCAGCAATGGCATCGTCGAGCGTCGCGGTGGGGTTGTTGGTGAGATGAAGCATCAGGTCCTTGATGCCCTGGCCGCCGGTGTCCTTGATCTGCTGGTGCAGATAGCGCACCGCCGCGTAGCCGGCGGCATAGTCGTGCGTGTCGCCGGCCCAGCTGCCGGCCTGGGTGCCGAAGGTGCCGGCGCGCGTCATCAGGCCGCCGACGCCGATGCCGTTGACCGAGGCGGCAAGACGCTCGTCGCCGCCGGCGATGAACTCGGCCGCGCCTTCGAGGAACCAGGTCTGGTCGAGGACGGGATTCGACATCGAGCCGATGTTGGTGCTGCGGTACATCACCGCATGCACCATTTCGTGGGCGATGGTGCGGTCGTGATAGAAGGGCGCGCTGCCGCCGTTGGGCGGATTAGGGGGTACGAAGTCGGCCATGTCGACCTGCAGCACGACGTTGGTCGCCTTGCCGGTGTAGCTGGCGGGAATCGCCCCGCCGACACGGGCCGCGACGCCGCCGACACCGTCGGTGAAACTGGTCAGCTCGATGCGCAGGCCTGCGCCGTCGCCGGTGAGGCCGAAATACTGCTCGATCATCGATTCGGCCTGTTGCAGCCAGCCGCTCATCAGGCCGTCGACGACCGCGAGCTGGTCGGGGTCGCCGACGGCGCTGGTGGTGCTGGCGGCGAAGACCCGCTCGCCGTTGAAGCTGGTGGTGCGGCCGACGCGGTCGATCTCGGCGACCAGCTGCGCCGCCTCCTGCTGCATGGCGGCGCGGTCGCTGTCGCTGTTGGTTGCGTTGGCCGCCTGCACCGCCAGTTCGCGGATGCGCTGCAGTGAGCCGGACACCGCCGACAACGCGCCCTCGGCGGTCTGCAGCATGGAAATGCCGTCGTTGGCGTTGCGCACCGCCTGGTTGATGCCGCGAATCTGGGTGGTGAAGCGTTCTGAAATGGCCAGCCCCGCCGCGTCGTCGCGCGCACTGTTGATGCGCAGGCCGGACGACAGCCGCTGCAGCGTGCGGCCGAGCATCGACTCCGAAGCCGCAAGGTTTCGGGCGCTGTTCATGGCCGGCAGGTTGGTGTTCAGTTGCAGCGACATGCGCCTCCCAGGCCCGCTCGCACGGGCGTCTGATGGAGGAATCGGGCGGGGATTGAAGGGCTGAAGGGGCCGGGATCGAAAAATTTGATCGGCCCCTGAGGGGAATGGCGGAAGCGGTGAGATTCGAACTCACGGATGGCTTGCGCCATCGCCGGTTTTCAAGACCGGTGCCTTAAACCGCTCGGCCACGCTTCCGAGGCGCGCATTGTAGCCGCAGCGTTGTGCTTTGTCCGGGGCCGGGGTGTCGCGGGGTCGTCAACGTGTGTCGGGTTTTCGTACGCGGCGGCGGAGGGCGGCCGTTGCATTTACGCACACTTGGCCTGGCGGCAGCCCCGGGAAGCGCGCGTGAATCTGGCATAAAAGCTGCTGATGGATGAACATAGCCATCACGCCATCCCGGACATGAGCGAACTGTTTGAAATGCTGAATATGATCACGCGTCGCCGCAAGGCGGCAGCCGGTTCACCGTTCGCAACAGTGAAGGCCACCGAGAAGTGGCTGAAGCACCTGTCGTTCGATTCCGACTACGACACCCACCACGCGCTGGTCGAGGGGCTCGAGCGTTTCAACGCGGAACACGAGCCGGCATCCGTTTCCCGCATGAAGTCCCTGCTGAAGATCGAGGCCGCCGGCTTGCCGTTGCAACACAGCCTGGTCGAGCAGTACGTGCGCAACCAGGCAACCTTCCGTCTGGCGCGGCAGGCGCTGTGGCGCGAGACCTGGAGCTTGTGGATGCATCTGGGCGATGCCTGGCTCGCCCTGCTGAAGCAGGCCTGCCGCGATGCGCCGGGTGCCGGGCTGCGTCCGCAGCTCGCCGAGATCGCCGTGCGCGCGCTGTTCTACGCGCGACAGGCAATGCGCTGGGACTATCATCAGTCGCGCCTGCCACAGCCTTCGGCCTGGCGGCGGGTGAACCGCATCTATCGGTTGGTCGAGCGTGAGGAACTGTCCCAGCAAGGGGTGAAGCTGGATGGCCGCGAGACGCATTGCGCGCGCGAATATGCGCTGACCGTGATGATGGGCCTGGTCAATCCGCTTGGCTACCGCCCTGAGGAAATCGAGGCGATCGCCGGCCTGATCGAAGCCTGCCGACAGCTGCCTTTGCCGAACACCAAGCCGATGCGCCATACCCATACCCACGTGGTCGATCTGTCGCTCGATGAAGGGGCCAGCGTGATGGGCGACGCGCTCATCGAAGGCAAGCGGTTGCGCTACTTCGGCTTGCGCGGCGTGATCGAGACGCTGAAGTCGGACGCGCCGCCGGAGGACCAGCGCGAGCTGGCGCGGCAGGTCGCCAGCCTGATCGAGCGCGGCGGCATCCGCCGCAACCGTCACCGTTCGCACCGCTTCGGCAACGCCTGGGTGACCAGCGGCATCGACAACATTCTTGCGGCGCTGGCGCATCCCGAGGCGTCCGATCAGCGCCTGCTGCTGGAACCCTGGACGCTGCGCGACGAAAGCATGGAGGGCATGGGTCTGGTCCTGCCGACCGCGCGAGCCCTGCCCAACGGCCGCCTGCTGGCTGTGAACCTGGAACCGTCCGAGAACGCCTGGCAGGTGCTGGCGGTGCGCTGGACGCGCGAGGAAGACGGCCAGCATCTGGTTGGCGTGCAGCGCCTGTCGCGCCATCCCAAGCGGGTGGAGGTCGAGTTCGAGGAAAGCGCCGGGCAGGACACGGCCTGGGGCGTGCTGCTGCCGATGACGACGGCGGAGCAGGGCATGAGCAATCTCCTGGTCCCGGCCTCGCACTATCGCGCCGGTGCGCTGCTCACGCTGCGCGACGGCGCCGTGGCCTACCGCCTGCGCCTGGGCGAGGTTCAGGAAACCCACGAGGGCTGGCTGCGCGTCGGCATGGAAGTCGTCGGCCGCGAGCAGCTCGCGGTCGCGGCCTAGCGGGTGCGGATGTCGCCGAAGTGAAAATCGAATGAGCCGGCGCGGCGGTCGGCAAAGTACTGCTGCAGCGTCGCGTGCACGGTGCGGAAAGCGATCTGCTCCCAGGGAATTTCCGCTTCGGTGAACAGGCGCGCTTCGAGCGATTCGATGCCGGGCTGGAAATCCAGGTCGAGCAGCCGCGCGCGGAACATGAAATACACCTGGTTGATGTGCGGCAGGTTGAAGAGGGTGTAGAGCCCGCCGACCTCGATGCGCGCGCCGGCCTCCTCCCAGGTTTCGCGCGCCGCGCCTTCGAGCGTGGTTTCGCCGTTTTCCATGAAACCTGCCGGCAGCGTCCACAGGCCGTACTTCGGCTCGATCGCGCGGCGGCACAGCAGCACCTTGTCTTCCCATTCGGGAATGCAGCCGACGACCATCTTGGGGTTCTGGTAATGGATGGTGCCGCACACGGGGCACACGTGGCGCGGCAGGTGGTCGCCGTCCGGCACGCGCAGCACCACGGCGCTGCCGCATTCACTGCAAAAATTCATGCTGCTTCCAGTTCTCGGGGTCGGCCCACGTTAGCAAAATCTCCCCACCCCGATCAAGGGCGAGGCTGGAACGGGACTGCGCGAGCGATTATCATTTCCGCACTCCACCGTTGTTCCGACTCTCCATGCGCCCCTCACACATCGAAACCATCCTCGACCGCGAATTCGAAAGCGCCGCTGACGGCCATCACACGCCGGTGATGCTGTGGGGTCCCCCCGGCGTCGGCAAGTCGCAGATCGTCGCCAAGATCGCGCAGCAGCACGGCGTGCCGCTGATCGACATCCGTCTCTCGCAGATGGAGCCGACCGACCTGCGCGGCATTCCGTTCCGCAGCGGCAACCTGGTCGAGTGGTCGATCCCGGCCGTGCTGCCGGACGCCGAACGCCACGGGGTGTCCGGCATCCTGTTCCTCGACGAGATCACCTCGGCGCCGCCGACCGTGTCGGCCGCGGCCTACCAGCTCATCCTCGACCGCCGCCTCGGCGAATACCAGGTGCCCGAGGGTTGGGTGATCTTCGCCGCCGGCAACCGCCAGGGCGACCGCGGCGTGACCTACGCGATGCCGGCGCCGCTCGCCAACCGCTTCACCCACTACGAGGTCGAAGTGCATCTCGACGACTGGGTGCACTGGGCCCACACGGAAGAGATCGACCCGCGCGTGATCGCCTTCCTGCGCTTCCGCCCCGACCTGCTGTTCAGTTTCGATCCGGCGCACACGCCGATCGCCTTCCCCAGCCCGCGCTCGTGGGAGTTCGCCCACCGCGCGCTGCAGAAGTTCGACAAGACCGACCTCCTCGCGGATTCGTTGGTGGCCTGCGTCGGCCAGTCGGCCGGCCTGGAACTCAAGACCTTCGTCGACAACATGGCGCAGATGCCCGACATCGACGCCATCATCGCCGGCCAGGACGCCGAGGTGCCGCAGGGCGTCGACCTGCAGTACGGCGTTGCCGCCGCGCTGGTGCGCAAGGCCGTGCAGGCCGCCGACAGCGGCAACGCGGCGACGATCTACGGCCACATCCTCAAGTACGCGCACCGCTTCCCGCAGCGCGAACTGGGCGTGATGCTGGTCTCCGACCTGCACCGCGCAGTCGGCCGGCCGCTGTTCGCGGTGCCGGCGTTCGCCGAGTGGGCGAACAGCATTGCCGACCTGGTGCTGTACGAGCATTGATCCCATGAGCGAAGCCGACGACGCCGCGCTCGCGCCCGTCCTCACCAAGCTTGCCGCCGCGCGCACGCGGCTGATCATGGAGCGGCCCTTCCTGGGTTCGCTGGTGATGCACCTGCCGCTGAAAGCCGCGCCCGACTGGTGCAAGACCACGGCGACCGACGCCAAGGCGTTCTACTTCAACCCGGGCTTCATCGAGAATCTCAATCTTGCGCAGACGCAGTTCGTGCTGGCACACGAGGCGATGCACTGTGCGATGGGGCACGACCACCGCCGCCACGGCCGCATCAAGCGGCGCTGGGACGTGGCGTGCGAGCACGCGGTGAACCTGGTGCTGATCGAGGACGGCATGAAGCCGCCGCTGCACGGCATCCTCGCCGACCAGAATTTCATGACGCTGTCGGCGGAAGAGATCTACCCGATGATCCCGGAGGACACGCCGGAGGAATCCTTCGACGAGCACCTGTTCGACAACGAGAACGAGGCCGGCGCGAGCCCCGACGAGAACCAGCGCCAGGACAACCCCGAGGCGGGCGAATCGGGTGGCCAGGGCAAGGAGGGGCAGAGCGAGGCCGAGGAGCGCGAGGGCAGCGGCGGCCAGGCGTCGCAGAAGCCCGACCCGCTGTCGCAGAGCGAGCGCGAGGAGCTCGCCGAGCAATGGAAGAACCGCCTCGCTGCGGCGGCGCAGTCGGCGCGCCAGGCCGGCAAGCTGTCGCAATCGATGCTGCGCTGGGTCGACGACCTGCTGGCGCCGAGTCTGCCGTGGCGTGCGCTGCTGGCGCGCTTCTTTGCAGTGAACCAGCGCGACGATTATTCCTGGCGGCGGCCGTCGCGGCGCGAAGGGGACGCGCTCTTGCCGCGCCTCTCGAGCGAGGGCATCGACGTTGTCGCCGCGATCGACACCAGCGGCTCGATTTCCGACGAGGAATTGCGCGAGTTCGTCACCGAGCTCGACGCGCTCAAGGGACAGGTGCGCGCGAAGGTGACGCTGCTCGCCTGCGACAACCACCTCGCCGACAAATCGCCGTGGGAGTTCGAACCCTGGGACACCATGCAGCTGCCGACTGACATCGAAGGCGGCGGCGGCACCGACTTCCGGCCGGTGTTCGACTGGGTCGAGCGTGAGAACCGCAGCCCCAACATGCTCGTCTACTTTACCGACGCCGAAGGCGATTTTCCCAAGGCGCCGCCCAACTACCCGGTGATCTGGCTGGTCAAGGGCAAGGGCGTCGTGCCCTGGGGCGAGCGGGTACAGCTCAATTGAGCGCCGCCGAGCTCGAATCCGGCCGCGTGCGCGGCTTCCTCTTCGAGCAGCTCGACATCCGCGGCGCCTGGGTGCAGCTCGGCCCGGCCTGGCGCGAGATGATCGCCGGCCGCGCCTACCCCGTGGCTGCGCGCGAGCTGCTCGGCCAGATGGCGGCCGTGACGGCGCTGATTGCGGCCAACCTCAAGCAGCCGGGCCGGCTCACCTTCCAGCTGCGCGGCGAGGGCGGCATTTCCCTGCTGGTGATGGACTGCGACGAGCAGCTGCGCCTGCGCGGCATGGCGCGCGCGGCTGCGGACGTGCAGCCGGCGCCGCTGCCGACGCTGCTCGGCGAGGGCGCGCTGGCGCTGACGCTCGACGTCGCCGGCATGCGCCAGCCCTACCAGAGCTTCGTGCCGTTGCAGGGCGACACGCTCGCCGCGGTGTTCGAGCATTACCTCGCGCAGTCCGAACAGACGCCGACGCGGCTCTGGCTGGCAGCGGACGGCGAGACGGCGGCGGGCCTGTTCCTGCAGGCGCTGCCGGGCGCCGACGCGCGCGATGCCGACGGCTGGAACCGCGTGCAGGTGCTGGCCGACACCGTGCGCCCCGACGAATTGCTGGGGCTCGGGGCGATCAAGCTCATCGAGCGCCTGTTTCCGGAAGAAGACGTGCGGGTGTACGACCCGCGCCCGGTGCGCTATGACTGTCCTTACGACCCGGCGAAGATCCACGCCATGCTGCGCGGCGTCGGGCGGGCCGAGTGCGAGGCCATTCTCGCCGAGCGCGGCGAGATCCGCGTGCACGACGACATCTGCAACCACGAATACGTGCTCGACGCCGAGGCGGTCGCGGCGCTGTTCAAGTAGGCGCCGCCCCCGCAGGGTGGACGGGCCCAGGGACGAAAGGAAAAGGACGGACGATGCGGACACCATGGACGATTCTGGGCGTGCTGGCGCTGAGCGGCGCCGCGATTGCCGACGAGGGGCGCTACCAGGCGCTGCCGCTGCCCGGTGCCGGCGCCGGGCAGGGCGGGGGACGTGCGTTCATTCTCGACACGCGCGAAGGCCACGTGTGGATCTGGAGCGAGAACGAGCCGATCGCCGCGGCCGACGGCCGGCGCCGCTACGGTGCCGGCTTCATCTACCAGGGCCGGCTGCGGCCGGGCAGCCAGCCCGGCGAACTGATCGACCCGCAGCCGCGCTGAACGTGCCGGGAGCGGCCCGCCCGCAAGGGGATGCCGCAGGGCGACATCCGCGGCAGGTTTAAAGCTCGCGCAGGATCGCGCCGATAGGTGATCATTCTTCCGCATTGACCCGCCTACCCATGTCGACCGAAACCGCACCGCCGCCGCCCGCCGCCCGCCAGAAGATCCGTCTGGGCGACCTGCTCGTCGCGCAGAAGGTGATTTCCAGCGCCGACCTGGAAACGGCGCTGGCGGCGCAGAAGAAGAGCGGGCGCCGGCTCGGCCGCGTGATCGTCGAGACCGGACTCGCCGCGGAAAACGACATCGCGCAGGCGCTGGCGCGGCAGCTGGCCATTCCCTTCGTCGACCTCAGGAAGTTCAACCCCGACCCGTCGGTGCTGCAGCTTCTGCCGGAAACGCAGGCGCGCCGCTTCCGCGCGATGCCGCTGGCGCGCCGCGACGGCGAGATCTTCGTCGGCATGGCCGATCCCACCGACCTGTCCGCCTACGACGAGGTCGCACGCCTGATCCCCGACGGCATCCAGCTCGCCGTCGTCGCCGAAGGCGATCTCTTGGCCGCGATCGACCGCCTCTACCGCCGCACCGACGACATCCACGGCCTCACCGAGGAACTCGCGCGCGACATGGGCGAGAACGAGGCCAGCATCATCGGCATCGAGGCCCTGGGCGAAGGCCAGGCCGACGCGCCGGTGGTGCGCCTGCTGCAGACGCTGTTCGAGGACGCGCTGCAGGTGGGCGCGTCCGACGTGCACATCGAGCCGCAGGAAAAGCAGCTCATGATCCGCTTCCGCATCGACGGCGTGCTGCACCAGCAGACCGCCTCCGACCTCAAGATCGCGCCGGCGCTGGCGCTGCGCCTGAAGATCGTCTCGGGCCTCGATATTTCCGAGAAGCGCCTGCCGCAGGACGGCCGCTTCGCGGTCAAGGTACGCGGCCGCACCGTCGACGTGCGCCTGTCGACGCTGCCGACGCAGTACGGCGAATCGGTGGTGATGCGCCTCCTGAGCCAGGGTGACAACGCGCTCAGCCTGGATGGCCTCGGCATGTCGCCCGAGCTGATGACGCGCTTCCGCGCCATCCTGCACCGGCCGAATGGTCTCGTGCTCGTCACCGGCCCCACCGGCAGCGGCAAGACGACCACGCTTTACGCCGCGCTCGCCGAGCTCAACGACCCCGGCACCAAGATCATCACCGTCGAGGATCCGGTCGAGTACCGCCTGCCCGGCATCAACCAGGTGCAGGCCAACGACAAGATCGACCTTTCCTTCGCGCGCGTGCTGCGTGCCATGCTGCGCCAGGACCCGGACGTCATCCTGGTCGGCGAGATGCGCGACGCCGAGACCGCGCAGATCGCGCTGCGCGCCGCGATGACCGGCCACCTGGTGCTGTCGACCCTGCACACCAACGACGCCGCGTCGACCCCGGTGCGCCTGCTCGACATGGGCGTGCCGGCCTTCATGGTGGCGACCTCGGTGCAGGGCGTGCTGGCGCAGCGCCTGGTGCGCAAGGTGTGCCCGCACTGCAAGAAGCCACGCGCGCCGACGCCGCAGGAGCAGGTGTGGCTGGGCCGCGCGCTCGCCGAGCAGCCGGACGCCGGCTTCATGATCGGCCAGGGCTGCGAGCGCTGTCACGGTACCGGCTACGTCGGGCGCCGCGCGATCCACGAGCTGCTGGAAATCGACAATGCGCTCGCCAACGTGCTCGCGCGCAACGAGCCGGGCGCCTTCGTCGCCGCCGCACGCGCGACCATGGCCGGCCAGACCCTGCGCGACCAGGCGATCGCCTTGGCGCGCGCCGGCGTGACCTCGCTCGCCGAAGCGATGCGCGCGAGCATGCAGGACGACGCCGGCTGATGCCTCGCTTCAGCTATACCGGCCGCACCGCCGGCGGCGAACGCGCGCAGGGGCTGCTCGACGCCGACAGCGCCGCCGACTGCGCCGCCAGCCTGCAGCGCAACGGCATCATCCCGATCGCCATCCGCGAATCCGCGCACGCCGACCGCCGCCGCGCCTTCCACGTCGACTTCAAGCTGTTTGCGCAGACGGTCAAGCCGATCGACGTGCAACTGTTCTCGCGCCAGCTCTACACCCTGATGCGTGCCGGCGTGCCCATCCTGCGCGCGCTCACCGGGCTCATCGAATCGACCACCAACCCGGCCTTCGCCCGGGTGGTCGCCTCGCTCAAGGGTTCGCTGGAGGCCGGCCGCGACCTTTCGACCTCAATGCGCCAGCACCCCGAGGTGTTCTCGCCGTTCTACATCTCGATGGTGCGGGTGGGCGAGTCGACCGGGCGGCTGGACGACATCTTCCTGCGCCTGTTCGACTACCTGGAGAACGAGCGCGAGACCCGCGCCCGCCTCAAGGAAGCGCTGCGCTATCCGAGCTTCGTCGCGATTTCCATGGTCGTCGCCGTGGCGGTGATCAACGTCTTCGTGATCCCGGCCTTCGCCAAGGTCTACGCCGGCTTCAACGCCGAGCTGCCGCTGATGACCCGCGTCCTGATGGAGTCTTCGCGCCTGACGATGGACTACGGCGGCTTCCTGCTGGCCGGCGCGGTGCTCGCCGCGATCGGCTTCCGCGCCTGGCGCGCGACCGAGGACGGGCGGCTTGCCTGGGACCGCTTCAAGCTCCGCCTGCCGATCACCGGCTCGCTGATTCTGCGCAGCACGCTGGCGCGCTTCGCCCGCACTTTTGCGCTGTCGATGAAGAGCGGGATCCCGGTCGCGCAGGCCTTCTCGGTCGTCGCCGAAGTCACCGACAACGCCTGGGTCGCGCAGCGCGTGCAGCAGATGCGCAACGGCGTCGAGCGCGGCGAATCCATCCTGCGCACCGCGCAGGCGTCGAACGTGTTCAACCCGGTGGTGCTGCAAATGATCGCCGTCGGCGAGGAAACCGGCGCCATCGACGAGTTGATGGACGAGGTCGCCGGCATGTACGAGCGCGAGGTCGACTACGAGATCAAGACGCTGTCCGCGCGCATCGAGCCGCTCATCATCGCCGCCATGGGCGGCATCGTGCTGGTGCTCGCGCTCGGCGTGTTCCTGCCGATGTGGGACCTGGCGAGCGTCGCCGGCCGCTGAAAACGGCCGGCGCGACCGCCCGGGGCTAAAGTCCCCGCCATTCCGGCCGAAAAAGAAGCAGGTGCCGCGCAGCGGCGCACATAACCATTGCCCTGAACGGGAGGAGACCATCATGCAATCCAGGCAGCACGGCTTCACCATGATCGAACTCATCGTCGTCATCGTCATCCTCGGCATCCTCGCCGCGGTGGCGCTGCCGCGCTTCACCAACATGCAGGGCGACGCCCGCATCGCCAAGCTCAACGCCGCACGCGGCGCGGTCCAGGCCGCTTCCGGCATGATCCACGGCGTCGTGCTGGTGCGCGGCGGCGCGGCCGACGCCGCGGCCTGCCCGGGCACCGCGGTGACCGCCAACAATACGAGTACCGTGTGTAGCGAGCAGGGCATCATCACCATCGTCAACGGCTATCCGACGGCCGACCGGCCCGGCATCGTCGACGCGGCCGGTCTGACTTCGGTGTTCCCCGCAACCGTGGCGGCGCTGACCGCGGAAGGCTACTCGATCAGCGGCGAGGGCACCGCGGCCAACTCGGTGCTGACGATCCAAGTCAACGGCGGCTCCAACCCGGCCAACTGCTCGTTCACCTACAGCCCGTCCAACGCCGGTGCCGGCGCTGCGGTCATCAGCGCCGTCACCACGACCGGCTGCTGACGCCTCCATGCCGCGCGACCGCGACCGCGGCCGCCGCGCCGCGTCGCGCGGCTTCACCCTGGTCGAACTGCTTCTCGTCATGGTCATCGCCGGCATACTCGCGGCGGTGGCTGTGCCGCGCTTGACCCAGCGCAGCGCCTTCGACACCCGCGGCTTTGCCGACCAGCTCGCCGCCACCGTGCGCTTCGCGCAGAAGCTCGCGATCGCGCAGCGGCGCGAGGTCCATGTCCAGTTTGCTGCGAACCAGGCGACGCTGTGCTATGTGGCGGCCTCGCCCTGCCTCAACCCCGCGCCGGGGCCGGGCGGCGAGAAGCCTTACGTCGTCGCCGCGCCCGGCGGGGTCAGCATCGCGAGCCCCGTCGCCGCGCTCGGCTTCGACGCCGGCGGCCGGCCGTTGAACCTGACGGCGCGGCTCGACATCCCGGTGAACGGCAGCGGCGCCTACGTGGTGCAGGTGGAACGGGAGACCGGCTATGTCCACGACTGATGGACTCGGCGATTGCGTCATCTTCGCCCCGTCCCGCCTGCTTCCCTCTCCCGAACCCTCTGGTGAAGCCTCTAAGCGATCGACTAAGCCCGCAAGCAGGCAAGTCGCCGCTTATCCCGCGAGCGGGCGAGGGGCCGAACGTGCGCTTCGCGCGCCCAAAGCGATTAATGCGCGCGGCCTGAGCCTGGTCGAACTGCTGGTGTTCATCGCCGTCGTCGGCGTGGCGGTCACCGGCGTGCTCGCCGTCTACAACCAGACCGCGCGCGCGAGCGCCGACCCGGTGGTGCGCAAGCAGGCCCTCGCCGTCGCCGAGTCGCTCCTCGAAGAAGTGCTGGCGCAACCCTTCACCTACTGCGACCCCGACGACCCGGCGGTGGAGACAGCGACCGCGCCCGGCGACTGCGCCGTGCCCGAGGCGGCGGGGCCGGAAGCCGGCGAGACGCGCGCCGCCGCGCTCACGCCTTTCGACAACGCCAACGACTACGCCGGCCTTGCGCTGGCGACGCTCACCGACCTCACCGGCGCGGCCGTGCCGGGACTCGCCGGCTACGCCGCGACGATCGACGTGCAGGCGGCCGGCGCGTTCAACGGCCTGCCTGCCGGCGAGACCCTGCGCGTCACCGTGACCGTCACCGGACCCGGAAACCACCGCATCGTGCTCGACGGCTATCGCACCCGCCATGCGCCGAATTTCTGACCAGTCCGGCGTCACCCTCGTCGAGATGATCGTCGTCATCGCGGTCACCGCGGTCGTCGGCGCCATGGTCGCGGTCTTCCTGCGCACGCCGATCGAAAGCTACGTCGCTCAGGACCGCCGCGCGCGCCTCGCCGACGCCGCCGACACTGCGCTGCGCCACATCGCGCGCGACGTGCGGCGCGCGCTGCCGAACAGCGTGCGCGTCCACAGCGTGGGCGGCGTGTTCTATCTGGAACTGCTCGCCACCCGCAGCGGCGGCCGCTACCGTGCCGAGGGCGGCGGCGACAGCCTCGATTTCACTGCGCCCGACACCGGCTTCGACGTGCTCGGCCCCGCCGTCGCGGTGCAGGCGGGCGACCGCATCGCCGTCTACAACCTCGGCATCGCCGACGCCGACGCCTGGGCGGGGGACACGCTGGCCGACTACGCCGGGGCGTCCGGCAGCGTGAACGCGATCGCGATCGCCGCCAAGCAGTTTCCGCTCGCCTCGCCCGGCCAGCGCTTCCAGGTCGTCGAAGGCACGGTGAGCTACGTCTGCGATCCGACGGCCGGCACGCTCACGCGCTACTGGGGCTACGCGCCCGCCGCCGCGCAGCCGACAGCCTTTGCTGCGGGCACCGCGCAGGCCTTGCTGGCGACCGGGGTGCGCGCGTGCCGGGTCACCTACCAGCCTGGCGTCACCGAGCGCGGCGGCCTGCTCGCGCTCACGCTCGAACTCGGACGCGACGGCGAAAGCGTGCGTCTCTACGCCAGCACCCAGGTGGGGAACCAGCCATGACGCGCCCCGGCCGCTGTCCGCATGGCCAGCGCGGCTTCGTCCTGCCGACGGCGATCTTCCTCCTGGTCGTGCTCGCCACGCTCGCGGTGTACATGACGACGCTGTCGCGCACCAGCCACATCAGCGGCGCGCTCGACGTGCAGGGGGCGCGTGCCTACCAGGCAGCGCGCGCCGGCATCGAATGGGCAGCCTGGCAGGTGAACGATCCGCAGGGCCTGCAGGCGACGCCGACCCCGTGCCCGGCGTCGCCGGCCACGCTCACGCTCGACGCGACACTGGCCGCGTTCGCGGTGACGGTCGAATGCACCCGCAGCCTGGAAACCGACGGCGCGGCCACGGTCGCGGTCTACCGGGTGACGTCGACCGCCAGCGCCGGCGTGGCCGGTGAGGTCGACTACGTGGAGCGCCGCATCGAAGCGGTGTTCGCGAAATGAAGGCGCTTGTTGGTTTCGTGGCGTGGCTGCGCGGCCCGGGCTGGCGGATGGCCGCCGGCATGTTGCTGTCGGCCGTGGCGGTTGCGCCGGCCTGGGCAGCCATCGCCCTGGTCGGCGCGACGCAGAACGCGACTGGAGGCGGTGGAGCCCCCGCGCTGAGCCTGAGCTATCCCGCCGGGGTGCTGGAAAACGACGTGCTGGTCGCCCAGGTCGTCGTGCGCGACAATGCCGCGATCACGGCGCCGGCAGGGTGGGTGCTGATCAACCGGACAAACAATGGCACCACCCTGACGCAAGCGGTCTACTGGAAACGGGCCGGCGCGAGCAGCCCGGCGGCAGAGGGCTGGACATTCGCTTCGGCCCGCGCGGCCGGCGCCCTGGTCGCTTACCGCAACGTTGACCCGGTCGCGCCGGTCAACGGCTACTCGGTGCGGACGAACGCCAGCAGCACCAGTGTAACCGCCGACTCGCTGTCGCCGACCGTCGCCGGCGTGCAACTGGTCGGGCTCTATGCCCTGGCCAACGGCAACGCGACCTTCACGCCGCCCGCCGGCATGGCCGAGCAGGCGGACACCAATACCGGCGCCGGCCCCAACGGCATAGCCGTCGAACTGGCCGACGAAGCCTATGCCGGCGGCCTTGCTACGACCGGTACCCGGCTGGCGACGGCCAGCACCGCGGCCGTCAGCATCGCCCATCTCCTCGCCCTGCAGCCGAACGTCATCGCCAGCTACCGCATGGACGAGTCGGTCTGGACCGGCGCCTCCGGCCAGGTGCTCGACAGCTCGGGCCGCAGCCACCATGCGGCGGCGGTCAACGGCGCGGCGACCGGCAACGCCACGCCGGCGATTCCGGGCAGCCCGGGCACCTGCGGCTACGGGCAGTTCGATGGCAGCAACGACTACGTCGCGCTGCCGGCGTCCTTCCCCAACCTCGTCAGCGATTTCACGATCACGGCGTGGATCCGCACCACCAACAACGCCAAGAGCGGGCAGCGCATCCTCATCGACGACCAGAACAACAGCGGCGGCTACGGCTTCAGCCTGGCCGACGGCGGCACCGGACGGTTGCGCTTCTACACCCGCGCGGTCAACCCGGTCATTCTCGACACGGCCAACGTCGTCGCCAACAACACCTGGTACTTCGTCGCGGCGACCGCCGACCTCGCCAACCGGGTCAAGCGCATCTACGTCTACAACCAGGCGGGCACGCAGCTTGCCGCGGTCTCGCAAACCTACACCGGCACCTGGGGCAGCGACGCCGGCGCGGCGTCGATCGGCGGCGAAAACAACGCCTCGGCCGAGTCCGGGCCGAATTTCAGGTTCAGCGGCCGGATCGACGAAGTCAACGTCTTCAGCGGCGCGCTCAGCACGACGCAACTGGCGGCGGTGCGCGCCCAGACGCGGCCCTGCAGCGCCACGCCGCCGGCGGTGCCGAGCGGCTTCAATGCCTTCGAGACGAGTACGCCGGCCGGCAGCATTGCCGGCGTGATCCGCACCAAGGTCGCGGCGAGTGCGTTCGCGCTCGACGTCGTCGCGCTCAATGCCGCCGGCACCGCGGTCGAGACGGCGTTCGCCGGCGACGTGCGGGTCGAGCTCGTCGACGCTGCGTCGGGCGGGGCCTGCGCCGGGCTGCCGCTGATCCGCAGCCTGGGCACGCTCAGCTTCGCCAGCGGCGATGCGGGCCGCAAGACGCTCGCCGGCATCAATGAACCGAACGCCTGGCCCAACGTGCGCGTGCGCATGAGCTACCCGGCGACAGGTGCGGCCAGCGTGGTGGGCTGTTCGTCCGATCCCTTCGCGATCCGCCCGGCGAGCTTCGGCGCGGTGGCGGCGAGCGACGCCGACAGCCTGACCGCCGGCACCGCACGTGCGCTCGCCAACACGGCGGCGAACGGCGGCGTGGTGCACCGCGCCGGGCGGCCGTTCCGCCTCGCCGCGACCGCGCTCAACGCGGCCGGCGTGGCGACCTCGAACTACGCCGGCAGCCCCGTGGCGAATAGTCTGACCTGCGTGCTGCCGGCTTCGGGTTGCGTGCTCGGCGTGCTGTCCACCGGCACCTGGAGCGCCGCCGCCGGCACCGCGGTGACGACGACGGCAAGCTACAGCGAAGCCGGCGCACTGAGTCTGTTGCTGGAGGACGCGAGCTTCGCCGCGGTCGACGCCGCCGATGGCTCGACGCTCGCCGAGCGTACCGTGCAGTCGCCGGTGTTCACGGTCGGCCGCTTCGTCCCCGACCACTTCGAGCTCGCGCCGGCCAACGTGCCCGAATTCCTGACCTTCAACGACGCCACCTGCGCCACGCGTTCCTTCACCTACGTCGGCCAGCCCTTCGGCTACGTCACCGTGCCCGAGGCCGCGATCACCGCGAAGAACGCCGCCGGCGCGACCACGCAGAACTACGCCGGCGCGCTGTGGAAGCTCGTGCCGGCCTGGGCGATGCAGAGCTACGCGGCGGCGACCGGCACGCTCGACACCGGGCTGGTCGGCACGTCGGTGGTGACCGCCGTTGGCGCGGGGGCCGGCACGCTCGCCGCCGACCCGGACGACGTGGTGGCCTTCGTGCGCACCACGCCGGTTGCACCCTTCGCGGCGGCGATCACGCTCACGATGAGCGTGCGCGACGAGGCCGAAGCGGCGGTCGCCGGCAACGGCACCATCGACACCGCGGCGCCGGCGGTATTCGCCGACATCGCCTTCGACGCCGGCAACGCCATCCGCTTTGGCCGCCTTGCGCTCGCCAACGCGCACGGCTCCGAACTGCTGGCCTTGCCGGTGCTGCTCGAAGCGCAATACTGGGACGGCAGCCATTTCGTGCGCAACCTCGCCGACGCCTGCACCCAGTTGTCGGCGAATCAGGTGGCGCTGGCCAACTGGCGACGCGATCTTGCCGCCTGCGAAACCTCGGCGGCGCTGTCGGGCCGCTTCGTGGCCGGCCGCGGCAATTTGCGTTTTTCCGCGCCCGGGGCGGGCAATACCGGCAGCGTCGACCTGACGCTGCAACTGGGCGCGACGGCGAGCGGCAACGCCTGCGTCGGCGGGTCGGCGAGCCCGGCCACGGCGGCCGCGCAGGCGTGGCTGCAAGGGGCGTGGGGGGGCGGGGCCTACACCCAGAACCCGTCGGCGCGGGCAAGCTTCGGACTGTATCGCGGAAGCAAAACCCTGATCTATCAGCGTGAAATGTAGTGAAAAAAGGCAAAAATCCTTTGACAACAAAAACTTGTTTATTTAAGTTCGAAAAAAACTCAAGGTCGGAGCCATGGGGTTCTTCCGTCGATCCAGTCAGCAGGGACTGACCGCGTACCTGCGCCTGCCGGGCCGGCTGGCCTACGCGCGCGTCGACCGCCGCGCGGCGGTGCCGCGTCTGCTCGCCGCCGGCGTCACGCCGATCGAGGGCGACGACTGGGGCGAGGCGCTCGCGCGGCTCAAGGGCAAGGGCCCGGTGAGCCTGGTGCTGCGCCCGGGCGATTACCGCCTGCGTGTGCTCGACGCGCCCAAGGTGCCGCCGGAAGAACTGAAATCCGCGGTGCGCTGGCAGATCCAGGACATGCTCGACTTCCACGTCGACGACGGCACGATCGACGTGCTGCGCGTGCCGCAGCCCGAACACCTTACCCACGTCCAGCAGATCTTCGCGGTGGCGGCGAAGAACAGCCTGCTTGCCGAGGAAACCGCGCTGGCGCAGAAATCCGGCCTCGCGCTGTCGATCATCGACATCCTCGAAACTGCACAGCGCAACCTCGTCACCCGCCTCGAGACGCGCGGACGTGCGCTCGCCACGCTGGCCTTCGTCGAGAGCGGCGGCCTGCTCACGCTCACCCTCGACGGCGAACTGTGCATGGCGCGCTCGCTCGGCGTGAACCCGGCGCTGCTCGAGGGCGACGGCCTTGACGGTGTGCTCGACCGTCTGACGCTGGAAATCCAGCGCAGCCTCGACCATTTCGACCGCCAGTTCGGCGGCGTACCGGTCGACCGCCTGACCCTGCTGCCGCGCGCGCACGCCGACCGGCTGCGCGACGGTCTGGCCGGCAGTTTCGCCTTGCCGGTCGACACGCTCGACCTCGCCAAGGTGCTCGACGTCTCGGCGATGCCCGATGTCGCCGCGCTGCCGGCCGACTGCTATCACGCCATTGGCGCGGCGCTGCGGATCGAGGACACCCAGCCATGAGCCAGCAGATCAACCTGGCCAATCCGCAGCTGACCCAGAAGCGCTACGCTTTCGGCCTGCGCGAAATGGCGATCGGCGTGGGCGTCGCGGCGCTGGCAGCGCTGGGCTGGGCGCTCATCGTGCACGACCGCGCGCGCACGCTCGAGGCGCAGGCAATCGAACGGGAAGCCCGGCTGGCCGACGCCCAGCAGGCGCTGGCGGCGCAACAGGCGGCCGCGGCCCGGCCGGCCAGCGCGCTGTTGACCGAGCGGGTCGAATCGACACGCGTCCAGGTCGTCCGGCGCGAGGCGTTGCTGGCGACGCTCGGCGACACCCTGGGCGCGGACACGGCAGGCTTCGCGCCGCGCCTGCGCGCGCTGTCGGCGAGCCACGTCGAAGGCGTCTGGCTCAACGGCTTCGAACTCGCGCCGGACGCCGTCGTGCTGCGCGGCTCGGCGCTGCAGGCCGGCCTGCTGACGACCTACCTCGACCGGCTCGGCCGGCAGGCGGCGTTCGCCGGCCTGCGCTTCACCGGCGTGCAGGCGGGGCAGCCGCAGAGCCGGCCGGCGGCCGAAGGCGCCGCGCCGGCCGCCGCGGCGACCGCCGCGGCGACCGCCCAGGTCGATTTCGAACTCGTCGCCGGCGAGCCGGAACGCACGGAGGCGGACGATGCGCGCTGAAAAACTTCGCCAGCTGGCCGACCGCATCGGCGCGATGAGCCTGCGCGAACGCGTGTTCGTGTTCGCCGCCGCGCTGGTCGCCGTGCTGGCCGCGATACAGTGGCTGCTGATCGATCCGGCCAGCCTGCGTGCACAGCAGGCGCGCGATCGGCTGCAGGCCGCCGAGGACGGGCTTGCCGAGATTGCGCGGCAACAGCTGCCGCAGGGCGCGGCGCGCGATCCCGACGCGGCGCTGCGCACGCAGCTCGCCGCGCTGGAAACCCGGCTGGGCGAACTCAATGCCGAACTGGAAGCGCGCGAGCGCACCCTGGTGCCGCCCGAACGCATGCGCGACGTGCTGCGCGATCTGGTGCAGGGGCCGGGCGGCCTGCGCATCGTCGGCTTCAAGTCGCTGCCGGCGCAGCCGGTGGCGCTTGCCGACGCGGCCGAGGGCGCGCCGCCGGGCTTCTACCGGCATGGTGTCGAAATCACCGTGAGCGGCCACTACGCCGACCTGGTCGCCTATCTCGAACGGCTCGAACGCCTGCCCTGGCGCCTGCGCTGGAGCGCGGCGAAGCTCGACGCCGGCGGCCGCCCCGAGCTGACGCTGACGCTGACCGTCCACACCCTGAGCCTGGAGGAAGCATGGCTAAGCGTCTGATGCGCGGACTGCTCTGGCTGGGGCTGTGCGCGGCCGCGCCGGCAGGGGCGCTGCAGGATCCCACCGCACCGCCGATGGCGCAGCCGGCGGGCGACGCCGCCGGCGCGGCCATCCCGCTGACGGCAATCAAGCAGGTGGGCAATCGGCGCGTCGCCATCATCGGCGGTCAGGAAATCGGCGTCGGTGGCCGTTATCAGGGTGCGCGCGTGCTGCGCATCACCGACAGCGAAGTGGTGCTGCGCCGCGATGGCGAGACGACAGTGCACCGCCTTTATCCGCAGGTCGACAAGCGACCGCGCGGCAAATAGCAGGAGACAACGCGGATGACGAAGCCTTACACATGGATGCTTGCCGGACCGCTGGCGCTGGCCGGCTGTGCCGGCATGCCGACGCCGGATGCGACGCAGACGGCGATCCGGCAGGAAATCAGCCAGGCGGCCGAGGCGAAGCCTGCGCCGGTGAGTGAGGCGCAGGCGCGCGCCGAGCTGCTGCCGCCGCTGAAAATCGAGCTGCCCAAGGGGGCATCCGAACCGGTCGAACCGCGCTTCGACCTGGTGGTGAGCGGCGCGCCGGCGCAGGACGTGTTCATGGCTATTGTCTCCGGCACGCGCTACAGCATGCTGGTGCATCCCGACGTGGCAGGCACGATCTCCGCCAACCTCAAGAACATTACCGTGCCGGAAGCGCTCTCCGCGATCCGCGAACTCTACGGCTACGACTACAGCCTCGAGGGCCGTCGCGTGGTGGTGCATCCGCTCACCCCGCAGACCCGCATCTTTCAGGTCAACTACCTTGCCGGGACGCGCAGCGGCGCCTCCGACACGCGGGTGATTTCCGGTTCCGTCAGCGCCGCCTCGGCGGGCACCGGCACCGCCGGGGGCAGCGGTGGCGGCAGCACCCAGCAGTCGCTGGAAACCAGCAAGATCAGCACATCGCTGAACTCGGATTTCTGGGGTGAGCTCAAGGTCGCGCTCGAAGCGCTGGCGGGCGAGGGCGGTCGGGTGATCCTCAGCCCGCAGTCGGGCGTAGTCATCGTGCGCGCCGCGCCGCGCGCGATGCGCGACGTCGAACGCTTCCTCAAGGCGACCGCGAACGCGGTCGAGCGCCAGGTCATGCTGGAGGCGAAAATCCTCGAAGTGCGCCTGAGCGACGGCTTCCAGACCGGCATCAACTGGGCGGCGCTGCGTGACGGGCTGCATCGCTTCTCGGCCGGCGCCGACGCCGGCCGCATCGATTTCCCGACGCGCACGCCCACGGGCACGCTCGGCGCGGTGCTCGGGAGCGGCCTGCCGGCGTCTTCCGGCACCACCGGCGGCCTGTTCGGGCTGGCTTTCCAGACCAGCAACTTCGCCGCGCTGATCAATTTCCTCGAGACCCAGGGTTCGGTGCACGTGCTGTCGAGCCCGCGCATCGCCGCGCTCAACAACCAGAAAGCCGTGCTCAAGGTCGGCACCGACGATTTCTTCGTCACCAACGTGTCGACCACCAGCAACACCGGCGGCGCCGGCACCACCACCACGCCGAGCGTGACGCTGCAGCCCTTCTTCTCCGGCATCGCGCTCGACGTCACGCCGCAGATCGACGAGCGCGGCCGCATCACCCTGCACGTGCGTCCCTCGGTGAGCGTGGTGACCGAAAAGGTGAAGAACATCGACGCCGGCCAGGCCGGCAGCCTGACGCTGCCGCTGGCGTCCAGCGCGGTGTCGGAAACCGACAGCATCGTGCAGGTCGAGGACGGCCGCATCGTCGCCATCGGCGGCATGATGACGCAGTCCTACGACGGCAGCCGCAACCGCGTGCCGGGCCTCGGACAGGTCCCGCTGCTCGGCTATTTCTTCGGCAACAGCAATCGGGAGTCGGTGAAGAGCGAACTGGTCATCCTGATCAAGCCCACCGTGATCAACAGCCACGCCGACTGGCAGGCCGACGCCGAGGCGACGCGCGGCCGCATCGAGCGCTACGCGCAGCCGGCGCCGCAACCGCTGGCGCCATGACCGTCGTCGCGTTCGCCCAGCCGGAACGCGCGCGCAGTGCCCCGCCTGCGCCGGATCCCGCTGCGGCGGCCGCTGCGGGCACGCCGCCGCTGTCCTATCTCGCGCATTTCGGGCTGGCCGAAGCGCCGTTCGGCCTCACCCCGGACACCGATTTCTTCCATGCCTCGCCGCCGCACCAGGAGGCGCTCAATACCCTGCTGTACGCGCTGCAGAGCGGCGAGGGCTTCATCCGCATCGCTGGCGCGGTCGGCACCGGCAAGACGCTGCTGTGCCGCATGCTGCTTGCCGCGCTGCCGGCCGATTGCCACGCGCTCTACCTGCCCAACCCGGCGATCGAACCGGCCGGCATCCTGCACGCCGTCGCCGAGGAGCTGGGGCTCGAACTTGCGCCGGGCGACAACCTGTATCGCGTGCACAAGGCGATCCACGCACGTGTGATCGAGCTGGCGCGCTGCGGCATCCGCGCCGTGCTGGCGATCGACGAGGCGCAGGCGATGTCGCGCCCGTGCCTGGAAGCGGTGCGCCTGCTGTCCAACCTGGAAACGGAGAAACGCAAGCTGCTCAGCATCGTGCTGTTCGGCCAGCCCGAACTCGACGAACTGCTCGACACCATTCCCCAATTCAAGACGCGCATCAGCTTTCACGATACCCTGCGCCCGCTCGACCGCAGCGAGCTTGACGCCTACCTGGCGCATCGGCTGCGGCGCGCGGGGCGGGAAACGGGGGCACAGCTGCCGTTCACGGCCGGCGCGCTCGCCGAGCTCCACGCCGCGAGCGCGGGCGTGCCGCGGGTCGCCAACATCGTTGCCCACAAGGCCCTGATGCTTGCTTACGGCCGCGGCCTGCTGCAGGCGCGCCGCCGCGAAGTGCGGCTGGCGGCGCGCGACACGCTGGCCGCACGCGCGCCGCGCCGATGGAGGCTTGCGCGTTGGACGGGCCTCGGCGTGCTGGCCGGCACGGCGGCTATGGCCGCGCTGTGGCAACTCGGCTATTGGCCCGCGGGGCTGTTGCCGTGAGCATCGTCAACCAGACCTTGCGCGAACTCGACGCGCGCACCGCGCCGCCCGCGCCGCCGGCAGCACTGCGCCCGGTGGCTGCCGCGTCGTCGCGACGCCTGGGCTGGGCGGTCGGGCTGCCGCTCGTCGTGGCGGCCATG
>JBGFSF010000034.1:0-3014 GCA_041694715.1 Pseudomonadota bacterium | reverse complement strand
AAGCCGGCCATCTGAGCGTGCCAAGTTTTTGTCGCATCTTAAAGACCCCTAAACCAAGCAATCATGCGGCTTTCCAGTCACTCAGAGCGTCACATTTACCCACACGAATCCACGAAGACCCCTAAAAGAAGATGCGGGTACGACGCGGCTTTGCCGTTGGGCCGCAAGACGTGCGTTTTCGGCGTTGTCTGCGCTCGATTCCTCGGCAGGCCGCGCCAATGCTGGGTCGGCAGCGATTTCATCGCCCCGACTACCCCCCGACCACGGGCCGACCACACCCCGACCGGGGGCCGACCACTCGCTCTCTACCCCCGACCGCGCGCCGTCGTACCCAAGGCTTTGCACGTCGATGAGCCCCGACAGATGCGGCGCATCGGTGCTGTCGCCGTCGTAGAGGAACTCGTATCCGAAGCCGCCGCCGCGGGCAGCGCGATGCGCCAGCAGGTACTCGAGATCGACCAGGCGCGCCAGATGCAGCTTCAGTTGCGTATCGCCCCAGCCCGTCACCGCACGAACCTCGCGGCGCGTGAAGCGCATGTCGGCCTGGCGCACTTGCCGCTCACGCATCTGCGCGCGCACGTCCTCGACGATCGCAGCGAGCAGCCGGCGCGTCTGCGGCGGCAATTCATCGAGCGAGCGGCCCAGCACTTGATGCGCAAGCGCATTGGCCTGCGCGATGTCGGCGACTGTAGCTTCGACGTACTCAACGAGCTCGTCGCCGTCGCGCATGGTCAACACCCGCCGCTGGTGCTGATGCAGCAGCGCGATCACGTCGATCAGCGTCAGGTACTTCTCGTGATCGCGCCGTGTGCGCGTCTTGTCGGAGAGAAACGTCAGCCGATCGGCGTAAGGATTGAGCACCGCCAGCGGCCGCAGCAGCCGCTGCGTGTTTTGATGCAGCCGCAACAGGCGGCCTCTTGCCTGCTCCTGATTAGCGAGAATGCTCAGCAAACGAAACGCGTCGCCCCGGCGCAGGCCGGGGCCCAGTTTGGCGGCGCTCAGAATTGGGTCCCGGCCTGCGCCGGGACGACGTACGCACCGCGATTTCGCCTCGATGCTTGGTGCTGCTGAGGTTCATCGCTAATCAGGTGCCTGCTTGGCGCGCAGGCCTTCGAGCGTGCGCTTGGCCCGCTGCAGGCGATGGATCGCTTCGGTCTGCGCGCGCCCCTCGTCGACGGCGAGCACCAGGCAGCGATTGAGCAGCTCGTGGTCGATCTCGATCGCCGTGGTCGTGAGGAAGATCATCACCGGCCCTTCGACGCGGTACTGCTGCGTGACGAGGTTCCCGGTGTCCGGATCCTTGCCAGTGCTGGCGATCGTCAGTTCCCCATCGGACTGCAAGAGCTTGAGCGCATAGGTCGCGCGCGCCGCGCCTTCCTCTTCGCAGATCGCGAGGATCTTGTGCTTCAGATTCGTCTGCCCCATGTAGAACAGCGATTGGCCCGTCATCGCGCTGTACTTGACGCGCTCTTCCTCGGGCATGAAGGCGAGTACGGCATCCATGAGGCTGCTCTTGCCGGCGGCGCTGCTCGACTGGATGACCACCGCCAGCGGGCCGTCGAGTTTCCTGCTGACGGCGGCGAGGTAGCCGACCAGCTTGTTCGTCGTCTCGCCGATGAGCCCGCACGCGTCGAAGTCGGCGAGGATGCGTGCCAGCAGATCCGGCGCGCGCAGCAAGGCGAGCGCCTCTTCGCGCTCCGGTTTCGTCAGCGCTGGCTGCGCGGGCTCGACTGCCAAGGTCTGCTTGATGCGCGCGTCCTGTAGCCCTTCCAGCTTCATCAGCAGCTTGCCGAGATCAACCTTGATCACCTCTTCGCGCTCGGCCAGCTCCTTCGCCGCCGCCGCCAGGAAGGCATTGCGCGCCTTGGCGGCGTACAGATCAAACGTGTCGACGTAGTAGCTCTCGCCCTTGGACACGAGCACGTTGACCTTCAGCGTTTCGTAGCTGAGGTTCTTCGCCAGGCCGCGCACGCGATAGCGACGGTCGCCGAAGGCGACGCTGCATTCGTCGTCGTTGGTCGGCGCAGGGGGCTCGGCCGCCGGCGCCGGCGATGGTGACAGCGCCGCAGCAGGCGAGGCGTCTTGAGCAGCTAAAGAAGGAAGCGGTGCTGCGTGCTCGGGCGCGGGGAGGTTTTCGACGTGGGGGCCGGGCGTTTCGGTGGGCGCCGGCCCCGTGCCGAGCCACACCGCTTTGCGAATCAGCACGCCGAGCGATTTGGCGGCCGGCGTCACCTTGCGCGCGTCGTCGTTGGCGTCCATGCCCTTCGGAAACAGCACCCGATAGCAAGCAAAGCCCTCGGCGTGCAATCGCTCGGCCGCTTTGGCGGCACCGCGATCGCCGCCGTCGTCGCGGTCATAGGCAATCAGGACGCGTTGCACACCCAACCGCCTGAACACCACCACGTGATCGGCGGTCATGCCTTCGGCACCGTAACTCGCCGTCACGTTCTTGAGCCCCGCACACCAGAACGTCATCGCATCGATGAGCGCCTCGCACAGAATCACTTCGCGCTGGCCGATGAGCCCCTGCACGTTCCACACGCCGCGCGGATTGCCCCCCGCGCGGCTTCGTGCAGATACAGATGCAGCGGCGGGTTCACGCCCTCGGTGATCTTGCGGCCGTACACCTCGGTAACGTGCCCCGCTTCATCGAACACCGGCACCACCAGGCAGCCGTTGAAGTGCTCGTGCCCCGACTCGCGCAGCACGCCGAGTTTCTGCAGCCGGCCGCGGATCTCGGCGCCCGCTTTCAGTTGCTTGACGGGCAGCCGCAGCCCCAAGGTGCGGTTGGCAAAGCCCAAGCGAAACCGTTCGATCAACTCCCGATCGGCAATACCGCGCTTGTCCAGATACGCAAGCGCCTCGGGACTTTGAAGCAGCGTCTGCTGATAGAAGCCGATCACCTGGTCGAGCAACTCCTGATCGTCGGCGTCCAACGCCACGGGCGGTGCCAACTTGGTGATGCGCGCGGGCGATGCACCCTCGACGGCTAATGAGCGTTCAAGTTGAGACTA
>JBGFSF010000002.1:0-13789 GCA_041694715.1 Pseudomonadota bacterium | reverse complement strand
TCACGAAGCAACTGATGGAAGTGCCGCATATCGACGAGGAGGGGCGGCCGGTGCGGGTGAAGCAATGGATCATCAGCCTGGAGGCGCCGATCGATGTCGCGGCGCTGCTGCGCGCTCAGGACGATGTCGACGCGATGACGACGGATGCGCAGCAAGCCGTGCGAACCATCGAAGGAACGCGGGTCGCAGGCGACGAAGAGAGCACCCCGTGGGCATCGCATCCGAAAGGCGATGGGAGCGACCCACCGGCGCAAACTTCAGTCGCCGACAGGACTTCCGCGCGACCCGTGCCGGAGGGCGGCGATGCGCAGGCGGGGTGTTCAGCGCCGGCCCCGGCGGCGGCGTCGCGTGCCAGCGCATTGTCTGCCCCGACGCTGGCCGATGTTCTCGCCGCCGTCGAGGAAGCCGGTGTCCCGGTCGAGCGCTACGAGCGGTATGCGGCGAAACAGTGGGGCGCCGGCTGGAAACTGAACGTCCAGGGGCGGCGGCGGGCGCTCGCGGAAGTCGAGAGTCTGCGCGACTGCCCGGCGGCCCTTGTCGCCAAGATCGATGCCGAACTGGGGCTCTTCGCATGAAGATCGCCCACTTTTCCGATCTGCACTATTGCGGCAGGCACCTCGCCGAAGCGGACCGCTGCTTCACCTGGGCGATCGCGCGGGCGATCGAACTGGGCGTTGATGCAGCCGTCATCTCGGGCGACTCGACCGATCACGCGCTGGACGTGCACAGCCCCGCGGTCGAGCGGCTGGCGCGCAACGTCCGGCGGCTTGCCGATCACTGCCCGGTGCTGATGCTGCAGGGCACGTACTCGCACGAGCCGCCGGGGACGCTTTCGATCTTCCGTTTGCTCGGCGGCCGTTTCGGCGTGCATGTGGCGGACCGGATCCATCAGGTCGCGCTCGATCACGGTGGCAACTGGCGTGCCTCGCCGGGCTGGCGCTTCGACGAACTGCCGAGCGATCTGGCCGCGCTCTTCAGCTGCGTGCCGACGGTCAACAAGGGCGTTGTCGCGTGCGCACTCGGCGCGGCGGAGGCAGGCTCGGCCGTGGGCGAGGAGCTCGCAACCCTGCTGCGCGGTTTCGCACCGACCCAACGTGCGGCGCACGCCCAGGGCGCGGCGACGATCGGCGTGTCGCACGGGACGGTGTTCGGGTGCATCACCGAGCACGGCGTGCCAATGGCGGGCTTCGACCACGAGTTCACCACGGGGTCACTGCTCGGCGCCGGTGCGCGGGCGTTCATGCTGGGGCACATTCATCGTCATCAGGCCTGGCAGAGCGACGGACAGGTCATCGCGTACGCCGGCTCGATCGGGCGCTTCCACTACGGCGAGGAAGGCGAGAAGGGTTTTCTGGTGTGGGACGTGGACGCCGCCGGTGCGCGTGTCGAGCTGATCGCCACACCGGCGCGCACGGCGATCGACATCGTGTTCGAGGGCAAGCCGGACCTGGAGCGGATCAGGGCCGTGGCGGCCGAGCACGACCTGCGCGGTGCCTGCGTGCGGGTGCGCTGGACGATCGCGGATGAAGATCGGCACGAGGTCGACCGCGCCGCGATCGAACGGGTGCTAGGTCAGGCCGCGGAGGTGAAGCTGGAGGGTCGCATCGTCCCGGTCGTCCGGACACGGGCCGCAGGCATTTCGCAGATGCGATCCCTCGCCGACAAGGTAGTGACATGGGCAAGAGCCACCGAGACACGCGTCGAGCCGCTGGTCGATCGCCTCGCGCAACTGCAGTTCCGAACGCCGGACGAGATCGCCGAGGCGCTTGTCGCCGACGCCGCTGATCCGGCGGGTGCAGGTGCCAGCAATTCTGCGAGCGCTGGCGAATGCGCGAGGCAGGCCAATTCTGAGCTGGCTGTCGGTCAGCCAGTGGTGGCTGCGCAGGCCCGAGGTTGACGGCACGGCTTCGTCGAGGAAACTGACCCCACGGCTGCCGCCTAGCGCGAGCAGCTTCGGGGCAGAGCGAACGATGAAGTCGATTGCAAGGAGACTGATGGTCCGTTATCGGGAAGCCCTTGCGCGTCGCCGTGAACGGTCACAGCCGGCCGGTTTCTAAAATTGGGATGCGCGCCGGGTACCGGAGCTCCACGGGCGCAATCATCGCAAGCCGACCTTCGGCGTGCGCGCTACCGGTCACTGCTGTCGGTGGTGGAGGTCGCGCTCCAGCGGCAAGACCAGTGGCCTGGCCGCTGCTGCGACCCTCTGCTACAGTTCAGGCAAGTATAAATGTGGTTCCCTGCCATGCGAACGACACTCGACCTTCCAGACGACATCCTTAGACGCGCCAAGATAGAAGCGGTGGAGCGCGGCTCGACGCTACGTCAACTGGTCATCGATGCCTTGCAGCGGGAAATGGGAGCCACCGAGCGCCCGCGCAAGCGGCTCACCCGTCCGCCCATAAAGCTTGCCGCCGATGCACCGCTGCGCAAACTGACTCCGGAAGCGGTCAAGCGCCTGGATACGGAAGCCGTTCAGCGATCCGACGAGAGCAAAGCGCGTGCGGTGCATCGCTGACGCAAACGTATTGCTGCCCTTGCTCACCGAAGGACACGCGCACCAAGTTCCAGCGGGCGCCTGGTGGGAAGCTTGCGAAGACGGTGACGTGGGTCTGAGTCTTCCAGTGCGCATGGCGCTGTTGCGGCTCCTCTCCAACAGCCGGGTCATGGGTTCCTCCGTCTTGCGGCCCGCACACGCTTGGAATGCGGTCCAAAGGCTGATGAACGACGCTCGTGTCGAGGTGGTCAATCAGATCCCGGCGACTCACGACAAGCTTTGGTACGATAATGTGGCCCGGCGAGAACCCTCGCCCGAATTGTGGACCGACGCATGGCTGGCGGCGCTCGCGCAAGCACACGACTGCGAGATCGTCACCTTCGACCGCGGCTTCCGCTCGTTCTCGAAGTTGAAGCTGCGGCTACTCGAGCCGGCGATGCGAACATGAGCGATGCGAAAACCGATTCGCTCACCGACCGCCGCCTTCCTCCCTCCCAGAAGCTGAACGCCCGCTTCCGGCCGCGACCGAAGTTCGCGACAGCCTGTTCCTCTGCACGCGACGGTCGCGTCCGGGTCGTGGGCGGGCCTTCGTCGGGCGCGCGAAGCGGACCGCCCGTGATCGGACAAACATTCCACGATGAGACGCGCAGCTTCGCGCCTTGACGATTGAACGCCTTGACCGACACTGCTCTGGTCCCACGAACCGGAGCAGGCTCATGCGACCGATCAAGTTAACGCTCAAAGGATTCCGCGGCATCCGCGACGGTCTGGGCCGCGACGAGATCGCGATCGATCTCGAACAGTTGACCGGCGGAGCGCAACTCGTCGCCATCGCCGGTGCGAACGGCCGCGGCAAGACGACGCTGATGGACAACCTGCACCCGTTTGCCGTCATGCCTTCGCGCGCCGGCGCGGACGGGCTCGGAAGCTTCTCGTACTACGACCACCTGTATCTCGCCGAGAACGAAAAGGACCTCGTGTGGGAGCACGAAGGACAGCGGTACCGCTCACATCTCGTGTTCTGGCTCAACGGCAGGCGCAGGACCGAGGCCTATCTGATGGTCCGGGCGGGGGAGGCGTGGCACCCGGTGACGTTGCCCAACGGCACCGTCTCCGACGGCAAGGTCGAAACGTACGAGCGCTGTGTCGAGCATCTGCTCGGCAATGCCGAGACTTTCTTCACCTCGGTCTTCTCGGCGCAGGGACGGCGGCAACTGAGCGCCTACCGGAACGCGCAGATCAAGCAACTGCTCGCGGACCTGCTCGGGCTCGATGGCATTGGAGAACTCGGGCAGAAGGCGGCGGAGACCGGGCGGCTGTTGAAGGCGCGGCTTGCGGCCGAGCGGCAGAACCATGCGCTGCTGGTTCAACAGCTCGACGGCAAGAAGGCGCTCTTTCGGCGGCTGGCCGACGCGCCGGAGCGCGTGCGCGATGCCGAGACGGGGAAGGCGCAGGCGGCGGCGTTGGCCGATGCCGCGAAGGAGGACCTCGCACGGCACAAGGCGCTACGCGACCAGGCCGCAAGCTGCGAGAAGCGCCGTGCGGAGTTGAGCGCCGAGCGCGTTCAAGCGGAGCGGCATCTGCGGGACGCGCAGGAAGCGCTCCGCGTGCGTGACCAGCGCGAGCGTGAACGCGTGGCCGCACTCGATCGACGAATTGCTTCGCGCGCAGCGGAGCGGCGCACCGCGAGGGAAAAGCTCCTCGCCCAGCGGCACAGCGCAATGGGGACGGCATCGGCGGCGCCCGCGGTGCAACGCGCCTGCCGGCGGCTGCCACTCGCGGAGCGGGTGGAGGCGCTGCGCGGTCAGCAGGTCGAAGAAGCGCGCAAGGATGTCGAGCGACTGCAGGCCTACCAGCAGAAGGCGCAAACGCTCGTGGAACGGATGAAATCGATCGAGCGCGAAGCGGGGCAGGAGGCTCTGCGCGCAGCCGATCTCGCCAGGCGGTTCGGACTGGCGAACGAAGTGCCGTGCGCAGGGACGGACATGCAAGGCCGGTGCCAACTGCTGGGCGATGCGCGCGAGGCAAGGACCCTGCTGCCGAACGCCGAAGGGACCATCGCGCGGCTGTCGGACGAGAGGCGGTGCGCCGAGGAAGCGCTGACCTCCGTACGTAGCGAGTGCGCGGCGCTGGCGGCGGCTCCCGATGCATGGAGGCGGGCACAGTCGCGGTGCGACGCTGCGCGTGAACGCGTCGCCCGGCTGCGCGAGGCGGCAGCGCGGCTCGAATTCGTCGAACAGGCGCAGGCCGCAGTCGCCGCGCTCGAGCTCGAACTCGCAGCACTTCCGCCCACGGACGACGCGCCGACGGAGGCGGAGAGGCAGGAGCGTGCAGAGATCGAGGCGGCGCTGGCGACCATTGCCGCGGAGCGAGAGCACGCATCGCGCGAGGCGCAGGCGGCACTCGATCGCGTCTCGCAGGCGCTGGCGGCCTTGCCGCCCGCCTTCGACGCGCAGCGGATCGTGCAGGCGGAACGCGAAGTCGCAAGTGCCTTGGCCGCGCTGCAGGACGCGGAGCGCGTCCATCTGGACGCCGTGCGCGACTCGCAGGCGCGCGACGATGCCGCGGCGCAGTGCCGCGAGATCACGGTCGGGGCCCTCCGACTCACCGCGCGGATGCGCCGGATCGAAGAGGAATTGGGCTACTGGATGCTGCTCGCGAAGTGCCTGAGCAACGACGGCATCATCGCGCTGGAGATCGACGAGGCCGGACCGGCTTTGGCGGGGTTGGCGAACGACCTGCTGCTCGCGTGCTACGGGCCGCGCTTCACGGTGTCGATCCGCACGCTCGTCGAAACGGGCAAGGGTGAAACCCGAGAGGGCTTCGACATCGTCGTGCACGACGGCGAATCCGGGGAAAGCAAGAGCGTCAGCCTGATGAGCGGCGGCGAACGCGTGTGGATCAACGAGTGCCTGACGCGTGCGATCGCGCTGTACCTCGCCGGCAGCAGCGGCCGGCGCTACGAGACGGTATTCTCCGACGAACTGGACGGGCCGCTCGACGCCGAGCGCAAGCGGATGTTCATGACGATGAAGCGCGAAGTGCTGCGGCTGGGCGGCTACACGCGGGAGTACTTCATCTCGCAGACCCCGGAACTGGCGGCGATGGCCGACGCGGTAATCGACCTGAATGCGATGGCGGAGCAGCCGGCGGGGGCGGGCGGTGCGTAGATAGGTGCGCGTGACGGCGCGACTGACCTCCCGGGCGGCGAATCGTTGACGTGCACTTTGCTGACGTGCAGATCGATCGAGATGGGCCCGTTGCCGACGACCAACGGCAACCCGTTGACCGTCCGGTCTGCAGCGCCTGCGGTCCGTGGGGGCCGAGCCGCCAGTTCACGATTTCGGTCACATTGCAGTCATTCGGTTCCCTGCAACCTCTTGGTGGGTCAGCCGGGACGGGACCGACGGTACGAGCGGATCAAGGGCGCACCCCGTCGCGTCAGCCCACTGGACAAGCTGGCAAGCTCATCGCGACCGTCGGCACTTGAATGTCTGAAAAAGGGACGCTAGACTGCGATTCAGTACGCAAAAGACACTTTGATGTCGGCTGTTGCCACTGCATCCCGTGCTGCTCAGAGCAAAGCGAGCAGCGTCACCAGCTTCCCTCGGGCGGCCGTCGAAGCATGCCTGATGGAGGAGCTGATCGGGGCCATGATCGCCGCGGCTGCCATCAAGGGCATCGCATTGCCGAGCGCGCCCGCAGACATTGCCAGGTCCGCCCTCGAAGTCGACTCGCTCGTGGTGGTATCGATCCTCTGCGCCGTCGAGCCGATTCTCGGCTTCGAACTGCCGGAGAGCGTGGTCCGAACGGGTGGGTACTCATCGGTCCGGTCCGCGGTGGATCACCTTGTGCCCCATATCGAGGCGCAGTGGGCGACGAAGAAAGGGAGCGGAAGATGACAAAGCTAGCGGTGCGCGCAGAAAGCGACCTCGATGAGCGACGCCGACTTGGCGATCGGCTGCGGGAGGCTCGCAAGTACCTCGGACTCAAGCAGGAAGAGGTCGCGACCTACCTAAAGATTCCGCGTACGGCCCTGACGGACATAGAAAACGGTCAGCGCCGCGTCGAAGTGATCGAACTGGCTCGGCTTGCCAAGCTGTACCGACAGCCTGTTGCCTACTTCACTGGCGAGGACGACGCGGCGTCGGGACTGCCGATCGACGTTGCGCACCTGGCTCGCAAGGCTGCGGAGTTGTCCCAGCAAGATCGGGACGAGCTTGGGCGGTTCGCAGAGTATCTCCGGGCCCGATCGCTCGCGGGGCAAAGCTGACTCATGGCGACGCTCGGACGTGCTGCAGCGGTGCGACGAGGCACGATGGCCGCTGCGCGGCTGCATCAAAAGCTCGCCTGGCGCGAAGGCATCGAGGCGCACGGTGGCAACGTCGACGTTTTCGGCGCGATCCACCAGATCGACCTCCCGCTCTTGCTGCGCCCGTTGAAAGGGCTTCTTGGAGCGTACCTGAGCGAACCCGCGCCCGGAGTCCTCGTGACGACGCAACGGCCGATGAGCGTTCAGCGATTAACGGCGGCCCATGAGCTAGGTCACTTCTCGATGCGTCACCGCCCCAGCCTCGATGATGAAGGCATGTTGCGCCGCATGTCCCTCGCCGGACTGCCAGACGTGCCGCGAGAAAGCCCCCCGGCGGCGGCTGCTGGCGGACCAGCCGATGTGCAGGAGGTCGAGGCCGACGCGTTCGCAGTCGAATTCATGATGCCTCGGTGGCTGATCCACTGGCATGCAGCCAGACAAGGTTGGACTTCGGTCGACTTCCGCCAACCGGCTTGCGTGTATCAACTCGCCCTGCGGATCGGCGCGAGCTATGAAGCGACCTGCTGGACGCTGGTCCGGCATGGACTTATCACGCGATCCACCGCGCAGCAGTTGTTGAACGCCGAGCCCAAGGAGATCAAGGCCGCGCTGTTGACGCCGTATCGGCCCTCTGACTACCGCGGCGACGTGTGGTTGTTGACCGAACGCGACGCAGGCACACGAATCGACGGCAGCCGCAAGGATCTTTTCGTGCTGCGCCTCGAAGAGCACAGCGGCGGCGGCTATCTATGGGATTTCGACCGGCTCAAGGCGAGCGGGTTCGCTATCGTTCGCGACGAGGTGGAATCGTCGGATGCCGATGGCATCGGCGGGCCCGTGATGCGCCGGGTCACGGCGGTGACCGCCGAGCCATATCGAGGGCGACTCGCTTTCGACGAGCGCCGCCCTTGGGAGCCCGACGAGCCGATCGCTTCGATTGAAGTGGACGTGGACTTTACAGGTCCGGAAGAAGAGGGCCTGTCTCGTGTGGAGCGCCGCAGCCTTCTGCAAGCGGCGTGAGCACGATCACCGTTGCCGTCGACCTGCGGTCGATGTTTGGTCCTGTACGGAATCAGGGGGCGCGACCGACCTGCCTGGCTTTTGCAGCGAGCGACGCCCACGCCGCGTTGCGCCCTGGATGGGCACCGCTTTCATGCGAATTTGCCTTCTATCACGCGCAGCGCAGGGCCGGGCGCCCACCTGACCAGGGTGCGCTGCTCTCCGCAACGTTGGAAACGCTACGCGAGGATGGGCAGCCCGAGGAAGCGGGCTGGCCGTACCTGGCCAGGCTCCCCGCCGACGTGACTAAATGGAGTCCGCCCGCCAACGTCGGCGAGGTGTTTGCCCGAGCTGGCCTGACGACGTCGGCAGCGGTCAGCGCTGTCATCAAAGAGCTCGACGGCGGGCGACCGTTGCTCCTGCTGCTGCAGCTGTCGGCGGCGTTCTTCGCTCCCAGGCGCGATGGCGTGGTGGACCCTGCGCCGGGAGAGGCTCCGGAACGGAATCGCCGGCATGCCGTCATCGCGGTCGGACATGGCGTCGTCGATGGGCAGAACGCGATTCTGGTTCGCAATAGTTGGGGTGACCGTTGGGCCGCTGGTGGGTACGCTTGGCTCACCGAAGCGTTCCTGGGGCCGCGCTTGTTTGCGGCAGCCAAACTGACGGAGGAGGTTTGATGTACTTGGCAGTTCCCCCACAGCCTGACTGCGCCAGCGCCTGGCGCGAGGCTGTTCGCCTTGTTGACGCTAGGCCCGAGCATGAGGCATACAACGTCATCATCGATGTCGTCGATCCAACCGTTCGAACGACCCGGCAAGATGCTCGCGTTGCGGTGGTGGACGAATTCCTCGCCGCCTGCAGCAAGTCCGTCGAGACGGTCGCCAATACGATCTTTCCCGCTGGACTGTACGCTGTCCACGGCGCGCCTGCATTTTTCGACGTGTTTCGCGACCGGGTGCTGAGCAAGGTCCGCCGCAACGAACGCTGGTCGGGCTATTACTTCGAGCGGATGATCGACTTCCCCGTGCCGCACGGCGAAGCACCCAATCAACTGTGGGCCATCGTCGAACGTATGAAGGATCCGCAGGTCCGCGCACTGAACAAGTTCGAGCTTTCGTTGTTCGACCCCGTCCGGGATGTCGACAACTCGCCCTACGGTGGGCAGTGCCTCAGTTTCCTCAGCTTCAAGCTGGTACGCGGCCAAGAGCGCACTCTGACCCTAACTGCCATGTACCGCAACCACTTCTACGTCGAGAAGCTGCTCGGTAACCTCATCGGCTTGGGTCGCTTGATGGCGTTTGTTGGTCGCGAAGCAGGTGTTCGGGTCGGAGCGTTGACCGTGGTCTCCACGCATGCGCAGATTGATCTGCCGCAGAAGCCCCCGCGGCGGTCTGACCTTGCCGCCTTGCTCGCCCGTTTCGATCAGGTCGGTGCGCCGGTCGCAGCCTGATTCGTGGCAAAGGGCAGCACGGCTTGTTCCGCTGACTCTGGTAGAACATCGACGCCATACAGCGCGCAGACGCTGCTGATGAAGTCGGCTTGTCCGCCGTAGCTCGGGTGTCGGACAACGTGGACCGGTAATTCAAGGGACGACAGTGCGAGTCCCGCATCCCGACCGATCGCGATGATTCGCTTGGGCCGGATCATGTCGATAAGGGCTAGAAGCAGCGGCCAGGTGGTGTCTCGCTCGCCGCGAGTGTGGCAACGATTCGACAGCGGGTCTTGGGGATCGTGCGGGTGTAGTGGGAATACGTTCCACAGGAAAGCGGGCTGGCGAACCTGAGACAACACCCGCCATACCACCGCGGCGGTACGTTCGGCAACTACGGGGCCACAGGTCGCGCGTTCGAGATCGATGCCACCCATCATCGCCGCAGCGGAGTGCAGATGAACTTCGTCGGTTAGCGCGACGCCGGTGCGTCGCCCGCCTCGATACCCCAAATCACGAGCGACCCAGATCGTATCCACCTGCTCGTCAAGCGCTGCCTCGAGGCAGCGCCGCAGATTCCGCCTGCGCACTGCTGCCGCGTCAGCGCGGTCGTGATAAGGGCAGACGTCGCGATACGGATTGAAGACGGCAGGCAGATGGAGCTCAGCCAGCGCATTGGCAAATGCTCTGGGCGTCACGACAGGGCCTCGATCGAAAGGCGGCGATTGTTCATATCAACGTGCAGGCGCCCCCGCCGATGCTGGCGGAGGAAACGAAAGGCCGCGTAGCCTTGAAGAATGGCGTCTTCCCAAACCCAAAGCGGAATCTGATCGACTTCGTACCCGGCGACGAACTGACGAATACTCTTGAGCAGATCGAAAGAGAGTTCCCCCGGCCGCATGAGGTTGAAGAAGTCCAGCCTTGTCGCCTTACCGAAGATCCAGGTCGTGATGCCTTCTTCGACGAGGATTGCCCGCGCTCCATCTTGAACCTCGTCGATCTTCGGATTGCTTTTTCGCTTGAGGCGAAAGAGTGAGCGAATGACCGGCGACCACGTGAGCACGGCTACATGGGCGAAGTGGAAGACATCATGGAACCGGTAGTCGTCGGCTTCGATGGCGTTGTCGGTCAGACGGTCGCCGATGTTCAGGCCGTTGCAGCGCTGAAACACGTAGGTCTGACCGCCGACCTGACGCTCAAAGATGTCGACCGAGAGTTCGCGGGGCAGCTGCTCGTCTGGCTCCGCACCGGCATCCAGCGGTTCCAAATGAGCGCGCACGCGGGGCCAGCGATCGAAGATCTTCGACAAGTTCTTCACTGCAGCCGCCTCGAGGGTCACGCCGGCCTCGTTGGCTGCTTGAATCAGCGTGCGCGCGATGGCAACGAGTCGGTCACTTAGCGTAGTGGCCTCTGACAAACGGCCGGCAACTTGATCGGTCATGAGCTGGCCGACTTCGCCTGCGAGCCGTAGTAGGGTTCCCTCAAAAGCCGCGGTTGGCCCAGGGCGCCGCCGCATGATGGCAGGCTGCAAAGAAGCCAGGGACAACGCATCTTGGGCATGGGCCGAGCCATCCACGGCGGCGGCTGCCATGATCGCTTCCAACCGCAGACCGCCACGTGCGGCCACCGCGTTGACGTACCACAGCACATCCCCAAGCTCTTCGACCACGGCCTCCGCATAGCCAACGTAGGAAGCTCGATCGCGCTGCTTTTTCTTGACTTCGCTCAACAGGCTGCCGGTCTCGCCGAACAGTCCGAGAAGCGGGAAAGACAGCGATGCTCCGTCGCTGCGCTGGTCTGTCGTGAGCGCCTGGTCCGCATAGGCCGCGACGGTAAGCGGGCGAAAGTCGTCAGAGTCGACAGTCATCGAGACACGCAACAGTTGCTTGACCGCACGGGGTCGATTCTCGTCATGGTAGCCGCTAGGCCGCTGAGGCCGGCGCGCGGCAGGTCAATACCATCAGCCTGCTGCGCTCACGCTGAAGCTGCCAGTGCATGCTGGTACGGTCAAGGGTTGTACAGGCTCCGAGGCGGGCTGCCAGATCCATACGCATGATCCGCACCGCCGAATCCCTCCGCGAATGTCGTTCGCTCAATTCCGGGCGGTAAGCCGAACATCGTCGGCCCATGCCGGGCCACAAGTCCACGCCCAGTGACTGCTGGTGGCCGTCGCAGACGCTCGAGCGCGATCGTCGACTGTCGGAGAGCAGTCTGGAGCAGTCATCCGACCCGGCTAGCCGAACGGCAGTTCGTGGCCGGCCTCGTGCGCACGCCACCCCCCTCTTTGCAGCAGAAAATGCCGGAGGCTATCAGCGGTTGGCAGCCGCGGTGGTCTGCGATCCACCGCACACGAGTGGAACGACGCCGCCCGGCACGGCGCACCGTGTCACTCCGACGTTCCCCGGCAGGCACCGGTTCAGATGAAGCTGAATTCCGGCGGCCGTTCGAAGTAGTGGAAGGCGAGCTTGTTGCCGGCTTCTTCGCGCTGGTCGTCGGCGAGCGGCTCGAGCAGGCTGGGCGGCGCGGCGATGTGCAGTTCCGCAAGTCTGGCGATGACGGTCCAGGGATCGGCCCAATTGCGGCCCGGATCATGGATGCTCGAGTACAGCGTCTCCTCGCCGCCGTCTTCGCCCCCGCAGTAGACGTTGACGAAGAGTTCGCGCAGCGGCCGGTCGTAGCCGGCGAAGACGAGCACCGGATGGCCGTCGAGCAGCGAAGCAAAACGGTGTTGGCTCATGGGTCTTCCTGTCGAAAGATGTCGATGACGCAACGGCGCGTGTTCGCGCCGCTGCGTGAAGAGAGCGGCCGGATTCGGGCCGCTGCCTGCGTCAGAGAAGTCGTCTTTCAGCGAACGACACCGCCCGCCCGCCGGCAAAGACCAGGTGGTCGAGCACGCGCACGTCAACGAGCGCCAGCGCTTCCTTGAGGTTGCGCGTCAGCAGTTCGTCGGCCCGGCTCGGTTCAGGCATGCCCGACGGGTGGTTGTGCGCGAACATGCATGCCGCGGCGTCGTGCGACAGTGCGGCGCGCACGATCTCGCGCGGATACACCGAGGTCTGCGTCAGCGTGCCGCGGAACATCTCGTCGCAGGCGATCACGCGGTTCTGCGCGTCGAGGAACACGACCACGAAGACCTCGTGCGCCAGCGCCGCGAAGTGAATCCGCAGGTAATCGCGGGCGGCGGAAGGCGAATCGATCAGCGGGCGGCCGAGCAGTTCCTCGTGCGCATCGCGCAGCAGCAGTTCGCGCGCAATGGCAAGCCTGGTACGGACAATATCGCGGCGGCCGGGCGGCGGCATCGCGGGACCGGCCGCCGCATCGTTGCACTGCTGCACGGCCGGCGGATCGGGAACTTCGGCAAGCAGCGCTTCGAGCTGCCTGCGCGTGTAGCGGGAATAGTCCATGGTGTTCTCCGGAGGGCGGGAACACCTTCCCCATCGGGAAGGGTTCCCGATGGGGAATGCGAGCCGCGCTCTACGCGGCGTCGCGGGTGTGCTCGCGCGGGCCGGCGTGCGGCAGTGCCGGTGACCGCATCGACGGCAAGTGCGTAGCGGATTCGGTCGGCGCCGGATCGACGAGCTGATCGCGTAGCAGCCGTTCGAGCTTCAGCAGCAGCGCATCGGCATGCTGGCGATCGTCGGGATCGAGCGCGGGTCGATCGGCGCTGACGCGCGCGATGTCGGCCCGTAGCTGCACGACGCTGGCGCGCGGCGCGGCGCTTTCGATCGCGGCGAAGGACTGCCGCGACGGAACCTGCGCGGTCTCGCCGCCTGTCGCGGCACGACGTGCGGCGAGAACCCGCCGCACGGCCTTCCACGGCCCGACGACCGCGGCCTTGAACACTCCACCGGCGATGCGGCCGATCCACTCGATCCGCGCGCGGCGCAGGGCCTGCCGGCGCAGGGTTTCACGACAGCGCAGCACGAGCGCCAGATGAATCCGGGTCGCGTCGTCGTCGGACTGGAGGTGCTCCAGCATCTCGGACGCGGCGACCGGATTGCCGGCACTGCGGTACAGCCTGCGCCAGGCGCGATCCTCGGCTGCAATGCGGCGCGGGTAGCGCGGCGGGCCTTTCTCTTGACTCTGCAGCATGGGGACTCCTCTGATCGATGCGCGGCGAGCGGCGTGTCCGTATCGGACACGCGCTCGCCGCGGGTGTGGCGACTCAGGGATTGAGACTTGCGTTCGCCGCGCGGAACTGCTCACGACGCGACCGCGGCAAGAAAGGCAGCGGCGCCGCGGAGCCACGCGCAAATGACGCGGGTGAACCGCGAGTGCCCGTGCGCGCGGCGCCCGGTTCCTCCGAGCAGACGGCAGACGACACGATCCTGGCGACTGGAATGCATGGTGTTCTCCTCTTCAGGGAAAAAGGGGAACACCGCTCCCCGGCGGGGAAACGCGTTCCCCGCTCGGGTGGAAATGAAACGGGCGGCCGGGCCGCCCGTCCTTCATGACGGGAACCGCGACCGCAATCGGGTTCCCGCATCCTGTTGCCGGCGAAGTGCCGGCCCGTCGTTGATCAAACGTCGATCAGAACGCCTTCAGAAGCCCGAAG
>JBGFSF010000014.1:0-3170 GCA_041694715.1 Pseudomonadota bacterium | reverse complement strand
CCAAGTGACACCAACTCTGTAGCTGCACCACTTCGGAGCGCCCGAGTCCACTCTCGCTCGTTCCAATCGTCGCTTCACGTCGCGTAGCTTCAAAGATGAACCCCGGAGACAAGGAACATCGCGTACAGCGACGGGCGCGTCGTGCAGCGCCGGGTGCTGTACCTGGGCGAGATCAACGACAGTCAGCGCGAGGCGTGGCGCAAGACCATCGGCATGAAGTTCGACGTGCTGCCCTCCGCAGTTCAGGCGCCCGGCGCGGTGCCGGAGCGGCCGCCGAGCGCCTGCTCCTGGGCCTCGAGGAAGGCGCGGCGGAAAGCCAGCGGATCGGCGATGCCGACCGGATCGGCCATCGGGTTGCCGCCGCCGGCGGTCGCGATGGTGCCGAAGTTGGACATGCGACCGAGCAGGCCCTGCAGCACCTGCACGCTCTCGATCTTCTGGATGTTGAGCTCGACCGTGTCGCGCCGGATCAGGCCGCGCTTGACGATCACCCGATGCGTGGTGACCGCGACCTCGGTGGTCGCGCGCTTGATCCACGCGACGATCAGCAGCACGAGGCCGATGCCGACAGGCAGCAGAAGCACGCCGAGCATCAGGTAGGGCCAGGCAAGCGACCACCAGCTGACGCGCCCCAGGTACAGGATGCGCTCGCCCCTGATCAGGGCGCTTTCGACGTAACTGCTCATGGGGCGGACCGCCCTCGCATCGAGCGGACGATGGGGTGCGATTATGCCGACGCCGGTGTCGATCGTCGCCGCCGAGGCGCAGAGCCGGAGGCGGCGCGCCGGCAGGCGATAATCCGTGTCTTTCGCGTCCGGCCCGGTGCCGCGCGCTTCGCAAGGATCCCGATGGACATCGAGGTCATCAACACCGAACTGGCGCTCGCCGACCTGCAGACCGTCGACAAGCAGATGGCGCGCTACGCCAAGGTCGCCAAGACCGGCCAGGGGCCGGAGGCCAAGGAGGCGCGACGTCTGGTCGACGCGCTGGAGAAGATCCTGCCGGCGCTCAACGACGCCCGACCGGTGCGCAGCGTCGATCTGTACCCGGCGGAGCAAGTGCGCGCCTGGACCGTGACCCGGGGCGCGACCGCGCCGCAGGCGGCCGGCGTGATCCACACCGACTTCGAGAAGGGCTTCATCCGGGCCGAGACCATCGCCTACGCCGACTACGTCGCCCACGGCGGCGAAGCCGGCGCCAAGGAGGCCGGCAAGATGCGGCTCGAAGGCAAGGATTACGCGGTTCCAGGACGGCGACGTGATGCACTTCCGGTTCAACGTGTAGCGCGACGTGACAAGACTCGGCTGAGCATGGGAGCGACGATGCGCACGAGCCGGCGGCGAACCGCCCGCGCCTTCCTGCTTGCGGCGACTCTGGGCGGCGCCGTCGCTCCGGCGCTCGCGAGCGAGGCCGGACTGTTGGCACCAGAGGCGGCGCTGCGCGATCAACTCTTGCGCGCGCGCGACGACGGCCAGCTCAGTGCGCCTTCGATGATGTGGCCGGTGACCGTCCCCACCCTGCGCGCCGCCGGCGCCGAAGTCGCCGCGTGCGAGGCGCGCATCGCCGTCGAAGCGGAGGCGAACGAGGGCGAGCGGATCGTTCTCGGCTTTGGCGACGGCGCACCGGTCGAGCAGCGCCTCGGCGCAGCGACCTGTGTGGCGCCCGGCGGATCGGTCGTGGTCGGACTGCGAGTCAACGCCGACAAGTCGTCGGAGCATCGCAGCGTTCATCTCGACGGTTCCTACGCGGGATTCGTCTGGCGCGGCGCGCTCGTCAGCGCGGGTGCGGTCGAGCGCTTCTGGGGCCCCGCCTGGGCCGGCAGTCTGATCCTGGGCGACAACGCGCGGCCGGTGCCGGCGATCTCGGTGCGGCGCGCCGATCCCACCCGCCCGTTCGAGACGCGCTGGCTTTCCTGGCTGGGCCCCTGGGATGCGGAAGTGTTCTTCGGCCAGTTGCAGGGACACACGGAGCCGCGCGCGCCGCGCCTGTTCGGCATGCGGGTTGAAGTATCGCCCGCGTCCTGGTTTGCGCTCGGCGCCTCGCGGACCATTCAATGGGGTGGCGCCGGGCGCAGCAACTCGCCGAGGTCCTTGTGGCACGCATTCAAGGGCGGCGACAACGTGGGGCAGGCCGGGGTCACACAGGCCAACGAGCCCGGCAATCAACTGGCCGGGTTCGACGCTCGCGCCTCGCTCGGCCGGTTCGGCGTGCCCGTGGCGCTCTACACGCAGTGGATCGGCGAGGACGAAGCGGGCTACATGCCCTCCAAGTACATGGCGCTGAGCGGCGTCGAAGCCTGGTTCGAGTCGAACCGCTGGCGCTGGCGCGCCGTGCTGGAGCACGTCGACACCGTAGTCGGCGTGCACGACGAGTTTCCCGGAACCGCCTATCGCCACCACATCTTTCGGCAGGGCTACACCCAGCGCGGACGGACTCTCGGGTTCAGCCTCGGCGGCGATGTCAGTGCGGCAGTCGCGCAGCTTCATGCGTTCGGCGACGGGCCGTGGTCCGGCTCGGTGCAGGCTCTGGCGGGCCGCGCCAATCCGGGGGCGATCGCGGCCTTGCCTTACGCGGCCAACTCCATCGTGCAGGGCGCGGCGCTGCGCGTGCGCTACGCCGCGAGCGAAGACCTTGCCGTCGAGGCCCGGTACGGGCGCAGTCGCTACACGCCCTGGGGCGGCAGCGAGACGCGAGAACACGCCGGCGGACTGAGCATCGAGCTTCGCTTGCCGTGACTGCGTGCCTACCTACGTCGGGTAGCTGCGGCTCGCTGAAAGCAGGCATGCGATGGCCGGCAGAGACGCCCGTGCCTGATCTCGACGATCGTCCCGGGTCGATTCTGTATCCTTCGCTCGCTTGCAAGCTCGTTGCTCGCCGAACAGAGGATCGAACTCCCCGGATGTGCCGACTCGTGCGCGTGATTCCCGTGTCTTGCCGTCGGTTCGAATTCCGTCGCGCGCTGATCTCCGCCGCAGCGCTGCTGCTGGCGGCGGCCAGCGGAAGCGCAGCGGCGCAAGGACCCAGCGACGACGGATTCCTCGGCGCCCTGAGCGGCACGCGCGCGGCGCCCGCAGCGGGCCTGGCGCCGCGACCACCGCAGTTCGTGGATCCGCGCTTGGTGACGCCGGCTGCGAACACGCCGCCCGCGGTGCCGGCGGCGCAGGCCGCAG
>JBGFSF010000032.1:0-3646 GCA_041694715.1 Pseudomonadota bacterium | reverse complement strand
GGTGATCCGCCAGCCGCCGCAAGCGCCGCAGTCCTCGGTCAGCAGCAGCGTGCCGCCCGACTTTCCCGCGCGCGCCAGACCGTTGCTGCGGCCGGCGAACTGCGCCACCGCGGCCTCCAGCAGTTGGTTTCGCAGCCGGCCGTGTACCGCCAGCTCTTCAGGATTTGCACCGGGGGGATCGTCGCGCACGGCGCGGAACGCGTGCTCGAGGACCGTGACCTGCTGTTGCGGCGTCAGCAGGGTTGGCCGGTTCGTGGCCGGCGTGCGCTGGACTCCGCTATCGGGCCGTTGCGTGTACCGCGCGTCGAATGCTGCACCCATGATCGCCTCGCTTCATGCTTCGTGGTGTCGTGCAGTCATGGTCACGCGGACCGTCGCCGCATCAAGTCCTCTCCGTCGACTTGCAGGCGTTGCGACGGCAGCCGGCGGCGCAGACCGCGCTTGCGGCCGGCGCCATTGTTCCGAAGAGGCAATGCCGAAGGACAGGAAGAACCGCAGTCAGGGCTTGCCAATTTCGATCGGTGCGCGCCGCTGCCGGCAAAACCTCCCCCGAACCCCCGCCCTTTCGTCACCAGCACCCGTCGGCACGTAAGCGCGCCCTTGTTCGCGCACGGTCGCCGCGCAATACTGGCTGCGCTTCCTGAAGGCATCGCGCCTTCACAGCGCTTCGTGCACGCCGCTCGTGCGGCGGACATGAAGTCCGGGCCTCGCTCCCGGCGTCGCAGTCGTTACCTGCCCTGGAGTCGATCGGCCTCGCCGATCAGGTCGCGCAAGCGACCGGTGCGTGCGGTTTGAATGCCGCGCGCGGCGACGTGCGCCGGCCTGACACCGGCTGCATGCAGTTGCCGCCGCAGCGGCTGCCTTTGGGCGCCTGATGCATCGGCACGGAGCGGCCCGCCTTCCGCAAGGAACGCGGGCCTTTCTCTACATGCTGAGGCTCGCTCGGCGCGGTTCACCCCAAGGACGAAAGGCGAACGTTGATGGCGTTCGGCATCGCGCTGTACGATGCTTTGGTGGGTGCCAACATCCCGGCCGAGAAGGCCAAGGCGGTGGTGCAGGCACTGGAGAAAGAGATGTTGTCGCAGCTCGCCACCAAGCAGGATCTGCAGCAGCTCAAGGCCGAGCTGAAGCACGATCTGACGCTGAGGCTGGGTGCCATGATGGTCGCATCGCTGGGCATCCTTTTCGGACTGCTCAAGGCGTTCTGATCGACTTTTGATCAACGACGTGCCGGCCCCGCGCCGGCGGCAGGATGCGGCGACCCGGTCTCGACCGCGGTTGCCTGCATGACAGACGGGCGGCATGGCCGCCCGTTTTCTTTCCACCCGAGCGGGGGACACGTATCCCCGTCGGGGAGCGGTGTTCCCCTTTTTCCCTGAAGAGGAGAACACCATGCAATCCAGCAGCCAGGATCGTGTCGTCTGCCTCCTGCTCGGAGGCACCGGTCGCCGTGCACGCAATGGCACGCGGCTTTCCGCCGTCGTGCGTCCGTGGTTTCACCGCGCCATCGCCTTTCTCGCCGCGCTCGCCCTCTGAGCGCGTCGGCGCAGCGGGCGCATACCCGCCTCCCCCGAAGTCGCCACACCTCGCGGCAAGCGCTCGTGTCCCCTCGGGGCGCGGGCGCCCGCCACGTCATCGGAGAACCCCATGATGCAGAACCGAAATGGAAACACGCCGCGCTATCCGCGCCGCAACGCGGCCGAGGATCGCGCCTGGCGTCGTCTGTACCGCAGCGCGGGCAATCCCGTCGCCGCGTCGGAAATGCTGCAGCACCTCGAGTCGGATGACGAAGCGCTCCGGCTTCATCTGGCGCTGGTCCTGCGCTGTCGCGAAACGTTGCGTCGCCAAGCGGCGCGCCGCGCCCGGATCGAGCGCGTCATCCGGGCGATCGGCCTGCTATGGCGGGTTGCGGTGCGCTCGATGAAAGCGTTGCAGAACGTCTTCGCAGCCCGACAGGTCGCCCGGCACGGAACGTCGATGCCGGCGTCGATACAGCGGTCGTTCGCGGTGATCGAGGCTGCCGCGCCGCGCGCCAACGCCGTGCAACTCGAGGCGTACATCGCGCGCGCGAACGCCGATCGCGCCCAGATCGAAGGTGAGGACCGCGCCCATGCCGACGCGCTGCTGCTGAAGCTCGACCGGCTGCTGCGGGATCAATTGGTCGATCAAGCGCCGGACAAATCGGACCGCGCGCCGCGCCTCGCATCGGTGCGGCTGCCGGTCGCGCCGTACGACGATCGCCCCGGGCGCACGTTCGGTCGCGACGCCGCGTAGAACCCGCCCCCGCATTCCCCATCGGGAACCCTTTCCCGATGGGGAGAGGTGTTCCCGTCTTCCGGAGAACACCCATGAACCTTTCCCGCCTCACGCGCAGGCAGCTCGAAGCGCTGCTTGCCGATGTTTCCGAGCCGCCGGCCGCGCACCGCTGCACTGATGCGGCCGACGGCACGACGATGACGCCGCCCGGCCGCCGCGAAGTGCTCCGCACGCGGCTCGCCGCCGCGCGCGAACTGCTGCTGCGCGACGCACACGAGGAGCTGCTCGGCCGGCCGCTGATCAACTCGCCCGCCGCCGCGCGCGACTACCTTCGGATTCACTTCGCTGCGCTGGCGCACGAAGTCTTCGTGGTCGTGTTCCTCGACGCGCAGAACCGCGTGCTGGCCTGCGACGAGGTGTTTCGCGGCACGCTCACCCAGACCTCCGTGTACCCGCGCGAAATCGTGCGCGCCGCGCTGTCGCACGACGCCGCGGCGTGCATGTTCGCGCACAACCACCCGTCCGGCGTTGCCGAACCCAGCCGGGCCGATGAGCTGCTGACGCGCAACCTCAAGGAAGCGCTGGCCCTCGTCGACGTACGCGTGCTCGACCACCTGGTCTTTGGCGGCGGGCAGTTCGCCTCGTTTGCGGAATCTGGACTGATCTGACGGACGGGGCAGACCGGGAAGAGCCGCACATTGCGCTCGACGGCGCGCGAGAGCGCGCCGTCGCCTCACCCAACTCTCACGACAAGGACAACGCCATGAGCCAACACCACTTCGCTTCGCTCCTTGACGGCCATCCGGTGCTCGTCGTCGCGGGCTACGACCGGCCGCTGCGGGAGCTGTTCGTCAACGTCTACCACGGCGCCGACGACGGCGGCGAAGAGACGCTGTATTCGAGCATTCGCGACCCGGCTCGCGACTGGGCCGACCCGTGGACCGTTCTCGCCAGGCTCGCCGAACTGCACATCGCCGTGCCCGCCACCCTGCTCCGGGCGCTCGTCGAGGACCAGCGCGAAGAGGCGGGCAACAAGCTCGTCTTCCACTACTTCGAACGACCGCCGGAAGTCGTTTCGGTCTGAATCGCACGGCCTGCCGGCGCGCGCGCCCGCACGAACGGGGCGCGCGCCGTGGCGGCCGGCACCGTTCTATGCGAGCACGGTGAATCGCAGAATCGCTGACCGTCGCGGCTGCCAATCGTTGACCGGGCTGCCGGTCTCATGCAGTGTCGGTCACGGAGGGGAAGGCTGTGCCCGAGATCGGCCAGGAACGGTCGTTGACCAACGATCTTCGGGACGATGCAAAGCGGGTATTGTGCTTCGAAGGACTCGCGAACTGGCTGCGGTTCCCAGTTGTCGCGGAACGCCGATTCATCGCTTGTGATGCCT
>JBGFSF010000042.1:0-3687 GCA_041694715.1 Pseudomonadota bacterium | reverse complement strand
AGGCGCGCGCCGAAGGTCTGGCGTACGTCGAGCTGCGCGGCAGCCCGCACAAGTACCGGCCCGAAGATCCCGCCCGCTTCCTGCGCGAGTTGCGCATGGCGCTCGCGCGCGCTTGCACGGAAATCGAAGGCGAGCCGCACTTCGGCTTCGTCTGGATCCTCGACCGGCGCCAGCGCGACCGCATGCCGCGGGTCATCGCGCAGGCGGTCGAGGCGCGCGCGCAACTGGACGGCTTCCTGCTCGGACTGGACCTCGCCGGCGACGAAGGCACGCAACGGCCCGAAGAACTTGCAGAGCACTTCGTGCCCGCGTTCCGCGAATGCCTGCGCATCACGATCCACGCCGGTGAAGGCGAGTCCGCCGAAAACATCTGGGAAGCGGCGTACCACCTGCACGCCGACCGCATCGGCCACGGCCTGACGATCCTCGACAACCCGCGGCTTGCCGAGCGCTTTCGCGACCGCAGCGTGTGCATCGAGCTTTGCCCGACCTCCAATCGCGAGGTCGTGGGTTTCCGCGATTCCGCCGCGCCGGAAAGCGAGGGCCTGCCCGCCTATCCGCTGCGCGCGCTGCTGGAGGCCGATCTGCCGCTGACGATCTGCACCGACAACCCCGGCATCTCGCGCACCACACTCGCCGACGAGTTTCTCGCCGCCGCGCGCATGGGCGGCGGGTTGACACTGTGGGAGGCGCTCGCGTTGATCCGTACCGGTTTCGCCCACGCATTTCTGCCCGCGCCGGCGCGCGAGCGGTTGCTGGCAATAGCGGATGCGGAGGCGTTCCGATGCGCGGACGCAGCCGATGCGCCGCCGCACGCAGGCGGGATCGCACCATAAGCCCCTGCGGTCGGCACAATCAGCGCACGTATGGGGAGGCAACCGTGCCCAACATGGCGGTCCGAGGTCCGGCCGAATTCGACGTACGAGTTCGCCGGCGTCGGGCGCAAGCACGCACCGGAAGCTCAGACCTGCGCCAGCCGGAGCCGGCGCTCGACTCGCGCGAGCACCTCGAAGTCGCGGTCGGGCACAAGGCGGCTTCGCCTTCGTCCAGCAGCGCTGCGAGTGCACGCGCCGGCGCCGTGTCCTTCGCCCGCAGCCAGTCGATCCAGATCGTCGTGTCAACGAGCGTCACGGCGCATCGCCTTGCGCACCTCGCGCACGTCGTAGCGCGGATCGATCAGCGCCTTGCCGCGCAGGGCGATCACGCGGCGCGAGCGGTGCTTGGCCAGCAGTTCGCGCAGCGCCAGGTCGACGACTTCGCGCTTGCTGTGCGCGCCGGTGGCGCGCATCGCCTCGGCGACGAGCCGGTCATCCAGAACGATGTTGGTCCGCATGCTTATGCACCTCCTCGTGTGTATGGTACATGCCGCCTTTCGCTTGGTCTTCATGCAGACACTCATCGCCGCCTCAGGCCGTGTGAACCGGGCGGCGAACACCTGACCGCAAGCTTGCGGCAGAGGCACGAACGATCTGCCTGCCCATAGCATTGACCCAAGGAGACCGCCGCTTCATGAGCTACCGACAACTTCACTTCTCGCTGCGCTTCCTGACGCCGGCATTCCTCGGCGACGCCGAGCAGAACGGGCGCTGGCGCACGCCGCCGATCAAGCATCTACTGCGCGAGTGGTGGCGGGTGGCGTATGCCGCCGACAAGAACTTCAACGTGAAGCTCGACGAGATGCGGCGCGAGGAGGGGTTGCTGTTTGGCAATGCTTGGCTGTCGCATCGCGAGGGCAGTCGGGAGGTGACCGATCACAGCAAGAGCTTGGTTCGGCTGCGGCTGTCGCTGTGGGATGAGGGAAGGCAGAAGAGCTGGCAAGGTCTCGAGCAAGGTTCCGTCTATCACCCTGAAGTCGAGCGGACCAATTATCGCGTCGGGCCGCACGCCTATCTCGCCTACGGCGCCCTCGATGGACGCGGTGGTACGCAATTCGATACCAAGCGAAATGCCGCCATTCAGGCGAACGAATCGGCGACGCTGTCAATTGCATTTCCAACCACCCACGACGACCCGAAACTGCGGAGTGTCGCGGAAGAGAACGTCCCGCGCATCGAACGCGCAATCGCGCTTGCCAGCCTCTACGGCACGCTCGGCGGCCGCAGCCGCAACGGCTGGGGGGCGTTCCAACTGACGCCAGCCGACGACGGAACGCCCCGTCTCGGCGCAACCCCATTGCCGCTACGCCCATGGCGCGATTGCCTCGACCGCGAGTGGGACTGGCCGCACGCGATCGGCCGTGACGACAAAGACCCGCTGATCTGGCAAACCGCACCGCATGCAGACTGGAAGTCGCTGATGAAGACGCTGGCCGTCGTGAAGATCGGGTTGCGCACGCAGTTCGTCTTTCCGAATGTGAGGCCGCCCCATGCGGGCGTTGAACCACGTCACTGGCTCTCGTACCCGATCACGACGCACACAACGCGCGCCTGGGATCGAGGCGCTCGCCTGCCCAACCAACTGCGCTTCAAGGTGCGGACAACGGCCGACGGCAGGCTTGTCGGCGTCATCTTCCATATGCCGCACCTACCGCCGCCCGCATTCAACCCGAATCGCTCAGCCATTCAGGTCACCTGGGAGAAGATCCATGCGCTGCTCGATGAGCTACGCACACCGGGGTCGGGCCGCTCGTATTCCATGATCGCCGATACCTCTCGCCGCGCCTCTCTCAAACCTCACCTCGATACCGTCGTCCTGGAGAAAACCCGGAGTCCGGAGTAGCGCATGAACGACACTCTCTGGCAAACCAAACTCGCCGCCCGCATCCACGACCCGGCCGAGAAGGCGCTCGTGCTGTTGCGCGATCCGGCCGGGCACGAGAACGGAACCTCCCGCGCGCTGTCGCGCCTGCTCGGGCTGACCGAACTCGCGACCGACAGTATCGATCCCGACAACAACGAAGCGCTGTCTCGGGTGCTGTTCAAGGCGGGACTGCCGCGCGCGATCTATCGGCACGTTCAACGCGCCGACTGGTGGGCCGCAGCTGCCGATCGGCCGCAATGGCCGATGCAGGAGATCACGGTTCCGACGAAAAGCGGTGAGCAGAGAACGCTCAAGATCGCCGATTGGGCGCAGGTGCGATGGACGGCCAACCCGGTGCTCATTCATCCGCTGACCGGTGAGCAGTACCGGCTTGCGGGCGGCCTGAGCGAGACCGACTTCGCCGACGTCAAGCGCCGCAGCTTCGATCACTTCTCGAAGCTGCTGGTCGAGCTCGGCGCGAAGGACGGAGCTCCGATCGACTGGCGCAAAGCGCTGCTGGCGTTCTGGCGTTTCGGACCAGAACTCGACATCACCGGCGCGGATACGAAGGACAACCAACAACTGGGAAAGCTCTGGCAGCTTCTGCCCGCCGACACGCGCGTGCCCGATCACTCGATCTGGGATCACCTGGACCTCGCGAGCGCCTTTGCCGGCGCCTTTGCCGCGGATCCGAGCGCAGACGCCGCCTTGCTCGCCTTGTCGATCGGCCCGGTACAGCCTTTCATCGCTGCCGCGCGCAAGACCGAGGACCTGTGGGCCGGCTCGCATCTGCTGTCGCGGCTGGCCTGGGAGGCGATGAAGCCGTTGGCCAAAACGCTCGGGCCGGATGCGATTCTGTTTCCGCGCCTGCGCGGCGTGGCGCAGGTCGATCTGTGGCTGCGCGACAAGATGGGGCTGCCTACCCAGTGGTTCGAGCAAACCGAATGG
>JBGFSF010000046.1:0-72450 GCA_041694715.1 Pseudomonadota bacterium | reverse complement strand
GCCCAGAAGACTGCCCGAATTGGCAATCGTTGTTCAAATCGACACCGCCCTTCGTCGCTTGGAAATCCTTATCAGTCATGGCTTTCAGAGATTCGGCCCTTCATTTAACCGGACAGCAGTGTTCTTCGATGTCATCAAATCGTTTCTTGTAAAACGACGATGACACCTGATGGCGCCCTATAGGGCTACAATCTATAGTGTTCATTTGACAATCTTCCCGGTTGGAACTTGCCACGGGTGTGTCTATGCTGAAAACCGTTTTTGCTGAAATCATAGGTTCCGTGCCTACGCATTCGTCGACTCGTGCATCCACGGATTCGGTGGAATACGCTTTGGCGATTTGGCGTAGAAGCGCATTTTCACAGTCACGCTTGGGCGCATCAGCACGTTTGCGCAAAACCAACGCCCGTTGATCGTGGCCCCTTGCGCGCAGCGACCATGAAACCACTCATCACCGACGAACAACGCGCTCAACTGCTGGACAACGGCGCCGCCGCCGCGCGCGGCGAGAAGCGCGACCCGTTGCCGGTCGTCAAGCTGTTCACTCTGGACGCGCACGCGACCTGGCTTTTGACCGAACTCGACCCCGGCGATGGCGACACCGCTTTCGGCCTGATCGACCTCGGCATGGGCACGCCGGAACTCGGCCACGTTCGGCTCTCCGTCCTGGAAAGCATTCGCGGGCCACGAAACCTGGCCGTTGCACGCGATCTGCATTTCACGCCAAAGCGGCGACTCTCCGAGTACGCTCGGCTGGCTCGGGCCGAGGGATCGATCACTGACTGATCGGTCCCTGATGGTCCGTCGCTGACGGGCCACTCCGTGCGATGCCGCAATGGTTCGAATTGCGTCTTCCTGGGTCTGGGTCCAGACCTTCTTTGCATGGATCGCCACTCAGTACAGCAACGGCGCAATGCAGTCGCAAATAGTGCGAATGCCCGGCCCGTTGTCGGCCACCTTGTCGATTGATTTCCTTCCATCCGAAAGGAGGTTTCGCCATGGCCGATTCGAGCGCCGTTCACTGGCATCCAAGCGCTGCATACCTTTACGTCCTGCGTCTGGACGGACCCGCGCTGGCTTGGGAATACCTGCGGCGCAACCCGGAATACCGGCGCGTCTGGCAACGCCACCGACGCTGTCCTCAGTACGAGGCTCATCGCTGGGGCTTGCGCCTGCTGGAAGACCCCACGCGCGATGCACGCGACGCGCACCCCGACTGGTTCCCTGATCCATCCTCGGTCGTCCAAGTCTATCCCGATGCCGATCCAACGACCGATGCGCTGCTGTTCCAGCTCTGGCGCATTCCCGGCCGCAAGCACCTGACGCACGACGGCAAGCGCCTGGCGCTGACCACCCAGCTCGTCGACCGCATGCTGCGCATGTCGATATCTCCCGCGCTGGAAGACGGCATGGCTTACGCCTATGCCGTCCGCGCCGGTTGCCAGCTTCGCGAGCGCTGGCGCGTAATCGAAGCCGAGCTGGCAGCGCTCGATCCCGCAACGGTGGAGCGCACCGCCCTCGCCACAGGTCGACCAGGTCGCACGTCGATACTCCACATGCGCACCCTGCAGGCGCTCGACGGCACGCTGGCCGGTGCTTCGCAGCGCGGCGTGGCCGAAGCGTTGTTCGGCATCACCACCGCTGCCGAACGCTGGTACGACGACAGCGATCTGCGCGCCCAGGTTCGCCGCCTGATCCGGCGCGGGCAGACGCTCATGGACGGAGGCTACCAGCGTCTACTCTGACTCGGCACAGCCGCACAGGGACGTTCGCGCGGCGGCGCAAAACGTCCCTGCGCACAACGCCTGACTTTCCCGAGACTGCTTCCATCCGGCGGCGATTGCTTCGTCGCCGATCTTGACCGATGGAGGCCCATGCCATGAGACCCGCACCGTTGCGGCCGTATCCCGTACCCGCTGCCACCCAGCAGTCTGCCCAGTCCACGCAGCCTGCGCGCTACCTGACTAACAACGAAGCCGCCGAATTCCTGCGGCTGTCGCCGCGCACGCTGGAGAAGCAGCGCGTCATCGGCGGCGGGCCGCGCTTTCGCAAATTCGGCCGGCGTGTGATGTACGCCGTCGCCGACCTCGAAGCGTGGGCCGACGCGCGCAGCTTCGAGATGACCTCCGATCCGCAGTACACCGAACAACACGCCGCGCACCGCCCCGGCTCGCGCTGATCGGCGATGGACACCATCACCGATGACCATCGGTCGCGACCCGCAGCGCGAGCAGCTCGAACTGTTCCATGCCTTCTCGGGCGAACTTCCAGCGCGCGACGCGCAGGACCTGATGGCCTACCCGTTCTTCTCACTGGCCAAGAGCAAGCGCACGGTGCCAATCGATTTTCGCGCGCGCGACGTGACCGTGCGCGTGGAGGGGACGGCAGTGCATGGCATCGCGACGATCTGGGATGCCGACATTCTGATCTGGGCCGCGAGCCAGATCGTCGAGGCGCGCGATGCAGGCATTCGCTCGTCACGGCTGATGGCGGCCACGCCATACGAAATCCTGCGCTTCATCGGTCGCGGCACGTCGCTGCGCGACTACCAGCGCCTCAAGGCGGCACTGGATCGCTTGCAGTCCACCAGCGTGGCCACATCCATCCGGCAACCCAATACGCGGCGTCTGCACCGCTTCTCGTGGATCAACGAGTGGAAGGAGCGCGCCGACGGTCAGGGCCGGCCGCTGGGCATCGAGCTGATCCTGCCGGACTGGTTCTATGCCGGTGTGCTCGAAGAGAGCCTGGTATTGACCATCGACGCCAACTACTTCCGCCTGACCGGTGGCATCGAGCGCTGGCTATACCGCCTGGTGCGCAAGCACGGCGGCTGGCAGCGCGACGGCTGGCGCTTCGACTTCCCGCAGCTGCACCGAAAATCCGGCAGCCTGGCGCGCTTCACCGACTTCGCCTACGACCTGCGCCGCATCGTGGCGCGGCAACCCTTGCCGGGCTACACGCTCGCCGTCCTGCGGCCCAGGCATGGGCCGGAAGTGTTGACCTTCCGCGCGGTGCCGTGCACGGCACCGCTGCGCCCCGGCGGCAGCTTTGGGGCCGGTGCAGTGCCTGTGGAAAAACGGTGAATCCACTCGTGCCATCGGGAGTAGGAATCCTCGTGCTATCAGGCGCAGCGCTGTCGTGCTATCAGGAGTACGGATCGACCGAAACGCCTTCTTCGGCGCGGATTCCGGTGTCTCTTAACTTAGGTTCTAACTTTGAATCTATAAAACTAACGATAAAAAGACCCCGCGCGCTGTGGATAAACCGGCGCGCGAAAGGCAGCGCATCATGATCATCGCGCTGCTCAACCAGAAAGGCGGGGTCGGCAAAACGACGCTCGCCACGCACATCGCGGGTGAGTTGGCCATGCAAGGCAGCTCGGTGATCCTGCTCGATGCCGATCCGCAAGGCTCGGCACTCGATTGGACCCAGCGCCGCAGTCAGAATGGTTTGCCTAGATTGTTCAGCGCTGTAGGTCTGGCAAGGGAAACCTTGCATCAGGAAGCGCCAGAACTCGCCAGGCGCTGCGATCACATCGTCATGGATGGCCCACCCCGAATTGCCGCCCTCGCGCGCTCCGCGCTGCTCGCGGCGGACCTGGTGCTGATTCCCGTTCAGCCCAGCCCCTACGACGTATGGGCCAGCGCCGAGATGGTGTCGCTGATTCGCGAAGCGCAGGTGTTCCGGCCAGCGCTGCGCGCGGCCTTCGTCATCAACCGGCGGGTCAGCACCACGGTGATCGGGCGCGAGGCACGCAATGCGCTCACCGATCAGCCTTTGCCATCGCTGTTGTCGGAAGTTCGCCAGCGTATCGTGTTCGCCGACAGCGTGGCCAGGGGTCAGCTCGCTCGCGAACTCGACGCAGACAGCAATGCCGCGCGCGAGATCGCGGCGCTCGCCGCTGAAGTATTGAGGATGGCGCCATGAAGAATGGGAAACGCGTCGCCATCGGTGCGCGTCCGCCAGCCAATCCGCAGGCCGACGCCTGGGTGCGCCAAGGCGATGGTGCAGACATCGGAAAAGCCGATCTCTACACCGCCCGCTTGACCCTCGACGTGACGCCGGCGCTGCGCGCCCGCATCAAGATCGAGGCCTTCACACGCGGCATCACGGTCGCCGAAATGCTGCGTGCGCTGCTGGAAGATGAATTCCCGGAGAAGCCGCAATGAACGCAGTCCAACAGACCGCGAGCGAGAGCCTTCCCACGCCGCGCACCGTGCTATCGAGCGTTGCGAACGACACGCCACTGACGCGCGTGTCGCTGGCGTTCGTCGAACACCGGATCAACCTCTACCTGCGCTTCGGCCATCCGGTGCGCGAGCAGCGACTGGACCGCTGGCGGCGCAGCGCGATCTTCACACCGGCGGCTGTGTTCTGCCGCGTGCGATGGGAGTCCAATGACTACGGTACGACGCGCTGGCAGCTCATGGTTTTGCAGGCCTGCTCACCGCCCGATGACATTCAGTGCATCGCCGGCATCCAGCCGGGCGCGCGTCTGCTGCTGTGCGCCGAAGGCGAACAGCAAGTGCAGTCAGTGCTGCCCCAGATCGACACCATCGAAACGCTCGGCATCGATCCGGCAGCGGTGTCGCCCGCGTACTGGCGCACGTTGGGCAACCGGCTGACCGCGCGCCTACCACTGCCGGGCTACACCGCCGAACGGCATGCGGCCTACCTCGCAGGCGAGATGTTGCGATGAACACCCGCGTCCATCGCTGGGCCGTCGTACTGTTCACCGTCCTTGGCATCGCTGCGCTCGCCTGGCCGTCTGACCATACGCCCGTTGCGCGCCTCGTCTACAACCCGAGTGACAGCGTGCCACGCGGCTGGTACCGCATCGGCCCGCCTGACTCGCTGCACGTCGACAGCATCGTGCTCGCCCGGCTTCCGGCAGACGCCGCCGCGCTGGCTGCGCAGCGTGGCTACCTGCCTGCGCGCATCCCGCTGCTCAAGCGCATCGGCGCGATGTCGCCACAGCAAGTGTGCATTGAGAGGCACATCGTTCGCATCGACGGCGTGGCGGTCGCTGGCGTCCATAGCGTCGATGGTCGTGGACGTCCACTGTCGGTCTGGCAGCAATGCCGCCCGCTTCGCGACGGCGAGCTATTCCTGCTCAGCGCAACCAATCCGGCGTCGTTCGACAGCCGCTACTTCGGTCCCGTTGAGGTCTCCGCCGTGATCGGCAGCGCGCAGCCCTTGTGGACGTGGGACACGCCATGAACGTGCAGCGCGGCATGCCGTTCTTCGTGCAGCCCCACTGCACATCGCTTGCACCACAGCCTGCGGTTGCGGTGCTTCACCCGTGCAGACCATCGCAGCCTGACCGTCTGGGCCGGTCGCGTCAGCGATCGGAAAAGACGGAGGGCAAGATAAAAGGACGCGGCACTTCGTCGCGTCGAAAGCCTTGTCTGCACGTGGGTTGGCGCGGCACGCGCTTTGTGTGGCTATGTGCCGTCTGCGGCACGAAGCCCGCGCCAGCACTGATCGAATGGCGTGCTTTGTCCGCTGGACTTGGCAGTGCTGCGCTGGAGTTCATGCCATGAGCAAGCGGGACGATAACCGTTTCCGCGTCCGCCCCAGCGCACCCAGGAACCGCCAACAGAAGTTCGTCTCGCAGGTTTTGAAGGAGGTCAGCAAGGCTGGCGGCAAGTCGGTGCGCAAGTCGGGAGCCCGGCCCGGCGCACGCCTGGGTCGCGGGCATGTAGCCGCCAGCTTCACCGGCCGCTCTGCGCAGCCTGGCTCACGGCGCGTCACCATCAAGACCAGGCTGGTGAACCTCAAACAGGCCGGGGCACGCTCGACTACCATGCATCTGCGCTACATCGAGCGCGAGGGTGTCGGCCGCGATGGCGAACCGGGCCAGGCCTATGGATCAATAACGGACAACGCCGACCTGGCCGCCTTCGAGGAACGCGGACGGGAGGATCGGCACCAGTTCCGTTTCATTGTCTCGCCCGAGGATGCCGAGCAGCTCGACGACCTGCGCCGCTATACCCGTACCCTTATGAGCCGCGTGGAAGCCGACCTGGGTACACGGTTGGACTGGGTGGCCGTCGATCACTGGAACACCGACAACCCGCACACCCACGTCGTGCTGCGCGGCAAGGATGACACAGGCAAAGACTTGATCATTTCCCGCGACTACATCGCGCAAGGCATGCGCGAGCGGGCCTCGGAACTGGCGACCAAATGGCTGGGGCCGCGCACCGAGCTGGAGATACAACAGAGTCTACGGCGGGAGGTCGATCAGGAACGTTGGACCAGCCTGGACCGCACGCTGCAACGCGAAGCGCAAGGTGGGCTCGTCCACATCAATCAACCCACCGAAGCCCCCAAGCGCAGGCAGCAGCGCGTGCTATTGATCGGACGGCTGCAACGCTTGCAGCACATGGGGCTGGCGCACGAGTCATCGCCCGGCGTGTGGAGCGTCCACGCCGATGCCGAACAGGTTCTGCGGGCGATGGGTGAACGTGGCGACATTGTGCGCACCATGCAGCGGGCCATGAGCGGTGTGCCGCGCGACTTGGCGGTGTTCGATGCTGGTGAGAACGCCCGGTCGGTGGTCGGTCGGGTAGCCGCCAAAGGCATGGCCGACGAGTTGTACGACCGGGGCTATCTCGTGGTCGATGGCACCGACGGCAAGGCGCACTACATCGCCTTGAACGCCAAGGTGGAGCTGGAGCAGTACCCGGTGGGGTCCGTGGTGGAGGCACGCGGGTCGGCTGAGATTCGCGCGGCCGACAAGAACATCGCCGCGCTCGCGGTCGATGGCCTGTACCGCACCGACCATCACCTAACGATGACCACGGCCCAGGCCACGCGTATGCGCGACCCCAAGGAGGTGGTTGATGCCCATGTGCGCCGACTGGAAGCACTGCGCCGGGCGGGCATTGTCGAGCGCGTGGCCGAAGGAGTCTGGCGGGTGCCGAAGGACCTGCCCGAGCGAGGTCGGCAACACGATGCGCAGCGGCTGGGCGGCGTGTCGGTGGAACTGCGTTCGCACCTACCCATTGAGCGGCAAGTCCGCGTGATCGGCGCGACCTGGCTGGATCAGCAGTTGATCGATGGCGCCAGCGGTATCGCCGACAACGGCTTCGGCGGCGAGGTGCGCGATGCGCTACGGCAGCGGTCGGATTTCCTGGTCGAACAGGGGCTGGCCGAACGGCGCGGCTCGCGCGTGGTTTTAACGCGCAACCTGCTAGCCACCTTGCGCGACCGGGAACTAGCCGCGGCGGGCAAGTCCCTTCAGGACGCAACCGGGCTCAGCTTTCGCCCAATTCATGACGGAGCGCGCGTCAGCGGTCTTTATCGGCGTTCCCTCCAACTCGTCAGCGGCCGCTTCGCGATGCTGGACGACGGCATGGGTTTCAGCCTTGTGCCGTGGAAGCCGGTGGTGGATCAGCGACTGGGACAGCAGGTATCGGCCATCGTGCGGGGGACATCGGTCACTTGGGAGCTGGGGCGGCAGCGTGGGCGGTAGGCGTAGGGCTATTTTGAAAATGGTGGCCGCCGTCGCCAGCAAAGCATGTGGCAGCTATATGAATGTGCAAACCCCGCCAATAGCCCACGCTGCCGACCTGCGCAGGAAGTCCTTCCCGCCGGCACGCCTTGCTGAAGGAATGGCCGGTCGGCGCAGATAAATATTGACCCATTGTCGGCATACGTTTTATCATTTTCGCAATTGTTTAAATGATGGATGCCACAATGACCGAGATCACCAAGATCATTACCAGCCCGGTATGCAATGTCACGTGTTTCGAGCAGGAGAAGGTCGCTCGTATCAAGGCCGAATTGCTCAAAGAGGAGCACCTGCTGCCGCAGTTGGCGGAACTGTACAAGCTGCTCGGCAACACGACACGCCTGAAGATACTCCTCGCGCTCGCCCAGGGGGAACTGTGCGTGTGCGACGTGGCGCACGTACTGCAACTCACGGTGGCCGCCACCTCCCATCAGTTGAAGCTCCTGCGCGACCAGGGCTGGCTCACCATGCGCAACGACGGGAAGATGGTCTACTACCGACTCAAGAGCGAAGCCCTGCTCAAGGTGCTCAAGGGCGACCTCCGTCTGCTGGAGGAGCGGCTCGCATGAGCGCTTCGCCTCTTGTTGACCTTCACGATCAACACCACGCAGCGCTGAAAGCGGACAGCCGATGAAGACGCCTGCCGAAAACACGCTCACGCTCCAGGTCGAGGGACTGTGCTGCACGGAATGTTCGGTGGCCGTGGAGCAGACGCTTAGCCGCCGCGCCGGCGTCGAAGGCGTGAAGATTCTGTCCGCCGCCGAAAAAGTCGAAGTGCGCTACGACGAGCGAAAGGTGGACCCGGGGGAACTCGCGGGTTCCATCGCCGCGCTGGGTTATAAGGTTCGGCCCGCCGAACTCTTTCCCGCCCGGTCTGCCGCTGAACCGCGCGGCTTTTCCGGCGAGGCGATCCGGTTCGGCTTCGTGGCCCTGGTGGCGGTGATCGCGCTGCTTGAGATCGGCGGCGAATATCTCGGCTGGCTCGACGCCGCCAAGGAGAGGATTCCCCTTCCCGTCCTGCTGGCCACTATTGCGATCGGCGGTTTTCCCATCTTCAGGCGCGCGGTGCTGGGCGCCCTCAACCGGCAGATCAACGTCGACACGATGATGTCGGTCGGGATTCTCAGCGCCGCCGCCATCGGCCAGTACACGTCCTCGATGCTGATCGTGTTCTTCATGGGCATCGCACATTTCCTGGAGGAGTTCACCACCGGCAAGTCGCGCAAGGCCATTCAGGAGCTGATCCGGCTCGCGCCCAAGACGGCGCGGATCAAGCTCGACGGCCGCGAGGTCGAGGTCGCGGTTGAGGCGCTCAAGCCCGGCGACATCGTCGCCATCCGGCCAGGCGAGCAGATCCCCGCCGACGGCGCAGTGGTTCACGGGACAAGCTCGGTCAACCAGTCGTCGATCACCGGCGAGAGCATGCCGGTCGACAAGCAGACGGGCGACCAAGTGTTCGCCGCCACCTTCAACGCCGCCGGTTACCTGGAGGTGCGGGTGACGCGCGTCGGCGCGGACACTACCTTCGGCAAGATCGTCAAGCTGGTCGAGGAGGCCGAGGCGGTCAAGGCCCCGGTGCAAAAGTTCGCCGACCGCTTCACCACCTATTTCCTGCCCACCGCCATCGGCGTCGCGGCGCTCACCTATCTGTTCTCCGGCCAGCTCACCTACGCCATCGCGGTGCTGGTCGCCGCCTGCCCCTGCGCCGTGGGCCTCGCCACGCCGCTTTCGGTGATCGCCAGCGTCGGCAGCGGCGCCAAGCGCGGCCTGCTCATCAAGGGCGGTCTCTACCTGGAGACGCTCGCGCGCGTGGACTGCGTCGTGATGGACAAGACAGGCACCGTCACCTTCGGCAAGCCGCAAGTGACCGACGTGGTGTCCCTGAATGGTTTGGCTGACGCGGAACTCCTGAAGTATGCGGCCGCGCTGGAGAAGCGCTCCGAGCATCCCATCGCCTCGGCGATTCTCGCCCACGCCTCCATGCATGACGTCGCGGTGCCCGAGCCCGAGCGCTTCGAATACCTCGTCGGCCAGGGCCTGCGTGGCGCGGTGGCGGGCAGGGCCGTCCTCCTCGGCAATGCGAAATTTCTCGCCGACCAGGGCGTCCTGCTGACGTCGCAAGCCGAGGCGAGCGCCGAGACGCTCGGCCGGGACGGCAAGAGCGCGTTGTTCCTGGCCGTCGAAGGCAAGGCAGAGGGCGTCATCGCGGTCGCCGACGTGATCCGCGACGAGGTTCCTGCTGCGATCGAGGCCCTGAAGAACATGGGCGTGCGCCGGCTGATCCTGCTGACCGGCGACAACGAGCGGGTCGCCGCCGCCATCGCGAACCGGCTCGGCATCGACGAATACCGGGCGAGCCTCATGCCCCAGGACAAGATCGCGATCGTGCGCGAACTGCAGCGGGCCGGGCATCGCGTCGCGATGATCGGCGACGGCGTGAACGACGCACCGGCGCTGGCCCAGGCCGACGTGGGCATCGCCATGGGTGTGGTGGGCAGCGACGTGGCCCTGGAGGCGGCGCACGTTGCACTGATGCGCGACGACTGGAGCCAGGTGCCGGCCGCGCTGGGCATGGGGCGCCGCACCTACCGGGTCATCCGGCAGAACATCGTCCTCGGCATCGCATGGGACGTCGTAACCATGGGGCTCGCCTCGATCGGGGTGCTGACGCCCGTCATGGCAGCGGCGACGGAAGCGCTCCCGGACGTGCTGGTGTCCTTCAATTCGGCAAGGCTGCTCAAGGCACCGCGGGACAAACGGCCCGCAAATGAGCGAGGCGGACATTCAATGGTTTAACGACTGCGGGTCGGTCGATTCAGAGGAGAAGCAATCATGGCAAAGACATCCACAGACAGGGGTTCGGACCAGAGCATGACTTCCGGGCCAAAGAAACGAAGCCGGCTGGCGCTATTGGCGATCGGGATAGCTGGCGCGGCAGCCATCGGCTGGGCAACCGAGAAATCGCCCTTCAGCGGCCTGCCGGACATGCTCGGCGCCAACCAGCGGGCGCTGCCTACCGGCGCGCTCCAGGTGGAAGACATCGCGGCCGACCCGAAGGGCTATCAGGGCACTATCCTGGTGCGGGGCGTCATGGCCGTGGCGCCGCCCAACTATCCCGGCATGTTCTCAATGATCGACTCTCGCGAGGCGCGCGTATGCCGCGACCTTCATTGCGCCAAGAACTATCTGCCCGTCAAAACCAGCGGCCCCCTGCCCAAGCCCTGGGACGAGTTGAACGTGCGGGGCAAGATCGTCAAGGGTGTGCAATTCGACTACCTGGACGCCGAGAGCGTCGAGAACCTCGGCTCAATTAAGAAGTGAGACGGCGATGAATCTTTTCAAACTGGTCTGGCGCAATCTGCTGCGCCGCAAGGGACGCTTCGTCTTCACGCTGGGGGGCGTGGCGATTGGCATGGCGGCCTTCGTCAGCCTCCTGACCATCGGCCAGGGGCTCGACCGCGAAATCAAGAAGCAGGCCCAGGGCCTGGGGGCGAACCTGGTGGTCACCCCGAAGGGCTGGTGCGCCTACGAACAGATTTCCGTGCTCACCGGGGAGCAACTCCCGGAAGCGATTCCCATGGCCGAACTCGACAAGATCCGGGCTGTGCCGGGCGTGAAGGCCGCCGTGCCCTACCTCAACGAGAAGACCGCCTTCCGCAATCGGCCGGTTCCCGTGATCGGCATTCTTCCCGAGGAAATGCGCACCTTGCAGAAGTGGGAGATCGCCGAAGGGCGCTACTTCCAAGGCGCGGACGAGCCGGTGGTGGTGGTTGGCGCCGCCATTGCCAAGCAGTTCCAGCTCAAGCCCGGCGATATCTTCACTGTCCGCGGGCACTCCCTTCCCGTTGTCGGCGTGCTGCGGGAGGCCGGCAACAAGGATGACGTCGCCAGCTTCGTGCCGCTGCCGGTGGTGCAGAAGCTCTATGCCGTGGTGGGCAAGGTTTCCTTCGCCACTGTCCAGGTCGACGATCTGCAGCAGGTCGACGCAGTGAGCCTGCGCATTCAGGAAAAGGCCAACGTCGCCGTGGTCACCGACAAGCAGCTTCTGTCCTCGATCCTTTCCATCGTCGGTACCGTGAGCGGTGCGATGCAGGCCGTGGCGGCGGTCGGCGTGCTGGCCGCGGCCTTCGGCATCGTCAATACCTTGCTAACAGCCGTATATGAGCGCCGACGCGAGATCGGAATCATGCAGGCGGTCGGCGGCACGCGCCGCACGTTGTTCGGCGCCTTCCTGCTGGAATCGGGTCTCTATGGCCTGATTGGCGGCATTCTGGGGCTCCTGATCGGGATGCTGGGCGCCTACGTGCTGGGGCCCTACCTCACCGACAACGCGTTCACTGCCTCGTTGCGCCAGTCGCCGGTGCCAAGCCTTGACGGCGCGACAGTCGTGTTGACCTTCGGTTTGTCGATCGGCCTTGCGCTGGTGGCCGGACTGTATCCGGCCTGGCGCGCGGCAAAACTTACACCGGTGGAGGCCATGCGCTATGCGTGAAGCAGTGATTCGTATTGAAAATGTAACCAAGGTATACGGTTCCGGAGAAGCCGCCACCACGGCTTTGGCGGGACTGTCCCTCGACGTGGAGCGCGGCGCCTGGCTGGCGATCATGGGTCCATCGGGGCACGGCAAGAGCACGTTGCTGCAGATCATGGGTGGTCTCGACCAGCCCACGAGCGGCCAGGTCCATTTGGATGGTACCGAGCTCACGCGACTCAAGCCCACTGAACTCGCGCATACCCGCGCCCGTTCGATCGGGTTCGTCTTTCAGTCGTTCAATCTGCTGTCGCATCTTACGGCGTTGGAAAACATCGAGCTGGCACTCTGGTTCGGCGGCAACGGGAACGGCAAGTCGCGGGCGATGGGGCTGCTCGAATCGGTGGGCCTGGCGGAAAAGGCTGACCTGCCACCCGGTGCGCTCTCCGGCGGCCAGCAGCAGCGGGTGGCAGTCGCGCGGGCGCTCGCCAACGATCCGGATATCCTGCTCATGGACGAGCCCACGGGCAATCTCGATTCGGCTTCCGAAGCGGACCTGCTGAAACTGCTCAAGGGACTGCACGAGCAGGGCCGCACCATCGTCATGGTCACCCACAACCCGGTGGTGGCCGAGCGCGCCCAGCGGGTGGTCCACGTCAAGGACGGACGCATCGAGAAGGAGCGGCTCAATGGCGCTTAGCCGCAACTGGCGGGCCGCGCTGGCCGCGCTCGCCGTCGTCGGCGTGACGCTCGCCGCCTATGCGCTGGCCCAGCGGCCGGCCGGGCCCGACGTCGCCTTCACGACCCTCGACGGCCGTCAGATGCGGCTCCACGATCTGCGCGGCAAGGTGGTCGCGGTGACCTTCTGGGCCACGAGCTGCCCGATCTGCGTGGGCGAGATGCGCGATCTCGTTGAGACCTATCGTCAGTACCAGCCCCGCGGCTTCGAGCTGATCGCGGTGGCGATGGCCTACGACTCCCCGGATCACGTCAGGAACTTCGCGCAAGGCCGCGACCTGCCGTTCCCCGTGGCACTCGATAGCAATGGAAAGCTCGCGCAGGCTTTCAACGACACCCGAGTCGTCCCCACCACCTTCCTCATCGGCAAGGATGGGAAAGTGGTTTCGCGGACGCTCGGCGCAATCGACTTCTCGAAACTCCGCCAGTACCTCGATGCGGCGCTCGGAGCCTGAATCTTTTACAAGGAAAGGACCAACGTGATCAGACCACTATTGAAGCACGCCGCCCTGGCGGCAATTCAAATCCTCGCGCTTCAAGCGAGCGTCGCGTTGGCTGCTGAAGAGCCGCTCCCGCCTGACCAGGCGTTCAAACTCAAGGTTTCCGTCAGCGGCCCCAACTCGGTCATCGCCGAATTCACGCCAGCAAAAGGCCATTACCTTTACAAAAATAAAACCTTCTTCGCGATGAAGAATTCGAGCGGCGTGCTCATTAAGGAAGTGAGGCTGCCACTGGGCGAGGTCAAAAATGATCCGTTCCTCGGCACGATGGAGACTTACAAGAAACCATTCCGGGCCGAGATTGTGTTGGACCGCACCCCGCAGGCTAAGCGCATCACGTTGCTCGCGCACTATCAGGGCTGTAACGAGAAAATCGGCGTCTGCTATCCACCCCAACGGAAGTCTTTCGATTTGGCGTTGCCATAGAGGTAGTCGGCAGTTCCCGTGCCATGAATTGCTCTGGGCAAATACATGCATTATTATGCAACTATGCATACGATCAACGTACAACCGCAGGAAATATTTCAAGCGCTCGCCGATCCGACCCGGATCCGGATTGTCCGGCTCCTGGCCGAGACCGGCGAGGAGGCTTGCCTTTGTGAGCTGGTGGACAGCCTCTTGGAGCCCCAATACAAGCTGTCGCGCCATGTGAAGATTTTGCGTCAGGCGGGCTTGTTATCCGCGGAGAAGGACGGGCGCTGGGTGTATCACCGCCTCGTTCGCGGCGTGCCTTACCTGGAACTGGCCTACGACATGCTGCGGGCGCTGCCGGACGCGGACGGGCTCTTCGCCAAAGACCTGCACAACTTCCGCGAGCGGATATGTCTGCGGGAGGGCGGGCGCTGCCGGGTCGGCATCCAGACCGCATCGCTTTCCGCGGCGGAGGGCGAGTGATGGGCTGCACCTGCGCGGCCGATGCCCCGATGGTCATGCCGCGACCCTGGCGCAACGCCAAGGTCGTCACCTCCGTATGCTCCGGCCTCTTGTTGCTGCTCGGTTTCGTCGGCGGCACCCTCGGCCTGCGCGCCGAGCTGCAAACCGTTCTCTATGTCATGTCCGTGCTCGTCGGCGGCTACTATTTCGGCCGCGAGGCGCTGGAAGAGCTGGTCAAGGAACGGGAGATCGGCATCGAGCTGCTCATGGCCACCGCCGCGATCGTCGCCGGGGTGATGGGTCAATGGGCGGAAGCCGCGACGCTGGTGTTTCTCTATTCCATCTCCGAGGCGGCGGAAGGCTACACGGCCGAGCGCGCGCGGCACGCGATCCGCGCCCTCATGGATCTGGCCCCCAAGACCGCCCTGGTGCGGCGTGGCGATCAGGAAACCCGGATTCCGGTGGAGCAACTCCGGGTGGGCGATGTCTTCATCGTGCTGCCCGGCGAGTCGGTCGCCACCGACGGCGAAGTGATCGACGGCCATTCCAGCGTGAACCAGGCCCCGGTGACCGGCGAATCCGTGCCGGTGGAGAAGCTGCCGGGCGGCAAGGTGTTCGCCGCCACCATCAACGGCGAGGGCGCGCTCACGGTGCGCGCCGCCAAGACCTTCGCCGACAACACGCTGTCCCGCATCATCCATCTGGTGGAAGTGGCGCAGGCGAGCAAGGGGCGCAGCCAGCGCTTCATCGAGCGCTTCGGCAAACGCTACAGCCCCGCCGTGCTGGGCGCGGGCATCCTCATCGGCCTGCTGCCGCCGCTGTTCGGCCTGCCGTGGGAGGACTGGATCACCCGCGCCACGGTGTTCGTCGTCGCAGCGGCCCCCTGCGCCCTGGTGATCTCCATCCCCATCACGCTGGTCGCCGCCATCGGCACCGCCGGCCGCAATGGATTGCTGATCAAGGGCGGCGTGCATCTGGAGAACCTCGCCAAGGTGCGCGTGGTGGCCCTCGACAAGACCGGCACGCTCACTCTGGGCCGGCCGCAGGTCACGGACGTGGTTCCGCTGGACGGGCGCAGCGAGCGTGAAGTGCTGGCGGTGGCCGCAGCCCTCGAAGCGCGCTCGCAGCATCCCCTGGCGCAGGCCGTGCTGGAGCGGGCCAAGAGCGAGGGCATCGCGGTCAACCCGGCGCAGGATTTCCTGTCCCTCACCGGCGCGGGTGCCCGCGGCCGAATCGAGGGTGTCGACCACTATGTAGGAAACCCGCGGCTGTTCGAGGGGCTGGGGGTTCCGGTGACCGCAGCGATGCCCCGCATCGAGGCCTTGCAGCGCGAAGGCAAGACCGTTGTGCTGGTCGGCACCGCCCGGGCCCTCGACGGCTTGATCGCCATCGCCGATCCGCTGCGGCCCGAGGCGGCCCAGGCGATCGCCGATCTCAGGCGTGCCGGCATCGAGCGGGTGGTCATGCTCACCGGCGACAACCTGCTGGCCGCGGAGGCGATCGCCCGGCAGGTGGGCGTCGACGAGGTGTTCGCCGAGCTTTCACCGGAGGACAAGACGCGCAAGGTCGCCGAACTGGAGGCGCGCCACGGCAAGGTGATGATGATCGGCGACGGCGTCAATGACGCGCCCGCCTTGGCGGCAGCCCACGTGGGCGTCGCCATGGGCGCGGCCGGCACCGACGTGGCCCTGGAGACCGCGGACGTGGCCTTGATGTCCGACAACCTCGCGCGGCTGCCCTATCTGATCTCGTTCAGCCGCCGTACGTGGCAGGTGATCCGGCAGAACCTCGCCCTGTCCGCGGTGGTGATTGGCGCCCTTATCGCGGGCGCGGTGGGCGGCTATTTCACCCTGCCGGTCGCGGTGCTGGCCCACGAAATCAGCGAGTTCGTGGTGATCGCAAGCGGCCTGCGCATGCTTAAGACATGACCATTCTCACTGAAACCCGATAAAGGAACGACGACATGAATACCAAGTACGGCTTTGGCAAGACGGTAGAGGCTTCTTTCGACACCGCGATTGAAAACGTGACGCAGGCACTGCAAAAGGAAGGCTTTGGGGTACTCACTGACATCGACGTGGCGGCAACCCTGAAAAAGAAGCTCAACCAGGACATGTCGCCCTACCGCATCCTCGGGGCTTGCAACCCGGCTCTGGCCCATCGTGCATTGACGGCGGAGCCTTCCATCGGTCTGCTGCTGCCGTGCAACGTGGTGGTGCGCCAGGACGATGGGGGCCAGGTGCAGGTGGAGTTCATGGACCCCAACGCCGTGCTTGATCTGGTGAGCAAGCCGGAGGTCCATCAATTGGCCAGCGAAGTTCGACAAAAGCTGGAACGGGTGCTTCAGGCGCTGTAAGCCTTTACGTTTGGAATCGGTTCGCATGTAGGCGCGCTAACGTCGGGAGATCGACATGATGTGGGAATACGGCATGGGTTGGGGATGGGGGTGGCTCGGCATGATCCTGTTTTGGTTGGTTCCGATCCTGCTTATCGCGCTGGCGCTCAAATATTTTTTCGGGGGCGGTATCCGTCCAAATCCGAGCGCCCGCGATGAAAGGCAAGGCGCGCTTGGTGTGCTGGAGGAACGATATGCTCGGGGAGAAATCGATCGCGAGGAATTTCTCAAGAAACGCGACGACTTGAAGCGTGGTTAGGTGCCCGCCCTTGCGTGGGCGTTACGCGTCGTTTGGATCACCGAAGGAGAAACAGCATGAAAAAGATCGTGTTGGCAGGACTGACAGTGCTTTCGCTCACGGCCCCTGCGGCTTTTGCCCAGCAAGGCTATTACCCTTGTCAGGGCTATGGATGCGGCATGATGATGGGCCCCGGAATGATGGGACCGGGAATGGGAATGATGGGGCCCGACAGAATGGGGGGCTACGGCATGGGTCCGGGGATGATGGGGGGCTATGGATATGGCGGCGCCTATTCCGGGATACCCGACCTGACGAAGGAACAGGCCGACAAGATCGACAGGATTCGCGACGATCTTGCCAAGAAAGAGGCGCCCCTGATGCGGCAGATTGTCGAGGAAAGACGAAAGCTGCAGGACGTGTATTCCTCCGGCGCGGACCCCGCCGCGCTCGACCAGGCGTACAGGAAAACCACCGACCTCGAACGTCAGGTGTTCAACGCCAGGGCGGACGCGCAGAAACGGATGAACGCCGTGCTGACCAAGGACCAGCGGCAAAATATGCAGCGCATGTGGCGCGGATACGATCGTGGCTACGGTCAGGGCATGTGGCGCGGCTACGACGACGACATGATGATGGGCCCGGGAATGATGATGGGGCCCGGAATGTGGGACTGGGATTAGCCAGGGTGCCTTTATGCGGTCCGGCTGTTGAAGACTGGTGGTCCTATACCTCAGCCGGATTGCGTATGACGTTTACCTCGGCCGTACCGTGAGATACGACCCCAGTCCGTTGTGACCTTTGATATCCGCACGAAGAACATAGAAACGGACAAGATGGATTGGCGACAACAGGGAGCGCTGCTGCTGGATGCTCGCAGAGCGCTGAAGCAAGGCCCGATGGCGGTCACGCACCGGCAGCGCGCCCGTTTCACCGAAATGGTGACCTTCGTGCGCGCCCACTCGCCCTATTATCGCGAGCTTTACCGGGGCCTGCCGGAGCGGATCGACGACCCTGCGCGCCTGCCGGTCACCAGCAAGAAGGAATTGATGGGTCGCTTCGACGACTGGGCCACCGACCGGGATGTGACGGGTGATCGGGTGCGTGCGTTCGTCGACAATCCCGACCTGATCGGCGAGTCGTTCCTGGACAAGTACACGGTGGCGACGACCTCAGGCATCACCGGGACGCGGGGAATCTTCGTAACGGACGAACAAAGCCTGGCGGTGACCAACGCGCTCGCGTTGCGCGCGTTGAGCGCCTGGCTCGGCATTGGCGATGTCGTCCGGATCATCGCCGGTGGCGGTCGCATGGCCACGGTGATGGCGACCGGCGGCCACTTCGCATCCGCCGTCGGCGCCGCCCTCCTGCGCAAGCGATTGGGCAAGCGGATTCAAGTACTATCGGTTCACACGCCCCTGCCGGAAATCGTCGCGTCGCTCAATCGGTTCCGCCCGGTGGTCCTCGCCCCGTACGCGAGCATGGCCGCGATCCTGGCCGACGAGCAGCAGGCCGGCCGCCTGCACATCGATCCGGTGCTCTTGACGCTCGCGGCCGAAGGGTTGCCGCTGGACGAGTACGACCGCGTCGCCCAGGCGTTCAACACCAATGTCGGCAACAGCTACGCCGCCACCGAATGCCCTTTCCTCAGTTACAGCTGCGACCATAAGTGGCTGCACGTGAACAGCGACTGGCTGGTGCTGGAGCCCGTCGATGCGAGCTACCGGCCCACTCCGCCGGGCCAGGCGTCGCATACCGTCCTCATCAGCAATCTCGCCAATCGGGTGCAGCCGATCCTGCGCTATGACCTCGGCGACAGCGTCCTCGTGCGGCCCGATTCGTGCCCCTGCGGCAATCCGTTGCCCGCGATCCGTGTGCAGGGCCGCTCCGCCGATGTGCTCACGTTTCCCGCCGAGCGCGGCGAGCCGGTCGCGATCGCGCCGCTGGCGTTCGGCTCACTCGCGGATCGCACCCCAGGGGTGGAGCTGTTCCAGATCATTCAGATCGCACCGACAACTTTGCGCGTGCGCCTGCGTGTCGTAGCCGGCACCGACCCGGATCGCGTGTGGCAGACGTTGCAGCGCGAGATCGTACGCCTGCTCGCCGCGCACAATCTCAGTCACGTCGCGGTCGAGCGGGCCGACGAGGCGCCGCAGCAGGCCCCGGGCGGCAAGGTGCGAACAGTTATCCCTCAGAATCAATAACAATATGCATTCAGCATCGGCACGTCGATTCCTGTATTTCCTGCTGGTCACCTTGCTGATCAATGCAGGCGGCTGGACGTTCAACCGCGAGGCGGTGGCAGACGTGTTTTTCGGGGAACAGGAAACCGTTGCGACTACGGGGTGGCCGCACTCTGCGCAAACGGGCCATTTGTATGGCGAGTCGATCAAGGCCAAGACGCCCTGCAACCATTGGTGCCACGAATCCGCTCACTTTCTCGGGCTGTTCGACCAAGCGCTCACTCTGTCTCCGAAGAAGCCCGTCGAAGGCTACTTCTCCCAAATCACCCGGTTCATCCCTGAACCTGTCCCGGAAGACCTTTTCCGGCCGCCGCGACTCCTCTTCTAGTTTCCAATCGCATTGATTTTTTGTGTTGCGAAGACGCGCCCCGCCTTCGGCGGGGAAGACGTGTTCGCCTTGGAAAGGAAAGACTGGGCATGAGATTTTCATTTTTACGCCGCCACGCCTGCAACGGCGTGCAGCCGCTGTGCCGCGCAGCAGCAGCGGCGTCGTTGTTCTGGTTCCTGTTGCCCCCCGCGCTTGCGGACTCGGCTGCGCTGACCCTTGAAGCTGCCTGGCAGCGCGCCGAGGAAGCCAACCCGACGCTGCGCACGGCTCAAGCAGCCGTCCCTGCCGCAGAAGGCGAGCTACGCGATGCGCGCGCGCCGTTGTGGAACAACCCGCAACTGTCGGCGGAGCGCAAGCGCAAGGAAGTGCCGCAGGTCTCCGGCCCCACGCAAACCAACCGTGACTGGAGCGTGGGGCTCGCCCAGACCTTCGAGGTCGCGGGCCAGCAGGGCGACCGGCGGGCCGCAGCCGAGCAATCGCTGGCCGCGACCCGGCAGGCGATCGCGGAGACCCGGCGGCAGGTGCGCGCCGAGGTCGAGAGCCGTTTCGTGCGGGTGCTGAGCCTGCAGGCGCGCATCCGGACCGAGGAGGAAACCCTCAGTCTCATCGAAGATGCCGCCCAAGCCGTCGGCAAGCGGGTCGCGGCGGGAGAGGACAGCCGGCTCGACGGCAACCTCGCCCGTGTGGAGGCGGAACGGGCACGCAACCAGGTGGCGCAGTTGCGCGAGCAACTCGTCCAGGCGCGCGCGGATCTGGCCGCCTCGCTGCAACTGCCACCCAGTGAACTCCCTGAGGCCCAAGGCGCCCTCGATCCGGCAGCAGCCGTTCCCTACTCCCTGGAAGAGCTGCTGAACTCTGCCGCAGCCCGGCCCGTCCTGCGAGCACTGGATCATCGGGAACAAGCGGCCAAGAGCCGGCTGGAATTGGAGCGCGCGATTCGTTACCCGGATGTCACAGTAGGCCTCAACACAGGGCGAGAAGGACCGTCCGATGCCCGCGAAAAGATTGTCGGGTTAAGCGTCTCGCTTCCGCTCCCCCTATTCCGCCAGAACGCGGGCGGCATCGGGCGCGCCACCACGGAATACACCCAGACCCAGATCGAACGCGAAGCCACTGGCCGCGACGTTCGCGCCCAGGTGACCGCCCTGTGGGAGCGTTTCACCAATCTCGCAGCACGGGTGCGGCGGCTCAAGGAATCGGTGCTGCCCAGCCTGGAAGAAAACCGCCGCCTCTCCGCCATTTCCTTCCGAGCGGGCGAGATCGGGCTGCTGCAACTCTTGCTGGTCAACCGCCAAGTGCTGGACGGTCAGCGCGACCTGCTCGACGCGCGCACCGAGTTGCGCCTGACCAAAGTGGCACTAGAAGCGGCGGCGGGCTGGCATCAGCCCGAGCCGCGCTGAACAAACATTCAAGAATTCAGGAACTCATGACATGGAAAACGTATACAGCCAACAAAGACACGGCCTGAGACAACTGGCCTCTTTGCTCCTGGTCGGCAGTCTGTCTGCAACCCTGCTTGTGGGGTGCGGCGACAAACCGGCCCCGGAGAAAGACGTCCCAGCAACGACGGAATCCGCAAACCAAGGCGCGCAAAAATCCCAACCAGAACAGGAAGAACAAGGCGCCGAGAAACTGCTCGATCTAAGTGACGCGGAGATTCATCAGGCGGGCATCAAGGTACAGAAACTGGACCTCCAGGAAAAAGCCGAACAGGTCGCGGTCACCGCCACCATCCAGGCCAACCAGGACAGGCTCGCGCATGTCGCGCCGCGGGTGCCGGGCCGCATCGTCAAGGTCAGCGCCAGCCTGGGCGACAAGGTGAAACCGGGCCAGACGCTGGCGACGCTCGACAGCATCGAACTGGGCGAAGCGCGCTCCGCCTGGCAGCAAGCGGCGAGCGAGGCGGCGGTGGCCAATGCCGGCTTCGAGCGCGCCCAGCGGCTGAATGCGGACAATATCATCCCCGAGAAAGACTACCTGCGCGCCCGCGCCGAGCACGAAAAGGCGCGGGCCGCCCTGCGTGCCGCCGCCGACAAGCTGCGGATGATGGGCGTCAACCCGGAAAAGCTCGCCGGTTCCGTATTCCCGCTTACCGCACCCTTCGCCGGCACAATCATCGAGAAGAATGCGGTGCTGGGGGAACTCGCGCCGGTCGATCAGTCCCTGTTCACGGTGGCCGATCTGTCTGTGTTGTGGATCGAGGCCAACCTGTTCGAGAAGGATCTGGCCAAGGTCAGGCCCGGCACGAAGGCGGCCGTCAGCGTATCCGCCTATCCCGGCGAGGTGTTCAAGGGCCGGCTCACCTATATCAGCAGCGTGATGGACAAGGAGAGCCGCACTGTCAAGGCGCGGGTGGAGGTGCCGAACCTGGACGGACGGCTGAAGCCGGAGATGTTCGCCACCGCCGCCATACACACCGGTTCGAGTACGAAGGCGCTCATGCTGCCGGAGGACGCGGTGCTGCTGGTGCAGGGTCAGCCCACGGTGTTCGTGGCCGAAAAGGGCGGGTACGAAGCGCGCACCGTGGAAGTCGGCGAGCGCGGCCAGGGCAGGGTCGTGATCAAGTCGGGCGTCGAGCCCGGCGAGGCGGTCGTGGTGGGCGGCGCCTACGCGCTGAAGGCCAGGCTGCTCAAATCGCAAATCGGCGACGCGGATTGAGGGGGCGGCCATGTTGAACAAAATTGTCGATCTCTCCCTGCGCTACAAGGTGCTGGTGCTGGTGGTCTTCGCTCTGGTGGTCATGCTGGGTGTGAAGGCTTGGCGCGAAGTGCCGGTGGATGCGTTTCCCGACGTGACACCGGTGCAGGTGAATATCTATACCGAGGCACCGGGACTGGCGGCCGAGGATGTGGAGAAGCTGCTCACCTTCCCGGTGGAAGGCGTCATGGCCGGGTTGCCGGGGGTGGAGGAAATCCGCTCGGTGTCACTGTTCGGGCTGTCCTATGTCAGCGTCTATTTCAAGGACAACGTTGACATCTATTTCGCCCGCCGTCTGGTGAGCGAAAAGCTGCAGGAGGCCAAGGGCCGCATCCCCGAGGACTATGGCGAACCGGTGCTGGGCGCCAACAGTTCCGGCCTGGGCCAGGTGTTCTGGTACACCGTCGAATCGGCCGACAAGAACCTGTCCGGCATGGACTTGCGCACCCTCCACGATTGGACGGTGAGGCTCGTGCTGCGCACCGCGCCGGGGGTGGACGACATTATGTCCTGGGGCGGCGACGAGAAGCAGTATCAGGTGCTGATCGATCCGCGGCGCCTAATCAAGTACGGGCTGACCTTCAAGGAAGTGATGGAGGCGCTGACCGCCAACAACCGTCAGGTGGGCGGGCAATACGTCAACTTGGGCCGCGAGCAGTATCTGGTACGCGGACTGGGCCTGGTGGCCAACACGCAGGATATCGGCAGCATCGTCGTGGCCGAGCGGGAAGGCACGCCCATCTACGTGCGCGATGTAGCCGAGGTCAAGGAAGCGCCTTCATTGCGCAGCGGTGCAGTCACCAAGGATGGCGAGGAAGTAGTGCTAGGCATGGCCTTGCAGCGCATCGGTGAGAACGCCAAGAACGTGGTGGACGCCGTCAAGGAAAAGCTCGCGACGGTGCAGCAGGCCTTGCCCGCAGGCGTGACGATCAAGCCGGTCTACGACCGCACCGAACTGGTGGAGAAGGCGGTCAAGACCGCTGAGAGCGCCCTCGTCGAAGGCTCCATCCTGGTGGCCATCATCCTGTTCCTGTTCCTGGGCGAGGTGCGTTCCGCGATCGTGGTGATCCTGGCGCTGCCGCTCGCCATGCTGATCAGCTTCATCCTGATGCAGCAGTGGGGGCTGTCGGCCAACCTGATGTCGCTCGCAGGACTCGCAGTGGGCATCGGCATGATGGTGGACGGCGCCGTGGTGATGGTGGAGAACGGCTTCCGCCTGCTCAGCCACAAGGTCGGACAGACGGTCAACAAGACCCATGTGATCCTGGAAGCGGCGCGCGAGGTGATCAACCCGACCGCGTTCGCCATCCTCATCATCATCGTGGTGTTCCTGCCGCTGTTCTCGTTGACCGGGCTGGAAGGCAAGCTGTTCAAGCCCATGGCGCTCACCATCACCTTCGCCATGATCGGCTCGCTGGTACTCACCATGACCTTGGTGCCGGTGCTCAGCTCGCTGATCCTCAAGCCCAAGGAGGAGAAGGACACCTTCGTGGTGCGCTGGGCCAAGCAGCTTTACCTGCCGCTGCTGGACTGGGCGCTGGAGAACAAACGCAAGGTCATCGGCGGCGCGGCAGCCCTGTTGATCGGAACGTTCGCGCTGTTTCCCTTCCTCGGCAAGGAGTTCATGCCGACACTGCAGGAAGGCGGCATCATGTTCCGCGTGACCAGCATCCCCTCCACCTCGCTGGAGGAGTCGATCCGCATCTCCGAGGGCATCGAAACCGAGCTCAAGCACTTCCCCCAAGTGAAGTCGTCCATCGCCATGATCGGGCGGGCGGAGAAAGGCGAAACGGCTGACGTCAACTACATGGAAATCCTGGTTGACCTCAAGCCGCGCGAGCAGTGGCCCGAGCCGATTTCCTTTCCCGAGTTGACGCAGGAAATGCAGGAGGCCCTGGAGAAGGAAGTGCCGACCTCGGTCATCGCCGCCACCCAACCCATCCAGATGCGGGTGGAGGAATTGATTTCCGGGGTGCGCGCCACGCTGGCGCTGAAGCTGTATGGCGAGGACTTGGCCACCCTGGACCGTCTCACCGGGCAGCTCAAGGCCACGCTGGAGAAGGTGCCGGGCGTCGCCGACCTTGCCCTGGAGGCCAACAAAGGCAAGCCGCAGATGGTGATCAAGGTGAATCGCGATGCGGCAGCACGCTACGGCATCAACGCCGACGACGTGCTGGAGGTGGTGCAGGCCGGCATCGGCGGCAAGGCGGTGAGTACGCTGATCGATGGCGTCAAGCGCTTCGACATCCAGGTCTGGCTCGCGCCTGACTTCCGCAACAGCGTGGAGGCCATCGGCAACATCCCGATCCGCACCCGAGCGGGGGCGTTGGTGCCGCTATCCAGCGTGGCCACAGTGGAGCTGGACGAAGGGTATTCCTTCGTGCGGCGCGAGCAGTTGCAGCGCTACGCCGTGATCCAGATGGACGTGAAGGGACGCGACGTGGATGGCTTCGTGAAGGAAGCGCAGGCGAAGATCCAGCGCGAAGTGAAGCTGCCGGCTGGCTACTGGATCGAGTGGGGTGGCGCGTTCGAGAACCAACAGCGCGCCATGGCGAAGCTCGCCGTGATCGTGCCGCTCACCATCGGGCTGATCTTCATCCTGCTCTACACCGCCTTCAATTCGCTCACCTACGCCACTCTGATCATCGCCAACGTACCCTTCGCCACCATCGGCGGGGTGATCGGGCTGTTCGTGACAGGCCAGTACCTGTCTGTGCCCTCGGCCATCGGCTTCATCGCCGTGTTCGGGGTGGCGATGCTCAACGGAATCGTGCTGGTGTCCTTCCTCAACGACCAGCGGCGGCAGGGGCTGTCGGTGCGTGAGGCGGTCAGGCAGGGCGCTGCGCTGCGGCTGCGGCCGGTGCTGATGACGGCCTCCATCGCCATTTTCGGCCTGGTGCCCATGCTGCTTTCCAGCGGCGTCGGTGCGGAGACCCAGCGGCCGCTGGCGACAGTGGTGGTAGGCGGGCTGTTCACCTCCACTGCGCTCACCCTGCTGCTGCTGCCGCTGATGTATGAGTGGGTGGAGCAACGCCGCGAACGCAAGCTGTCGAAGTAAACCGGAAACGTGCGGCCTGAACGGGCCGCACGCAATTGTCGAACAGGAGAAAACGCATGAAAGAAATCAAGGCTTATATCCACAACCACCGCATCGCCGACGTCATTCGCGCATTGAAGGAGTCGGGCCAATGCGACTCCAGCACCGGTTGCCGCAACCTCACCGTGATCCCGGTAAAAAGCCTGCTGAAGGCGGTGGACGCTGGCGAACAGCATTATTCGCTCGAACTGGCCGAACCGGTCATCAATGAATCCAAGCTGGAATTGATCTGCGAGGACGGTCAGGTGGACGAACTGGTGGGCATCATCGCGCGCACCGCCCGCACCGGCCAAGCCGAGGCAGGATGGATTTACGTCAGCGACATCCTCCAGGCAGTTCCAGTCGGAGGACGGCCATGACGGCGGCTGCGGCCAGTTACGTGCCATGCAAACGGGAACTCGCCGCCACTCCGCACAACGGCGTAGGTCAAGTCATCGGCGCTCACATGGCGCCGCCCGCAAACTTTGTCATTGCCGGAACTGGACCGTACCGGTTACCATGTTGATCATGCGTCGCTTTCTTTTGCTCTTCCTCCTGTGCCTGCTGCCGCTCCAGATGTCCTGGGCCGCGGTCGCCGATTACTGCGGCCACGAGCAGGACAAGACGGCGCAGCACTTTGGCCATCACGATGATGAGCACATGGGCTCGGCCAACTCAGCCGATGACGGCACGCAGCCGGGGAAATCCAGCTTGGGCCACGATCACTGTCATCTGTCGGGCTTCCTGGGTGTTCTAAGCGCATTTGACATCGCCGTAAGCAATTTATCGCAGCCGCCGCTTACCCACGACGGCCGATCCTACCTTTCCCTCGCCCCGGACAAACCCGAGCGCCCCAAGTGGTTCGTTCCCGCCTGATACGGCGGGACGAGAACCCTTTCGCGATCTAGCACAAAGCTTTATCCAGCACGGCCTCGTCTCGCCGGATTCATCCCTTTGTTTCTGGAGAATTCGATGCGAAGACATCTATTGCCGCTCGGGTTGGCGGCGCTGTTTTTCAACCCATCTTTTGCACAAACTGTCGATGCCGGACGCGGCGGCACATACGAAACCGGCAATGTCCGTACTCCACGCGCCGCCGAAGCGGCTGCCCCGCTCACCCTGAAGGCGGCACTGGAACTGGCGTTTGGCGCCAACCCGGAATTGTCAGCCGCCGGACGCGAACTGGAGGCGATCGAAGCAACGATCGTTCAGGCGCAAGCACGCCCGAACCCCGAGATTGCAACGCTCCTGGAGGATACGCGCAGGGCGACGCGAACCACCACGCTGCAGCTGAACCAACCGATCGAGCTTGGCGGCAAGCGCGCGGCCAGGATCGGCGCGGCAGAACGTAGCCGCGATGCCGCATCCCTGGAATTGGAGGCCAAGCGTTCCGAGGTACGCGCAGTCGTGGTGGCGGCATTCTTCGATGTACTCGTTGCGCAGGAGCGTTTGCGGCTCGCCCAGGCGTCGGTCGAACTCGCGCAACGCGCAACGACTGCCGCGTCCCGGCGGGTCACGGCCGGCAAGGTGTCCCCGGTCGAAGAGACCAAGGCGCGCGTGGCCGAGGCCGGCGTGCGGGTCGAACTGACGCTGGCCGCCAGCGAACTCACCACCGCGCGCAAACGCCTGGCGGCCACCTGGGGCAACCCGGCGCCCCGTTTCGAGAGCGCCGAGGGCAGCCTGGAAGCCCTGCCTCCGCTCCCCGCCCTGGCCGACCTGAACAGCCGTCTCACCGCCTCACCCAACTTGCTGCGCGCCAGGATCGAGGTCGAACGCCGGCAGGCGCTGGCGGAGGTTGAACGCAGCCGGCGTGTTCCGGACCTGACCGTCAGCCTGGGCGCCAAACGCAACGAAGAGCTGGGCCTGAATCAGGCGATTCTCGGCGTTTCGATTCCGATTCCGATCTTCAATCGCAATCAAGGCAACCTGCTGGAAGCGCTACGCCGCACCGACAAGGCGCGGGACGAGCAGTCCGCCGCCGAGATCCGCCTGTCCAACGAGATGGCCGCTGCGTACGAGCGACTAAGTACGGCACGCCAGGAAGTCGAGTCGCTGCAGCGGGACATTCTGCCGGGTGCGCAAAGCGCCTACGATGCCGCGACTAAGGGCTTCGAATTGGGAAAATTCAGCTTCCTCGAAGTGCTGGACGCCCAGCGCACCTCGTTCCAGGCCAAATCCCAATACCTGCGTGCGCTGGCCGAGGCGCATCGGTCCGCTGCCGAAATCGAACGCATACTCGGCGAAACATCGCCCAACGCAACGCTCGCTTCAACCCTGGCGCCCGCCACGACAAAGCCGTAGGAGCCTTACATGAAATTCAAACTGAACAAGAAGCAAACACTTTCCATTGCCGGTGTCCTGGCGGCCGGCGTTGTGCTCGCCTGGCTGATACTCGGCACGAACAAGCCGCAGCCGGAAAACGATGAGCACGGTGCTCACACGGAAGCAGCCGGCCATACTGATACAGAACATCACGGCGAAAAATCCAAGGACGACCACGCGGACGACAAGGATCATGCCGACGGTGAACACCATGAGACGGAGGCCGCTCCGCAGAGAGGCCCGCACGGCGGAAAACTGTTCACGCAGGATGGTTACGCCGTCGAGGTCACGATCTTCGAGGCCGGCATCGAACCGCAGTTCCGCGTTTACACCTATAAGGACGGCAAGCCGCTCGATCCCGCGGCCAGCCAGGTCACTGTCACGCTAGACCGCCTCGGTCGCCAGCCGCAGGCGTTCACGTTCGTGAAGGAAAAGGACTACCTCAAGGGTAGCGCGGGGGTCGAAGAGCCGCATTCGTTCAAGGTGACAATCGCCGCGCAGTACGGTAACAAGCCTTACCGCTTCGCCTACGAGCAGGTCGAGGCGCGGGTGAGCATGACCGATCAGCAGATCGAACAGAGCGGCATCGAGTTGCTAGCCGCCGGACCGGCGAGCATCAAGAGTGCTCTGCAACTGATCGGTGAAATCCGCTTCAACGAAGACCGCATGGTGCATGTCGTGCCGCGCCTGACCGGCATCGTCGAAGCGGTGTTTGTTAACGCTGGAGACCGGGTGCGCAAGGGGCAGTTGCTTGCGGTGATTTCCAGCCAGGCGCTCGCGGACCAGCGCAGCGATCTGCTGGCCGCGCAGAAGCGCCTGGCGCTGGCGCGCACGACCTTCGACCGCGAGAAGAAACTGTGGGAGGACAAAATCTCCGCCGAACAGGATTATCTGCAAGCGCGCAACGTCATGCAGGAAGCGCAGATCGCCTTGCAGAGTGCCCAACAGAAACTCGCCTCGATTGGCGGTGGATTGAGCGCAGGCGGCAGCCTCACACGTTATGAGATTCGCGCACCCATCGACGGTATCGTCGTCGAGAAACACCTTTCCCTGGGCGAAGCCGTGAAGGACGATGCCAACGTCTTCGTCATCGCCGATCTGTCCACGGTGTGGGCCGAAATGACGATTTACGCCAAAGACCTGAATACCGTGAAAGTCGGCCAGAAGGCCACCGTCAAGGCGACTGCGTTTGAATCCCAGAGCAGCGGCAGCGTGTCCTATGTCGGTGCGCTGGTGGGCGAGCAGACCCGCACGGCGAAAGCGCGCGTCGTGCTGCCCAACCCCAAAGGCGTTTGGCGCCCCGGCCTGCCGGTCAACATCGAGCTGGTGGCGGATGAGATCGAAGTACCGGTGGCGGTCTCCGCCGAGGCGATCCAGACCGTGCGCGACTGGACGGCGGTGTTCGGCCGCTACGGATCGAGTTTCGAAGCGCGTCCGCTGGAACTGGGGCGCAGCGACGGAAAATTCACCGAGGTCATCAAGGGGATCAACGCGGGCGAGCGGTACGCCGCGAAGAACAGCTTCCTGATCAAGGCCGAATTGGGCAAAGCCGGCGCCAGCCACGACCACTAGGAGACCGACATGAAACAGATCATTGCCATTGTGCAGCCGCACCAGCTGGAAAATATCGAACAAGCCTTGCATGGCCTGGACCATTTACCCGGATTCACGATTTTCCCGGCACGCGGCCACTCCCGTGGGCAAGGCCCGCTCCATGCCTTCGCCCCCACCGAATGGAACCCTGACGCTCACGACCGGTTGGTGCTGATGATGTTCTGCGCCGACGAACTGGCGCAGAAGGTGGTGGAAACGATTCGCGCCGCCGCCCACACGGGCCATCCCGGCGATGGGTTGATCGGGGTTTCCGGGCTGGAAGACGTGCTGCGTATCCGCTCCGGCGAACGCGGCGACGCTGCCCTCTAGAATATAAGGCCACGACATGTTTGAAAAAATCATCCGTTTTTCCATTGATCAGCGCTGGCTGGTGCTGTTGATGGTGCTCGGCATGGCGGCGCTGGGCATATACAGTTATCAGAAGCTGCCGATCGATGCCGTTCCCGACATCACCAACGTCCAGGTACAGATCAACACCGCCGCCCCGGGTTACTCCCCGCTCGAAGCCGAGCAGCGCATCACCTTCCCCATAGAAACCGTCATGGCCGGCCTACCCGGCCTGCAGCAGACCCGGTCGCTGTCGCGCTACGGCCTGTCGCAAGTGACGGTGATCTTCGAGGACGGCACCGACATCTACTTCGCGCGCCAGCTCGTCAACGAGCGCATCCAGCAGGCAAAAGGCAAACTGCCCTCGGGGGCCGAACCCGCCATGGGGCCGATATCTACCGGCCTGGGAGAAATTTTCATGTGGACGGTGGAGGCCAGGGAAGGCGCGCGCAAGGCCGACGGTACGCCATACACCCCCACCGACCTGCGCGAGATTCAGGACTGGATCATCAAACCGCAATTGCGCAATGTACCCGGCGTCACCGAGATCAACACCATCGGCGGCTACGCCAAGGAGTTCCAGGTTGCGCCCTTGCCGGACAGACTGGTGGCCCACGGCCTGACGCTGCAAGACCTGGTCGCCGCGATCGAGCGCAACAATGCCAACGTCGGCGCCGGCTACATCGAAAAGCGCGGCGAGCAGTACCTGATCCGCGCGCCGGGCCAGGTCGCCGATATCGCCGACATCGGCAACATCATTGTCGGCAGCCGGCAGGGCGTCCCGGTGCGGATTCGCGATGTGGCCGAAGTCGGAATCGGCAAGGAACTGCGCACCGGCGCCGCCACCGAGAACGGCCGCGAGGTGGTGCTGGGCACCGTGTTCATGCTGATCGGCGAGAACAGCCGCACTGTCTCCCAGGCTGTCGCCAGGCGCCTGGAAGAGATCAACCGCACCCTGCCCGAGGGCGTAGTGGCTCAGACGGTCTATGACCGCACGATCCTGGTGGACAAGGCCATCGCCACGGTCAAGAAGAACCTGGTCGAGGGCGCGCTGCTGGTGATCGCGATCCTGTTCCTGTTTCTCGGCAACATCCGCGCGGCGATCATCACCGCCCTGGTGATTCCCCTGTCCATGTTGTTCACCTTCACCGGCATGGTCACCAACAAGGTCAGCGCCAACCTGATGAGTCTGGGGGCGCTGGATTTCGGCATCATCATCGACGGCGCCGTGGTGATCGTGGAGAACTGCGTGCGGCGGCTCGCCCATGCGCAAGCCGCGGCAGGCCGGCTGTTGACCCGCAACGAGCGCTTTCACGAGGTGTTCGCGGCAGCCAAAGAGGCGCGCCGCCCGCTTCTGTTCGGCCAGCTCATCATCATGGTGGTGTACCTGCCGATCTTCGCGCTCACCGGCGTGGAGGGAAAGATGTTCCACCCGATGGCGTTCACCGTGGTGGCCGCCTTGCTGGGCGCCATGATCCTGTCGGTCACCTTCATCCCCGCCGCCGTGGCGCTCTTGATCGGCGGCAGGGTGGCCGAAAAGGAAAACCGCCTGATGCGATGGGCCAAGCGCGGTTACGCGCCGATGCTCGACTGGGTCATGCTCAACAAGGCGCTTGTGCTCACTGTTGCGGCCGTGGCGGTGGCGCTCTCCAGCTTGCTCGCCACTCGCATGGGCAGCGAGTTCGTGCCGAGCCTCAACGAGGGCGATATCGCGCTGCATGCCTTGCGTATCCCGGGCACCAGCCTATCGCAGGCCATCGAGATGCAATCCGGGCTGGAGCGGACCATCAAGCAATTCCCGGAGGTCGACAGGATTTTCGCCAAGATCGGAACGGCCGAGATCGCGACCGACCCGATGCCGCCCAACGTCGCCGACAACTTCGTCATGCTGAAGCCGCAAGCGGAATGGCCCGATCCGACGCGCACCAAGGACGACCTGGTCGATGCCATGCAAGCAGCGGTGGGCAAGGTGCCCGGCAACAACTACGAGTTCACCCAGCCTATCCAGATGCGCTTCAACGAACTGCTCTCCGGCGTGCGCAGCGACGTGGCGGTCAAGGTGTTCGGCGACGACATGGACACGATGAACCGCACCGGCGGGGAGATTGCGGAAGTGCTGGAGACCATTCCCGGCGCAACCGCCGTCAAGGTCGAGCAAACGACCGGCTTGCCGATGCTGACCATCCACATCGACCGGGAGAAGACGGCGCGCCTCGGCGTGAATGTCGGGGATGTGCAGGAAGCGATCGCGGTCGCGGTGGGTGGAAGGGAAGCCGGCGTTCTGTTCCAGGGCGACCGACGCTTCGACATCATCGTCCGTCTGCCCGAGCGGCTACGCAACGACATGGAGGCGATGAAACAACTACCGATCCATTTGCCTGTGGGTGAGGCAAGTGGCCAGACCCGCCCCGCCTACCTGCAACTGGGCGACGTGGCAACCCTCGAAGTCACACCGGGCCCGAACCAGATCAGCCGCGAGAATGGCAAGCGGCGCGTAGTGGTGACGGCCAACGTGCGCGGGCGGGATATCGGCTCCTTCGTCGCCGAGGCCGAGCAGAAGATGCAACAGACGGTCAAGGTGCCGGCCGGCTATTGGACCACCTGGGGTGGCACTTTCGAGCAGCTGCAGTCGGCGGCGGAGCGTCTGCAGATCGTGGTTCCTGTCGCGCTGCTGCTGGTGTTCATGCTGCTGTTCGCGATGTTCAACAACGTGAAGGACGGGCTGCTGGTATTCACCGGGGTGCCGTTCGCCCTGACCGGAGGCATCCTGGCGCTGTGGCTGCGGGATATCCCGCTTTCCATTTCAGCGGGGGTTGGCTTCATCGCGCTGTCTGGCGTGGCGGTGCTCAACGGCCTGGTGATGATCTCCTTCATCCGCTCCCTGCGCGAGGAAGGCCGGTCGCTGGATGCGGCGATCCGAGAAGGCGCGCTGACGCGGCTGCGCCCGGTGCTGATGACCGCACTGGTAGCCTCGCTCGGCTTTATCCCGATGGCGATCGCCACCGGTACCGGTGCGGAAGTGCAGCGGCCACTGGCCACCGTCGTGATCGGCGGCATATTGTCTTCGACCGCGCTGACCCTGCTGGTCCTGCCGATCCTGTATCGACTAGCCCACCAGAAAGAAGAGGAGGAGGAAGCAAACGCTGTCGATGGCGGCAGGCTACAGGTACATCAAGCCTGACCAGAACGCCTCCCGCTGACAGGCGGGGGCGTTCACAACCCAATCAATCAACTGCAAAGGAGTAAATCATGGGATTCCTTGAACGAATGCTCGGCAATTTGATGCGGGGCGGGTTCGGTAGTCACCACGGCGGCTACCGGGGCGGCCATCACGGTTCAAAACACGGCGGCTACGGGGGGTATCTCGGCTACCCACAGAACAGCAGCTCCGGCGGCGGCATCCCCTGCCCCAAGTGCGGCAGCGCCAATGCGAGCGGCGCGCGCTTTTGCCGGCAATGCGGCACCTCCTTGGCTGCCGGCACATGTTCCGGCTGCGGCGCGGAACTCGCTGCCGATGCCAAGTTCTGCGGCCAGTGCGGCAAACCCAGGGAGTAACGCAGGCCATCTCCGGCCGTGACCAACGGATTCCAAGGAGCAGCATCATGTCAGAAAAATGTACGCTGGACCTGTCCCTGGTCTTGCCAGATGTCCCCGACGAGCGCGACGCCTGCGTGGGACGGCTGACCGCGCTGTTGCAGGCCGAAGGCCTGGAAAAAGTACACGTCGTTCGCGAGGACGGCAGCGCCCGCCTGTGCCTGCACTACGACCCGCGGCGCTTCAGCGTGACACGGGTGCGCGAGCTGGCGCAGGCGGCCGGCGCGAAGATCGGGGACCGTTTCCGCCACGAAAGCCTGCGCATCGACGGCATGGACTGCCCCACCTGCGCCACCGTGATCGAGCACGCGCTGACGCGCACAGACGGCGTACTGGAAGCCTCGGTGAGCTACGCCGCCGAGCGCCTGCGGCTGGAGTACGACAGCGAGAAGGTTGCGCGTCCGGCAATCATCAGGCGCATCCAGGCGCTCGGCTATGCCGTGCTGGAGGAAGGCCGCGAGGCCGGATGGTTCGCCGAGCATCGCGAACTCATTTTCAGTGGCGTGGCGGGCCTGCTGTTGCTGGCCGGCTGGCTGGCTGGACTCGCCGGCGCGCCGCGTACGCTCTCGCTCGGCTTGTTGCTGGGCGCCTATGCGGCGGGCGGTTTCTATACCCTGCGCGACGCTTGGCAGGGCCTGAAGGCCCGCAGCTTCGACATCGACACCCTGATGATCGTCGCGGCGGCCGGGGCGGCGGCCTTGGGCGCTTGGGAAGAAGGCGCGCTGCTGCTGTTCCTGTTCAGCCTGGGCCATGCGTTGGAGCACTTGGCCATGGATCGCGCGCGCAAGGCGATCGGGGCGCTGGCGGACCTCGCCCCCAAAACCGCGATCGTGCAGCGCGACGGCGCGGAGATCGAAGTGCGGGTCGAAGAGCTGCTGCGCGGCGACCGGGCGGTAGTCAAGCCCGGCCAGCGTATCCCGGCCGACGGGCAAATCGCATCGGGCAACTCGGCGGTGGACCAGTCGCCCATCACCGGCGAATCCATGCCGGTGGACAAGCAGCCGGGCGACAAGGTGTTCGCCGGCACGGTCAATGGCGAGGGCGCGCTCATCGTCGAGGTCACCCGCCTCGCGCGCGAGAGCACGCTCTCGCGCATGGTGGAGATGGTGGCCGAGGCGCAGACGCAGAAGTCACCCACCCAGCGCTTCACCGACCGCTTCGAGCGGATCTTCGTGCCGGCCGTGCTGGCGGGGGCGGGGCTGCTCATTGCGCTGCCGCCGCTGTTCGGCTTTCCCTTCGCCGAATCCTTCTACCGCGCCATGGCGGTGCTGGTGGCGGCGTCCCCCTGCGCGCTGGCCATCGCCACGCCGTCGGCGGTGCTGTCCGGTGTGGCGCGCGCCGCGCGCGGCGGCGTGCTGATCAAGGGCGGCGCGCATCTGGAAAATCTCGGCGTGCTCACGGCCATCGCCTTCGACAAGACCGGCACCTTGACCGTTGGCAAGCCGAAGGTGACCGACGTCGTCGCTGTCGGCGGGAGCGAGGACCAATTGCTGAAAATCGCCGCCGGCGTTGAAAGCCGCAGCGCGCATCCGCTGGCGCAGGCGGTGGTGACAGAGGCGAAGCGGCGCGGTTTAAGCTGGAAGGATGCCGGCGACGTCGAAGCCGTGACCGGAAAAGGATTGCGCGCCGAACTCGACGGACAAAAAATCGCCATCGGCAACGTCAGATTGTTTGAGGGCGAAGCCATCCCCGAAGCCATCCTGCGGCAGACCGAGCGTCTTGGCACTGAAGGCAAAAGCCTCATGCTGGTCCAGGCCGACTGGCAGTTCCTCGGAGTCGTGGCACTGGCCGACACCCCGCGCGAGGGGGTCAAGCAGGTGCTGGAGACCCTGCACCGCACCGGCATCCGCAAGACCATCATGCTCACCGGCGACAACGAACGCGTGGGCCGCGCCATCGCCGACGCGGTCGGCCTCGACGAAGTGCGAGCGGGCCTGTTGCCAGAAGACAAGGTCAAAGCGATGGAAGAACTCGGCCAGCGCCACGGCCAAGTGGCCATGGTCGGCGACGGCGTCAACGATGCCCCGGCCATGGCGCGCGCCACGGTCGGCATCGCCATGGGCGGTGCCGGTACCGACGTGGCGCTGGAAACCGCGGACGTGGCGCTGATGGCCGACGACCTCGGGAGGCTGCCCTTCGCCGTGGCCCTGAGCCGCGCATCGCGGCGCATCATCCGGCAGAACCTGTATGTGTCGCTGGGCGTGGTGGCACTGCTGATTCCCGCCACCCTGTTCGGCTGGGCGGGGATCGGCCTGGCGGTGCTGATCCACGAAGGGTCGACTGTGGTCGTGGTAATCAACGCGTTACGCCTGTTGGGTTATCAAAGCAAACGAGAAAGAACTCCGTCATCCCGGAGCTATGCCACCTGAAAAAATATTACCCGTCGTCCAGGCAATACCAATCAGATAAGGGGACAAATCATGGGATTCCTTGAACGCATGCTCGGCAATTCGATGAGAAACGGATTCGGCGGCCACCATGCCGGCTACCGTGGCGGTCACCATGGTGAGTCGAAACACGGCAGCTGCGGGGACGCGATGCGGACGGCAGGCAAGTTGGCCAGCCCAATCGAACGACAACCCTCAACGGATTGACCGTGGAACTTCGCCACCTGCGTTATTTCATCGCTGTCGCCGAGGAATTGCACTTCGCTCGCGCTGCGGAACGACTGCACATCGAACAGTCGCCGCTGTCACGGGCGATCAAGGATCTGGAGTATGACTTGGGCATTCAGTTGTTCGAGAGGACCACGCGCAGCACTCGCCTGACCTGGGCCGGACAAGTATTCCTGGACGAAGCTCATCGCGTACTGTCCATGCTGGAACAAGCCATCGCCAGCACTAGAGCGGCAGCCACAGGCTATCGCGGCACACTGCGCATCGCGCTGTCCGATGGCATCGCCCAGCCATTGCTTTCCTCCTTGTTGGCGCAGTGTCGCGAAGAAGAACCCGATGTCGAAATTCGCCTGTTCGAGGTTCCCCTGGCGGAACAGGTGAAAGGCCTGCGTGGCGGTTTGTTCGATGCCGGACTCGCCCATGCGACCGAGGTCGGTGAAGGCATCGCCGTTCAGTCGGTGTGGAGCGATCCGTTGGTAATCGCCGTTCCAGCGCGTCATCCACTTCTGGCGCATAAGCATATTCCGTTGGGGGAACTGATCCGCTACCCGCTGGTGCTGTGCCACCCGGAAATTTACGAAGGCTGCTACCGACAAATCGAACGCATATTGCGCGCCGTAGATGTGGAACCTATCGTGGCCGAACACGCAGCGACCTTCGACCTGATGATGACATTGGTAGCCGCGGGCTACGGACTCGGTTTTGCCAAGGAATCCCACATGAATGTCTGCCACCACCCCGAGGTCGTGGTTCGCCCGCTGGCGGGGCAGCCCCTCATGCTGACCACCTACTTGCTGCGGCCCAATACGGAACCCTCGGAACCGTTGAGCCGCTTCGTCGCCCGAGTGGTTGCCGCAGAGAACTCGAATTCACGTGCGAAGATATAAAGTAAACGCTTGCACGTCCATATCAACAGGAAACAACATGAAGAAAACCGGTTTGCTGCTGTTGGCCTTGGCTCTGACCGCCTGCGAAAGGTCCGCGCCGACGGACACCGTCGAATCACTGGCCGCCCATCCCGAACGTCTCAAGGAAGTGGAACGCCTGTGCAGGAAAGATCACGCGAAGATGGGCGATGCCCTCTGCAACGCGGCGAGCGAAGCGCGCCGCCGTCGCTTCATGGGTGACGGCAAAGGCAAATACACCCCGCAGCCCGCGCCGCGAAACTCGACTTCGGACACCATGCCTTGACTGGATGGCTTCGGTCGCATGTGGTGGAATGTGCCTGCTGATCGGCATCCGTCAATAATTCTTCGGCGAATCGCGATGCACGCCGAAACGCGCTGTCGTTTGCAGCGATGCGTTTCCCCTTTCTCCAGCTAGAAATCTTGTTTTCTTCGTCTCCGCTATCCCGATAACGGTCTTTGACCAGCCCTGATCCGCCCCCCACTCTCACGCCTGCGGCACATCGTTGTCCGCATTTTGTGCGGGAGTGCAACTCAGGAGGTAGAGATGCAGGGAACCAGTGTGCTGTTCGGTCAGATCCTGGCGGTGTTCGGGATCGTGATCGCGGGAACCTGGGGCGCCACCCAGTGGACCGCCGCACAACTGGGCTACCAGCTACGCCTCGGTATGCCGTGGTTCGACCTGCTGGGCACACCGGTCTATCACCCGTGGCGACTGTTCGAGTGGTGGTACTTCTTCGATGCCTACGCGCCCGATATCTTCCTGCGCGGCGGCGCCATCGCCGCGTGCAGCGGATTGGTTGCCGCCTTTGTCGCTATCGCCATGTCGGTGTGGCGCGCACGGCAGTCCAAGCTGGTCACGACCTACGGCTCGGCGCGCTGGGCACTCCCCGCTGAAATCCAGCGTTCTGGCCTGACCAGACCCGCTGGCGTTTTTCTCGGCCGCAAGGACGGCGACTACCTGCGCCATGAAGGCCCCGAGCATGTGATGGCCTTCGCGCCCACCCGCTCCGGCAAGGGTGTCGGCCTGGTGGTGCCCACGCTTCTTTCATGGCCTGGCTCCGCCGTGATCCACGACATCAAGGGCGAGAACTGGAACTTGACCGCCGGGTGGCGATCCCGCTTCTCGCATTGCCTTTTGTTCAACCCGACCGATTCGAAATCGGCCGCCTACAACCCGCTGCTCGAAGTACGGCGCGGCATGCACGAAGTTCGTGACGTGCAGAACATCGCCGACATCCTAGTCGACCCCGAAGGCGCGCTGGAGCGCCGCAACCACTGGGAAAAAACCTCGCATGCCCTGCTGGTCGGCGCGATCCTGCATGTGCTCTACGCCAGCGAGGACAAGACGCTGCGGGGCGTCGCCAACTTCCTGTCCGATCCGGCCTCACCCTTCGAGCTGACGCTGCATCGGATGATGACCACAACCCATCTCGGCGATGTACCTCATCCCGTGGTCGCATCAGCCGCGCGCGAGGTGCTCAACAAGAGCGACAACGAGCGCTCGGGCGTGCTGTCCACCGCGATGAGCTTCCTGGGCCTGTATCGCGACCCCACGGTGGCCGAAGTAACCTCGCGCTGCGACTGGCGCATCGCCGACCTGATCGATGCCGATTCTCCAGTGTCGCTTTACCTGGTGGTGCCGCCTTCTGACATCAGTCGTACCAAGCCGCTGATCCGTTTGATCCTCAACCAGATCGGGCGACGCCTGACCGAGTCGCTGGACGGCAGTGATGGCATCGCCCGCCGCCACAAGTTGCTGCTGATGCTCGATGAGTTTCCGGCTCTGGGTCGGCTGGACTTCTTCGAGTCGGCGCTGGCCTTCATGGCGGGCTATGGACTGCGCGCCTTCCTTATCGCCCAGTCGCTCAACCAGATCGACAAGGCCTACGGCCAGAACCACTCGATCCTGGACAACTGCCATGTGCGCATCGCGTTTGCCACCAACGACGAACGCACCGCCAAGCGCATCTCGGAAGCGCTGGGCACGGCCACCGAACTGCGTGCCCAGCGCAACTATGCCGGCCATCGGCTCGCGCCCTGGTTGGGGCATTTGATGGTATCCCGCCAGGAAACCGCTCGACCGCTGCTCACGCCTGGCGAGGTGATGCAGCTGCCGCCCGACGATGAAGTGGTGATGGTCTCGGGCCACCCGCCGATTCAGGCCAAGAAGATTCGCTACTACCGCGACGCGAACTTCAAGGCGCGCATCGAGGCCGCGCCGGTCCTGACGGCCGGCCGCTACGCCGACGCTCCCGCCGCGCGGGCCGATGACTGGAGCGGCCTCTCGCCACTCGCCGCGCCAATCCTCGATCTGGCGCGGAACAACCATGACGGCGCGATCGACGACGGCGGCCGCCAGCAACAGCCCGAACTTGGCGAAGCCATCCTCGCGCCACAGCCCGAGCACGTCACCGACGACCTCGGCCTGCTCGATGACGACGACCTGCCGCTACCCCTGCCCGCTCATCTCGACCCGCGCCTGCAACGCACCGCGCGGCTGGCCGCCCTCGACCCTGACGATGGAATTGCGCTATGAGCCGCACCCGTCTGAATCTCTTCATCGAACCCGAGCACGCCCGGCGGCTCGACGAGCTGGCGACCATGAAGGGCTTGTCCAAGTCCTCCATCATCGCCGCCGCGCTGGCCTCTTTCTTGTCGCCCGATTCCGGCGACCAGCGCGAAGCGGCTATCGCCAAGCGGTTGGATCGCTTGTCGCGCCAACTCGACAAGCTGGAGCGGGATCAGAACATCCTGATCGAGACGCTGGCGCTCTACGTGCGCTATTTCCTGACCGTCAGCACGCCGGTGCCGGAAGCGCATCAGGAAGCGGCACGCGCTCAGGGCCGCGCACGCTTCGAGCAGTTCATCGAACAACTCGGCCGGCACCTGCTGCGCGGACGCAGTCTGGTCAAGGATGTGGTCGAGGAAATTCAGCCCGATCAGAGCCAGTTCTTCGGCTTGCAGGAGAACGCCAACACCGTGTCGTCAACAGACGACCCTGGAGCACCGTCATGAGCGGCTCGGCGCACGATCATGGCGTGTCGGCCTCGTTGGCGCTGGAGCGTCGCGTGCTCATGCTGCGCACGGCGATGGGGCCGGACATCGCCACGGCTTTGAACGACCCCGACGTGGTGGAAGTCATGCTGAATCCCGATGGCTCGCTCTGGGTGGATCGGCTGGGCAGCGGCCGCGAACCGCTCGGCGTCAGCCTCACGCCCGCCGATGGCGAGCGCATCATTCGCTTGGTTGCCGCCCACGTGGGCGCCGAAGTGCATGCGGGCAAGCCGTTATTGTCCGCCGAGCTGCCGGAGACGGGGGAACGTTTCGAGGGCGCGCTGCCACCGGTGACGCCGGGGCCAGTCTTCGCGCTGCGCAAGCGCGCGGTCGGCTTGATCCGGCTCGACGCCTACGTGGCCGACGGCATCCTGACCGACGCTCAGGCGGAATTCCTGCGCGATGCAGTACGCGAGCGCCGGAACATCCTAATCGCTGGCGGCACCAGCACCGGTAAAACCACGCTGGCGAACGCCCTGCTTGACGAGATCGCCTCCACCGGCGACCGCGTGATCGTGCTCGAAGACACGGTGGAGCTGCAATGCACGGCACGCGACCACGTACCGCTGCGCACTCGTGCGGGTGTCGTGACCATGGCCGAGCTGGTGCGCTCGACCCTGCGGCTACGACCAGACCGCATCGTCGTGGGTGAAGTGCGCGGCGCCGAAGCGCTGGACCTGCTCAAGGCTTGGGGCACCGGCCATCCGGGCGGCATCGCCACCGTCCATGCGGGTTCCGCGGCGGGCGCGCTGCTGCGGCTGGAACAACTGATCCTCGAAGTCGCCGTGACCCCGCCACGCGCCCTGATCGCGGAAGCGGTCAACGTCATCGTCTACATCGCCGGGCGCGGCCATGCGCGCCGCGTACAGGAAATCGCCCGTGTCACTGGCTTCGACAACCACGGCTATCAGCTCAGCGCCGAGCTGATGCCTTGCGTCCCTTTGCTTTCATCAACTCCCGGAGAACCGTCATGACGACTTCACGCATTTCCGTAAAACCTGCCTTGCAATTCGTGGCTCTCGCCGCGCTGCTGCTGGCCATCACCATTCCCGCGCACGCGGCAGGCTCGAACATGCCGTGGGAAGCGCCGCTGCAATCGGTGCTGGATTCGATCCAGGGACCGGTGGCCCGAATCATCGCGGTGATCATCATCATTGCCACCGGATTGACGCTGGCCTTCGGCGACACCAGCGGCGGCTTCCGCAAGCTGGTGCAGATCGTGTTCGGTCTGTCGATCGCGTTCGCCGCGTCCTCGTTCTTCCTGACCTTCTTCAGCTTCAGCGGTGGAGCGGTGATCGCATGAACGCGCTGCCTGCTGATGCGCCCGGCTTCGAAGTGCCGCTGCACCGTTCGTTGACCGAACCCATTCTGCTGGGTGGCGCACCGCGAACCGTGGCGATTGCCAACGGGACGCTGGCCGCCGCCGTGGGGCTCGGACTGCAACTCTGGCTGCCCGGCATGGTGCTGTGGATTGTCGGGCACGCGCTGGCCGTGTGGGGCGCGCGACTGGATGCGCAGTTCATGGCGGTGTTCGCGCGGCACATCAAGCACCGGCAACTTCTGGACGTGTGAGGACGATCCCATGATGCACCTCGCCGAATACCGTAAGCGCCCCGCGCTGTTGGCCGACTGGCTACCTTGGGCCGGACTGGTCGCGCCCGGCGTCGTATTGAACAAGGACGGCTCGTTCCAGCGCACGGCAAGCTTTCGCGGGCCTGATTTGGACAGCGCGACGCAGGGTGAACTGGTCGCGACCTCCGCGCGGTTGAATAACGCACTGCGTCGGCTTGGATCGGGTTGGGCTTTGTTCGTGGAAGCCGAGCGACGCGTAGCCGCCAACTATCCGGAGTCGGTGTTCCCCGAGCCGCTGTCCTGGCTAGTCGATGAAGAACGCAGGGCGGCTTTCGAGGAAGCCGATAGCCACTTCGAGAGCGCCTACCACCTGACGCTGCTCTACCTGCCGCCCGAGGAATCGACGGCGCGCGCCGCGAAGCTGCTGTATGAGAACAGCAAGATCGAAGGCGTGGACTGGCGCGAACGGCTGGATGGCTTCGTGTCGGAGACCGAACGCTTCTTCGGCCTGCTTGAAGGGGTGATGCCGGAGATCGCGTGGCTCGACGATGGCCAGACGTTGACCTACCTGCATGCCTGCGTGTCCACCCGCCGGCATCCGGTGGCCGTGCCCGAGGTGCCGATGCACCTCGATGCGCTGCTGGCTGATGAGCCATTGACGGGTGGCCTTGCGCCGATACTCGGGAGCCAGCACCTGCGCGTGGTGTCGGTGCGTGGCTTCCCGACTTCGACCTGGCCTGGTTTGCTTGACGACCTCAACCGCCTGGGCTTTGCCTACCGCTGGAGCACACGCTTTCTATGCCTTGATAAGGCAGAGGCCGAGCGCGAGCTGGGGCGTTTGCGCCGCCAGTGGTTCGCCAAGCGCAAGAATATCGTCGCACTGCTGCGCGAGACGGTCTTCCAGCAGGAAAGCCCGCTGGTCGACTCCGATGCGTCGAACAAGGCAGCGGACGCCGACGCCGCCTTGCAGGAACTTGGCAGTGACCAGGTGTCGTTCGGCTACGTCACGGCCACCGTCACCGTGCTCGATGCCGATGCGACCGCCGTCGACGTAAAGTTGCACGCGGTGGAGCGGACGATCCAGGGCCGTGGCTTCGTGACGATCCCCGAGACCTTGAACGCGGTCGATGCCTGGCTGTCGTCGATTCCGGGACACGCCTACGCCAACGTGCGTCAGCCCATCGTCTCGACGCTGAACCTCGCGCACATGATGCCGGTCTCCGCGGTGTGGGCCGGACAAGAGCGCAATACACATCTCGACGGCCCACCACTGATCGTGACGCGCACCGATGGCGCGACACCGTTCCGGCTGGTCACACACATCGGCGACGTGGGCAACACGCTGGTGGTCGGCCCCATCGGCATGGGCAAGTCGGTGCTGCTGGCCACCTTGGCATTGCAGTTCCGCCGCTATGCCGGATCGCGCATCTTCGCGTTTGACATGGGTAGCTCCATTCGCGCCACCGTGCTTGGGCTGGGTGGCGAGCATTACGACCTGGGCGTGGACGGCGCAATCGCCTTCCAGCCGCTGGCCCGTATCGACCAAGAGGCTTATCGCGCCTGGGCGGCGGATTGGGTCCAAGGCCTGTTGATTCACGAAGGCGTGGTTGTCGGGCCGGCCGAGAAGGAGTCTGTGTGGTCGGCGCTGAACAGTCTCGCCAGCGCGCCGCTCGGTCAGCGCACCCTGACCGGCTTGTCGGTACTGCTGCAATCGAACGCACTGCGCCAGGCGCTGCAACCCTATGTGCTGGACGGCGCGCACGGCAAGCTGCTCGATGCCGACCATGACCGGCTCGGTTGCGCCGACATGCAGGCGTTCGAGATGGAAGAACTGATGCCCAGCAAGGCGGCGGTGCTGGCGGTACTGCGCTACCTGTTCGCGCGCTTCGAGGAACGACTCGACGGTGCCCCGACACTGCTGATCCTCGATGAAGCCTGGCTGTTCCTCGACGACCCGGTGTTCGCCGCCCGCATCCGGCAGTGGTTGAAGACGCTGCGCAAGAAGAACGTGTCGGTGATCTTCGCCACGCAATCGCTGGCAGACATCAAGGATTCCAGTATTGCGCCCGCCATCGTCGAGAGCTGCGTGAGCCGCATCTTCCTCCCCAACCCGCAGGCGACCGAGCCGCAGATTCGCGCCATCTACGAGAGCTTTGGCCTCAATGCGCGACAGATCGAGATCGTGGCGACCGCCCAGCCCAAGCGCGACTACTACTACCAGTCGCGGCTCGGCAACCGCATCTTCGACCTCGGACTCGGGCCGGTGACGCTGGCATTCGCTGGCGCAGCCAAGCCCGAAGACCAGCGCGCCATCGATGCCGTTTCCGCGTCGACTCCGCCCGCGGATTTCGCAGCCGCCTGGCTGCGCCATCGCGGCCTCGACTGGGCCGCCGATCTCATCCCGTCGTTCCCCTTCACTACTCAGGAGAAGCAGCCATGAAGAAAACCCTTCTAGCCGTCGCCGCCGCCGTACTCATGACCGTGATGCCCGCTGCTCAGGCTGCATGGGTGGTCATCGACCCCTCAAACCTGACGCAGAACATCATGACCGCTGCGCGCACACTGGAACAGATCAACAACCAGATCAGGCAGCTCCAGAACGAAGCGCAGATGCTGATGAATCAGGCGAACAACCTGACAGGCCTGAATTTCAGCGCGCTCAATGAACTGCGTTCGGCGCTGTCCGCGACGAACCAGTTGATCCAGCAGGCACAGGGCCTGGCCTTCAATGTGTCGCAGATGGAAACCGAGTTCGCGCGGCTTTATCCCGATGCCTACACCGCCTCCGCCTCGGGTAGCCAGATGGCGATCGATGCGCGCACGCGCTGGCGCAACTCGTTGGAGGCGCTGCGCACCGCGACCAAGGTGCAGTCGCAAGCGGTGCAGAACTTCGCCTCCGACGAGCAGACCTTGACCGACCTGGTTAACCGCAGCCAGTCGGCGGTCGGCGCGTTGCAAGCCACGCAGGCGACGAACCAGTTGCTGGCCCTGCAGGCCCGGCAGGCGATCCAGGCGCAGCAGCTTCAGATCACCCAGGATCGTGCTGCCGCCCTGGAACAGGCACGGCAGGTCGCAGTGCAGGAGCGTGCCCGGGAGGTGCGCCGCCGCTTCCAGGGCGAGGGCACGCCCTACACGCCATACAGCGTCAACTACTACGGCAATTGAGAAAACGCGATCGTGAAAACCCTTCTCATCGCTCTCGCCTGCACCTTGCTGCTGGCCGCGTGCGGAAAACCGGAACCCGCCGAGTCCGTCGAATCGCTGATGGCGAATCCCGAGCGCCTGAAGGAAGTCCGCGCACAGTGCAAGGCCGACCACGCCAAGGTGGGTGATGCCCTGTGCAACAGGGCGAGTGAGGCCACGCGGCGGCGCTTCATGGGCGGCGGAACGCCGTACACGCCCGCGCCACCGGCTGCACCAGATTCTGCACCGAAAGACTGAGCCATGAACGATCTGTCGGTCATCGACCACTTCCTCGATGTCTTCTCGCACTACATCGACTCGGGTTTCGGCCTGCTGCATGGCGAGGTGGCGTTCCTCACCGCGACGCTGGTGGTGATCGACATGACGCTGGCCGGGCTGTTCTGGGCCATGGGCGGCGAGGATGTGATCGGCAGGCTGATCAAAAAGACGCTGTATGTCGGCGCGTTCGCGTTCATCATCGGCAACTTCAACTATCTGGCCGGCATCCTGTTCAATTCGTTTGCCGGACTCGGGCTGGTGGCGTCGGGTTCCACGCTAACGCAGGCGCAGTTCCTGCAGCCCGGCCATCTGGCCAAGGTCGGCGTCGATGCGGCACAGCCGATCATGGCGCAGATCAGCGACCTGACGGGCTTCCCCGAGGTCTTCGCGAACCTCGATGTCATCTCGGTGCTGTTTCTCGCCTGGCTGGTGGTGATCGTCAGCTTCTTCGTGCTGGCGGTGCAGCTCTTCGTCACGCTGATCGAATTCAAGCTGACCACGCTCGCGGGTTTCGTACTGGTGCCGTTCGCGTTGTGGAACAAGACCGCGTTCCTGGCCGAGCGGGTGCTGGGCAACGTGGTGTCGTCAGGCATCAAGGTGCTGGTGCTGGCGGTGATCGTCGGCATCGGCACGGGACTGTTTGCACAGTTTCAAACACCGCCCAACACCGAACCCTCCATCGACCTGGCGCTGACCATCATGCTGGCCTCGCTGGCAATGCTGGGACTGGGGATCTTCGGGCCGGGAATTGCCACCGGGCTGGTGTCCGGCGCACCGCAGCTTGGAGCCGGTGCGGCGGCCGGCACGGCGCTGGGTGCGGCTGGTTTGGCGGTAGCTGGAGGCGCAGCTATCGCCACCGGCGGTGCGGCAGTGGCGGCGGGTGCGCGCATGGCGCCGGGTGCCGCGCGCGCGGCCATCGGTGGCGCTGCATCGGCCGGGCGTGCGAGCAGCGCAATGGCCAGCGGTGCGAAAACCGCCTACCAGGCGGGGGCGGCCGCATCGGGTGGCGGTGGTGTTCGTGCTGCAGGTGCAGGCCTTGCCAATGTGGCCAGGAGCGGTGCCGGTGCTGTCGGCCAGCGCGTCGCAGCGGGTGCCAAGGCGGTCAAGGATCGCGTCGCGAACTTCGGTGCGGACGCTGCTGCGCCTGCGGCGGCAGCCAGTTCCACTGAATCAGCCGATTCGACCGAAGCCAGGCCCCCTGCGACAGAACCCGCCTGGGCCAAACAAATGCGCCGCAAACAGCAGGTGAGCCATGCGGCCACGACGGCGGCTCACACCCTGCGCTCGGGAGACCACGGCGGTGGAAGTGCCAGCCCGAGTCTGCGCGACGATTCGAACCACTAAAGATTGAAATTACCGGAGATCAGTTCATGCGATTCAAACGACCCCAGGTGCGCTACGCGGACACACCAGAACCCGTCACCCCGTACCAAGCCGCCGCGCAGGTCTGGGACCAGCGCATCGGCAGTGCGCGCGTGCAGGCGAAGAACTGGCGGCTGATGGCCTTCGGCTGTCTGTCGCTCGCGCTGCTGATGGCGGGTGGGCTGGTGTGGCGCTCGGCGCAGTCCATCGTCACGCCTTATGTGGTCGAGGTCGCCACCGGCGGTCAGGTGCGCGCGGTCGGCGAAGCGACCACGCCGTACAAGCCGAACGACGCGCAGATCGCCTACCACCTGGCGCGCTTCCTCACCGACGTACGTTCGCTGTCGATCGATCCCATCGTCGTGCGGCAGAACTGGCTCGAAGCCTACGACTACACCACCGACAAAGGTGCGGCCACGCTGAACGATTACGCGCGCAGCAACGATCCGTTCGCGCGCATCGGCCAGACCTCGACGGCCGTCGAGATCACCAGTGTCGTGCGCGCCAGCGAATCCTCGTTCCAGGTGCGCTGGATCGAGCGCAGCTATGTGAACGGTTCACCCTCTGGCGTCGAGCGCTGGACGGCTGTGCTGTCCATCGTGTTGCAACCGCCGCGCACCGAGGAACGGCTGCGCAAGAACCCGCTAGGAATTTACGTGAACGGCATTTCCTGGAGCCGTGAACTCGACGCGAACGAAGGAGCCAAGAAACCATGAAAACCCAAATCCGCATTTACGCTTTGCCGTTGATCCTGAGCGCCACCCTGGCAACGGTCAGTGGTTGTGCCACACACGGCAAGCCGCCACCGGACATCACGCTGGACGAACCCGTCGCGGCACACGCGCTGCCGGAGTTGCCCAAGCCCATCGAGGTAGTTGAAGTGCCAAAGCCACTACCACTGCCGGAACAGTTGAAGCCGCTGGCGAGCACGCCAGAGGACAAACCAGTCGCCGAATTGCCCGACGAGAAAGCTCGCGTGGCACGCGCCAATGCCGAAGCCCGCGTGGCCCCCAGCCGCGAGGGCTACATCAACGCGATCCAGGTCTGGCCCTACGCGGAGGGCGCACTGTATCAGGTCTACACCAGCCCTGGCCGCGTCACGGTGATTGCCTTGCAGGAAGGTGAAGAACTGGTGACGGTTTCAGCCGGCGACACGGTGCGCTGGATCGTGGGCGATACCGCGAGCGGCGCGGGCGCCAGCCTGCGCGTGAACATCCTCGTGAAGCCCACGCGCGTCGGCTTGAAGACCAATCTCGTCATCACCACCAACCGCCGCACCTACCTGCTCGAACTGTCTTCGACACCGCAGGCGTGGATGGCATCGGCATCGTGGGACTACCCGAAGGACCGCATGCTTGCCTTGCAGAAGCAGGCGCAGCAAGCCCAGGTGGCAGCGCCAGTGGATTCGGGCTTGTCGCTGGAGCAAATCAAGTTCCGCTACGCGATTTCCGGTGACAGCCCATCATGGAAGCCGCTGCGCGCGTTCGATGATGGCGAGCGGGTCTATATCCAGTTCCCTGCTGGCATCGCGCAGGGCGAGCTGCCGCCGTTATTCGTGATCGGGCAGCAGGGCGATGGCCAGCTCGTGAACTACCGCTTCCGCTCCCCCTATTACGTGGTGGATCGGCTGTTCGGTGCCGCCGAGTTGCGGCTAGGTGCGGACAAGGCCGCCGTCGTTCGCATCGAACGCACCGATGGCATGGCCAGCACGGCGCGGGGGCATTGAGCATGAGCACGCCCGCCACACCGCAGACGCCGTCGACTGGGACAAATAAGGCCGACCCGGACACCTTGGCTCTGCGCGCTTCGCCGCGCCCAGTCACACGGCTCAATCGGCGCATGCTGGCGGTGTTTGCTGGGGCGCTCGGCATCGTCATCCTGGGCGCCACACTCTGGTCCTTGCAGCCGCACAGGCGTGAGCGCAACCCGGCCACCGAGCTGTACAACGTGGATCGCGTCTCACGCGCCGATAGCCTCGACCAGTTGCCCAAGGACTATACCAAAGTGGTGCCAATGGCTAAGCCTGTGGTGCCGATGTTGGGTGAGCCATTGCCGGGCGACTTGGGGCCGGCCATTGTGCATGCGCAGAATCACGGGAACACGGACGCGTACACCCCCGCGCAACCCGGCCGTATCGCTCAGTCGGGCGATGCCGAGGATGCGGCGCGTTCGTCGGTGTTTTTCCGCAGCAGTAGTACGACAAATGCGGCACCGGCAACCACCGTCGCCGCAATCCAACCTGAGCTGGCATCGGGCAATCAAGCCTTCAATCCCATGGCTTCTGCCTTCGCGTCGGCGGAGCCGACCGACCCTACAGCCATGCAGAATCGGCAGGAGCAGAAGCAGGCCTTCGTCGCCGATGGCGGCGATACGACCACCCGCAATCCGGCCAGCCTGCAACTACCAGCCTCGCCCTACCAGGTGATGGCTGGAACCATCATTCCGGCGGCACTGGTAACCGGCATCAATTCCGACTTGCCCGGGCAGGTCATCGCCACCGTGACCGAAGCTGTCTACGACACGGCCATGGGGCGCTATCTGCTGATCCCGCAGGGTTCGCGACTGGTCGGCCGTTACGACAGCCAAGTGGCATTCGGCCAGCGCCGCGTACTGCTGGTCTGGACTCGGCTAATCATGCCCGACACCTCCTCAATCTCGCTGGACAAGCTGCCCGGCATCGACCCGGCCGGCTATGCCGGTCTGGAGGATGGCGTCGATTGGCATTGGGATCGAATCCTGGCGGGCGCCACACTGTCCACGCTGCTAGGTGTAGGGGCCGAACTGGCCGCTCCTGACAATGGCGGCAATGGCAACCGAGTGGTGATTGCGGCACGCCAGAGCGCTCAGGACACCGTGAACCAGGCGGGCCAGGAGATCACCAAGCGCAACCTGAGCATCCAGCCGACGCTGACGATACGGCCGGGCTTTCCGATGCGGGTGATGGTGAACAAGGATCTGATCCTGCGCCCCTATCAGCCACTGTTCTTCCAACGAGGATCATCGCAATGAGCACGAGGAAACTTCGGCTAGGTCCGCTGCCCAAAGCCGAGACCGTAAAGCTTACGATTTCGCTTTCCGCCAACCTGAAGACAATGTTGGACCATTACGCGGCGCTTCATGCCCAGGCCTACGGCGAATCCGTGGACGGCGTCGCGTTGATACCCCACATGCTTGAAGCATTCATGGTTCGCGACCGTGAATTCAAGAAATTTCTGGCGAAGGACAGATAGGCAATCAGTCCAAAAAATGGGCCAGCCGACGAGAGTTCGCGCGACGCCGGCAAGGAGCTTTACTACGAATCAAAAACAAAGGGGATGGTTTGCATGGTCGCCCTGGATGTCTTAACTATCGGGGGACCATGCTGACCTCACGCCTATCAGACAGGCACGGACTAGGCCAACTTGCATGCGCAATTCGACGATGCTCAGTGAATATTGAGCCACAAAGGCGGCCTAATTTCACATTCTCAGCGAAATTTGAATGCGAGCTCTTGTCCCACGGATTGCTTTCCAAGAGGAGGGTGCGTGCTCAGAACAAAGGAATAAGCTTATACCCCTGAGTCTGCCATCCGATCAGTGAAATAAAGCCATCGCTTACCAGCGTCAGACCAGGCAAGACAGTTTCATTCGGTACCTTGAACACCTTTGTCGCGATCGCACAGATTTCCTGTCGGACCCCGAGTTGATCCAGTTCTTTTACCTGATCGGCAATCGCCTTGAGTGCATCGCCCTGCTCAATTTCCAACTCTCCATCCGGCGTGGTGGTCAGAAAACGTACTGTCGGCCCGATATAGACAATTACAAAACTTGGCTTCACGCCTTGCCTCATCAGCCCGGCATGGGTGCCCTTGATGAGCTCAAGGTAGAAGGCCGTTTTCTTCGCATCGCTAAAGTCGATCAGAAATACGCCTTTGCCATCCTTCACGCCTCGCAATGCTGCCGCGTCGCTGATGGGCGCTGTTGCGGCCTGCGCCGGGAACAGCGGTGAGAAAAGCAGCATGAAAAGAATCAGTATCCGCCCCAAAGCCATTCTATTTCTCCACAGGTTGTACTCGCGTCTTTGACGCGGTGATTGATGCGTTCAATGCGCTCAGATCGATCAGGCTGCAACTGGTCTTGCGCGTCGCCTGGCACGCCTCGTCGCCGGGTAGATGCTCAAACGAGCAGGTGTGTTGCTGAAGCATCTCCCAATCTTCGTCGGCATACATCTGCCGGGGAAGATTGGGTGGGTGATACACGCAGCCGAAGCAGAGGTCGTGCGGCTCAGCGGTCTTTTCTGACATGGTAGTGCAGCACCCCGTCTTCTTCCGTCATCGACAGCAGCGTTTGACCGGTGCGCTCGCACCAGGAAGGGATGTCCTTTTGCGTCCCCGTATCGGTGGCGATGATTTCAAGGATGTCGCCCACACCCAATTCCTTCATCGCCTTGCTGGTTTCCACGATGGGCATTGGGCAGCATTTGCCGGATGTGTCGAGGACGGAGGTAGCGGTAAACGAGGTCATCATCATTCTCCTTAGAAGTATTGGCAGTGATCCGCCTTGGCGGCTTTGTCGTTGAGGAACCAGGAGGCGCCGACGATGCCCTCCGCCTCCGGAATCAAATTGCCCTCATTGACGCCAAAGATGGCCCCAGCCAGACTGCAGGCATAGAAATTCACGCAACCCGACGATTTCAAGGCCTTGAGGATCTCGTAGATACCATTTGGCAAACCCGCCTTGGCCACGTTTTCACGCACCATGGCCTCGTCTGCGGCGTGCCGCCCGTCCATGCACAGACTTGCAGCCCCCTCGACAGTAAGCGCCTTGACGGCCCAGTTGACAAACAGGATGTCGACCTGGGTGCCTTCTGATGACGCCAGGTACGCAAAGACGAGCGGGGTGAGGATCTTGTCGTAAGAATCATCACGTATCACGATAGCCATGGATTTCATATACACCTCCGTAAAATGAACGTTCATTCGAAATGAACGTAAAAAAACGCGGTCCCCAATCAGGCCGCGACACCTCGCCAAGCACATTCCCATACCGCGTCCAGCTGGTCGGGGAGCGGCTGGGCAAGCACACCGTCAAGGCGCGCCGTGATCAGCCGAATGGCGCCCCCAAACAAACACGACGTTGCCACCATGACATCCATCTGGCGGATTTCCCCCTTCGCCATGCCTTCCTGCACGAATTTCCGCATGGTTTCGAAAGGCTTGGAAGAGCAGACGGGACGCTCGCTGGGCAGGAAATCCCGGTGTTTCGCATACAGCATGAAGTCCATGGCATCGCGGTTCGATTCCGTGAACTCGAACAGCATGCGCATGACGGCGCGGCATCGATCATGCGCGGTGGCCTTGTTCCGGGCAATGCGCGCCAGTTCCTCCTGCAGCCACGCCACGAGGCTCACATATAGCGCGCGGGCCACATCTTCCTTGTCCTTGAAGTGGTGGTAGATCGAGCCCACGCTGACTTGCGCTGCCTGCGCCACGTCGGGTACGGTCGTGCTGAAATAGCCGCGCTGGGTGAACAGTTGCAGTGCGGCATCAATGATCTTTTCCCTGATTTGCCCAGGCTGAACATTGGCAGGCGTGCGCGCCATGGTGGAGTCCAGATATTGAATGAATGTTCGTTCAATATAGCCGGGATGGTGGTCTTACGCAATACTTTTTTCTCAAAGCACGGCTGGGAGCTTACTGCGCCATGACTCGCTTGCCCCCTGCGACAACGAAAGAAATGGCGACCTCAACCCTTATTCCACCGAACCATGCTGTCACATGCTGTGCTTCGCTGCCGCTGGTTGTCGATCGTGCCTTCGATAGTCAGGATATGTCCTTGAAATATCGTACTGCTTCCATCGCAACCTTTTAGCTTGGACTCGACCATGAATGACAACCCTTCACAGCAAGTAACTGCTCGCGAGCGTGTCGCGCAAGATGCTTGTCGCCCCGAGGGCGATAAGTTACCGCATCTGCTACTCAAGAGCCCGCTCCCATTCCGGCGCACCATTCGGCGCACTGAGTTGCGTCGAATGGTGCCGCTGGCCGACACGACGATCTACGATATGGAGAAACGCGGCGAATTTCCGCGCCGGTTCAATCTGACCGCACGCTGCGTGGTATGGGACTTGACGGAAGTAGAAGCCTGGCTCGACGCACGTCGACAAGCTTCCGACAGTGCGCAGTTGAAACGGGCGCCCTCACCGGACGTGCGTCAGCGCAAGCGCCGCCCGGTCAAAGCAGCGCCTGTGTCGTGATGACCTTCATCGACGGTGGCAGCAACGTCGGAGTGTGTGACTTGCCGGCCACCCAAGCGTCAATCATGTCGGCCCACTCCTGCAGCATGTGACGGCGCTGCTCGGCGTATTCGGCCTTGTTGTAAACGCCACGGGATGAGCGGCCGTCTTCGTGGGCCAGACACTTCTCGATCCAGTCGCTGTTGAAGCCAAGTTCGTTCAGGATAGTTGAGCCTGTGCGCCGCAGGTCATGCACGGTGAAGGGCTCCAGCGGGAGCTTGTTCGCCTTCGCGCGTTCGACGATCAGTTGCGTGACCCTATTGAGCGTGGCATTGGACATGCACTTGTCGGCATCGTAGCGCGATGGGATCAGGTAGCGCGAGCCACCGGCGCAGGTGCGTAGCGCGATCATGATGTCGAGCGCCTGCTGCGAGAGGTAGACGTTGTGAGCCTTGGACGCCTTCATGCGCTCCTTCGGGATACTCCATAGCGCCTTCTCGAAGTTGACTTCGTCCCAAGTCGCATGGATCAGCTCGCTCTTGCGCACCAGCGTGAGCAAAATCAGTCGCAGCCCAAGCTTGATCGTGGGATACGAGGCGACGTACTCCATCTGCGAGAGCGCGATGCGAATCTCACTCGGTGACAGCGCGCGGTCCTTCGGCACGAAGGTGGCGATCGACGATGGCCCAACGTCGTCTGCAGGGTTGGCCACCTTCTCGCCGTGCAAAATGGCAAAGCCATATACCTGTTTAACGATGTCGCGGACGTGGATCGCCGTGGCTGGCGCTCCCCTGCCCTTGACCTTGTTGCATAAGTCGCGCAGGTCGTCGGCTGTGATCTCGGTCAGTAGCCGATTCTGGAAAACGGGCAGGATGTCGCGATCGAGGATGCTCTTGCGCATGGATCGCGTGCTGTCGGCCATGCGCGCCTCGGCGGCCCACCTGACGGTAAATTCGCCGAAGGTCTTGGCCTCGGCCAGCCGGCGCTTCTGGCGCTGCTTCTCCTGGGAAGGCGACCGCCCATCGACCACCGCACGCCTGGCCTCCAGGCAGCGCTCGCGCGCCCTGGCCAGCGACAAGCCATCCGGCCCATAGCGGCCGATGGTCAACGTTTCGCGGCGCCCATTGAGGCGATAGTCGTAACGGAAGGTGACGGTGCCGGCTGGCGAGACGGTCACGTACATGCCGTCTCGGTCGGCCACCTTGTATTGAGCGCCCTTGGGCTTGAGGTTCTTCAGTGCGGTGTCGGTCAGCATCGGCGTTCTCCCAAGCATGCAACGGCTTTACCGTCACAAGTATTAAGAATGACAAACCGCCTGGAACCCGCATGAATCCTAGCTTTCACTATATTTTTTACCGTCATGCGTCAAAACGGCTTGACGGTAAAAATTATAATCCTGTGAGAGCGCACTTGGCTACCGTCAGATCGACCGACACTTTGATCTGGCTGCCAGTAATTGTTACCGATAGATTCCGTATTATATATTTTTATTAATCAATCAGTTAACACGATTTCCCGATAGTCACCGAAAGCTCGCGAACAAGCCTAAATTATTCCCACTCAATCGTCGCCGGCGGCTTGCCGCTGATGTCGTAGACGACGCGGTTGATGCCGCGCACTTCGTTGATGATGCGGTTGGAGACCTTGCCGAGCAGGGTGTAGGGCAGTTCGGCCCAGTGCGCGGTCATGAAGTCGCTGGTGACGACGGCGCGCAGCGCCACCACATAATCGTAAGTGCGGCCGTCGCCCATCACGCCGACGCTTTTCACCGGCAGGAACACGGCGAAGGCCTGGCTGGTTTTCTCGTACCAGCCGGCGGCGCGCAGTTCCTCGATGAAAATGGCGTCCGCGCGACGCAAGAGATCGGCGTACTCGCGCTTCACCTCGCCGAGGATGCGCACGCCGAGGCCGGGGCCGGGGAAGGGGTGGCGGTAGACCATGTCGTGCGGCAGGCCGAGCGCCACGCCCAGCTCGCGCACTTCGTCCTTGAAGAGTTCGCGCAGCGGTTCGAGCAGTTTCAGGTGCAGCGTCTCGGGCAGTCCGCCGACGTTGTGGTGGCTCTTGATGGTGTGCGCCTTCTTGGTCTTGGCACTGGCCGACTCGATGACGTCGGGATAGATCGTGCCCTGCGCCAGCCATTTGGCATTCGGTAGTTTTTCGGCTTGTTCCTGGAATACGTGGACGAATTCGCGGCCGATGATCTTGCGTTTCTGCTCGGGGTCGGACACGCCGGCGAGCGCCTGCATGAAGCGCTCGGAGGCGTCGACGTGGATGACCTTGACGCCAAGGTTCTTCGCGAAGGTCGCCATCACCTGTTCGCCCTCGTTGAGCCGCAACAGACCGTTGTCGACAAACACGCAGGTGAGCTGGTCACCGATGGCGCGGTGCAGCAAGGCCGCCACCACCGAGGAATCGACGCCGCCCGACAGGCCGAGGATGACTTCGTCGCTGCCGACTTCGGAGCGCACGCGGCCGATCGCCTCGTCGACGTAGTCCGGCATGTTCCAGTCGGAACCACAGCCGCAGATGTCGTGCACGAAGCGCTCGAGGATATGTTTGCCCTGGGTCGTGTGCGTGACTTCGGGATGGAACTGGACGCCGTAGAAGCGGCGGTCCTCGTCCGCCATCGCGGCGATCGGCGTGGCGGCGTTCGACGCCATCACCTTGAAGCCGGGCGGAAGCTGAGTGACCTTGTCGCCGTGGCTCATCCACACGTCGAGCAATCCATGCCCCTCGTCGTTGACGCGGTCCTGGATGTCGCGCAAAAGCCGCGTGTGCCCGCGCGCGCGGATTTCGGCGTAGCCGAACTCGCGCTTGGTCGCGGACTCCACCTGGCCACCAAGCTGCGCCGCCATGGTCTGCATGCCGTAACAGATGCCGAGCACCGGCACGCCGAGCGTGAACACGACGTCGGGCGCGCGCGGCGTTTCCTCCTCGTAGACCGAATTCGGGCCGCCCGAGAGGATGATGCCCTGCGGCGCGAAGTCGCGCACGAACGCTTCGGTCACATCATAGGGATGAAGCTCGCAATATACACCGGCCTCGCGCACGCGGCGCGCGATGAGTTGGGTGTACTGGGAACCGAAATCGAGAATGAGGATTTTCTGGTGCATGTCTGGTCGGGGCTGGGGGCTAGGATTTAGGGGAGCCAGGGCGCGGGGCCGGAAAAAAGAAAGCCACGCGCCGCGTGACTTCCCTTGGATCCAGGCCCCAAGTTCCTGCCGCTATTCCAAACGGTAGTTCGGCGCTTCCTTGGTGATCTGCACATCGTGCACGTGCGACTCGCGGATGCCGGCGCCGGTGATCTCGACGAACTCGGCCTTGGCGTGCATCTCGGCAATGCTGGCGACGCCGAGGTAGCCCATGCTGGAACGCAGGCCGCCCATCATCTGGTGGATCACGCCCAGCACGCTGCCCTTGTAGGGCACGCGGCCCTCGATGCCTTCGGGCACGAGTTTCTCGGCGCTCTTCTCGTTGTCCTGGAAGTAGCGGTCGCTCGACCCCTGCTGCATCGCGCCCAGCGAGCCCATGCCGCGATAGGACTTGTACGAGCGCCCCTGGAACAGTTCGACCTCGCCCGGCGCTTCCTCGGTGCCGGCGAGCAGGCCGCCGAGCATGACGCAGTTTGCGCCAGCCGCAAGCGCCTTGGCGATGTCGCCGGAATAGCGGATGCCGCCGTCGGCGATGACGCCGACGCCGCTGCCCGCCAGCGCGTCGGCCACGTTGGCCACGGCGCTGATCTGCGGCACGCCGACGCCGGCGACCATGCGGGTGGTGCAGATCGAACCGGGGCCGATGCCGACCTTGACCGCATCCGCGCCGTGCTCGACGAGCGCCGCGGCCGCGGCGGCCGTGGCGATGTTGCCGCCGACGACCTGAACGTCGGGATAGGTCTTTTTGACCCAGCGCACGCGGTCGAGCACGCCCTTGGAATGGCCGTGGGCGGTATCGACGACGATGACGTCGACCCCCGCCGCGACCAGCGCCGCGACGCGTTCCTCGGTGCCTTCGCCGGTGCCGACTGCGGCGCCGACGCGCAGGCGGCCCATCGCGTCCTTGCATGCGTTCGGGTGCTCGCTCGACTTCTGGATGTCCTTGACGGTGATCAATCCGCGCAGTTCGAAGGCGTCGTTGACCACCAGCACGCGTTCCAGGCGGTGCTTGTGCAGCAGCGCCATCGCCTCGTCGCGGTTGGCGCCCTCCTTCACCGTCACCAGGCGTTCCTTGGGCGTCATGATGTTGGCGACGGGCTGGTCGAGCTGGGTCTCGAAGCGCAGGTCGCGGTTGGTGACGATGCCGACGACCTTGCCGCCGTCGATCACCGGCAGGCCGGAAATGCGCTTGGCGCGGGTGATTTCGAGCACCTGGCGCACCGTCATCTGCGGCGCGATGGTGATCGGGTCCTTGACCACGCCCGACTCGAAGCGCTTGACCGCCGCCACCTGCGCCGCCTGCATTTCTCCGTTCATGTTCTTGTGGATGATGCCGATGCCGCCTTCCTGCGCCAGGGCAATGGCGAGCCGCGCCTCGGTCACGGTATCCATGGCGGCGGACAGCAGGGGCAGGTTGAGGGTGATGCTGCGGGTCAGTTGCGTGGACAGGCTGACTTCGCGGGGGAGGATGGCGGAATGGGCGGGGACGAGCAGAACGTCGTCGAACGTCAGCGCTTTTTGCAGAACACGCATGGACTTTCCTTCGGGCAAAGCGGAATTATACGCGGCCGCCCCAGCCCCGCACAAACCCGGACAGCACGCCGGACGTTTGGTCGTAATCTACCAAAACGAATCCGGGCCCGACGGTTGACTCGATGGGCCGATGGGGATAACTTTGGGACCAGCATGAACTGCTAGGGCACGCGGTGCGACAGCCCGACCCTGAACGCCACACAACCGAGGAGATACAACAATGTCAAAAGTTTTGCTTGCCCTGACTTCCGCCGCCCTGATCGCTCTGTCCGGTTGCGCCCAGCAGCCCCAAAAGGCGGCCGAACCTGCAAAACCCACGCTGAGCGCCGAAGCCAAGGCTGCGTTGGCCGCCGCCGAAGCCGCCCACAAGGACGCCAACGCCAAGTTCGCACTGTGGACCACCGCTGATGCCGCGCTGAAGGCTGCCAAGGCCGCCGCTGAAAAGGGCGACAGCGACACCGTGATCAAGCAGTCGAAGATCGTTCAGGACCACACCCAGAAGGGCATTGCTCAGCTGAACTATCCTCTGCTGAAAATCGGCGACTGATTCTCGCCTCCTCCAAGCAAAAAGGCCTCCCGGAATCCGGGAGGCCTTTTTGCTTGGGACGTGCTCAGATAGCCTCGCCGCCGCCTTTTTTGGTGACCTTGCCTTCTTCCGCACGCTTGCGGCGCACTTCCTTGGGGTCGGCGATCAACGGACGGTAGATCTCCACCCGGTCTCGGTCGCGCACGGGTTCGTCCAGTTTCACCAGCTTGCTGAAAATCCCCACCTTGTTCTTCGCGAGGTCGATCTCGGGGTGGGACTCGAGCACGCCGGACGCACGAATCGCCGCCTCCACCGTCGCACCCTCCTGCAGGACCACCTGCAGGATTGGCTGCACGGCCGGCAGCGCGTAAACGACTTCGACGCGAATTTCGCTCATGCCACGTGCGCCTCGTCCGCGCGGCGCACGAAGGCGTCGACGAAGGTGCTGGTGATGTGGTTGAACACCGGCGCCAGCACCGTCTCGAGCGCACGGCTGGAAAACGTGTACTGGAGGCGGAAGATCACCTTGCAGGCGTCATCGCCGAGCGGGACGAACAGCCAGTCGCCCTCAAGTTCGGAAAACGGCCCTTCCTGCAGGCTGATGCGCATTTCACCGGGGCGGGATTTGGTGTTTTCGGTAGTGAAGCTGTGGCGTATGCCCAGATAGGCGATGTGGATGGTCGCCACCGTCGTGGCTTCGTCGCGCCACTTGACCTCGGTGCCGCCGCACCAGGGCAGGAAGCTCGGGTAATCCTCGACCCGGTCGACCAGGTCGAACATGCGTTCCGGCGGGTGAGGCACCAGCACGCTTTTTTCGACTCGTGCCATGAAAATCCGTGAAGCCCTGTAAAATCAGGCATTGTACGCAAGCCCGCCCGCCATGAGCATCGTCGACAACAAAAAAGCCTTTCACGACTACTTCATCGAGGAACGTTACGAAGCCGGCCTCGTGCTCGAAGGCTGGGAGGTGAAGTCCATCCGCGCTGGCCGCGTGCAATTGAAAGAAGCCTATGTCGTGGTGAAAAACGGCGCGGTCTGGCTGATCGGCTGCCACATCAGTCCACTACCCACCGCCTCGACCCATATCCACCCTGATGCCACCCGCTCGCGCAAGCTGCTGCTGCACGAAGCGGAAATCAACAAGCTCATCGGCAAGACCGAACGCGCCGGCTACACCCTGGTGCCGCTCGACCTGCACTACAGCAAGGGCCGCATCAAGCTCGAAATCGGTCTGGCCAAGGGCAAGAAACAGCACGACAAGCGCGCCACCGAGAAGGAACGCGAGTGGCAGCGCGAGAAGCAGCGCATGATGCGGGAAAAGACGGCCTGAAACGTGGCGCGCCGCCGACAGACGGCTGGAATCTTCCTACCACCGGCAGGGTTTGGCCTGTGCTTTTGTCGAAAAATTGACTATGCTTGCCAATATATCGACATATAAGGACATGCCAATGTCTGCGCTGCCTGTTTACGAAGTCGAGTTCATCCCGCTGGAACGCCGGCTCGGCGACCGCCGCGTTGCCCCGCCGAACGCCGCGTTGCCGCCCGGCCTGACGGCCGATCGCCGCAAATCGGCCAGCCGTCGCGCCGAAGACCGCCAGCCGGCCAGGCTCAAAGTCGTCCAGCACTGAACGCCGGGCCTCGCGCCCGGTTCCCCGCCTTGCCCGCGATCGGGCAGGCTTCTTTTACCCCGCTCCCCCTTTCGCCCCACCGCCGCCGCCTTTGGCGCCGGTCGTCCTGCTGTGTGACAATGGGGCGCCCCGCTCCGTGGCGTTTCGTGTTCCTGCATTCCCCCAGCGTGTCCACTCCTTTTGACGATCTTGCCGCCTTCGATGAAATCATCGACGCGCGCTCGCCCGCCGAGTATGCCGAAGACCACCTGCCGGGCGCGATCAACCTGCCGGTGCTCGACGACGCCGAGCGCGCGCGGGTAGGCACCCTGCACAAACAGGCTTCGGCCTTCGACGCCAAGAAAGTGGGCGCGGCCCTCGTCGCCCGCAACATCGCCCGGCATCTCGATGCCTGGTTCGCCGGCAAGCCCAAAGGCTACCGTCCGCTGGTGTACTGCTGGCGCGGCGGCAACCGCAGCGGCTCGCTGACCCACATCCTGCAGAAAATCGGCTTTGCCGCCGTGCAGCTCGAAGGCGGCTACAAGGCCTACCGGCGCCACGTCGTGGCCGAACTTGCCCGCCTGCCGGGGCTGTTCGCCTACCGGGTGATCTGCGGCCCCACCGGCAGCGGCAAGAGCCGCCTGCTGCAGGTGCTCGCCGAAGCCGGTGCGCAGGTGCTGGATCTGGAAGCGCTGGCGGCTCACCGCGGCTCGCTCCTGGGCGCCCTGCCCGGCCAGCCGCAGCCTTCGCAGAAAAGTTTCGAAACCGCGATCTGGGCCGCGCTCTCGCGCTTCGATCCGGACAAGCCCGTATTCGTCGAATCGGAAAGCAAGCGCATCGGCGTGCTGCAGGTGCCTGAGGCCCTGATCGCCGCCATGCGCGCGAGTCCCTGTCTCCGCATCGAAGCGCCGGTGGCCGCCCGGGTGCAGCTCCTGACCGAGGATTACGCGCATTTCCTCGACGACCCCGAGGCGATCAATGCGCGCCTGGCGCACCTGGTCGAGCTGCGCGGCCGCGAGACGGTGGCGGCATGGCAGCAGAAGGCGCGGGAACGCGCATGGCCCGAGCTGGTGGCAGCCCTGCTGGCAGAACACTACGACCCGGCCTATCTGAAATCGCTGTCGCAAAACTACGCGCCGTCGCCGGACGACCGTACCGTGCACATCGACGACCTGTCGATGGACGGCCTGCGCACGCTCGCCCGCGAACTGCTCGACGCCTCTTGAAAACCCCTAAAGCAATTTACCCAGCACAAAGCCGATCACGATGCCGATGATGACCGCGATGGTCAGCCCGCGGTAGGTCAGCACGTCCTTCGAATAGCCGCGGCGGATCGCGATGAAGGCGACCAGGTAGCCGACGGCGTTGAGCAGCCAGATGAAGCCGATCGACAGCACCTTGACGATCAGCGGTCCGATCACCGGCACCAGCGCGACGATGCCGAGCAGCCAGGCGAAGGCATTGGAGAGGAGGCCGATGACGACGACGCTGCCGGCGATCACGCTGCGGTCGACGTTGAAATGCAGGCCCAGCCAGACCAGGCCGGCGATGACGCCCCACAGCGGAAGCATCACCTTCCAGCTGCGCCACCACGGCGTCTTTGCCGTGGGCGCAAGCGCTTCGTCCGGTTCCATCAGGCGCCCAGGGCGTCGAGGTCGATCCCGGACGCGCCGACGGGCGGACACCAGTAGTAGCCGCCGGTGAGCGGCCGGGTGAAGTCGAACAGCGCGTCGCGGATGCCGTCGTCATGGCCGGTCATGCGGCGCAACAGCGCCTCGAACGCGTCGAAGGACTTGCCGAAGGCGAGGAAGACGAGGCCTGCATCCGCGCCTTCGGTCCACGGCATCGAACGCCGCACCACGAAGGCGGGCGGTTCGAAGTCTTCCTGTGCGGTGCGCTTGACGTGCGCCGACGCGGGCGCGTCGTCGAGTTCCTCGTTGCTGTCGCGGTTGCGGCCGAAGCAGTCGTCCTGCTCGGCGCGCGGCATCACGTCGAAAACGGAAAAGTCGTGCAGCCATTGCTGCACCACGGCAAAGCTGGAGCCGTCGAGCCCCGCGCCCTGCCCCTGCGCGATCGCGGCCGCCACCGCCGCGTCGCCCTGCGGGTTCTCGGTGCCGTCCTCGTAGCCGGTGAGATCGCGACTGTCGCGATAGCGGTAGGCGTCGAGCGCCTGGATCCGCACGAAGGCCGGCGCGGCGAGCGCTTCGAGCGCGCGGCCACGATGCAGCAGCTCGCCCGGTTCTGTGCCGCGCAGCCACAGCCACAGCGCATGCTGGGTGACCGGAATCTCCGGTTTCGCGGCGGGCAGATGCGGAAAGCTGCGCAGGCCCGCGATCGCCACGCCCAGCGCTTCGGCCACCGGCGCGCCGATGCCGAGGAGCGCGCCCTGTCCGTCACACGCCGCCGCCAGCGCACGCAGCGGGGCGCTCAGATCGGCGCCGGGCGCCAGGTCGAAATAGAGATGGCGCGCATGGTCCGGGATGGGTTCGAGAATGGCTGCTTGCGGCGTCATGGGCGAAGGCTCGGGAGAAACAGAAACAGCCTAAACGATAAACGAAAACTCAGGCGCGGTTCACCTCGATCACGTTCTGCACGTGCTGCAGCCGGGCAAGCAGGCGCGACAGCTGCTGCAGTTCCTTCACCCGCACGGTGAGCTGCATGTGCGCGTATTCGCCGCGCGATTCGGTGTTGACGCGCAGCACGTCGAGTCGATCCTTGGCGATGACGTCGGACACGTCGCGCAGCAGGCCCTGGCGATCGAAGGCCTTGAGCCGGATGTCGACCTCGAACGCGGCGCCGGCCTCGAGCGCCCACTCGGCCGCCATCACCCGCGCGGGGTTCGCGCGGCGCACGCTGGCGCAGTCGGCGCGGTGCACGGTAACGCCGCGGCCGACGGTGGTGTAGGCGACGATGGCCTCGGGCGGGCGCGGTTTGCAGCAGCGCGCCATCGTCAGCGGGACGTCGCCGAGGCCCGGAATGACGACGGGATTGCCGGACTTCGGCCGCGCCCGCGGCTTGGCCGTCGGCGCCAGCGCCGGTGCCGGCTTGCCTGGCTCGGCGAGCGCGTTGACGAGATCGCGCTGGCCGACGTCGCCGCGGCCGAGCGCGGCGAGGAAATCGTCGAGTCTGGAAAACTTCAGCCGCTGCGCGAGCTTTTCCAGATTGGTCTCGTTGACGCCGAGGCGCTTGAATTCCTTGTCCAGCAGGCTGCGGCCGAGCGCAACCTGTTCGCCGACGTCGCGCTGGCGGAACCACGCGCGCACCTTGGCGCGCGCGCGATGGGTGGCGAGATAGCCGAGCGCGGGATTAAGCCAGTCGCGGCTCGGTGCGCCCTCCTTGGCGGTGACGATCTCGACCCGCTGGCCGTTGTCCAGCGCGGTGTTGAGCGGCACCATGGCGCCGTCGACCCTGGCGCCGCGGCAACGGTGGCCGAGGTCGGTGTGCACGGCGTAGGCGAAATCGACTGGCGTCGCGCCGCGCGCCAGCGCGATCACGCGGCCCTGCGGCGTCAGCACGTAGACCTGATCCTGGAACAGCTCGGTCTTGAACTGCTCGGTGAACTCGCTGCTGTCGGCGACGTCGTCCTTCCATTCGAGGATGCGCCGCAGCCACGCGATCTTCTCCTCGTACTGCGCGTCCTGGCGGCCGCCTTCCTTGTAGCGCCAGTGCGCGGCGACGCCGAGCTCGGCGTTGTGGTGCATGTCGAAAGTGCGGATCTGCACTTCGAGCGCACGATCCTCGGGGCCGATCACCGCGGTGTGCAGCGAACGGTAGTCGTTGCTCTTGGGCTGCGAGATGTAGTCGTCGAACTCGCCGGGGATCGGCTGCCACAGGTTGTGCACCAGGCCCAGTACCGTATAGCAGTCGATCTCGTGCTTCACCAGCACGCGCACGGCGCGGATGTCGTAGAGCTGCTCGAAGCTGAGCCGCTTCCTGCGCATCTTGTTGACGATGCTGGCGATGTGCTTGGGCCGCCCGGTGACTTCGGCCTGGATGCCGTGTAGCGCGAGCTCGGCCTCGAGGCGCTCGATGATGCCCTGGATGTAGGCCTCGCGGTCGGCGCGCTTCTCGTCGAGCTGCGCCGCGATGGTCTTGTAGGTCTCGGGCTCGAGATAGCGGAACGCCCAGTCCTCCATCTCCCACTTGATCTGCCACACGCCGAGGCGGTTCGCCAGCGGCGCGAAGAGCTCGCGCGCCTGCTGGCCAAGCGCCTGCCGCGTTTCCTCGTCGCGGTTCGCGGCGCAGCGCAGCGCGTGGGTGCGCTCGGCGAGCTTGACCAGCACCACGCGGATGTCCTCGACCATGGCGAGCACCATCTGCCGCAACGCCTCCAGCTGCGCATGCGGATCGACGCGCTTGTCGGTCGCACTGGCAGCGAGCGTCTCGATGCGCGCCATCGCCGCCACCCCGCGCGCGAGGCGAGCCGCCGGGCCGAAAGCCGCGTCGAACTCCGGGGTGTCGTCGAGACAGGCGTGCAGCAGCGCGGCGGCGACGGCGTCCGCGCCCACCCGCAGCTCGGCAGCGATGAGCCCGGCGCCGACGCTGTGCGCGAACGCCTCGCTGCTGCCGAGGCGTTCGTGGGCATGCGCCAGCGCGCGCCACGGCAGGTCGTTCTCGGCGACCGGCAGTGCGCGCGCCAGCGCCTGCCTCGCGGTCTCGAGGTCGGTGGCGTCAAAGCAGCGGGGCTTGGTGGCTTCGTTCATGGGCGCGCAAAGTCGGTGTGCCAGTAGCGGCGGTTGCTTGGTCGGTATTGTGACGCCTCGACCCCGGCTTCGCCAAAATCGAGGCGGATCAGGCCGCCGTGGTCGCTGCGCAGCAGGCGTGCATCGATTTCGCGAAAACGCGCAATCACCTCGGAATGCGGATGCCAGTAGCGGTTGCGATAGCCCAGCGTGAACACGACCGTCTGCGGCCGCGTCGCGTCGACGAACTCCGCAATCGACGAAGTACGGCTGCCGTGGTGACCGGCGAACAGCACGTCGACAGGTTCGAGCAAGCCCGACTCGACAAGTTCAAGCTCGGTGCGCCGCTCGCCGTCTCCGGTCAGCAGCAGGCTGTGCCGTGCAGTGCGAACGCGCAGCACGCAACTGTGGTCGTTGCTGCGTCGGTTGCCGTCGCGCTGCGCACCCGGTCGCGGGTTGAGGATTTCGAAGCGTACCCCGTCCCAGGTCCAGGACTGCCCGCGCGCGCAGCGCCGCGCAGGGGGGGCCGCGGCAAGCAGCGGATGGCCGGCTGGCAGGCCGTGCAGCAGCCAGCCGGTCGGCACGTCGCGCAGCACCGAACGCAGGCCGCCGCTGTGGTCGTCGTCGGCATGGGTCACGATGAGTCCTGACAGCCGGCCGACGCCCTCGCCCCGCAGATGCGGCACGACGATGCGCTCGCCGGCGTCACTGTCGGCGAACGAGGCGCCGGTGTCGTACAGCAGCGCATAGCGCGCGGTGCGGATGAGCACGGCCGTACCCTGGCCGACGTCGATCGCCTCGACGCGCACGTGTCCCGGAACGAGCGCCGCCTGGGCCGGAAACAGCAGCGGCAGCCACAGCACGGCCCCCAGCACACGCAAGGGGAAGCCCCGCGGCAGCAGCAGCCACACGGTGCCCGCCAGGGCCAGCGCGATCGCCCAGGCGGACGGCGCCGGCAGGGTCGCCACCGCGAGCGGCCACGCGGCGGCCCAGCCCAGTCCCGCGCTCAGCCCCTGCAGCAGCCAGGCCGACACGTGCCACAGCGGCGGCACCAGTACCCCGAGCAGTGCGAGCGGCGTGATCAGCCAGCTCACCAGCGGGATCGCCACCGCATTGGCGAGCGGCGAAATCAGCGAGACCTGCTGGAACAGCAGCAACAACACCGGCGCCAGCGCGAGCGTCACCGCGCCCTGCACCGTCACCCAGCCGCGCAGCCTGTCGGGCAACGCCACGCGGCCGACGGTCACCCAGAGGATCGCCGCCATCGCGCCGAAGGACAGCCAGAACCCCGCCGACAGCACCGCCCAGGGGTCGATCGCAAGCACGACCGCAAGCGCGACGACGAGCGCGGTGAAGGGGCGCGGCTCGCGCCGCCCCCAGAACGCCAGCGCCACCACGACGAGCATGAACAGCGTGCGCTGCGCCGGCACCTGGAACCCCGCCAGGAGCGCGTAGGCGATCGCCGACAGCACCGCCGCGACGAGCCCGGCCTGGCGCGCCGGCAGGCGCTCGGTGAAGCGTGGAAGCCGCCGCCACACGCACGCCACCGCCCAGCCGGCGAGCGCGGCAATCAGGGTGACGTGCAGGCCGGAAATCGACAGCAGGTGGTTCACGCCGGTGCGGGTATAGGCCCGCCACTGTTCGTGCGGGATGCTGCGCTGGTCGCCCACGACCAGTGCGGCGACGACGCCGGCGACTGGCGCGTCGCCAAGCGTGGCGAAGATGCGTTCACGCACCGCCGCACGGGCCGCCGCGATCCACGCCGACGGGGTGTGCGCCTGTTCGGCCAGGCGCCGCGGCGGCGGGGCCTCGCGTACATAGCCGCTGGCGTTGATGCCGTGCTCCAGCATCCAGGCTTCGAGGTCGAAGCCGTGCGGGTTGCGGGTGCCGTAAGGCGTGCGCAGCCGCACCGTGAGCTGCCAGCGCTCGCCGGCGCGCATGCGCGCATCGAACGCCGTCGCGTCGCGCGGCCAGTAGCGCGTCAGCTGTACCCGACTCAAATCGGGCGCATGCGGCGTCAGCGTGCGTTCGACGTCGAAAACGAAGCGCTCGCCGCGCGCCTGGGCATGCGGCAGGTCGCTGATCACGCCGACGAGCTCGATGTCGACGCCCTGCCAGTGCGCCGGCAGGCGCTCGGCCAGGCGCACCTCGGCCCGCCACGCGGCCCAGGCGAAGCCAAGCGCCACGCACAGCGCGGCGATGGCCGCACGGCGCGCAAATTCGATCAGGGGGCGGGAGGCAGCCGGCCACCCCAGCACCGAGGCGAGGAGCGGAAGCCCCCACAGCCAGCGTGCGTCAGGCAGCGCGCTCTGCTGCTGCAGCCCCCACACGCCCAGACAGAACGCGATGAGGGCGATCCGCATCGCGCCGTGGCATCAGGCCGGTTGCAGGCGTCCGTCGACCAGCCGCAGCTGCCGGTCCATGCGCGCCGCCAGCTCGGCATCGTGGGTGACGATCACGAGGCTGGTGCCATGCTTGCGGTTGAGCGTGCGCATGAGGTCGAACACGGCATCCGCGGTCTGGCGATCGAGGTTGCCGGTCGGCTCGTCGGCGAGGATGCACGCCGGCTGCGTGACCAGCGCGCGGGCGATGGCGACGCGCTGGCGTTCGCCGCCCGACAGCTCGCCGGGGCGATGGTCGAGACGGTGCGCGAGCCCCACCTCGTCGAGAATCGCGGCCGCTTTCGCGAGCGCTTCGGCACGCGCCACGCGGCGGATGAGGAAGGGCATGGCGGCATTCTCCTGCGCGGTGAATTCGGGCAGCAGGTGATGGAACTGGTAGACGAAGCCAAGCGCGCGGTTGCGCAGGTCGCAACGCTCGGCCTCGGAGATCGCGAAGGGGTCGCGGCCCAGAAGTTCGATGCGACCCCGCGTCGGTGTGTCGAGCCCGCCGAGCAGATGCAGCAGCGTGCTCTTGCCCGAGCCCGAGGCGCCGACGATGGCGAGCGACTCGCCGGCGTGGATCGCAAGGTCGACGGCGTCGAGCACCGGCACGTCGACCTTGCCCTGGCGGAAAGTCTTGCCCAGGCCCTCGCAGCGCAGCACGACGCTGTCGCCGTTCCCTGCCCCCGGAATCCTGACGCCTGAATCCTGACTACTCATAGCGCAGCGCCTCCGCAGGCTGGGTGCGCGAGGCGCGCCAGCTCGGGTAGAGCGTGGCGACCAGGCTGATCAGGAAGGACATGCCGGCGATCAGGCCGACCTCGCTCCAGTCGAGCTTCGACGGCAACTCGTTGATGTAGTACACGTCGGCCGGGAACAGGTCCATGCCGGCGAGACGCTCGATGAAGGGCACCACGGTCTCGAGGTTGAGCGCGAGCGTCACCCCACCCGCGACGCCGAGCACGGTGCCGAACACGCCGATGAACGTGCCCTGCACGATGAAGATCTTCATGATCGACCCCGGCTTCGCGCCGAGCGTGCGCAGGATGGCGATGTCGGACTGCTTGTCGGTCACCGCCATCACCAGCGTCGAGACGATGTTGAACGCGGCCACCGCGACGATCAGCAGCAGGATCAGGAACATCATGCGCTTTTCGATCGCCACTGCGCGGAAGAAGTTGGCGTGGCTCTGCGTCCAGTCGATCAGGTAGTAGTCGCCGATGAGCGTCTGCGACAGGTCGCGTGTGACGAAGGGCGCGCGGAACAGGTCGCTGAGCTTCAACCGTACGCCGGAGACGGCGTCGCCCAGGCGCATGAGCTTCTGCGCATCGTTCAGATGAATCAGCGCGAGGCCGGAATCGTATTCGAACATCCCGGCCTCGAAAATGCCGGCGACGGTGAACTGGCGCACCCGCGGCATCACGCCGGCGGGGGTGATGTTGCCCTGTGGCGTCAGCAGCACGACCTTGTCGCCGGGGTAGACGTTGAGCGCACGCGCCAGTTCGGCGCCAAGCAGGATGCCGAACTCCCCGGCGCGCAGGTCGCCGAGTTGACCGGCTTTCATGTGCCGGGCGAAGTCGGCGACGGTGTCTTCGAGAGCAGGATCGATGCCCCGGATGATCGCGCCGCGCACGAATTCGCCGTTGGCGAGCATGCCCTGAGAGTTGACGAAGGGCGCGCCGGCCATCACGTCCTTGTGCTGGCGCGCCTGCGCCAGCACCGCGCGCCAGTCGGAAAGTCGCTCGCCGGGTGCGCTGATCTCCAGATGCGCCGCCACGCCGAGGATACGTGCGCGCAACTCTTCCTGGAAACCGTTCATCACCGACAGCACGACGATCAGCGCCGTCACGCCGAGCGCGATGCCCGCCATGGAGACGATCGAAATGAAGGAAATAAAGTGATTGCGGCGCTTGGCGTGGGTGTAGCGCAGGCCGATCAGCAGTTCAAACGGAAGCAAGACGTGCCTCGATGAAGGAGTCGCGGAAGTATGCCACAGCGCCTCTACTCGCCGATGAGGTGTAGCACCACGCTGCGCGTCTGCGCGGCGCGCCGGTGCTCGAACACGTAGAGCCCCTGCCAGGTGCCCAGCATCGGCCGGCCATCGGCAACCGGGATAGCCAGGTGAGTCTGCGTCAGCGCGGCGCGCACGTGGGCCGGCATGTCGTCGGCGCCTTCGAGCGTGTGTTCGTAGAGCGGGTCGCCCTCCGGCACCAGGCGCGCGAAGAAGCGCTCGAGGTCGGTCTGCACCGTGGGATCGTGGTTTTCCTGGATCAGCAGGCTGGCCGAGGTGTGGCGAAGGTACAGCGTCAGCAGGGCCTGGCGCATGCCGCTCGCCGCCACCCAGTCGCGAACGGGTTGGGTGAAGGCATACAAGCCCTTGCCGCGCGTGGGGACGCTGATTTCATGAATAGCCTGACGCATGGCCGTCATTCTAGCGGTGGCTTGCTACACTCGCTGCATGTTGTGGATCGTGCCCCATCTCTTTCCCTCGCGCCGCCTGCTGGAGGTCGCCGCGCAGGGCCTGCGCCTGCCCGCGCTGGAAACGCTGCTGGCGCGCGGCCGCCTCGCCGAAGCGCCGGCCGAGGGGTACGAGGCCGCCTTGTGCGAAGCGTTCGGCGTCGCACGTCAGCAGGATTGGCCGGTCGCGCCGCTCACGCTCTCCGCAACCGGCGAAGCGCCGGGCGATGCGTGGTGGCTGCGCGCTGACCCGGTGCATCTGCAAGTCATGCGCGATCGCATCGTCCTCGCCGGCGTGCCGGGCTTGTCGCATGAGGAAGCGGAAGCGTTCGCGCACGCGATCGCAGCCCACTTCGGCGACGACTTCGCCCCCCGCCCCGTACACGCCCAGCGCTGGCTGCTGCGCTGCGCCGAGGCCCCCGATCTTTTCACCACGCCGCTGTCGTTTGCCGTCGGTCGCGACATCGATCCGCTGCTGCCGCGGGGCGGCGACGCCCTGCGTTTCCGCAGCCGCCTGAACGAGTTGCAGATGCTGCTGCACGACCACCCGATCAACCAGGCGCGCGAAGCACGCGGCGAATTGCCGGTGAATTCGCTCTGGCTGTGGGGTGGCGGCCGCCTGCCTGAACGCGCAGCGCGATCGCGCGCGCTGCACGCGTCGCACGAAGAAGCGCGCGCGCTCGGCAGCGCCTGCGGCGCCACGCTGCGGCCGCTGCCCGAACGCCTGTCCGGGGCCGTTATGGAAGCGGAAAACGTGACGCTGCTGGGGGGGCTCGCCGCCAGCGGACAGGCGGGCGACGCCTTCGGCTGGCGCGAGGGCCTGCGGCAACTCGAACGCGACTGGTTCGAGCCGTTGCGCGGCCGGCTGCGACAGCTTGGCCCGCGGGGCCTGCGCGTGCTTGATCCCGACCACGGCCGCTGCCTGCACCTCCACGCCGGCGACGCCTGGCGCGTTTGGCGGCGGCCGCGCGGCCTGCTCGACCGCCTGGGTTGACTAGACCGGTGTCGCCCAGAGATCGTGCTCGTCGGCGTCCTCGACGCGCACCATGAGCCGGGTGCCCGGCGCCAGGCCGAACACGTTTTCCAGATAGACGATGCCATCGATCTCCGGTGCGTCGGCGTGGCTGCGCGCAATCGTGCCGACTTCGTCTTCCTCGTCGACCATGACTTCGAGGGTCTTGCCGATCTTGGCGTCGAGCCGGGCGGCGGAAATCTCCGCCTGCGCTTCCATGAAGCGCTCCAGGCGCTCGTCCTTCAGGTCTTCCGGCACCGGGTCAGGCAGTTCGTTCGCCGCCGCGCCTTCCACCGGCGAATACTTGAAGCAGCCGACACGGTCGAGTTGGGCCTCCTTCAGGAACGCCAGCAGTTCCTCGAATTCGGCGTCAGTCTCGCCGGGAAAGCCGACGATGAAGGTCGAGCGCAGCGTGAGATCAGGCACGGCCTTCCTCCACGCCTGGATGCGATCGAGCGTCTTCTCGACCGCACCAGGGCGCTTCATCAGCTTGAGGATGCGCGGACTGGCGTGCTGGAAGGGAATGTCGAGGTAAGGCAACACGATCCGGTCGGCCATCAGCGGGATGACGTCGTCGACGCTGGGATACGGGTACACGTAGTGCAGCCGCACCCAGGCGCCGAGGCTGCCGAGCGCGCCGGCGAGCTCGGTCATGCGCGTCTTCAGCGGGCGGCCGTTCCAGAAGCCGGGGCGGTATTTCACGTCGACGCCGTAGGCGCTGGTGTCCTGCGACACCACGAGCAATTCCTGCACACCGGCACCGACCAGCTTTTCCGCCTCGCTCATCACTTCGGCGATTGGCCGGCTCACCAGATCGCCGCGCATCGACGGAATGATGCAGAAGGTGCAGCGGTGGTTGCAGCCCTCGGAAATCTTCAGGTAGGCGTAGTGGCGCGGCGTGAGCTTGATGCCGCCGGGCGGGATCAGGTCCTCGAAGGGATCGTGCGGCTTCGGCAGCGCCCCGTGCACCGCCTCCATCACCTCGTCGAGCGCGTGCGGGCCGGACACCGCGAGCACCTTGGGATGCGCCTCCCGCACCACGTCGCCCTTGGCGCCAAGGCAGCCGGTGACGATGACTTTGCCGTTCTCCGCCAGCGCCTCGCCGATCGCCTCCAGCGATTCCTGCACCGCGGCGTCGATGAAGCCGCAGGTGTTGACGACGACCACGTCGGCATCGTCATAGCTGCCGACGATGCCGTAGCCTTCCGCACGCAACTGGGTGAGGATGCGCTCGGAGTCGACGGTCGCCTTGGGACAGCCGAGCGAGACGAAGCCGACGGTCGGCGTGCGCGCGCGTTTTGCTTTGGTTACCATGACGTTGAATCCTGTTGGAGCAATGTGATGTATATCGTGGCGATCGGCTGGGCTTACGTCATCCTGATGATGGCGCTCACGTCGAGCAGCGTCGGCAAGGCGCTCGCAATCGTGATCTTTCTGGGTGTGCTGCCGCTCGCCCTCTTCGTCTATGCCTTCGACCGGCCACGCCGCCGGCGTTCAGTGCCCGTGCCCGATCAGCTGACCGACCAGCGCGACGCTACCGATGCCGAGTCCGATCAGCGCTAGCTGCTGCAGCGTGGCGCCGAGTTCGGCGCGCCGGTGCAGGCCCGGGATCAGATCGGACAGCGCCACATAAAGCATGCTCGCGCCGGCCAGACCGAGCAATACCGGCGTCCAGCCCTCGAGCATCGACAGCGCGAAATAACCCAGTAGCGCGCCGACGATCGTCGCCACGCCGGTCAGAAAATTGATCAGCAAGGCTTTCGTGCGACTGTAGCCGGAATGCAGCAGGATCAGGAAATCACCGATTTCCTGCGGAATTTCATGCGAGATGATTGCCAGCGCCGTCACCACGCCGAGGCGGAAATCCACCAGGAAGGCGCCGGCGATGATCACGCCGTCGACGAAATTGTGGAAGGTGTCGCCGACCGTGATCATCAGGCCCGAACGCCCGTGATCGTGGCCGTGCGCGTGACCGCCGTGGGCTTCGCACACTTCCTCGTGGCAATGCCGCCACAGCACCAGCTTTTCCAGCAGGAAGAACAGCAGGATGCCGCCGAGCAAGGCCTTCGCAACCATGCCGACGTCACCGCCGCTCGCCTGGGCGAGTTCCACCGCTTCGGGCAGCACTTCCAGCAGCGAAGCCCCCAGCAGCGCACCGATCGCATAGCTCACCAGGACCGGCACCCAGTGCGGACGTGCCGACAAGGCCAGCACCGCGGCCAACAACAGGCTCAGCAGACTGCCGGCGGCAGTCGCGATCAATATCACGGCAAGGGTGGACATCGGAATGGGCTGCGGCAGGAAAGCCGCGATTATACCGGCAGTGGACCGTCACTCCCGCCGGTCCGCTGCGTGATGCGCGCCGACGACGCGCCTCGAGACTGGCGTCCCGGGACGCGACCGACCCGGGAACGCCTCGCTGGGCCAGTCAGGGTTTGGACTTCTCCGTTCCAACCGACAATTCGCCGCGGAGCTTGTCGACCGTAGCCTTGCCGAAACCTTTCACCTTGTCGAGGTCATCCAGACTCTTGAAGGCACCGTTCTGCTCCCGGTGGGCGATGATCGCCTTGGCCTTTGCCGGCCCCAGGCCCTTGACCGCTTCCAGCTCCGACTGCGTCGCCGTATTGATATTCACCGCCGCGAAGACCGGCAGTGCCATCATGGCAATTACGCCCAGCAAACCCCCTAGCAACTTTTTCATCTTGGCTCCTTTGGTTGAGGTTGATCGTGGACTCACGTCCACATCAAACACGTTAGAAGCCGGATGAAAATTTCCTATACGACTTTAGTCGTAATTAATGCCCAACCAATTGATTTTAAATATCAAATATTTTCAATACGGCGCAGCGAGCTACCTGCGCGCAATAAAAAACCCCCTCCTGAGTTGGGAGGGGTTTTTTGTTGCCCTTCAGGGTTTGTCCTGGAGGGCGGAGTAAGGAGTCTGACGATGACCTACTTTCACAGGCGGGAGCCTACTAT
>JBGFSF010000033.1:0-3764 GCA_041694715.1 Pseudomonadota bacterium | reverse complement strand
TTCCTGGAAGTTGTCGGCACGGCAGGCGAGCGCGGCCCCATTGATCGCGCCGGCCGAGGTGCCGACGACGATCGGAAACGGGTTGTGCCCCTGCGCGATGGTCGGATCGAGCCCGCGCCGCGCTTCGCGCAGGATCTGCGCGATGCCCTTCAGCACACCGACCTGGTAGGCCGCGCGCGCGCCGCCGCCCATCAGGATCAATCCCGCGGGCGACGTGCGCAGCGTGACGCGGTCGGGCAGGCGTTCGGTCGAATGCGCGCTCATGCTGTGCGGGCAGGCGCCGTCCTAGGCCAGCGGCGCGTGAGGCCCAAACCGCCCGGCTTCAGGCGCGCGCCGCTCGCGGCGCGTCGCCCTGCAAGCCGTTGTTCGGTGGCACATGCACTTTGAACTGCACCGTCTCGCGATGCTGCATGGCACCGGTACCCCTCAGTCACGACTGTCTGCTCTCCGGCTTGCCGCAACCCCTCGACCGGACGCCAAGGTCGGGCCGGCAGCGCATGCCGCAAACTGCTCCCGGAACTTCCCTGGCGTCAGCGCGGTGTGGCGCTTGAATTCTCGCGTGAAATGGGCCTGGTCGGAAAACCCGCAGACGTAGCCGATTTCAGCTGGCGGCTGCCGGGAATTGGCCAACAGCTTCGCGGCCTGCGCGAGTCGCACCTCCAACAGCCGGGCCGAGAAGCTGCTCTGGCCCGCGGCGAGTCGCCGCTGCAGGCTACGCGGAGAGGTGCTCATGTCCCCGGCCAGGGTTTGCAGCGTCCAGCGACGACCCGGGTCGGCGGCCAGCAAGCGATGGGCGGCTTCGACACAGTCGTGGTCCGCCGCCGGCCGTGCGGCCGGCCGGGGGCCAGCGGGGCTCCAAGTCAGCGCCCAGGTCGACACGTCCTTCGGCAGGGGCTGCTCCATCCACTGCCCTTGCCGGTACCGGCTGCGTGGATCCCCGACCAGGCGCGCTTGCAGGCCCTCCGTGCCCAGCCAGTCGATGAGCGCGACGAGCAGGCCGAAGACCAGCATATCTTCGGCGGCGGTCGGCGGCTGCCCGGCGTCGAGCGACGCATGCCGCAACAGCACGCCGCCGTCGCCGGACTGGTCGACGAGCACGCGATGACGAGAGTGGACGAAGCGCTCCAGCCTCTGCCAGCGCGCGATCAGGTCCAGCGGTTCGCGTGCCACCGACAGCGCCACCAAAGCAGGTTCATCCTGTAGATCGCGCACCGCCTCGCCCATGCGCAACAGCACGTGCGCGCCGTGGTCGCGCAGCAGTTGGTCGACGAGGGCACGCTTGTCGGCGAGCGGCACATGGGCGCCGCGCGGCCGCTTGAGCACGGGGACCGCGATGCCCTGGCGCCGCAGTCCGCACTGGATCAGGCGCAGCACCGCCGCTGATGCAAAGTCACTCATGAGGCCGATCTTTGCACATCGGCCACCGTTACCGGCAAGCGCGTGATCCGAAGCCCAATCGCGTCGCGCACGGCGTTGGCCACGGCCGCGCCAGATGCGACGATGGCGGTTTCGCCGGCGCCGGTAGGCGCGTCGCCTTCGTCCACGAGCAGCACCTCCATGGCGGGCACGTCGGCCAGACGCGGGATCGGCGAATCGGCGAAGTTGCTCGCCGCCACACGCGACTGCGCCACGGGCAGACGCTCGGTCAACACCATGCCAATGCCCCAGACCAGGTTGCCTTCGCATTGCGCGCGCACCTGGTCGGGGTTGACGACCAGGCCGCAGTCGTGTGCGCACCACAGCCGCGTCACTTTCACCGTGCCGACGCGGGTGTCCACTTCGACATCGGCCGCCACGGCGGCATAGCTCATCGCCTTGTAGATGCCGCAGGCCACGCCGCGCCCGCGCTTCACGCCCGCAGGCGGCGGTTGCCGCGCGCTGGACCAGGAGGCGGCGTCAGCGACGCGACGCAGCACCCGCGCCAGGCGCGGGTCTTCGATGTGGTCGAGGCGGAACTGCACCGGGTCGGCCTTGGCCGCACGCGCGCATTCGTCCATCGCGCGCTCGATCGCCAGCACGTTGGGCCCGGCACCCAAGCCGCGCCACGGTCCGGTGAAGACTGGCAGGCGAACCAGATCGAACTCGGTGCGCCTCGCCGTGGCACGATACGGCAACGCGGCGCCGCGCGCCACGCCATCGTCGCCGATGAAGTCGGTGAGGCGCTGCAACCACGGCGGCACGACGGCATTGGTGAACAGGATATGGCTGCTGGCGAAGGCGTGCCACCATTGGTCGAGCTTGCCATCTCGCATGCGCGCGCGCAGGCGATGGCTCGACGGCGGGCGGTGGAAGCCGAACTGGAACTCTTGCGCCCGGGTCCACTGCACTTTCACCGGCGCCTTCGCCACGCGCGCCAACAGCGCCGCTTCCAACTCGACGGTGCAGATCGTCATGCCGCCGAAGGCGCCGCCGACACGCTGGCCGTGCACCGTGATCCGGTTTTCACTGAGACCCAGACGCTTCGCGATCACGTCGCGCTGGTAGAACACGTCCTGCGAACCGACCCACAACTGCAGCGTGCCATCGGCTCCGAACTCGGCGATGGCGGCACGCGGCTGGATCGGCGCGTGCGCCGCCAGCGGGATGTCGATGCGCAAGTCCACGTCCCACGCGGCTTCACGGCTGATCGTGTCCTTGTGCACCTGCTTGTCCAGCGAGGAGGACCGGCGAAGTCGCGTGTCGATGTCGATGGCCGCGGCGATGTCGGCCTCCTCGAAACCGCCATCGACTCTCCATTGCGGCGCGAGCGCCGCTTCGATGCGGTTGAGCGCGCCGGGGGTGCGAGCGACGATACCGAGACCCTCGCTGAGGCCCAGGGTCAGCCACTCGTCGCGCACCAGGGCGAAGAAACCGGGCACCGCTCGCGCAGCCGTCTCGTTCATCGACTGAAGCGTCGAGCGCAACTCGGGCGGGGCCGAGGCTCGCAGTACACGGCCGAACAACATGCCGGGGCGGCGTACATCCGCGACATAGAGCGGCGCGCCGCGCACGATGGCCAGCCCTTGTTCGAGCGGAACGGGCCGCCCGACGAAGCGTCCTCCCCTGCGCAGCGACCGCAGGGCGGCCGCCGGACGCGCGTCGGCTTCCATGACCCCTTGCGTGCGGCCGGCTGCGATCGCATCGCGCAGCGTGGCGCAGGCCTGCGCCAGCGGCAGCGCGAAGTCCTTCACCGATTCGCTGCCCACGGTGGCCCGTACGCGGCGGATGTCGTTCGTGTTCGGCAGCCGCACCTCCAATTGCGACCAGTCGATACCAAGCTCCTCGCAGGCGATCTGCTTGAGCGCGGTGAGGATGTTCTGGCCCATCTCGACGCGCGGCAGGAATAGTGTGTACTGCCCATCAGCGAAGCGAACCCATGACAGCGCATCCTTGGGCTCGGGCCGGGGCCGCTTCGGTATGACCGGGAACGTGCAGCCGCCGAGGAGGAACGTCACGGTCAGACCGCCACAGGCGGCCAGGAACGTACGCCGCTTCATCTCGATGCCTCCGCGGCGCGATGGACCGCGCGGCGAATACGCTGCTGCGTGCCGCAGCGGCACAAATGACTTGCGAGCGCCTCGTCGATCTGCGCATCGGTGGGCTTGGGCACGACCCGCAGCAGGGCGACCGCGGCCACTATCATCCCGGCCTGACAGTAGCCACATTGCGGCACCGACTCGTCGAGCCAGGCTTGTTGCACCGGGTGCAGACGCTCGCCCTGCGCGAGCCCCTCGATCGTGGTGATCTCCCGGCCGCCGACATCCTTGACCGCGAGCAGGCAACTT
>JBGFSF010000017.1:0-16708 GCA_041694715.1 Pseudomonadota bacterium | reverse complement strand
TCAGTACACGCCGAACGCCAACTTCCACGGCACCGACAGCTTCTCCTACACCGTCACCGACGCCGCCTCCGGCGAGTCGGCCACCCAAACCGTCACCATCACGGTCAATCCGGTCAACGACGCGCCCGTCGCGGCCGACACCTCGATCAGCACCAACGAGGACGTTCCGGCCAGCGGCAATCTGCCGGCTGCGACCGACGTCGACGGCGACAACGTCACCTATGCGCTCGAAAACAATGCCGCGCATGGCACGATCACGATCGCAGCCGACGGCAGCTATACCTACACGCCGAATGCCAACTACCACGGCCCCGACAGCTTCACCTACACCGTCAGCGATGGAAACGGCGGAACCAATACTTATAGCGTGAGCGTGCTTGTCGCGCCGGTCAACGACGCGCCGGCCTTCGGCAGCGCGAACAGGACGGCCAGCGTCTCCGAGGAAGGTCTCGCCGGTGGCGTTCCGGATGCCATCGGCTCGCCCGCGGACACCACCAACGCCGTGGTCGCCAGCGGAACGTTCGCGATCAGCGATGTCGACGGTCCCGCCGTCACGGTCACCCTGGCGGCACCGACGGTGGCGCTCACCTCGAACGGTGTCCCCGTCACCTGGAGCGGTAGCGGCACTTCGACGCTGACCGCCAGCGCAGGCGGTGCGCCGGTGATGACGATCAACATCACGAACACCGGGGCCTACACCGTCACCCTGCACCAAGCGATCGACCATGCGGTCGCCGGCGTCGAAGACATCAGCAGCTTCGGCGTGACCGTCACCGCCAGCGACGGCAGCGCCAGCTCGACCGGCCTGCTCACCGTGAATATCGAGGACGACGCGCCCGGCGCGGTCAACGACTTCGCCACCCTGGCAATGGGCGGCACCGTCTCGGGCAACGTACTGGCGAACGACACCGGCGCAGATCAGCCGGATCAGGTCGCCAGCGTCGTCTTCGACGGCGTCACCTACACGCCCAGCGGCGGGGTCATCACGGTCGACACCGGCAAGGGCGTGCTGACCATGAACGCGGACGGTTCGTACAGCTACGCCTCCTCGCTGTTCACCACGGTCGGCGGCAGCAATGACCTCGCCGACTGGAGCAACGTCACCATCACGGCATTCAACGGCGCCCGCAACGTCGCCAGCGAGAATGAATTCTTCATCAACCCCACGACCTACGTGCCGCTGGCGACGAACATCCTGTCGATCGCCGGCACCGGCGTCCTGACCGTCACCGACAGCGCCCTGGCGGACGGCACCGACGGCCTGGGCATCGCGGGCGGCTCCGGCAGCGCCACCTATCTCAACGGCCATCCGTCGAGCCCGGAGGCCTTGCTCGTCAATCTGGGCAACGAGGTGCTGTCGCTCAACGCCAACTTCTATTCCGGCACCAACTCCGGCGTGCCCTTCTACTGGGCGGCCTACGACGCGGGCGGCGACCTCGTCGGCACCGGCAACGGCACTGTCAGCAAACCCGGCTTCACGCTCGACGTCGACCCCGCCGGCAACACGCCGTTCCAGTACGTCGTGTTCTACGGCATCGACAGCAGCGCGAGCACCAAGATCCTGCTCACCGGGTTCGACAGCATCGAATATGCGGACACCACGCCCGACGAGTTCACCTACACCGTGGTCGACGCCGACGGCGATTCGGGCAGCGCGCGGCTCGCCGTCTCGCAAACCGCGCCGAGCAACACCGCGCCGGCCGCGACGGACGACAGCTACACGACCGCCGAGGACACCGCCCTCACGCTCAACGTGCTGGCGAATGACAGCGACGCGGACGGCCACGCCCTCCTCTTGTGGGGCTACACCCAACCGGCCCATGGCACGGTGACGACCGACCTGGCCGGCAACCTCGTCTACACGCCGAATGCCAACTGGAGCGGCACCGACAGCTTCACCTACACCATCCGCGACAGCCAGGGCGGCATCGACACCGCCACGGTGAACGTGAATGTCACGCCCGTGGTCGACGCGCCAACGCTCGCGCCAATCGCCAGCCAGTTTGTCCTCGCGCCGGGCAACACCGTCATCTCGACCGGCGACACCGACACCGTGGTCACCCAGGTTGCCCTCAATATCGGCAGCGGTGTCAGCCAGGCCAACTTGGAAGCCGAACTCGGCTTGCCCGCGGGTTACCTTGACAACCGCTTCGACCCCACTGGCGCCAACGTCAGCGACCCCGGCACCGTCGACGTATTCGACGGCAAAGTCACCCAGTCGCACTACACCATGACTGCGGGCATGACGGCCCGCTGGACGTATTCGTTCAGCAACGGCGAAAACCTGCAGGGCGAAGTCGCCAGCGGCTTCAACGACCTGGTCGTCCTCCTCGTCACCGATCCGCAGGGCAACCGCCAAGCCATCGTGGTCGACTCGTCCGAATCAAAGTTCCCGAACTTCACCTCGAACGGCAGCTACAGCTACACCGCCACCCAGAGCGGTGCCCACAGCTTCAGCTGGCTGGTCCTGAACGGTCGCGATGCCCTCAAGGATTCCTCGCTGTCGCTTACCGGCGTGTCGTTCTCGGTCGCCGGCGACGGCAGCCGCTACGGCACGCCGGTGATCCTGCCGCCGCTCGCCGCCACGCTGGCCGACACCGACGGTTCGGAAACGCTGAGCGTGCGCATTGCCGGCCTGCCGGCGGGTGCCCGCTTCACCAGCGGCACCGCCAACGGCGACGGCAGCTGGACCTTCAGCGCTGCCGAGCTTTCCGGCATCACCCTGCTACCGCCGGAAAACTACACCGGCACGCTCAATCTCACCGTGACCGCCACCGCGACCGAAAGCAACGGCAGCACGGCGAGCACCAGCCAGCCGCTCAGCATCACCATCGACCAGACGACCGCCACCTACACCACCAGCACCCAGTCCGGCCAGACGCTTACCGGCACGGCCGCCAACGACCTGATCCGCGGCTACGCCGGCAACGACACGCTCAACGGCGGCGACGGCAACGACCAGCTCCACGGCGGCGCCGGCAACGACACGTTGAACGGCGGAAACGGTCACGACTGGCTGTACGGCGGCGTCGGCACCGACACGCTCAACGGCGGCGCCGGCAACGACACCCTGATCGGCGGCACGGGCGACGACACCCTCACCGGCGGCCTCGGTGCCGACGTGTTCCAATGGACGCTCACGGATCGCGGCGCCCCGGGTTCGCCCGCCGTCGACACCGTCACCGATTTCGACAGCACCGCGAACAGCGACCGGCTCGACCTGCGCGACCTGCTCGTCGGCGAAAGCCACGCGGGCACCGATCCGGGCAACCTCGCCGACTACCTGCACTTCGAGGTGTCGGGCGCGAACACGGTCATCCAGATCAGCAGCACCGGCGGCTTCTCGGGCGGCTACAATGCGGGCGCGGCCGATCAGCGCATCGTGCTCAACAACGTCGACCTCACGGCCGGCGGCACGCTGAACGCCGACCAGCAGATCATTCAGGATCTGCTGAGCCGCGGCAAGCTGATCACCGACTGAACGGTTTCAATCCAGGAGACGCACGGTGCCCTACATCAGACGCGACGCGCAGGGCCGCATCGCCGCCATCCAGCTCGAACCCGGGGACGGGCTGGAGCAACTGCCCGCCGGCGCGCCCGAACTGACCGAGTTCACGCGCAGGATGGCCGCCGAGTCGAGTTCGCTCGAACAGTCCGACATGCGCCTGGTGCGCGTGCTGGAAGACCTGATCGAACTGCTGATCGCGCGCGACGTGATCCGCTTCACCGACCTGCCGCTGCCCGCCCAGGAAAAGCTGCTCGAGCGCCGCAGCATGCGGCAGTCGCTCGGCGCGCTCGACCTGCTGGGCGGCGCCGACGAAACCCTCTGAGCCCGGCGCTCAGCCGAGCGCCACGCCCGGTCCGGTCAGGCCGTTGAAGCCGAGCGCCTTGAGGCACTCGGCTTCTTCGGCGGTCTGCACCCCTTCGGCGATGCTCATCATGCCCATGGCGTGGGCGATCGTGCACAGGCCGCGCAGGAAAGTCTGGTTGCCCGGGCTCTGGTCGATGCCGCGCACGATCGCGCGGTCGATCTTCAGATAGTCCAGCCCCACGTCGTGCAGTTCGCCGATGTGGCAGATCTGGCTGCCGGCGTGCTCGAGGCCGATGCGGCAGCCGAGCGGGCGCAAGGCGTCGCAGAAGGCGCGGAACTCGCGCGGATGGCGGTAGGCGACGAATTCCGGAATGTCGATCCACAACTTCGCCGCCAGCGCACGGTTGCCCTTGAGCGCCCGGTAATAGCGCGAGCCCAGCACCGGATCGCACACCGACTGCGGCGACACGTTGATGCACAGCGGGCCGTCGTTCGCCTCCAGCCAGTCCAGCGCGCGGTCGAACACCGCCTTGTCGATGCGCTCGACCAGTCCCAGGCGCGCCGCCCACGGCATGAAGGCCTGCGCCGGCAGCGGCTCGCCGTTGTCCTGCAGGCGCGCCGGCGCCTCGTAGTGGATCAGCCGCCCCTGCGCGTCCAGCACTGGATAGGTCGCGAACTGCACCCGCATCTGGTTGAGCGCCGCCTCGATGCGGCTGCGCCAGGCATCCGCCAGGCTCGCAACCGGCTTCCAGGCCTCGCCCGTCTCGCCGGACTCGGCCGCCCAGCCCCCCGCCTCCGGCGCGCGCGACAGCGCCAGGTCGGCGCGCGACAGCACCTGCGAAACGGCCTCGCCGTGGCGATAGGCCGCGGCGCCCAGCAGCACGGCGTGCTCAACCTCGACGCCGGTTTCGCCCACCGCCAGCAAGGCCCGGGCATGCAGCCGCTGCGCCAGCGCCTCGGCCGATTCGACGTGCGGCGCCAGCACCGCGAAGTCGGAACCGTTGAGGCGGCCGATCAGGCAGCCGGCGTCCGGACACGACTCCTGGAGCGCCGTGCCCACCCGCTTCAACAGGGCGTCGGTCGCCGGATGTCCCAGTTCCTTGTTCAGCCGCGCAAGCTCGGGCAGACGCAGGATGACGAGCGCGCCTGCCGGGGCGGCGCCTTCGTCGGTCAGCGCCGGCTCGATCGCCTTGAGGAAATGTTCGCGGTTCGCCAGCCCGGTGAGCGCGTCGTGCTGCGCTTCGCGGCGCAGCTGCTCGAGGCGGGCGGATTCCTCGTCGAGCATGCCGCGCACCCGGCTCGACAGCTGGTTCATCGCCCGCACCACGCTGCGGAATTCACGCGTGCGCGGCTCCGTGATGCTGACGAAGCGGCGCGCGCCGATCGCCTCGGCCTGCTGCACGACCTCGCCCAGCGGCCGCGTGATGCTACGCAGGGTGAAGGTGCCGACCAGGCCGCACAGCAGCGCGCCGCCGAGGAACCAGGCCAGCAGGCGCAGGTTGCCCTGCCACAGCGACTGGTACGCGAAGCCGTTGTGGCTCACCACCGTGAGCGTGCCGTACTGGCGCCAGCCGTCCTGCACCTGGGCAATGCCGGGCTCGCTGGCGAGCGGCACCCACGCGACGAACCAGTCTGGCACCTGCTCGATGCCCGCATCGCTCACCCGCTCGACGATCACCTCGCCGGTCGGCGACACCAGGCGGATTTCGCGGTAATGGCCGATATCGAACTGCGCCGACAGCAGCAGCTCGATCATCACCGGGTCCTTGTCGATCTGCGACATCGACAGCGCGAGCGAAGTGGCGTTGTCCTGGTTCTTCAGCCGCAGCTGGTCTTCCAGATAGGTCTTCGCCGACCACGCGCTGACGCCGAGGCTGATCCCGAACGCGAGGCTCATGATGGCGACGACGGCGAGCCAGAGTTGCTTGGTAAGTGTCATGACGGTTCCCTGTGCAAGCGATGGTTCATATCAGTCGATCCCTTCTTCACGCATCCGCGCGAGCACCGACTGCCATTTTGACAGCCTTTGCGCGCCCCCCGTCGCACGCGGCGCGGCGCCGCCCACCCACAGGCCTTCGGTATTGAAGCCGAACACGGTGGCGAGATCGGGCCGGCGCGACGCCGGGCGGATGTCGGAAATCAGGTTGTCCAGCACCAGCGGCTCGTCGCCGGGCGCGGGGTAATAGCTCAGCACCATGTGCGCCTGCACCAGGCTGCTCTGCGGCCCGCCGATGCGCGCCTTGACGTAGGTGAGGCGCAGTTTGTCGGACGGCATGCCCAATAGCTTCAGCGTCACGTACTTGGCGATGGCGAAGTCCTCGCAGTCGCCGGCGCCGCGGCCCAGGGTGTCGAGCGGCGTCGCCCAGTAGTCGGATTGCTTCCAGATGTCGATGTCGTCGCCGAAACGCACGCGGCGGTTGAAGAAATCGTTGACCAGCCGCAGCTTGGCCTCGTCGGGCTGATTCGCCGCCTGGGCTTTCAGCTCGCGCCAGGCCCGCACCGAGGCCGCCGCCGGTTCGCCGTAGCGCTGGGCCGCCAGTTGCGTCATGCGGTCGTAATCGACGCCCGCCGCCAGGGCCAGCCCCACCGCCGCAAGCAGGGCGAGCACGGTGGGCAGGTGTCCGAACGTCCGGAGCAAATGTCGACTCCTCGACACCCTCCTCGGGAACACGCCATGCCACGGCATCGCCATCAACCGCGTCCTCGCGCGCAACGGCCAGTCGCGCGCCTGCCGCGGCGAAACAGGGCCAACACAGGATGCGCAACAGCGGTGGAGGGACAAGTCATCATCGAATGCACGGGGCGCTTCAGGGCTCGGGGCATGGATCGCGCCGGAGGCCGGCGCGGCGAGGGTTTAAATAGTCTGGTATAAATATTGCTGTCACACACCCCAGATGCACCGCCTTAACCATTATCGGAAGTGAGCCCGGAGGCTGAAGGAATGCCGAACAGAAAAATCCTGCAGTACCTGACGTGGATCGGTCTGCTCGCGGCCAGCGCCGTCGCGCAGGCCGGCGTCACGCTGCAGGATGCCGTTCGCAAGGCCCTCGTCAGCAATCCCGAAGTCCAGGCGAGCTGGCATGCCTTCGTGTCCTCGCAGTACGAAGAAGACGCTGCGCGCGGCGGCTACTATCCCCGCCTCGACCTTGCCGCCAACGTCGGCAAGGAAAAGCTCACCCAGCCCGGCCAGGCCTCCACCCACCTCACCCGCCGCGGCACCGCGCTCACCCTGAGCCAAATGCTCTACGACGGCTTCGCCACGCGCGACGAAGTCGCCCGTCTCGCCCACGCCAAGCGGGTGCGCTACTACGAACTGCTCGACACTTCCGAGCAGATCACGCTCGAAACGACCCGCGCCTACCAGGACGTGCTGCGCTACCGCGAACTGTCGCGCCTCGCGCAGGAAAACTTCGCGCAGCACGAACAGGTGTTCAGCCAGATCCAGCAGCGCGTGCAGGCCGGCGTCGGCCGCCGCGTCGACCTCGAGCAGGCCGGCGGCCGCATGGCGCTGGCGCACTCGAACATGCTCACCGAGGCCAGCAACCTGCACGACGTCAGCGCGCGCTACCTGCGCATCGTCGGCGAACTGCCGCCCGGCGAGATGATCGCCCCGGCGCTGCTCAAGCAGGGCATCCCGGCCGAAGTCGAAACCGCGCTGAAGCTCGCCTTCCAGGGCAGTCCTGCCTTCAACGCCGCGATCGAGAACGTGCGCTCGGCGCAGGCCGATGCGCGCGGCCGCGAATCGGCCTTCCATCCCCGCGTCGACCTGCGCGCGAGCAAGGACGTCTCCTTCAACGTCGACGGTGCGACCGGCCGCCGCGACGACCAGACCGTCGAGCTGGTGCTGAACTACAACTTCTTCCGCGGCGGCGCCGACCGCGCCCGCGTGCGCCAGTTCGCCGAGCGCCTGTCGCTGTCGAAGGAACTGCGCGACAAGGCCTGCCGCGACATCCGCCAGACCGTGTCGATCGCCTTCAACGACATCCGCAACCTCGAACAGCAGCTCGTCTACCTCGACCAGCATCAGCTGGCGATCGAAAAAGCGCGCGAAGCCTATCGCAAGCAGTTCGACATCGGCCAGCGCACCCTGCTCGACCTGCTCGATACCGAGAACGAGTATTTCCAGGCCCGCCGCGCCTACACCAACGGCACCTACGATCACGCCATCGCCCACGCCCGCGTCCTCGCCGGCATGGGCGAGCTGATGCGCACGCTGGACGTCGCCCGCGACGGCCTGCCCTCGCCGCGTGAACTGGGGCTGGACGGCAGCGGCGTCGACCCCGACAGCCAGTGCCCGGCCGAAGCCCCGCGCCCCTCTACAGCCAGCCTGCCGCCCCTGCCACCGCGCCCGCTGGCCGCCGCACCCGTCGTCGTCGAGCCCGCCCCCGCGCCGAAACCCGTGCCGCAAAAGGAAACCGTGCAACAAGCCCTGACCGGCTGGACAGCGGCTGGTCGTCGAAGGATTTTCCGCGCTACCGCAGCTACTACGCCGCCGGCTTCGTGCCCGAAAACGGCCAGTCGCCCGAACAATGGTCGAGCGAGCGGGCCGTGCGCCTGGCCCAGCCGGGCGCGGTCACGATCGGCGTCGACGACCTTCGGGTCGACACCTCGACGCCCGACCGCGCCGTGACCGAATTCCGCCAGACCTACACCTCGCCCAACTACCGCGACGTCTCGACCAAGCGCATCGAATGGGTGCGCGAAGGCGACCGCTGGAAAATCCAGCGCGAACAGATGATCGACGCGCCCCAGCAGGTCTGGGTACCCAACCTGGTCAAGCCCAAGCCGAAGCGCGTCCGCGTCGCGACCAGCGACTGCAAGTGCGACTGACCCTGCGCTGACGGGACACTCCCCGGCAGCACACCCCGGCCTGCTAAAATGCCGGCCTGCTCCGTACCGCACCCGCTTCCCCGATGGAATCCTCCACCCCCGCACCGGCCTCGCCCGGCGCCGCCGCCTTGGCGCGCGACGTCAAGAAACGCCGCACCTTCGCGATCATCTCCCACCCCGACGCCGGCAAAACGACGCTGACCGAAAAGCTGCTGCTGTTTGGCGGCGCCATCCAGATGGCCGGCACCGTCAAGGCCAAGAAGAGCGGCAAGTTCGCCACCTCCGACTGGATGGCGGTCGAGCAGGAGCGCGGCATCTCGGTGGCCAGTTCCGTCATGCAGTTCTCCTACGGCGACTGCGTGTTCAACCTCCTGGACACCCCGGGCCACAAGGACTTCTCGGAAGACACCTACCGCGTGCTCACCGCGGTCGACGCCGCGATCATGGTCGTCGACGCCGCCAAGGGCGTCGAGGAGCAGACGATCAAGCTCCTGGAAGTGTGCCGGATGCGCAATACGCCCATCATCACCTTCATCAACAAGCTCGATCGCGAAGTGCGCGAGCCCCTGGAGCTGCTCGACGAAATCGAGTCGATCCTGAAGATCCACTGCGCGCCGGTGACCTGGCCGATCGGCATGGGCAAGCGCTTCCAGGGCGTCTACCACCTGATCCACGACGAAATCCTGCGCTTCAAGGCCGGCGAGGAAAACGCCGGCCAGCAATTCGAGTCGCTGCAGGGGCTGGGCGAGGCCAAGCTGCGCGAGCTGTTCCCGCTCGAGGCCGATGCGCTGCTCGGCGAGATCGAACTCGTTCGCGGCGCCGGCGCCACCTTCCATCTCGACGACTTCCTCGCCGGCAGGCAGACCCCAGTCTTCTTCGGCTCCGGTATCAATAACTTCGGCGTGCGCGAAGTGCTGCGCGCGCTCGCCGACTGGGCGCCGTCGCCCTTGCCGCGCGAAGCGGTGGAGCGCGTCGTCGACCCCACCGAGCCGAAATTCACCGGCTTCGTGTTCAAGATCCAGGCCAACATGGACCCGCAGCACCGCGACCGCATCGCCTTCTTCCGCATCTGCTCGGGCCGCTACGCGCCCGGCATGAAGGTGCGCCACCGCCGCACCGGCAAGGAGATGAAGATCGCCAACGCCGTGGTATTCATGGCCAACGAGCGGCAGCGCTCGGAAGACGCCGTCGCCGGCGACATCATCGGCATCCACAACCACGGCCAGCTGCAGATCGGCGACACCCTCACCGAAGGCGAGGCCCTGCAATTCAAGGGCATCCCCTACTTCGCGCCGGAACTGTTTTCCAAGCCGCGCCTGCGCGACCCGCTGCGCGCCAAGCAGCTCAACAAGGGCCTATTGGAATTGGGCGAGGAAGGTGCCGTGCAGGTGTTCGAGCCCTTCGCCGACAACACGCTGCTCATCGGCGCCGTCGGCCCGCTGCAGTTCGAAATCGTCGCGCATCGCCTTAAAACCGAATACGGTGTCGACGCGACCTTCGAGAACGCCGGCATCCACACCGCGCGCTGGGTCACCTGCCCCGACGCCCAGCACCTCGCCGAATTCACCAAGGCAAATTCCCTGCGGCTGGCGAAGGACGTCGACGGCAACCTGGTCTATCTGGCGGATACACGGGTGAACCTGCAGCTCGCGCAGGAACGCTGGCCCAAGGTCGCGTTCCACGACACGCGGGAGCATGGGCAGGTGATGAGCTAAGCGCGCAGGCGCAGGGACGGAATCCCGACACAGCCTGTCGGCGGATACCTACCAGAAAAGGCGTGCCAGCCGAGGAGACCAATTGTCTCTTGATCGGCCAAAACGGACTGTTATGGAGATCGCCGTGACGGTCTGATTTGCGACCTGGAACTCACATGCAACTACAATCACAGGAGTCTATCTACAGATGGGGAATGTTGTTTTGCAAGACCTGACCCCGAAGTGTGCGCTGGATGGTGCTCGCCGACTTCCGCAGCTACGTCGACGCCCAGGAACGCGTCGACCACGCGTGGAAAGACACCGAACGCTGGACGCGCATGAGCCTCCTCAACACCGCGTCGAGTGGGTTCTTCTCGACCGACCGGACGATGCGGGAATATGACGCGGAGATCTGGAAGCTGAAGTAGGCGGATTAGCGCCGCGCTTTCCAGGCAGACGGCGAGCGGCAGCTTGCGCAGGCCGTCGCTCGCGTCGCCGGCATTGACAGGAAGGGAAACTGTCTTTTAGAGTCGCCCCACACTACGGCCCGCGCAACGCACGCGCGCCGACCTTGCGGAAGAACAAATTATCCAAAGCAACCCGCAAAGGGGAGGGGGAACATGTCGAATGGGATGCGTTCGTGCGCGCAAGACGTGCGTGGAGCAGTGATTACGCTGCAGCCTGTGATGGCGTTCTGCCATAAGAAACTTGGCTTGCTGAATAAACGTGTGTCGACTGTCGACGCAGAGCTTGTCGCCAAAACTCAAGGCATGGGGCAAAAGGCAAGACCTGACCCCAAGACTCTGACCCCAAGACTCTCACAAATAATCTAAAGCAACCCGTAAGGGGAGGGGGAACCATGTTCAATGGGATGCGTTCGTGCGTGCAAGGCGTGCAAGGCGTGCAAGGCGCAGCGATCAAGCTGCAGCCTGTGATGGCGTTCTGCCGCAAAATCTTCGTCGTACTCAGTAGGTGTGTGCCGGCGCAGACCCACGCGGTAGAAGCCGTTGCCTGGGACAAAATGCAAGACCTGGCCCCCGCTTTGCCGTCCATTCAGCTTCGCGGTATTTTGTGCGCATGTGGTGGTGTGGGTAAAAATCCCGATAGTCTGCAAGTGGATCAAGGGTTTTCTGTTCCCCTAATGAACAGCTGGACCCGCATCTTCTTGCTGTGGGTCGCCCCAGTTCTAGTCGGACTGGGGTTTTCACTTTCTGCGCATGCCATTTTTCCTGCTACGTCTGGTTGGTATTCTGATTACTCGTTTAACAATGGAGGAACGGTTTTTCCTCACACCATCAGATATGGCGTCGATAAGGCTTCGGCATGCGCTGGTTTTCCTGGGACTGACAATCGGCCTGATGGGTCGTGCGCTAACGGAGGTTGGCTTTATAGGGTCTTCTACTCTTCGTTTGTCAGCGGGCAATACTGCGTAGTCAACAGCCAAGCAAAAGTTTGCTCGACCGACGCAAACTATGCTTCACCGAGTAATTCTTATCTTGTTCTCAACGCGACCTATCTATGTCCGGCAAACGCGACCCTAAACGGGACGAACTGCACTTGTGATTCTGGATACACCGAAATCAATGGCGTTTGTACAAACTCTGATTCTCCGGTTGATTCGACTTTGAAGAACTTTGGTGCGCCGCGCTGTGATAAAGCTGGGCCAATAGCTGTAGGTAACCCAATCCATGCGGGTACTGGTGTCAAATTTCAGGCTGAGCAAGATTTACCTGCTACCGGTATTGGCTTTCAGCGCTACTACAACAATTCCGCTGCGGTTCAAGCGTCATACCTTGGCAATCGTTGGCGAGGAAGCTTTGATCGATCGATTGCCACGTTCACCACGGCTACTGTCGTGTCGGTTACTCGGTCAGATGGAAAGGCGTATTTCTACAAGTACAACATTTCGGGTGCTTGGCTTCCTGACGCTGACATCCCCGACCACCTAACCGAACTCAAGGACGTCAATGGTGTTCGCACCGGCTGGCGCTACACCGTCGCCGCCGACGACTCCATCGAAACCTACAATGCTGTAGGCAAGCTCTTATCTATTGCCGACCGCACCGGCCGCCTTCAAACTCTCACCTACGACATACCCGCCGCATCCGGAGGCGACGACGACCCCAACACCCTCGACACCGTCACCGACGACACCGGCCGCCAGCTGCGCTTCACCTACGACCCCAGCAAACGCATCGCCACCGTCACCGACCCCGCAGGCGGCGTCATCACCTACGGCTACGACACGCAGAACAACTTAGTATCCGTCACCTACCCCGACGGCCGCAGCAAGACCTACCACTACAACGAACCCGAGCACACCACGGGTGCCAGCCTGCCGCATGCGCTCACCGGCATCACCGACGAGAACGGCGAGCGCTACGCCACCTACCAGTACCAGGCCGACGGCAAGGCGATTGCCACCGGCCACGCCAACGGCGCCGACCTCCATACGCTCACCTACAACCCCGACGGCAGCACCACCGTCATCGATCCGCTCGGCACTGCCCGCACCCACAGCTTCACCACCATCCTCGGCGTGGTGAAGAGTACTGGCCAGAGCCAGCCTGGCGGCTCCGGCTGTGGTCCCGCGTCGTCCGCCACCACGTATGATGCCAACGGCAACGTCGCCAGCCGTGCCGACTTCAACGGCAACACCACCTGCTATGCCTATGACCTGACGCGCAACCTCGAAACCGCCCGCGTCGAAGGCCTCGCCTCCGGCAGCGCCTGTCCGGCCGACGTCGCCAATTACACACCGGTGGCCGGCACCGCCCAGCGCAAAATTCTTACCCAGTGGCACCCCACGTTCCGCCTGCCTGTGAAGATCACCGAAGCCGGCCGCGAAACCACAACCGACTATGACGACCGCGGCAACGTCACATCTCAGAGCATCAAGGACACCGCCACCGGCCAGACGCGTACCTGGACCACCACCTATCACTACCACTCCAGCGTCCCCGGCGTCCTCTCGCAGAAAATCGAAGACGGCCCGCGCACCGACGTCGCGGACCTCACCACTACCGACTACTATCTCCCCGACGAGAACTGCCTGGGCGGCTATTTCGGCTGTCGTGCCCAGGTGCGGCAGATCACCAACGCCCTCGGCCACGTCACCCAGATCACCCGCTACACCGCCCACGGCCAGCCGGAGGAGATCGTCGACGCCAACGGGCTTGTCACCGCGCTGACCTATGACGCACGCCAGCGCCTCGTCCAGCGCAGCGTCGGCAGCGAAGTCACCCTGTACGACTACGACGGCGTCGGCCAGCTGAAGCAGGTCACCCTGCCGAACGGCGCCGTCATCCGCTATGACTACGATGCCGCGCATCGCCTCACCGACATCTGGGACGAGGAGAACAACCGCATCCACTACACCCTGGACCCCATGGGCAACCGCATCCAGGAAGACGTCTTCGACGTCAACGGCACGCCTGTGGCCACCAGGAACCGCGTCTTCGATGCCCTGAACCGCCTGTGGCAGGACATCGGCGCCGTCAACGCCGCCACCGGCAACCGCCCGGTGACCACCTACGGCTACGACGCCAACGGCAACCTCAAGACCATCCAGCCGCCCGGGCAGCCCGCGACGAATCACCAGTACGACGCGCTTAACCGCTTGTTCCTCACCACCGATGCGCTGGGCGGCGTGAGCCAGTACCGCTACGACCCGCTCGACCAGCTCACCGAGGTACGTGACCCGCGCAACGTCACCACCGTCTACCAGGTCAATGCCTTTGGCGAGCAGACCCAGGTTGCCAGTGCGGACAGCGGCACCACCGTCAACACCTACGACCCCGCCGGCAACCTCACGACCCGCCTTGACGCGCGCGGCAAGCAGAGTACCTACAGCCACGATGCCCTGAACCGCCTCACCGGCATCCACTTTGCCAGCGGCAACCCGATTACCTTCAGCTACGACCAGGGACAGGGCGGCATCGGCCGGCTCACCGGCATGACCGACGAGTCCGGCACCACCCAGTGGGCATACGACCTGCACGGCCGCGTCACCCAGAAGAGCCTCCTCGTCGGCGGCGTGCCCCGGACCCTTGGCTACCGCTACGACGCCCAGGGCCGGCTCGACCAGCTCACCTATCCCTCCGGCAAGGTGCTGGGGCTGACCTGGCGTGCCGGCAAGCTCGACGGCCTGAGCCTCGACGGCCAGCCCGTGCTGAGCAATGTCCAGTACCACCCCTTTGCCGGCCCGCGCCAGTGGAGCTTCGGCAACGGTCGCGTCGTCAGCCGCGGCTTTGATGCCGACAGCCGCCTCGTCAGCTACCCCCTGGGCAACAGCACCCGCAGCCTGTCCTTTGACGATGCCGGCCGCATCACCCACATTGGCGACAGCAACCCGGCGTTGAACCAGGGCATCGAGTACGACGCCCTCGATCGCGTCACCGCCTGGGCCACCCAGCTCTACAACCAGGGCTACAGCTACGACGCCGGCAGCAACCGCACCGCCGCGCGCTATGGTGCCGTCAACTACAGCCACACCGTTGCCCCCGGCTCCAACCGCCTGCAAAGCGTCGCCGGCCCCACGGCCAAGACCTACCAGCACGATGCCGCCGGCAACGTCCTCCACGACGGCCGCACCACGTTCAATTACAACGACCGCGGCCGGCTCGCCAGCGCCAGCAACGCCCAGGGCAGCACCAGCTACCTCATCAACGGCCTCGGCCAACGTTCGGTCAAGACCGGCCTCGAAGGCATCCGCTTCGTCTACGACGAATCCGGCAAGCTCCTCGGCGAATACGACCCCGGTGGCGGCCTGTTGCAGGAAACCCTGTACCTCGGCGACATGCCCGTTGCCGTCGTGAAATGAGGAGGCCGACCATGACACTCATCCGCGCCTTCCTCTTTGCCGTTGCCTGCCTGCTGCCCACCCTGGGCCAGGCTGCCACCGTCACCCTCAACCCCGTGGCCGACGCCTACGTGCAGAACGGCAATAACGCCAACCGGAACTACGGCAACGGATACCAGCTGCGTGCCCAGACCAGCGGCACCGCTGCCAGCAACTACGACAGCTACCTGAAGTTCGACACCGGCAGCGCTACTGGGCAGGTCGCCAGCGCCAAACTGCGCCTGTACGCCTCGCTCTCCGCCGCCGGCAATGTCAGCAGCAGCGTTCATGGTGTTGCCGATACTGGCTGGGGCGAAACGACGATCACCTGGAACAACAAGCCTGCGCTCGGCTCAGTTCTGGGCAGTCTCAGTACCACCAGCACGAGCTACGCCTGGAAGGAGATCGACGTCACCGCCTACGTGCAGGCGGAGAAGGCCGCCGGCCGCAACCTCATCAGCCTCGGCCTGCACAACGCTGCCACCTCGTCGGTCTACGTGCGCGCCAATTCGCGCAACGCCAGCAGCAACCGGCCGGAGCTCGTGATCGTCAGCGAGACGCTACCCCCACCGCCCCCGCCGGAGGCGTCCGGCGTGTATTACATCTACGCCGACCACCTCAACACCCCGCGGGTGATCACCGACGGCACGAACAAGGTGGTGTGGCGCTGGGATTCGGACCCCTTCGGCGCCGATGCGGCGAACGAGGACCCGGACGGGGACGGGGCGAAGTTCAGGTACAACCTGCGGTTCCCGGGGCAGTACTACGACCGGGAGACGGGGCTGCATTACAACTACTTCAGGGATTACGAGCCCACAACAGGACGCTATGTGCAGAGTGATCCGATTGGGCTGCAAGGCGGTCTGAACACATATGCGTATGTGAACGGGAATCCGCTCAGTCATGCTGACCCACTTGGCCTGAAACCTGTGCCATGCGGTAATGGGATATGTGATGATGGATTGGGCAATCAGGGTGCCAAACCTCAATGTGTGACGGCGGAGTGTGCAGCCGGATTGCCGCCAGCAAAACAGGACAACCGAACGCAGGATGAGATAGAGATCAGCGGATGCAAATTTATTTGTGGTGCGTTGTGGCCAGGGCCCATTATTCCCATAAGTAGAGCCGAGCTACTGCCGTTCGTTGGCGGATTGGTAAGTTCTTACGCTGGCTGCAAGTGGATATGCGAAGACAAAGACCGAAGGAACGCCTTCTGCGGACGATAGAAATTTGTCGGCCGGTAAACAAGTACATATTTGAGTGTGGGAGACGGCTGTGGATTTCTTGTCTTGGATAGGCGAGCGCACCTTCGGGAAGCTCTTTTTCATTGCAGTGCTGGTCCTTCCAGTTGTGGCCGTGCTCGGTTTTATGGGGCTGCTATCGCGCAGACGCGGTCAGAAGGAAGAAGAAGCCACTGCTGTCCGGTTAAATGAAGGGCCGAATCTCTGAAAGCCATGACTGATAAGGATTTCCAAGCGACGAAGGGCGGTGTCGATTTGAACAACGATTGCCAATTCGGGCAGTCTTCTGGGC
>JBGFSF010000036.1:0-75281 GCA_041694715.1 Pseudomonadota bacterium | reverse complement strand
GCCGCCGCCTCCGAGGTCCGCGCCGGCGACTGCAGCGTGTCGGGCTGGGGCCGGACCGGCTCGGAGCGCGACCCTGCGGACGGCTGAACCTCGGCCGGCTCGGCCGGGGCGGCCGGCTGTGCCTCGGCCGGCGCAATCGGCTGCGGCTGCGGCGGCGACTCGACCGGCATCGCGCGAGTTTCGATCCGAGCCGGCGATTCGACCGGCGCAGCGACCGCGGCCGGCGTCGTCGCCGGCGCGGAAACGGCTTCAGGCACAGGCTCGGTCTTCGGCGGCAGATCGCCCTCGATCCGCACCAGCACGTCGCCCTCGAAGAACAGGGTGACGCGCCGCTGCTCGGCGAGCCGGCCGGCCTTGTGATAGACGTAGACGTAATCCCAGCGGTCGTTTCGGAAGGGATCGACGACCAACGGCGTGCCGAGCAGGAAGCGCACCTGCGAACGGTTCAGGCCGAGCTTCAGGCGGGCGACGTTCTCCTGGTCGAGCGCATTGCCCTGCTGCACGTCGATGCGATGGGGGCCGATAGGGACGCTGGAGCACCCCGCCAGCAGGCTCAGCAGCAGGGCGGGAATCAGGAGTTGACGCATGGCCGGGACACCGGAAGGGTTGGGGCGGGTGGAAAAAAACGTATCATAACGTATTCGCGTTCCCGTTCTGGAGCCCTCGTTGAGCAACCCTTCCGATCTCAAGAGCATCGGTCTCAAGGCCACGCTGCCGCGCCTGAAAATCCTCGATCTCTTCGAGCAGAGCGACAAGCGCCACATGACCGCCGAGGAGGTCTACCGGCTGCTGTCCGACGAAGGCCAGGATATCGGCCTGGCGACGGTGTACCGCGTGCTGACCCAGTTCGAGCAGGCGGGGCTGCTGATTCGCCATCACTTCGACAGCGACAAGGCGGTGTTCGAACTCAACCAGGGCGACCACCACGACCACCTCGTGTGCCTGCAGTGCGGCAAGGTCGAGGAATTCTTCGACGCCGAAATCGAGAAGCGCCAGCAGCGCATCGCCAAGGAGCGCGGCTTCTCCATCCACGACCACTCGCTGCAGATCTACGCCGACTGCGTCAAGGACGACTGCCCGAACCGCAAGCCGGGCAACCCGCGTCAGCGCACGTAAGGCGCGAGCGCTGCGCAGAGCGCGGCGACGCCCTCGACCAGCCGCGGCGTCGCCCGGTGCAGCCGGTCCGCATCGACCCGCACGAAGCCTCCCTGCCTCGCCGCCGGCAAGCCGGCGTAGCCCTGCCACATCGGCCGGGGATCGGGCGCGTCGCTGCCGCTGAGGACCACCGCCGGCGCGCGCGCGAGCACCGCCTCGCGCGACACCACGGGGGCGAGGGCCGGCAGGTCGGCGAACACGTTGCGCCCGCCGCACAGCCCGATCGCGTCGCTGACCCAGTGCGCCCCGCCGATCGTCATCAGCGGGCGGTCCCATACCTGGTAGAACACCGCCGGCGGCTGCGTGGCTTTCACGCGCAAGGCGGCGAGCTGCGCGGCGACGCGCGCGGCGGCGGCCTCACCGGCCGCCGCGTGCCCGCTCGCCGTGCCGACGAGGCGCAACAGCCGCGCCACATCGTCGAGCCTGCGGGCCTCGGTCTGCAGCACGGGCACCCCCAGCCGGCGCAGGCCGTGAAGATCCACCGGACGGTTGCCGCCGACCCAGGCGATCACGAGATCGGGCTTCAGCGCAAGCATGCGTTCGAAATGGATGCGATGGGCGTCGCCGACCCGCGGCAAGGCCTGCGCCGCGGCGGGAAAGTCGCTCGCAGCGTCGACGCCGACGAGTTGCGCCCCCGCGCCGACGGCGAACACGAGTTCGGTGAGATGCGGCGCGAGGGTGACGATGCGCTGCGGCGGGCGCGGCAGTTCGAGCACCTGACCGGCATCGTCGACGACGCGCAGCGGCGTCGCCGCGGCCGACGCGGCCAGTCCGAGCAGGCCGGCCAGCAGCAGCCGGATCACGGTTCGACGCGCGAACGACCGTGAAAGATCAGGCTCGCGCGGCCGGATTCGAAGCGCAGACGGGTGAGCGACGCGGTCGCCACCTCGATGCGGTAGGCATGCTCGAGCGGGATGTGCAGCGCCCAGGCGAGCGCCATGCGCATCACCCCGGCGTGCCCGACCAGCAGGACGTGCTCGCCGGCGTGCGCTGCCAGCGCCTCGTCGAGCGCCGCCGCGACGCGCGCGTGAAAGGCGTCGAGCGGCTCGGCGCCTGCGGGACGCGCGTTCACCGGGTCGGCCTTGAAGCGCGCCAGCGTGCCGGGCGCCTCGGCCTCGATCTCGGCCGCCGACTTGCCTTCCCAGACGCCGAAACCGACTTCCTTCAGGCGGTCGTCCAACGCGAGCGGCAGGCCGTGGCGTTCGGCGAGCACTTCGGCGAATCCGCGGCAGCGCGCCAGCGGCGAGGTGACGATGCGGGTCCACGGCACGGTGTCGCCGACGGCGGCGTGCATCTGCGCCCAGCCCTTCTCCGACAGCGGATCGTCGACCTGGCCGCGATAGCGGCGGCCGCCGACGGGCTCGCCGTGGCGCATCAGGTCGAGCAGCGTGGTCACGCCAGCACCACCAGGTTGTCGCGGTGAATGAGTTCGGGCTCGTCGAGATAGCCGAGCTCGGCCTCGATCTGCGAAGACGGCTTGCCGGCGATGCGGCGCGCCTCGCCGGCGCTGTAGTTGACGAGTCCACGGGCGATTTCGCGGCCTTCGGCGTCGACCACCGCCACCACCTCGCCGCGTTCGAATTCGCCGGTGACGCCCTTCACGCCGACCGGCAGCAGGCTCTTGCCCTCTTCGCGCAGCGCGCGCACCGCGCCGTCGTCGAGCACCACGCCGCCGCGCAGTTGCAGGTGATCGGCGAGCCACTGGCGGCGCGCGGCGAGCGGCGCCTGGCGCGCGACCAGCTGGCTGCCGATGGCTTCGCCCGCCGCCAGGCGCAGCAGGACCTTGTCCTCGCGCCCGCTGCAGATCACGGTATGCGCGCCGCTCCGCGCCGCGCGCTTGGCGGCGAGGATCTTGGTCAGCATGCCGCCGGTGCCGACGCTGCTGCCCGCGCCGCCCGCCATGCGTTCGAGTTCGGGGTCGCCGGCGTGCGCGTCCATCACCAGCGTCGCGTGCGGATCCTTGCGCGGGTCGGCGGTGTAGAGGCCGGGCTGGTCGGTGAGGATGACTAGACAGTCGGCCTCGATGAGGTTGGTCACCAGAGCGCCCAGGGTGTCGTTGTCGCCAAGGCGGATCTCGTCGGTGGCGACGGTGTCGTTCTCGTTGATGATGGGCACGACGCGCAGCGCGAGCAGCGTGCGCAGCGTCGAGCGCGCGTTGAGATAGCGCGTGCGGTCGGCGAGGTCCTCGTGGGTCAGCAGCACCTGCGCGGCGTGCAGGCCGTGGGTGCGGAAGATCGACTCGTAGGCCTGCACCAACCCCATCTGCCCCACCGCGGCGGCAGCCTGCAGCTCATTCACCGCCTTCGGGCGCCTCTTCCAGCCGAGCCGCGCGATGCCTTCGGCGATCGCGCCGGAGGACACCAGCACGACTTCCTTGCCCTGCGCCGTCAACGCGGCGATCTGCTCGGCCCAGCGCGACAGCGCGGCATGGTCGAGGCCGCGCCCCTCCGCCGTGACGAGGCTCGAACCGACCTTGACGACGATGCGCCGCGCCTGTTTCACCACCGAATGCATGTCTACCTCGCCTGCTTGAGATTGCGCACCGCGTCCGCGGCGGTGCGCACGCTGAGGCCGTCGGGACAGAAAAACTCCTCGAACAGCGGCTTGTGGTAGGACAGCAGCGAGCGGCGCTTGAGGTTCTCCCAGCCGGCATTGCGCGCTTTCGACCAGCTGCCGTCGGGCTGGCCGTAGGCGTAGAGGCGGCGCTCGCGCGTCTCGCAGCGAATGCCCTCGAAGGAGACGTTGCGCGCGCCCCCGGCGGCGTCGACCACCACGGTGTAGCGCACGACCTTGTCCTGGCCGACGCTGATCGACGCCGTGTCGACGTAGTAGCGATGACTCGCGATCGAGGACACGGTGAATTCGACGAGATTCTCGGCCTTGGGCGGCGCCGGGAGCTGGGCCACGACTTCGACCCAGGGCTTGTCGGCCTCGAATTCGTAATCGAAGTTGCCCCACTCGGTCTGGGCGTGGGCGGCGAACGGCAGCAGCAGGAGCAGGATCGGCAGCGTTTTCATGCCCGGCATTTTATGGCTTTGCCGGAGGGATGTCTGCAGAAACAGGCGCGCAGCTACTGCCGTTCGGTATAGGTCGGCAGGCTGATGCGCCAGGCCATCGCGGCCAGCCGCACGCCGAGCACGATCGCCATGCCGGCCCACGCGGCGATCACCGGGGATACGCCGAGCGCCTGCAACGCGACCAGCCCCAGCGCGCCGGCCCACGCCGCCGAGGCGTAGAGCTCGCCGCGCACGAAGATCAGCGGCACCTCGTTGCACAGCACGTCGCGCAGCACGCCGCCGACGACGCCGGTGATGACGCCGAGCAGGCTCGCCACCAGCCACGGCGCCTGCCACGCCAGTGCGATCTGGGTGCCGACGATGGTGAAGAGCGCGAGGCCCAGGGCGTCGGGGATCAGAAACAGGCGCGGCGGCAGGCGCAGGCCGCGCACACCGAAGAAAATGACCAGCGTCGTCACCAGCGCGACGATCAAATAGACCTGGTCGGCGACCCAGAACACCGGGCGGTCCAGCAGCACGTCGCGCACGGTGCCGCCACCCAGCGCGGTCGCTGCGCCCACCATCATCACGCCGATGAGGTCCATCTGCTTGCGGCCGGCGTCGAGCACGCCGGTGAGCGCGTTGACCGCCACCGCCGACAGGCCGGCCCAGTACATCAGCATCTCCATGGGGGTCGCACTCCCGAACGCCCGGTGGGCACTGCGCGCAAGTATCGCAGAATCCGCGACGCCGGCGGCGCGCTACAATGCCCGCGTCCCGCCTGCCCCGTCCGCCCATGCCGCACGCCACCCTCAAGCGCTACGCCTGGCTGTCCATCGCCGCCGCCGTCGCCACCATCCTGCTGAAAGGCTGGGCCTGGTGGATCACCGGCTCGGTCGGCCTCCTGTCGGACGCGCTCGAATCCTTCGTCAACCTCGCCGGCGCGCTCATGGCCCTGGCGATGCTGACGCTGGCGGCGATGCCGGCCGACGCCAACCACGCCCACGGCCACGGCAAGGCGGAATACTTTTCCAGCGCCTTCGAAGGCGCGCTGATCCTCGTCGCCGCCCTCGGCATCGCCTACGCCGCCATCGACCGCCTGCTGCATCCGCGGCCGCTCGAAGCCGTCGGCATCGGGCTGGCGGTCTCGGTGGTCGCCTCGGTCGTCAACCTCGCCACCGCGCGCACGCTGATGCGGGTCGGCCGGCAGTACAAGTCGATCACGCTGGAAGCCGACGCCCACCACCTGATGACCGACGTGTGGACCTCGGCCGGCGTCATCATCGGCGTCGCGCTGGTGTGGGCGACCGGCTGGCTGTGGCTCGACCCGCTGCTCGCGCTGGCGGTAGCCGCGAACATCGTGTGGACCGGCTGGGTGCTGCTGCGCCGCTCGGCCGCGGGCCTCATGGACGCCTCGCTCGAAGACACGGAGCTGCGGGCGATCGAGGACGTGCTCGACGGCTACCGCCGCCAGGGACTGGAATTCCACGCGCTGCGCACGCGCCAGGCGGGCACCCGCGCCTTCGTGTCGCTGCATGTGCTGGTGCCCGGCACGTGGAGCGTGCAGCAGGGGCACGACTGGGCGGAGCGCATCGAGGCCGACCTCTGCCGCACGATCCCCGGCGCGCACGTGCTCACGCATCTCGAACCCCTGGAGGACCCCCGCTCCCACGCCGACCAGGCGCTCGACCGCGCCTTCGACTAGGGCCGGCGGGCACGGCGCCGCCAGGCCCGCAGTGCCAGCGCGTAGGCCACGGCGTTGACCGCCAGCACGCTCCAGCCCAGCCCCTGCTGTAGCGCCGGCGTAAGTTCGGCGGGATACAGCACGGGCAGCAGATAGTGCTCGACGAAGCCGCCGCGGTAGCCCGCTTCGCCGGCCTCGGCGCGCAGCCGGTTTTCAAGTGGCGTCAGCGGGCAGATCCCGCCGGAGAACTCGATCCAGGCGCCCCACAGCGCCGCCGGCAGGTGCAGCCCGGCAAGGCGCGGCCAGCGCGGCAGCAGGAAGCCGCCCGCCATCACGAAGCCGACGAACAGCAGGTGCGCGACGACGAGCGCGTCGGCGAGGAACGCGCTCAACCCGCTTCCGTCTGCACCGCGCGCCCGGCCGGCACCTGCTGGCCCGACGTCAGCCAGGCCATGAAGTCGAGGCGGGACATCGGACGGCCGAAGTGATAGCCCTGCAGCACGTCCACCCCGAGCTTGCGCAGCAACTCGGCGGTGGCCTCGTCCTCGACCCCCTCGGCCACCGACTGCAGCCCCAGGGTGCGCGCGATCTGGATGATCGACTGCACCATCGGCAGCCCTTTGGGCTCGTGCAGGCGGCGAATGAAGGAAATGTCGATCTTGAGCTCGTCGGCGGGAATGTCGTGCAGCTGCGACAGCGACGAGTACCCGGTGCCGAAATCGTCGATCGCCAGGGCGAAGCCGGCGTTGCGCAGCTCCTCCAGCCGCGCCGATGCGTGCTCGACGTCGCTCAAGGCCACGCTCTCGGTGACTTCGAGCATGATGTCCGACGGCCTCAGGCCGAAGCGCGCCACGTCGTCGAGCATCTGTTCGGCAAGCGAGGCGATGAACAGCTGGCGCTTGGACATGTTGACCGCGACATGCAGGTCGGTGTGGCCCGCGGCCTTCCACTCGCGCAGCGCCGCCAGGCTCGCCACCCAGATGTGCTGGCCCAGCTCGCGGATCAGGCCCAGGTTCTCGGCCATGGGAATGAAGGTCGCCGGGCTGACCCAGCCGAGGTTCTCGTCGCGCCAGCGCGCCAGCACCTCGGCGCCGACGCAGCGGCCGCTGCGCGCCGAGATCAGCGGCTGGAACCAGGCTTCGACCCGCCCCTCGTTGATCGCTCGCGCCAACTGGCTCTGCAGATAGAGCTCCTGCCGGCCCAGCCCCTTGTCGTCCATGTCGCCGTAGAAGCAGACCTGGTTGCGGCCCTGCGCCTTGGCGTGGAACATCGCCCGGTCGGCCTGCGAGAACAGCAGGCCCATGTCGTCGCCGTCGTTCGGAAAGACGCTGATGCCCATGCTGAAGGTGACGCGGATGTCGTTGCCGGCGACATGCTGCGGCGCCTGCGCCAGCTGGCTGAGCTTGCCGGTCACCTCGCGCACCGCCTCGACCGACTCCATGTCGGGCAGCAGCAGCACGAACTCGTCGCCGCCCCAGCGCGCCAGCGTGTCGCCGGCGCGCAGCACCCCGCGCAGGGTGCCGGCGAACGCGACCAGCAGCGCGTCGCCGGCCTTGTGGCCGAGCGAATCGTTGATGGTCTTGAAATTGTCGATGTCGATGAAGCACACCGCCGCGCAATGCCCGCTGCGCCGGGCCAGCTGCAGTGCCACCTTGAAGCGGTCCTCCAGCAGCACCCGGTTCGGCAGGCCGGTGAGCGCGTCGTGCAGCGCCATGTGGGTGATCTGCCGTTCGTGCTGGTAGCTCTGGGTGATGTCGCGGATCACGCCGCGGATTGCCACCAGCGTACCGCCGGCGTCGCGGTAGCCGATGAAGCGCGCCTCGACCCACTCCTCGCTGCCGGGGTCGACGTTCAGGCGCAGGCGCATGCTGGCCTGGCTCTTGCGCGCCGCGCGCAGGAGTTCGCACTGGCTGCGCAGCGCCTCGAGATCGTCGCCGTGCACGAAATTCGACAGGCTCATGCCGACCGAATCGTCGCGCCGGCACAGGCGCGCCCAGCCCGGGCTGGCGTGGAGGATGCGGCCGTCGAAGTCGAGGTCGAGCACCGCCTCGTCGAGCATGGCGAGCGTCTCCATGTAGATCTTCTGCTCGGTCTCGCGCCGTTCCACCGTCGCGGCGAAATCCTCGAAGGCGCCGGCCAGCGCGGCGATCTCGTCGCTGCGCGCGCGCGTCGGCGCCAGGCGCTGCGCCACCTCGGCCGCTCGCGCCTGGCCCGCCGCATAGTCGTCGAGCGCGCTGTCGACCGCCTCGATCCGGCGCACCGTGATCGACAGCCAGCGCCACAGGCCCAGCCACAGCAAGGTGGCCAGCACGGCGATGCCGCCGGCCGCCAGCCCGGCGATCTGCCAGGCCAGGTGCGCGCCGCCGACGCTGCGGTAGGCGCGGATGCGCACGCCCTCGGCGGCGCCGCTGCCGGGCCAGGGGATGTCCATCGCCACGTAGCGCTGGTCGTCGATCAGGAGGGTGCCGTGACGCATCGACGCATCGCTGCGCGTCGATTCCGGATGCGAGCGTACCAGCTCGCGCGGACCCAGGTAGGCCTCCAGGCGTACGTCGGGAATCAGCAACTGGCGCAGCGCTTCCGTATTCAGCGGGCGGAACAGCCAGAGCTGCCCCTGGCCTTCCGCCCCCAGCCAGATCGGCCGGCGGAACACGCGATAGATTTCGTCGTGCGAGGACACCAGCCGCCACTCGGTTTCCCTGAGATCCTCCACCGCGATGGCCTGGGCGATCGGGCCGTAGCGATAGCGCAGCGTACCGTCCGGACCGACGACGATCATCGTGGGAAACTCCAGGAAGGCCCACTGGGCATTGAGATAGGCGCTGAGCCGGGCGGCGGTGCCCGGTTCGTTGCTTTCGAGCAGGCGCGAGAACTCCAGGCGGCTGACGACCTGGTCCGCGCTGGCCTGCCAGGCCGATTCCAGGCGCAGCAGCTGGTCGCCGTAGTACTGGCGCGTGCCCTCGCGCTGCTGGGCGATTTCGCGCCCTTCGATGACGTAGAAGGACGCGAAGCCCATCGCCGCCACCGCCGCCGAGGCGGCCAGCGCGACCAGCACCAGGTGCGCGAAGGCCTGCCCGCGCAGGCGGGCGAAGCTTCGCTGCATCCAACGGTTAAGTTTGTCCGGAACGGCCGCCATCCGCTTAGGGCGCGTCAACGCTCTCCTGCCCTAACGCAGCCAGCGGCTGTCGATCATCGTGGCAATGTCGCGCCCGCCGGGCATGGTGAGACCGACCGATCGCATGAACAGGCGGGTGGCGTCGATTTCGCCCGGTTCGAAGCGTCCGTCGCGACTGTAGAAGTCGGGCAGCTTGGCGAGCGCCTGGACGATGTCCGCGCGCTGCGCGGGATCGGTGATGCCGAGCCGCTGCGGAATCTGCTCGCGCGGCACCCCGTGCATCCATTTCAGGCTGCGCTGCAGCATCCGCACCATCTTGCGCGCGGCTTCGGGGCGCGCGGCGAGCGTGCCCGGCGCGGCGGTGAGCACCGCGCGGACATGGTTGCTGCCCGGCAGCTTCACCGGGTGCCGGGGGTCGTACAGGCTGGCGATCTGCACCCCCAGCCCTTCGCGCACCAGCGAACTCGAATTGGGCTCCTCGCAGAACACCGCGTCCGCCACAGCCCCCGCGAGCGCCCCGTGCACCCCTTCGTAGTTCTGCGTGATCGGCACCCAGCGCACTTCCTGCGGACGGACGCCGTGGGAGGCGACCCAGTGCTCGGCCAGCAGCTGCAGGTAGGTCTTGGTCGAGACGCTGCCCATCGGCACCCCCACGCTGTGGCCGCGCAGGTCGGCCAGGCTGCGGATGCTGGGCGCCAGATCCTTGCGCACGACGATGCCGTAGGGCGGCGCGCCGCTCGACAGCGCGGCGAGCGCGACGATGGGCTTATGACGGGCGATGAAATTGGGCATGATGGGAAAGCCGGTGCCGGCGAAGTCGGCGTTTCCGGCGAGCATGTCCTCCGCCGCGAGCACCCCGGAGGGCAGGTGGCGGATGGCCAGGCGCGCCCCCTGCTCGCGGTCGAGCCCGAGCACCGGGATCAGCTCCAGCGGAAAAAACGGCATCAGGTGCGGACCGGGAATATTGATCCGGATGACCTCCTCGCCGGCCGCCCGTGCGGGCCGCCATGGCGCCGCCAGCGCCAGCGCGCCCAGCCCGGAGAGCATCTGCCTGCGCGACATGCCCATACGCATCCTCCTCGTTATTCTCCTTGTATCGGCCGAAGAATGGCATGGCTGAAGGGGCGGCGCAACTTCGCGCCGCCGGGACCCGGGCTGCGGAAGGGAACGTCTCCGCGCTCAGGGCGCGGACGCAGGGCCCGCGTAGATGTGCTCGCGGCTGAAGGGGTAGTTCGGCTGCCGGCCGTCGACGCCCTTGCCGGCCAGCACCTGCCACAGCTCCATCCAGCCCTGGTCGAAGGCATGGGCCGAGCCGGCCATGTAGATGCGCCAGATGCGGTATTTCTGCTCGCCGATCAGGCGACGCGCCGATTCTGCGTGCTGCTCCAGCCGGGTCACCCAGTGCCACAGGGTGCGCGCGTAGTGCGGCCGAAGGTTCTCGGCGTCCAGGCATTCCAGTCCGCTGCCGGCGGCGGCGCGGAACACTTCGTGCGCGTGCACGAGTTCGCCGCCCGGAAAGACATAGTCGTCGATGAATTCCGAAATCCCGCCCCCGAGCCCCGCCGCATCGGGGGCGGCCGCGGTGATGCCGTGGTTCAGGACCAGCCCGCCCGGCTTCAGCAGCGCGTGGATTTTCTGGAAATAGGCCGCGAGGTTGGCGCGGCCGACGTGCTCGAACATGCCGACGCTGGCGATCTTGTCGTAGCCGCCGAGCTCGGGCACGTCGCGGTAGTCCATGCGGCGCACCTCGACCCGGCCCGCGAGGCCGCGCGCGGCGATCTGCTCGCTGACGTAGGCGTTCTGGTCGTCCGACAGGGTGATGCCGACCGCGTCGACGCCGTAGCGCTCGGCGGCATGCAGGATGAGGCCGCCCCAGCCGCAGCCGATGTCGAGGAAGCGTTCGCCCGGTTTCAGGTCCAGTTTGCGGCAGATGAGGTCGAGCTTGGCTTCCTGCGCGGCATCCAGGCTCATCTCGGGGTCCTTGAAATAGGCGCAGGAGTACACCCGCCGGCGGTCCAGCCACAGGCCGTAGAAGTCGTTGGAAACGTCGTAGTGGTACTGGATGTTCCGGCGGTCCTTGCTGCGGGTGTGACGCCACCACTTCCAGCCGTCGGAACCGGTTTTCGGCTTACAGTCGCCCGCGTTGCACAGGCGGTCGCCGAGCGCGAGGATGTCGCGCACGTCGCCTTCGAGGTCGAGATGGCCTTCGACGTAGGCCCGCGCCAGTGAACCGAGGCTGGGGTCGGCCATCGCCTTGAGGCTGGCCGGCTGGTGCAGCCGCACTCTTACCGCGGCTGCGTCGTGCGCGCCGACGCGCTCGCCGTTCCACAGTTCGACCGACACCGGCAGCCCGGCCGCTTCGACCCGGCGCCGCACCTGCTTCACCAGCAACTGATCCAGCATCACGCCCTCCTCCGGGAAGGGCAGCGGGTTGTCGTCGTTGTCGTGCCGCCCTGACTCTTACCTTAGGCCAAATCCACCACCAGCGCCGCGCGGGTGTTCTCCGCCAGCGTCATCGATGCCACCGTGTACGCCGGCAGGTCGATGCCCATGCGGATCGCGGCGCCCGATTGGGCGGCGGCGATCGAGGTGGCGTCGAGTTCGAAACGCAGGAAATGCACCGACGAGGTCTTCTCCGCGTTCTCGCGCTCGAGGTCCTCGTCGGCGATCGCATAGACCTTCGGCTGGTCGGCGACCTGCACCCAGACCTTGTCCTCGATGCCCTTCAGCTTCGCCAGCGCCAGCTTGCGCTCGTCCGGATCGGGATACTGGATCATCATCGTCGCCTTCCAGTTCGTGCCGTCCGGAATCAGCGGGTTGTAGGCGTCGAGTTCGTCCTGGATGCCCGATTCCTCGAAGGTGCGCTCGGCGCGCAGCATTTCCTGGATCTGGTAGCGCATGGTCTTCTCGTCTTCGAAAATCAGCGTGACGTGCTCGCCGAGGTCGACCATGCGGTTCTTCTTGTGCGCCATGATTTCGGCGCGCATCTGCGGGCGCACCTTGGCGTAACCCTCCAGGGTCAACAGGCTGTCACGGGTGATCTGCGGCATGTCGTGTTCTCCTTGCTAGCGTTTACTCAAGACCGTAGGCAATGCGCAGCAGCGTGATCGGATGCTGCTTCTGCGCGGTGGCGGCTTCGCCCATGCCCTGCAGGATGTGACGCGCGGCGATCGCGCAGTCGGAACTCACGTAATCGGGTTGCGGCTCGGCCATCTGACGGAACACCGGCTTGCCGATCTTCATCGACTTGTCGAACCATTCGGTCTTCACGCCCCAGGTGCCGTCGTGGCCCGAGCAGCGCTCGACCAGCGTCACCTCGGCGCCGGCCATCGCCAGCGCGTCGCGCGTCTTGTTGCCAATGTTCTGCACACGCTGGTGGCAGGGCACGTGGTAGGCGACCTTGCCGAGCGGCGACTTGAAGTCGGTTTTCAAGAGGCCGTCGGCGTTGCGCGCCATCAGGTACTCGAACGGGTCCCACATCGCCTCCTTCACCGCCTGCACGTCGGCGTCGTCGGGGAACATCAGCGGCAGCTCCTGCTTGTACATCAGCGTGCACGAGGGCACGGCGGTGAGGATCGCGTAGCCTGCGCGCGCGAGCTTCGCCAGGTGCGGAATGTTGGTGTCCTTCAGGCGCGCGACGGCGTCGAGGTCGCCCAGTTCGAGCTTGGGCATGCCGCAGCAGGCCTCCTTCTCCACCAGCACGTGCGGAATCTCGTTGTGCGTCAGGAGCTTCAGCAGGTCGTGGCCGATGCCGGGCTCGTTGTAATTGACGTAGCAGGTCGCGTAGATCGCGACCTTGCCGGGTGTCTTCTCGCCGTCCTTCACCGCGAAGTCGTTGCGCGGCTTGGCGGTGGAACGGAACTTCGCGCTGTCGTACTCGGGCAGCTTGCGGTCGGGGTGGATGTGCAGCACGCTGTCGACGAGTTTGCGGATCGGCTTGCTCTTCAGGCTGGCGTTGACCGCCTGCACCACCACCGGGATCGAGGCGAGCTTGCCCATCGCGTCGGTGGAGGACAGGAGCTTGTCGCGGAAGGTCGTCTCGCCCTTCTTGAACTTGATCGCCTTGGCGCGCAGCATGGTGTGCGGGAAGTCGAGGTTCCACGGATGCGGCGGCACGTAGGGGCACTTGGTCATGTAGCACAGGTCGCACAGGTAGCACTCGTCGACCACTTTCCAGTAGTCCTTCTTCTCGATGCCGTCGACCTCCATGGTCGGCGACTCGTCGACCAGGTCGAACAGGGTCGGAAACGCGGTGCACAGCGACACGCAGCGGCGGCAGCCGTGGCAGATATCGTAGATGCGCTCAAGCTCGTGCATGAGCTTGTCTTCGTTGTAGAAATCCGGGTTTTTCCAGTCGAGCGGGTGGCGGGTCGGGGCTTCAAGGCTGCCTTCACGGGTGCTCATGCGAACTCCAGGGTGCGTGACGTGTTTTTTATGGGCGCCGGCGTCCATTGGATCTGGCCGTCGCCACGGAATTCGGGGTCGAGGCAGGCACAGGGCCTGCCTCGTGCATGGGCGAATTACGCGCCCAGGCTGTCCAGGGTCTTCTGGAACTTGTTGGCGTGCGAGCGCTCGGCCTTGGCCAGGGTCTCGAACCAGTCGGCGATCTCGTCGAAGCCTTCAGCACGCGCGTCCTTGGCCATGCCCGGGTACATGTCGGTGTACTCGTGGGTCTCGCCGGCGATCGCGGTCTTCAGGTTGTCGGCGGTGGGGCCGAAGGCCATGCCGGTGGCGGGGTCGCCGCACTTTTCCAGGTACTCGAGGTGGCCGTGGGCGTGGCCGGTTTCGCCTTCGGCGGTGGAGCGGAAGACGGCGGCAACGTCGTTGTAGCCTTCGACGTCGGCCTTGGCTGCGAAGTAGAGGTAGCGGCGGTTGGCCTGCGATTCGCCGGCGAAGGCGGCCTTCAGATGTTCTTCGGTTTTGGAACCTTTGAGTTGCATAACCTGATCTCCTTGGTTTACGTGGACATGCTTTGCAGCACAGAAAACTTCCCCGCAATCACCCTACTTGCATTGTGACCATGGCAAGCCGGGTGCTTGAGGGAATCTGGTTTTTAGACTTAGTCTAATACCTGAACGAAGATTAAACCCGCTACGATGACGCTGTCAACCTCGTTTACACTCTTTTTTCCGCGGAGTGCTCCATGACTATAGACAAGACCCGAAGCGACGCCGAATGGCGCGAAATCCTCAGCCCCGAGCAGTACCGCATCCTGCGCGAGCACGGCACCGAACGCGCCTTCACCGGCCGGTACTGGGATCATCACGACGTCGGCGAATACCGCTGCGCGGCGTGCGGCGAGCCGCTGTTCTCGTCCGAAACGAAGTTCGATTCCGGCACCGGCTGGCCGAGCTTCTACCAGGCGCTGACCCCCGACGCCGTCGCCGAGAAGACCGACACCAGCCACGGCATGGTGCGCATCGAGGCGCTGTGCCGTCGCTGCGGCTCGCACCTCGGCCACGTCTTCCCCGACGGCCCGGCGCCGACCGGCCTGCGCTACTGCATCAATTCGGCCTCGCTCGCCTTCCACAAGCAACAGGACTAAGCCTTGCAGACCTTCGATGCGGAGATCCTCGCGATCACGCCCGCCACGCCCAGCATTCGCGCCCTGCGCCTCGCCATTCCCGATTCCGGCTTCCGCTTCCTGCCTGGCCAGTGGGTCGACCTCAGCGTCGACCTCGACGGTGCGCCGCATACCTCGGGCTATTCGATCACCACCTCGCCGCTCCGACGCGGCGAGATCGAACTCGCGATCAAGGCGAGCGCGCGGCACCCAGTCGCCCGCTGGGTGCACGAACGCGCGCGCGTCGGCGACCGGGTGCGCGTGAGCCAGGGCCAGGGGCCGTTCGTGTATCTGCCGGAGATGAGCGACAACGTCGTGCTGATCGGCGGCGGCGTCGGCGTCACCCCGCTGCTCTCGATCTTTCGCCACGTGCGCGACGCCGGGCTGCCGACGCAGGCGCATCTGGTCTACAGCGTGTCGGACAGCCGCGAGATCCTGTTCCGCGAAGAACTCGAGGCCGCAGCCCTGGCACACGACACCCTGCACGTCACGCTTACAGTCACCCAGCCCGACCCCTTGTGGCACGGCCTCACCGGCCGCATCGACCCGGTCAAGCTGCACGCGCTCGACGTGCCCGACGACACGCTCTACTACCTGTGCGGTCCCAAGGGCATGGTCGAGGACATGAGCACGCTGCTGCACAGCCTCGGCGTGCCGATGAACCGCATCATTTTCGAGAAGTGGTGGTAGGCTGGGCGCGCTGTTGTCCATTCCAGATATTTCAAGCTAAACGGAGTCCCCATGCGCATCGCCCCGCTTTTTGCCGCCCTCGCCTTCTGCAGCGCTGCCCTCGCCGGTCCCAACGACGTCGTGCGCCCCTACCCGCCGCAGCAGGTCCATGCCAACGTCTACGTGATCCACGGTCCGCAAGGCATTCCCTCGGTCGAGAACCAGAGCTTCATGAACAACCCCGCATGGGTCGTCACCGCCGACGGCGTGGTGCTGATCGATCCGGGCTCGAGCGTGCAGGCGGGCCGCATGGTCGTCGCGCAATTGAAGAAGACGACGAAGAAGCCGGTCACCCACGTGTTCAACACCCACGTGCACGGCGACCACTGGCTGGGCAACCAGGCGGTGCTCGAAGCCTGGCCGAACGCCGTCATCATCGCCCACCCCGACATGATCAAGCAGGCCAAGGCAGGTGCCGACCAATTCTGGCTCGACCTCATGTCGAACCTGACGAAGGGTTATACGGACGGCACGCGCGCGGTGATCCCCACGATCGAGGCGGCCGACGGCCAGACGTTCAAGATCGGCGGCAAGACCTTCCGCATCCATTCCTCGGACGACGCGCACAGCAAGACCGACCTCATGATCGAGATCGTCGAGGACCGCATTCTCTTCACCGGCGACAACGTGCTCGCCCGCCAGTCGATGAACCTGCGCGACGGCACCTTCAAAGGCGTGATGAAAGCAACGCAGCGCGCCTACGACCTCAACGCGAAGCTCTACGTGCCCGGCCACGGCAAGACCGGCGACCGCAAGCTCGTCGCCGAACAGAAGGCCTATTTCGACATTTTCATGAAGGAAGTGCGGCGCCTGTACGACGAAGGCAAGGCCGACTTCGAGATGAAGCCGATCGTCGCCGAGAAACTGAAGGCCTACGCCAAGTGGGCGGAGTTCGACGCCAACCTCGGCCAGCAGATCAGCCTTGCCATCCTCGAAATCGAGCAGGAATGAGAACCCGATGGGCTGCGGGAGCGCGGCGCGCCCAGCGCATCACTCGCGCAGCCGCGTGACGCTCGCCACCCGCCCGGGCTGCCATTCGCCGTCGAGGCTCACCCATTCGACGCGCTCGCCGAGCATGCGCACGACGCCGGGCCGGCGGTTGTCGCCGGTGTCGGAAAACTCGAAAAGATAGTCACGCTGGAAGCGCAACTGGCCCGAACCATCGCGGGCCAGGCGCAGTCGCCGCAGCGCAACGCTGTCATCCAGGAACTGCAGGCCGGCGTCGGCGCAGGCGCGGCGACTGGCCGCCACGGCCTGTTCGCGAACGTGCAGGCCGCCGTACCAGTACCAGACCAGCGCTCCGGACAACGCCAGCAGCAGCAGTTCCCAGCTCACTGTCCGGCGTTGTCGGACTTCACCGGACTGCGGAACAGCGCCGCGACCTGCTTCTTGGGCCCCGGCCGCACCAGCGCGGGCGTGGATTCCGTACGCGGCGCCTCGCTCGGCACGTAGGGCGCATCGAACAGGGCATCGCGCGCCGCCGCGGGCCGCGCACGCGGCGTGCTGCGTTCGTGGCGCTCGCCACGTTCACCCCGCTCGCCATGGCGTTCGCTGCGCGGCGGGCGCGACTGGTAGGCGACGTCGGCCGCGCCGGGCTCGAAGCCCGGCACGATGACGGGGTCGAGCGTGGTGCCGATGAGTTTCTCGATGTCCTTCAGATAACGCGTTTCCGATTCGCTCACCAGCGAGATGGCCTCGCCCTTGGCGCCGGCGCGGCCGGTGCGGCCGATGCGGTGCACGTAATCCTCAGCGTTGTGCGGCAGATCGTAGTTGACGACGTAGGGCAGCGCCTCGATGTCGATGCCCCGCGCGGCGACGTCGGTGGCGACCAGCACGCGGATGCTGCCGGCCTTGAAGGCGTCGAGCGCCTTGATGCGCTCCTGCTGGGTCTTGTCGCCGTGGATGGCGTCGGCGTGGATGCCGGCCTTGTTGAGCTCGTTGGCGAGCCGGTTGCAGCCGAGTTTGGTGCCGGTGAACACCAGTACCTGCCGCAGGTCGCGGCTCTTGATGAGGTGCGCCAGCAGCTGGCGCTTGCGCTCATGATGCACCGGGTGCATCACCTGCGTCACCGTCACCGCGGTCGTATTGCGCGCCACCTCGATGAAGGTCGGATTGTTGAGGATGCTGTCGGCGAGCTTGCGGATTTCCTCGGGGAAGGTCGCCGAGAACATCATGTTCACCCGCTGCTGCGGGAGCAGCGCGACGATGCGCTTGAGGTCGGGCATGAAGCCCATGTCGAGCATGCGATCGGCCTCGTCGAGCACCAGCGTGTTGACCTGGTTCAGGAGCAGCGTCTTGTTCTGCACGTGGTCGAGCAGCCGCCCCGGCGTGGCGACGAGGATCTCGATGCCGGTCTTCAGGATCGGGATCTGGGTGTTGATGTTGACGCCGCCGTACACCACCAGCGAGCGCAGCGGCACGTGCTTGGTGTAGGCCTGGATCGCCTCCTCGACCTGGATCGCGAGTTCGCGCGTGGGGGTGAGGATGAGCGCGCGGATCGGATGCTTGGCCGGCGAGGTGCTGGTGTTGGCAAACGGTAGCAGGCGCTGGATCAGCGGCAGCGCAAACGCCGCAGTCTTGCCGGTACCGGTCTGCGCCGCGCCGAGAATGTCTCCACCGGTGAGCGCCAGCGGAATCACCTGTTCCTGGATCGGCGTCGGTGACACGTAGCCCATCTCGTCGAGGGCCCGCAGGATGTCGGGCGCGAGCCCGAGTTCGGCAAAAGTCGTCAAAGTCTGTCCAGTCCTATCCGATCCGCTCAGATGCGGATCCAGTCAAATCCAGTCGTCTGGCACGCCACGCGCACCTCGTCGTCGGCGCAGTCGAGCGCCTGGGCGAGCGCGCGTCGCGCCAGCGCGTCGGTATTGTTCTTCTTCGACACATGGGCCGCAATCACGCACTGCAGCCCGGCGTGTTTCAGCTTCGCCAGCAGCGCCGCCGACTGGCCGTTCTCCAGATGACCGAAGCGGCCGCCGACGCGGCGCTTCAGCATCGGGGGGTACGGCCCGTTTTCCAGCATCGCGGCGTCGTGGTTGCATTCGAGCACCAGCGCGTCGACCCCGGCCAGCATCGCCTCGATGTGCGGCGTGCCGCAGCCGGCGTCGGTCAGCACGCCGAGCCGCCGGTTGCCGTCGCCGAACACATACTGCACCGGCTCGCGCGCGTCGTGCGGCACCGGGTAGGGCTGGATTTCCAGTCCGTCCACGGCGAACGCCGCGTGGCTGTCGATCACCTGCACCGCGACGCCGTCGAGATCCTGCGCCATCGTCCGCGTACCGGCGGTGAGCCACACCGGCAGGTCGTATTTCCTCGCCAGCCGCCCAACGCCGCCGATATGGTCGCTGTGCTCGTGGGTCACCACGATGCCGGCCAGATCCGCCGGCGCCAGCCCCAGGCGCGCCAGCCGCGCCACGCTGTCGGCCAGCCCGAAGCCGCAGTCCATCAGCACCCGGGTGCTGCCGGCCTCGACCACCAGGCCGTTGCCCTCGCTGCCGCTGCCCAGACTGGCGAACCGCACGCTAGCCGCTCCGCCTTACTTCAGTTCCTTGTGCAGCAGGTTGAGGATGCGGGTCTGGGTGTTCGGATCGACACCCTTGCCATCGCCGCCGGCCACGCTGACGCGGCTCTTGTCGCCGGTTTCGTTGACGACGATCTGCAGCTGCGGCGAGGTCTGCTCCTTCTTGCCGCGCCAGAACGCGAGCTTGGCGAAGATACCCTCGTCACGCTTGGTTTCGTTGTCGATCTGCGGGTCGATGTAGCGCACGAAGTACACGCCCTTGGAGCGGTCGCGGTCCTCCACCGCGAAGCCGATGCGGTCGAGCGCAAGGCCGACGCGGCGCCAGGCGCGGTCGAAGCTTTCGTCCATTTCCAGTTGCGGCGCAGCGCCGTCGCGCACGATGCGCGCCATTTCGGGCGCGCGCTGCTGGGCCAGCAGGGTCTGCGCGCGGTTTTCCTCGACGCCGAAGCGCAGCATCAGGCGACGCAGCATCTCGGCTTCGAGTTCGGGATCGGCCGGACGCGGCTGCCACACCGTTTTGTCCTTGTTCGACGAATCGTAGACTTCCTGCATGCCGCGGTGGCTCACGTAGATCTCGACGCCGTCGCGGCCCTGCTCGATGCGGGTGCGGAACTTGTCGCGCTCCGCCGTGGAATACAGGCCGTCGAGCACGCGGCCGAGGGTGCGGCGGATCACGTCCTGCGGGATGTTGGCGCGGTTCTCCGCCCAGTCGGTCTCCATCACGCCGGTCTCGGGCGACTCGAGGTTAACGAGGAAGCCGGTCTCCTGCCAGAAATCCTTGATCACCGGCCACACCTGCTGCGGCGTCGCCTGCACCACCAGCCAGCGCTGGCTGCCGGCGCGCTCGATGCGCGCCTTGTCCTGCTGCGGCAGCAGGGTCTGCGCGCTCGCGGGCGTCGTCTTGCGCTCCTGGCTGTAGGCCGACAGCGTCGCGGTGCCGCTGCCCTGAGTGTCGGGAATGGCGTAGCGGTTGTCGCCGGTCGGCGCGGTGAGGTCGGGCGGCACTTCCAGCGTCGGCGCCTTGCCGGCGGATTTGTAGTCGATCTTCTTGGTTTCGAGGTAGCCGCAGCCCGAGGTGGCGAGCGCGGCGATCAGGAACAGGGGGAATAAGCGCATGGAGTGGATCCTGGACGTAGGCTTACAGCAGACCGGCGTGGCGCAGCGCGTCGCGCAGGGTTTCATGGTGGCTCGCCGACAGCGGCGTCAGCGGCAGACGCAGGCCGGCCGGCATCAGGCCTAGCTCGGCGCAGGCCCATTTCACCGGAATCGGATTGGCCTCGACGAAGAGCTTGCTGTGCAGCGGCAGCAGCCTGTTGTTGAGTTCGCGGGCGCGTGCCAGGTTCCCCGCGAAGGCCGCCTCGCACATCGCGTGCATCAGCTTCGGCGCGACGTTGGCGGTGACCGAGATCACGCCGTGACCACCCAAGAGCATGAAGGGCAGCGCCGAGGCGTCGTCGCCGCTGTAGAGCGCGAAATGCTTCGGCGCGCGGCGCAGCAGGTCGGACGCGCGTTCCATGTTGCCGGTCGCGTCCTTGAGGCCAACGACCCCGGGCACCTGCGCGAGACGCAGCGCGGTGTCGTTGGCGAGATCGGCGACGGTGCGGCCCGGCACGTTGTAGAGGATGAGCGGCAGGTCGACCGACTCGGCGATCTTCCGGTAGTGCTGGTACAGGCCTTCCTGGGTCGGCTTGTTGTAGTAGGGCACGACCGAAAGCCCGGCTTGCGCGCCGGCGGCCCTGGCGCATTCGGTGAGCTCGATCGCCTCGGACGTGGAGTTCGCGCCGGTGCCGGCGATCACCGGCACGCGGCCCGCGGCCTGCTCGACCGTCGTGCGGATCAGCAGGCAGTGCTCGTCGAAGTCGACCGTCGGCGACTCGCCCGTGGTGCCGACGACGACGATGCCGTCGGTACCTTCCGCGATGTGCCAGTCGACGAGCCTGCGCAGCGCGTCGAGATCGAGCGCGCCGTCGTCCCGCATCGGGGTGACGATCGCAACCAGGCTGCCTGTGGGCGTTGAAATGTCTGCCATGCTGTGTGTGCCGCGTGAGGTCCCGTCATGCGCCGGCCAGGCGGCGCGCCGTCGAATAAATGCGCCATTCTAATCCATCTGCCCGCACGCCGCGTGCCCCCTAAGGCTGTGGCGGCCGCGGGTTGTGCCAGCGCCCGCCGGCCAAGAGCAGGTCGGCCTCGGCCGGCCCCCAGGTGCCGGGTTCGTACTGCCAGGCCGGGTCGTGGTGGTCGAGCACCGGCTCGACCACGCGCCAGGCCGCCTCGACCGCGTCCTGGCGCGCGAACAACATCGCTTCGCCGTCCATGGCGTCGCCCAGCAGGCGCTCGTAGGCGCTCATCTCGTCCGGGTGGTCGTTGCACACGTACAGCTCGACCGGCCGGCCGACCATGCGGTCGCCGGCGTTCTTGGTGCGCGCGCCGAGCGCGATCGACACCGTCGGCGACAGCCGCATGCGCAGGTAGTTGGGTGCGAGCGGCCCCGACTCCGACAAGGCGAACACGCGCTGCGGCGGCAGCTGGAATTCGGCGCGGATCTCGGTGGTGGTGACCGGCAGGCGCTTGCCGGTGCGCACGATGAAGGGCACGCCGGCCCAGCGCCAGGTGTCGATAAAGAAGCGCACCGCGGCGAAGGTCTCGGTGTCCGAGCCGCGCGCCACGCCCTCCTCCTGCCGGTAGCCCTCGTACTGCCCGCGCACGATGTCGCCCGGGGACAGCGGCCGGATCGCCTTCAGGAGCTTGGCCTGCTCGTCGCGCACCGCTTCGGCGCTGGTGCCGAGCGGCGGCTCCATCGCCAGCAGGGCAAGGATCTGCAGCAGATGATTCTGCAGCACGTCGCGGATCGCCCCGACCGAATCGTAGAAGCGCCCGCGCCCGGCCACGCCAAAGCTCTCCGCCATGGTGATCTGCACCTGGCGGATGTGGTTGCGGTTCCAGATCGGTTCGAGGAAGGAATTGGCGAAGCGGAAGTACAGGATGTTCTGCACCGCCTCCTTGCCGAGGTAATGGTCGATGCGGAAGATGCCCGACTCGGGCAGCGCCTCGTGCAGCGTGGCGTTGAGCGACTTCGCCGACTCCAGATCGCGGCCGAAGGGTTTTTCCACCACCACGCGCGCGCCCTCGGCGCAGCCCGCCGCCGCCAGCCCGCGCACCACCACCGGAAACATCGCTGGCGGGATGGCGAAGTAGTGCAGCGGGTGTTGGCGGTGTTCGAGCGCGCGGCGCAGGGCGGTGTAGGTCTCGGCGTCCTCGTAGTCGCCGTTGATGTAGGTCATCAGGCTGGCGAGGTTGCGGAACACGCCGTCGTCGGCGCCGCCGCCGAATTCCTCGATGCCGGCCCGCGCGTGGGCGCGCAGGCGCTCCAGGTCCCAGCCTTCCGTGTGCGCCACGCAGACGATGGGCGGCAGCGTGCGGCCGTGGCGCAGCATGTCGTGCAGCGCCGGAAAGATCTTGCGCCGCGCGAGGTCGCCGGTGGCGCCGAAAAGGACCAATGCGTCAGACGTATGCGCTTCGTTCATGTCCAGCTCCCCCTGCGCGGCGCCGCGCGGCGCCCGTTCATTGCAAACGCCCCAGCCAGCCGCCGAGCTGGGCCAGCCCCAGGCCGATCCCCTGGGCGACGCGCGGCACCGCCCAGATCCACAGCACGATGAGCCCGAGCACCGCGATGCCCAGTCCCGCCGAAAACAGGTCGAGGCCGGGCGTGGTGCGCGCGACGATGCCGAAGGCGAGCTGCACCAGCAGCGCCAGCGCCAGGAGCGGCAGCGCCAGCTGCAGCCCGGTGGCGAACAGCCAGCTGCCGGCTTCCGCCAGCGCGCGCAGGTCGGGCGCGGCCGGCAGCAACGCCACCGGCATCGCCACGAAGCTGTCGCGCAGCGCGTCGAGCACCAGCAGATGGCCGCTTGCGCCGAGGAAGGCCAGCGCCGCAAGCCAGCCGGCGAGCGCGCGCCAGGCCGCGTCGGCCGGTGCCGATTGCTCGGCAGTCAGGGCAAGCAGGCCGCCGGTCGCGGTGTGTCCGGTCCAGACGAAGGCCGCGCTCACCGCCGCGAACACCAGCCACACGGCGAGCGCGAGCGCAGCGCCCCACACCGCCTCCAGCGCCAGGCCCAGCACGCCCTGCAGGCTGAACGCCGAGGGTGCGGCGGCCAGCAACCCCGGCGCCAACACGGCGGCCAGCACTGCCGCCAGCATCAGGCGCAGGCTCCACGGCAGGCGGCCGGTGAGCGGGTCGAACGCGGTCCAGCCGGCCAGCCGCGCAAAGGCGAACAGCCAGGCGGACAGCGCGGTTTCGCTCAGCGGCATGCCGGGCTCACTCGACCAGCGCGGGGAAATCGGTCAGCAGCATGCGCGCGAACTCGACGAGTTGCCCGCCCATCCAGCTGCCCAGAATGGCCAGCACGACCAGCATCACCAGCAGCTTGGGCACGAAGGACAGCGTCGGTTCGAGGATCTGCGTCGCCGCCTGGAACAGGCTGATCGCGAACGCGACCGCCAGCCCCGCCAGCAGCACCGGCCCCGCCACCACGAGCAGCAGCCAGAGCGCATCGCGGGCCAGGGCTTCCACTAGAAGCTCCCGATCAGCGAGCCGACCAGCAGATGCCAGCCGTCGACCGAGACGAACAGCAGCAGCTTCAGCGGCAGCGACACCAGCTGCGGCGGCAGCATGATCATGCCGAGCGCGGTCAGCACCGCCGCCACCACGAGGTCGATCAGCAGGAAGGGCAGGATCACCATGAAACCGATCTGGAACGCGGTCTTCAGCTCGCTGGTGAGGAAGGCCGGCGCCAGCGCGGCAAGCGGCACGGTCTCGGCGCGCGCGGGATCGACGGCCGGATCGTCGCCGACGAAGAGGTCGAGATCCTCGGCGCGCGTCTGCCGCAGCATGAAGGCCTTGAGGGGTTCGGCCGCCTGCGCCGCCGCGGTGTTGAAATCGAGCGTGCCGGCGAGATACGGCTGGTAGGCCTCGGCGTTGATGGTCTTGATCGCCGGCGACATGACGAAGATCGTCAGCAGCACCGCCAGGCCCATCAGCACCAGATTGGGCGGCGCGGTCGAACTGCCCAGCCCCTGGCGCAGCAGGAACAGCACCACGGCGATGCGGGTGAACGCGGTGAAGGCGAGCAGCAGCGCCGGCAGGAACGGAAACAGCAGCAGCCAGGGCAGGCTCGCACCCGGCACGCCGATCACCTGCCCGCCCGCGCCCGGCGACACCGCCAGCAGCGGCACGGTCGCTTCGGCGCCGAGCGCCGGCAGGCTCAACAGCCCCAGACCCAGCCCCGCCAGCCACCCGCCCCGCCTCATCGCTTCAACTCCGTCGGAGATGCCGCGCGCGCCGGCTTCGGCAGCGTGTGCAGGAGGCGCACGTTGCCGCCGCCCACGCCGAGCAGCAGCCAGGTGTCCTCGACCTCGACCACCACCACGCGCTCGCGCGCGCCGACCGTGGTCGAACCGACCACCTTCACCGCGCCCTGCGCCCCCAGGCCGGGCAGGTAGCGACGCGCGAACCACGCCACCGCGACGAAGCCGCCGAGGATCAGCACCAGGCTCAGCAGCACCGTGAGCACACTGCCCGCCGCGTCCGGCGCGGCGAAGGCCGGCCCCGGCGCCCCCAGCATCAGGGCCGTCGCAGCCCACCGTCTAAGCATCGCGTATCACTCCCCGCGCCCAGCGCGTCATGTCGGTTTCGGAAGGCGGCAGGTGCACGGCGAACGACGCCGTACCCAGGCCGCAGGTCAGCGTCCAGGCGAGCGCCGGCGGCACGGCGGCGGCGCCGTCGAGCCAGGCTTCCGCCAGCGCCGCGTCGAGCGTATGCAGCAGGCTCGACGGCACGAAGCACGCCGCGCCTGCCAGGCGCTGGCCGCCAAGCCGGCGGGTCAGCCACAACGTGGCGAACGCCGCGTCGGGCTGCCACAGCGGCTGCGCCGGCGCCGCGGCCGGTGCCTCGACGAAGGCCATGTCGAGCTGCAGCGGCAGCCGCAGGCGCGCGGCCAGCGTGGCGGCGAGCCGGCGGGTAAGACGGGCGGACAGGTCGTCGGCCTCGGCCGTCGCCAGGAATGCGGCTTCTTCGGGCGTGAGTTCGAGCAGCCGCATCGTCGTCAGCGCCCCGGGCGGCCCGCTTCCGTGCGGTGCATCAGTTCGACCAGCTCGTCGTGTTCGCGCTGCTCGATGCGGCGCTGCTGGATCGCGATCCGCGCCTCGTGGCGCTGCTGCAACAGACGCAAGGCCTTCACGCTCTGCTCGATCTCCAGCCATTCGGCCAGCCGGGCCTGCCAGGCCTGGTGCGCGGCGTCGATCTCGGCCTGCGCCGCCCGCATGTCCTCCGCCTGCGCCTGGCGCAGGCGGTTGGCTTCCTGCAGCTGCGCCGCTGGCAACCCGTCGCGCAGCCGGTCCGACAGCTGCGCGATGCGCGCGCCGCGCAACGCCGCCAGTTGCGCCAGGCGGCCGCGCGCGCGCAGCCATTCGCCGTGCGCCTGCTTGACCGAGCGCGACAGGGTCTCGCTGCGCCGCTCGACGAGCTGCAACACCCGCGCGAGCGCGAAGCCCTTCATGCGACGACCCCGGCGAGCGCGTTGCGGGCGGCGTCGAGGGTGACGCGCTCGCGCATGCCCTGCATCAGGTAGGCCTGCATGCGCGGATACAGCCGCACGCCCTCGTCGAGCACGACGTCGGCGCCCGGCACGTAGGCACCCACCGCGAGCAGGTCGCGGCTGCGCATATAGCGCGAGTACAGGTACTTGAAGCGGCGCGTGCGGTCGAGCTCGTCCTCGGACAGGAGGTCGGGCTGCACCCGGCTGATCGACGCCTCGATGTCGATCGCGGGATAGTGGCCGGCGTCGGCAAGGTCGCGCGAGAGCACGATGTGGCCGTCGAGGATCGCGCGCGCGGCGTCGGCGATCGGGTCCTGCTGGTCGTCGCCTTCCATCAGCACGGTGAAGAAGGCGGTGATCGAGCCGCTGCCGGCGCGGCCGTTGCCGGCGCGTTCGGCGAGCTGCGGCAGCTTGGCGAACACCGATGGCGGGTAGCCCTTGGTCGCCGGCGGCTCGCCGATCGCCAGCGCCACCTCGCGCTGCGCCATGGCATAGCGCGTCAGCGAATCCATGATCAGCAGCACGTGCTTGCCCTGGTCGCGGAAATGCTCGGCGATCGACATCGCGTACGCCGCGCCGTTGAGGCGCATCAAGGGCGGATGATCGGCCGGCGCCGCCACCACCACCGCGCGCGCCATGCCCTCGGCGCCGAGGATACGGTCGATGAATTCCTTCACTTCGCGGCCGCGCTCGCCGATCAGGCCGACGACGACGACATCGGCCTCGGTGAAGCGCGCCATCATGCCGAGCAGCACGCTCTTGCCGACGCCGCTGCCGGCGAACAGGCCGAGGCGCTGGCCGCGCCCCACCGTCAGCAAACCGTTGATCGCGCGTACGCCGACATCGAGGGTGTCGCGGATCGGCGCACGCTCGAGCGGGTTCATCGGCCGGCTGTACAGCGGCACCCGGCGTTCCAGGGTCAGCGGCCCCATGCCGTCGAGCGGCCGGCCGGCACCGTCGAGCACGCGGCCGAGCAGGCGGTCGCCGACCGGCACCTGGCGCACGCGGTCCTGCGCGCGCCGGCGCGGCACGTAGCGCATGCCCAGGCGCGGCGGCTGCGCCGCCATGGGGTTTTCGGGAATCACCCGCGCGCCCGGCATTACGCCGTGCACGTCGGTCGCCGGCATGATGTAGAGCGTGTCGGCGGAAAAGCCCGCGACCTCGGCCTCGATGCTCTGCCCGCCCGGCACCTGCACCGTGCACTGGCTGCCGACGGGCATGCGCAGGCCCACCGTCTCCATCACCAGTCCCGACACCCGGGTAAGGCGCCCGCTCGCCGCGATCGGCGTCGCCCAGTTCACCGCGCGCCGGCAGTTGGCGAGGTATTCGCGGAAGCGGACGATGCGGTCGCTCATTCGAGCCAGCCCTGGTTGGCGCCGAGCACCTGCACCACCTGGCGCCAGCGCGCCGGCAGGGTCGCATCGATGTCGCCGTGCGGCGTCTCGATCAGGCAGCCGCCGCGTACGATACGCACGTCCTCGACGATGCGCAGGCGATTCTTGTCGAGCACCTGGTCGAGATGCGGCCGCACCAGCGCGGCGTCCTCCGGATTGAGCAGTAGGCGCGCCCCGCGCGTGCTCTCCGCCATCTGCTTCAGCGCCAGGTTGACCACGTCGAGGATGCGCTCGGGGCGTGCGGCGAGTTCGCCGGCGACCACCTGCCGGGCGACGTCGAGCGCCAGCGCGAGCAGCATGTCGGACAGGCGGAAATCGAAATTGTCGAGCGTATTGCCAAAGCTTTCGGCGAGCTGCTTCATGCGGCTGCAGGCCTGCTCGGCTTCCTGGCGGCCGGCGGCGAGTCCCTCGGCATGGCCCTCGGCGCGCGCCGCCTCGCGCAGGCGCTCGAGTTCGGCAGCGCGTTCGGCGGCGGCTGACGCCTCGGCGGCGGCGGCCAGCTCGACCACTTCCCATTGCTCGAATGCGCTGCGGTCGTCGGATGTACTCATGCCGCCTCCTCGCCCCGTGCGGGGATGCCCTCTTCAGGATGCGCGATCGCGCCTTCGGCCGCGAGCCGCCGCAGCGTCGCCGCGGCCTCGTCCTGCGCTGCCTGGATCGCGGTGACCGGCAGCGCGCCCAGGGTGTCGAGGTCATCGCGCATGCGCTTCGCTGCGGTCGGGCTCATCACCGCGGCGAGCGCCTCCAGCACCGCGCCGTCGCTGCCCTTCAGCGCATGCAGCAGCGTGCGCGCGCCGATATGGCGCAGGAAGGTGCGGCGCGCCGCCTCCGGCAGCCGCGCCAGATCCTCGAAGGCCAGCGCGCGTGCACGCAGCCGCGCGGCAAGTTCGGCGTCGTCCCGGTCGAGCTGCACCAGGGCCGCCGCCGCGCTGCCTTCGCTCATCTGCCCGAGCAGCTTCGCCACCGCCGCCTCGCCCTGCGGCGCCGTCGCGTCGACGTCGAGGCTCGCCAGCCAGTCGTCGAGGTCGCGCAGCATGTCGGCGCTGGGCGCCTCGCTGTGCGCCAGGTCGAGCAGGGTGTCGGCGCGCGTCTTCGCCGGCAGCACCTCGAGGACGCCGGCGGCGACGTCGCGCGGCAGCTGCGAGAGCACCGCGGCGATCAGCGCCGGCGGCTGCGGCTCGAGCAGCCCCGCGATCTCCGCCGGCGGCCGCCATGCGAGTTTTTCCAGCATCTTCGGCACCGTCGCGCCGAGTTGCAGCAGCAGCGCCTGCGCGCGTTCCGGGCTCAACGCGCGCTTGATCGCCTCGTCGAGGAAGCGCCCGGTGTCGGCGGCAAAGCCGGTCTGTTCGGCGGCTTCGGCGGCGAAGTCGCGCAGGATCGCGCGCACGCGCTCACGCGGCAACACTTCGAGTTCGCGCATCGCGCTGCCGAGGCGGGCGACGTCGAGCGGGCTCAGATAGCGCAGTACCGCCGCGGAGGCGTCCTCGCCCAGGGCGAGCAGCAGCGCGGCGGATTTTTCGATGCCGGCCTGGCTCATGCGCGCATCCACAGCTTGACGACGTCGGCGGCGACGCGCGGGTCGGCGAGCACCTGGTTGCGCACGCCGTCGAGCACGGCGTCGAAGTCGTCGATCGGAATTTCGGTGACCGGCACGGGACGCGCGCGCCGGCGCGTCGCCAGCCCCCACAGCAGCAGCACCAGGACCGCGGCAGCAGCGGCAAGCGCGAGCGGCGGCAGCTCGGGCAGCAGGAGGAAACGTTCGGGCGCGGCGACCGGCTGCACTTCGGGAATGCGCTGCGGCGCCGGCGTCTCGGGCACTGTCGTGGCCGCCGCCGGTGCGGCAGCCGGCGCCGCGGCAGGCGCGACCGCCGGCAGCGCGTAGACGCTCAGGCGGTCGCCGCGCGCCGGCACCAGGCCGAGCGCCTGGCCCGCCATTTGGCTGGCGCGGCGAATCTGCGCCGTGCTCGCCTCGAAGCCCAGCACCACGATCGCCTGGATGCGCTGCACGCTGCCCTCGGGCACGCGCGTGGTGCGCACGGTCTTCTCCAGCGGGCGCGCCTCGCCCGCCACCATCACATTGCGCACGCGTTCGACCGTCTGCCGCGTTTCGCTGTCTTCCAGCGTGGCGGTCACCTGCACGTTCACGCGCCCCTCGCCGAGCCAGGGTGTAAGCACCGCCAGCGCGCGCCGCGCCAGATCGGCCTCCAGCGCCAGCCGCGCCGACTGCGCCGGCGCCGGCGTGGCGCCGCCGAGCAGCACGCCGCGCGGATCGAGCACCTGCACCGCGGCGCGCTGCATGCGCGGCACGCCGGCGGCGACCAGGGTCTGGATCGTCGTCACCTGATCGACGGTGAGCTGGGCGCCCGGCCGCAGGCGCACCAGCACCGCGGCGGTGGCTGCCGGCGCGTCGCGCAGGAAGGGCGAGACCTTTGGCAGGGCGAGATGCACGCGTGCGAGTTCGACCGGCTCGAGTTCCTGGATCGAACGCGCGAGATCGAGTTCGAGCGCGCGCTGGAAGCGCTGCTGCTCCTGCAGCGACGAGGCGCCGAAGCTCGGCGCGCGCTCGACCTCGGTCTGCGCGTCGGCGTCGGAACGCGGCAGGCCGCGGGCGGCGAGGCGGTAACGCGCGCTGTGCAATTGCTCGGCCGGCACTTCGATGCTGCCGTCGGCGGCCGAGAGGCGGAAGGGAATGTCGAGCTGTTCGAGCGCGGCGATGACTTCGCCGCCGGCGCGGTCGGAGAGTTTGGCGTAGAGGATCCGGTATTCCGGAGGGTTGAGCCACCAGTAGGCGGCGCCGAGAGCCGCCAGCGGCAGCACGACCAGCAGGGCAAGCATCACGCGGCGCAGCGGGCTCGCCTGCACGATGGAATCGCGCAGACTGCTCAGCCAGCCGGGCACGGCTCGTCCCTCGTCGGCGGGGTCGGGAACGCCTGGCGCGCTCCCTGCGGATGGGCGGGTCTAGTCACGCATCGATTATAACCAGTCGGGCCCCACCACAGCGCGCAGCACCACCTGCAGTTCGCCGTCGCGCTCGCGGCACTGGAACCACCAGACCGCCCCCTTCTTGATCGACAGGTCGCCCCCCTGTCCGGTGAGCAGGCGCACCGCGACCTGGCCGAGCGTGGGCTGGTGGCCGACGATCAGCACCGGATGCGGCGCATCGGGCCAGCCGGCGGCCCGCAGCACCGCGTCGGCGCTGGCGCCGGGCGCGAGTGCCGCCACCTCGGTATGGCTGCGCCCCAGCGCCCGCGCGGTCTGCAGCGTGCGCCGGGCCGGGCTCGCCAGCACCTGCGTGTCCTGCGCCAGCCGCGGGTTCAGCCAGTCGGCCATGCGGCCGGCCTGCTTGCGCCCCTTGTCGGTCAGCTCGCGATCCAGGTCGGGCAGGCCGTCCTCGGCCTCGGCGTGTCGCCACAGAATCAGGTCCATGCGTGTGTCCTCTTCGGTTGGGGTTTACCAGTAGGTCGGCGTGTCGAGCAGGCGCCGCATCGCGGCGGCGCTGTCGCCGTTTTCCGCGTCCGCGAGCCGGGCGGCCAGCCAGCCGCGCGCGAAATCGCCCATCGGCCCGGTTTCGGGCGGCGCCGTCCGCAACAGCTCCGCCCCGACATGGGCGTCGTTGGCGCGTCCAAGGCTGTCCTGCGCCGCGCGCAGCACGGCCAGGTAGCGCGCCTGGCGCTTCCCGCCGAACAGCGTGCGGAAGAATTCGGCCGCGTAGCGCTGGCGCTTGATCGCGATGCGCAATGCGTGGCGCTCGGCCGGCGCCAGCCGGGTGAAGGCGCGCGCGTCGCGGACGATGCGGCGATGACCACGCTTCAGCGCCTGCCGCGCCCAGTCGTCGAGGCCGTCCAGTTGCGCGAGCCGGCGTGCGGCTTCGTCCCCGGCATCCGCCACGAGACGCCAGCCGTGCGCCAGCAGCCAGCGCTGCATCCTCAGCAGCCAGGCGCCGGGCTGCGCCTGATGCAAGGCTGCGCGCATCCCGGCATGCACGTCGGCGCGGCGCGCCTCCAGCACGGCGATGCCGCGCTGCCAAGCCTCCGCATCCGGAGCGTGCGGCGCCATGGCCGGCAGGGTTTCCGTCAGCAGCACATCCCAGTCGCGCGCCTGCCCCAGCGCGGCAGCGAGCGCGCGCAGGCCGGCAGCGAGTTCATCGGGCAGCGCGCACACGCGGCGGAACTGCCGCTGCGCCGCACGCAGGCGCCGCAGCGCCACCCGCGCCTGATGCACGTATTCGATGTCGTTAATCGCTTGGGGCCCGGCGTTTGCCCGCTGTCCCGCTTGCGGCAGCGGCTCAAGCACCCCGGGCAGATTGGCCTGGAACTGCGCGAGGCAGGCCTGAACGATGGCGGCGTAGCCCGCTTCCACCGTCATGCCACGCTGCAGGGCCAGCGTCAGGCCCTTCACCGGCGCCGCCTCGATGCCGTGCGCCAGTCGCACGCCGCGCTCGGCCTTGCTGACGTCGAAGGGCAGGCAGCCGAAGGCGCCGGCCCAATCCAGCGCCAGCGCGAACAAGGCATCAGGCTGGCCGGCCTTGAGCTCGAGCTCGATCTCGCACAAGGGCTGGCGGCGATTGCCGGCTACAACCTCGCCGACGTCGAGCGCGACCTCGATCTGCGCGCCGCCCTGCCCCTTCAGTAGCCATGCGGTGCGCCGGAAGCGCGTCTCGAAGACGGGAACGACCTGCCTGCGCACGCTGTCTGGCACATAGGCCAGCGCTTCGGGCCGGAAACGCCTCCAGTCGAGCGCGCCGCTGCGCACCGGCATTTCGTACTCGATGCGCCGCGACAGCCCGCCGGTCCGCTCGCCCTCGGTCTTCAAGGTCTGCAGCCAGCGCCGGCCGACGCGCCGCACCCTGAGCGCCACGCCCGCCGCGCTCAAGGCGAAATCCGGCGTGTCGAAATAGAGGGTGACGAGCGCCTGCTCCACCGGCGCCGTGCGCCGACGCGCCATCCGCTTCAGGAAGGCGTCGGCCTCGCCCGGCGGCAGGGCGAGCTTGAGTTCGATTTCCTGCGGAGGCGGAGTTGTCATTGAAATGTCATATTGAAAATCGGGCGGCCACATATCATTCAAGCACGACAAGGACCGCAAAACGATGACAGCGCCCAGCCCCGACACCCTGATCAACCGCGAACTCGGCATTCTCGAATTCCAGCGCCGCGTGCTGGCGCAGGCCGAAGACCCCAATGTACCCCTGCTGGAACGGCTGAAGTTCATCTGCATCTTCTCGTCCAACCTGGACGAATTCTTCGAGGTGCGCGTCGCCGGCCTCAAGGAACAGATCCGCGCCAACTCGACCCAGCGCTCGGCCGACGGCCTGACGGCGCGCCAGCAGTACCGCGCGGTGTCCGAACTGGCGCATACGCTGGTCGCCCGGCAGTACGAACTGTTCAACGAGTCGATCATCCCGGAACTGGCCGCGGAAGGGATCCACTTCTTCCGCCGCACCCACTGGAACGAGGCGCAGGCGGCGTGGATCCGCGACTATTTCTTCCGCGAGCTGATGCCGGTGCTGACCCCGGTGGGGCTCGACCCCTCGCATCCCTTCCCGCGCGTACTCAACAAGAGCCTGAACTTCGCCATCGAGCTCTCCGGTCGCGACGCCTTCGGCCGCAACTCCGGTGCTGCCGTGGTTCAGGCACCGCGCGCACTGCCGCGGGTCATCCGCATGCCGGAAGAAATCGCCGGCTGCGAGTACGGTTTCGTCTTCCTGTCATCGATCCTGCACGCCCACGTCGGCGAGCTGTTCGCCGGCATGAAGGTCGAGGGCTGCTACCAGTTCCGCGTCACGCGCAATTCCGACCTCTTCGTCGACGACGAGGAGACCAAGAACCTGCGCCAGGCGCTGCAGGGCGAACTGCCGCAGCGCAACTTCGGCGCCGCCGTGCGCCTGGAAGTCGCCGACAACTGCTCACCGGCGATGGCCGCCTTCCTGCTCGAACAGTTCGAGCTCGACACCGACGACCTCTATCAGGAGCACGGCCCGGTCAACCTGGTGCGGCTGATGCAGGTGCCCGACTGGGTCGACCGCCCTGACCTCAAGTTTCCGCCCTTCGTCCCCGCCCTGCCCGCGCGGCTCGCCAAGGACGAAGACGTCTTCGCGCAGATCAGGAAGGGCGACATCCTGCTGCACCACCCCTTCGAATCCTTCCAGCCGGTGATCGACTTCATCGAGCAGGCCGCCGCCGACCCGCATGTCGTCGCGATCCGCCAGACCGTGTACCGCACCGGCACCGACTCGCAGCTGATGCTGGCGCTGATGCGCGCCGCGCAGTCCGGCAAGGAAGTCACCGTGGTCGTCGAGCTGCTGGCGCGCTTCGACGAAGAAGCCAACATCAACTGGGCGGCCAAGCTTGAAGACGTCGGCGCGCATGTGGTCTACGGCGTCGTCGGCCACAAGACGCACGCCAAGCTCGCGCTGGTCATCCGCCGCGAGGAAGGCGGGCTGCGCCGCTACGCGCATCTGGGCACCGGCAACTACCACGCCCGCACCGCGCGGCTCTACACCGACTTCGGCCTTTTGACCTGCGACGAGGACCTGACCACCGACGTGGTCAGCCTGTTCACCCAGATCACCGGGCTCGGCAAGGCCGGCAAGATGAAACGCCTGTGGCAGTCGCCCTTCACCCTGCACAGCGAAGTCGTCGCAGCGATCAATCGCGAAGCCGAGTCTGCCGCAGCCGGCAAGCCCGCCGCGATCATTGCCAAGATGAATGCCCTGCTCGAACCGCAGGTCATCGCCGCGCTCTACGCCGCCAGCCAGGCCGGGGTGAAAATCGACCTCATCATCCGCGGCGTGTGCGCGCTGAAGCCCGGCATCCCCGGCCTGTCGGACAACATCCGTGTCCGCTCCATCGTCGGCCGCTTCCTCGAGCACACCCGCGTCTTCTATTTCAGGAACGGCGGCGACGAGCAGGTATACCTGTCGTCCGCCGACTGGATGGACCGCAACTTCTTCCGCCGCATCGAGACCGGCTTCCCCGTCCTCAACGCCAAGCTCAGGAAGCGCGTCATCGCCGAAGGCCTCAAGCCTTACCTCAAGGACAACGTGCAGGCCTGGGACATGCAGCCCGACGGCAGCTACAAGCGGCGCAAGGCGCGCCGCGGCAAGGCCTACAGCGCGCAGACCGAGCTGCTGGCGCTGCTGAGCAAGGCGAAGTAGCCCCGCTGCGACAGGGATGCGACTTGCCGGCGGCATCCCCGGCCCTTGAAACCCGCCGCCCCCGCCCCAACCTCCCTGCCACCTTGCATGTTTCACGGGAGATCAAGGCATGTCCGCCACCAAAGAAACCCTGGGCTTCCAGGCCGAAGTCAAACAGCTTCTGCAGTTGATGATCCATTCCTTGTATTCCAACAAGGACATCTTCCTGCGCGAACTCATTTCCAACGCCTCTGACGCCGCCGACAAGCTGCGCTTCGAGGCGCTGAACGACCCCGCGCTGTTCGAGAACGACCCCGAGCTGAAGATCCGCGTTGCCTTCGACCGCGACGCGCGCACGCTGACCATCACCGACAACGGTATCGGCATGAGCCGGCAGGAAGTCATCGACCACATCGGCACCATCGCCAAGTCCGGCACCCGCGAGTTCTTCAGCCAGCTCTCGGGCGACCAGAAGAAGGACGCCGCGCTGATCGGCCAGTTCGGCGTCGGCTTCTACTCCGCCTTTATCGTCGCCGACCGCGTCACGCTCACCACCCGCCGCGCCGGCCTCACGTCCGAGCACGGCGTGCGCTGGGAATCCGCCGGCGCCGGCGACTACACGCTGGAAACCGTCGAGAAACCCGGCCGCGGCACCGAAATCGTGCTGCATCTGCGTGAAAATGAAGACGAGTTCCTCTCCGACTGGAAGATCAAGTCGGTCATCCGCACCTATTCCGACCACATCACCCTGCCCATCGTGATGAAGAAGACCGAATGGAAGGACGGCGTCGAAACCCCCACCGACGAGGACGAGACCGTCAACAAGGCCTCCGCCCTGTGGGCGCGCGCCAAGAAGGACATCAGCGACGACGAGTACAACGAGTTTTACAAGCACGTCGCCCACGATTTCGAGCCGCCGCTCGCCTGGTCGCACAACCGCGTCGAGGGCAAGCAGGAATACATCTCGCTGCTCTACGTGCCCTCGCACGCGCCGTTCGACCTCTACGACCGCGAGAAGCGGCATGGGATAAAACTCTACGTGCGCCGCGTCTTCATCATGGACGACGCCGAGCAGCTGATGCCGCAATACCTGCGCTTCGTGCGCGGGGTGATCGACTCGGCCGACCTGCCGCTCAACGTCTCGCGCGAAATCCTGCAGTCGAGCCGCGACATCGACGCCATCAAGGCCGGCTCGGTGAAGAAGGTGCTCGGCCTGCTGGAAGACCTGGCCGAGAACCAGCCGGAGAAATACGTCGAATTCTGGAAAGCCTTCGGCAAGGTGATGAAGGAAGGCCCGGGCGAGGACTTCGCCAACCGCGAGAAGATCGCCGCCCTGCTCCGCTTCGCCTCCACCCACACCGACACCGACGCGCAGGTCGTCTCGCTCAAGGACTACATCGGCCGCATGAAGGAAGGCCAGACCGCGATCTACTACATCACCGCCGACAGCTTCGCCGCGGCGAAGCACAGCCCGCACCTCGAAATCTTCCGCAAGAAGGGCATCGAAGTGCTGCTCTTGTCCGACCGTGTCGACGAATGGCTGATGAGCAACCTGCACGAGTTCGACGGCAAGCCGCTGAAGTCCGTCGCCAAGGGCGGCCTCGACCTCGGCGCGCTGGAAGACGAAGCCGAGAAGACCGCGCAGAAGGAAGCCGAGGAATCGATGAAGCCGCTGGTCGAGCGCATCAAGACCACACTCGGCGAGCGCATCAAGGACGTCCGCGTCACCCACCGCCTCACCGACTCGCCTGCCTGCCTCGTCACCGGCGAAGGCGACATGAGCGCCAACCTCGAACGCCTGCTCAAGGCCGCCGGCCAAGCCGCGCCCACCGTCAAGCCCACGCTGGAGATCAACCCGACGCATGCGCTGGTCACGCGGCTGAACGCCGAGTCAGACGAAGACCGCTTCGCCGACTGGGCCAACCTGCTGTTCGAACAGGCGCTGCTGGCGGAAGGCGGGCAACTCGACGATCCGGCGAGCTTTGTGCGGCGGTTGAATGGGTTGCTGGCGATGTTGCCGAGTTGAGAAAAAGGGCTCGCCTGAACGCGAGCCCCCTTATCCGTTGTATCTGGCGCGACTGAGCAATCAGTCGCGTCTTTTATTGCTCTTGTTTCAGCATCGGTTGCACGCACGTCCGAATGCTGCAATCCTAGGTGCCCATCCATATGTACACCTGCTCAGGTGTCCAACTTACTTCATCCGGAACCGATGAATGGACCAGCACGCGAAAAACGCTTGGACAGTAGCAATCGTGGGGGGAGCGATTGCTACTGTCTTAGGCGGCTTGGTACTTGTGTTGATCGATAGCGCTCGGGCATGGCTCTTTTACAAGGGGCAATACAGCAATCTCACAATAGCCGCGCTAACAGCAGCTCCTTTAGCGATTGGCTTCCTACTTGCCAAAGTTACTTCTCGCCCAACGGCCTGCGATGAGACGGCAGTCGACACGCAAGCAGTCCCCCCAGTGGCAAAGGCACAACAACCTGAAATCGACGACATTGATCGCCACGTGATCCGGGGTCTCATCTCGTTTGACGGTGAGTGGGAAGGAATTGCGGAAATCGCAGTTCGAGTCGGGCGCCCGAAACTGGTTGTAACTCGTTCATTAGAGAAGCTAGTTGGTCTGGGACTCGCGAAAGACAATCATGCCGTAGGCCATGACTCTCTATACAAGCTGAGTTCTGAGGGAACTTCCTATGCAATCGAAAACGAATTACATAGTCACTCTTTCGCTGATGAGGCTAAGACTACTCACCAAACACGTCTTGCGCGCATTGCGTCAGACAAAAAACAACTTGCCAATCTGTTTAAGTCCTTTCCCTATGATCAGAGTGTTGACGCAATTTTCAATGCTGACCATAGCGGGGTAACGAAGGATTTTGCTAGATCGCTCGATCTACTTCTCAACTTTCGGAACGCTCCCTACCAATTACTGGATAAAGGTGTAGAGAGTAAGCGAGTGTTATTTCTCGATGCCGCAGCCCAATTTTATGAGGCATTGCTAACCTTCGTTAGCTCGGATGACAAACATCAACGATTGACACCTCCCTATCATCTCAAGGGAGGAGCAAGTGAAAGTGCGTACCGTGCAATGCAACGTGACGTGACCATGAGTGCAAAAGCGCTTGTCGAAGCCTATGACGCACTTATCGCACAAGCCAAGAGCAGCGACGTATTCCCAGATTAAGTCAGATTGAATAAACATTAGAGCAATGCACGGGCAACGGGGTCACGCACGGCAACGACGCACGGCAATGCATGGCAACGGGGTCAGGTCTTGCAATCCAGCATGTAACCCGTCGGAGTCCATCAAATGGGGTCAGACTCCATTAATAACTAATCGGAGTAGCCAACAGTGCTAACCACCATCATCGCTGCAGTAATGGGGTCGCTGCAGTAATGGGGTCAGACACCTTTGCCTACCACCCCGCTCTTCGCGTGGCCCGTCCCAGCGATGGCTGCGGGAATCAAAGTGGCCAGGCTCGAAATTCCTGTCGATCGGGCAGGTGATGCAGCACCCATCGGTCACTCGCTAGGGAATAAATCAGCATGGAGTTTTTTCGGGAAGTTCACCACCCAGGCCTCGCCCTCCCTGCGCTCAAGCAGGCGCTGACGATCCCTGATCTGCCTCAGTTGTGCGCCTCGATCAGCACGGCCACGGCGCACACGGACAACGATGGGGAGCTCTACTGCCTGTGGGGCGCGTTCAACGTGCGCCGCGATGAGATCCGCAACGGCGTGCGCTACGCGCTGCTCGACTGTCCCCACGCCCTGGCGTGGACGGTCACGCTGGACGAAGCACGGGCGCACGTGGTCATTCACTGCACGATCGACAAGACGCATCCGGACCCGGAGTTCGCGGAGTCGATCCACGCCTTCGTAGCGGACTGGGCAGATGGCGTGCGCGAGGAACTCACCGCATTGGCGCGGTGCGTCGACTCGGTTTCGTCCTGACGCACGAGTGGTGCCATCAAGCAATCACAGGGCCTGGCGCGAATATTCACCGGCTCAAAATTTCCAGGCCCCGAGACCTGACCGGGTTGCCACAGCGGCACGCCCGGGCAAGCTAGGCTGACCGACGGGCGCTCCGATTCCTCACCCAGGGCAGCAACAGCCCGAGACCGGCGGCCCAAAGTCCGAGCGTCGACGCTTCAGGAACAGGCGTCGCCGTGCCGGTAAGCGACAGATACCAGGTCGAACCAAACCCGCCCGAGACATAGAAGCTCCATTCAAGGCTATAGATGCCTGTCGCACTGTCCCAGGTGCCGGTGACGGGCGGACTTCCGAGCCAAGGGGCCGGCGCGATACTGAGATCCGTGTCGCTCGAGTTGAAAAAGAAGCTCTTAGCGTCCAGGGTGATCGTGCCCGCGTCGGGGTCCAGGCTTCCATGCGGAACCGCACCGCCCAGTTGGGAACCTGCCGGGGAATAAAGGTCACCCAGATTGCTCGCTGCGGTGTAGATGCTGGCGGTCGCACCTGCCAGTTCGAACACCATAAGGTTGTCCGGCGCGTAGTCTCTGGGCCCTGTCGTCGTCGTCCCGCCAGACCCGATGTAGCCGCCGACAAGATTGGTATCGGGCCCGATATGGATGAGCGTTGGGTAGTAGCCCAATATCGGCTCGCTCAGCGAACCGCCGGAGATGCTCATGTGGGCGATCTGAAGCTGGGCAGCGGATGCCACCGACGACAGCAGAAGAAAATTGGCAAATAACAGCCGTAAAGCGAGCTGGCGCATGACTCCTCCCTGGAAACACCGTTGGAATGATTTCTTATCGCGTAAATTTTTATAGACGCCCACGCCAAAGCCCGCAAGGGTGTGTCTGAGCAGGCCCGGGAATGCAGGCCCTGCGTGGCCGCTGTACAAACGCAAGGCATTGTTTTGTAATGTCCTGAATCACGGCGGGGCAGACACTGCGCCGGCACGCGCCGGTGGCTACCGCCTCCGCCTTTTCACGACAAACACGCACACACCGGCCATGACCACCCCCAACGACGGAATCAACGCCGACGCCAGCGTCTACAAGACCCTGCTGGAATCCACCCAGGCGATCCCCTGGAAGATCGACTGGAAGACGATGCGCTTCGCCTACATCGGCCCCCAGATCGAGGCCTTGCTCGGCTGGTCGCCCGACAGCTGGGTGAGCGCGGAGGACTGGGCGAGCCGGATGCATCCCGAGGACCGCGAACGGGTGGTCAATTTCTGCGTGTCGCAATCGAAGGACGGCTGCGACCACGAGGCGGACTACCGCGCGCTGACGCAGGACGGCCGCTACGTGTGGATCCGCGACGTGGTACACGTGGTGCGCAACGCCGACGGCGAGGTGGATTCGCTGGTCGGCTTCATGTTCGACATCAGCGAGCGCAAGGCAACCGAGCAGAAGCTGATGGCCCTGCAGCAGGAACTCGAAGCGCTGTCGTTCAAGGACGGCCTGACCGGGGTGGCCAACCGGCGCATGTTCGATTCCATCCTGGAGACGGAATGGACGCACGCGCGCCGCAACAGCCAGCCGCTGTCGCTGATCCTGATCGACATCGACTACTTCAAGCAGTACAACGACCACTACGGCCACATCCAGGGCGACGACTGCCTGAAGCGCGTGGGCGAGGTGCTGGGCTCGGCCGCGACGCGGGCGCGCGACCTGCTGGCGCGCTTCGGCGGCGAGGAATTCGCGCTGGTGCTGCCGGAAACCGACGCGGCGGCGGCGCTGAAGGTGGCCGAGCGCTGCCGCAGCCTGATCTTCAAGGAGCAGATGCCGCACGCGACGTCGCCGATCAGCCCGATTCTCACGGTGAGCCTCGGCGTGAACACGATCATCCCGGGCCACTCGGACCAGCCGCTGGCCTTCGTCGAGGCGGTGGACCGGCAGCTCTACCAGGCCAAGCAGGCCGGCCGCAACCGCGTCGCGGCCGCAAGCTAGGCCCTTCCCCCTCCGACCCCCTGCCGCAGCATGACCACGCTCTATTCCCTGATCGAATCCCCCTTCCACCCCGACCTCGGCAAGCTGTACGCGCAGCTGGGCATTACGGCGGAGCGCTTCACCAGCGCCCGCAACCTGCACCGCGCGCTGCAGGCGCAGAAGCCGGATTTCTTTGTTGGCGAATTCATCTACGGCTGGGGCAACAACTACGCCGGCGCGAACGTCTCGAACCTCGACGTGACGCTGCGCACGCTGCAATGCCAGGCGCCGCAGGCGAAGGTGATCGTGTTCATGCACCCGCGCGAAGCGGAGCACATCGGCAAGCTGCTGGACCTGTTTCCGATCCATGCGGTGCTGACCTACCCGGTGGAAGAGCAGGCCATGCGGGCTGCGCTGCAACCGAATCCCTGAGCCACCTGCTGCACACCGGGCCGGCTGCGAACCCGATCGGGCACCGGCGGGTCATAAGGGTCTTCCAGTCAAGTTCAGGAGGACGCCGTGATTGCCTATTCGCCCCAATCCCTTGCCGTCATGATCACCCTGCTCGGCGCCGCGGCGGCCCTTGTCGCCGGACTCGTGCCGTTCTTCCACGTCGGCTACATCGTCGATGCGGTCGCACTTGCAGCGGTGGCGACGCCTTTCGTTGCCTACGCGATGTTGATCAATACCTTGCGCGGGCCATGGCTGATCGGCGCCGGCCTGGTTCTGCTGGCCGTCACCCTCGCGGTTGTCGTTGACGAACGCGTGCTTGGGTTTGACGGCTACCATTCCGGAACGATTTTCTGGGTCCCGTTGCTGGCGGCTGCAATCGTGTTGCCGGTTTCCCTCCTGTTCGGACGGCGTGATCCCCAGGGCTGATCGGAGCGGCTCGCGTGGGACGCCAGCGCCCCCTGCCTCGTCGCCAGGACTAGCGACTTAGCTGCGTCTTCCTCCACGCCGCCGGCGGCTGGCCGACCACGCGCTTGAATGCGCGCGAGAACGCTGCTTCCGATTCGTAACCGACCTCGAGCGCAATGGCCGCGACGGTGCGGCTGGATTCACGCAGCAGCCGGCTGCCGAGCTGGATGCGCCAGTTGGCAAGGTAGTGCATCGGCGGGTCGCCGAGGTATTGCACGAAGCGCTCGTGCAGCGCGGAGCGCGACAGGCCGACTGCGCGTGCGAGTTCGTCGACGCTCCAGTCGTGGTCCGGCTGCGCGTGCATGCGTTCGAGGGCCTTGCCGACGAAGCGGTCACGCAGGCCGGCGAGCCAGCCGGTCGCATCCTCTGGCAGGGTGTCGAGATAGCGGCGCGCGGCGTCGACGAACATCATCTCCGCGAGCCGCTCGAGCACAGCGTCGCCGCCGGGCCGCGGGCTGGCGGACTCGACGACGGCCTGTTCGATGACGCGATTGGCCCAGCCGCTGGCACGTTCCGCCGGCAGATGCAGCATGCGCGGCAGCGCCGCGATGAGGGGGTTGAACGGCCGCAGGTCGCAGCCGAGAAAACCGCATACGGCGATGGTATCGGCCTCGTCGACGGGCAGCGGCGCGCCGGCCTCGACCACGCCATGGTGATAGGCGATCGGCATGGGCTTGGGAACGCTGCGCGTGGAAAACACCCATTCGGCGGTACGCCGCAGCGGCTCCACGCCCGGTGCGCTCGACAGCACGTGGCGGTCACCCTGCGGAAAGATCACCACGTCCCCGGCGGCGAGCTTGACCGGCGTCTCGCCCGCCACGGCAGCCCAGCCGTCGCCCCTGGCGATCATGTGGTACTCCATGACGTGCTCGCAGCCGGGCATCACCGCGTCGGCGATCTCGCGTGCAGGCGGTGCCTCGGCCGACCAGGGGTTGCCGCAGCTCACGTAATAGAACACCGCACCGCGCACGCGCACTGCGCGCAACAAATCGGACAGCGTGTCTCGGCTCATGGCTGGCCTCCTGGGCAGATACGCGATCAAGCAGCCCGGACGCGCGATCAAGCCACCCGCGAATTCCGGACGATCGGGCATGTTCGCGCGACGCAGAGCGAAGTGTCAAAAAAAGATCTTCCCGACAATGAGGGCACTGCCTTGATGGCGGCGACGCTTCACCGGCACACCCGTCTTGTAGCCGTCTCCGTGAAGCACCCCTTGATGCACTGCGAAGGAGAGCAATCATGAAGCACTATCGCACACACCCCTTGCCGGCCCTCGTCGTGGCCGCTGCCGCGTGCCTGGCTGCGCCAGCCCTGCAGGCCGACGCGGTGACCGACTGGAACGCGAAGGCCGCCGCGGCCGTGGCCGCCGCCAAGCTGCCGCCGCACCCGTCGTACCGGGCGATGGCGATGACCCAGATGGCCGTGTACGAGGCAGTCAACGCAATCACCCGGCGCTATCCGCAGGGACGGGTGAAGCTCGAGGCCGATGCCAACGCCTCGGTCGACGCCGCCATTGCCGAGGCGAACCGCGTCATGCTGTCGAAGCTGGTGCCGGGCCAGCAGGCGGCCATTGACAGCGCCTACCAGGCGGCCCTGTCGTCGGTTCCGGCGGGGCCGGCACGCGACGCCGGGCGGGCCGCAGGCGAGCAGGCTGCCGCCGCGGTGCTCGCGTGGCGCGCCGACGATGGTGCCGCCACGCCGGAAAGCTACCGGCCGTTGACGTCGCCGGGGCGATACGTGCCAACCGTCACGCCGGCCTTCCCGCAGTGGCCGCAACGCACGCCCTGGGTGATGGCGCGCGCCGACCAGTTCCGGCCGGGACCGCCGCCCAGCCTGAAAAGCGCGCGCTGGGCACGTGACTTCAACGAGATCAAGGTCATCGGCGCCCGCGACAACGCGCAACGCAGCGCCGCGCAATCCGACATCGCGCGTTTCTGGGAAGCCACCGGTCCGGGCATCTATTTTCCGGTCGCGCGCTCGATCGCCGACGCCCCGGGGCGGGAGATCACACAGAACGCGCGCCTGCTCGCGCTCGCCGGCATCGCCATGGACGACGCGTTGACCGCGGTGATGGACGCCAAGTACCGCTACCACTTCTGGCGTCCGGTCACTGCGATCCGCAACGGCGATGTCGACGGCAACGCCGCGACGGCGCGCGCGGCAGCGTGGCTGCCGTTCATCGACACGCCGATGCACCCCGAATACCCGTGCGCGCACTGCTCCCTGGCCGGCAGCCTGGGCGCGGTGCTCAAGGCCGAAGTCGGCGCCGGCACCGTGCCGCGGCTGACAACCACCAGCCCCACGGCCAACGGTGCCGTGCGCAGCTGGACGACGATCGAGGGTTTCGTGCAGGAAGTGTCGGAGGCGCGCATCTACGACGGCGTCCACTTCCGCACCTCCACCGAAGTCGGCACCGAGCTGGGCAGGAAGATCGGCGAACTCGCGGTCGGCAGCCCCGCGCTGGCGCGCAACTAGCCCGCCATCGCATCGCAACATGTCAAAAGGAGACACAGCATGAACACAACTCAGGTCAACATCATGGTCGACGTGCGGCAGCCCGTCAGCCCGCAAGCCGGCGACGCACTGGTCAGCGAACTCGGCACCCTCCAGGGCGTCAGCCGCGCGTGGCTGAGCCCGCGCACCTCGCGCCTCGTGCTGGTGGACTTCGACGCCAGGCAGACCGACACCCAGCACATCCTCCACGCCGTCGTCAGCCGCGGATTCGATGCGCGGCTGGTCGGCATGTGATCAACGGGCCGCCTGCCGTATGCAGGCAAGGCCCATTTTCAGGAGAAATCAAATGAACGCAGAACTCAATGCATGCACCCCGGCCGCTGTCCCGCGCACGGCCCCCATCGACTTCGGCGCGATCAAGCAGCGCCAGCAAGGCATCTGGGCCAGCGGCAACTATGCCGTCGTCGGCACCACGCTGCAGATCGTCGGCGAGCACCTCGCCGAAGCGGTGGACCTGCGTGCCGGCGAGCGTGTTCTCGACGTGGCTGCCGGCAACGGCAACGCCACGCTGGCCGCCGCGCGCCGCTTTGCCGACGTGACGTCGACCGATTACGTGTCTGACCTGCTGGAGAAAGGCGCCGAGCGGGCGCAGGCCAACGGACTCGGCGTCCGCTTCAAGGTGGCCGACGCGGAAAACCTGCCGTTCGCCGACGGTAGCTTCGACGTGGCGCTGTCGACCTTCGGCGTGATGTTCGCCCCCAACCAGCTCGCCGCCGCCGCGGAGTTGACGCGCACGGTGCGCAGTGGCGGCCGCATCGGCCTGGCGAACTGGACGCCCGAGGGTTTCATCGGCGATCTGTTCCGCCTGATCGCGTCCTACGTTCCACCGCCGGCCGGCGTGCTATCGCCTATGCTGTGGGGAACCGAGCCGCGCATCGTCGAGCTGTTCGGTCCCGACTCGGCCGACATTCGCTGCGAGCGGCGGCACTTCAATTTCCGCTATCGCTCCGCCGATCACTGGCTAGACGTCTTCAGGTCGTATTACGGGCCGACCCACAAGGCCTACGCTGCGCTCGACCCCGAGCGGCAGGCAAGCCTGAGCGACGACATCGGCGCACTGCTCGAACGCCGCAACGTCGGCGGGGACGGCTCGCTGGTCGTCCCGAGCGAGTACCTCGAAGTGGTGATCACCCGCAAGTGAGGCAAAAACCCGCGCGAGGCCATTGCCGGCCTCGCCGACCCAAGCCCAAAGGAGCCATCATGAACACGAACGCACCGCCCCGGACAGCCCGGGAACAGCAGGCGCTGGCGACTTTCGAACGGCATGTCGCCGCCTTCACGGCCGGCGACGTCGATGCGGTCCTCGGCGATTTTGGTGAGCACGCCGTGGTGATCACGCCGGAAGGCGTGTTCGAGGGCCATGAGCAGATCCGCAAAGTCTATGACGGCCTGCTCGCCGAGTTCGGCGTCATCGACCGCGGCGACTCGCCGGGCCTCACCGTGGATACGCTGCATGTGCGTGACGACACGCTCTTCATCGCCTGGCACGCCGAATCGAGGAACAGGATCTTCCCTTTCGGCACCGACACCTTCATCTGCAAAGGCGACAAGTTCGAGCGGCAGTCGATCGCCTTCAGCACGCCTCAGTCACGTTAGCGACGCGAGGCCCGTCCCTCCCCGCGCCATGCCTCGCGATGGTGCATGCCGGCGCGGCGACGTCGGCGGTGGTGTAGAGTGAACGGGCCGCCGCATCCGCGCGCGGCCCGATACACGACAAGAGGAGGAAAGCACATGGGCCTGATCGTTTCCCTGATCATCGGCGGCGTCGTCGGCTGGCTGGCGAGCATGATCATGAAGACCAACGCGCAGATGGGCTGGATCGCCAACGTGATCGTCGGCGTGGTGGGCTCGATGCTGGGTTACTGGATCGCGGGCGCGCTGGGGTTCGCTGCGGTCGGCGGTATTGCGCGCTTCATCGTCGCGATCGCGGGCGCGGTGCTGCTGATTTTCATCCTGCGCAAGCTGGGCGTGTTCGGCAAGGGCTGATCTGCGCCCGGCGCCGCAAACGACAACGGGGCCCGCGGGCCCCGTTGTCGTTCGTAGCGGCTTTCTCAGTACTGCTTGCTGATCGTCACCGGGGTGCCGTCGAAGCGGTTGAAGCTGAAGCTCACGTTCTGGTTGTAGCCGTTGACGAGTTCCTGCAGCACGCTGATCGCCAGTTCCTCGCCGAGCAGCATGCCGAGGTCGCCGTCGCTGCGGTAGTGCACGCCGGCGGTGTCGCGGCCGAGAGAAATGTTGCTGGCGAGCTTGTTGAGCTCGCCTTCCACGGTGAGCGCGGGGCCGGTGTAGTCGACGAGGCTGAGGCCGTCTGCGCTGGCCTGCTTGGGACTGGGAATGACGTAATCGCCCTTGAAGAAGGCCTTGAGCACGGTGACCGCGGCGCCCGCCATGGTGGCGTGGCCGGCCGGGTAGCTGGGGTGCAGCGGACTGCCCGAGGCGCCGGCGATCGGCAGCAGGTAGGTGCCGTATTGGGCATGCACCTTGGGCAGCGCCGCCGAGGCGAGCACTTCGGCGTGCAGCGGGTAGCTCGCCTGCCCGGTCAGGTGGTTGTGCACGCGGCCGAAGAAGACTTCGGGCCGCGCGCGCCGGTGCACCAGCCATTTCTGGAACCAGCCGGCGCTCTGCGAGGACATGGCGACGCGGCCGACCATGTCGAGCGCGTGGTTCACGCTGAACAGCGGGCCGTTGGCCTGGGTCGCGGAGAATTTGTAGGGATTGCCGTCGCTCAACGCGGCACTGCCGTAGCTGCCGAGGATGAGCGCGGCGTTGCTGTAGGGCTGGTCGATGAAGTCGCGCAGCACGTATTCGGCCAGTGCGCGCCCGGTGTGGAGGTAGCGCGGGGTGGGATCGAACACGGCCGCGGTGCTGGCGGTGCCGCCGCGCTGCACGTTGAGCCAGTCGCTATAGGTCGTGAGGTGGTCGCTGCCGGGCACCTGCACGCGGTATTTCTGGTCGACGCGCGCCGCGCCCTGCGGAATCTGCTGCAGCAGGAACTGCGAGATGTAGGGGCCGGTCGTCTCGCCGACGCCGATGCCGCGGAACAGCGTGCCGGGGGTGATCTGGCCGTAGTCGCGCGGGCCGCGGAAATCCGTGTGGCGGTTGAGATCCGTCACCGCCTCGGCGATCAGGCCGTTGCTGTCGTATTCGATGAAGGGCACGTCGCGCGTGAGCGCCTGCCACATCACTTCCATCGCGTCGGACGCCTGCCAGGCGCTGCTGAAGGTCGGCGCAGGCGACATGGTGAAACTGTGCGGGTCGCGGCCTTCGAAATGGAAGGCGTAGGCGGACTGTGGGCTGCGCTGCTTGGCGCCGTTGGCCACGCCGCGCGGAATCGCCTCGAAATCGGCGTCCTGGCCGCTGCGCAGCGCCTTGATCAGCGCCTGGTAGGCCGCCGGGTCGACGATGCCGAGGTGGTCGTGCGGCAGGCCCTTGGTGTAGCTGTTCATGCGGTTGGGATAGCGCAGTTCGTCGCCGTTGGTGGGGTGCGGCGCGAGCGGCTGGCGCAGGTTGTCGCGCGCGGCGTTGACGCGCAGTTCATACGCCTTGTAGGCGCGTTCGAGCGGCCCCATGGGGCCGATGGCGACGGCGTGCGCGCCGGCGCTGAACGCGAGACCCAGCGCGAGCGCCACGCCGGTGAAGCGCTTGGGCAATGCGGAACGGACGGCCAGGCGTGCGGACTGACACGCGACCGGATCGTGGTCGTGGTGCATGGTGCTTCTCCTCCCTTGGTTGTTGTATGGCGGGTTCGCCGTCAGTCTTTATACACAAGCTTGCGTCGGACAAACGCCTACAGGCGGTCGATCGTCGCCATCCGGACTGCAAGGTGTTGCATTGGCGTCGCATCGCGCCGGGAGGCAGGTGGGAATGTGCCTGCCGGCGATGCCATCGATCGCCGGCGTCGCGGCCTTCGCCACTCGGGCGACGCGGCGGGCGCGCCCCCGAGCGGCCTGCGCGGTCAATACGTCTCCACGCGCACTTCGACCGGCAGCGAGTTCGACACGATGTCGTATACCGGCGAGAACTTAGTCAGCTCGCGCAGCACCGCCGCCGAGCCTGCCGACTTCACGCGCATGACGACGCGGATCGTCGAGAAGCCCTTGCGGACGTCATTCGACAGGCCGAGAAATCCGCGCAGGTCGAGGTCGCCTTCCAGGCGCGAATCGATCGCCTCGATATCGATGCCGCGTGCGGCGGCGTGATAGGCCATGGTCGTCGTCATGCAACCGATGAGCGCGTGCAGTACGTACTCGACGGGGTTGGGGTATTCGTCGGCGCCGAGCAGCACCGGCGGTTCGCCGTTGTCGAGTTCGAACGCGCGGGTATGCGGAATGTCCTGCAGCGTGCCGTGGAAGTCGTCGATGGTGCTGTGGTTGTGGTCGCCGCCCTGCCAGCGGTTGCGGGCACGGAACTGGAAGCGGGCAATCTCGGGCTGGGCCTTCACGGCGTCGAGGGTGGCGAACAAGGCGGTGACGTCGACGCCGTTGCGGACGACGGGCTGGACGGTGGCGAGGTGGGCTTGGCGCATGATGTTTCTCCTTGAAAGTGGACGGTGGACTCGCCGTTCCCCGCATCGAAGGCGATCAGGAACGGCGTAGGGGTACGATAAAACCGGCCCGCTTTCCGGATAAGCTGGATTCCTGACAGAATCGGTTCATTCGTGCCACTGATTGAGGCCGCCATGCCGCGCATCCCGACTCCGCTGCAGACCGCGATCGTCGCCGTGCCCGAAACCTCGGGCTCGGCGCTGTACGGCATGATCGACGTGCTCTCGGCCACCGGCAACCTGTGGCAGACGCTGGTCGGCGCCGAACCGCAGCCACGCGTGTTCGACGTGCGGATCGTGTCGCCCTCGCCCGAGCCCTTCCGCTGCGGCAACGCGATCCCGGTCGTCCCCGACGCCGCGGTGGCCGACGACCCGCCCGCCGACCTGGTGATCCTGCCGGAAATCTGGCTCGGCCCGGACGAGTCGATCGCGGGCCGCCACCCGGCGCTGGTCGAATGGGTGCGGCGGCGCTACCGCGCTGGCGCGACGCTGTATTCCGCGTGTTCGGGCGCGGTGCTGCTGGCCGAAACCGGCCTGCTCGACGGCTGCGAGGCAACCTCGCACTGGGGCTACGAGGCGCTGTTCCGCAAGCAATACCCCAAGGTGCGCTTCCGCCCCGACCCCAATCTCGCCTTCGCCGACCCGGCCGGCCGCATCGTCACCGCCGGCGGCACGACCTCCTGGCACGACCTCGCGCTGCACATCATCGCGCGCCACGCGAACCCGGGCGAGGCGATGCGCATCGCCAAGGCCTATCTGCTGAAATGGCACGGCGAGGGGCAACTGCCCTACGCCTCGCTGGTGCGGCGCGACCCGCACGCCGACGCCGTGGTGCGCGCCTGCGAGAACTGGCTCGCCGAACACTTCCGCGAACACGACGCGCTGGAGCAGGCCGTGCGCCAATCCGGGATACCCGAGCGCACGCTGAAGCGGCGCTTCAAGCAGGCCACTGGCACGACGCTGATCGAGCGCCTGCAGAACGAACGCATCGAATACGCGAAGGGCATGCTGGAAAGCGGCACGCTGCCGGTCGACGCAATCAGCGTCGAGGCGGGCTACGAGGACGCCTCGTTCTTTCGCCGCCTGTTTAAGCGCCGCACCGGGCTGTCGCCCAGCCAGTACCGGCGCATGTTCCAGCCGATCGCCGAACGCGAATGAGCGACACCCGATGCGCTATGCTTGACGCCCCCTCCCTCGCAGCACCCGCCTTGCCATGCCGCCGTCCCCGACCGTTCAGCTCGACCCCGCCCACTTCGACGCCAAGGCCCGCCAGTGGGACGACAACCCGGTATTCCGTGAGCGCGGGCTGAAAATCGCGCAGGCGGTGCGCGAGTCGGTTCCGCTGCATGCGCGCATGCACGCGCTCGACTACGGCTGCGGCACGGGCCTGCTGTCGTTTCCGCTCAAGGATGAACTCGGCACGCTCCTGCTGGCGGACAGTTCGGCGGGCATGCTCGCGGTGGTGAACGAAAAGATCGTCGCGCAGGGCGTGACGAACATGACGACGCAACAGCTCGACCTGCTCGTCGACGCCCCGCCCGCGCAGCGCTTCGACCTCATCGTTACCGCGATGACGCTGCACCATGTGCCCGACACCGACCGCATCCTCGGGGTGTTCCACGACCTGCTGAGCCCCGGCGGCACCCTGTGCATCGCCGATCTCGACCGGGAGGACGGCTCGTTTCACGGCGTCGAAGTCGACGTGCACCACGGTTTTGACCGCGCCGACCTCGCCCGCCGCGCCGAACGGGCGGGTTTCGTCGACGTGGCGTTCCGCACCGTGTTCAGCATCGCCAAGGAACGCGGGTCGGAAACGCGGGACTACCCGGTCTTCCTGATGTCGGCCCGACGGGCCTGAGGCGGCGTCGGCCCGCGGCCTTTCAAGAAGGAAATCCCTCCCGCCAACATAGGTACTTTTGTACTATCAATAGTTGGTACATTCGTTAAAGTTTGGACGAGTCCTGCCGTTCTACATTGACTGGCAGGTCTTCCTGTCATGCTGGCCCATACGGAGGGAACCCCATGCACGACATCCGGCAATCGCAGTTCCCCAGGCACCGGCCGATCCCGCCCGTCGTCGCCGGACAGCCACACCCTGCCCGCCCGGAGGCCCGCTTCGCCGCGACCGAAGCCTCGCTCGACGCGCTGAGCATGATCGTGTCCGGCCCGTGCCAGCGTCACACCGGGCCGCTGAGCCACGAACACGTCATGGCTTACGCCCTGGGCCTGATGCGCCTGCGCGCATGCGCCGCGGCGGCCGGCCTGCAACGCCTGACGAAGGCCTGCGACGCGCTTGCGGTGACGGTCTCCCGGCTGATCGACGACCCCTCGCCGCCCTGCGACACGCACTGCGAGACGCTGACGCGCTTCGTGCGGCACGCGCGGGCCATGCTGCAACTCGCCCGGTCCCGCCGCGCGCCGGACGGGCAACGGGCGGGATAGCGCGCCGGCACGGGCGGCGGCCGGAACTCCCCCGGGCAGGCGAAGTCATTCCAGTCGTCCCGTCCGTTTCGCCACCATCATGCGCCTATTCACACACCCGACACGCACCCTTGCCCGCGTCCTGATGCTCGGCTGCCTGGCCCTGCCCGCGTGGGCCGCGCCAGCCTTGCCGGTCATCGACGTGTACAAGAGCCCGACCTGCGGCTGCTGCAACAAGTGGATCGACCACCTCAAGGCCAACGGCTTCGACGTGCGCGGCCACGACACCCAGGACGTGACCGCGCACAAGCGGCGGCTGGGCATCCCGGCCGGCTACGATTCCTGCCACACCGCCCAGGTCGGCGGCTACGTCATCGAAGGCCACGTCCCCGCCCGCGACATCAAGCGCCTGCTGAAAGAAAAGCCGCAGGCGCGCGGCCTCACCGTGCCCGGCATGCCGATCGGCTCGCCCGGCATGGAACAGGGCAGCCACAAAGATCTCTACGAAGTCATCCTGCTGGACAAGAACGGCGCGCCGCGGGTGTATTCGAGGTACTGAGCCCTGCGAAAAAAAGCCGCCCGGCTGGGCGGCGTATGGCCAGTGCGGTTGAAGCGCATCTGAGGCTCAGCCCACCTCAATCACCTGCCCCTGCATCAAGGCCTCCACCCCCCACCCCGGCGCCGCCGCGCGCAACTCATTCATGATCGCCGCCTCGTTGCCGGGCTTGAGATGCGTGATCCACACCTCGGGCTGCACGGTCAGCGCCGCGAGTTCGGCGGCGAGCGAATCGGGCCAGTGATGCTTCGACGCCTTGGCGATCTCGACGAGTTCGTTTTCGAACGAGGTCTCGATGATGAGGTGGCGCAGGTCGGGGATGGCGTTGAGCGCGCGGATGAAATCGTCGCTGTGGGTGGTGTCGCCGCTGAAGACGAGGCTGCCGGCTTGCGTGGCGACGTGGAGGCCGCACGCGGGCACGACGTGGTTGGCGGGCAGCGGACGGAAGGTGCGGCCCTTGAGGGTAAGCGCCTCGCCAAAATCCAGCGGCTCGAAGCGTAGCCAGGGCGCGTCCTTGCTGGGGATTTCGCGGAAGTCGGGCCACAGCTGCCAGTTGAAGAGGTGCTTCGCCAGCACATCGAGCACGGCCGGCAGCGCGTGCACGGTGATCGGCTCGGGGCGCAGGTCGCCGACGCTGTCGAGCAATAAAGGCAAGCCCAGCACGTGGTCGAGATGGGCGTGAGTGAGGAAGACGTGGTCGAGCTTCACGAGTTGCTCGAAGTCGAGCGTGGTAAGCCCGCTGCCGGCGTCGATCAGCACGTCGTCGTCGACCAGCAGGCTGGTGGTGTGGCGCCCGCTGCCGATGCCGCCGCTGCAGCCCAATACGGTGAGTGTTGTCATTACTTGGTCGTGTACACGAACACGCCGTCCCAGTCGGCGGGCGGCGGAGATTCGCGGAAATGCGCGATGCGCTCGAGGTAGATATCGTACAGCGGACGCGGCGCGCGCGCGTTGAGCGCGTTGAGTTTTGACTCGGCGGCGGCCCAGTCCTGCTGCTGGTAGGCGGCGTAGGCGGCCTCGAATTCGGCGGCGGCCTCGCGCGTCGCCGCGTCGAGCGTGTCCTTGGCGCCGAGCGGCTCGTAGATCGCGACCGGCGTTTCCTTGCCCTTCACGCGCACGTCGTCGATTTTCATGAAGGCGTGCACGGGATCGGCGTCGACCGTGGGCTGGGTGACGAGGATGCCGACGCCGTATTGCTTGGTGATGCCTTCCAGCCGCGAGCCGAGGTTCACCGCGTCTCCCATCACGGTGTAGGACATGCGGAATTCCGAACCCATGTTGCCGACGCTCATGCGCCCGGTGTTCACGCCGACGCCGATCTTCACCTCGGGCCAGCCGCGCGCGGCGAATTCGCGGTTGAGTTCGGGCAGCGCGGCCTGCATGTCGAGCGCCGTCTGCACGGCGCGCGGCGCGTGGTCATTCAAGTCCACCGGCGCATTCCAGAACGCCATGATGGCGTCACCGATGTACTTGTCGATGGTGCCCTGATGCTGCTGGATGATGCGCGTCATGCGCGAAAGATAGGCGTTGAGCACCTCGGCGAGTTCGGTCGGCGGCAGCTTCTCGGAAAAATTGGTGAAGCCGCGGATGTCCGAGAACAGCACGGTCATCTCGCGTGACTGGCCTTCCATGGTGTAGTGCGCCGGATCCTGGCTCATTTCGGCGGCGAGCTCGGGCGGCACGTACTGGCCGAAGAGCTTGGTGATCTGGCGCTTGCTGCGCGTCTCGGCGAAAAAGCCCCAGGCGGTGTTGAGCGCGTAGAGGCCGAACACGGTAAGCATGGGCGCCGCCATCGGCACGACGAGATGGCGCGCCCAGGCGGCGGCGTAGGCGGCGAGCAGCAGCGCCAGCAGCGCGAGCGTGACGACGAGCCCGATGGTCGGGCCGAAGCGCAGCAGCACGACGGTGAGCAGTGCGCCCAGCACGAGCACGGCGACGAGTCGCGCGTCATCGGCCCACGGCGGCGTCGCGCGCACCGTGCCGTCGAGCATGCCGGCGATCAGGTGGGCGTGGATCTCGACGCCGGGGAAGGTGTTGGAGAACGGCGTCACGCGCAGGTCGGCCAGGCCCGGCGCGGTCGAGCCGAGGAGCACGATGCGGCCTTCCAGCTGCGCCGGCGGCACCTTGCCGGCGAGCACGTCGGCCGCGGAAAAATACGGGAACGGCGCGCCGGCGCGGTACGGCACGTGCACCTCGCCGTTTGCGTCGAGCGGCAGGCGGATGCCGCCGATGTCGAGCCAGGGCTGCGCGTAGTCTCGCCCGAGGAAGGAACGCCGTTCGACGCCGGCCTGCACGGGTTCGCCGCCGTAGGCCATCTGCAGCGTCGTCACCGACAGCGAGAGGTAATGCCCGCGCTCGAAGGGCACGACCAGCCCCATGCGCCGCGCGGTGCCGTCGTCGTCGGCGCGCATGTTGAAGAAGCCGCCCGCCGGCGCGGCGTCCTGGAACGCCGCCAGGTTGGCGCCGTAGCCCACGGGGGGCGGCGCGCCCGGGGCGAGCGGCGCGAAGGCGTCGCCCGTCAGCGCGGGCGACGGCAGCTTGCCGGTACGGGCGTCGCCGTAGCCTTGGGGGATGAAGTAGAAGCCCATCGACACCGGCCGCTCGGCGAGCGCCGAAGCGAAGCGCGCGTCGTAATCGAGCTGCGGCGCGAGCGCGTCGAGGCGGGTGCGGAAATCGCGGCTGGCGGCGAGTTCGCCCTGCGCGAGCTGCTTCAGCGTGGCGAGGCCGGAACTGGTATCGGGCTCGGCGAATACCACGTCGAAGCCGAGCGCGGCGACGCCGTAGTCGTCGACGAGCCGCTCGACCAGCGTGGTCATGACGTCGCGGCTCCATGGCCAGCGGCCGACGCTTTTCAGGCTGGCTTCGTCGATATCGAGGATGGCGATGCGGTCGTCGCCGCCCGCCGGCGCGCTGCGCTTCAGCCAGGCGTCGTAGAGCCAGGCCTCGGCGCGCTGCATCGGCGCCATGTGCAGAAGCCCGCCGACATGCGCGGCAAGCAGCAGCACGAACAGCGCCGACAGCGCGGCCTGGATCCCCCGCGACGAGAGGCGCTTCACTTGAGGCGGTAGAAGCGGTCGGTCGGGTCCTTGCCGCGCACCGCGTCGAGGCGGTTGCCGACGGCTTCGCCGAGCTGCGCCAGGCGGTCGGCCGGATGCGGGTGGGTCTTGTAGAGCAGGCTGGTGCGGGTATCGCCCGCCGGCAGGCCGGCGAGATCCTGCAGCACGTTCGGCAGGCCCCACGGCTCGTAGCCCGCGCGCGCCGCATAGACCATGCCGACGCGGTCGGCCTCGTACTCGGCGCTCTTGTCGAGGCCGCGTGCCATGATTTCGGCGCCGTTGCCGATCAGGTTCTGGATCGCCGGGTCGCTGCCCTGCGCCTTGCTGCTGGCGACCTTGCCAAGTTCGCCGATGAGCGTCGACTGCTTCAGCACCTTGAGGTGATGCTTCTGCGTGACGTGGGCGATTTCGTGGCCGAGCACGCCGGCAAGTTCGGCTTCGCTGTTCAGCCGCCGGTACAGGCCCTTGGTGACGAAGATGTAGCCGCCGGGCGCGGCGAAGGCGTTGATCGCCTCGGTGTCGAGCACGCCGAAGCGCCAGGTGACATCCTTGCGTCCGCTATGCTGCGCGACCCACTGGCCGACCAGGTTGACGTAGCGCTGCAGCTTGTCGTCGCGCACCAGCGGCACGGCGCCGAGCAGGTTGCCGGAGATCTGGCGGCCGATGCGGTTTTCCTCTTCGAGCGAATAATCGCCGAACAGCGCGAAGCCGAGCTGGGCGGGATCGATCTTCTGCTTGGCCGGCGGCGGCGCCGCCGCACTCTGGGCTGGGGCCGGTGCAGCGCCCGGCGCAGGAGCAGGCGCGGGGGCCTGCTGCGCCGGCTTGTCCTTGTTGAGTTCCTGGTTGATGCGTTCCTCGAGCAGCTTGCCGAGGTCGAACGCGGCGGCCTGGCCGCCGAAGGCCGCCAGCGCGGCGGCCAGGAGGATGCGCTGGATCTTCATCACTGGGTCTCCCACGACGAGGCCGGCTGCGCGGATTGCGGGGCGGGCAAGGCCGGCACCTTGGCGGCGGCCAGGCCGCCCTGGCTTGCGAAACTGCGGGCCTGGGCGACGCTCACCGCCTGCCCTTCCATGCGCGCGAGTTCCTCGCCATTGAACCTGGCCTGCTTCAATTCCTCGTCATTGAGGCCGCGCAGACCCGCCACTGCGACGACGCGGCTGGGATCGGACTTGGTCGTGGCCATGCCGACCACATCGCCGACGCCGGCGCCGCCGAGGCCGCCGGCTCCGGCGCGCACCGACAGCAGGCGGATCCAGCCGGTCGACTTGCCGGCGCTGACTTTCAGCCAGCCGCCCTGCTTCTGCTGGATGGTGACGGTCGCGCCGCGGTTCACGCTCGCCGTCACGCTGGACGCCGCGCTGGGCTGGCTGTAGAGCTTGTCGTTGCGCAGCACCGTGCCGGTGGCGGCGTGGCCGGCCGAGGCCGCGCCGATCGCCAGCAGGGCCAGCGCCGTGATCAGGGGTCGTTTCATGGAACTGTCTCTCCTTGGTTGCGGAAACTGTAGGGCTTGGCCTGCCATGGCGCAAGCCCGCGCGATGACGGTAAGATGCCGCGATGCACTTTCTCGCGGCCTCCATCGAATCGCTCGGCGCCAAGGTCACCGGCTGGTTCACGGTGGCCTACGCCATGGTCGCCTTCCTCGGCCGCGCCGGCCTGCTGCTGCTCGACCGCGCCACCTGGAACCGCGCGACCTTGGACGTCGTGGTGAAGCAGGTCTACTTCACCGCGGTGCAGATCCTGCACGTCTACCTCGGCTACGCGCTGGTGATCTCCTGGCTCATCATCACCATCATCCTGTCCACCGCACGCGACTTCGGCCTGACCGAATTCGCCAGCGAAATGACCATCCGCGTGCTGGTGCTCGAACTCCTGCCCTTCCTCACCGCGCTCTTCATCGCCTTGCGCTCGGGCAGTGCGATCAACACCGAAGTCGCGCTGATGCAGGTCAACAGCGAATTGGATGCGCTCGCGCACTGCAAGGTTCCGCCGATGCAGTTCGAGTTCCTGCCCCGCCTCATCGGCGGCGTGATCTCGGTCGTCACGCTCTCGGGGCTCGCCGGGCTGCTCGCGCTGCTGCTGGGCTACCTGTCGATTTACGGCCTTACCGTGGCTGGATTTGACCCGTACACCCAGACCATTGCCAAGATCTTCGACTTCCAGATCGTCGCCGGACTCGTCGCCAAGTGCGCGCTGTTCGGCCTCGCGGTGACGCTGATCCCGGTGACCGCGGGACTGGAAACGCCGAAGAAACTGTTCATGGTGCCGGTGTCGGTGCTGCGCGGGATGATGCGGGTGTTCTTCGCCATCGTGGCGATCGAGGTGGTGTCATTAGCGCTCAAGTACGTCTGACGACTTTCGCCGACCGCGACGCGCTGATCGCCGCGGTGGCCGCGCTGCCCGACGACGTCGCGCGCGTGTCGCACGAGCTGCCGCTGCGAGCGAACCTCTCGGCGCTCGACAACATCGCGCTGATTCCGCTCTACCAGCGCCACTTCAGCGCCGCCGAATCGGCGCGCCAGGCGATGAACCTGCTCGAACTGCTCGGGCACGCCGAGATCGCGCCGCTGCGCGATCCCGACATGTCGCCGGCCCAGCGCTTCATCACCAAGCTCGCGCGCGCGCTCATCCTCAAGCGCCCGCGGCTGGTGATCGACCGTCCCGGCGCCATGCTTTACGATGTGCCCTACCCGGATTTCATCCACCGGCTCGCCGCGCACGCCGACATCGCCGGCAGCTGGGACATCTACGACTTCAGCTGGAACCAGGTGCTCTACAACCAGGCTCACGATTCAGAATGAACGGATTCCATTTCAAGGTCGGCCTGTTCGCCGTCGCCTCGCTGCTGCTGGGGGGCGCTTTCCTCGTCTACCTGCTGCACGCGCGCGGCTTCTTCGAAGACACCTTCCACCTGCAGATCGCCGCCGCCAGCGCCGACAACGTCGCGCCGGGCGTGCCTATCGTGTTCTCCGGCATCGAGATCGGCCAGGTCACCACGCTCGGGCTCAACGAAGCCGGCGGCATCGTCATCCACGCCACCTTCCTCGAGCGCAACGCCAAGTGGCTGAAGGAAAACAGCAGCTTCACGCTCGACAAGCCGCTGGTCGGCGGCGCCCGCATCCGCGTCGATTCGCCCGACCTCGAGGCCCCGCCGCTGCCCGATGGTTCGACGGTGCTGCTGCAGACCTCCGACATCAGCAAGGAAATCCCGGTGCTGGTCGAACGGGTCAAGGCCATCCTCGCCAACGTCGAGCATCTCACCCGCAAGGACGGAGAAATCGTCACCACGCTCGCCAACGTGCAGACCGTGACCGGCCGCATGACCGGCGAATACGGCGTGCTCGAAGGCGTACTCGGCAGCCCGGAAAAAGCCAAGGCCGTCACCGACTCGCTCGACAAGACGCGCGACCTCATCACCAAACTCGACGGGCTGGCGCTGAAGATGGATGGCATGGCCGCGAAGACCGACCAGTGGCTGTTCGCGCAGGACGGCATGGCCGAGCAGACCAAGGCTTCGCTCATCCAGGTGCGCGCGATGCTCGACGATGCCCAGGCCAGCCTGAAGAAGGCCGACGCGCTCATGGCCAACGCGGTCGAGATTTCGGCCAACGTCAAGGACGGCACCCAGGACATCGCCAAGCTGCGCGCCGAGATCGACGACGCCGTGCGCAAGGCCAACGCGCTGGTGAACGAGATCAACAAGAAGTGGCCGTTCGCGCGCGACCCCGAGGTGAAGCTGCCATGAAGACCGCGCTCGTCGCCCTCGCCGCCCTGCTGCTCGCCGCGTGTGGCAGCAGTGGCCCGCCGCCGCCCGACTGGAAGACCGACGCGTCCGACCTTGTCACGCGTTACCAGAAGCATGCGCTGCTCGGCGAAAACACGCTGGCCGAGCGCTACTTCAAGCAGGCCATCGTCGCCACTGGCGGCGCCGGCCGCGTCGCCGAGACCGCACGGCTGTGGCTGGTGCGCTGCGCCACCCGCCGCGCCATGCTGATCGACGACGCCTGCGCGGAATACGCCGAACTCGCAGCCGTGCAGCCGGTCGCGGCGGACGACGCCTACTACCGCTTCCTCACCCTGCGCTGGGACGGCCTCGACCCCGCCCTGCTGCCGGCCCAGCACCGCGATCTGTTGCGCGCGCCCGCCGCCCAGCGCCCGGCCGCGCTCGCCCGCATCGACGATCCCCTCGCGCGCCTGCTCGACGCCAGCCTGCTGGTGATGCGCCAGGAAGCCGACGCCGCGACGCTGGCGCTTGCCGCCGAAACCGCGTCCGAGCGCGGCTGGCGCCAGCCGCTGCTGACCTACCTCAAGCTGCAGCACACACAGGCAGCGAGCCGCGGCGACGCCGCCGAGCTGGCCCGCCTCGCGCGCCGCATCGCGCTGGTCGAGCAGAGCCTGTCGCAGCCCTGACCCGCACCCGGCCATACAAAAACCTGATCCCGCGATAAGGGAAACCCGCTTGCGCGCCCCGTCCAGCCGCCCCTAGCATTCGGCGACCGCATTGTTTCCGGAGTATCCGCGCATCATGTTCGACTGGCTGTACGCCCCCTGGCCCTGGTACGTGTCGGGGCCGCTGATCGGCCTCATGGTCCCGCTCATGCTGTGGATCGGCAACCGTTCCTTCGGCATCTCGAACAACCTGCGTCACCTGTGTGCGATGACGCAGCCGAAATGCGTCGGCGTCGACTTCTTCCAGTACAACTGGCGCGACCACAGCTGGAGCCTGGCCTTCGCGCTCGGCGCCGTGGGCGGCGGCTTCCTCGCCGGCATCGCCTTCGCCAACCCTGACCCGATCGCGCTGTCGGTCGGCGCGCTCACCCTGTTTTCCCACTGGAACGTGCCCATCGGCGGCGGCTTCCTGCCGCCGGTGTTGTTCGACTTCACCTGGCTCAGCGTGCTCATCATGTTCGCCGGCGGCGTGCTGGTCGGATTCGGCACCCGCTACGCCTCGGGCTGCACCTCGGGCCACGCGATCACCGGACTGTCCACGCTGCAGCCGCAGTCGCTGCTGGCCGTGCTCGGCATCTTCGCCGGCGGACTCTTCTCTGCCCACTTCGTCACGCCCCACCTGTTCTCGCTGTTCTGGTAAGACCCATGCGCCTGTTGCCCTACCTGCTCGCCGGCATCGCCTTCGGCTTCGTCATGATCAAGTCCGAGGCCGCCTCGTGGTACCGCATCATGGAAATGTTCCATTTCCAGGCCTTCCACATGTACGGGATCATGATGAGCGCGGTGGCCACCGGCCTCATCGGCGTGCTGCTGCTGAAGCGCTTCGACCGCCCGCGCACGCTCGAGGGCGAGTCCATCGTCATCCCCAGCAAGGAAGCCGGCCGCTACAACTTTCTCTTCGGCGGTCTCATCTTCGGCCTCGGCTGGGGCCTGATCGGCCTGTGCCCCGGCCCCATTTTTTCGCTGGTCGGCATGGGCTCGATCGGCGCGCTGGCTGCGCTGGCCGGGGCCCTGCACGGCACCTGGCTCTACGGCCTGTTGAAAAACCGTCTACCGCATTGACAAGCCAACAGCCCCCGATTATCGTTCGCGGGCTGCGGACAATTAGTATTTACATACCAATACGCTGTAGTTGCAATCAATCAATCCATTGGAGGAGCCCCATGAAGTACACGACCCTTGCGCTGGCCGCGCTCGCCGTCTTCGCCACCCCCGCCGCCTTTGCCGCGCCCGCCATGATGTCCGCCGAGTGGACCGCTCAGGCCTGCGCCGCCTGGAACAAGGACGACACCCTGACCGACGGCCTGGCCGAAAGCTGGATCAAGAACGACAAGGGCCGCGGCCACAAGATCATCCACCTCTACCGCACCGATTGCGGCGAAGCGACCAAGACCGAACTGCGCATCTCGGCCAAGGACGGCAAGGCCATGTGCGTGTACGGCGGCGCCGTGCAGAACACCAGCCTCGACGCTTCGGTCGACTATGTGATGCACGCCACGTCGCAGCGCTGGAACGAGATGGGCGCCGGCGAATACGGCCCGATGAAGGCGATGATGTTCGGCCGCCTGAAGTTTGCCGGCCCGAAGATGGAAGCCATGAGCGTGATGGGGCCGTTCGAGGCCTTCCTGCGCCTGCCGGGCAAGATCCCCGGCGACAAGGGCTGCCCCGCCAAGTAAGCGAGGCGCGCGCATGAAAAAAGCCGGGGCATGCCCCGGCTTTTTCGTTGCGGCGTCGAATCGGCTTCAGTGCACGGTGCCGGTCTTCACCTCAAGCGGACGGCCGTTGCGGATCTCCTCGGGTGTCGCATCGCGGATGTCGATCACGTTGACCAGGCAGGTCACGCTCTGGCCGGCGAGCGAGGGATTGCCGTCGACCGTCACCTTGCCGTCCTCGATCTTGGTGACGTAGAACGGCTTGGTCTCGCCCGCCTCGTTCTCGAACAGCACCTCGGCGCCGACGCGGCGGAACTGCGGCGGGACGTTCTCGATGTCGTCGACGAAGACCAGGCTCTCGTCGCGCTCGCCGTAGCCTTCCTCGGGCGACAGCGTGATCTCGACGCGGTCGCCCACCTTGCGGCCGTCGACCGCGGTTTCGATCGCCGGCAGGATGCCGCTGTTGGCGCCATGCACGTAGCCGACCGGAATGTCGTGCTGCTCGACGACCATACCGCGCGAGTCGAGAATGGAATACGTGATGTAGACGAGTTTGTTGCGCGTGACGGTGACCATGCCTGAATCCTGTAGCGTCGATGAAAGCGCGGACAGCCGAATCGGCAGCCCTGCGCGCTGCTTATGATACCTTGACGTCCAGCCTCACTCACCCTGTGCCCATGAAACCGCTCAAGCAACTGCCTGCCTGGAAGACCCTGGAACAGCACCACAAGGCCATGCGTGCCTTCGATATGCGCGCGGCCTTCCGTGAAGACCCCGACCGCTTCGACACGCTTTCGCTGCGCTGCGGCAACCTGTTGCTCGACTATTCGAAGAACCGCATCACGCCGGAGACCATGGCCCACCTGATGCAGCTGGCGCGCGAGTCCGAGCTCGAAGCGCTGCGCAACGCCATGTTCAGCGGCGAACGCATCAACTTCACCGAGAAGCGCGCGGTGCTGCATACCGCGCTGCGCGCGCCGGTGCGCCCGCCGCTCATCGTCGAAGGCACCGACGTCGAACGCGAGGTCGCCAAGGTGCTCAAACGCATGCAGCGCTTCGTCGAGGCGATCCACGACGGCAGCTGGCGCGGCCACACCGGCAAGCCGATCCGCGACGTAGTCAACATCGGCATCGGCGGCTCCGACCTCGGCCCGGCGATGGTGTGCCACGCGCTCGACCACTACGCGGTCGAAAGCCTGCGCGTGCATTTCGTCTCCAACCTCGACCCGGCGCACCTCGCCGGCACGCTGAAGCAGCTCGACCCGGAAACCACGCTCTTCATCGTCGCCTCGAAGACCTTCACCACGCTGGAGACGCTCGCCAACGCCAATTCGGCCAAGGCCTGGCTGCTCGCCGCGCTGCGCGCGCCGGCCGCGGTGGCGCGCCACTTCGTCGCGCTGTCGACCAACCAGCCGGCCGTCGAAGCCTTCGGCATCGACCCGGAGAACATGTTCATCTTCTGGGACTGGGTCGGCGGCCGCTATTCGCTGTGGTCGGCGATCGGCCTGTCGATCGCGCTGCAGATCGGCTGGGGCAACTTCCAGGCGCTGCTCGCCGGTGCGCACGCGATGGACGTGCATTTCAGGGAAGCGCCGCTGGAAGCGAACATGCCCGTGGTGCTCGGCATGCTCGGCATCTGGTACGCCAACTTCTGGGGCACGGACACCTACGGCGTCTTCCCCTACGACCAGCGCCTGCGCCTCCTGGTGCCCTTCCTGCAGCAGCTCGAGATGGAATCGAACGGCAAGAACGTCAGCCGCGCCAACAAGCTGGTCAACTACAACACCGGGCCCATCGTGTGGGGCGCGCCCGGCACCAACGGCCAGCACGCCTTCTTCGAGCTGGTGCACCAGGGCACGCGCCTGATCCCGACCGATTTTCTCGTGGCGGCGGTGAACCCGACGCCGCTTGCCGACCAGCACGAATGGCTGCTCGCCAACTGCCTGGCACAGACCGAAGCGCTCTTGAAAGGCAAGCCGCGCGCCGTCATCGAAGCCGAACTCATCGCGCAGGGCATGAGCCGCAACGAAGCCCGTGCGCTTGCGCCGCACAAGGTCTTCCCCGGCAACCGCCCGAGCAACACCCTGCTCTACCAGAAGCTCGACCCACACACGCTCGGCATGCTGATCGCGCTCTACGAGCACAAGGTCTTCGTGCAGGGGGCGATCTGGCAGATCAACAGCTTCGACCAGTGGGGCGTCGAGCTCGGCAAGCAGCTCGCACCGCCGATCCGCGCGGCGCTGAGTTCCGTGCGAGTCATCGGCGAGCACGACGGCTCGACCCTCGGCCTCATCGCCGACATCCGCCGGCGCCGCGGGCTCAGTACCTGACGCGTGCCCGGTAGGTCAACGTCGTCTGCCCTTCGGCGGGCACCTTGACCTGCCATTCGGCAGCGCCCGACGAAACCTTGGTGTGTGCCTGCGACTCCGCCACCATGCTCCAGTCGCCCGGCATCGGCTCGCGCACGGTGACGGTCACCGCCTCGGACTTCGCGTTCTTCAGCACGATCTCGTAGGCCGACTCGAAGACGTAGTTGTAGCGCCCGGTCCCGGCGAGCTTCTTGAAATCGGTCTGCTTGCGGTCCGCGGTCACGTCGAAGGCGTCGCCCAGCTTCAGCCGCACGGTCTCGTGCTTCGGTGTGTGGTCGATGCGGTCCTCGCCGACGAATTGCGCGTTGCCCGCGCTGTCCTGCTTGTACACGCGCACGATGCCCTTGGGCAGCGGCACGCCAAGGCCTTCGCCCTTGTTGTCGAATTCGACGAAGACGCCGACCTTGAGCTTTTGCCCGAGGTCGCCGTGCTGGCCCGAGTAGTAATAGTCCGCGCCGGCGAGCAGGAACTGTTTCTTCACCGGCACCCGCGTCGCCGACATCAGCGCCACCTGCTTGGTCTGGTTGTCGGCCAGCGTGGTCGGCCGCGGCAGGGTGTAGAGGTGGTACTCGAACAGCGCCTCCTGCTGCATCTCGGGCGCGTCGGCCGCCTTCGCCGCCATGGTCATCGATTCGCGCGTCAGCGGCCGCGCGTCGCGCACGCGGTTGACGTCGCCGGCGACCAGTTGCAGGCGCGCGTCCGGATACGCCGCACCGCTCTGGTTGGTCAGCGTCACCCAGCCGTTGAGGTCGAGCCGGCTGTCGTCGGCGTTGAGCTCGGCGACATAGTCGGCGCGCCAAGACAGGCCGCCGGTGAGGTAGGACAGTTCCAGGTTCTGCACGCCGGCCGCCGCGTTGACCAGCGAAACCACCAGGGTGGGCCGGTCGCGCAGGGTGTCGGGCACGCCGGGATAGGCGATCCGGCCCGGCACGCCAGTCTCGATGCGGTCGGCGAACTTCAGCACGACGCCGTCGCCTGCCGCCAGCACAATGGCGGACTCGCGCGTTTCCGCGCCGGTCGTCGGATGCGCGCGGACGACCGCGACCTCGCGACCGACGTATTTTTCGAGCAGCTTGGCCGGCGTCAGCAGGTCGAAATCGAAATTCTGCTCCAGCAGGCGGAAGCCGGTCGGGTTCGCGGTGTTGCGCAACTGCGCGGTTTCCGGGCGCATCTGCGCCGACACCTCGCGCCAGGCCAGGCGATTGAGGTCGCGCCCCAGGCGCACCCGACGCGCGTCCTTCACCAGCGCCAGATCGTCGTTGTAGATCGTCACCGCCACCCCCGTCTGGTCGGCCCCCGTGCTGACGATTTCGTCGCGCGGCGCGGCGAGCGCCGGCACCGGAACCAGCCCTGCGGCGGCGGCAAGGGCGAGCGCAAGCATTTTTCCGTTCATGTCCCCATCCTTTCAGCTTTTATGGCGATGCCGCATGATGCCGCATGCGCGCAAAAATGGCTTGCGCGCTAGAATGCAGGCACAGGACTCCCGACGGAAATCATGAGCGCAGACGATCCCCAGCCTTCACGCATCATCGGTGGCGGCATCAACACCGGCGAGTCCGAACAGCCCGTCGTGGTCACCCAGATGCTGGGGGTCGCCGACAGCGCGCCGGTGCGGGAAGAAACGCTGCGCGCGCGCTTCCTGTCGTTCGATCCCCTGTTCGATTCCGCCTCCCGCCTGGTCGCCCATCAACTCGTGCTGCGCGGCCGCACGGCCCTTCCGGATTCGCCGCCCGCGCTGCGCCAGATGGACGAGGACATGCTGCTCACCGGCCTGTTCTCGCTGATCCAGGGCGGCCTCGGCGACGAGCTGCCGCTGCTGGTCCGGATCAGCAGCGATCTGCTGTTCAGCGACGTCCTGAAGGACCTGAGCCACCCCAAGCTCATCTGGGTCGTCGACCTCGACACCGAACAGCACCTGGCCCGCGCCCTCGCCCTGCAGGATGCCGGCATGACCTTCTGCCCGCGCCTCAATCGCAAGAACCCGGTCGTGCTCGACAGCGCCTCCGCCTGGCGCTACGTGGCCTGCCACGCCGACGAAATTCCGCCCAGGACGCACGCGCGCCTGGTCGTCGACGGGGTGCAGCATTCGGCCGTGCAGGCGCGCTGGCCGGACAACACCTGGTTCAAGGGCAGCTTCTTCTCCGGCGACACCCAGCCGGCGGCGTTCAGCCGCGAGCAGGCGCTGCAGCTCGACCTCCTGGCGATCGCCCTGCGCGGTTCGACCGACACCCTGGCCCAGTTCTTCCGCCTCAACCCCGACATGGCGCCGCGCCTGCTGGCGATCGCCAACTCGCCGGCCGGCGGCCTCAGTCGGCCGGCCGAATCGGCCGCCCATGCCTTCATCCTGCTGGGGCCGCAGCGCGCCGGACGGGTCGCCGCCCTGCTGGCGCTGGCCGGTGCCGAACCCACCGACGCCTCGCGCCAGTTCACGATCAGCGCGCTCACCCGGGCCTTGTTCATGGGCAAGATCACGCGCCTGGTCGCGGCGGCCGACAACGCCGCCACGGCGTTCGAGGTCGGCCTGCTGTCGATCGCACCGGCCGCCTTGGGCATGCCGATCGACCTCCTGATCCGCAAGCTGGCCCTGCCCGCCCAGACGGCACGCGCCCTGACCGCGCACCCGACTCCCGAAGGCCTGATGCTCAAGCTCGCCCACGCCTGCGAACAGAACGACGGCGACGTGCTCGCCACCTATGCGAGCCAGCTGAAGATTCCGCTGCACCAGATTTCCGTGTCCTACCTCGACGCCCTGATCGCCGCGTCCGCGCTCGACGCAGCCCTGCACTGACAGCGTAAAATGGCGGTTTTGCCTAGCGCAACCCGCCCGTCATGCAGCCCACGCTCGTCTTCGACATCGAAACCATCCCGGATCTGGCGGGCTTTGCCGCCGTCAACGGCCTGGACGCGACCGCCCTGCCGCCGGGCGAACTCGCCGAAATGGCGCTGCTCGCCCGGCGCCAGAAAACCGGCAGCGATTTCATGCCGCACCACCTGCACCGCATCGTCGCCATTTCCTGCGTGCTGAGAAGCGGCGACCAGTTGAAGGTCTGGTCACTCGGCGAACCCGACAGCGGCGAGGCCGAGCTGATCCAGCGTTTCTACGACGGCATCGAGCGCTACACGCCGCAGCTGGTGTCGTGGAACGGCGGCGGCTTCGACCTGCCGGTGCTGCACTACCGCAGCCTGATCCACGGCGTGAGCGCCGCGCGCTACTGGGACTGGGGCGACGACGACAAGGAGTTCAAGTGGAACAACTACCTGTCGCGCTACCATACCCGCCACCTCGACCTGATGGACGTGCTGGCGATGTACCAGCCGCGCGCCAACGCGCCGCTCGACGACATGGCGAAGCTGTGCGGCTTCCCCGGCAAGCTCGGGATGGACGGCTCGAAGGTGCTCGACGCCTTCCAGAAAGGCGAAATCGACGCCATCCGCAACTATTGCGAAACCGACGTCATGAACACCTGGCTCGTCTACCTGCGCTTCCAGAAAATGCGCGGCACGCTCAGCGAATCCGCCTACGCCGCCGAAGTTGACTTGGCCCGCAGCACCGTCGCCAGCCACACCGCCCCCCACTGGCAGGAATTCCTCGCCGCCTGGCAATGAGCGTGATCGTCGACATCCTCTCCCTCGACCACGAGGGGCACGGCGTCGCGCGCCTCGACGGCAAGGTGACCTTTGTCGACGGTGCGCTCGCCGGCGAGCGTGCGGAGATTGCCCTCTACCGCAAGCACGCCAAATACAACTCGGCCAACGCCGTCGCCATCCTCAAGGCGAGCGCCCAGCGCGCCACGCCGCGCTGCCCGCATTACGGCCGTTGCGGCGGCTGCTCGATGCAGCATCTCGACCCCGCCGCGCAGGTCGCGGCCAAGCAGCGCGTGCTGGAAGAGAACCTCGCGCGCATCGGCAAGGTCAAGCCCGAGATGATCCTGCGCACCCTGCACGGCCCGACCTGGGGTTACCGCCATCGCGCGCGGCTGTCGGTGCGGCGCGTCGACAAGAAGGGTGGCGTGCTCGTCGGCTTCCACGAAAAGCGCTCGAGCTTCATCGCCGACATGAAGCAATGCGAAGTGCTCGCGCCCGCTGTCTCGGCGCTGATCCTGCCGCTGCGCGCGCTGATCACCACCCTCACGAATTCCGACCGCATCCCGCAGATCGAGGTCGCCGTCGGCGAGCACGTGACGGTGCTGGTGTTCCGCCTGCTCGAGCCCTGGACCGACGACGACGCGGCGAAGGTGCGCGCCTTCGCCGACGCGCACCGCGTACAGGTCTGGGAACAGAAGAAGGGCCCCGAGACGGCGCGCCCGTTCTGGCCCGACATCGCCCCGGAGCTCTCGTACAGCCTGCCCGAATTCGGCCTCGTGATGCCGTTCAAGCCGACCGAGTTCACCCAGGTCAACGCCGCGATCAACCGCGCACTGGTGAGCCGCGCGCTGCGCCTGCTCGATCCGCAGCCGGGCGAGCGCATCGCGGATCTGTTCTGCGGATTGGGCAATTTCACCCTGCCGATCGCCCGGCGCGGCGCCGACGTGCTCGGCATCGAGGGCAGCGCCGAACTCGTTGCCCGCGCGCGCGCGAACGCCCTGCGCAACGACCTGCCCCACGCGCGCTTCGAAGTCGACAACCTGTTCGAGATGACGCCGGAAAAATTCGCAGCGCTCGGGCATTTCGACAAGCTGCTGATCGACCCGCCGCGCTCGGGCGCGATCGAGGTCGTGAAATCGCTGCCCGAAGCGAACGCGCCACGCCGCATCGTCTACGTCTCGTGCGACCCCGCCACGCTGGCGCGCGACGCCGAGGTGCTGGTCCACGTGAAGGGCTACGCGCTCAGGGCCGCCGGGGTCGCCAACATGTTCCCGCACACCGCCCATGTCGAGTCGATCGCGCTTTTCGAGCGCTAATCCCTTAATATTGCTGTTTTTTTACTCCCCAGCCCCTAACTCCTAGCCCCGAGTCCCTAGAAATGGCCCTCATCGTACAAAAATACGGCGGCACTTCGGTCGCCAACGTCGAACGCATCCGCGCCGTCGCGGAACGCGTCGCCAAGTTCAAGATGCTCGGGCATCAGGTCGTCGTCGTGCTCTCCGCCATGTCGGGCGAGACCAACCGCCTGATCGCCCTGGCGAAGGAAATCCAGGCCCAGCCCGACCCGCGCGAACTCGACATGCTGGTCTCGACCGGCGAGCAGGTCACCATCGCGCTCCTGGCGATGGCGCTGAAGGACCTCGGCCTGAAGGCGAAGAGCTACACCGGCGGTCAGGTGCGCATCCTCACCGACAACGCGTACACCAAGGCGCGCATCCTCAGCATCGACGAAGCCAACATGCGGCGCGACCTGGACAGCGGGCACGTGGTCGTCGTCGCCGGCTTCCAGGGCGTCGACGCCGACGGCAACATCACCACGCTCGGGCGCGGCGGTTCCGACACCACGGGCGTCGCGCTCGCCGCGGCGCTCACGGCCGACGAGTGCCAGATCTACACCGATGTCGATGGCGTCTACACCACCGACCCGCGCATCGTGCCCGAAGCCAAGCGCCTCAAAACCATCACCTTCGAGGAAATGCTCGAAATGGCGAGCCTCGGCTCCAAGGTGCTGCAGATCCGTTCGGTCGAATTCGCCGGCAAATACAAGGTCAAGCTTCGCGTGCTGTCGAGCTTTCAGGATGAAGGCGACGGCACGCTCATCACGTTCGAGGAAAACGCTCAAATGGAACAACCCGTCATCTCCGGCATTGCCTTCAATCGCGACGAAGCGAAAATCACCGTGGTCGGCGTTCCCGACCAGCCGGGCGTCGCCTACCGTATCCTCGGCCCGGTCGCCGACGCCAATGTCGACGTCGACATGATCGTGCAGAACGTCGGCCACGCGAACACTACCGACTTCACCTTCACCGTCCACCGCAACGACTTCAACAAGGCGCTCGGCATCGTCAAGGCGACCGCCGAGGCCATTGGCGCACGCGAAGTCACCGGCGACGACAAGATCGCCAAGGTCTCGATCGTCGGCGTCGGCATGCGCTCCCACGTCGGCGTCGCACGCAAGATGTTCGAGACGCTGTCGAAGGAAAACATCAACCTGCAGATGATCTCGACCTCCGAGATCAAGATCTCCGTCGTCGTCGAGGACAAGTACATGGAACTCGCCGTGCGCGCGCTGCATCAGGCCTTCGAGCTCGACAAGGCCGGCGCGTAAGTGGCGTTCGCGCGCGCATTCCGCTACAATGCGCGCGGTTCGGAGACGTGGCCGAGAGGTTGAAGGTACTCCCCTGCTAAGGGAGCATACGGGCTTAAACCTGTATCGAGGGTTCGAATCCCTCCGTCTCCGCCAGATCATCAAGGGTCTGCCCAATACGCAAAAACCTGCGTATAATGCGCATCCTTCAACGCGCCCGTAGCTCAGCTGGATAGAGTACTTGGCTACGAACCAAGGGGTCAGGAGTTCGAATCTCTTCGGGCGCGCCATATTCGAGGGGCCAGCGAAAGCTGGCCCCTTTGCATTCCAGCCGAGCCGCGTTGCATGTCCTGCACGGACGTGCCTTCTGCCCGACCTGGATTCAATTAAAGAAAAATTCCGGTGCTTTCAGAAAGTTAAAGAAAACACCGAAAAAATCCGTTAACACCGCATCGCCAATGGCTTTTCAGGACAGCAGATCGGACTTGCTGCGGATTCACCTTGGATAACTCCCCTGCACTTCAGGACGTTGCCCTTGCGGACACCCCCGACACGGCACCGCAGAAGCCTGCCGCTACCGGCCCGGACACGCTGCTCGAATGCCTGCTCATCGTGGTGCGCGCGCACGGCGGCACCCTGAGCCGGGAGGCCGCGGTCAACGGCCTGCCGCTGGTCGACAACCGCCTGACGCCGGCGCTGTTCCGGCGTGCCGCCAAGCGTGCGGGCTTCGCCAGCAACGTGGTCAAGCAGCCGCTGGACGCGCTCAATCCCGCGCTGTTTCCGGCCATCCTCCTGCTCGGAGACGACAGCGCCTGCGTGCTCGCAGGCTGGAGCGCGGACGGCCGCGAGGCCCGCGTGATCTTCCCCGAACTCGGCGAGGCCGAGACGACCCTGCCGCGTGAGACGCTCGCCGCGCGCTACGCCGGCCACGCGATCCTGGCGCGGCCGGAATTCCGCTTCGACGCGCGCACCCCCGAGGTCGGCCGCGTCAAGCATCGCCACTGGTTCTGGGGCACGCTCGCCGAAAACGCGCCGCTGTATCGCGACGTACTCTTGGCGGCGTTCATGATCAACCTGTTCGCCACCGCGCTGCCGCTGTTCACCATGAACGTGTACGACCGCGTGGTACCGAACCACGCGATCGAGACGCTGTGGATGCTCTCGCTCGGCATGCTGATCGTGCTGGTCGCCGACGTCATGCTGCGCACCATGCGCGGCTACTTCATCGACCTTGCCGGCAGCCGCGTCGACGTGCGCCTGTCGGCCTACATCATGGAACGCGTGCTGGGCCTGCGCCTGGAGAACCGGCCGCTGTCGGCCGGCTCCTTCGCCGCCAACCTGCGCTCCTTCGAGACCATCCGCGACTTCATCACCTCGGCCACGGTCACCGCCTTCATCGACGTGCCTTTCGCGCTGATTTTCCTCATTGTGATCGGCTGGATCGCCTGGCCGCTGATCCTGCCCATCGTGTTCGGCATGGCGCTGCTGGTGCTGTTCGCGCTGACCATCCACCACAAGATGCACGAGCTCTCGGAGACGACCTACCGCGCCGGCGCCATGCGCAACGCGACGCTGATCGAAAGCCTGGTCGGGCTGGAAGCGATCAAGGCGCTCGGCGCCGAAGGCGTGATGCAGCGCAAGTGGGAGTCGAGCGCGAGCTTTCTGGCGCGGGTGAGCGCGCAGCTGCGGCTGCTGTCCTCGACCACGGTCAACGGCTCGATGTGGACGCAGCAGTTCGTCAACGTGGCCGTGGTGGTGGTCGGCGTCTACCTGATCGCCGAGGGCCAGCTCACGCTCGGCGGCCTCATCGCCAGCACCATGCTGGCCTCGCGCGCGATGGCGCCGATCGGCCAGGTGGCCGGGCTGCTCACCCAGTACCACAACGCCGCCACCGCACTGAAGTCGCTCGACGACATCCTGCAGCAGCCGGTCGAGCGGCCCGCCGACTCGAATTTCGTCTCGCGCCAGCACTTCAACGGCGACATCGAGTTCAAGGAAGTCGATTTCACCTACCCCGGTCAGGACATCGCCGCGCTGCGCAACGTCTCGCTGAAGATCCGCGCCGGCGAGCGCGTCGCCATCCTCGGCCGTGTCGGCTCCGGCAAAACGACGCTGGAGAAGCTCATCCTCGGCCTCTACCAGCCGAGCGCCGGCGCGGTGCTGATCGACGGCGCCGACCTGCGCCAGCTCGACCCCGCCGAGCTGCGCCGCCACATCGGCTACGTGCCGCAGGACGTTACCCTGTTCTACGGCAGCCTGCGCGACAACCTCACCATTTCCGCGCCGGCCGCCGACGACGCCGCGGTGCTGCGCGCCGCGCAGATCGGCGGCATCCTCGAGTTCGTCAACCGCCACCCGCGCGGCTTCGACATGCTGGTGGGCGAGCGCGGCGAATCGCTCTCGGGCGGCCAGCGCCAGGCCGTCGCCATCGCACGCGCGGTGATCAACGACCCGCCGATCCTGCTGATGGACGAACCGACTGGCTCGATGGACCATTCCAGCGAGGAAGAGATCAAGCAGCGCCTGCGCGAATTCGCCGCCGGCAAGACACTGATCGTGATCACCCATCGCACCTCGCTGCTCGACCTGGTCGACCGCATCATCGTCATCGACGCCGGCAAGATCGTCGCCGACGGACCGAAAGCCCAGGTCGTCGAGGCGCTGCGCCAGGGGCGCATCGGGAAGGCATCATGAAGGCGGGGCTGTTCGACTTCATCACCCGCTTCACCGAAGGCTCGTCGGGCCTGACCCGGCGCGCGCGGCCGCTGATCGACCGCGCCTTCGCCCGCTGGATTCCCCCGCAGCGCGACGCCTCGCCCGGCTGGGCAAACGACGCCGACTGGGCCCGGCTCGACCAGGAACCGCTGCGCGCGCGCTACCTGCTGCGCTGGATCGCAGGAATTCTGGCGATCCTCCTGCTGTGGGCGGCCTTCGCCACGATCGACGAAGTCACCCGCGGCACCGGAAAGGTCATCCCGTCGAGCCAGGTGCAGGTCATCCAGGCCGTCGACGGCGGCGTGGTCGCGGAAATCCTGGTGCGCGAAGGCCAGACGGTCGAGGCCGGGCAGTCGCTGTTCCGCATCGACGAAACGCGCTTCGTCTCGTCGCTGCGCGAAAACCGCGTGCAGTACCTCGCGCTGCTGGCCAAGGCCGCACGCCTGCGCGCGCTCGCCGAGAACACCCCCCTGCGCCTGCCCGACGAGGTCGCGCAGGAAGACCCCACGCTCTACGAGCAGGAGCGCCGCCTCTACGATGCCCAGCGCATGGAGCTCGACACCCAGCTCAGCATCGCGCGCCAGCAGCTGGCGCAGCGCCAGCAGGAACTGGTCGAGGTGCGCTCGCGGCGCGAGCAGGCCGCGCAGGCCTTCGATCTCACCACCCGCGAACTGACCATGACGCGGCCGCTCGCCGCCTCCGGTGCGGTGTCCGACGTCGAGCTGCTGCGGCTGGAGCGCGACGTCAGCCGCTTCCGCGGCGAGCGCGACCAGGCCGCCGCGCAGATCGTGCGCCTGCAGGCCGCAATCGCCGAAGCCTCGCGCAAGGTGCAGGAGCAGGAAATCACCTTCCGCAACCTGATGCGCAACGAACTCGCCGACACCGTGGCGAAGCTGAACAGTCTGTCCGAGGGCAGCACCGCGCTGTCCGACCGCGTCGAGCATGCCAACGTGAAGTCGCCGGTGAAAGGCACCGTGAAGCGCCTGCTCGTCACCACCGTCGGCGGCGTGCTGCAGCCCGGCAAGGAGATCGTCGAAATCGTGCCGTCGGACGACGCGCTGCTGCTCGAAGCCAGGATCTCGCCCAAGGACATCGCCTTCCTGCACCCCGGCCAGAAAGCCACGGTGCGCTTCACCGCCTACGATTTCGCCGTCTACGGCGGGCTCGACGCCGAGGTCGAGCACATCGCCGCCGACACCGTCACCGACGAGGACGGCAACGCCTTCTACCTGGTGCGCGTGCGCACCCTGAAGTCCTCGCTGGGCGACGCCCTGCCCATCCTCCCCGGCATGGTCGCCGAGGTGGACATCATGACCGGCCGCAAGAGCCTGCTCGCCTATCTGCTGAAGCCGGTGATCCGCGCCAAGACCCACGCCTTCACCGAGCGCTGAGGCATGACGCGACACGTTTTCCTCACCCCGCGGCCGCAACCGATTCCGCGCTGGCTGCAGGCGTTTCCCGACGCCCGGGTGCTGCGCGACGCGCACGCCGACCCCGCCGCACTGCGCGATGCCGACCTGGTGTGGCTGCATGCATCCGCCACGCAGCCGGACGTGGCTGCCCAGGTGCGCGCCGCGCGCGGCGTCGCGCCGCACGCGCCGGTGGTGGTGCTGTCCAACATGCCGGAAGACGAGGAAGGCCTGGCAGCGTTGGCGGCCGGTGCGTCCGGCTACTGCAGCGCGCTCACCCTGCCCGCCGTGCTGCAGCAGGTGGCCGGCGTCGTGGCGCACGGCGGCCTGTGGGTCGGGCCGAGCCTGATGCGCCGCCTGATGCAGGGCCTGGCCGGGCGCGAATCCGCCGCCGCGCCGACGCTCGACACCCTCAGCCAGCGTGAACGCCAGGTCGCCGTCGCCGTCGCGCGCGGCGCGACCAACAAGGAAATCGCGCGCGTCATGGGCGTCACCGAGCGCACCATCAAGGCCCACCTCAGCGCCATTTTCGAGAAACTCGGGCTGCGCGACCGCATGCAGCTCGCCCTCTTCGTCAACGGTGTCGAAAACCCGACAGACATCCCCCGGAAACGCTCGGCCTGACTGTACTTCAGTCCAATACGGAATCCGCGGCGCGCGCCGTTAAAGTCCGTATGCGGCCCCAAACGGGCCATTGAACCCCTTAACGAATCCCGGCCCTCCCCATGGACACCACCGTTTCCACCCCCCAGACCGTTGCCTCCGTCATTGCCGTCGAGGGCCAGGCGTTCGCCCGCGACCCCGCCGGCCAGATGCGTCCCCTCAAGGCCGGCGACGTGCTGCGCGAAGGCGACACCGTCGTCACCCTCGCCAGCGGACGGGTGGAACTGGCCTTCGTCGACGGCCAGCGGCTGACCGTGCTGCCCGAGGAAAGCTTCCGCTTCACCCCCGAGACCGCACCGGCCACGCGGCCTGAGGTCGCCGAATCCGCTTTGGTGGCCGGCGAAGCCGAACGCATCATCCAGGCACTCGAGCAGGGCGAGGACATCGACGCCCAGCTCGAGGACACCGCGGCTGGCCTCGATGGCGGCGGCGACAGCGGCGGCAACAGCTTCGTGCGGCTGCTGCGCATCACCGAGGGCGTGGGGTCGACCGAATTCCAGTTCGACGCGCGTGAACTGGGCACACCGGGTTTCACCCTTCCCGAAGGCGCGTTGGGCACGCTCGCTGCCGTCACCGCGAACAACGCCCCGATCGCCGTGCCCGACCTGGCCACGGTCAACGAAGACGGTTCTGTCACGCTGGACGTGCTGGGGAACGACAGCGACCCGGACAGCGATCCGTTGACGATCGTCGGCGCCGCTGCACCCAACGGCACGGTCGTGGTGAACCCCGACGGCACGCTCACCTATACGCCGAACCCTGATTACCACGGCACCGATACCGTCACCTATACGATCAGCGACGGTCAGGGGGGCAGCGCCACCTCCACCGTGACGGTGACGGTCACACCGGTCAACGACGCGCCAGTCGCCACCCCCGACTCGGCCACCACGCCCGAGGACACCGCCGTCGTGATCGCTGTGCTGGGGAACGACAGCGACGTCGACGGCGACCCGCTGACCATCACTACCGCCACGGCCAGCCATGGCAGCGTCACCATCAATCCGGATGGCACGCTCACCTATACCCCCGACCCCGATTATCACGGCCCCGACTCCATCGCCTACACGATCAGCGATGGCCAGGGCGGCACGCACAGCGCCACGGTCGGCATCACCGTTACTCCGGTGAACGACAATCCGGTCGCGGTCCCCGACAGCGCCAACGCCACCGAAGGCATTCCGGTCATTCTTGATGTGCTCTCCAACGACAGTGACCCCGATGGCGACCCGCTCTCCGTCACCGGTGCATCGGCTGGCAACGGTACCGTCGTGGTCAATCCGGATGGGTCGCTCACCTATACCGCGAACACCGGCTACAGCGGCACGGACACCCTCACCTACACGATCAGCGACGGCCAGGGGGGCACGGCGACCTCAACCGTGACCATCAACGTCGCGCTCGGGAACAGCGCGCCGATCGCCCAATCCGACCTGTTGGCGGCAAACGAAGACACACCCGTCACCTATTCAGCCGCGCAAATCCTCGGCAACGATACCGACGCCGACGGCAACCCGCTGACCATCGCCTCCATCACCAGTGGAACCGGCGGCACTGCGGTGTTGAATGCCGATGGCAGCGTCACGTTCACCCCCAACGCCAACTTCCACGGCGTCGCGACCTTCACCTATACCGCATCGGATGGCAGCCTGACTTCGAATACGGCCACCGTCTCCATCACGGTCAATCCGGTCAACGACCTCTCCGCCGCCGACGATACGGCGTCGGGCAACGAGGATGCGACGATCTCGGCAACCGTCGCAACCAACGACACCACCACGTCGGGCGGTTCGCTCTCCTACGCGGTCGCTTCGGGCGTGGCCAACGGAACCCTGGTTTTCAACGGCGACGGCAGCTATCAGTACACGCCGAACGCCAACTTCCACGGCACCGACAGCTTCTCCTACACCGTCACCGACGCCGCCTCCGGCGAGTCGGCCACCCAAACCGTCACCATCACGGTCAATCCGGTCAACGACCTCTCCGCCGCCGACGATACGGCGTCGGGCAACGAGGATGCGACGATCTCGGCAACCGTCGCAACCAACGACACCACCACGTCGGGCGGTTCGCT
>JBGFSF010000011.1:0-4055 GCA_041694715.1 Pseudomonadota bacterium | reverse complement strand
CCGCTGGCGTCGCCGGCATTCCGGGCGCGCCCGCGGCAGGCGCGGCGGCGGGGCCGGGTGGCAGGCCTTGCGCGGGTCCCGCCGTCGAGTGGGGCGGGGACATTGGCGCCGGCTGGTTGCGGAAAAAATCCAGCAGCGAGGTGGTCAGGCGGCTGAGCGCGCCCTGCTGGAGCGCGGGTTCCGGTCGCTCCGCCGTGCCCGGCGCGGGCGCGGCGTCTGCCGCAGGCGGTACGTCGGGCGCCGCCTGCGGCGGAGCGGGGGGGGGCGGCATGACGGGGAAGATCCCGGTCTGCGGCTCTTCTTCCGCTTCCGACACCGGCAGCAGCGCCAGCAATTCGGCATACAGCAACTCGAGCTGTGCGCTCAGCACCTCGCGCAGCAGGGTGTAGGCCACCTGGCGCGCCGGCGCGGCGAGGGGAAGCTCCTGCAGCGCGATGCGATAGGCGTGGCTGATCACCGCCGGCCCCGCGGGGTTGTTGCTGTCGTCGCAGGCGAAATTGAACAGCTCGCCGATGCGGGACTCGATCATGAACAGCTCGGCGCGAAACTGCTCCTCCAGGCGGTTCACTTCGGTCGAGGTGGCAAGCCAGTCCTCGAAGTCGTCCTCGTCGACCAGCGAGAGCGAACCGCTCGCCGCGCTCGCCGTGGCCTGGGTCTGGACGGAGCGGGTGCCGGACAGCGCGTCGGTCACCTGCTGCACGAAGCGCGTGTGGATCTCGTGGCCGGAACGCCGGAACTCCTGGACGGCGTCGAAGAGTCCCTGCCGCTCCGCGATGCTGGAGGCATTGGCCGCGGCCTGCTCGAGCCGGTCTCCGAGCAGGCGCATCAGTTCGTCGTGAACCAGGTGCAGCGTGTCGGACAGCAGGGTCCCGGTCGCGGCGCGCAGGTAGGGCGTGCCGGCTGCGTCGGGCTGGGCGGCGACCGCCTGGCGCTGGCCGGCGAGCCGCAGCTTCTGCAGCGCGCGCAGCGCCTCGGTAGGGGGGCGCACGAAGGCGACGCCGACGCCGAGGGGGCTCAGGCGCCTGAGCTTGGCGGGAATGCGGAAGGTCTGGCGCGATTCGGACGTGGCCGGCGAAAACAGGATTTCGACGTCGGCGTCGGTGCGCTGGGTGAGCGAGGCGAGCGCGGTCTGCGGGTTGGCGAATTTCAGGAACAGCCCGCCCAGGCAGAAATCGCGGATCTCGCAGGCCAGGTCGCTGAAGCCGGGCTGTGCGATCAGCGCCTGGTGCGAAACCTGGAAGCGTCGGTCGCGGCGAGATTCCCGGCCGGTGTAGGAGGTGTCGGTGCCCTGTGCCATGGTGCCTTCCTGCCTGCTGGAGATGCGAGGATTGTAGCGGGGACGCGCCCTGCATTCGCGTCCGGACGATTGTATTTCAGCGCCATTGGCGTGAACAGGCCACTTTTGATAGACTGGCGCGCATGAACCTGGCTGCCCGCTTTTACTTTAGCTGCTTTGATCCCACGCCTGAGGCGGTCGGGAGGCGCTGAAGCGAACAGCACACGCCCTGACGAAACCGCCAGCCCGCTGGCGGTTTTTTGTTTGGGCCGCGGCAGAGCCTGGCATTACCCACCGGAGCCTGAAGATGACTGCCATCCGTACCGACGACACGCGCATCGAGCAAAGCGGCGAACTGCTCGCCCCGATGCAGCTGATGCGCGAACTGCGCGCCAGCGACGCCGTGCACACCCACGTGGCGCACGCGCGCGGCGCGATCCACGACGTGTTGCGCGGCGCCGACGACCGCATGTTCGTCGTCGTCGGTCCCTGTTCGATCCACGACCCGGCCGCCGCGCTCGACTACGCGAAGAAGCTGAAGCCGCTCGCCGACGAGTTGGCGCACGACCTCGTCGTCGTGATGCGGGTGTATTTCGAGAAGCCGCGCACCACGGTGGGCTGGAAAGGCCTCATCAACGACCCGCACCTCGACGAGAGCTTCGACATCAGCGAAGGCCTGCGCCTGGCGCGCAAGTTGTTGCTGGAGATTAACGAAATCGGCCTGCCGTGCGCGACCGAGTTTCTCGACCTGATTTCGCCGCAGTACATCGCCGACCTGGTGAGCTGGGGCGCGATCGGCGCGCGCACCACCGAATCGCAGTCGCATCGCCAGCTGGCCTCGGGCCTGTCGTGCCCGGTCGGCTTCAAGAACGGCACCGACGGCAGCCTCCGGATCGCGGTCGACGCGATCAAGGCGGCGTCGTCGCGCCATCATTTCATTTCCATCACCAAGTCGGGCCATGTCGGCGTGTTCAGCACCTCGGGTAACGAGGACACCCACGTCATCCTGCGTGGCGGCAAGGCGCCCAACTACGACGCGGCGAGCGTCAATCTCGCCTGCGGCGAACTCGCCGCGGCGGGCCTCAGGCAGCAGTTGATGATCGACTTCTCGCACGCCAATTCGAGCAAGCAATACCAGCGCCAGCTCGACGTCGGCGCCGACGTCGCCGCCCAGGTCGCGGGCGGCGACACGCGCATCATCGGCGCCATGATCGAGAGCCACCTCAACCCCGGCCGCCAGGACCTGGTGCCGGGCCAGCCGCTCGAATACGCCAAGTCGATCACCGACGCCTGCATCGGCTGGGACGACACCGTGCCGCTCCTGCGCCTGTTGGCCGACGCCGTGAAAAAGCGCCGCCTCACCGCCCCCGCGGATGAGGAATAAGCCGCTTCCGGGGTAAAATACCCGCGGCGGGCCTCCCCGCATGGCAGCCCCGTGAACCTGGTCAGGTCCGGAAGGAAGCAGCCACAGCGGATCGTTACCAGTGCCGGGGTCAAGGCTCGCCACTTATTTTTTAGGGGCTAGGGTTCGCGGGCAAGCCCCGTGGATGCTGGCACCGCATGCCCTAGATCCTAGCCCCTAGATCCTAGTCCCTGACCACATGACTGACCTCTTCGGCGATTCCGACCCCCCCACCGTTGCGCTCGCGCGCAAGTGGCGGCCGCGCGCGTTCGCCGACCTCAAGGGGCAGGAGCACGTGGTGCGCGCGCTGTCGAACGCGCTCACCCAGGGCCGGCTGCATCACGCCTATCTGCTCACCGGTACGCGCGGCGTCGGCAAGACCACGCTGGCGCGCATCCTTGCCAAGTGCCTCAACTGCGAAACCGGCGTGACCGCCGAGCCCTGCGGCGTGTGCTCGGCGTGCACGCAGATCGACGCCGGCCGCTTTGTCGACCTGCTCGAACTCGACGCGGCGTCGAACACCGGTGTCGACAACATGCGCGAGGTGCTCGACAACGCACAGTACGCGCCGACCGTGGGCCGCTACAAGGTCTACATCATCGACGAAGTGCACATGCTGTCGAAGCCGGCGTTCAACTCGATGCTGAAGACGCTGGAAGAACCGCCCGCGCACGTCAAGTTCATCCTTGCCACCACCGATCCGCAGAAAATCCCGGTGACAGTGCTCTCGCGCTGCCTGCAGTTCAACCTCAAGCCGATGACGCCCGCGCTGGTGGCGCAGCATCTGGGTGAGGTGCTGCAGCAGGAAAACGTCGACTGCGAACCGGCGGCGCTCAACCTGCTCGCGCGTGCCGCCGCCGGCAGCATGCGCGACGCGCTCTCGCTCACCGACCAGGCAATCGCCTACGGCGGCGGCCGCGTCGAGGCCGCCGCGGTCGAGGCCATGCTCGGCACGGTGAAGCGCGACTACCTGTTCGACCTGCTCGACGCGTTGGCGGCGCACGACGCTGACGCGCTGATGACGCAGGCGCGCAGCCTCGCCGAGCGCGGCATCGCCTTCGACGCCGCGTTGCAGGATCTCGGCAGCCTGCTCGCGCAGATCGCCCTCGTGCTGCATGCGCCCGGCGCGGTCGAGGCGGGCGTCGAAACCGAGCGCCTGCAGGCTGCGGCGGCGCGGCTCGCCCCCGAGACCGTGCAGCTCTACTACCAGATCGCGTTGAACGGCCGCCGCGACCTGCCGTACGCGCCCGACGAACTGTCGGGCTTCGGCATGACGCTCCTGCGCATGCTGGCCTTCACGCCCGGCGCGGGCGAGGGCGGGGCGCGCCCCGTGCAGGCGGCACGTCCGGCGCCGGCGCGCGCCGAAGCCGCGCCGCG
>JBGFSF010000018.1:0-80421 GCA_041694715.1 Pseudomonadota bacterium | reverse complement strand
ATAGTAGGCTCCCGCCTGTGAAAGTAGGTCATCGTCAGACTCCTTACTCCGCCCTCCAGGACAAACCCTGAAGGGCAACAAAAAACCCCTCCCAACTCAGGAGGGGGTTTTTTATTGCGCGGCGAGCGGAGGACGGGCCATGTAGAATCTGCCGGTGCATACCCGTAGCCAGCAAGCCCTGTTCCCCATCCTGCGCCGCCTGTCCGACGGCCGCTTCCATTCCGGCGAGGCGCTGGCGGAGGCGTACGGGCTGTCGCGCGCGACGATCTGCAACGTGATGGCGCAGGCCGAGGCGATGGGGCTCAACGTGCACGCCGTGCGCGGCCGGGGCTATCGCCTGTCGGAACCGGTGGAATGGCTGGACGCCGAGACGATCCGGCACGCGCTCGGCGAAGCGGCGCCGGCCTACACGCTCACGCTCCACGACGTGCTGCCTTCGACCAATACCGCGCTGATGGCGGCGGCGCTCGACGGCGCGCCCGATGGCACCCTGGTGTGTACGGAGCATCAGCCGGCGGGCAAGGGCCGGCGCGGCCGTGCGTGGCACGCGGTGCCCGGCGGCAGCCTGACGTTTTCGGTGTTGTGGCGATTCGACGGCGGCCTGCAGGCGATGGCCGGCCTGAGCCTGGCCGTGGGCCTGGCGATTGCGCGGGCGGTCAGCGGCCACAGCCGCCATCCGATCCAGCTGAAGTGGCCGAACGACGTGCTCGCGGGCTATCGCAAGCTGGCCGGTGTGCTGGTCGAGGTGCAGGGCGACATGCACGGCGCGGCATTTGCCGTGGTCGGGGTCGGCCTCAACGTGCGCCTGAGCGCGCGCCAGCGCGACGCGATCGACCGTGCGGTGATCGATTTGGCCGAACTCGGCGTGACGGCGGGCCGCAACCGCATTCTGGCCGACTGTCTGCGCGAGCTGCACAGCGTGATGACGCTTTTCCGGCGCGAAGGCTTTGCCGCGCTGCGCGAGGACTGGCAGGCACTCGACGCCTACGCCGGGCGGCCGGTCGTGCTGAGCCTCGCCGAAGCCTTCAGCGTCAGCGGGGTCGCGGCCGGCGTCGATGCCAGTGGCGCACTGTTGCTGCAGGGAACCGGCCCAGGCGTGCAGGCCTACAGCGGCGGCGAACTCAGCCTGCGCCTGGATACGCGATGAGCGCGAAACAGCTGTTGATCGACGCCGGCAACACGCGCCTGAAGTGGGCCCTGCGCGAAGCCGGCGACTGGGTCGCGCAGGGGCATGGCGACTACTCGGACTGGTCGGGGCTGAGGCAGATCCTGCCCGAGGCGGCGCGTTGCCATGTCGCCAGCGTGGCGAGCGCCTCGCGCACCGGTGAACTGGAAGCCTTGCTGAGGGAGGCAGGCGTGCCGACGGTGTGGCTGCGCGCCAAAGCGCGCTTCGGGGACGTGGTCAACGGCTACGCGGACCCGCATCAACTCGGCGTCGACCGCTGGATGGGATTGATCGCTGCGCGTGCGCGGACGCGCGACGCCGTGCTGGTGGCGTCCGCCGGCACGGCGCTCACCGTCGATGCGCTGGCGGCCGACGGCCGCTTCCTGGGCGGCGTGATCGTGCCCGGACTGCAGCTGATGCGCCAGGCACTGCGCGCGGGCACGGCCGGCGTCGAACCGGCGGGCGGCCGTGTGATGCCCTTTCCCATCACCACGGCGGATGCCGTCGAGAGCGGGCTCGTCGCCGCCCTCTCGGGTACCATCCTGCAGCAGCACGCGCGGCTGGCCGAGGCGACCGGGCAGGCGCCGCGCTGTCTCCTGACCGGCGGCGACGCGGGTGTGCTGGCGCCCTGGCTGGAGGGGACGTTCGAAATCGTCCCCGCGCTGGTGCTGGAAGGCATCGCGCGCGTGGCGAACGAGGAGAAAAGCGAATGAGAGGACTGGCGTGGGGGCTGTTGCTGGCGAACGTGCTGGTGGCAGCGTATTTTCTCGGTCACGATTACTGGCCGCAGACAGCGTCGGACAAAGCCGTTCCGCTTAATGTCGAGCGCCTGAGCCTGCGCAGCCAGTCCGCTTCACCGCAGCCTGCGGCCGCGGCGCCAGCCGAGACCGCCTTGTGCGTGGAATGGCGTGGCCTGACCGCCGAGGAGCGCGCCGTCGTGCGCGAGCAGCTCAAGGCCATGGTAACGCGGCAGCCGATGTCGTTCGCCGAGACGCCGATCGAAATGCTGCGCTGGGTGATCTTCCCGCCGTTGCCGAGCGCGCAGTCGGCAGCGGCCAAGCTCGCCGAACTCGTGGCCGCCGGCATCCAGGGCGGCGAAGTGGTGCAGGCGGGCGAATGGCAGCACGCGCTTTCGCTCGGCGAATTCGACACCGATGAGGCGGCGCGCCTGCGCGTGCGCGAACTCGAAGACAAGGGCGTGCTCGGCACGCGCATCGAGCTCGTGCCCAAGTCTGGCACGGAATTCTATTTCGTGATCCGCAGCGAGGATCCGGACATGCTGAAGGGACTCGACGCGCTCAAGCAGCCCTATCCCAACAGCCGCCAGTCGCGCGTGGCCTGCCGGCCGTCATAAGCCGCGCAGCAGGTAGTGCAGCGCGATGCCGCCGAACACGGCGGCGCCGAACCAGGTGTTGTGCAGGAAGGCGCGGAAGCACTGCTTCGGATCGCGGGTGCGGATCAGCCACAGGTGGTAGAGCGCAAGACCGGCGGCGACTGCAAGTCCGGCATAGAAAGCCCAGCCCAGATCGCGCTGCCGGCCGACCCAGGCGATGAGGCCGAGCGCGGCGGCGTAGCAGATCGCAATCGCCGCGAGGTCGAAGCGGCCGAAGGTGATCGCCGAGGTCTTGATGCCGATCTTCAGGTCGTCCTCGCGGTCGACCATGGCGTATTGCGTGTCGTAGGCGATCGCCCAGAACACGTTGGCGGCGAGCAGCACCCAGGCTTCCGTCGGCACCGAATTCCACAACGCCGCGTAGCTCATCGGGATGCCGAAGCCGAAGGCGACGCCGAGATAGGCCTGCGGGATGGCGAAAAAGCGCTTGGTGAAGGGGTAGCTCGCGGCGAGGAAGAGCGCGATCACCGACAGCTGCAGCACCAGCGCGTTCAAGGGCAGGATCAGCAGGAAGGCCACCAGCGACAGCCCGGCGGCCAGCAGCAGCGCCTCCTTCGGCGACACCTTGCCGGCAGCGAGCGGACGCTCGCGCGTGCGCGCCACGTGCGGGTCGAAGTCGCGGTCGGCATAGTCGTTGATGACGCAGCCGGCCGAACGCATCAGCACCACGCCCATCACGAAAATCCACAGGATCAGCCAGTGCGGCTGGCCATTGCTGGCGAGCCACTGGCCCCACAGCGTCGGCCACAGCAGCAGCAGGATGCCGATCGGCTTGTCGAGCCGCATCAGTTTTTCGTAATGGGTGAGGCGTTCGGTCAGCGTCATAGGGATTCGATGGCGGGCAGGAACACTTCGGTGACCAGCAGCGGATGCCGGTGCAGGCAGAACAGCGAGCGCCGCGCCCACAATGCGCGCGCCTCGGCGTGCGGCCCGGCGATGCGGTCGTACAGCGGATGACCGCGGCGCACCGACTTGTACGCGAGCGGCTGGCGCGCGATGCGGTGATCGCTGAACAAGGCCTCGCCGAGCGACCGGCTGCCGAGGCGGGTGACGCCGTTCCAGCCGCCGCGCAGGCCCGATTGGGGCAGCACGCTGTGCGCGAACACCACCGGCACCTCGTTGCACAACAGCAGGACGTCGCGCACGTAGGCACGCATGCCGGGGCGGAGCCCCAGCAGTTCGACTTCGTCGGGATTCGGGCGGGCGATGCCGATGCGCAGGGGCAGCACGCGGAAGGCCGCGCAGCGGGCCTTGAGGCGCGCGGTGAGCGAGCCGTGGTCGCTCAGCCAGTTGCGCAGCGGACGCGGAATCGGGTGCGGGTGGGCAAGCCAGTCCTGCCGGGAGTCGAGCACGTCGAACGGTTCGGAAATGGAAAACCGGATTATATCGACGCCAGCACTTCGCGCCGGCCGATCCAGCGCTCGACGTGGGCGGCGGCGATGTCGGGATGCGACGCGAGGCAGCGCTGGGCGAGGTCGCGTGCCGCCTCGAGCAGCTGGACGTCGCGTTCGAGGTCGGCGAAGCGCAGCATTGGCAGGCCGCTCTGGCGGTGGCCCAGGAGCTCGCCCGGTCCGCGCAGCAGCAGATCCTGGCGCGCGATCTCGAAGCCGTCGGTGTGCTCGAAAATGACTTTCAGCCGCGCGCGCGCGAGTTCCGACAGCGGGGTCTCGTAGAGCAGCACGCACACCGATTCGCGGCTGCCGCGTCCGACGCGCCCGCGCAGCTGATGCAGTTGCGCGAGTCCCATGCGCTCGGCGTGCTCGATGACCATCAGCGCGGCGTTGGGCACGTCGACGCCGACCTCGATCACCGTGGTGGCGACCAGCAGGTCGAGTTCGTGCGCCTGAAACGCCGACATCACCGTCTGCTTGGCGTCGGGCTTCATGCGCCCGTGCACCAGGCCCACGCGCAGCTCGGGCAACTGCGCGGCGAGCGTGGCATAGGTGTCCTCGGCGGTCTGCAGCTGCAATTTTTCGGATTCCTCGATCAATGGGCACACCCAGTAGGCCTGGCCGCCTTCGCGGCAGGCGGCGCGCACGCGCGCGAGCACGTCGTCGCGCCGCGCGGCGCTGACGAGCTTGGTGACGATGGGCGTGCGTCCCGGCGGCAGTTCGTCGATGGTGGAGACGTCGAGGTCGGCGAAAAAGCTCATCGCCAGCGTGCGCGGGATCGGCGTCGCGCTCATCATCAGCTGGTGCGGCGCCTCGCCCTTTTCGATCAGCGCGAGGCGCTGGCCGACGCCGAAACGGTGCTGCTCGTCGACCACCGCGACACCCAGGCGCGCGAACGCGCCGGCTTCCTGAAACAACGCATGGGTGCCGAAGGCGAGGTCGACTTCGCCGGCGGCGATCGCCTGCCAGGCTGCCATGCGTTCGGCCTTGCGCTGGCTGCCCGACACCCACGCCGACTTCACGCCGAGCGCGGCGAGCGGCGCAGCGAGCTTGCGGTAATGCTGCTCGGCGAGGATCTCGGTCGGCGCCATGAAGGCGGCTTGCAGGCCGTTCTCGATCGCCTGCAGGCAGGCGAGCGCGGCGACGACGGTCTTGCCGCTGCCGACGTCGCCCTGCAGCAGGCGGCGCATCGGATGGGATTGTCCGAGGTCGGCGCTGATTTCCTGCCAGGCACGCGCCTGCGCGGCGGTAAGCGCGAACGGCAGCGTGCGCACGAAGGCGTCGGTGAGGCGCGCCTTTGACGGCAGCGGCCGGGTGCGCAGTGTCTTTCGCTGCCGTCGTGCCGCAGCGAGCGACAACTGCTGCGCCAGCAGCTCGTCGAAGGCAAGACGCTGCCAGGCCGGGTGGCGGCGCGACTCGAGCTCGCTCATCGCCGCGTCGAGCGGCGGCTGGTGCAGGAGCCGGATGCTGGATTCGAATTCGGGCAGCCCCAACTCGGCGAGCCAGGCGGTCGGCAGCGTGTCGGGCATCGGCGCGTCGAGCGCGCGCTCGACGCATTTGCGCAAGGTGGCCTGGCCGAGGCCGGCGGTGGTCGGGTAGACCGGCGTCAACTGGTCCGGCAGCGGGGTGGCGTCGTCTGCCTTCGTGAAACGCGGATGCACCATTTCCAGGCCGAGAAACCCGCCGCGTACCTCGCCGACGAAGCGGAACGTCGCGCCCGGCTGGAACAGCTTGACGTGGCTGGGATAGAAATTGAGAAAGCGGATGCCGAGGACGCCGCCGCCGGCGTCTTCCACCGTCACCGTCAGCATGCGGCGCGGGCGGTAGGCGATCTTGGCGTCGCGCACCGTCGCCTGCACCTGCGCGGTCTCACCCGGCAGCAGGTCGCGGATCGGCGTGAGCCGGGTTTCGTCCTCCCAGCGCAGCGGCAGGTGCAGCACCAGGTCGGCGTCGCGACGGAGACCGAGTCTGGCGAGCTTGTCGGCGAGCGCCGGGCTGACCGGAAAGGAAAACGGCGACGCCGCTGGCTTCAATTGAACTGCTTAGCCGAGCATCATCACCGCGTCGGCCTCGACCTGCGCGCCGCGCGGCAGTTCGGCGACGCCGACCGCGGCGCGCGCCGGGTAGGGCTGGCTGAAGTAGCTGGCCATGATCTCGTTGACCTTGGGGAAGTGGGTGAGGTCGGTGAGGTACATGTTGAGCTTGACCACGTCGTCGAGCGAGCCACCGGCCGCCTTGGCGACCGCCGCGAGGTTCTTGAACACCTGGTGGATCTGGCCTTCGATGCCGTCGACGAGCTGCATCGAGGCGGGTTCGAGTCCGATCTGGCCGGAGAGATAAACCGTCCTGTCGACGCGCACCGCCTGCGAATACGTGCCGATGGCGGCGGGGGCGTCGGCGGTCTGGATGATGGTCTTTTTCATGCGGGGTCCTGTGACGGGTTACTGGGATAGGGCGGCGCGGCCGTCCTTCTTGCCCTTGATGCGGAAGATCCGCACCACGTCGGGCAGCACGCGCAGGGCACGCATCACGCGCGCGAGGTGCATGCGGTTTTCCACCTGCACGGTGAAGAACAGCACGGTGTAGGGGCTGCCATCTTCCTCCTCCATTGACACGTTGCCGATGTTGGAGCCCTGCTCGGCGATCGCGGCGGCGACCTTGGCGAGCACGCCGCGCTGGTTGCCGACGACGACCTTGATCGAGACGTCGAACATGTGGCCGGGCTCGGCCTCCCATTCGACGTCGAGCCATTTGTCCGGATCGGCGCGGAAGGCGCGGATCGACGGGCAGTCGTGGGTATGGATGATGAGGCCGCGTTCCTTGTGGATGAAGCCGAGGATGGGGTCGCCCGGAATCGGGTGGCAGCACTGCGCGAGCTCGACCGCGATGCCCTCGGTGCCGCGGATGCTGATCGCGTGCGGATGCGCCGGTTCGCCGGTCTGCTCGCCGTGCACGTGCAGCATCTGGTGGGCGACGACCAGCGGCAGCTTGCGTCCGAGGCCGATGCCGGCGAACAGTTCCTGCTTCGTCTGCAGGCCGTAGTCCTTGATCACGCGCTCCCATACGCCCTCGTCCGGCGCGGCGGCCTCCGGGTTGAGCGCGGCCAGCGCGGCGTTCAGCAGGCGCTCGCCGAGCGCGGCGGCTTCCTCGACGCGCGCGTTGCGCAGGTAGTTGCGGATGTGCGAGCGCGCCTTGCCGGTGACGACGAAGTTGAGCCAGGCCGCGTTGGGGCTGGCGTTCGACGCGGTGAGGATCTCGACGTGGTCGCCGTTCCTGAGCTGGGTCCGGAGCGGCATCAGCTCGTAGTTGATTTTCACCGCGATGCAGCGGTGGCCGATGTCGGTGTGCACGGCGAACGCAAAGTCGACCGCAGTCGCGCCGCGCGGCAGCGCCATGATCCTGCCCTTGGGCGTGAACACGTAGACCTCGTCGGGGAAGAGGTCGACCTTGATGTGCTCGAGGAATTCCGGCGAATCGCCATGGTCGGCCTGGATATCCAGGAGCGACTGCAGCCAGCGGTGGGTGCGCGTCTGCACGTCGTTGAGCGCCGCATCGGCGGTTTTGTACATCCAGTGCGAGGCGACGCCGGATTCGGCCAGCCGGTTCATCTCGGAAGTGCGGATCTGTACTTCGATCGGCGTGCCGTTGGGGCCGAACAGGATCGAGTGCAGCGACTGGTAGCCGTTGGCCTTGGGAATCGCGATGTAGTCCTTGAACTTGCCGGGGATCGGCTTGTACAGCGCGTGCAGCGCGCCGAGCGCGAGGTAGCAGGCGGGCTGGTCGCGCACCACCACGCGGAAGCCGTAGATGTCGAACACCTCGGAAAACGCCAGGTTCTTCTCCTGCATCTTGCGGTAGATGCTGTAGAGGTGCTTCTCGCGGCCGCTGATCGTCGCCTCGATGTTGCATTGCGCGAGCTTGTCCTGGATCGCGAGCTTGACCTTCTCGACCAGTTCGCGACGGTTGCCGCGCGCCGCCTTCACCGCTTTCGCCAGCACCTGGTAGCGGTTGGGGTGGCTGTAGCGGAAGCCGAGATCCTCGAGTTCCTGGTAGACCGAGTGCAGGCCCAGACGGTTGGCGATGGGCGCGTAGATTTCCAGCGTTTCGGTGGCGATGCGGCGGCGCTTCTCCGGCGGCATCGCGCCCATGGTGTGCATGTTGTGCAGGCGGTCGGCGAGCTTGACCAGGATCACCCGCACGTCCTGCGCCATCGCCAGCAGCATCTTGCGGAAGTTTTCCGCCTGCGCGTGCTGCTCGGAGGCGAAGGCGAGCTTGTCGAGCTTGGAGACCCCCTCGACCAGCAGCGCGACGGCCTTGCCGAAGCGCGCCTCGATTTCGCCGGCGGTGGCCGGGGTGTCCTCGACCACGTCATGCAGCAGCGCGGCGCACAGGGTCTGCGCGTCGAGATGCCAGCTGGCGAGGATGCCGGCGACCGCCAGCGGATGGGAGATGTAGGGTTCGCCGCTCTTGCGGAACTGGCCTTCGTGGGCCTGGCGGCTGAATTCGTAGGCCTGCTCGACGACGGCGATTTCATCCGCCGGCAGATAGGCCAGGGCCGGACGCAGCGAGTCGAATTCGTGCGTCATCGCCGGCGCGCGGTGGGGCTGCGCCGGCTCGTGGGCGATGCTCGCCTCAGGCGCGGCCCCGATTGAGGATTTCACGGCCGACCTTGCCCGCGGCGATCTCGCGCAGCGCGGTGACGATGGGCTTGTCTTTCGATTCGACCATGGGTTGCGAACCCTGCGCCAGTTGGCGGGCGCGGTAGGTCGCGGCGAGCGTCAGTTCGAAACGGTTGGGGATGAAATCGATGCAGTCATCGACGGTGATGCGGGCCATGGCTTACTCCTGCTGCGGGCGGTGTCAGATACGCTGGAATTCCTCGAACAGCGCGGCGTGCCGCTTCATCTGGCGCGCCGCCTCGAGGCGAATGCTGCGGGTGATCGCGACCAGGTCCTGCAGGGCGTGGTCGAAATCATCGTTGACAATTATATAGTCGAAGGCGTCGGCATGGGCGACGTCGTGGGCCGCCGCGGCGAGCCGCCGTTCGATCACCGCGTCGCTATCCTGGCCGCGTCCGGCGAGCCGGGTGCGCAGCGCGGAAAACGACGGCGGCAGGATGAAGATCGACGCCGCATCGGGAAAATGCGCGCGCACCTGCTCGGCGCCCTGCCAGTCGATTTCCAGCAGGATGTCGTGACCGGCCAGCAGATCGCGGGAAATGCTGCCCTTGGAGGTGCCGTAGAAGTTGCCGTACACCTCGGCGTGTTCGAGAAACTCGCCGTCGGCGAGCATTTCCTCGAAACGCTGGCGGGTGACGAAGTGGTAGTCGCGGCCGTCGGTTTCGCCCGGGCGCGGCGGGCGCGTCGTGTAGGACACCGACAGGCGGATCGCCGGGTCGGTTTTCAGCAGTGCCTTGACCAGGCTGGTCTTGCCGGCGCCGGACGGCGCGCTGACGATATAGAGGACGCCTTGGCGGGAGTTCGGGGTCATGGTGGTTGCGTTTCCTTATTCGATGTTCTGGACCTGCTCGCGCATCTGCTCGATCAGCACCTTGAGTTCAAGCGAGACGCGCGAGGTCTCGACTGCGACCGACTTCGATCCGAGGGTGTTCGCTTCGCGGTGGAGCTCCTGCATCAGGAAGTCGAGCCGCTTGCCGACCGCGCCGGGCTGGTCGAGCACGCGCCGCACCTCGGCGAAATGGGTGGCGAGTCGCGACAATTCCTCGTCGACGTCGGCCTTCTGCGCCGCCAGCGCGACTTCCTGCGCCAGCCGTTCGTGGCCGGCCTCGCCCAGCGCCTCGCGCAGGCGTTCGGCGAGCTTGTCGCGCTGGGCGGCGAGGAGTGCCGGCAACAGGGGCTTGAGACCGGCCACCTGGGCTTCGGCGGCGGCGAGGCGGTCGAGGATATGCTGGCGCAGCGTGGCGCCTTCGCGCAGCCGGCTGTCGACGAGTTCGTCGAGCGTGTCGCGCACCCCGGCCAGCACCGCGCCGGCCAGCGCGTCGGGCGAGACGTCGCCGCTGCCGACCGCGCCGGGCCAGCGCAGGATCTCGTTCACCGACAGCGGCGCGCTGTGCGGCAGGCGCTGCAGCACCTCGGCCTGCCAGTGCGCCAGGCGCTCAAGAATGGCCGGATTGATGCCGTTATTCTGCGCGTCGGCAGGCAGCGCGGCGAGGCCGATGCGGCATTCGACCTTGCCGCGCCCGAGGCGCTGCTGGAGCAGTTCGCGCAGCTGGGGTTCCAGCGGGCGCAGTTCGTCGGCCAGGCGGAAATGCAGCTCCAGGAACCGCTGGTTGACGCTGCGCAGGTCGATGCTGACGTTGACCGGGGCGACGGTGAGGCTGCGGGCGGCAAACCCGGTCATGCTGGCAGTCATGGATGGTCTGGAGTCGGGTAATGAAAGCGGTCGCCGGCACGGCGCCGGATCAGGTTTTTACGGCATGGCCGGATAATTGGCAAAGATAATAGACGTTCGACTATGGCGACTCAACCCAACCAGGCGCTGCCCAACGGTTACCGGCTCAACGAGTACACCATCGTGCGCAAGATCGGCGGCGGTGGCTTCAGCGTCGTCTACCTCGCGCGCGACGACAATAACCAGTCGGTGGCGATCAAGGAATACCTGCCCGGCGCGCTGGTGCTGCGCACCGAGGGCTCGGTCATCGTCCAGGCGAGCTCGGCGGAGAACAACAACATCTTCCGCCACGGCATGAAGTGCTTCTTCGAGGAAGGGCGGGCGCTGGCGCGCATCGACCATCCCAACGTGGTGCGCGTGGTCAATTTCTTCCGCGCCAACGAAACCGTCTACATGGTCATGCGCTTCGAGCGCGGCAAGACCCTGCAGCAGCACATCCAGGCCAACCGCGGCACCATCCGCGAAAGCTTCATCCGCAGAGTGTTCGCCCAACTGTTGAACGGCCTGCGCGAGGTGCACACGCACAAGCTGTTGCATCTCGACATCAAGCCGTCGAACCTCTACATCCGTCTCGACGGCACGCCGGTGCTGATCGATTTCGGTGCCGCGCGGCAGACGCTGACCCAGGAAGAATCGAAGCTGCAGCCGATGTACACACCCGGCTTCGCCGCGCCCGAGCAGTACCACAACCGCGAGCGGCTGGGACCATGGACCGACATCTACAGCATCGGCGCGAGCCTGTATGCCTGCCTCGCCGGTTATCCGCCGCAGGCGGCCGACGCGCGCCTGTCGAATGACAAGCTGGTGCCTGCGATGCAGCAGTGGCGCGGCGCCTATTCGGATCAGCTGCTCGAGACCATCGACCACTGCTTGCGGCTCAACTACATGGAACGGCCGCAAAGCGTGTTCAGCCTGCAGAAGGTGCTGATGGACCGCAGCGCCATTCCGCAGCCGCGCAACTCGCTGCTGTCCAGCCTGAAACGCTCGCTCAATCGTGAATTGTTCTGAATTGTCCTGAAGTTGTTCTAAAGTACCGCCATGAAATTCACCATCTACCAGGCGTCCCGCCAGGGCGGACGCAAGAACAACCAGGACCGGGTCGCCTATTCCTACAGCCGCGAAGCGCTGCTGATGGTGGTGGCCGACGGCATGGGTGGCCACATGCACGGCGAACTCGCCGCCCAGATTGCGGTGCAGACGATGACCGACCGCTTCCAGAAGCTGGCGCGTCCGCGGCTCGACGACCCCCTCGCCTTCCTGGCCGACACCATCAGCCACGCGCACTTCGCGATCAACGACTACGCGGTCGAGCAGGATCTGCTGGAAATCCCCCACACCACCCTCGTCGCCGCCGTGGTGCAGGACAACACCGCCTATTGGGCGCACGTCGGCGATTCGCGGCTCTATGTCTTCAGCGACGGCAGCCTGATCGCGCGCACCGAAGACCACACCACCGTCGCGCGGCTGGTGCGCGAGGGCTTGATTACCGAGGAAGAGGCGGCGCACCACCCCGAGCGCAACCGCGTGTCGAACTGCCTCGGCGGCTACGTGCCGCCGCAGGTCGAGTGCAACGCGCCCTTGCCGCTGCACGACGCCGACACCATGCTGCTGTGCACCGACGGCATCTGGGGCATGGTCAGCATTCCCGAAGTGTCGGCGCTGCTCCACGCCTACACGCTGGAAGACGCAGTGCGCCATCTGATGGACCACGCCGAATTCCGCGGCGGCGAGCACGGCGACAACCTTAGCCTGATCGCCATGACCTGGGGCGAGGCGCGCATGCCGAGCAAGGATTCGATTTCCACCCTGGCGCTTCCGGAAGGCGGCGTCACCACCCAGATCAATGCGCTGCGGCCGCTGCCGGGCGCCTCGGCGGTGTCGGACGACGAAATCGAGCGCGCGATCGCCGAAATCCAGCAGGCGATCAAGAAAATCTCGGCCAAGTAGGCGGCGGCGCTCGCGGTAGAATCGGGCTTTCCCATCGGAGAGCCCGTCATGACCGATTCCGTCGTCCGGCCCAGCGGCCGCGCCCCCGAGGCGCTGCGTGCGCTGTCCTTCACCCGCAGGTTCACCAAGCACGCCGAAGGCTCGGTGCTCGTCGCCATGGGCGACACGCGGGTGCTGTGCACCGCGAGCGTGCTGGAGAAAGTGCCGCCGCACAAGAAGGGCAGCGGCGAGGGCTGGGTGACCGCGGAGTACGGCATGCTGCCGCGCTCGACGCATACCCGTACCGACCGCGAGGCGGCGCGCGGCAAGCAGTCGGGCCGCACCCAGGAGATCCAGCGCCTGATCGGGCGCAGTCTCCGGGCCGTGGTCGACCTCAAGAAGCTCGGCGAGCGCACGATCCACCTCGACTGCGACGTGCTGCAGGCCGACGGCGGCACCCGCTGTGCAAGCATCTGCGGCGCCTGGGTCGCGCTGGCCGACGCTGTCGCCGGCCTGCTCGCCAGCGGCACACTCGCCGAGACGCCGATCACTGACAGCATCGCCGCCGTCTCCGTCGGCGTCTACCGCGGCGAGCCCGTGCTCGACCTCGACTATGCCGAGGATTCCGACTGCGACACCGACATGAACGTGGTGATGACCGGCAGCGGCGGCATGGTCGAAGTGCAGGGCACCGCCGAGGGCGCGCCGTTCTCGCGCGCCACGCTCGAAGCCTTGCTCGACCTCGCCACCGCGGGCATCGGCGAAATCACCCTCGCCCAGCACAAGGCGCTCGCGGCATGAACAAGCTCGTCATCGCCTCCGGAAACCAGGGCAAGCTGCGCGAGATCGCACGCATTCTCGAGCCCTTCGGCATCGACGCCGTGCCGCAGGCGGATTTCGGCGTGCCCGACTGCCCCGAGCCGCACGTCACCTTCGTCGAAAACTGTCTCGCGAAGGCGCGCCACGCCAGCGCGCACACCGGCCTGCCCGCGCTCGCCGACGACTCCGGCATCTGCGTCGACGCGCTCAACGGCGCGCCCGGCGTGTATTCGGCGCGCTACGCCGGCGAGCCGAAATCCGACGCGCGCAACAACGAAAAGCTTATCGCCGCGTTGCAGGGCCAGGCCAACCGTCGTGCGCACTACTACTGCGTGATGGTGCTGGTGCGCTACCCCGACGACCCCGAGCCGCTGATCGCCGAGGGACGCTGGTTCGGCGAAATCATCGACACCCCGCGCGGCGAGGGCGGCTTCGGCTACGACCCCTATTTCCTCGTGCCGGCGTTCGGCAAGACCGGCGCCGAACTGGGCGAGGACGAGAAGAACGCCGTCAGCCACCGCGGCCAGGCGCTGCGCGAGCTCGCGGACAAGCTGAAGCGGCTTGGCTGAGACGGTCGTCCACGTCGCCGGTCGCGGCCTCGCCGCGCCGCCGCCGCTCGCGCTCTACCTTCACCTGCCCTGGTGCGTGAAGAAGTGTCCGTACTGCGACTTCAATTCGCATGCCGCGGAAGCGATTCCCGAAGCGGCCTACGTCGGCGCGCTGCTCGCCGACCTGGAACGTGCGCTGCCCGACATCTGGGGGCGCAGGATCCACAGCGCGTTCTTCGGTGGCGGCACGCCGAGCCTGTTCTCGGCCGAAGCCATCGACCGCATCCTCACCGCGGTGCGCACGCTGACCCCGCTGGTGCCGGGTGCCGAGATCACGCTCGAAGCCAATCCGGGCACGGTCGAGGCCGGCAAGTTCAAGGGTTTCCGCGAGGCCGGCGTGACGCGGCTTTCGCTCGGCATCCAGAGTTTCGAGCCGCGCCATCTGCAGGCGCTCGGGCGCATCCACGACGCCGCCGAAGCGCGCCGCGCGGCCGAACTCGCCGCATCCCACTTCGACACCTTCAATCTCGACCTGATGTATGCGCTGCCGGGGCAGACGCTCGCCGGGGCGCTCGCCGACGTCGAGGCGGCGCTCGCGTTCTGTCCGCCGCACCTGTCGGTTTACCACCTCACGCTCGAGCCCAATACGCCCTTTGGCCACACCGCGCCGCCCAACCTGCCGGACGACGACCTGGCCGCCGACATGCAGCAGGCGATCGAGTCGCGGCTTGCCGAAGCGGGGTACGCCCATTATGAAACCTCGGCCTACGCACGACCCGGTCACGCCTGCCGTCACAACCTCAATTACTGGCAATTTGGCGACTATCTGGGACTTGGCGCCGGTGCGCATTCGAAGCTGAGTTTCCACGACCGCATCGTGCGCCAGATGCGGGTCAAGCATCCGCAGCAGTACAGGGCGGCGGTGGCAGCGGGCGCGCATGTCGCCGAGACGCGCACGCTCACGCGCGCCGACCTGCCGTTCGAATTCATGATGAATGCGCTGCGATTGAATGAAGGCGTGCCCGCCGCGCTGTTCGAGGCGCGCACCGGCCTGCCGCTTGCGGCGTGCCGGCGTGGGCTCGACGAAGCGCGCGCGCGTGGCCTGCTGGATGAAGACGCCGGCACGTTGCGCCCGACCGCGGCCGGCCAGCGCTTCCTCAACGACCTGCTGGAAATTTTCCTGCCGGACTAGGCGTGCAAGCGCCCTAGGCGGCTTCGACGCGGTTGCGGCCCGCGTGCTTGGCGCCGTAGAGCCGTTCGTCGGCGCGGTTGAAGACGACGTCGAGGCCGCTGCCGTCGAGCGGATACTCGGCTACGCCGATGCTGAGCGTGGCCTGGATGTCCGTGCCGCCGCTCGCGACCTTCAGTGCTTCCACGGCGAGGCGGATGCGCTCGGCGATGGCGTATGCCTGCGCCGTGTCGGTGGCCGGCAGCAAGACCATGAATTCCTCGCCGCCCCAGCGGCCGATGAGGTCGGTGGGCCGCAGCTGCGCCGACACGCCGTGCGCGATGACCTTCAACACGTCGTCGCCGGCCGCGTGGCCGAAGCGGTCGTTGATGCGCTTGAAATGGTCGACGTCGAGCGCGAGCACGGCGATGGGCGCGCCGGTGCGCGCAGCCTTGGAGACTTCGGCCCGACTGCGCGCCATGAAATGGCGACGGTTGTAGAGACCGGTCAGCGGGTCGGTGGCGGCGAGCACTTCCAGGTTCGCGTTGGCTTCCTTGAGCCGGCGGGCGGACAGCTCGGCTTCCGCCTTGGCGGCTTCGAGCTGCGCCATCACTTCTTCCTGGCTGAACACCAGCGAGAAGGCGCGGGTAGTGTGGAAGGCGCGGATGACACCGTAGCTCAGCAGGGTGAAGCCACTGACCGAAATCACGTGGGCCAGCCACCACATGTGGTTCCAGGCGTCGGCCAGCAGGAAGGCGAGCGAACTTTGGGCGAAATACGCGAGCGAAATGGCGTAGACCAGCATCAGCGGCGAACCGATGCGCCGCTGGATCAACAGGGCGACGCCGAGCAGCGCCAGCAGCAGCGCAACGCTCTCGACCGCGATGCGGATCGTCGGCGCGTGGGCGCCCGCACCCAGCGCGACGGCGGCGACGACGAAATCGAGGATGAGGAAGCCGGCGATCCAGGCGTGCCAGGACCGCGGCGCGCTGCGCGCCGCGGCGTCGTCGCTGGCGCGGCCGTAGGTGAGCAGGCCGACGAGCAGGCAGGCGGCCATCACCAGCCGCGACACCGGTCCGTAGAGGAGGAACAGCGCCGAATGCTCGTGGCTCAGCGGCGTGAACAGTCCGTGCGGCGCGTAGACCAGGGTGAAGCCGAGCAGCGACAGGGTCAGCCAGCGCAGCAGCGGCTCGCCCGAGGCGGCGTAGCAGCGCCAGGTCACGTAGGTGATGAAGGCACTCTGGGTCATCGCGACCAGGATCGCGATCCCGTGCGCGCCGTGGTGTTCCTGCGTGAGGGTGGAATCCTGCAGGGCGTGGAGGTAGGCGATCGCGAAGAGCGGCAGCACCGCGACCAGGACGAGCAGCAGCCGCTCGTACAGCCGGGTGAACGGCAGGACGCGTTCGGCGGGTGCCGCCGCGGTCATCCGTGATCCACCCGGAGCATCGCCGAAATTTCCCGGTTCAAGGCGGCTTCGTCGCCGAGATTGAGTTCGACCAGGCGGCGCAGGTTGGTGATGCTGTCGAGGTCGATGTCTCGGCAGTGCAGGCCGAGCCGCCCGCCTTCCACGTGGGCCACTTCGCCGGTCATGCGGATGGACGCATCGTCCGCCAGCTGGACGACCAGGCTGCACGGTTCGCCCGCCCGTTCGCCCCAGGGCGTGACGCGCTCGACCAGGGCGCCCTTGAGCGAAATATCCACCAGCTTGCAGGCGTGCTTGCCCGATGAGGTCTGGAGCACGACGCCGCTTTCGAAGACGATGCGTGAAAACTGACGTCGCGCCTGGGAAGAAGCGTCTGCCGTGCCCATGTCGTGTCTCCGCATGCGTGGGGGGTGCGCCATCATGAGGCCTTCGGCGCAGGGATGCAATCCCGGGCGGGCCGACCGTTCCGCGGTTGTTCGCGCCCGAGGCGCCGCGGTATGCTGTCGTTTTGCAACCCGGCCGTCGCGGCCGTCTTTTCGGAGAGGCTCATGAAAACCGCACTTGCCCTGTCATTGCTGTTGTTGTCGTCTTCCGCCTTCGCCGCCCTCGTCGGCAAGGACGTCAGCTACAAGGCTGGCGATACCGTCATGAAAGGCCATCTGGTCTACGACGACGCCGTGAAGGACAAGCGCGCCGGCGTGCTGGTGGTGCCGGAGTGGTGGGGGGCCAACGACTACGCGCGCAAGCGTGCGCGCATGCTGGCGAGCGAGGGCTACGTCGCCCTGGTGGTCGACATGTACGGCAACGGCCAGGTCGCCGACAACCCGAAGGACGCCGGCGCGCTCGCGGGCAGCGTGAACAAGAACCCGCACGTCTCCTACGCACGCCTCGACGCGGCGCGCGCCTTCCTGGATCGCCAGGCCAACGTGAAGAAGGGCCATGTCGCCGCACTCGGCTATTGCTTCGGCGGCGGCGTCGTCCTCAATGCCGCACGCGCCGGCATGCCGTTGAAGGCGGTGGCGAGCTACCACGGCGTGCTGGCGAGCGACATCTCGCCCAAGCCCGGCGAAATCAAGGCGAAGATCCGTGTCTTTCACGGCGAAGCCGATCCGCTGGTGCCGCCGGAGCAGGTCGACGCCTTCAAGACCGAAATGGACAACGCCAAGGCCGACTACATGCTGGTGGCCTATCCCGGCGTGAAGCACACCTTTACCAACCGCGAGGCCGACAGCTACGCCGCGCAGTTCAACCTGCCGCTGAAGTACGACCACGGCGCCGACACCGATTCGTGGACGCGCACGCTGGAGTTCCTCAAGGCAACGCTGAACTGATGTCCGGCGCCTGCGAGCACGACGACTGCCACGCGCCGCCCGCGGGCGGCAGCCTTGGCATCCCCCAGGTCGGCGCCTTCGATCCCGCGGCGTTCGAGCGCGCGGTGAATGCCTTGCTGGTCGCCTGCGGCGTCGCGCCGGACTCGGTGCACACCGGGCGCACCGCCGAGCGGGTGCGCGAACTGTGGCAGCGGCGCCTGCTCGGCGGCTACGCGATCGATCCTGCCGCCGCGCTGGGCGAGGGCTTCGAGGATGGTCGCGACGACCTGGTCGTGGTGCGCGGCATCGCGGTGCACGGCGTGTGTCCGCACCATCTGGTGCCGTTCCGCGGCGTCGCCCACGTCGCCTACATTCCCGGCGGGCGCCTGCACGGCTTCGGCCGCATTGCGCGCATGGTCGACGCCATCGGCCACCGCTTCACCTACCAGGAATGGATGACGCGCGACATCGCCGAGGCGCTGGTGACGCACGGCCGCGCGCAGGGCGCGGCGTGCATCATCGAGGCCGAGCAGCTGTGCCTGCTGCTGGGCGAAGACCGGCGCGGCGACGAGCGTGTCGTCACCCAGGCGTTTGCCGGCAGCTTCCGCGACAGCCCGCAGTTGCGCAACGAATTTCTGCGCGCGGTCGCGCATCGCGCGCTCGACTGAGATGCAAGTCGAGCTCCACGGCAAGGCCGTCGACCTTCGCCTCACGCCAGCGGCCGAGGCGGCGCTGGCCAGGCGCGATACGCCACTGGTGGTCGAGATGGAGCTGCTGTTCTCCTGCCTGCTCAGGAAGCGCGTGCTGTTCGACGGGTCCGCCGACGGCACGGTCGCGGTGGGCGAGCGGCTGGCCGTGCGCTTCCGTCCCATCATGACGCGTCGCTGCAGCGTCGCCGAAGGCGGCGCGAAGCCGCCGTCCGAGGCGTTCCCGCTGGAAAACCCGCGCCCCTACGTGCCGCACTGGCTGCGCCTCGACTTCCGGCGCGGGCAGTGGGTCGGCGAATTCGGCTACGCCGACTGACGTCTCCGAACCTCCGGCGGACTTCCGGGTCCGTCGATCATCGACCCTGCTGAAATGGCCATGCTGCACGCCCCTCACCTCCGCCCGCGTACGCTGGTTTTGCCGCCCGCGCCCTACGCTGCTGCCCTCATCGGCGGCTGGTGGCTCGACCGTAATCTCTACGCGCTGCCGCTCGATTGGAGTCTGGCGACGCGGCCGCTGGGGGGGCTGCTCACCGGCATCGGCCTCGCGCTCATGGCGTGGACGCTCGCCACTTTCATCCGCCACCGCACCACGGTGAACCCCTACAAGGCCGCGTCGACCCTGTGCACCGGCGGGCCGTTCCGCTTCAGCCGCAATCCCATTTATCTGGGCGACTGGTTCATCCTCGGCGGCGTGGCGCTGCTGCTGGAAACCGCCTGGCCGCTCGTCTTCGCGCCACTCGTCTGGGCGCTGCTGCGCTACGGCGTGATCCGCCACGAAGAGGCGCATCTGGAGGCGCGCTTCGGAGACGACTACCGCGCCTATAAAAGTCGGGTGAGGCGCTGGTTGTGATGCGAGCGCTGGCTCTGGCACTCGGCGTGGTCCTGCTCGCAGGGTGCGCCGGGCTGCACGAAAACCCCTACTACGACCCGGAGAAGCCGCATCACACGCCGACCGGGTTCCGCAACACCGACCCGGCGGCGCAGAAGACCGGTGGTTTCTGGCGCTGGCAGTGGGAGCGCCGCGTCGCCGGCCTTCCCAGGCCGCCGGGGCCGGCGCACCGCGACTGGCGCGTGGCGCCGCAGCTGGCGCTGCTGCACGGTTCGGCGGGCAATCCCGGCGTGACCTGGATCGGCCATGCGACCCTGCTGGTGCGGCTGGGCGGCCTCAACGTGCTCACCGACCCGCATTTCTCCGAGCGTGCCTCGCCCGTGAGCTTTGCCGGGCCGAAGCGCCACATTCCGCCCGGCGTCGCGCTGGACGACCTGCCCGAGATCCATGTGGTGGTCATCTCGCACAGCCACTACGACCACCTCGACGTCGACAGCGTGCGTCGGCTGCATGCGAAATACGGCGACGCGCTGCGCTTTCTCGTGCCGCTGGGGCTCAAGCCCTGGTTCGCCGAACTCGGCATCGGCAACGTGAGTGAGCACGACTGGTGGGAGCACGTCGATCTCGGCAGCGTGCGCTTCACCCTGACACCGGCGCAGCACTGGAGCGCGCGCGGCCTGTTCGACCGCAACCAGACGCTGTGGGGCGGCTGGGCGATCCGTGCGCCCGAATTCAATTTCTTCTTCTCGGGCGACACCGGCTATTCGCGCGATTTTGCCGACATCCGCGCGCGCCTCGGCCCCTTCGACCTCGCCGCGATTCCCATCGGCGCCTACGCGCCGCGCTGGTTCATGCGCATGCAGCACGTCGACCCGGCCGAGGCGGTGCGCATCCACCAGGCGGTCGGGGCGAAACAGTCGATCGGCGTGCACTGGGGCACGTTCGAGATGTCCGACGAATCGCTCGACGAGCCCCCACGCGAACTCGCCGCGGCGCGCCGGGCGGCAGGCATGGCAGACGGAGATTTCTTCGTGCTGAAAGTCGGCGAGACCCGCCGCTTCAGGGAGTAGCGTCGGGCAGGTTCAGCAGCGCGCGGGCGTTCGCGCTGGTCTGCCGGGCGACGGTCTCGACGTCGACGCCGCGCAGCTCGGCGAGTGTCTCGGCGATGCGCGGCAGCTCGCCCGGCGCGTTGCGGCCGCGGCCGATCCACACCGGGGGGATGTCGGGGCTGTCGGTTTCGAGCACGATCGCCTCGAGCGGCAGGTCGACCGCGAGCCGTCTGAGGTTGTGGGCGCGCGGCCAGGTGAAGGCGCCGCCGAACCCGAGCTTGAATCCCAGCTTGATGAATTCCGCTGCCTGTTGCGGACTGCCGTTGAAGGCGTGGGCGATGCCGCCGCGCAGCTTGAACTTGCGCAGCTGCTTCAGCAGTTCGTCGTTGGCTTTGCGGCAGTGCAGGAGCACCGGCAACTCATACTCCTTGGCGATCTTCAGCTGTTCAACGAGGAAAAATTCCTGTGCTGCGCGGTCGAGGTCGCGCACGAAGAAGTCGAGGCCGATTTCGCCGACCGCGACCGGTCGCTGCGCGTCGACTTGCGCGCGCAGATCGGCGAGATGCTCGGGGCGGTGCACGGCGATGTACATGGGGTGCAGGCCCCAGGCCGGCACGCAGCCGGGATAGCGTTCGCAGGTCGCGGCGACGGCGGTGAAGTTGTCGCGCGTGACCGCGGGCACCACCTGGACGCAGACTCCGGCGGCGACGGCACGCGCATACTCGGCGTCGCGGTCGGCGTCGAATTCGGCCGCGTCGAAGTGGCTGTGGGTGTCGATGAAGAACGCCATGGAGGGATTAAACCTGGAAACTGCAGTTGGATGCGCCCGATGGTTCGTCTGATCGCGTGGCTGCCGCGAAGCAACGACGCCGCAGGCCGGGGCCTGCAAGGAGACGCGACAAAGGCAGGCGCGTGAGCAGGCGTGCCAGCGGGTGCGTAGCGATCTCACCCAATGGGCGAAGGCCAACCAAGGTGGGAAATTCAGTGTTCATGCGATGTCCGCAAGAGTATAGAGCGGTCAACTGCGGTTTTCAGGTTAGATCACGCGCCCATGAAAAAGGCCCCCCAGCGGGAGGCCTTTTCCGGGCGTGAGGCGTGACCTCAATCGTTGTTCGCGAAACCCAGCAGATGCAGCAGGCTGGTGAACAGGTTGTAGATCGCAACGTACAGGCTGACGGTCGCCAGCACGTAGTTGGTCTCGCCGCCATGGATGATGTTGCTGGTCTCATACAGGATGAGGCCGGACATCAGCAGCACGAACATCGCCGACACCGCCAGCGACAGGCCCGGCATGGGGTAGCCGAAGAGCGACGCGCCGAGGGCGACGAGCGCGGCCAGGAAGGCGACCAGGATGCCGACCATCAGGAAGCCGCCCATGAAGCTGAAGTCCTTGCGGGTCGTCATCACGTAGGCCGACAGGGCGAGGAAGATCGCGGCGGTGCCGCCCATCGCCATCATCACCAGCTGCGGACCGTTGGGCAGGCCCAGGTAATGATTCAGCATGGGGCCGAGGCCGAAGCCGAGCAGGCCGGTGACGGCGAACACGACGAAGATGCCGGAGGCGGAGTGGGCGGTGCGCGGCACCACGAACCACAGCAGCACCAGGGCGGCGATGCTGGTGCCCAGGCTGACGATGTACGGCATGTTCATCGCCATCGACACGCCGGCCATGAGGGCGCTGAACAGCAGCGTCATCGACAGCAGCAGATAGGTGTTCTTGAGGACCTTGTTGGCCGACGGCGCGAGGGTCGTGCTGCGGCCCAGGGTGGAGACTTGCGGATTCATCTGACCTCCTCTGATCATGAATAAAACGCTGTGCCCGACAGACCGGTCCGGCGGGCACAGGTTCCCGAATCGATTCGGAACGCGGTGAGGATACCGTGATGCGGGGCGGCGTGCCACCGTAAACCCTCTGATGGCCGGGGTTTTTTGGCGGGGGCTATTCGCCCGGCTTGCCGCCGCGCGCGAAGAGGTTCATGAGTTCCCCGGGCATGGGGAAGACGATCGTCGACGACTTGTCGCCGGCGATGCTGGTGAGCGTCTGCAGGTAGCGCAGCTGCATCGCCTGCGGCCGGGTGGCGAGGATTTCGGCGGCGGCGAGCAGCTTTTCCGAGGCCTGCAATTCGCCTTCGGCGTGGATCACCTTGGCGCGCCGCTCGCGCTCGGCCTCGGCCTGCTTGGCGATGGCGCGCACCATGGACTCATCGATGTCGACGTGCTTGATCTCGACGTTGGACACCTTGATGCCCCAGGCGTCGGTCTGGGTGTCGAGCAGCTGCTGGATGTCCTGATTGAGGCGCTCGCGCTCGGCCAGCATGTCGTCGAGTTCATGTTTGCCGAGCACGGCGCGCAGCGTGGTCTGCGCGAGCTGGCTGGTGGCGCCGAAGAAATCCTCGACCTGCAGGATGGCCTTGGCGGGGTCGATGACGCGGAAATACACCACCGCGTTGACCTTGACCGAGACGTTGTCGCGCGAGATCACGTCCTGGCTGGGTACGTCGAGCACGACGGTGCGCAGATCGACGCGCACCATCTGCTGGATGCCGGGAATGACGACGACGAGGCCCGGCCCCTTCACCTTCCAGAATCGCCCGAGCATGAACACCACGCCGCGCTCGTATTCGCGCAGGATGCGCAGACTCGCCGCGAGCAGTGCGACGATGAGCAGGACTACGGTCAATCCGCTGAATTCGAACATCTCAGTTCTCCTTGTCGGGTTCCACGTCGAGGACGAGATCGTGCCGCGCGCGCACCCGCACGCGGCTGCCGCGCTTGAGTGGCACGGCGCTGCGCACTTTCCACTGTTCGCCGTGGATGTGCACCCAGCCTTCGTGATCGAGGTCGGCGGTGATTTCGCCGCTGGCGCCGATCATTTCCTCGGCGCCGGTCACCACCGGCCGAGCGCGCGCCTTGATCGCCAGCCCGGCGACGAAGAAGCTGAACAGCGCACTCGCCACCGCCACCGGCACGATCAGTGTCCACGGGATGCCGTAGCCCGGCACGTCGGTGTCGATCAGCATCACCGAGCCGATGACGAAGGCGACGATGCCGCCCAATCCGAGCGCACCGAAGCTGGGGATGAAGGCCTCCGAAATCATGAGCGCGATGCCAAAGAGCATCAGCGCGAGCCCGACGTAGCTGATCGGCATGACCTGCAGCGCGAACAGGCCGAGCAGCAGGCAGATGCCGCCGACGACGCCGGGGAAGAGCATGCCGGGATTGGAAAATTCGTAGATCAGGCCGTAGATGCCGAGCAGCATGAGAATGTAGGCGATGCTGGGGTCGCCGATCACGGCGAGCAGGCGGCTGCGCCAGTCGGGGGCGGTGCGTTCGATCTCGACCCGCGTGGTGTCGAGCGTGATCGCGGCGCCGTCGACCTGGACCGTGCGGCCGTGGAGCTGCTTGAGCAGGTCGTCAAGATCGGTCGCCACCAGGTCGATGACCTTCAGGGCCAGCGCCTCGTCCGCCGGCAGGCTCACCGCCTCGCGCACCGCGCGTTCGGCCCATTCGGCGTTGCGCCCGCGCAGTTCGGCCAGGCCACGGATGTAGGCGGCGGCATCGTGCACGACCTTGCGTGTCTTGGCGTCGCCGGCCGGCGGCTTGGCGGGTTTCTGCGCGGCGGCCGGATCGTCGGGCCTGTCAGGCGACGCCGGTGCGTCCGGCGCGCCGGGCTGCCCGCCGGGGGCGAGCTCGACCGGGGTTGCCGCGCCGAGATTGGTCGCCGGCGCCATCGCGGCGATGTGGCTGGCGTAGAGGAGGTAGGTGCCGGCACTCGCCGCGCGCGCGCCCTTGGGCGAGACGTAGGTCGCGACCGGCACCTTGGATGCCAGGATGGCCTTGATGATGTCGCGCATCGCGCTGTCGAGCCCGCCCGGCGTGTCCAGTTCGATCACCACCAGGTGCACGCGGTCCGCGTTCGCCTTGGCCAGCCCGCGCAGCAGATAGTCGGCACTGGCCGGGCTGATCGCACCCTGTACCGTGAGCACGCGTACCGTCGACGCGTGAGCCGGCGCCGCGAACCCGAGCACGAGCGCGGCGAACAGGAAAAGCGGCACGAGCAGGCGAAGCAGGCAAGCCATGCTTCACTGTAGCCGGAAAAACCGGCTCCCGCAGTCTGCGGGCGGCTTAGTCGGAGGACTCGGGGGCGGTGGATGCCGGCGGCGGCGCCAGCGACTGCGTCTTCAGGTGCAGCGCCGCCTTGGCGAGCAGGTGTGCGGAGACGGGCGCGGTGATGAAGAGGAAGAGCGTGACCAGCACCTCGTGCAGGCTCACGCCCTCGCTGCGCAGACTGAAATGCAGCGCCGAAGCGATGAGCAGGCAGCCGACCCCCAGCGTGGTGGCCTTGGTGGGACCGTGCAGGCGGGTGTAGAAATCGCGCAGGCGGGCGAGCCCGAGCGAGCCGATGAAAGTGAAGATCGCGCCGGTGAGGACGAGCAGGGCGAGCAGGGCGTCGGTCATGGGGCTGTCCTCACTCGATGATGTCGCCACGCAGCAGGTACTTGCACAGCGCCACGGTGCCAACGAAGCCCATCATCGCGATCAAGAGCGCGGCCTCGAAGTAGATCGCGCTGCCCAGATGGATGCCGAGCAGCACCAGGAAGGCGATGGTGTTCACGTACAGGGTGTCGAGCGCGAGGATGCGGTCAGGCGCGTCCGGGCCCTTGATCAGGCGCCAGAAGCTCATCGCGAAGGCGAGGGCGACCAGGGCGTAGGCGATCGGGATGACGGTGGCGAGCATCAGGCGTCTCCTTCTTCGAAAACCGTTTTCAGCGGGGTTTCATAGCGCTGCTTGATCTCCGCGACCAGCGCGGCGACGTCGCCGGTGTCGAGCGTGTGCACGACGAGCGTCTTGCGGTCGGCGGCGAGGTAGGCCGACACCGTGCCCGGCGTCAGCGAGATCGTGTTGGCGAGCAGGCTGATCGCAAGATCGCTGCGGAGGTCGAGCGGCACTTCGACGAAGGCCGGGCGCAGGCGCGCGGGGCCCTTCAGGATCAGCCAGGCGACGTGGAAGCTGCCGCGCACGATGTCGACGGCGAACACGCCGAGGAAGCGCGCGAGCACGCCGGTGGGGCGGATGCGGATTTGCTCCGGCCAGAAGCGCGACGTGGCGAAGGGGATGAGCCAGCCCAGCAGCGCGCCGAGCACCAGGGCGCCGGCGGACAAGTCGTTGACCAGCAGCAGCCACAGCAGGGTGAGGGTGGCGCTCAGCAGGGGGTGCGGCAGCAGGCGTCTCATCGTGCGCCTCCCAGCACGGCGTCGATGTAGCCCTGCGGCGCCTTGAGCTGCGAGGCGATCGCGGCGGCATGCTCGGACAGCGGACCGGCGGCGATAACGAGGCCGACGATCAGCGCCAGCAGCGCCACTGCGGGCGCCAGCGCGGTGTTGGCGGGCATCTCGAGCGCCGTGTCGTGCGTGCCGAGGGTGCGGTAGAACAGCAGGCTGCCGCTGCGGGCGAGCGCGATCACCCCGGCGAGGCCGGTGGCGAGCACCACGCCCCACACCCAGGCCAGGTGCGGGGACTCGAGCGCGGCCTGCAGCAGCATCACCTTGCCGAGGAAGCCCGACAGCGGCGGCAGGCCGGCGACCGCGATGGCGGCGACGAAGAACAGGCCGCCGACCAGGCGCGCGCGCGGCATCGCCGGCCCCGATTCGAAGCGGTCGGCGACCTCGCCCCGGCCGCGGGCGATCGCGTCGGCAAGCAGGAACAGCGCGGCGGTGGCGAAGGTCGAGTGCGGCAGGTAGTAGAGGCCGGCGGCGAGCGCCTCCTGGCTGCCGAGGCCGAAGGCGACGAGCAGCGTGCCGATCGAGGCGACCACCAGGTAGGCGACCTGCTGCCGCAGCGCCGTGCTGGCCAGCGCGCCGAGCATGCCGAACGCGAGCGTGGCGAGCGCCGCCGGCATCAGCCAGGCGTCGAGCAGGCCGGCGAGCGGTCCGGCCTGCTCGCCGGCGATCAGGCTGTAGACGCGCAGGATGCTGTAGGCGCCGACCTTGGTCATGATCGCGAACAGTGCCGCCACGGGCGCGCTGGTGTGGGCATAGGCGGCAGGCAGCCACAGGGCGAGCGGCAGCAGTGCGGCCTTCAGTGCGAACACCCCGAACAGCAGCAGCGCGGCCGACTGCACCAGCGCCGCGTTTTCCGGCGGCGTGGCGGCGAGCTTCACGCCGAGGTCGGCCATGTTGAGCGTGCCCGTGACGCCGTACAGCGTGCCGACGGCGAACAGGAACAGCGTCGAGCCTACCAGGTTGATGACGACGTAGTGCAGCCCCGCCTTCACCCGCAGGCGACCGCCACCGTGCAGCAGCAGGCCGTAGGAGGCGAGCAGCAGGATCTCGAAGAACACGAAGAGGTTGAACAGGTCGCCGGTGAGGAAAGCGCCATTGAGGCCGAAGAGCTGCAGCTGGAACAGCACGTGGAAGTGGCGGCCGTCACGGTCGATGCCGGTCAGCGCATACAGCAGCGCGAACACGGCGAGCAGTGCAGTCGTCACCAGCATCCACGCGGCGAGGCGGTCGGCGACTAAAACAATGCCATACGGCGCTTCCCAGTTGCCGAGCTTGTACACGAGGTGGGTGCCGTCACCGGTCGCCTGGATGAGCGCCAGCGCGAGCGGCAGCAGCGCCAGCGTGGCGGCAACGCTGACGCCGCGCTGCAACGCCAGCGGCGCGTTGCGCAGGGCAAGCAGCACAATGCCGACGACGAGCGGCAGCAGTACCGGCAGCGCGGCGAGGTGATCGAAGAGGTTCATGCGCGCCGATCCTCCTCGTGCTCGAGACCGTCGACGTGGTCGTTGCCGAGTTCGGCGCGCGCCTTCAGCGCGAGCACGATGACGAAGGCGGTCATGCCGAAGCTGATGACGATGGCGGTGAGCACCAGCGCCTGCGGCAGCGGGTCGGTGTAGCCGGCGGCGGATTCGCTGATCACCGGCGGCACGCCGATGGCGAGTCGTCCCATGATGAAGAGGAAGAGGTTGACCGCGTAGGACAGCAGGGTGAGTCCCAGCACCACCGGGAAGGTCTGGCCGCGCAGCGCAAGAAAGACGCCGCCCGCGGTGAGCACGCCGATGACGAGGGCGATGAGGGCTTCCATCAGCGGGTCTCCTTGCGGACCGGTTCGGCGCGGTGCAGCCCGCCGAGTCCGGTGAGGATCATGAGCGTCGCGCCGACGACGACGAGGAAGACGCCGAGGTCGAAGGCCATCGCCGAGGCGACTTCGAACTTGCCGACGATCGGCCAGTTCAGGTAACCGAAGGTCGAGGTGAGGAAAGGATGGTCAAAGGCCCAGCTCGCGAGTCCGGTGAAGGTGGCGATGCCCAGCCCCCAGGCGAGGAGCGGGTGGCTGTCGGAGGCCATGCGCTGGTGCGTCCAGGCCGCGCCGCTGGAGAGATATTGCACGATCAGCGCGACTGCGGTGATGAGCCCGGCGATGAAGCCGCCGCCCGGCTGGTTGTGGCCGCGCAACAGGATGAAGACCGCGACCATGAGCGCGAGCGGCAGCAGGATCCGGGTCAGCGTCGCCATGATCACCGGGTGGGTGTCGGGGTCCCACGGCCGGCCGGCGGCGTCGCGCGCCGGCGCGGCGAGGCGCAGGTTCTGCAGCAGGGCGACGATGCCCAGCCCGGCCAGCGCGAGCACGGTGATTTCGCCCAGGGTGTCGTAGCCGCGGAAGTCGACCAGGATGACGTTGACGACGTTGGTGCCGCCGCCCCCGGGCTTGCTGTTCTCGAGGAAATAACCGGCGATGGTGTCGTAGGGGCGCGTCAGCACGGCCCAGGCGAGCGCGGCGGTGCCCAGGCCTGCGACGAGCGCGATCGCGGCGTCGCGGCCGACGCGCAGGCGATCCGGTTCCGGCGCGGCGTGCTGCGGCAGGAAGTAGAGCGCGAGCAGCAGCAGGACGATGGTGACGATCTCGACCGAGAGCTGGGTGAGCGCGAGGTCGGGGGCGGAGAACTTGATGAAGGCGAGCGAGACCACAAGGCCTACCACGCCGATGGTGACGAGTGCGGTGAAGCGGCGGCGGTGCCAGACCACGGTCGCGACGGTGGCCAGGATGAGCGCGGCGGCGGCGGTGAGACTCACCGCGTCGAGCGGCAGCCCGGTGCGGCTGCCGGTGAGCGGCGTGCCGCCGGCCAGCCAGGGCGCAATGCCGAGCGCCAGTGCGGCGCCGACGAAGAGGAAGACCTGGCGCTGCAGCGAGCCGGTGTCGAGGGTGCGGATGACGCGCCGCGCCGCGCCGAACAGGCCGTCGACCAGCGCGTTGTAGGGCACGCGGGCGTCGAGCCGGCCGAGGCCGCCTTCGTGCCAGGCGAACAGCGGGCGGCGCAGCATGTAGAGCGCGACGCCGAGCGCGAGCGCGGCGAGGCTCATCATCAGCGCGGTATTGAAGCCGTGCCACAGCGCCAGGTGGTATTCGGGCAGCGGCGCCTGCAGCGTGCCGGCGGCGGCGACCGCGAGCAGCGGCCCGACGGTGAACGCCGGTGCGACGCCGACGACGAGGCACAGCACGGCCAGGATCTCCACCGGCACCTTCATCCAGCGCGGCGGCTCGTGCGGCGTCTTCGGCAGGTCGACCGGCGCGCCGTCGAAGAAGACGTTGTGGATGAAGCGCAGCGAATAGGCCACGGCGAAGGCGCCGGCCAGCGTGACCAGCACCGGCAGCAGCCAGCCGCCGTGGCCCTCGGCGACGTGCACCGCCTCGGCGAAGAACATTTCCTTGGAGAGGAAGCCGTTCAGCAGCGGCACGCCGGCCATCGCCGCCGCGGCGACCATCGCCAGCGTCGCGGTGTGGGGCATGTAATGCCACAGGCCGCTCAGGCGCCGCATGTCGCGCGTGCCGGCCTCGTGGTCGATGATGCCGGCGGCCATGAAGAGCGAGGCCTTGAAGGTGGCGTGGTTGATGATGTGGAACACGCCGGCGACTGCGGCAAGCGGTGTCGACAGGCCGAACAGCAGGGTGATGAGGCCAAGGTGGCTGATGGTCGAATAGGCGAGCAGGCCCTTGAGATCGTGCTTGAACAGCGCCGTGTAGGCACCGAGCAGCAGCGTCGCGAGACCGGCGCCCGACACCAGCCAGAACCATTCGGGCGTGCCGGAGAGCGCGGGATAGAGCCGCGCGAGCAGGAACACCCCGGCCTTCACCATGGTCGCCGAATGCAGGTAGGCCGACACCGGCGTCGGCGCCGCCATCGCGTGCGGCAGCCAGAAGTGGAAGGGGAACTGCGCCGACTTGGTGAACACGCCGAGCAGGATGAGCACCAGCGTCGGCACGTAGAGCGGGTGGGCGCGGATGTGGTCGGCCGAAGCGAACACGTCCGACAGCTCGTAGCTGCCGACGATGTGGCCGAGCAGCAGGAAGCCGCCGAGCATGGCGAAGCCGCCGAGGCCGGTGACCGCCAGCGCCATGCGCGCGCCGCGGCGCGCCTCTTCGCGATGCTGCCAGTAGCTGATGAGCAGGAAGGACGACAGGCTGGTGAGCTCCCAGAAGATCAGCAGCTGGATGAGGTTCTCGGAGAGCACGATGCCGAGCATCGAGCCCATGAACAGCATCAGGTAGGCATAGAAACGGCCCATGCTGTCGCGCTCCGACAGGTAGTAGCGCGCGTACAGCACGATCAGCAAGCCGATGCCGAGGATGAGGCCGGCGAACAGCAGCGCCAGGCCGTCGAGGCGGAACGCGAGGTTGAGCCCGAGCGCGGGCATCCAGTCGCGCTGCTCGATCAGCGTTTCGCCGGCGAAGGGCAGCGGAAACAGCGGCACCAGCAGCGCCAGCGACGCCAGCGTGACGGCGCCCGCCGCCCACGCCGAGTGCGGCCGGCCGAAGCGCGCGGCCCACGCGACCAGCGCGGCGCCCACGAAGGGCGTCAGGACTGCAAGGAAAAGCGTCATGGATGGGAGTTCGAAATACGCACCGACCGGCGGACGGTGGACGAGTTCATTCTAACGTGAGCGCATGGCGCGATGCACCCTCGACGTGCCGGGGGTAAGGGGACGGCCGCTTCAGGCAAGGCTCGGGTGCGCGGCCGCGGGCCGGTCGAGGTGGTAACCCTGCGCCATGTCGACGCCGAAGCGCGCGAGCATGTCCAGCGTGGCCGCGTCCTCGACGAATTCGGCGACGGTGACCTTGCCCAGCCCGCGCGCGACGTCGATCATCGCCTTGACGAAGGCCTGGTTGTCGCGGTTGTTCGGCAGGTCGCGGACGAACATGCCGTCGATCTTGAGGATCTGCACGCCGAGGTACTTGAGGTAGGCGAAGGTGGAAAAGCCCGAGCCGAAGTCGTCGAGGCAGATCAGGCAGCCGGTCTGCTGCAGGGCCTCGATGAAGCGCTGCGCATCCTGCATCTCGGTCACCGCGGCGGTCTCGGTGAGTTCGATGATCAGCCGCTTGGGCGCGACGCCGTGGCGCTGCAGCTGCTCCTGGATGAAGTGCGGCAGCGTCGGCTCGTCGAAGCTGCGCCCCGACACGTTGACCGCGAGCGCGGCGAGCTCGGGATGGCGTGCCAGCGTTGCAATGCTCTCGCGGAGCACCCAGCGGTCGACTTCGAGGATCTGGCCGTTCTTCTCGGCGACCGGGATGAACTGGCCGGGCATGATCAGGCGGCCGGGCTCGAACGGATCGCGCATGCGCACCAGCGCCTCGAGGTGGGAGAGGCTGCCGTCGCGGATGTGGTAGATGCCCTGGTAGTGCAGCTCCAGGCCGTCGCGCTCGAGCGCCTGCGCGATGCGGGTGCCCCAGGTCATGCGCTCGAGCATGGCCTCGGCGATGTTGCGGCTGGGGTCGTACACCGCCCAGGTGTTCTTGCCGCTGTCCTTGGCCTGGTACATCGCGGTGTCGGCATGCGCCACCAGGTCCTCGGCGTTGTCGCCGTGTTCGGGGAAGCGGGCGATGCCGACGCTCGCGGTGAGGCGGATGTTGCTGCCGCGGAAACGGAAGGGAATCGCCGAGATCGCGTGCACCACGCGCTCGGCGAGCTGCGCCGGCTCGTCGCCGCGCTGCACGGCGACCAGGATGGCGAACTCGTCGCCACCCAGGCGCGCGAACATTTCGCCGCCGCGCACCAGGCTCGCGACCTCGCCGGCGGTGCGCACCAGCACGGTGTCGCCGGCGCGGTGGCCGAAGCTGTCGTTGATGCTCTTGAATTCGTCGAGGTCGAAATACAGCAGGGCGAAGCGGCCGCCGCTGCGCACCGACACGCTGATGGTGCGCTCCAGATGGTCCTGGAAGCGGTGGCGGTTGTAGAGGCCGGTGAGCGCGTCGTGCTCGGCGAGATAGATGAGCTGCTGCGCGGTCTGGCGCTCGTGGGTGATGTCCTCGTAGATCCACAGCCGGCCGATGGCGCGGCCGTCGGGATCGGACACCGGATAGGACAGCTGGGTGAGGATGCGGCCGTCGTAGAGATCGACTTCGAAGCGTTCGCTGATCTCGTGGGTGTCGAGCACGTGGAGGATGTGCCTGGACGCGTGGTCCGGACGCGCGAGGCGATGCGTCGAGTGGGTCAGCACGTCCTGGGTCGGGCGGCCGACGAGTTCGACGCCTTCGGCGATCGCCCACATGTGGCGGAACGCCGGGTTGACGTATTCGACGCGGCCGTCGCGGTCCTCGAACAGGATGCCGATGCTCATGCCCGACAGCAGCGCGCTCATGCGGCCCTGCTCGCGCTGGGCGAGCGCGAGCAGTTCGCGCTGGCGCTGCTCCGAGGTGCGCAGGTCCTGCAGGCTGTGGGCCAACGCCATCTCGGTGCGCTTCTGCTCGGTGATGTCGAAGATCGCGCCGTGCCACAGCGTCGCGCCGTCGGGCAGGCGCTCCGGCGAGGCGCGGCCCTCGACCCAGATTTCGCCCTTGGTAGGGTGGTTGACCCGATAGCGGTAGTGCCAGATCTTCAGGGTACGAGCCGACTCGCGGATGCTTTGCAGCAGACCCGGCCGATCTTCGGGATGCTTGCGTTCGAAGGTGACGGTGGCGTCGCTGACCACTTCATCCGGCATGACACCGTAGATGTCCCTGATGCCATCGCTGGAGTAGGGAAACGCCATGCTTTCGTCCGGACGCATCAGGAACTGGAAAATCATGCCCGGCGCGTTGCGGCCGATCTTGTCGAGCCGCGCCAGCAGTTCGGCGCGCGCGGTGATGTCGGTCGCCACGCCGAGGTAGCCGGTGATGTGGTCGGCCTCGTCGCGCAGCGTCGTCACCGCGAGGCTCACGGTGAGGCGCGCCCCGTCGGCGCGCACGTAGGTCCATTCGCGCGGCGCGGTGTCGCCGTGCCGCGCAGGTTCCAGGAAAACGTCCATGCCCCGCACGGGAAGGCCGTACTGGAGACTGAGCGCGCGGCTGCGTCCGGCCATCTCGGTCTCGTCGTGAATGATCGTCGGCGTGTGGCGACCGATCATGTCCGCCGCGCGATAGCCCAGCATGTTCTCGGCGCCCTTGTTGAAGAGGGTGATGACGCCTTCGGCGTCGGTGGCGATGATCGAAATCTCGCTGGCGGCGTCGATGACCGCCTGCAGCTGATGCTGCGTCGCACGCGCCGAGGCATCGGCGGCGCGCAGCTCGGTGACGTCGAGCCCCATGCCGAACAGCGCGACGACGCGGCCGTCCGCATCGCGGCGCGCGTCGCCGCGTCCGCTCAGCGTGCGCAGCGTGCCGTCGGCGCGGCGGATGTCGAACTCGACCTGATAGGGCGTGCCGTGCCGGAGCGCGTGGCTCAGCAGCTTCTTCATCCGTGGCCGCTCGTGTTCGGCGAGGCGGTCGAGGAAGAAGTCGAAACCCGGTTCGATCTCGCCGGGCGCATAGCCATAGATGCGGAAGAGCTCGTCGGACCAGGTCAGGCGGCCGTCGGCGAGATTCCATTCCCAGCTGCCGAGGTGGGCCATCGCCTGCGCCTGGTTCAGCCGCTTCAGACTCTCGCGTTGCGCGCGCTCGGCCCGCAGGCGGTCGCTGATGTCGAGGAACGAGGCCATCATGCACAGCGGCTGCCCGGCCGCGTCGCGCACCAGATTGGCGGAGAGTTCGACGTCGAAATCCGAACCGTCGTGGCGGCGCGCGCGCAGCGTGCCCTGCCACCGGCCCTGGGTCTGCAGGGCTTCGATCACCGTTTGCGCGTTCTGCGTGTCTGCCCAGAAGGTGCTCGCCTGGCAGCCCAGGGCTTCGTGGCCGTGCCCGAGGCGCCACATCTGGACAAAGGCGGGATTCACGTAGATCAGCACGCCGTCGAGATCGGCCATGGCGATGGCGTTGATCGAGGACTCGATCGCCGCGTCCTTGATGCGCAGGGCCTCGCTGGCTTCGACCAGGGCGCTCGCATCGAAGATGTGCCCCTGCAGGTAGTCGAGCTGGTCGTTGGCGTCGTACACGCCCTGGCCGCGCTCGTGCACCCAGCGCAGGCGGCCGTCGCGGGTGCGGATGCGATAGGACAGCGCGAACGGACGCCGTTTCGCGAGTGCCGCCTGGACTTCCTCCCACACCCGCGCGGCGTCGTCCGGATGAATCCAGCTGGCGAGGCTGACGCGGCCGGTTTCGAGAAAGTCCTTTGCCGTGTAGCCGCCGAGTTCCTCGATGTTGCCGTCCAGATAGCGGATCGACCAGTTGGGGTCGTTGTTGCAACGGTAGACGATGCCGTTGAGGGTGCCGAGGATGCGCAGCAGGTCTTCGCTGCGGCCGGCGCCCGCCTGGCGCACCAGCACGACCAGCGCCGCCGCGGCGGCCAGCGCGCAGGCCGCGCGCAGCAACTGGATCGGCAGGCCCGTGGCGGCGAGGAAGTCCGAGGTCGTCGGCAGCCAGGCGGCCAGCGGCGACGCGCTGGGCGCGCCGAAGGGGGTCAGCAGGCCGTAGCCGAGAAACGCCGCGGCGAGCAGGCCAAGCCAGGGCCTCTGCGGGCGGGGGCCGGTTTCGCGCAGGGCCACACCCTGGTGGCGCAGGGCGAACAGGGCGCCGGCCGTCATCAGCGCGCCCGGCAGGCCGACGAAGAGACGCGCCCCGGAGGCGAGACTGGCGAGCGAAGGGGTCGCCGCGAGCATGAGCGCGGCGACCCCCAGGGCGGCGATTCCGTGCACCGCGAGGGCAGGCAGCCGGAGCCCGGCCAGCGCCAGCAGGCGCCGCCCGAATTCCAGCAGCGGCACGTAGGAGACGGTCAGCAGCAGCGGGCTCAGGCGGACCAGCGCGTTGTCCGGTCGGGCGAGGCGTTCCCACTCGACGAATTCAAGCACGCCGTGCGTGAGGCCGAACAGCGCGAGCAGCCACAGGTCGGGTGCGAAGCGCAGGCGGGTATCCTGGCGCGGCAGCAGCCAGGCCACCACGCCGAGGGTGAAAAAGGCCAGGCCGTAGACCTGGTAGATCAGCCCGAGGTGGTCGACGGTCCAGGGGTTCATGCGGAGGACCGGAGCCGGGCGAAGCGAAGGCGCCGCGAACGGAGCGGGACGGGGCGTGTCGCGTACCGGCGGTCGGGGGACGAACCCGGGGTGTGCATGCGGCAATTGTTCGTTGTGTTGGCCCGACGTTACCGTGCGCCCTGCCGGGGGTCAAGGCGGACGCCTGCGCGGGCCGGACTTGCACCGCGACTTAGTTTTGTGCAAACATAATAAGCGTAATTTGTCGTTCCCACTCTCTGCCCTGTTCCGACAGGGCTGTCAGGCGACCCGCGCAGCCTGCGCCCGGCGTGTCAGCGCCGCGACAGGGTCTCGTTTCCCGTCCCGCGTCCCAGGCCAGCGGGCGTCGCCTGTCCTGATCGGCTCCGGCCGGGAAAGGAAGCGCATTGACGTCGACCCTCGACAAAATCGTGCTGGGCCTTGCCGCATGTGCGGGCGGCACCGCTGCGGCCGACACCGTCACCCTCCAGAACGGCGACCGCCTGAGCGGCACCGTGGTGAAGATGGAGTCCGATACCCTGTGGCTCGAAACCGCCTACGCCGGCACCCTGAAACTGCAGTGGGGTGAGGTGGCGCGGCTCGAGACCGACGCCCCGGTGCGCCTGAAGCTCGACGACCGCGCTGAATTCGACACCCGTCTGGAGACCACGACCAAGCGTGAACTGAGCGTGCAGCCCGGCGGCGTCGGCGCGCCGGCGCCCCTGTCGCTCGACCGTGTCGTCGCGATCAACCCGCCGCGCGACCCCGAGCGCACCGTACTGAGCGGCCGCGCCTCGCTCGGCGGCAGCTTCGCGCGCGGCAACACCGACGCCGACACGCTGCATCTCGACGGCGAGCTGGTGGCGCGCAATCCGGTGCAGCGTGTGACGCTCGACGGCGAACTCAACGAGGCTTCGCAGAACGGCGTCGACACCGCGTCGAACTGGCGGGTGGGTCTGAAGGCCGATCACTTCCTCGCCGAGCGCACCTATGTCTACGCAAACACCCGCTTCGATCACGACGGCCAGGCCGACCTCGACCTGCGCAGCACGCTGGGCGTCGGCGTCGGCCGGCAGTTCGTCGAGCGCGACGACCTGAAGTTTTCGCTCGAAGGCGGCCTGAGCCTGGTGCACGAGGACTACGGCGTGGCGCCCGACGAGCGCTTTCCCGGCGCGCGTGCGGCGCTGCGGTACGAACAGGGTTTCTGGAACAACCGTCTGCGCGCGTTCCACAGCAGCGACCTGCTGCTGAGCCTGGAGACGATCGAGGACTATCTGCTGCAGACCCGCAGCGGCTTCCGCGTGCCCATGGGCAACGGCCTCAGCCTGGGCGCGCAGGTGAATCTCGACTACGACGCCGTGCCGGCAACGGGCAAGGACAGCACCGACACGGCACTGCTGTTCAAGCTGGACTACACGCTGTGAAGGCGGCCATGCGGACGCGCGACGGGAGGACAACATGAGGATGGACGATCGCAACTCGGCCGAACCGGCCCCCACGGTGGTGGCGTTCGGCGAGACCCTGGTCGACGAGTTCCGCGACCGCGCGGTGCTGGGCGGCGCGCCGTTCAACGTGAGTTGCCACCTCGCGGCGCTCGGCGTGCAGCCCGTGCTGGTGACGCGCGCCGGCAAGGACGAGGCGGGCGAGACGCTGCAGCAGGCGATGCGTGCGCGCGGGCTGGACCCGCGTGGCGTGCAGGTCGACCCGGTGCGACCCACCGGGCGGGTGAAAGTGAGCGAGACCGGCGACGGCCATCGCTTCGACATCCTGCCGGAGCAGGCCTACGACCACATCCATGCGAGCCTCGCCCGCATGGTGGGACTCTCGGCGCATCCGGCACTGGTGTACTTCGGCACGCTGTCGCAGCGCAGCGAGGAATCGCGCCGCGCACTGCGCGACCTGCTGGGCGCGGTGGACGCCTGCGCATTCCTTGATATCAACCTGCGCGATCCCTGGGTCGACGCCGAGACGGTGCGCTGGTCGCTCGGGCGCGCCGGCGTAGCCAAGCTCAACGAAGAGGAGCTGGTGCGCGTGGGGCGTCTGCTGGATCTGGACGGCGACACGCCGGTGGCGCTGGCGGCGGTGCTGCGTTCGACCTTCACCCTGCAGCAGGTGGTCGTGACCGCTGGCCCTGCTGGGGCGTGGGCGCTCGACCCGGCGGGCCGACTCGAAACGGTGACCGGGACGCCGCTGCGCCCGATCGTCGACACCGTCGGCGCCGGCGACGGCTTCGCCGCCGTGGTGATGCTTGGCCTGCTGCGCGGCTGGGCCATGGCCGACACGCTGGCGCGTGCCGACGCCTTCGCCCGTGCACTGTGCGGCATCCGCGGCGCGGTGCCCGATTCGCTGGCGTTCTACGCTCCGTTCCGGCGCGACTGGCAACTCGATGCGGAGGCGACCCATGCGTGACCTGTACGTGCTGATGTTGAGCGTGCACGGCCTGATGCGCGGCCACGACCTGGAGCTGGGACGCGACGCCGACACCGGCGGCCAGACGCTCTACGTGATCGAGCTGGCGAAAGCGCTGGGGCGGCACCCGCGCGTCGAGCAGGTCGACGTGCTGACGCGGCGCATCGAAGACCCGGCAGTGTCGCCCGACTACGCGGCGCCGAGCGAGGCGCTCGGCGAACGCGCCCGCCTGGTGCGCCTGCCGTGCGGTCCGCGCCGCTACGTGCGCAAGGAAAGCCTGTGGAACCACCTCGACCAGTGGGTCGACCGCATCCTCGGCTATCTGCGCCAGCAGCCGCGTCTGCCCGACGTCATCCACAGCCATTACGCCGACGCCGGCTACGTCGGCGTGCAGCTCTCGCAACTGCTCGGCATTCCGCTGGTGCACACCGGGCATTCGCTCGGCCGCTGCAAGCGCCAGCGCCTGCTCGACCATGGCCGCAAGGCGGCGGCGATCGACCGCCAGTTCAGTTTTGCGCGCCGCATCGCCGCCGAGGAGGACGTGCTCGCGCACGCCTCGCTGGTCGTCACCAGCACCGCGCAGGAAAGCGTCGAACAGTACGGCCTCTACGACAACCACCAGCCCGGACGCATGGTGGTGATCCCGCCGGGCACCGACACCTCGCGCTTCGCGCCGCCCGGGCAGGCGCCGGTGCCGGCGCACGTGCCGGTAATGATCGACCGCTTCCTCGACCAGCCGAAGAAACCGCTGGTGCTGGCGATCTGCCGGCCCGAACTGCGCAAGAACCTGCGGCGGCTGGTCGCCGCGTTCGGCGAATCGCCCGAACTGCGCGCGCGCGCCAACCTCGCCATCGTCGCCGGCAACCGCGACGATATCCGCGCGCTCGAAGATGACGCGCAGGCCGCCGTGCTGACCGACCTGCTGCTCGACGTCGACCGCTACGACCTGTGGGGCAGCGTCGCGCTGCCCAAGCAGCACCAGTCCGACGACGTGCCGGCGCTGTACCGGCTCGCCGCGCAGCGCCGCGGCGTGTTCGTCAATCCGGCGCTGACCGAGCCCTTCGGCCTCACGCTCATCGAGGCGGCGGCGAGCGGCCTGCCGGTGGTGGCGACCCACGACGGCGGCCCGCGCGACATCCTCGCGCATTGCGAGAACGGCCTGCTGGTCGACCCGCTCGATCCGGCCGACATCGCGCGTGCGCTGCTCGCCGTGGTGTCGGATCCGCGTGCGTGGCAGCGCTATGCGCGCCGCGGCATCGGCGGCGTGTCGCGGCATTACACCTGGGATGCGCACGTCGACAAGTATCTGCGTTCGCTCGACCGCGTCATCCGCCGCACCCGCAAGCAGGTACGGCGCGAGCGCGTCGCGCAACGGCCGTCGGTCAACCCCATGCCCTACGTCGCACGCCTGCTGGTCAGCGACATCGACAACACCCTGATCGGCGACCGCGCCGGGCTGGCCGCGCTCAACCCGATCCTGCGCGAGCGGGCCGGACATTTCGGCTTCGGCGTCGCCACCGGGCGGCATCTGCCGAGCGCGCTGGAGGTGCTGCGCCAGGCGCGCGTGCCGCATCCCGACGTGCTGATCACCGCGGTCGGCAGCGAAATCCATTACGGCGCGGCGCTGCGGCCGGACACCGGCTGGCAGCGCCACATCCAGCACCTGTGGCGGCGCGACGCGCTGGCGGCGCTGTTCGAGGGCGTGCCGGGCCTGGTGCTGCAATCGCCCGCGCAGCAGAGCGCGTTCAAGCTCAGCTTCATCGTCGATCCACAGGCGGCGCCCACGCTGCGCGAACTCCGGCAGCGCGTGCGCCAGGCCGGTCTGCACGCCAACCTCATCTTTTCGCACGGTGTTTATCTCGACGTGCTGCCGGTGCGCGCGTCCAAGGGCCAGGCGATCCGCTACCTGGCGTACAAGTGGGGACTGCCCTTGTCGGCCTTCCTCGTCGCCGGCGATTCGGGCAACGACCTCGAGATGCTGGTCGGCGACACCCAGGCGGTGGTGGTCGCCAACCACAGCGCGGAACTCGAGCCGTTGCGCGGGCTCGATCAGGTGTATTTCGCCGAAGCCCGCTGTGCCGCCGGCGTGCTGGAAGGCATGGCGCATTACGGTCTGGTCGCGCGGCCGGCCGAAATCCTGAAGGAGGTCGCATGATCGACGCACTCAAAACCTGGGCGCTGGCGCACCGCAATCCAGCCGACGCCTTCGTGCGCGGCTGCTTCGCGGAGCAGCGCGCGCTCCTGCTGCAGAGCGACCTCGCGCGCGTGCTCGACGCGGTGGCCGAAGCCTGCGACGCGCCGCTCGACGGCACGCCGCTGCAGCAGGCGGTGCGCCGCTTCCAGGAAGGCGTGCTGCAGCCACCGTGGGCGTATTTCGCGCTGCGCGAGGGCGCCGGGCGCTGGCGCTACCTGCGCATTCACCAGGACCAGCTGGAGCCGGAGCGCATCACGGTCGGCGATTTCCTGCATTTCAAGGAGCGTCTGGTGCGGCCGCAGGACGGCGACAGCGTGCTGGAAATCGACTTCGAGCCCTTCGGCCGCCACGTCCCGCGACTGCAGGAAACCCGCTCGATCGGCCAGGGCGTGCTGCACCTCAACCGCCACCTGGCGAGCGCGATGTTCACCCGGCCCGAGGCCGGCCAGGCCAAGCTTCTGCACTTCCTGCGCATGCACAGCCTCGACGGCCGGCAACTGATGCTGGCGCCGCACGTCAGCGAGGTCGAGACTCTGCGCGAAGCCCTGCGCGAGGCACTGAAGTTGCTCGACGCGCGCGCGCCCGACGCGCCCTGGGCCGAGTTCGCCGGGGCACTCGCCGCGCTCGGCTTCGAGCCGGGCTGGGGCGCCACGGCGGAACGCGCGGGGGAAACCCTGGGCATGCTGGTCGACCTGCTCGAGGCACCGTCGCCCAGCGTACTGGAGGCCTTCCTCGCCCGCATCCCGATGATCTCGCGCCTGCTGATCCTGTCGCCGCACGGCTACTTCGCCCAGGACAATGTGCTGGGACGGCCCGACACCGGCGGCCAGGTGGTCTACATCCTCGACCAGGTGCGCGCGCTCGAGCACGAGATGCGCGAACGCCTGGCGATCCAGGGGGTCGACGTGCAGCCGCACATTCTCGTCGTCACCCGTCTCATTCCCGACGCCGACGGCACGCCCTGCAACCAGCCGGAAGAAAAGATCCACGGCACCGCCAACGCGTGGATCGTGCGCGTGCCCTTCCATCACGCCAACGGCGAGGTGGTGCGGCCGTGGATTTCGCGCTTTGCCATCTGGCCCTATCTGGAAAGCTTCGCCGTGGACGTCGAGCGCGAGGCGCTGGCACGGCTCGGCGGGCGGCCCGACCTCATCATCGGCAACTATTCCGACGGCAACCTGGTCGCGAGCCTGCTGTCGGCGCGCCTCGGCGTCACCCAGTGCAACATTGCCCACGCACTGGAGCAGACCAAGTACCTGCACTCCGCGCTGTACTGGGAGGCCAACGACCCGACCTACCACTTCGCCTGCCAGTACACCGCCGACCTCATCGGCATGAACCAGGCCGACTTCATCATTACCAGCACCTACCAGGAAATCGCCGGCACCGCCGACAGCATCGGCCAGTACGAGAGCTATCGCGCATTTACCATGCCGGGGTTGTACCGCGTGGTGAACGGCATCGACCTGTTCGATCCGAAATTCAACATCGTCTCGCCGGGCGCCGACGCCGACGTCTACTTTCCCTACACCGAAACGGATCGGCGCCTGCACGCGCGGCAGCCCGACATCGATCGCCTGCTCGACGCGGCCGATCCCGGTGTGCCGCATCGCGGCCGCTTCGACGACCCCGGCAAGCCCATCCTCTTCACCCTGGCGCGGCTCGACCGCATCAAGAACCTGTCAGGGCTCGCCGAATGGTTCGGCGCCTGCGAGCGCCTCGCCGAACGCGCCAATCTGCTGGTGATCGGCGGACACGTCGACGCCGCCGCCTCGTCGGACGAGGAGGAGCGTGCCGAGATCCACCGCATGCACGCGCTGATGGACCAATACCGCATCGACGGCCGCATGCGCTGGCTCGGCACCCGGCTCGACAAGAACCTCTCGGGCGAACTGTATCGCCACGTCGCCGACCGCCGCGGCGCCTTCGTGCAGCCGGCGCTGTTCGAGGCCTTCGGCCTCACCGTGATCGAGGCGATGGCGTCGGGTCTGCCGGTGTTTGCCACGCGCTACGGCGGCCCGCTGGAGATCATCCAGCACGGCGTGTCGGGCTTCCACATCGACCCCAACGACGGCGCCGGCGCCGCCGACGCGATGGCGGATTTCTTCGAACGCTGCGCGCACGAGCCCGCGCAGTGGCAGCGCGTGTCCGAGGCCTCGCTCGCGCGCGTGGCGGCGCGCTACACCTGGCGCCTGTACGCCGAGCGCATGATGACGCTGTCGCGCATCTACGGCTTCTGGAAGTTCGTCAGCAACCTGGAACGCGACGAGGCCGGACGCTACCTGCACATGTTCCATCACCTGCAATTCCGCCCGCTGGCGCGTGCCGTGGGCGAACCCTGAAAGGCGTCTCATGGCGTATCTGAACGAACTGCAAACCCATCTCGGAGCATGGCGCGGTCTCGTCATGACGGCCGTGCACGTCGCGCTCATCCTCGGCCTCGCCTGGCTGGCGCTTCGCCTGTCGCGCAAGGCGCTGGCGCGCATGCACGCACACCTGCAGTCCGACCTCGACGACCTCGAGCGGATCAAGCGCCTCAACACGCTGGAGCAGGTGTTCCGCTACGTCAGCGGCGTGTTCATCGTGCTTGTCGCAGGCATGCTGGTGCTGTCGGAGCTCGGCATCTCGATCGCGCCGATTCTCGCCGCCGCCGGCGTGCTCGGCATCGCCATCGGCTTCGGCGCGCAAAGCCTGGTCAAGGACTATTTCAACGGCCTGTTCCTGCTGCTGGAAAACCAGGTGCGCCAGGGCGACGTGGTGGAAGTCGCCGGCAAGGGGGGGCTCGTCGAAGAGATGACGCTGCGCTACATCCGCCTGCGCGATGCCGAGGGCAGCGTGCACACCATCCCCAATGGCATCGTCGATACCGTCACCAACCGCAGCCGCGGCTTCGCCTACGCAGTGATCGAGGTCGGCGTCGCCTATCGCGAGGATCTCGACGAAGTGATCGCGCTGATGCACCGGGTCGGCGCTGAAATGCGAAGCGATCCCGCGCTGGCCGACAAGATCGAGGAAGACCTCGACATGAACGGCGTCGATCAATGGGCCGATTCCGCCGTCGTCGTGCGCTGCCGTTTCAGGGTGAAGCCGCTCGAGCAGTGGACGGTGCGGCGGGCCTTCCTCTACCGCCTGAAGAAGGCCTTCGACGCCGCCGGCATCGAGATTCCCTATCCGCACCTCACCGTATACGCGGGGCAGGACAAGACGGGGAAGGCGCCTGAGTTGCCGATCCGGCTGGTGCGCGAGGTGGGCTGAGCGCTGCCCGACGGTGCATGAAAAAGCCGCGTCCGTGGACGCGGCCTGTTCGGGGGGGCGGCGATCAGTTGTGGCGCACCGGCATCGCCAGCGGTTCGTCGGCGTAGCGGTAGATGTTGACGTCGCGGCCCTGCTCGCGGATGTGCTCGGTCACCCCGGCGAGGTAGCGCTGGAAACTCGGTTCCTTCTGGTAGTCGCGGCTGCTGACGTAGTCGAACATGCCCATGGTGTGGAACACGCGGAAGGACGACTCCCAGCGGATGACTTCCTTGCCGGCGGGGTTGAACAACACGATGCCCGGCGCGTAGTTCACGCCGAGTTCGCGCACCCAGTCGCGCACCGCCATGCGCTTGCCGTCGGGCGTGGTGATCGTGTCGCGCGCCCACATGTCGAAGCGCACGTTGTCGAACTTCGCCAGCGCCTGCTTCACTTCGGGGTCGGCGATCACGCGGCGGTGCAGCACCTCGCAGTCGGGGCAGTCCTTCTGCTCGAAGAACACGGCGAGGGGTTTGGCATTCGGGCCGGCGCGGCGCAGGTCGGTGACGTTCTTGAGGAAAAAATCCTGCGCGATCATCTCGCCCGAGCCTTTTTTGGGGGCGCTCTTTTCGCGCTCGGCGACGTAGTCGCGGAACGCGACCTTCTTCTCCATCTTTCCGCCGACCCAGTCGAGCGCGGCCTTCATGCGCGCCGGCGGCACGTAGCCGTTCAGCCGCAGCACGATCTCGCCCTGCTCGTCGAGGAACATCAGGCTGGGGGTGAACTGCACCTTCATCGCGGCGCCGTAGGATTTTTCCGTGTAGGGCTTGCCGTCGAGTCCGACGACTTCGCGGTCGCCCCACAGATTCATCGCGATGACGTCGAATTTCTCGCGCATGGTCGTCTCGATGTCGCGCTGAGAAAGATTGCGCTCGACCAGCGCCGAGCAGTAGGGGCAGTTGTCCTGGTTGAACAGCAGCATGACGCGCTTGTTGGCCTGGGCGGCCTCCTTCACGTCGTCGCGCAGCACGAGAAAGCTTTCCTTGAACCAGGCGGGATACTCGGTGGCCTGGGCGCCGTAGTAGGTCCCGGTGCGGGCGGGCGCCTGGCCAGGGGTGGCCGCCTGCACGGCGAACGCCGCAATGAGGCCGGTGAATGCGAAAAGGTAGCGTAGCGTCATGGGGGTCTCCATCCGTTATCAATATCCTTTGCTGCTAACCCATCCTAGCAGGCGGCTTGTGGCGCATCCGTCGTCTGGTATGAATCTACGTCTGCGTGGCCTGTGGACCTCGGCGGGTGTCCGCGGTTCCCACGGGACAGGCTCAGCGCGCCAACAGGGCAGCCAGCCCGGTCAGCAGTGCCAGCCAAAGCGCGCCGGCCAGCGTCCAGGCACGCAGGCGCGATTCCAGGCGCGGCGGCTGGCGGGTCAGGCGCGTGGACAGGACTGGCGCAGCCGGGCCGCGCAGGCGGGCGAGGGCGCGTAGCCCTGCGGCAAGCAGCCGTTCTGCAGGTACCCACACGTCGCCGGGGGGCAGGGCGGGCGCTCGCAGGCCTGCGCGTACGGCGACGACGGCTAGGGCGAGCACCGCAAGCGGAGGCCACGCCGCTGCGAAGAATCCGCCGGGCTGTAGCGCCTGCGCCCAGGACTCGGCCGGGGCGAGCCCCGCGCTGAGGCCGGCGACGCCGGCGAGCGTCAGCAGCCAGGGGGCGGCGAGCGCCGTGGGGGCCTCGGTTGCCTGGGGGGCGGCGCGCAGGTTCAGCCACAGGCGCGCCATGAGGAGTGCGGTACCGAGTGCGCCCAGCACCAAAAGTCCAGGGAGGAGACCGGACCAGGGCGGTGGCAGCGCGGCGAGCGCCGTCTTCAGGTCGAGCTTGGCGAGTTGCCCGCTGGTGAAGGGCGCGCCCGCGAGGGCGAGCGCGGCGAAAGCGAGCCCGGCAAGCCTTCCGGGGTGGGCGCCGTGGCGTGCGACGAGGCCCAGGCCGAGGAAGAGCGCGGCCTTGGCGAGCGCGTGGTGCGCGGCGTAGAGCGTCAGCGCTGCGGCAACGAGCGGCCACAGTTCGGGGAAGGCGAGCCCCGCGCCGACGCCGAGTGCGAAGTGGCCCATCTGGGCGACGCTCGAATAGGCGAGGATCGCGCCGGGCTGGCGCTGCATCAGGCCGATGACGCTGCCGCCGACGAGCATCACGGCGCCGGCGGCCATCAGCATTTGGCCGGCATCGGGCAGCGCCGCGTCACCGAGCGGCAGGAAACGCAGCCAGCCGAGCACGCCCGCCTTGATCATGGCGCCGGCGAGCACTGCGGCGGCGGGCGCCGGCGCGGCGGCGTAGGCAAGCGGCAGCGACACGTGCAAGAGCGGCAGTCCGATCTTCACGCCGAAGCCGAGGATTACGCAGGCGACCGCCCACGAGTGGTCCGGGGCGAGGCCGAGCGCGAACAGGAGGCCGGAGAGGATCAGCATCTCGCCGGCCACCGCCAGCGCCAGGTAGACGCGGCCGGCGCGGCGCGCTGCCGCGTCGCTGTCGTGCGCGACGAGGCCGTAGGCGGAGAAGCTCATCAGCGCGTAGAAGGCATAGAAGCCGGCGGCGTCGAGCGCGAGGCAGACGCCGAGGTTGCCGGCCTGGGTGAGGAGGAAAAACACGGTGAAGCGCACGCATCGGGGGTCGCCGGCGAACCAGCCGCGCGCGTACACGCCGGCGGCGAGCCAGATCAACGCGGTGAACAGCAGGAATACCCGCCCGGTGGCATCGAGGCCCAACTGCATGCCGGTGAGCACGCCGGGCAGATCGAGCAAGACGGGCTCGCGCGCAACCAGTGCGAGCGCCAGCGCCGGCAGCGGCGCCCATGGCGCCAGATTCAGCGCGGCGGCACGGCTGCGCGGCAGCGCCACCAGTGCGGCGAGCGCGAGCGGCACGGCGAGGCTGGCGAGGATCAGGGCGTCCATTGCAGGTACTCGCGGTCGGCGATGAGCTTGGCCCAGTCGAGCGGGCTGAAGGCGCTGGCGGCGAACAGGCCGACGACGAGCGTCGCGGCGGCGGTGAAGAGCGGCGGCCACAGCAACAGCGGCGCGGTCTCCCAGCCGCGCCGCGCCGGGATGTGCTCGTCGGGCCAGGTTTCAGGCGGTTCGCGGAACCAGGCGCGGTGCAGGATAGGCAGGAAGTAGGCGGCATTCAGCAGACTCGACGCCGCGAGCACAGCGAGCACCCAGGGCATGCCGGCGTCGAGCGCGCCGAGGCCCAGATACCACTTGCTGATGAAGCCAGCGAGCGGCGGCACGCCGATCATGCCGAAGGCGCCAAGGGTGAAGGCGAGCGTGGTCCACGGCATGCGCCGGCCGACGCCGTCCATTTCGCTGACCTTGTGGATGCCCAGGGTTTCCGCGTAGTTGCCGGCGCAGAAGAACAGGGTGATTTTCATGATGCCCTGGTGCACCAGATGCACGATGCCGCCGATGGTGCCGACCGGGCCGAACAGCGTGACGCCGAGCGCGATGTAGGACACCTGGCTCACCGTCGAGTAGGCGAGCCGCTTCTTCAGGTCGTCCTGGAACAGCGCGCGCGTGCTGCCCCACACGATGGTGATCGCGGCGGCGACGGCGAGCGGCGTCAGCAAGTCGAGCGATTGCGCGAACTCGATGCCGTACACCTCGTAGACGATGCGCACGATGCCGAAGGCGCCGGCTTTCACCACCGCGACTGCGTGCAGCAGCGCGGAGACCGGCGCCGGTGCCACCATCGCCAGCGGCAGCCAGCCGTGCAGCGGCACCAGCGCGGCCTTGACGCCGACGCCGGCGATCAAGAGCAGGAAAATGATCTGCAATTGCCCGGCCACCGCCGGCGGCAGCGCGGCGAGCGAGCCGCCGTGGACGAAGTCGACCTGGCCGGCCAGGCCATACAGCCATACCGTGCCGATCAGCAGCAGTGCGCCGCCGCCGAGGGTGTAGGCGAGGTAGACGTGGCCCGCGCGCAGCGCGCGGTCGGTGCCGCGGTGCACCACCAGCGGGTAGGTGGCGAGCGTGAGCAGTTCGTAGAAGACGAAGAAAGTGAACAGGTTGCCCGCCATCGCCACGCCGACGGTGGCGGTGACGCACAGGCTGAAGAAGCCGAAGAAGCGGCTGCGGTGCGGCGCCCCTTCGAGGTAGCCGATCGCGTACACGGTGGTGAACAGCCACAGCACCGCCGACAGGGTGACGAACAGCATCGCCAGCGCGTCGGCTTTCAGCACCAGATCGAGGCCGGGCAGCACGGTGTGGGTAAAGACGTATTCGTGGTCGTTGACCACGCCCCACAGCATCAGGCCGATGAGCGCGAGCTTGGCGAGGGCGCCGGCGAGGTTGAGCGTCGTGCGCAGGCGGATGCGTGACTCGGCGAGGAAGAAGATGAAAAGTCCCGGCAGGAAGGAGCTCAGCACCACCGCGAGCGGCAGCCAGGTGTCGGCGATCATGCGCCTCTCCCGACCGCGAGCAGGTCCATCACCGGCGCGCCGAACACGCCCAGCAGAATCGAGGCGAGTGCGAGCGCGAAGGCGCTGAACTCGAGCGTGCGCGGCACCGGGGTGACGGCGTCGCCCGCCTCGGCCGGCAGGAAGGCGCGGCGCAACACCTTGAACACATAGGCTGCGGTCAGCAGCCCGCCGGCGACCATCACCGCCACCCACCACCATTGGCCAGCCTCGAGCGCGGCCATGATCAGCAGCCACTTGGCGGAAAAGCCGCCCGACGGCGGCAGGCCCATCAGGGTGACGCCGGCCAGTCCGAAGGTGAAGAGCGAGAGCGGCAGGTGCGCGCCGACGCCGCCCAAGCGGCTGATGTCGTCGCGGCCGGTGGCGACGATCATGCTGCCGGCGGCGGCGAACATCGCTGCCTTGGCGAACCCGTGGGCCAGCGCCTGCATCACGCCGCCCTGCACGGCGCTGTCGGTGGCGGCAGGCAGCGTCAGCGTGGCAAGCGGAAACAGCAGGAACAGGTAGCCGATCTGCGCCACGGTCGAATAGGCGACCAGCATCTTCAGCCGGGATTGGGTGAGCGCCAGCAGCGAGCCCCACACGATCGCCGCGGCGCCCAGCGCGCCGATGAGCTGGGCGGCCGGGATTGTGGTGAGTGGCTCGAACAGATCGAGCCACAGGCGCACGACCAGATAGAACGATGCCTTGATGACCAGCGCCGAGAGCAGGGCGGAGACCGGCGCTGGCGCGCCGCCGTGCGCGGGCGGCAGCCAGAAGTGGAAGGGGAAGAGCGCGGTCTTCAGCAGCAGGCCGACCAGCATCAGCGCGGCCGCCAGCGTGACGGCGAAGGGCGCGTTGCGCTCGACGAGCGGCGCGAGCGTTTCCAGCGACACGCTGCCGTATACGCCGTAGATCAGCGCGACGCCGAGGAGATACGCGCCGGAGCCGAGCAGCGTGGCGAGCAGGTAGCGCAGTGCCGCCGTCACCGGCGCGGTGCCGCCGGCGATCGCGACCAGGCCCACGGCGGCGAGGCCGAGCAATTCCAGGGTGACGTAAAGGTTGAACAGGTCGGCCGATACGAACAGTGCGTTGAGTGCGGCGACGAGCAGGCCCGAGATCGGCCAGAACTGCGCGCGGCCTTTCTCTGTCGCAGCGAAATAAGTGCGTGCATACACGGCAATCGGTAGCGCGACCGCCTGGGTGAGCAGCAGCATCACGCCCGCGAGCCCGTCGGCATAGAGATCGATGCCGAGCGGCGCACCCCAGCCGCCGACCGCGTACACGCGCGCGCCACCGTCGAGCAGTTGCGCCGCGAGTTGAAGCGCCAGCAGGGTCTGCAAAGCCAGCGCGGCGATGGCGAGCCGCGCGCCGCGCCCGGGGCCGAGCACGAAGGCGAGCGTGCCCCACACCAGCGGCAGCACGACGAGCCAGGGCAGGGGGTCGAGCCAGTCGGTCATCGAATGCCTGCCATACGGCTGTGCAGGCCGCCGGAGGACGCCAACGATACGACTTCTACGCTGCGGATGCAGCGCACGTGTGAAGCCGGCGCGCAAGGTTCATGCATCGTCGAGCTCCGCGTCATCCCGGTCCTCCGGCAGGCGCATGCGGCCAGTACGCTCGAGCAGCTGGCGCGCCAGCGCCAGCGCGAGCGCGGTCGCGGCGATGGCGACGACGATGCCGGTGAGTACCATCGCCTGCGGCACCGGGTCGACGTTGCCGTCGCGCTGGCCGAGGCCGACCAGGATGAGGAAGGCGCCGCTGCCGAGGATGTTGAACGCGAGGATCTTGCGCAGCAGGTGCGGCAGCGCCAGCAGGCCGGCGAGTCCGATCGCGAACAGCGCCGCACCAGCGAGCGCGTAGAGCAGGCCGGTGCTCACGGCCGCACCTCAGTGCTGGCGAGATAGAGGCTGGCGAGAATGAGCCCGATCGATAGCGTCAGGCTTGCCTCGATCATCAGAATCAGACCGCTGGCCAGGGCGGGCGGGTAGGCGAGCAGGGTGGCGTGGCCGAGCATGGCCACGGCGACAGCGACGAACACCATGAGGCCCAGCGCGAGCCCGGCACGCAGCATCAGTTTGGGGGCGGCCCACGCCGGCAGCAGGCCGGCGAGCCGCAGCAGCACCCCGGCGGCGGCGAGTACCGCGCCGGCCTGGAAGGCGCCGCCCGGCGCGATGGCGCCGACCCACAGCAGGTAGCCCGCGACCAGCACCATCAAGGGCGCGAGCAGGCGCGCCAGCGTTTGCAGCAAAGGATGCGCGGGGTGAGCGACGCGGGCCGCGTGCGGCTTCGCCAGCGCCAGCACGCCGAACAGGGCGAGCAGCAGCACGGCGATTTCGAGCAACGTGTCGTAGCCGCGGAAGTTGAGCAGCACCGCGGTGACGGGATGCGCGACGCCGCTCGTCGCGAGGTTCGCCGCGACGTCTGCGGGCAGGCGCACGGCGTGCGGCGGCAGGTCCAGCAGCGCGGCGGCGAGCAGCGCGCCGAACGCGGCGGCGAGGACGGCGATGAGGACGGGCAGTGCGCGCGTCATGTATCGGGCTCCCGCTTGGCGCGCAGGTGGCCGACGGCGTCGAGCAGCAGCGCGCCGGTGAGCCCGGCGCCGATCGCCGCCTCGGCCAGCGCGATGTCGGGCGCACCCAGCCGCGCCCAGGCGAGCGCCATCAACAGACCGAACACGATGAACAGCACGACGCCGCGGAACAGGTCGGCGACGGTGAGCGCGCGCGCCGCGCTCCACACCAGCGCCGCGATCAGCAGCAGGTCGAAGGCGAGCGCTGCGCTCATGCGTCGTCTTCCGCCTGTGCCGCGCTCATTCGCGGTCTCCCGACCGCCAGGGCGCGAGGCCGTGACGGCGCGCGCGCCGTGCGATGAGGAAGCCGACCGCCGCGCTGGCGGCGAGCGCGAGCAGCCAGACGAGGACGAGCTTGAGGCCGGTTGCCCAGCCCGGGGCGCGCAGCAGCAGGCCGAGGACGACGAGGCCAAGCCCCAGGTTGTCCGCCTTGGCGAGCGCGTGGAGCCGCGTGTAGACGTCGGGAAAGCGCAACAGGCCGACGGTGCCGGCGAGGAAGAAACCGGCACCGGCGAGCAGCAGGGCAAGGCTGGCGACGTCAGCGAGGCTCATCGGCGACCGTTTCCTCGCGCCAGGCGCGCCGCGCGAACGCCGCGCCGGTGATCGCCGCCAGCAGCGCGAACACCAGCGCGGCGTCGACGAAGGCGGGTTGGGTCATGGCGTCGGCGAGCAGGAGCAGGATGGCTACGCCGGTGGTGCCGAACAGCAGCGCGGCGAGCAGGCGGTCGGCAGGCGTCGGGCCGCGCGCGACGCGCAGCAGCGCGACGGCGAGATTGAGCAGCAGGAAGACGGCGAGGCCGAGCGTGAGAGCGTCCATGTCAGGCGGGTTCGAGCGCCAGGCCGAGCATGTGGGCAATTCGCGCTTCGGCGGTGCGCACCTCGGCTTCCGTCGGCGCGGTGTCGTCGAGTACATGCAGACACAGGCGGTCGCTTTCCAGTTCCACGCTCAGCGTGCCGGGCAGGAGGTTCAGGGTGTTGACGAGCAGGATGCGGCCGAAGCCTTCGGCCAGGCGCAACGGCACTTCGTGGAAGGCCGGCTTGAGATCCATGCGCGGGCGCAGCGCGAAGGCCGCGACCTGCACGCCGCCACGCAACGACTCCATCAGGAAAAAAACCACGAAGCGCATGAGGCCGAGGCCCGAGACGCGCGTCGGCTGTGGCGGCAGCAGCACGAGACTCGCCCAGGCGGCGAGGGCGACGCTGGGCGCGCCCACCCCCCAACTGCCCGGACGGCCGTCGGTCAACGCCCACCACAAGAGGGCGAACAGCGCGCCACGCCACAGCGCGGCGCGCACAGTCGCGAACCATGCGCTCATTTGACCGGCGCCTCCACCACCGCGTGCGGCGGGTTGCGGAAGCGCACGCGGTCGGGCGCGTTGGTACCGCCGGTCATTACGAAGCTCATCGCCTCTTCCATGGTCCAGTCGGTCATCACGACGTCGGCGAGCGGCAGGATCTCGATGTAGCCCGAGGTCGGGTTGGGCGAGGTCGGCACATACACCACCGCGAGTTCCTGGCCGCTGTCGGCGTCCTTCATCACCTTGGTGATGAGTCCCACCGCCTTCATCTCGGGCGAGGGAAAGCTGATCAGGACGACGCGCTGGCCCTGTACCGGCGGCTGGCTGACGGTCTGCAGGAAGCGGCGGGTGACACCGTAGATCGTCTGCACGCCGGGCAGGCGGGTCAGCCAGGCCTCGGCGACGCTGATCAATTTCTTGCCGACGACGAAGGAGGCGAATACGCCGACGGCATAGAGCAAGGCGAGCGTGAACAGCGCGGCGAGGCCGGCCTGCACGTCGCTGTCGAGCAGCCAGTGGGCGAGCGTGTCGGACAGCGGCCGCAGCAGCGCGGCGAGCGCCTTGAGGAAAGGTTCGCCGGTGCTCGCCAGCAGATCGAAGATGAAATCGAACACCAGCCAGGTCACCCACAGGGGGGCGACGGTGAAGAAGCCGATCAGCAAGTAGCGCAGCAGGTGCGGGTTGCGCGGCGTGGGCGTGGCAGGGCGCATGGCGGATTACGGGTGGTGGCTGGCGATGAACACGTCGCAGCTCGCGTGGGCGAGCACGTGTTTGGTCACGCTGCCGAGCAAGAGTTCCTCCATCATCGACTGGCCGCGCTTGCCCATGACGATGAGGTCGGCGTCGAGGGATTGCTCGTGCTCGACGATGCGCAGGGTGGCGGCGCCGTGGACGAACACCCGCGAGATCCGCGTCGCGGGCACCTGCAGGCGTGCCACGAAGGCTTCCATTTCGCTTATCGCTGCGTCGCGGGCCTGCACGCGGTAGGCGTGAATGATGTCGTCGTCGAGGCCGGCGTAGCGGAAGGTCGATTCGAGTTCGACCGCGAACACGTTGAGCAGGATCAATTCGGCGTCGGGCAGCCAGGCGTGCGCGGCATTGATCGCGGCCGCGGCATGGTCGGAAAAATCGACCGGCGCGAGGATGCGGCGGTACGGTGCCTGCGCGCGCTGCTTCACTGCCAGCAGTGGGCGACGCGTCTTGCGCAGCAGGCGCTCGGTGGTCGAGCCCAGCAGCAGTTCGCGCACGAAGTGCGCGCCGCGTGCGCCGAGCACGAGCAGCTCGGCATCGCGGGCGTCGGCAAGTTCGAGCAGTCCGCCGAGCGGATCGCCGCGGCTGAGCGCGGTGTCGATGGTGCAGCCGTAGCGGGCGGCGAGCGTGGACGCGAGTTCGGCGAGCTGCTGCGCGGCACGGGCGTCCAGCGCCGATTCCATGCCGACGGCCTCGGCCGGCAACAGACGGCGCAGCGCGTCGAGCGCGCCGGCACTCAGCACGTGCGCCAGCGTCAGCCGCGTGCCGGACTGGCTTTGCGCGAGTTGGGCGGCGCGTTCCAGCGCGTGCCGGGCGGGGGCGGAAAAGTCGGTGGCGGCGAGCAGGGTGCGGGTCATGTCGGCTCCTTGGCGGGGGTCAGTTCGGCCGTTGCGATGCGCGCGGCCAGATCGAGGGCGGCGAAATCGGCCGCCTGGTTGAAGGGATGCAGCACCTCGATGTCGCCCAGCGCGTTGAGATGGCTGGCCTCGTCCTCGTCGCGCGCGACGACGGCGATATGCCCGGCGTAATGCTGTTCGCGCAGCGCGTGGACCAGCGCGCGGTTGCTGGCGTGGTCGGGCAGGGTGCTGATGATCCAGCGGGTGTCCGCCAGCGGCAGGCTCTCCAGATAGTCGGGCGCCTCGCCGTCGCCGAAGCGGGCGTCGAGGCCATGGTTCTGCTGGGCGCGCACCACTTCGGGGTCGAAGTCGACGCCGACGACGGCGATGCCCTGCTGGCGCAGCGTGTGCGCGAGCCGGGCACCGTAGCGTCCCAGCCCGAACACGACGATGTCGGGCCGCACGCCGCTGCCATGCGTGTGCTCGACGGCGAGTTCGCGGAAGGGGTGGCGGCGCTCGAACACGCCGAGCCAGGGCGCGACCCAGGCATAGAGGCGGTGGGAATAAATGATCATGTACGACGACAGCGCGATGGTGATGAGTCCGACCAGGGTGGTGAGCCCGAGCGCGCTGTTGCCGACGTGCCCGAGACTGATGCCCATGGCGACGAAGATGATCGAGAATTCGGAAATCTGCGCAACGGTGAGGCCGGCGAGAAAGCCGGTGCGCTTGCGGTAACCCATGTAGCCCATGATCGCCATCACGATCAGCGGGTTGCCGATGAGCACGAACAGCGACAGCACGATCGAGGTGCCGACCTCGTCGCCGAGCGTGGAAAAGTCCAGCTTGGCGCCGAGGTCGAGGAAGAAGAACAAGAGCAGGAAGTCGCGGATGCTGGCGAGCCGCGCGCTGATTGCCTCGCGATACGCCGTGGAGGCGAGCGAGAAGCCGGCGAGGAAGGCGCCGGCCTCCTTGCTGAAGCCGACATATTCGCCGGCGGCGGCGAGCGCGGTGCCCCAGGCGATGGCGAAGATCAGCAGCAGTTCCTGCGAGCGCGCCAGCGTGTCGACGATGCGCGGCAGCACGTAGCGCATCAGGATGAACAGCAGCATCGCCGCGCCCAACAGACGTGCTAGCAACGTCAGCACTAGCGTGATGCCGCCGGCGGCTTCCGTGCCCATGCCGCCAAGTCCGCTCATGACCATCATCGCGATCACCACGGCGAGGTCCTGCACGATGAGGAAGCCGACGGCGATGCGGCCGTGCAGCGAGTCGAGCTCGCGCTTGTCGGACAAGAGCTTGACGATGATGATGGTGCTGGAGAAGGTGAGCGCCACCGCGACATAGAGCGCCTCCATCCAGCCCTTGCCGAGCGCGAGGATGATGACGAAACCGAACAGGATGGTGAAGCCGAGCTGGCCGAGGCCCGTGGCCAGCGCGACCGGTCCGATGTGGCGGATGTGCTTGAGGTCGAGCTTCAAGCCCACGACGAACAGCAGGACGGTGATGCCGATCTGCGCCAGCAGGTCGATCTGCTCGTGTGCGGTGACCAGCCCGAGTGCCGACGGCCCCACGAGGATGCCGACGGCGATGTAGGCGATGAGCACCGGCTGGCGCAGCCGCACCGCGAAGGCGCTGACCGCGGCGGCGATGATCAGCAAGAGGGCGAATTCGGCAAAGGGCTCGTGCATGAGGATGGGCGTGTCCTGTCGATTCGAGCCCTAAGGGTAACCGATCCGTCCGGGCGTGGACGCGGCCGGACGGGGGTCAGCCGTCGAGATGGGTGGGGATGCGCAGGCCGACCTGGGTGATGCGGCCGTTGGCGACGGCGCGCACCACGAATTCCAGCTTGCCCAGTCGCGCGCGGTCGCCCACCACCGGGCGACCGTGCAGCTTCCGCGTGAGGAAGCTCTCCAGCGTCTGGCCGGCCAGTGCGTCGGGCAGCGGCAGGTCGTACTGCGCGGTCACGAGGTCGAGGGGGGCGTCGCCGTTCAGTACGAAATCGCCGTAAAACTGGCGCTTTTCCAGGTAGGCCGGTGCGGCCGGGGTGATCAGCAGATCGCTCAGCATGGCGCTGTCAGTGGCCGGCGCCAGCACGTAAAGCGTGTCGTCCGGGGCGAGCGCACCGGCGTCGTCCGGCTGCAGGGCCGTGCCCGCGCGCAGCACCGCGATCGGGCGGGCCGCGCCGGGCAGGCGCAAGGCCTTGACGTCGGTGCCGACGAAGGGCGCGTCGGCGGCGAGGCGGAAGCCAAAGAGGGCATGCTGCGCCTCTGGCTTGGCCGCAAGGTCGTAGCGCTCGGTCGGCTCGGGCGACGGCGGCACCTGCAGCCGCAGGCGGCGCGCGAGCGCGGGAATGGTCCAGCCCTGCATGGTGAGCGAGATCAGCACGACGAAGAAGGCGACGTCGAGGATCAGAGGCGCCTCCGGAATGCCGGCCAGAAGCGGGAACAGGGCAAGGATGATGGGCACCGCGCCGCGCAGCCCGACCCAGGCGATGAACACCTGCTCGCGGCCCGGGAAATGGAAGGGCAGCAGGCACAGCCAGACAGCAAGCGGCCGCGCCACGAACATCAACACCAGCGCAATGGCGAGCGCCGCCGGTGCGTTCTGCACCAGATCGCTCGGCGTGGCGAGCAGGCCCAGCATGAGGAACATCCCGATCTGCGCCAGCCACGACAGGCCGTTGTGCACCTGCAGGATCTGCAGGGCCTCGCGCGGGCGGCGGCTGGCGATCACCACGCCGGCGAGATAGATGGCGAGAAAGCCGCTGCCGCCGAGCACCGTGGTGAGGCTGTAGAGCGTGAGGCTGCCGGCGAGGATGAGCATGGGGTACATGCCGCGTTCGAGCGTGAGGCGGTGGGTCAGCCAGGTCAGCAGCCAGCCGCCACCGAGGCCGGCGACGAGGCCGAGGCCCATCTGCTGCACCAGCAGTACCAGCGTCTCCCAGCCGGGCACGCGCTGGCCAGAGAGGATGAGCTCGATCAGCGCGATGGTGAGCAGCGCCGCCATCGGGTCGTTGCTGCCGGATTCGATTTCCAGCGTGGCCGAGACGCGCTCCTTCAGCGCCAGGCCCTTGGCGTGCAACAGGGCGAACACCGCTGCGGCGTCGGTCGAGCCGACCACGGCGCCGACCAGCATGCCTTCGAGCAGGCCGAAGCCCAGTACCCACGCGGCGAACAACCCGGTGACGATGCAGGTGATCAGCACGCCGAACGTGGCGAGCACCGACGCCGGCTTGAGACTGGCGCGGAAGCTTGCGGTGCGGGTGTTCAGGCCGCCGTCGAGCAGGATGATGGCGAGCGCCACGCTGCCGACGGTGTAGGCGATGCCGCTGTCGTCGAAGCGGATGCCGCCGGGACCGTCCTCGCCGGCAAGCATGCCGACGGCGAGGAAGACCAGTAGCAGCGGCATGCCGATGCGGTACGAGAGCGAACTGCCGAGAATCGCCAGCAGCAGCAGCACCGCCCCGGCAAGGACGAGTTGGTTGATGAGTTCCATGATTCAGCGATTCAGCGTGGGGTCGAGGCAAGGCGCCGGATCAACGCCTTTTCGATTTCGACCACACTGTAAACGATCACGCCGAACGCGAAAATCTTCAGCCAGGTCAGCGCGTCCAGCGGCGCGGTGTCGAACAGGGTCTGCAGCAGCGGGCCGAAGGTGAACAGACCCTGCAGCACGACGAGGACGCCGATGGCGAAGAGCACCGCGCGGTTGCCGACGAAGCCCGCCCAGCCCACCACGGGTGCGGTGAGCCGGCGGCAGTTGAAGAGGTAGAAGATCTCGCCCATCACCAGCGCGTTGATCGCGGCAGTGCGCGCGACCTCGACCGGCATGCCGCGTTCGAGCTCCCACAGGAAAAGACCGAGCGAGCCGGCGACCAGGAACACCGTGACGAACACGATGCGCCATAGCATGAAGCGGGTCAGCAAGGGTTCGGACGGGTCGCGCGGTGGCTCGCGCATGACGTTCGGTTCCGGATGCTCGAAGGCGATCGCGAGCGCGAGCGTGACCGCGGTGACCATGTTCACCCACAGGATTTGCACCGGCGTGATCGGCAGAGTGAGGCCGAGCAGGATCGCGATCAGGATCATGCCCGCCTGTGCGGCGTTGGTCGGCAGGATGAAGACCAGCGCCTTCTTCAGGTTGCCGTAGACCGTGCGGCCTTCTTCGACCGCGTGGGCGATCGAGGCGAAGTTGTCGTCGGCGAGCACCATCCCGGCGGCTTCCTTGGCGGCCTCGGTGCCCTTCCGGCCCATGGCCACGCCGATGTCGGCGCGGCGCAGCGCGGGGGCGTCGTTGACGCCGTCGCCGGTCATCGCGGTGACCGCGCCGCGTGCCTGCAGCGCCTCGACCAGGCGCAGCTTGTGCTCGGGGCTGGCGCGTGCGAACACGTCGACCTCCCCGACGACCTCGCGCAGACGGGTGTCGTCGATCGTCTCGATCTCGGCGCCGGTCATCGCCTGCACCGACTCGTCGAGGCCGAGCTGGCGACCGATCGCCTGTGCGGTGGCGGCGTGGTCGCCGGTGATCATCTTGACCTTGATGCCGGCGGACCGGCAGGCGGCGACGGCGCGGATCGCTTCCTCGCGTGGCGGATCGGCCATGCCGAACACGGCGAGCAGGGTGAAACCGCCGTCCTCGATGTCGGCGAAATTGAGCGCGGTGGCGGCGTCGCCGCGGCGCATCGCCAGGGCGAGCAGGCGCATGCCCCCGGCCGCCGCGGCGTCCATGCGCGCGTGCCAGGCTGCGGCGTCGAGCGGCGCGTCGCCGTCGGTACCGCGCTGGGCGGTACACAGGCCGAGCACGCGTTCCGGCGCACCCTTGAGGAAAATGAAGCCGTGGCCGGCATGGTCGTGGTTGAGCGTCGCCATGAAGCGGTGCTCGGACTCAAAGGGGATGACGTCGGTGCGTGGCCACGCGTCGCGCGTCCGGCGCAGGTCGAGGCCGGCCTTCATCGCCAGCGTGAGAAGCGCGCCCTCGGTGGGGTCGCCGGCGAGCTGCCAGCCGGCGTCGGTCTCGCGCAGGTCGGCGTCGTTGCAGAGCAGCGCGGCGCGCGCGAGCGCTTCCAGCAGGGGGGCGCCGCCCGGAGCGATGCGCACGCCGTCGCGGGCGAAGCCGCCCTCGGGCGCGTAGCCGCTGCCGCTGACCGTGAACGTGGCGTCGGCGGTGATCACGGTCTGCACGGTCATTTCATTTTTCGTCAGCGTGCCGGTTTTGTCGGAGCAGATGACACTTACCGCGCCCAGCGTTTCCACCGCCGGCAGGCGGCGGATGATGGCGTGGCGGTGGGCCATGCGGGTGACGCCGATGGCGAGGGTGATGGTCACGATCGCCGGCAGGCCCTCGGGAATCGCCGCGACGGCGAGGCCGACCGCGGCGAGGAACATGTCGCTCGCCGCGTAGCCGCGCGCCCACACGCCGAACGCGAACACCGCTGCCGACACGGCGAGGATAGCCGTGGCGAGCCAGCGGCCGAAGTGCGCCATCTGTTTCAGGAGCGGCGTGGTCAGGGGCTCGACCGAGGCGAGCAGGGTGCTGATGCGGCCGAGTTCAGTGGCGGTGCCGGTGGCGACGACCACCCCGGTCGCCTGGCCGTAGGTGACGAGCGTGCCCGACCAGGCCATGCTGGCGCGGTCGCCGAGTGCGGCGTCGGTCGCGACCGGATCGGTCTGCTTGTCGACCGCCAGCGATTCGCCGGTGAGCGCGGCTTCCATCACGCGCAGATTCTTGACGTCGACGAGGCGCAGATCGGCGGGCACGCGGTCGCCGGAAGCGAGGTGGACGAGGTCGCCGGGCACCAGGTCCTCGGCGTCGATCTCGCGGCGCGCGCCGGCGCGCGTGACCAGCGCGCGCGGCGAGAGCAGGTCGCGGATGGCGTCGAGCGCCTGCTCGGCGCGGCCTTCCTGGAGGTGGCCGATGATTGCGTTGATCACCACCACGCCGAAGATCACGCCGGCATCCAGGGCATGGCCGAGCAAAGCGGTGATGACGCCGGCGGCCAGCAGCACATAAATGAGCACATTGTGAAACTGCAGCAGGAAGCGTTTCCAGGCCGGCGTGCGGGCCGGCGGCGGCAGGCGGTTGGCGCCGTAACGGGCGCGGCGCGATTCGACGGCGTCGGCGTCGAGTCCCGCGCGCGAGGCGCCGAGGCGGCCGAGGGTGTCGTCTGTGGACAGGCTGTGCCAGGCGGCGTGCGCGTCAGGGGTGTCCAATGGGGGCTCCTCGAGATCAGCGTACAATTTTGATTCTTGCACAGTTCGCTGACACGACCGCGCAAAGTCCGTTCCCGGGCGGCCTTAAACCTTTCGGCCCGGCTGGCCGTCAAAGCAACTACGCTGCCCACTGCCCCTTATCGTCCTGCATCATGCTTGAGCGCTTTCGCCGTTACCTGCCCGACTCCCACGCGCTGCGCGAGCACCGTGCGTTGCGCTGGCTGGGGCCGCGACTGCATCACCCAAGGCTCTGGCACGTCAGCCGGCGGGGCATTGCCATGGGCATCGCCATCGGTGTGTTCTTCGGCTTGCTGATCCCGATCGCGCAGATTCCCGCCGCTGCAGTGGCCGCATTCTTTTTGCGAGCCAACATCCCGGCCGCTGTGGGCAGCACGCTCATTACCAACCCCTTCACCTTCGCCCCCGTGTATTTTGCGGCCTACCACCTGGGGGCGTGGATGCTGGGCGATCGGGAGCATGCGATCGACGAGACCGTGCTGGAGCAGGCGGCTGGCCAGACGGCGACCGGCCTGGCGCTCTGGGTCGACCGGATCGGCGCCGTGGGCGGACCGCTTGCGCTGGGCTTGCTGACGCTGGCGGTGACGATTTCCCTGCTGATTTATTTTGCCGTGCACTGGACCTGGCGGGCCCGCATCGTGCGCGCCTGGCAGCGCCGCAAGGCGCGACGAGCCGCGCGCTGACTCAGGTTTCGGACAGCGGCTGCTGGGCGTCGCGGGCGTTCACCGCGCCCATGTGCGCGATCAGTTCGGAGAGGTCTTCGTTGAGCCGGCACAGGGCGTCGTCGGTGAGCTGGCCGAGCGCATGGGTGAGGATGCCGGTCAGCGGCTGCGGCGCTTTTTTCAGGGCGCGCTTGCCGGCGTTCGTGAGGTTGAGCGTGACGACGCGCTGGTCGGTCTGGCTGCGCGTGCGCTGAACCAGGCCCGCCTGTTCGAGCTTGTCGAGCAGGTTGCTGGCGGTCGAGGGATGGATCGACATCGCCTGCGCCAGTTCCGAGACTTTCATGCCGGGGGTCTGCTGCAGCGCGGCCATCGCCCAGACCTGGGCGCCGCTGACGCCGCAGGCTTTCTCGACCGCCTGGAAGTGCTGGCGCACCGCGCCGAAGATGACGCGGAACTGGCGCAGGGCTTCAGCAGCCGGGCAGGGGGGCGAGCTCAAGGGCGGTCTCCGGAAGCGTGACCCCGTCATATTGGCAGAAAAATCAGTCGTCCACATCCATGACGTGCGCCCACAGCGCGCGCACGGCGTCGCGCACCGCAGACAGGGGCGCCGGCGGCACCCGCGCGAAGTCGGCGCCGGCGAGCTTGATCGCGTGCTGCTGGCGGCGCAGTTCGCGATAGGCGTCGGCCGCCGCTTCGGCGAGGTCGACCGGGACCAGCCCCGCCGCGCCGGCACGCTTCAAGAGCGCGATGTTGCCGACGTTGTCGGCGAGCCCGGGGTGCGCGGCACTGTGCCTCAGCACCAGGTATTGCACGCAGAATTCGACGTCGACGATGCCGCCGGAGTCGTGCTTGAGGTCGAACAGTTCGCTGTCGTTGACGTGGCCGGCGCGCATCTTCTCGCGCATCGCCAGCACTTCCGCGCGCAGCTTCGCGGCGTCGCGCGGCAGCGCCAGCACTTCGCGTCGCACCGACTCGAAGCTCGCGCCGATGGCGGCGTCGCCGCACACGAAGCGCGCGCGCGTCAGCGCCTGGTGCTCCCACACCCAGGCATGGTGGAGCTGGTAGTCGCGGAAGGCCTCGGTCGAGCTCACCAGGAGGCCCGAGGCACCGTCCGGGCGCAGGCGCAGGTCGGTCTCGTAGAGGATGCCGGCGGGCGTGAGCGTGCCGAGCCAGGTGTTGATGCGCTGTGCGAGCCGCGCGTACACCTCCTGCGCGCGGGCGTCGTCGTCTTCGTAGAGGAAGACCAGGTCGAGATCGGACGCGTAGCCGAGTTCCTTGCCGCCAAGCTTGCCGTAGCCGACGACGGCGAAGCGCGCCTCGTCGCGGTGGCGCGTCTTGAGGCCCGCCCAGCAGCGCGCCAAGGTTTCGGCCAGCAGGGTGTCGGCCAGATACGAGAGGTGATCCGACAGCGCTTCCAGCGTCAGCCGGCCGGCGACGTCCTGCGCCAGCAGGCGCAGCGTGTGGGCCTGCTTGAAACGGCGCAGCGCGTCCATCTGCGCCTCGGTGTCGCCGTCGTGGGCGTCGAGCTCCGTGCGCAGTTGCCGGGCGAGCTGCGCCCAGTCGGGCAGGCTCAGGAGCGACTGCGGCGAGATCAGTTCGTCGAGCAGTTGCGGCTGGCGGGTGATGAGCTGCGCTGCCCACGGGCTCGCAGCCAACAGGCGCACGAGTTGACGTAGTGCGGCCGGGTACTCGGCGAGCAGCGCGAGGTAGGTCGCGCGCTTGGCAACGGATTGCACCAGCGCGGCGAAGCGCTCCAGCGTGACCAGCGGATCGCGTTGGCCGCCGATGATCTCCAGCGCCGGCGGCAACAGGGCGTTGAGCCGGGCCTGGGTCGATTCGGGCAGCCGCGCGGTGCCCTGGCGCAGGGTGTCGAGCGTGGCGAGCACGCGCTCGGCGTCGTCGTAGCCGGCGTTCTCCAGCAGCGCGCGGGTCGACGCCGCGTCGGCGGTGCCGCCGCACACGGCGGCGAGCGGATGACTCATCTGGTCGGTCTGCGGCGCGGCGAACACCTGCTCGAAATGGCGCGTGACCTTGCCGCGGTGGCGGTCGAGCGCGGCGACGAGCGCGGCGTAGTCGGCAAAGCCCATGGCCTCGGCGAGCATCGCCTGCGAGGCGTCGTCGTCGGGCAGCAGCTGGGTCTGCGCGTCGTCGAGGTACTGGATGCGGTGCTCCAGCCGGCGCAGGAAATCGTAGGCGGCGGCGAGTTCCTGCTGCGCGTCCGCCGTCATCAGCCCGCTCTTCGCCAGCTCGGCGAGTACCACGAGCGTGGGCCGTTGCTGCAGCGTGGCGATCTGGCCGCCGCGGATGAGCTGGAACACCTGCGCGGTGAATTCGATTTCGCGGATGCCGCCGGGGCCGAGCTTGACGTTATGCGCCATCTCGCGGCGCGCGACCTCGCGGCGGATCTGCACGTGCAGGTCGCGGATCGCGGCGAAGGCGCCGAAGTCGAGGTACTTGCGGAACACGAAGGGGCGCACGATGGCGGCGAGTTCGTCCTGGCGCTCGCCGGTCAGCGGGCGCGCCTTGATCCAGGCGTAGCGCTCCCACGGCCGGCCCTGCGCGACGAGATAGTCCTCGAGCATGTCGAAGCCCATCGCCAGCGGCCCAGAGTCGCCCCAGGGACGCAGGCGCAGGTCGACGCGGAACACGTGGCCGTCGGCGGTGGCTTCGTTGAGCGCGGCGGTGAGCCTGCGGCCGAGGCGGATGAAGAACTCGTGGTTGCTGAGTGTGCGCACTGAAGCGGCGGTGTCGTCGGCGCGGGTTTCGCCCTCTTCCGGGTAGAGATAGATGAGGTCGATGTCGGACGAGACGTTGAGCTCGCCGCCGCCGAGCTTGCCCATGCCGACCACGACGAGGTGCTGTGGCCGGCCCTCGGCGTCGCGCGGCTCGCCGTGGCGCGCGACGAGCGCGGCGTGATGGAAGGAAAGCGCAGCGGCGATGCCTACTTCGGCGAGCGCACTCCAGGTCGCGGTGATCTCGGCCAGGTCGGCGCTGCCGGCGAGGTCGCGCGCGGTGGCGACGAGCCACACCCGCTGCCGCAGCTGGCGCAGGCGACGGTGCAGCGCATCCTCGTCCGCGCAGGGGGGCTCGGCGAGGAAGGCCTCCATGTCGGCGCGGGTGAACGGCCGGTCGAGCCGGGGGGCGAGCGCGTCGGCGAGCTGGGGCTGCGCCGCGAGCAGACGGCGGCCGAAGCGCGAACAGCGGGCGAGACGGTCGAAGGCGGGAGCGGTCATGGGTGGAACGGACGGTTTGATTTAGAATCGGGCGCTACCCGAACACTCTATCAGCGGAGAGACTGTATGGCAGCCATCGAGTCGATTCTGACCGAAACCCGTGTGTTTCCTCCTGCGGACGATTTTGTCAGGCAGGCCAACGTGCCCGGCATGGACGCCTACCAGGCGCTGTGCAAGGAAGCGGCAGCCGACTACGAGGGCTTCTGGGCCAGGCTTGCGCGCCAGTACATCGACTGGAAAACCCCGTTCACCCGCACCCTGGACGAAAGCCGCGCGCCGTTCTACAAGTGGTTCGACGACGGCGAACTCAACGTCTCGCACAACTGCCTCGACCGCCATCTCGCGACCAAGGGCGACAAGACCGCGCTGATCTTCGAAGCCGACGACGGCACGGTGACGCACGTTTCCTACAAGGAACTGCACGCGCGCGTGTGCCAGTTCGCCAACGGCCTGAAGTCGCTCGGCGTGCAGAAGGGCGACCGCGTCATCGTCTACATGCCGATGAGCATCGAGGCGGTGGTCGCGATGCAGGGCTGCGCGCGCATCGGCGCCATCCATTCCGTGGTGTTCGGCGGCTTCTCGGCGAAGAGCCTGTTCGAGCGCATCGAGGACGCGCAGGCCAAGCTCGTCGTCACCGCCGACGAATCGTTGCGCGGCGGCAAGGCCGTGCCGCTGAAGCGCGCGGTCGACGAGGCGCTGGCGATGGGCGACACCTCCTGCGTCGAAAAGGTCGTCGTGTACCGCCGCTCGGGCGGCGAGGTGAACTGGTCGCCGCGCGACGTGTGGTGGCACGAGCTCACCCAGACCCAGGCCGAGACCTGCGAGCCGGTGTGGGTCAACGCCGAGCATCCGCTCTTCATCCTCTATACGTCCGGTTCGACCGGCAAGCCCAAGGGCGTGCAGCATTCCACCGGTGGCTATCTGCTCGGCGCGATCCTGTCGATGCAGTGGGTGTTCGACGCCAAGCCCGATTCGGATGTTTACTGGTGCACCGCCGACGTCGGCTGGATCACCGGCCACACCTACGTCGCCTACGGGCCGCTCGCGCTCGGCATGACCGAAGTCATCTTCGAGGGCATTCCCACCTACCCGCACGCCGGCCGCTTCTGGGAGACCGTCGCCAAGCACAAGGTGACGACCTTCTACACCGCGCCGACGGCGATCCGCAGCCTGATCAAGCTCGGCGCCGACCTGCCCGCGCAGCACGACCTGTCGTCGCTGCGCCTCTTGGGCACGGTGGGCGAGCCGATCAACCCGGAAGCCTGGATGTGGTACCACCAGGTCATCGGCGGCGGCCGCTGCCCCATCGTCGACACCTGGTGGCAGACCGAGACCGGCGCCAACATGATCGCGCCCTTGCCCGGCGCGGTGGCGACCAAGCCCGGCTCGTGCACGCTGCCGCTGCCCGGCATCATGGCGGCGATCACCGACGAGCACGGCGGTCCGGTCGAGAAGGGCCAGGGCGGCTATCTCGTCATCCAGCGTCCGTTCCCGTCACAGCTGCGCACGCTGTGGGGCGACCCGGATCGCTTCAAGAAGACCTATTTCCCGGAAGAGCTCGGCGGCAAGACCTATCTCGCCGGCGACTCGGCCCACCGCGACAACGACGGCTATTTCTGGATCATGGGCCGCATCGACGATGTGCTGAACGTGTCCGGCCATCGCCTCGGCACCATGGAAATCGAATCCGCGCTGGTCGCCAATCCGCGCGTCGCCGAGGCGGCGGTGGTCGGCCGCCCGCACGAGATCAAGGGCGAGGCGGTGGTCGCCTACGTGGTGCTGAAGGGCAGCCGCGCGGTCGGCGAGGAGGCGAAGAAGATCGCCGCCGAGCTGCGCGACTGGGTCGGCAAGGAAATCGGCCCGATCGCCAAGCCCGACGAGATCCGCTTCGGCGACAACCTGCCGAAGACGCGCTCGGGCAAGATCATGCGCCGGCTGCTGCGCGCCATCGCCAAGGGCGAGGAAATCACCCAGGACGTCTCCACCCTGGAGAACCCGGCCATCCTCGACCAGTTGAAGGAAGCGGTGAAATAAGCCTGGCCGCGACGGGGCCTGACCGGCCCCGTTTTTCGGTAGAATATTAAGAGTTCTGAGTCCTGTTTATCCGGAGAAGCAATCATGTCGCACTACCATGCCGTCGTCTGGCTCGACCACAACGAAGCCCGTGTCATGCACATCAGCCCCGACGACGTCGAGAAATCGGTCGTCCACCCGGCCAATCCGCCGCGCCATCTGCAGCGCAAGCGCGGCTCGGTGAGCGGCAGCCGCCAGGCCGAAGATCCGCACTACTACCACGAGATCGTCGAGGCGCTCGCCGGTGCCCAGGAGATCCTCATCGTCGGACCCGGCCACGCCAAGCTCGAGCTGATCAAGCACATTCACGCCCACGACCACGAAGTGGTGAACAAGGTGGTCGGCGTCGAGACCGTCGACCATCCGGGTGACGGCCAGCTGGTTGCCTATGCGCGCAAGTATTTCGTCGCCAAGGACCGCATGCTGCCGCAGCAGTAAACCCAGCCGGTTTCCCCTGCGCCCAGCCCCCGTTCCGGGGGCTTTTTCATGGGCGATTTCCAAGTGTCTGATAAACAAAGGCATTTATTTCGACACAGGCACCGTGCCCGGCTAAAGTCCGTCGAAAAATCGTCGTTACTGCTGATAATCCTGCAACAGGGCAAACCCGTCGCGAGGCGGGGACGCAAAGCCACCGGTCTTGAAAAAGACAGCGGGGCCGCCAAGGAAACCGCCTGACTGGGCGGTGCGTCGTGTCCTGATCCGGGGTGTTCGATCTAGGAGTCAACATGTCGCACCAGTGCCCGTTCCCCGTCCGTTCGACCGACAGCCGTCGCAGTTACCGCGACGGCAACGCCACCGGTTTCACCCTCGTCCTCGCCCTGGTGGCAGTGATCGGCGGCTACGCCGGGCTGGCCGATGCGGCGCCGCCCGCGCAGCCGGGCGAAGTGCGCCAGGCCGATGCGCCCGCGGCGGCCGACGGCGTGCTCGGCTGGGCCCGTGGGCGCCTGCTGGTGGCACCGCGCGCGGGGCTGTCCGACGCGGAATTCGGGCGGGCGCTGCAGGCCGTCACGGCCCGTTCCAAGGGCCGGTTCGCGCGTACCAATACCCATGTCGTCGAACTCCCGCCGGGCCTGGACGAGGTCCGGGCGATGCAGATCCTGAAACGTGACCGTCGCCTGAAATACGTCGAACTCGACATGGCGGTTGCGCCATCGCTCACGGTCAGCGATCCCCAATACGCCAGCAGCTGGGCCCTGCCCAAGATCCAGGCGCCGGCGGCCTGGGACTATGCCAACGGCAGCGGCGTGACCATCGCCATCCTCGACACCGGCGTCGACGGCACGCATCCCGACCTGGCGGCGAACCTGGTGCCCGGCTGGAACGCCTACGACAACAACGCCGACACCGCCGACGTGCACGGACACGGCACTTCGGTGGCGGGGGCCGCCGCTGCGGTGGGCAACAACGAGGCCGGCAGCGCGGGCGTGGCCTGGCGCGCGAGCATCATGCCGGTGCGCATTTCGGGCCTCGACGGCTGGGCCTATTTCAGCACCATCGCGCAGGGCCTGACCTGGGCCGCAGACAATGGTGCGCGCGTCGCCAATATCAGCTATGGCGTATCCGGCAGCGCGTCGGTGCAGTCGGCGGCGAACTACCTGCGCGGCAAGGGCGGCGTGGTGGTGGTCGCGGCCGGCAACAGCGGCGTGGAAGAGGCGATCGCGGCGCACGATTCGATGCTGAGCATTTCGGCGACCGGCAGCACCGACGTGCGGGCGAGCTGGTCGAGCTATGGCAACTACGTCGACCTCGCCGCGCCCGGCGTGAGCATCTATGCGCCGACCCGCGGCGGCGGCTACGCCAATGTCTCGGGCACGTCGTTCGCCTCACCGATTACCGCGGGCGCGGTCGCGCTCTTGTTCGCGGCCAATCCGAATCTGACGCCGGGCGACGTCGACGGCCTGCTCAAGGCCACCGCGGTCGATCTTGGCGACGCAGGTTTCGACATCTTTTACGGTGCCGGCCGCCTCGACGTGGGGCGGGCGGTCGTGGCCGCCCAGGCCTGGGCGGCCCCCGACACCGACGCGCCGACCGTGCGCATCGTGTCGCCGACCGGCGGCAGCGTCAGCGGCGTGGTGCCGGTCGACATCGACTACGCTGACAACAGCGGCGTCGTGCGCGCCGACCTCTACGTCGACGGCGTGTTGGTTGCCGGCGACGACACCGCGCCATTCGCCTTCGCCTGGGATACCGCCGGCTACGCGGCCGGCAGCCATGTGCTGACGGTCAAGGCGCATGACGCGGCCGGCAACGTCGGCGCCTCGGCGGGCGTGACCGTCAGCCTCGGCGGCGATGCCACGCCGCCGGTCATCAGCCAGTTCACCCTCGTCGACGGCATGACCATTTCGCCGGCCAAGCAGGCGATCAAGGTCACGGCGAGCGACAACGTCGGCGTCGCCCGCATCGTCCTGGTCATCGACGGCAAGCAGGCCGCGGCGACGACCGGAAGCCCTTCGCTCAGCTACAACTGGGGCACCCGCAAACTTTCCCTCGGCGCGCACACCGTCAGCGTGCGCGTCACCGACGCCGCCGGCAATCTCGCGACCCGAACCGTCACGGTGTATCGGTAGAGCAGCGACGCGCTGCGGGCTCTGCAGCCTGTCTCCTCCCTCGCGCCCTTCGGGGCGCATTTTTTTGCGCCTTGCGTGGGCAGCAGCGTCGGGTTTTTTTACAGTGTGCGATTCTCGACAGGGCGTTGAAAATTAGACATTGCTAATATTCTCGGGGGATGCGGGCCGGTTGAGGGCGAAAAACGGCGCACTGGCACAAGATGTGCTGGGGAAAGAGGCGTAGTACACAATAATTAGTTGCGGAGCCTCATCATGAAGACTTTCAAGCCACTTCACCGACTCGCTGTATTGTCTGTCGTGGGGCTGGCCTGGGGGCTGCCCGCCTCGGCCCAGGCCGAGGCGGACTTCGCCCCCTGCGTGGGCACCGGCTACGACATTCGTACGCTCGTATCGGTCGCGACCGACTGCACCCTTCTGCTGCCGCTCGACGGCAACCAGAACGACACGCCGCTGCCGGACTTCGTGAACGACGCGGGCTTCTTCGGCCTCACCGACTGGCTGTTCGACGGCAAGTGGAACAGCACCGACAGCGGCTTCGTCGACAGTTCCGACCTCTATCGTTTCGACGTCGACGGCGACGGAGTGTCCGGCGCCTTCACCTACGTCGGCGGCACCGACATCGCGGACATCATGTTCGTGTTCAAGGATGGCGCGGGCACCAACCTGGTGGGCTACCGCCTGCTGCCGGGCGACGGCACCTACCAGACGCCCTTTACCAGCCCGCCCTTCCCCCTGACGGGCAGGGCCACGCAGAAGGACACGTCGCACATCAGCGTGTACTACCGCGAAGGCGGCACGCCGCCGGCGCAGATTCCGGCGCCCGGCACGCTGCTGCTGGTCGGCGCGGGGCTGGCCGGCCTGGGCTGGATGCGTCGGCGCAAGGCTGGCTGATCGACGGCGTCACGCGCGCCGGAGCGCGGCGGTGGTGTTGACGAGTTCCAGCACCAGCGCGTGCAGGCGCGCCGGCGACTTGAGGATCGTGGTGCCGTCGGCCTCGTCGAAGGCGGACGCGGCGCCCGGCACCGACAGCTGGCCGGGCAGCACCAGCACGCCGAGCGCGTTGAGGACCTGGCGCAGGTGCGGCAGCATGCGCATGCCGCCGAAACTCCCCGGGGACGCGGCGAGCAGCGCCGCGACCTTGCCCTGGTAGGGCACCAGGCCCGACTCTCCCTGCCATTCGCGCGACACCCAGTCGAGCGTGTTCTTCAGCAGCGGCGGCAGCGAGCTGTTGTACTCGGGGCTGGCGATCAGCAGGGCGTCGTGCGCCTTGAACAGCGCCTTCAGGCGCTGCGCGTTGACCGGCAGGCCTTCGCGCGCCTCCAGGTCCTCGTCCATCAGCGGCAGCGGATAGTCGGCCAGATCGATCAGCGTCACCTCGGCGCCGGCGGCGCGTGCGGCTTCGGCGGCGACGCCGATCAGTTTGCGGTTCCACGAATCGCGGCGCAGGCTGCCGGCGAAAGCGAGTATCTTGGGCATGGTCGGTCCTTGCTTCAAAAAACGGGGGATTGTAGCGGGTCTTCGACCCCGGCTCAGGGCAGGTCGAAGGCCACCAGTTCGCTGTCCTCCAGCGCTTCGATGGCGAGTCCGGATTCGAAGCGCGCGGCGACCGCGTCGCCGGCTTCGAGCGGATAGCCTGCCACGCTGACGCGGCCGCGCGCCACCTGCAGCCACGCGCGGCGCTCGCGGTCGAGCGGCCAGGTCACGCGGTCGCCGGCCCGGAAGCGGCCGGCGAGGATCGCGGCGTCCTGGTGGATCGTAACCGAGCCGTCGCGGCCGTCGTTCGAGGCGATCACGCGCAGTTTCCCCTGCAGGCTCTCGGGCGCGAAGGCGATCTGCTCGTAGCCCGGTTCCAGCCCGTAGGCGTCCGGCTGGATCCAGATCTGCAGCAGGTGCACCGGCTCGGTGGCCGAAGCGTTGTACTCGCTGTGCGCGATGCCGTGGCCGGCGCGCATGCGCTGCACTTCGCCGGGGCGGATCACGCCGCCGCTGCCGAGCGAATCCTTGTGTTCGAGCGCGCCGTCGAGCACCCAGGTGACGATTTCCATGTCCTGGTGGCTGTGCGTGGGGAACCCCGTGCCCGGCGCGATGACGTCCTCGTTGATCACGCGCAGCGGGCCGAAGCCCATCCACTCGGGGTCGCGATAGCTGGCGAAGGAGAAGGTGTGATAGCTGTCGAGCCAGCCGTGGTGGGCGTGGCCGCGGTCGTGCGATTTGCGGACGGTGAGCATGTCGGTCTCCGGTGTGGGCCTGACGTTCAGGCGATGGGGTGACTATAGGCGTGGTTTTCCGCGGCGAAAACCGGCAGAATTCGATCAAGTCGTTCGAAATTTTCGAATATGCCGCTCACCCTCGACGCCCTCGCCATGCTCGACGCCATCGATCGTCGCGGCTCGTTCGCGCGCGCCGCCGAGGAACTCGGGCGCGCGCCGTCCTCGCTCACCTACGCCGTACAGCAGATCGAGGCCGAGCTCGACGTGCTGCTGTTCGACCGTTCCGGCCATCGCGCGCGCTTCACCCCGGCCGGCCGCGTGCTGCTCGACGAGGGGCGAGGCCTGCTGCGCGCCGCCGACGCGCTCGCCGAGCGCGCGCGCCAGGTGGCGGGCGGCTGGGAGTCGCGCTTCACGATTGCGATCGAGGGCGTGCTGCCGCTCGAGCCGCTGTGGCCAGTGGTCGAAGCCTTTTACGCGGCGTGCCCGACCACCGACGTGCGGCTGCGCCAGGAGGTGCTCGCCGGCACCTGGGACGCGCTCGCCGACGGCCGGGCCGACCTCGTGGTCGCCGGCGGCGACGCCCCGGCGGGCGGCGGCCTGCGCACGCGTCCGCTGGGTACGCTCGAATTCGTGTTCTGCGTCGCGCCGGGCCATCCGCTGGCGCGCGTGCAGCGTGCCCTGGGGCCGGCCGACATCGCCGCGCACCGCGCGGTGGTGATCGCCGATACCGCGCGCACGCTGCCCCTGCGCAGCGCCGGCTGGCTGCGGCAGCAGCCGCGGCTCACCGTGCCCGACCTGCCCGCCAAGCTCGCCGCCCAGCAGGCCGGTCTGGGGATCGGCTCGCTGCCGCGCTGGCTGGCCGAAGCGGAAATCGCCGCCGGCCGCCTGGTGCGCTGCGCGTGGGTGGACGGCAATCCGCGCGAGACCTTCCACCTCGCCTGGCGCAGCGGCGAGGCGGGGCGCGCGCTCGACTGGTTCGTGCAGGCGCTGAGCCGTCGGGGGCTGTTTGCGGAGGCGCTCGATGCCGACTGAAAACATGCCGCCGGAAAAAATGCGCCTCGACAAGTGGCTGTGGGCGGCGCGCTTCTTCAAGACGCGCAGCCTCGCCACGCAGGCGATCGAACACGGGCGCGTGAAGTTGAACGGCGAACGCGTGAAACCGGCGCGCGAGGTGAAACCCGGCGACCGTCTCGAGGTCCACGCAGGAGACGCCGACTGGACGCTCGTCGTGCGCGGGCTGTCACCGCAGCGCGGGCCGGCGCCGCTCGCACGGACCCTGTACGAGGAAACGGCGGAGAGCGTGGCGCGCCGCGCCCAGCAGGCGCTCGAACGCAAGCTCGCCGCCGCGCCGCAAGCCGCCGTCAAGGGACGACCGACCAAGCGCGACCGGCGGCAGATCCACCGCTTTACCGGCAATTGATTCCGACGGGGACGGCAGGCGCACGAATTTACCGCCGCGCGCGCAGCGCAAGGCGGGGTGCAGCGCATAGAATCAGCCCACCGGAGAACCCTGCTCGATGAAATTCCCCCGCTTTCTGTTGTCGTGCACGCACCGCGCCCTGTGCTGGGGCGCAGGACTGGCGGCCGCGGCGGCCACGTTTGCGGCAGGGGCGGCGGCGCTGATGTATTTCTGGATCCTGCCCAACATCGCCGACCACCGCGACGGCGTCGCCGCGCTGATGTCGCGCGCGCTTGGCCAGCAGGTCACGCTCGAAGCGGTGTCGGGCGCCTGGCAGCAGGCGCGTCCGGAGTTCCGCCTGCAGGGGGTGCGGCTCCACGACCGCGAAGGCCGCCTGGCGCTGGAATTGCCCGAACTCGAGGCGGCGTTCGCCTGGCGCTCGCTGCTGTTTCTCGAACCGCGCTTCAACCATATCGAACTCAAGGGGCTCGCGCTCGACGTGCGGCGCGCGCACGACGGCCATCTCTACGTCGGCGGCATACCCGTCAATCCCGCCGCGCCCGACAGCGGCTTCGTCAACTGGCTGTTGCGCCAGGGACGCGTGCACGTGGGTGACGCCACGCTGACCTGGCGCGACGAAGTGCGCGCCGCACCCGCGGTCGTGATGGAGCAGGTCGATTTCACCCTGACCAACGCGCGGCGCAGCCATGTCATGGAATTCCGCGCCGTGCCGCCGGCCGACCTGGCGCGGCCGCTGACGGCCGAGGCGCGCTTGCAGGCGCAGGACATCGAAGATCTGGCGAGCTGGCGCGGCACGGTCGACGCCCGCGTCGCGGGCGTGTCGTTTCCCCGGCTCGCGACCTGGGTGACGCTCCCGGCCACGGTCGAGCGCGGCTGGGGCGCGCTGGGCCTGCGGCTTAGCCTCGACGGCGGGCAGTTCAGCCGCATGACGGCGGGGCTCGACCTGCGCGCGATCGAGCTGCGTCTGGGCGAAGACCTGCCGGCCCTGCAATTGACGCAGGCGCGTGGCCGCGCGGTGTGGCAGCGCGAGACGGACGGCCGCCAGCGCGTGAGCTTCGAGGACGTCCGGGTCACGCGCCCCGACGCCGCGGCCAGCGGTCCGTTCAACGTCGGCCTGAGCTGGGGCGGGGACCGCCGTGAAATCAGCGCTCGCGCGCTCAGCCTCGACGCCTGGGAAAGCCTGCTGCCGAGCCTGCCGATGGACGAAGCCCTGCGCCAGCGCCTGCAGGCCCTGCAACCGCAGGGACGTTTCGACACGCTGCGCTTCGGCTGGCGCGGCGCCGAACCCGCGCTCGACAATTTCAGCGTGACGGCGCACTTCAGTGGCCTCGGCGTGCGCACCGTCGACGGTCAGCCGGGCTGGCACAACCTCAGCGGACGCCTCGAGGGCGACAGCGCTGCTGGCAGCTTCGCGCTCGATTCGCAGCAGCTGGTCGTCAGCCTGCCGGGCGTGATGCGCGAGCCCGACATCGCGCTCGACCGACTGAGCGCCCGCGGCAGCTGGAAGAAGACCGCGCGCGGCCATCGCCTGCAGATCGAGGAGAGTCGCTTCGCCAACGCCGACCTCGAAGGCAGCCTGCAGGGGGACTACGAGCGGATCGCCGGTGCGGCCGGCGTGGCCGACCTCAGCGCCCAGCTCACCCGCGCGGATGGCACCGCGGTGCATCGCTATTTTCCGAAGAAGGTTGGCGACAACACGGTCGACTGGGTGCGCGAGGGCGTGCGGGCGGGCTACAGCGACGACGTGAAGCTGCGCCTCAAGGGCGACCTGTCGCGCTTCCCGTTCGAGAACGGCGAAGGTGTCTTCCGCATCGACATCGCGGCGAAGGACGCGGTGATCGACTACGTGCCGGGCTGGCCGCGCATCGAGGACATCCAGGCGCACATCCTGTTCGAGGGCAAACGCATGGAGGTCCAGGCGCGGCAGGCGAAAATCTTCGGCGCCACCCTCGCGCCGGTAAAGGCAGTGATTCCCGACCTCATCCATCACGAGGAGCTGCTGGAAATCGACGGCGTGGCCAACGGGCCGGCGCAGGACTTCATCCGCTTCGCCAACGAAAGCCCGGTGGGCGCGCGCCTGCGCGGCTTCACCGACGGGCTCGGGGGAACCGGCCCGATGCGGCTCGCGCTCCGCATGACCGTGCCGTTGCGCCACAGCCATGACACCACGCTCTCGGGCCGGCTCTCCTTCCTCGGCGACAGCCTCCTGCCGCCCGCGCTGCCGCGGCTCGACCAGGTGCGTGGCGACATCGAGTTCACCCACGAGCGGCTCACGGCGCGGGAGATCACCGCCCAGTTCCTCGGCGGGCCGCTGCGCGTCGTCGCCGACACGCAGCCGGGCGGCGTGCGGGTCCGGGCGCAGGGCAGCGCGACCGCCGCCGGGCTGGCCGCCTGGCTCGGTCCGGCGTGGAACGACCGCCTCGCCGGGCAGACCGCGTGGCGAGGCCAGCTGGATCTGGAATCCCGGGGTGCGCGCATCGGCATCGAATCGAACCTCATCGGCCTGACGTCGAACCTGCCGCTGCCGTTGGCGAAGCCGGCCGCGATGCCGCTGCCGCTGCAGGTGAGCGTCCAGCCGCAGGGCGACGGCCGCCGCCATGCCGTGCGGCTGGGCAACCTGTTCGGCGCGGCGTGGCAGACTGCCGCGAACGGCGCGTGGAGCCGCGGCGAGGTCCGCTTCGGCGGGCCGGCGACGCTGCCGGCCGAGGCCGGCCTGCGCGTGGCTGGCCGCAGCAGCGTGCTCGACCTCTCCGGCTGGCTCGCGCTGCTGCCCGAGGGCGAGGCCGGCAAGGGCGTCGCGCTGACCGCGCTCGACCTCGACCTGGACGCGCTCGACCTGATGGGGCGGCGTTTCCACGATCTGCGGCTGCAGGGGCGCGCGCGCAACGGTCTGCTGCGCGGCCAGGTGACGGGACGCGGCGTCGACGGCGTGCTGACCTACCGTCCGCGCGGCGCCGAGCCGGCGCGGGTGTCGGCGCAGTTCGGTCAGCTGGTCATTCCGCCGCGCGCGTCGGCGTCCGGCGGGGGCGGCGGGCGCACGCTGCAGGCCGAGCTGTTCCCCGCGCTCGACCTCAGCGTGCAGGACTTCCGCCTGGAGGACCGTCCGCTCGGGCGGCTCGAGACGGTCGCGCGCGGTACGCCGCAGGGCCTGGTGATCGACAGCCTGCAGCTGGTGCACGACGACAGCGTGTTCCACATGAGCGGCCTGTGGCGCGACGGCGTGCCGACCGAGACCCGCGCCGAGCTGAAGCTGAACGTACAGGACGCCGGCAAGTTCCTCGCGCGCTTCGGCTACCCGGAGCTGATGGCGCGCGGCAGCGCCGAGTTCCAGGGCAACGCGACCTGGGTGGGCTCGCCCGCCGACTTTGCGTTCGACACACTGGCCGGACAGATCGCCTTCAAGGCGAAGGGCGGCCAGTTCCTCAAGGTCGACCCGGGCGCGGGCAAACTGCTGGGCGTGCTGAGCCTGCAGTCGCTGCCGCGCCGGCTGAGCTTCGATTTCCGTGATATCTTCAACCAGGGCTATGCTTTCGACGACGCGGGCGCCACGCTGCGCATCGCGCGCGGAGTCGTGTACAGCGACGACTTCCAGATGCGCGGGCCGGCGGCCAAGGTGAACATGTCGGGCCTCGCCAATCTCGATCAGGAGGCGGTGCAGCTGCGGGTGAAGGTGATTCCCAAGCTGTCGGAAAGCGTGGCGGTGGCGGGGGCGCTGCTCGGCGGCCCGGTCGCGGGCGTCGGCGCGCTCGCCGCGCAGAAGCTGCTGCGCGACCCGATCGAGGAGATCATCAGCCGGGAATACCTGATCAGCGGGCCGTGGCAGGCGCCCGACGTCAAAAGGCTGCCGAAGACGAAAGCCGAACCGCCGCCCGGCCCCCAGATGTCCGAACCTTGAATGTGAAGTGTGACCGATGACAACGAAGAAACCCGTCCGACCCGCCGCCCCGCGTTCGAAGAGCGCCCCCCTGAAGAAAGCCGCCGCGCCTTCGGGCACCGTGCGCGTCGCCGCGATCCAGATGGCGTCGAGCCCCAATGTCGCGTCCAACCTCGCCGAGGCCGAGCGCCTGATCGAGCAGGCAGTCGGCGCCGGCGCGCGCCTGGTCGCGCTGCCCGAGTTCTTCTGCATCATGGGCATGAAGGACGCGGACGTGGTCAAGGTGCGCGAAGCGGAGGGCGACGGCCCGATCCAGGCCTTCCTCGCGCGCATGGCGAAGAAGCACAAGATCTGGCTGATTGGCGGCTCGGTGCCGCTGGAGGCGAACGCCGCCAACAAGGTGCGCAACAGCTGCCTCGTCTACGACGAGCGCGGCAAGCTGGTCGCGCGCTACGACAAGATCCACCTGTTCGGCCTCGACCTCGGCAACGAGCACTACCAGGAGTCGAAGCTCATCGAGCCCGGCGACAAGGTCGTCGTCGTCAGCAGCCCCTTTGGCCGCATCGGCCTGTCGGTGTGCTACGACCTGCGCTTCCCTGAACTGTACCGCGCCATGCCCGACGTCGACATCATCGTCGTGCCGTCGGCCTTCACCGCGACCACCGGCCGCGCGCATTTCGAGACACTGATCCGCGCGCGCGCGATCGAGAACCTCGCCTACGTCATTGCGCCGGCGCAGGGCGGCTATCACCTGTCGGGCCGCGAGACCCACGGCGACAGCATGATCGTCGACCCCTGGGGGGTGGTGCTCGACCGCCTGCCGCGCGGCTCCGGCGTCGTCATCGCCAACATCAACCCCGCCTACCAGACCAGCCTGCGCACCAGCCTGCCGGCGTTGAAGCACCGCTTCGTCACCTGCAGCCAGATCAAGGTCGAAGTGGTCGAACGCCGTGCGACGGCCAAACGCGAGCCGACCACCAAGTAAACCCAGGATCCGAGATGAACCCCACCGACGCCTTCGTTCCCATCCAGACCGCCGAGCAGCTGTTCCAGTCCGCCGAGGCCACGCTGCTGAAAGCCAACGGCCTCGACGCCGACCAGCTCGCGCCGGTGTTCGGCCGCCTGCTCACCCACGACGTCGACTACGCCGATCTCTACTTTCAATACAGCCGTTCCGAAGGCTGGAGCCTGGAAGAGGGCCAGGTGAAGTCGGGCAGCTTCAACATCGATCAGGGCGTCGGCGTGCGCGCGATCTCCGGCGAGAAGACCGCGTTCGCGTACTCCGACGACATCAGCCTCGACGCCCTCGGCGCCGCGGCCGACGCCACCCGTGCGATCGCGCGCGCCGGCCAGGCGCGCAGCGCCGCCCTCGCCAAGCGCGGCGAAGGCCGCCTGCTCTACAACGCCGTCGATCCGCTGGCGAGCCTCGACGATCCTGCCAAGGTCGCGCTGCTCGAGCGCCTGGAGAAGAAGGCGCGCGCGATGGACCCGCGCGTCATCCAGGTGATGGCGAGCCTCGCCTCCGAATACGAAGTCATTCTCGTCGCACGTTCCGACGGCCATCTCGCCGCCGACGTGCGCCCGCTGGTGCGCCTGTCGCTGCAGGTCATCGCCGAGCAGGATGGCCGCCGCGAGCAGGGTTCCGGCGGCGGCGGCGGACGCTTCGACTACAGCTACTTCACCGACGACATCCTCGAAAAATATGCGCGCCAGGCCGTGCACCAGGCGCTGGTCAACCTTGACGCACGCCCCGCGCCCGCCGGCAGCATGACCGTCGTGCTCGGCGCCGGCTGGCCCGGCATCCTGCTGCACGAAGCCATCGGCCACGGCCTCGAGGGCGACTTCAACCGCAAGGGCAGCTCGGCCTTCTCCGGCCGGATTGGTGAAAGAGTGGCGGCGCCCGGCGTCACCGTCATCGACGACGGCACCATCCCGCTGCGCCGCGGCTCGCTCAACGTCGACGACGAAGGCAACCCCACCCAGCGCACCGTGCTGATCGAAGACGGCATCCTCACCGGCTACATGCAGGACATGATGAACGCGCGCCTGATGGGCATGCAGACCACCGGCAACGCGCGCCGCGAGTCCTACGCGCATCTGACCATGCCGCGCATGACCAACACCCTCATGCTCGGCGGTGACAAGGCGCCGCACGAAATCATCGCCTCGGTGAAGAACGGCCTCTACGCCGTCAACTTCGGCGGTGGTCAGGTCGACATCACCAGCGGCAAATTCGTCTTCTCCGCCGCCGAGGCCTACATGATCGAAGACGGCAAGATCACCTACCCGGTGAAGGGTGCGACGTTGATCGGCAACGGCCCCGACGCGCTCACGCGCGTTTCCATGATCGGCAACGACATGGAAATGGACAGCGGTGTGGGCACCTGCGGCAAGGAAGGCCAGAGCGTGCCGGTCGGCGTGGGGCAGCCTACGCTGCGGATCGACGGGTTGACGGTGGGCGGGACGGCGTAATAGGGTGTGATCAATTTAAGGAGGCGCTCCCAGACAGAGAAATGCGCCCCGGGGAATAAGAAAACGCATCTCAACCTCAGGAGGAGCAATCATGCGTGCATTTCCGGTAGCGTCTGTCTTGTTGTTGAGCTTGTCCGCATTTCCCCACGTCGCCCAGGCGATAAGCGTTTCCGAACTTCCCGCAACCATCCAGTCCTGCATCGCGGACGGAAGCTGTGCAGTCAGTTATGGCGGTTCCTACCATTCGGAGACAGCAAGCGCATTCGCGATGTTCAGCATGCAGACGGGTGAGCAGGATTGGCTGATGCGTTATCGGTTGGTGTCGCCTTCGGGCGAGATCGACGGTGAGGGCGCTCAGACCAGTGCATACGGCGGTTATTTATGGATGCGTCTTGCAAGCGTCTACAACGCGGCCGAAACGGCGCATGCGGTCACTCTTTTCCTGGATAAAGCCACGCCTGTGCCGGGAAGTTATTACGACCAAAGCGGCGATTTGTCCCTGTTCATGACGACCGATGATTTGCTCGCCGGCAGTGCTTATCGAACGCAGGCGGCCCCTGGTTATGGCGATTACGACGCAGGAAACCTGTCTGGTGAAATCCCCCTCATTTGCCTGGCCGAGGGTTGCCGGATCGACGCGCAACTGAATCTGTTGCAACTCAATTACGAGAGCACAGGGGAGTCGATTGTGATGACGGGTTTTGACAGCGCAGACAACCGTGGCTTGGTTTATGCACAAGGCTCATACTATTTCGACGGGCCCCCACCCTATGGCACGAGGCAAGCCTTTTATGTCAGCGCCGTTCCGGAAGTCGAAGCGGCATGGTTGTTCGGGATCGGTCTGTTCGGCGTTGGCGTAGCAACCCGGCGTCGCAGGGCAGGGCACTGATAAAGGGCAAGGCCGTTCTGCCAGGGGTGTTTCGTCGCTTGGCGACGGCCCCCCGGCGCTTCGACGCAGGGGATCAAGGCCGTCCAGACAGGCGCGGCCCGAACGGAGCAGAGAACGCTATTACGCCAGGTTTTCTAACGGCTTCGGCTCCCCGATCAGATACCCCTGCACGCAATCCACCCCCAGCTCGGCGAGCTTGGCCAGCGCCTCCTCGCTTTCGACGAAGCCCGCCACGGTCTTGATGCCGAGGAAGCTGCCGGTTTCGAGGATGGAGCGCACCAGCGCTTCGTCGATCATGCTGGTGCCGAGTTCGCGCACCAGGGCGCGGTCGATCTTCAGGTAGTCGAGGTGCAGGCTCTTCAGGCTGGTGTAGGAGCTGTTGCCGGCGCCGAATTCGTCCAGCGTGAAGCGGCAGCCGTAGCGCTGCAGCTGGCGCATGAAGAGCTGCGTCTGGGCGTGGGTGCCGACGGCGTCCACTTCGCCGATTTCGAAGATGAGTTTGTTGCCGGGCAGGTCGCCGCGCGCCAGTTCGCCGAGCAGGTACTTGAGGAACAGCGGGTTGGTGACCGACTGGCCGGAGAGGTTGATCGACAGGCCGCCGATGTGTTCGAGTTCGGCCGGGTGCTCGAGCATCCATTTCAGCACCGACTTCACGACCCAGCGGTCGATCTCGGTGATGCGCTGCAGGCGTTCGGCGACGTCGATGAGTTCGCGGGTGGCGACGCTGCGTTCGCCGGTCTCGGGGTGCAGCAGCACTTCGTAGTACAGCGGCGTGCGGGTCGGGTCGGTGGTGGCGACGACGGGCTGGCAGTTGAGGTGCAGCTGGTTGTTGGCAAGGATGGCGGTCAGGGTGTGTGCCCACTCCGCCAGCGCGTGGACGCCGCTGTCGGGTGCGTCGCTGCGGTAGGCGACGACCGGGGTGGCGGACTCGCGCGCACGCGCACAGGCCGCGTTGGCGTTGTCGTAATAGGTTTCCGGACTGAGGGCGTCGGGCGCCCACATGAGGCCGGCGTAGGCCTGGGCGCGGTAGCGCTGGCCGTCGAGTTCGAGCGGCGCGCCGAACAGGCCGGTCAAGAGCGAGCGGGCCTGCGCTTCGCCGGCGGCGCTGTCGGGGGCTTCGCTCCAGTAGGTGAGACCGGATTCGCCGGCGCGGGCCAGCAGGGCGCCTTCCGGCAGCAGGCTGGCGAGTTTCTCGGCGAGGACGCGCAGCAGTCCGGCGCGCGCGGCTTCGTCGATCGTCCGGCCGGCGAGCGTCTGCAAGTCGAACTGGATCGCGGCGATGACATAGCCGCTCGCCTGCGCCTGGCTGCGCAGCCAGGTCCTGCGGATCGCGCGCAGGAAGCTGCGGCGGTTGGCGAGTCGGGTCGCGGGGTCGTGCGAGGCCTGCCACATCAGGTCTTGCTGCATCTTCTGGATCATCGCGCTGTAGGAACGGTCCATCAGCGGCAGCTCCTGGTCCTCGGTCCATTGCGCGTCGCCGCTCCTCAGCGCCTGCAGCAGGTCCTGGCGCTTGAGGTCGAGCTTCTTGATGCCGCGGTAGTTGGCGAAGACGTAGACCGGAGGACGGTCGCCGATCCAGATCAGGTTGAGCGGGGTGTCGACGTTCTTGAACTGCAGCCAGTCGCCCACGCGCAGGTGGTCGGTCAGGTTGGCGTCGGCCTCGGACAGGGGCTCGCCGCCGACATCGTTGAGCCGGGCGCCGACCGGCGTGTACTGGTAGCGCGACTTGTCGGCGTCGAACAGGGTGGCGGCCAGCTGGTCGACGATGCGGTCCTGTGCGGCCTTGTCGGCGCAGACCTGGGTGAGCGCCTGGTCGATGCGCTGCAGCAGGGTCTGGACGTCGGCGGCTGCCGGCGGCTCGGCCAGCTCGGGGTCGAGCCAGGTGCACAGCTGCTGCAGCACCTGCCAGGCGTCGCGCGCGACTTCGCTGTCGGCGCCGTGGCGCATCTCGGCCATCAGCAGCACGTTGCGCCAGCCGCCGTTCAGCAGCTCGATGACTGCGTTGGGGACCGGCCGGTCTTCCAGCCGCGACAGCAGCTCGCGCAGGATGCGATGCTTGACGACCTCGGCGTGCTGCCGGCCTTCGCACATTTCCTGCAGGCGGAACACGCGCGCCGCGCGTTCGGCGAGCAGCGGCTTGACGACGCGTTCGAGCTGGGTGCGGGCCTCCTCGAACACGCCCGGATTCTTCTCGGCCTCGGCGTTGATGCGCTCGGTCCAGCGGTTCATCAGGCGCAGCAGGCGGGCGTCGGCGATCCTGCCGTCGTCGCTCGCCGCCATGCTGATGCGGTCGAGCGTGTTGAGCACCTTGTGCGCCGGGTGGGCAGGCGAGACGAGGAACTGCGGGTCGGAGAGGGCGAGCTTGATCAGGCTCGTCTCGAGCTGGTGGAAGAAGGGACGCGTGCCTGCACTGACCGATTTCTGCGCATGCATGCTGTCGAACAGCGCACCGAACATGTCGACCGATTGCTGCATTTCGCGGCTGGTCGCGGGCGGCAGGGCGCCGGCGCTCGCCAGACGCTGCAGCACCGGCGAGGGGGCGCCTCCCATCGCCGCTGGCGTCGCCGACATTCCGGGCGCGCCCGCGGCA
>JBGFSF010000021.1:0-4391 GCA_041694715.1 Pseudomonadota bacterium | reverse complement strand
GAAGGTCTATTTCACGGTGCTCGGTGCCGAACCCGAAACCGCGGCGAAGCTGCTCAACGACAAGGCGGGCTACTTCCATTCGCTGCTGTTCAAGCGGCTGCAGATCCACACGGTGCCGGCGCTGAAGTTCGTTCACGACGCCTCGGTCGAAAAGGGTTTCGAGATCGACAAACTGATCGCCAACGCCGTCGCGCCCGCTTCGCCGAAGCGCAAGCTGCGTCCTGACCCCGGATCAAGTCCGGGGGAAGGGCTGCGCCCTGAGCCCGACGAAGGGGAATGAGGCGATCGTGCCCGGACGACGCAAGGGCGACGCCGTCGACGGCGTCCTGCTGCTCGACAAGCCGGGCGGCATCACCAGCAACCTCGCGTTGCAGAAGGCGCGCCGGCTGCTGAACGCGGCCAAGGCGGGCCACACCGGCACGCTCGACCCGATCGCGACCGGGCTGCTGCCGCTCGCTTTCGGCGAAGCGACCAAGTTCTCCGCCGGTCTGCTCGAAGCCGACAAGGGGTACGAAGCGACGCTCGCGCTCGGCGTGCGCACGAGCACCGCCGACGCCGAGGGCGAGGTCGTCGAGACGCGGCCGGTCGACGTGACTCGCGCGCAGCTCGAAGCCGTGCTGGCGCGCTTCGCCGGAACGATCGAACAGACGCCGCCGATGCACTCGGCGCTCAAGCGCGACGGCCGGCCGCTGTACGACTACGCGCGCCGCGGCATCGAGATCGATCGCGCACCGCGAAGCGTGCGGATCGCACAGCTCGAGCTGCTCGACTTCGACGGCGCCAGCGCACGCGTCCTGATCGCTTGCAGCAAAGGCACGTACGTGCGCACGCTCGCGGAGGACATCGGCGCCGCACTCGGCTGCGGCGCGCACCTCGCCGCGTTGCGGCGCACGCGCATCGGCCGCATGACGCTCGAGCACGCCGTCACGCTGGCCGCGCTCGAGGTGATGCCGGCGGCCGTGCGGCGCGAATGGCTATTGCCGGTCGACGCGCTGTTGCGCGACCTGCCGCGCATCGATCTCGGCGATCGGCAGGCGGCGCTGTTCGCGCACGGCGGCCAGCTCGACCTGGGCGTGCCGCCGGAAGGACCCGGCCGCCGGCGCGTATACGGCCCGGACGAAAGACTGCTCGGCCTGGCCGAGCTGGACGAACGCGGCGTGCTGAATCCGTGCCGATTGATCAGCAGCCAGAAATGACTCGCGCCCTGCGCAACATCGCCATCATCGCCCACGTCGACCACGGCAAGACCACGCTCGTCGACAAGCTGCTCGCGCAATCCGGCACCTTCCGCGACAACCAGCAGGTGGCCGAGCGCGTGATGGATTCCAACGACCTGGAGCGCGAGCGCGGCATCACGATCCTCGCCAAGAACTGCGCGGTCGAGTACGAAGGCACGCACATCAACATCGTCGACACTCCCGGCCACGCGGACTTCGGCGGCGAGGTCGAGCGCGTGCTGTCGATGGTCGACGGCGTGCTGCTGCTGGTCGACGCGGTCGAAGGGCCGATGCCGCAGACGCGCTTCGTCACGCGCAAGGCGCTGGCGCAGGGATTGAAGCCGATCGTCGTCGTCAACAAGATCGACCGGCCCGGCGCGCGGCCCGATTACGTGGTCAACGCGACCTTCGACCTGTTCGACAAGCTCGGCGCCACCGAGGATCAGCTCGACTTTCCGGTGATCTATGCGTCAGCGCTGAACGGTTACGCAGGCACCACGCCGGACGTTCGCAGCGGCGACATGCGCCCGCTGTTCGAGGCGATCCTCGCCCACGTCCCCGTGCGCAATGACGATCCGGACGGCCCGCTGCAACTTCAGATCTGCTCGCTCGATTACTCCAGCTACGTCGGCAAGATCGGCATCGGCCGCATCTCGCGCGGCCGCATCCGCCCGGGGATGGACGTGCTGGTGGTGCACGGCCTGCCAGATGAGGGCCAGCAGAACGCACCGACGACCAGGGGTCGAATCAACCAGGTGCTGAAGTTCAAGGGCCTCGAACGCCGGCTCGTCGACGAAGCGCAGGCCGGGGACATCGTGCTCGTCAACGGCATCGAAGACCTCGGCATCGGTACGACGCTCTGCCCGCCCGACGCGCCCGACGCGCTGCCGCTGCTGAAAGTGGACGAGCCCACGCTGGTGATGAATTTCTGCGTCAACACCTCGCCGCTGGCCGGGCGCGAGGGCAAGTTCGTCACCAGCCGGCAGATCCGCGAGCGGCTCCAGCGGGAGCTGAAGTCCAACGTCGCGATGCGCATGCGCGAGACCAGCGACGAAACCGTGTTCGAGGTCGCCGGCCGCGGCGAACTGCACCTGACGATCCTGATCGAGAACATGCGGCGCGAAGGCTACGAGCTGGCGGTGTCGCGGCCGCGCGTGCTGTTCAGGACGATCGACGGGGTGAGGCACGAGCCGTACGAGCTGCTGACGGTGGACATCGAAGAGCAGCACCAGGGTGCCGTGATGGAGGAACTGGGCCGGCGCAAGGGCGATCTGCAGGACATGCAGCCGGACGGCCGCGGCCGCGTTCGCCTCGAGTACCGCATCCCCGCGCGCGGGCTGATCGGCTTTCAGGGCGAGTTCCTGACGCTGACGCGCGGCACCGGCCTGATGAGCCACATCTTCGACGACTACGCGCCCGAAAAGCCGGGTGGGGTAGGCGAGCGGCGCAACGGCGTGCTGGTCAGCCAGGACGACGGCGAGGCCGTCGCCTACGCGCTGTGGAAGCTGCAGGAGCGCGGCAGGATGTTCGTCAGCCCGGGCGACAAGGTCTACGAGGGCATGATCATCGGCATCCATTCGCGCGACAGCGATCTGGTGGTCAACCCGATCCGCGAGAAGAAGCTCACCAACATCCGCGCCGCCGGCAAGGACGAGCACATCGACCTCGTGCCGCCGATCAAGCTGACACTCGAGTACGCGGTCGAGTTCATCGCCGACGACGAGCTGGTCGAGGTCACGCCACAGAGCATCCGGCTGCGCAAGCGCTTCCTGAAGGAGCACGAGCGCAAGCGCGCCGAGCGCGAAGCAGCATAGCGATCGGAAAAGGCTGAATCGACCACAGAGACACAGAGAACACGGAGAACAAGAAGATCGCTGTGCTCTCGGTGTCTCCGTGTTGAACATCCTTGCCTCGATGAACGTCGAACCCGATCGGCGCGCGCATCGGCGGGCGCTGGCGCTGATGGTCGCCGCGCCCGTGCTGTGGAGCATCGCCGGCGTCGTCACCCGGCAGCTGTCGCCCGAGCTGCAGCAGCACGGCCGCTTCGAGATCACGCTGTGGCGCAGCTTCTTCGCGGCGCTGTTCGTCGGCGGCTATCTCGCGTTCTTCAAGCGCGACCTCGCCGGCAGCCTTGCCCGCGCCGGCGGCGCCGGGCTGCTGTCGGGGCTGATGTGGAGCGCGATGTTCTGCTGCTTCATGCTCGCGCTGACGCTGACCACGGTCGCCAACACGCTGATCGTGCTGGCGGTCGCCCCGTTGACGACGACGCTGCTCGCCCGGGCCGTTCTGCGCGCGCCGGTGCCGGCGCGCACCTGGGTCGCGATCGCCTTTGCGACACTGGGCATCGGCTGGATGTTCGCCGGCGGCTTGAGGTTCGAGGAGGGCCGGCACCTGGCCGGCATGGCGGTCGCCTTCGGCGTTCCGCTGGCGTCGGCGATCAACGTGGTCACGCTGAAGAAGCGCGGCGAGTCGGTCGACCTGATTCCGGCCGTGTTCATCGGCGGCGTGCTGTCGGCCTTGCTGATGCTGCCGTTCGCGGCTCCGTTCCGCGCCGAGCTGCGCGACTTGCTGCTGCTCGCGCTGCTCGGCTTCTTCCAGCTCGGGCTGCCGTGCATGCTGATGGTCGCCGCGGCGCGGCACCTGACGGCCGCCGAGGTCGCACTGCTCGCGATGCTCGAAGTGCTGCTCGGCCCGTTGTGGGCCTGGCTCGGCGCGGGCGAGGTGCCGGCGCCGTCGACCCTCGCCGGCGGGGCCGTCGTGCTCGCGGCGCTCGCCTTCAATGAAGTCGCCGCGCACGGCAGCCGCGCGAAGCCCATCCGTTAAGCTCGCGCCATGTCTCAAGTCGCAGCGATCCGCGTGCGGGCGGTGCCGATCGGCGCGCCGCTGCAGTGGCTTGCGCTCGGCTGGCGCGACTTCCTTCGCTGCCCCGGCGCGGGGCTCGTCCACGGCGCCTTCGTCGCGGTCGGCGGCTGGGTCGTGCTCGCGCTGTCGTTCAGGTACTGGTGGCTCGCGCCGGGCGCCTTCTCCGGATTCGTGATCGTCGGCCCGATCCTGGCGACCGGGCTGTACGAGCTGAGCCGGCTGATCGGACGCGGCGAATCCCCCGATCTCTCGCATGCGATCGCCGCGTGGCGGCGCGGCACCTGGCAGCTCGTCCAGCTCGGGCTGCTGCTG
>JBGFSF010000044.1:0-4430 GCA_041694715.1 Pseudomonadota bacterium | reverse complement strand
CGGCCTCGGCGCTGCGGACGATCAGGCCGTGTGGGAGTTCGCGGGCAGCGGCGGGTTCGTGCTCGTCTCGAAAGACAGTGACTTTGCCGATCTGAGCGTCCTGCGTGGCGCTCCGCCGAAGCTCGTTTGGATTCGACGCGGCAACTGCTCGACGGACGAGATCGCTGCATTGCTCAGATCGCATTCTGCGGCCATCGATGCGTTTGCGGCTCAAGCGGCCGCGCGGCTGTACATCATCGAATAGGACTGAGGGCGGCAATGGACCGCCGAGAGCTACGAAAGCGCAAGGCCGCGCCGAAAAGTTTGCGCGGACTGGAGTTCAAACCGCTGCGACGAGGCTCCCTGCCGAAGCCGTTGAAGGAGCTTGGTGGCCCTCGCCTCACGGCCTCCCGACTGCTTGATGTCGGTTCGGGCATGAAGGTCGCATTCATCGTGCGATCGGGTGATGTGCTCGAACGCCGCGCATTCCTCGGCTATCTGTTCGAGGGACAAGAAGGTGCACTCGTGCCCCTTGCGATCCTGCACTACCATCCCAGCCACAAGGGGATCCATATGCTCGTTAACTGCGAGACGGATCGCGACTTCACGGGCCGGCAGTTGCCGGGAGCGCCGGAACTGGCCCTGAAGACCACCCGCGCACTCGATCCGGAGGACGCGAACGATCGCAACGAACTGGTCCTTGTGTTCTGTAAGCGCTGCAATATCGCGATCGGCGACGAATTGCCTCAGTTACCACTATGACGCCCAACTTCTGCAAGGATTTCGTCTGGAAGGCCACGCCGCAGGGAGGCTTGGCGGTCACGCCGTGGCGGTATGACGACGGCGATCAGATTGTCGTCTACGCGCGGCGGACAAGTGCAGGCTGGCGCCTCGACGACAACGGAGAAGCCGCGTTGCGCCTCGCGCTTGACGGCGTCGACGTCGACAGCGAGCGGGCGCAAGCGCGCATCAAAGCCTGCGAGCTATCGCTTGGCGTTCGCTGGGACGAGTCCGACGACAGCTTCTTCATCGAGACGACCGAAGCGGGTTTTGAGTCGGCTGCCTTGGCGATCGCGGAAGCCGCCGCGCAGCTCGCGGGGCTCGGCGCCCTGCGTCAGGACCGCGCAGTCAGCGACTTCCGAGCCCGCGTGGTCGATCTCGTGAAGTCGGTCGCCGAGGAAGCCAATCTCGATTGCCGAACGGACGTGCCGGTGGACGAGAGTCAGACGATTTTTGTGGATGCCTGGATCGCCGCGCCGCGGCCCGTGCTGGTGTTCGCCGCGACCGGCGTGCAGCGCCTGCTGGAAGCCGAAATCGCTTGGCTCGACGCAAAGCGGCGGGCCGAGTCGATCTTCGTCCTTGCGTTGGTGGAAGACGCCAAGCAGATCGGCGTCAAAAACTACACGCGGGCCAACTACTACACGGACAAAACGGTGGAATTCGCTTCGCGTCCTGCCGTGGCGGAGTTGCTGCATTCGCAGCTCGGGCGGCCGCTGCCCCGCGGCCATTGAGTGCCGGGCGGGGCATGGCACCGACCGGATACAACGAAGCCGACACCCGCGCCAAGCTGATCGATCCGGCGCTGCATGCGCGGCAGTGGATCGAGGTCGTACGAGACGAACAGCGCGCAAGCCACGGCGAAATCCACCGCGAGCAGAGCGCGGTGCGGATCGACATTCTCGACGGCAAGCCCATCAAGCGCGGCCGCGGGCGAGTCGATTACCTGCTGCGCGCCTACGTCGAGGAGCACGACCACCCGCTCACGCTCGCTTTCGTCGAGGCGAAGAAAGAAGCCCTGCCGCCGACGCAAGGCCTGGAGCAGGTTAAGGAGTACGCGCGCCGGTTCGCGGTCAAGTTTGTCTATTCCACCAACGGCCATCTGTTCATCGAGTACGACAGCACGACCGGCAAGACAAGCGATCCGAGGCCGTTGTCCGAATTTCCGACTCCGGCGGAGCTGCGCTCGCGCTGGTTCGCCGAGACCGGTTTGGATCCTTCGGCCGCCGAACTGCAGCCGCTGCTCACCCCCTACAGCGTCGCCGGCGACCGGCCCCGTTACTACCAGGACGCGGCGATACGAGCCGTGCTCGAACGCGCGGCGTTGGCCGAGACTGGCAGGGCCACGAAGCGCGCGCTGCTTTCTCTCGCGACCGGCGCCGGCAAGACGAGCATCGCGGTCGGTTTGCTGCAGCGGCTGTCCGATGCCGGCCAGCTCAAGCGGGCACTGTTCATCGTCGACCGCGACGAATTGCGCAGCATGGCGCATTCGCGCTTCCACAACGTTTTCGGTGCCGACGCGAAGATCGTGCGCGAGGCGGCCGACGGCAGCAACGAAGCGAAGAATGCCCGCATTCACATCGCCACGTACCAGTCGTTGGGCATCCACGAAGAGGGCGACGCCTCGTTCCTGCGCCAGCACTATCCGCAGAACTACTTCAGCCACATCCTGATCGACGAGTGCCATCGGTCGGCATGGGGCAAGTGGTCGGAGGTGCTGACGCGCAATCCTGACGCCTTCCAGGTCGGGCTAACCGCCACGCCGCGTCAACTCACCGGAAGCAATGAAGACCGGGAGATCACGGCGGACAACCTGCGTCACTTCGGCGAGCCGGTCTACGAGTACTCGCTGGCGCAGGGTATCGAGGACGGCTATCTAGCGCCGTGCGAGATACGGCAGGGTCGGGTGTCGATCGACGACGTGAGCCTTTTCAAGAAGGACGTGCTCGATCACGACGCCAAGCGTATCGATACCGGCCAAAAGGCGAAGCCGGACGAAGTGCGCGACGCCTACACGGCGAAGGACTACGACACCAAGCTGCAGATTCCCGAGCGCGTCGCCGCGATGTGCGACGACTTGTTCCGGTTTCTTCTCGAAACGGGCGGGCCGGAACAGAAGACGATCATCTTCTGCGCCGCCGACGCTCACGCCGATCGCGTTGCGGCCCACTTGAACAACCTGTACGCCGACTGGTGCAAGGCCGAGGGCCGCGCCCGCGCCGAACCGTACGCGTTCAAATGCACGGCCGCGAGCGCGGGCAACACCATGCTGGCCGACTTTCGCGGCACCACCTCCGCCTGGTTCGTCGCCACCACGGTCGACCTGCTGTCGACCGGCGTCGATGTCCCCTGCGTGCGCAACATCGTGTTCTTCCGCTATCTGGAGTCGGCCATCGTGTTTCATCAGATGGTCGGCCGCGGCACGCGCATCGACGAAGCGAGCGGCAAGCTGATGTTCCGCCTGTACGACTACACGAACATGATTCGCCTGTTCGGCGCCGAGTTCATCACGCCTCCGCCGCGTTCGGGCTCAGGCGGCGCAGGGGGCGCCGACGACGATCCGGAGCCGACGCTGATCGCCGGCGGTTTCACCGTCAAGGTCGATCGCGGCGGCCACTTCGTTCTGGGCGAACGGGACGGCAAGCTTTCGCCGGTCGCCTACGAAGACTACAAGCGCGAGCTTGCCGAGCGCTTGCGGCACGAAGCGGCGACCATCGACGAGTTCCGCGCGCGCTGGATCACGCCGCCAGAGCGGCACTCACTGCTGGATTCGCTCGTGACCGCACACGGCTCGCCGAAGGTGATCCAGCTCGTGGACGCGATGCAGGACTACGATCTTTACGACGTGCTGGCCAGACTCGGCTACAAGGTCAAGCCGCGCACGCGCATCGATCGCGGCTTGGCGTTCCGGTTCCGCAACGAGTCCTGGCTCGACGAGATGCCGTCGCCCGCGAGGGCGGTGATCCTCGGGATGGCGGGCCAGTTCGAGAAGAGCGGCACCGATGCGCTGGAGAACCCGGAGATCTGGCGCGTGCCGTCGATTCAGAACGCGGGCGGATTGGCGGCGCTGCGGGCGTTGGGTAGGCCGCAAGATGCCTTACGCGAGACAAAGACGCGCCTCTTCTGCGCATGATGGCAACGAGCTTCTATCCCATTGCCGTCGGCGCGCCCTCCGCTGCTGCGAGTGGTCGTTGGCGTTGGCTCAAGTTGACCGACATTGCACGTTTGGAGAGCGGACACACGCCGAGCCGCAGGCGCCCAGAGTGGTGGGGCGGTCACGTCCCATGGCTTGCCTTGCCCGACATACGCAGACTGCATGGCAAGGTTGCTCACGAAACCGCCGAAACGATCAACGACGCCGGCCTCGCGAATTCGTCGGCGCGGCTCCTGCCAGCCGGGACAGTGTGCGTTTCGCGCACCGCGTCGATCGGATTCGTCACAATCCTCGGCAGACCGATGGCGACCAGTCAAGACTTCTGCAACTGGGTATGTCGCCCCGGAGAACTCGATCCCGAGTTCCTAAGCCGGCAGAGCCGGAACCAAACAGGTAATGCGATTACCGCCGAACCGTTGGCGAGGGAGTCGACCATGGCTGCGACGGCACTGGCTGAGCGGTATGCGGCGAACCTGCACGGCGTGCTGTCGTGCTACGACCGCATCATCGTGACGGGTAC
>JBGFSF010000009.1:0-19500 GCA_041694715.1 Pseudomonadota bacterium | reverse complement strand
GAGGGGCCAGCGGCCGCCGTGGCGATGGCGCGCAGCTCGCGTGCCGGGCGCCCGCGCCGCCAGTGCCAGAAAAGCCCCGCCGCCAGCACCGCCAGCGCGAGCGCGGCGAGGCCCCAGGCGGCGGCGCTGCTGCCGGCCGCAGCGATCACCTCGGGCGGCGCCGGCGGGACGATGTCGGCGAGTTCCTGGCGCGGATCAGGCATGGATCAGTTGCGTCACGAGGTCGTCGGCGGCACTGTCGATCTGCTGGTGGCGCGCGCCGGCGCGGGCGAGGGTCAGCGCCTGCGCCGCCAGCCGGTCGGCCAGCGCCTCGCGCGCGGCCGTACGCACCGACGCTGCGCCGGTATCGATCCACACGCGCTGGCCGCTCGCCATGTCGTGGAAATGCGCAGCGCCCAGGTCCGGCAGCACGCGCTCGGCCGGATCGACGATCTGGATCGCCCACACGTCGCAGCGCGCCGCCAGCCGCGCCAGCGCATCGAGATGCGCTTCGGCGAGCCAGGCGAAGTCGCTGACGAGGACGACGCGCGCGCCGCGCGGCAGCGTGGCGTCGAGCAGGGCCAAACGGTCGGCATGGCGGACCGCGTCGGTCGGTGCGGGATCGGTCAGCGGCGGGCACGGCGCGGCCGCCCGGCGGATCACGTCGAGCGCGGCGGCCCGCCCGTGGCGCGCAGGCAGCGTTTCATCCTCGGCGTCCCACAGTGTCGCGCCGAGCACGCCGTTGCGCGCGGCGACGGCGAACGCCAGCACCGCCGCGACGCGCGCGGCCTGCGCCGCCTTCAGCCGGCGACGGGTGCCGAAGCGCAGCGTGGCCCCGCGGTCGACCACCAGCTGCACCAGCGGCTGGCGTTCCTCGCGGTAGATCTTGAGATGCGCACGGCCGGTGCGCGCGGTGGTGCGCCAGTCCATGTCGCGAATGTCGTCGCCCGGGCTGTACAGGCGCGACTCCTCGAAATCCAGCCCCCGCCCCAGCCAGCGCGACGCCCAGTCGCCGGCGTGGTGGTCGTGCACCTCGGGCACCGGCTGTTCGGCCAGCAGGGACGCCTGCGCGGCGAGCTCCGCCAGCTCGTCGGCGCCGACGAGCGGCGCGTGCACCGGCGCCGTAGCCGTCGTACCCAGCCGCCCGCGCGCCCACTGCGCGATCGACGCCAGGTTCACGGCGCCGGCACGGCCTCGAGCAAGCCGGCGATGAAGGCGTCGTGGTCGAGCTTCTGCAGGCGCGCGTCGAGGCTCAGGGTGATGCGATGGCGCAGGCAATCGCCCGCCAGTTCGCGCACGTCGTCCGGGGTGACGTAGTCGCGCCCGCGCAGGTAGGCGGCGGCTGCGGACGCATGCAGCAGCGCGAGCGAAGCGCGCGGACTCGCGCCGACGTCGACCGCCTTCTCCCAGTGTCCGCACCACGCGCCGGGCGCGCGGGTCGCGCGCACCAGCGCGACGATGTAGCGCTCGACCTCGTCCGCCACATGCACCTTCTGCACTTCGGCGCGCGCGGCGAGCACGGTCGCGGTGTCGATCACCGGCGCCACCGTCGGGTGGCCGTCGCTGGCGCGGTCGCGGCGCAGGATGTCGAGCTCCTCCGTGTCGCTCGGGTAGTCGAGCGACACGTGCAATAAAAAGCGGTCGAGCTGCGCTTCCGGCAGCGGATAGGTGCCCGCCTGCTCGAGCGGGTTCTGCGTTGCCATCACCATGAAGAGCGGCGGCAGCTTGCGCGTCACGCCGCCCACGGTGATCTGGTGTTCCTGCATCGCTTCCAGCAGCGCCGCCTGCACCTTGGCCGGCGCGCGGTTGATCTCGTCGGCGAGGATGATTTCGTGGAACAGCGGGCCTTCGACGAATTCGAATTGGCCTTCGTGGTAGATATCGGTGCCGGTGAGGTCGCCCGGCAACAGGTCGGGGGTGAACTGGATGCGGCGGAAGCTGCCGTGGATGGCGGCCGCGAGCGTCTTCACCGCCGTCGTCTTCGCCAGCCCCGGCATGCCCTCCACCAGCACGTGGCCGTCGGCGAGCAGGCCGATCACCAGGCGATCGAGCAGCGTGTTCTGGCCGACGATGACGCCTGACAGGGCCTGGCGCAGTTCGAGGATGCGGGTTTGGTTCGACATGACAGTTCCAGTCACCGATGAGGAATAAACGTTATCAGCCCGCACAGAATGGGCAATGGTTGCTAAGACCCAAGGGCCTGAATCATTTGTTCATTGACATCTTATCAAATAATTTGTAACACTTAATACATGAATGTAGATATTAATACATGGATATTGATCGTACTCAGCCTGCCCACGCAGAACGCCACGGCGCGAATGCGTATCTGGCGCGGCCTGAAAGGGCTGGGGTGCGCGGCCTTGCGTGACGGAGTCTGGCTGTTGCCGGAAACCGATGCAACCCGCACAGGGCTGGATGAACTGGCCAACGAAACCCGCGAGGCCGGCGGGACAGCCTGGCTGCTGAGGCTGGACGCCGACGACGAGCAGTCGACCGCGTTCAGAAACCTGTTCGACCGGAGCGCGGAATACGCCGAGCTGCTGGCCGAACTGGCAGACGTCGACCCGCTGGCCGAGAAGACCGCGACCGCCAGCAAATCCCTGAAGGCCTTGCGACGCCGCTACGAAACCCTGGTCGAGCAGGACTATTTTCCGGGCGCCGCCAAACTCGAGGCAGAAGCGCGACTGCTGACGCTGGAAGCCGCACTGGCGTCGCGACTCTCGCCCAACGAGCCGCATTTCCAGGACGGCCAGCCTGAGCGTCTCGCCCTGGCCGATTTCCAGAAGCGGACCTGGGCCACCCGGCAGGACCTGTGGGTCGACCGGCTGGCGTCGGCCTGGCTGATCCGCCGCTTCATCGACCGCAAAGCACGCTTCGTCTGGCTGGCGCGTGTCGAGGACTGCCCGGCGGATGCGCTGGGGTTCGATTTCGACGGTGCGCGCTTCACCCATGTCGGGCATCGCGTCACCTTTGAAACCCTGCTGGCCAGCTTCGGGCTGGAAAACGACGCCGCCCTGATGCGGGTCGGCGCCCTCGTCCACGCGCTCGACGTAGGCGGCGCGGCGCCCGAGGCGGCAGGCTTCGAGACGCTACTGAAAGGCCTGAAGACGCGCGTCCAGGATGACGATGCCCTGCTCAAGCAGGGCGGACAGATGCTGGATGATTTATACGCAGCTTTTTCCAACCCCTAACCTGACCAAGGATGCCATCTTGACCACGCCGACCGAACGTCCCGCCCACCCCAGCTTCTGGGAGGCCTTCAAGTACTGGCTGCTGCTCGGCTTCATCAGCTTCGGCGGCCCTGCCGGGCAGATTTCCATCATGCACCAGGAACTGGTGGAAAAACGCCGCTGGATTTCCGAGCGCCGCTTCCTGCACGCGCTCAACTACTGCATGGTGCTGCCCGGCCCCGAGGCGCAGCAGCTCGCCATCTACATCGGCTGGATGCTGCATCGCAGCTGGGGCGGCATCGTCGCCGGCACGCTGTTCGTGCTGCCCTCGCTGTTCATCCTGGCGGCGCTGACCTATGTGTATCTCGCCTTCGGCGACCTCACCTTCGTGCAGGGCGTGTTCAACGGCATCAAGCCGGCGGTGGTCGCCATCGTGGTGTTCGCCGCCTGGCGCATCGGTTCGCGCGCACTGAAAAATAATCTCCTGTGGGCACTGGCGGCGGCGTCCTTCATCGCGATCTTTGCCCTGAAGGTGCCTTTCCCCTACATCGTGCTGGCGGCAGGCCTGCTCGGCTTCATCGGCGGCAAGGTCTGGCCGGACAAGTTCAAGGTGGGCGGTGGCCACGGCGCCAGCGACAAGACGTATGGCCCCGCGCTGATCGACGACGACACGCCGCCGCCGGCCCACACCAAGTTCCGGCTCGGCCGGCTGGTGATCCTGACCGGGCTGTTCGTCGCACTGTGGGGCGCGGCCATGCTGCTGCTGCCCGCGGGCACGCTCGCCGACATGGGTGAATTCTTCACCAAGGCCGCGCTGGTCACCTTCGGCGGCGCCTACGCGGTGCTGCCCTATGTCTACCAGGGCGGGGTGGAGACCTACGGCTGGCTGACCGGCACGCAGATGATCGACGGCCTGGCGCTGGGCGAAACCACCCCGGGACCGCTGATCATGGTGGTGGCCTTCGTCGGCTTCGTCGGCGCCTGGACCAAGGAAATATTCGGCCCCGACGCCCTGCTGCTGGCCGGCTTCGCCGGCGCCTGCGTGGCCACCTTCTTCACTTTTCTGCCGTCCTTCCTGTTCATTCTGGCCGGCGCGCCGCTGGTGGAAGCCACCCACGGCGACCTCAAGTTCACCGCGCCGCTGACCGGCATCACCGCCGCCGTGGTGGGCGTGGTGCTGAACCTGGCGCTGTTCTTCGGCTGGCACGTGATTTGGCCGCGCGCCACCGAGGCGGCGCCGTTCTCGGGCGGATTCGAGTGGTTCTACGCGCTGATGTCGGTGGCGGCCTTCATCGCGCTTTGGAAATACAAGCAGGACATCATGAAAGTGATCGGTGCCTGCGCCGCCATCGGTCTTGCTTACACCTACATCATTTGAGGAGCGTGAAATGCCCTATGAACTGAAGCCCCTGTCCTGCAACCCGTCGGCGCTGAGCGGCCTGTCGGAGAAGCTCATCGTCAGCCACTGGGAAAACAACTACGGCGGCGCAGTGAAGCGCCTCAACGCGATCGAGCAGAAGCTGGCCGAACTCCAGTGGGCCAGCGCCCCGGTGTTCGAGATCAACGGCCTCAAGCGCGAGGAGATGATCGCCAGCGGCTCCATGATCCTGCACGAGGTCTACTTCGACTCGCTGGGCGGCGCCGGTGGCGACCCGGCTGGCGCGCTCAAGGCCGCCATCGAACGCGACTTTGGTTCGCTCGACGCCTGGCGGGCCGAGTTCGTCGCCATGGGCAAGGCGCAGGGTGGCGGCTCCGGCTGGACCCTGCTCACCTGGAGCCCGCGCCGCGGGCGCCTGGTCAACGCCTGGGGTGCCGACCATGCCCACAACCTGGCCGGCGCCACGCCACTGATCGCGCTCGACATGTACGAGCACAGCTACCACATGGACTTCGGCGCCAAGGCCGGCGCCTATGTCGACGCCTTCATGCAGAACCTGTCCTGGACGGCCGCCGAGGCCGCCTTCGCCAAACTGGGAGCCTGAGCATGGACCGCACCCTCAAACCCGACACCCTGAAGAACGAACTGGCCGGCAAGCTGATTCTCGACGTGCGCCGCATCGCCGACCGCGACGCCGCCCCTGCACATCTGCCCGGCGCGCAGTGGAAGAATCCGGAGCAACTCGCCGAGTGGGCCGACAGCCTGCCGAAGGACCAGGACATCGTGCTGTATTGCGTGCGCGGCGGCTCGGTGTCCAACAGCGTGGTCGATGCCCTCCAGACCAAGGGCCTCAAGGCGCGCTTCATCGAAGGCGGCATCGAAGGCTGGAAGGCAGCGGGCGGCGAGGTCGTCGGACCATGAAGTGGATCACCCGCGAACGCCCCAAGATCGACCGCATCGCCTGCCCCTGGCTGATCGCGCGCTTCATCGACCCGGCAGCCGAGTTTCTGTACGTGCATGCCGCCGACGTGCTGGCCATTGCGAAGGAAACCGGCGCCATTCCCTACGACATCCCGGGCGTGGAATACGGCCATCGCGGTGAACTGTGCAGCTTCGATACCTTCCTCGACAAGCACGACCTCAAGGATCCGGCGCTGCGGCAGCTCGCCATGATCGTGCGCGGTGCCGACACCGACCGCCTCGATCTCGCCCCGCAGTGCGCCGGCCTGCTCGCGCTCTCGCTCGGCCTGTCGAAGAACTTTGCCGACGACCATGAGATGCTGCGGCACGGCATGGTGATGTACGACGCACTGTACGCATGGGCGAAAAGCGCCCAGGGCGAGCGCCATACCTGGACGTCGCCAGGCTGAGTTTTACCCTGCCCGGTTTCGGCCGGGTGCGCGATGGCTCAGGCCCTTCCAACTGCCGCGCAGCGTGGCGTACCAGGCGTCGTGATCGGCAGGATTCAAGCGCTCAGTGCCCGGCCGGCGCACTGGCGCGCGCGTGGGCGTCGAAGCCGCCTTTGTGCTTCCAGCCTTCGATACCGTCCTGCAGCACCTTCACGTTGTCGTAGCCCAGCAGACGCAGCGCGAACACGGCCTGCGCGGACAGCGAGCCGGAGTTGCAGTACACCACCACCATGCGGTCCTTCGGCAGCTCGGCGCGGCGTGCCACGGCCTGGCGCCATTCGATGTTGAAGGCGCCGGGGATGTGCTCCTTGGCGTATTGCGCGGCGTCGCGCGCGTCGACGACGAAGACCTTCTTCCAGTCCTCTTTCGGGATCTGCTCCGGCCAGATCAGGCTGCTGCCGTATTCGGCGAAATCCAGGTAGCCGGACAGCGCGTCGACGACGACGGGGTGCTCTTCGGCCCGGAGCGGGGACGCCAGCAGCGTGAGGCTGGCGATGAGGGCGACGAGGATTTTGTTCATGGCGATTCCTTCGATGAAAAGGCTCAGTCCGCGGGGTTCAGCCGCGGGTGGGTTTCGGCGCACGCCAGCAGCACGATGAGGCCGGAGACGAACATGGCGGCGGCGGTGAACCAGAAGCCGGCCTCGATGCCGCCGGCGAGTGCGGCCACCGCGCCCAGCAGCAGCGCGCCGATGCCGTAGCCGAGGTCGCGCCAGAAGCGGTAGATGCCGATCGCCGAGCCGCGCCAGTTGGGGTGGGCGATGTCGGACACGGCGGCCGACAGCGTGGGATACAGCAGCGCCATGCCGAAGCCCATCACCGCGGCGGAAAACGACCACCACCATTCGCCTTCGCCCAGCAGCACCAGGGCGACGCCGGCGCCGCACAGCCACATGCCGGAGACGATGGGCTTCTTGCGGCCGACGCGGTCGGACCAGTGGCCGGTGAAAAATTGCGAAATGCCCCAGACGAAGCCGTAGACGCCCACGACCCAGCCGATGCCGGCAAGACTCAGCCCCTGCTGATAGAGATAGACCGGGAAGAACACCCACACCAGCGCGTCGACGAATTTTTCGACCAGGCCGGCCTGGCTCACCGACGCCAGGCGCGCATCGCGCCACGACATCAGCGTGAACACCTCCCAGGTGGTGGGGCGATCGGCGATGTTGGTCGGGTAGCGCGGCGTCGGGCCGGTCATGAGGCCGGCGGCGTGCTTCCTGCCCTCGGCGTGCGCCCACGGCAGCGTGTCCTTCACCCACAGGAGCGTCAGCAGGCCCGCCGCGCCCACGACCGCGAGGCCGAAGATCATCAAGCCCTCGCGCGCGCCGTAGGCGGTGGCGAGGTAGCCGGTGACGATGCCCGCGACCGCGACGCCGAAGTAGCCGGAAAACTCATTGAGTCCGATGGTCAGCCCGCGCTGGTCGGCGCTGGTGAGGTCGAGTTTGGACGTCTGCGTCATCGACCACGCGAGGCCCTGGTTCACGCCGAGCAGCACGGTCGCCGCGACGATCCAGCTCCAGCTCGGCGCGTAGAGGATCATGAAGGGAATCGGCAGCGCGGCGAGCCAGCCGGCGAACAGCACCTTCTTGCGGCCGATGCGTTCGGAGAGCCGGCCGGCGACGAAGTTGAGCGTGCCCTTGACGAAGCCGAAGGCGGTGACGAAGGCCATCAGCATCATGAACGAGCCCTTGGCGACGCCGAACTCGGTCTCGGCGAGCGCCGGCACCACGGTGCGGAACATGCCGATGGTGAGGCCCACGAAGAACACCTGCACCAGCTGGTGAGAAAACTGGGCGAGATTGTGGCGGATGCCGTAGCGGTAGTCGTCCACTTGCTGAGCGAGCGACATGTTCATCGACCGAGGTTGAACGCGACCATGCGGTCCATTTCCGCCGGGCGCGGCGGGATGCTCGCCGTCAGCGCGGCGACGAATTCGTCCTTGCTCATCGACAGCATCGGATTCGAGCGCTTCTCGAAGCCCAGCGTCGACATCGGCTTGCCCGACATGCCGGCGCCGCAGGCGCTGCCCGAGGTGTGGCCGGGATAAAGCTCGACCTCGTTGGGCAGCGTCAGCAGGCGCTGGTGCAGCGTGTCGTAAAGCTGCGCCGCCATCTCGGCTTCGCGGCCGGCGAGGTCGGGACGGCCGGCGCTGCCGACGAAGAGCGTGTCGCCGGTGAGCACGAACCACGCTGCTTCCGTGCGGCGCTTGTCGGTGACGACGAGACAGATCGAGTCGGGCGTGTGGCCGGGCGTGTGAACCACGTCGACGAGGACGTTGCCGACCTCGATGCGCTGCTTGTCCACCAGCGGCTCGAACGGAAAGTTCACGCGATCGGCGTTGGATGCGTGCAGACAGTATTGCGCGCCGGCGAGCTCGGCGAGCTTGCGGCCGCCGGAGAAATGGTCGGCATGGACGTGGGTGTCGATCACGTGGGTGATTTTCACGTCCTGCTTCGCGGCTTCGTCGAGGAACCACTGCTCGTCGCCGAGCACGGGGTCGACCGCGACGCCGACGTGGCACGAGCCGCAGCCGAAGAAGTACGAGAGGGTGGCGTCCTGGGCCAGCAATTGACGGAAAAACATGGCGGTCTCCGGATAAGGTTGATCAGGTCAGGCTTGAACAGGCTCGGCTTCGACCGGCAGGCCGGCGGCGCGCCATTCGGGCACGCCGCCCTGCAAGCGGCTTGCGCGCAGGCCTTCGGCGCGCAGCAGCGCGAGCGCCTCCTTGCCCCACAGGCAGAAGGGGCCGCGGCAGTACGCCACCACCGGCTTCCTGCGCGGCAACTCACGGACGCGGGCACGCAATTCGCCGAGCGGCATCGACTGCGCAAACGGCAGGTGACCGGTGTCGTACTCCTCGCGCGGACGCACGTCGATCACGACGACGTCGCCGCGCGCGGCGCGCGCGAGCAGTTCCTCGGGGGCGAGCGGGGAGAGTTCGTCGCTGTGCTCGGCAATCTGCGCCAGCGCCTGCTGCAGTTCGAGCAGCCGGTCCTCGGCGAGCCCCCGCAGCGCCACCCAGAAGTCGGCGACGGCTTCCGAGCTCAGACGATAGTGGACGTACTTGCCGTCGCGTCGCGCCTCGACCAGCTGCGCCTGGCGCAACTCCTTGAGGTGGGCGCTGGCGAGCTTGACCGAGATCTGCGCGTCGGCGGCGAGCGCTTCGACGGTCTTCTCGCCCTGGCAAAGGATCTCGATCAGTTCCAGCCGCTTGGGGCTGGAGACGGCCTTGCCCATGCGGGCGACCTGCGCGTAGAGGCGGTCCTTGGTGCTGCGGCTGGCGTCGGTCATGCGTCGCGCTCCGTGAAAAACAATTTAACAACAACAACAATCTAACGATTATTAGATTATTAGAGAGGACGCCGTCCGGCAAGCAGTATTTTCTGCCCTCCCCTGCCACCCTCAGCCGGAGCGGCGCGTCAGGGCTTCTCCCACAGCGCCTGCCAGCCCTCGCTGCCGAGCTTTTCCAGCGTCTCGATATTGCGCTGGTAGATCGTCTCGGCCTCGGGGAAGGCGGCGACCGCGCGTTCGATGCTCGCCTCGCGCAGCAGATGCAGGGTGGGATACGGCGCGCGGTTGGTGTAGTTGCCGAGGTCGTCCGGTTCCGTTCCCTCGAACTGGAAGCGCGGGTGGAAGCTCGCGATCTGGATCACGCCGTCGAGCTTATGCTCGTCGACCGCCGCCTCGGCGAGCTGCAGGAAATCGTTGAAGTCGAGGAAATCCGTCAGCAGCGTGGGGTGGATCAGGAGCGTGGTGTCGACTTCGGCGGGGTCGGCGGCGGCGAGAAAGTCGAGTTCGCGGTCGAGATCTTCGAGGAAGCCGTCGAGGTGCGGCGCGCGGCTGACGACGTAGCGCACCTGGTTCTTGACGTAGACCGCCTTGGCGAACGGGCAGAGATTCAGCCCGATCACCGCCTTCTCGATCCATTCGCGCATCGCCGCGATCACCGCCTGTTCGTCCATCTTCCCCGTCCACACCGCCTGTAAGGCCGGAACTTTAACGGATACAATCGCTTAATTGTCCGCCGTCCGTGCACAAACCGATTTCTAAACCATGAAAAGCAGCGCCATCCGCCAGAGCTTCCTCGATTTCTTCGCGTCCAAGGGCCACACCGTCGTGCCCTCGAGCCCGCTGGTGCCGGGCAACGACCCGACGCTGCTCTTCACCAACGCCGGCATGGTGCAGTTCAAGGACGTGTTCACCGGCCAGGACAAGCGCCCCTACACCCGTGCGGTGTCTTCGCAGCGCTGCGTGCGCGCCGGCGGCAAGCACAATGACCTCGAGAACGTCGGCTACACGGCGCGCCACCACACCTTCTTCGAAATGCTCGGCAATTTCAGCTTCGGCGACTACTTCAAGCAGGACGCGATCAAGTACGCCTGGGAATACCTCACCCAGGTTTTGAAGCTGCCGACCGAGAAGCTGTGGGTGACCGTCTACGCGGAAGACGACGAGGCCTACGACATCTGGCACAACGACGTCGGCGTGCCCAAGGACCGCATCGTCCGCATCGGCGACAACAAGGGCGCGCGCTACGCCAGCGACAATTTCTGGGCGATGGGCGACACCGGCCCCTGCGGCCCCTGCACCGAGATCTTCTACGACCACGGGCCCGAGATCTGGGGCGGCCCGCCCGGCTCGCCCGACGAGGACGGCGACCGCTACATCGAAATCTGGAACAACGTGTTCATGCAGTTCAACCGCGACGAATCGGGCACCATGCATCCGCTGCCCAAGCCTTCGGTCGACACCGGCATGGGCCTCGAGCGCATTTCGGCCGTGCTGCAGCACGTGCATTCGAACTACGAGATCGACCTCTTCCAGGCGCTGATCGCCGCCGCCGCACGCGAGACGAGCACGGCCGATTTGAGCAACAACTCGCTCAAGGTCATCGCCGACCACATCCGCGCGTGCGCCTTCCTCATCGTCGACGGCGTCATTCCCGGCAACGAGGGCCGCGGCTACGTGCTGCGCCGCATCATCCGCCGCGCCATCCGCCACGGCTACAAGCTCGGCACGCGCGCAGCCTTCTTCCACCGCATCGTGCCCGACCTCGCCGCCGTGATGGGCGAGGCCTACCCGGAACTGGTGAAGGCGCAGGCACGCGTGATGGACATCCTCAAGCAGGAGGAGGAGCGCTTCTTCGAGACCATCGAGCACGGCATGGGCATACTCGAAGCCGCGTTGAAGGCGTTGCCCGCCGGCGCCAGTTTCGATGGTGAACTCGCGTTCAAGCTGCACGACACCTATGGTTTCCCGCTCGACCTCACCGCCGACATCTGCCGCGAAGCGAACGTGAGCGTCGACACCGCCGCGTTCGACGCCGCGATGGCGCGCCAGAAGGCGCAGGCGCGCGCCGCCGGCAAGTTCAAGCTCGGCGCGGCGCTCGAGTATGCGGGCGAGGCGACGACCTTCCACGGCTACGACACGCTCACCCACGATGCGAGCATCCTCGCGCTGTACAAGGACGGCGCGCCGGTTTCCGAACTCAAGGAAGGCGAGCTCGGCGTGGTCGTGCTCGACCACACGCCCTTCTACGCCGAATCCGGCGGCCAGGTCGGCGACCGCGGCGCGCTGCAGGGCACGCAGGGCCAGTTCGAAGTCGAGGACACGCAGAAGATCCAGGCGCAGGTGTTCGGCCACCATGGCGTGGTGAAGACCGGCTCGCTCGCCGTGGGCGACGCCGTGCTCGCGCGCGTCGACGCGGACGCGCGCGCGCGCACCATGCGCAACCATTCGGTGACTCACATCATGCACAAGGCGCTGCGCGAGGTGCTCGGCGAGCACGTGCAGCAGAAGGGTTCGCTGGTCGATCCGGAGAAAACCCGCTTCGACTTCGTGCAGCCGACGCCAATGACGCCGGCGCAGATCCGCGAGGTGGAAGCGCGCGTCAACGCCGAGATCCTCGCCAACACCGCGACGCAGGCACGCGTGATGCCGATCGAGGAAGCGCAGAAGACCGGCGCGATGATGCTGTTCGGCGAAAAATACGGCGACGAAGTGCGCGTGCTCGACATCGGCAGCTCGCGCGAACTGTGCGGCGGCACCCACGTCGCGCGCACCGGCGACATCGGCGCGTTCAAGATCCTGCTCGAGACCGGCGTCGCCGCCGGCATCCGCCGGGTCGAAGCAACGACCGGCACCGGCGTGCTCGCCTACGTCGGCGAAACCGAAAAGGCGCTCGGCGCCGTCGCGCAACTGGTGAAAGCCACGCCGTTCGAGGCGGCCGAGCGCGTGGCCCAGCTGATGGAACACAGCCGCGCGCTGGAGAAGGAACTCGACCGCCTGAAATCCAAGCTCGCCTCCAGCCAGGGCGACGAACTCATGCAGCAGGCGGTCGACGTCGCCGGCGTGCGCGTGCTGGCGGCGCAATTGGAGGGTGTCGACGCCAAGGCACTGCGCGAAACCGCTGACAAGCTGCGCGACAAGCTCAAGTCCTGCGCGCTGGTGCTCGGCACCGTCGCCGACGGCAAGGTCAGCCTGATCGCCGCGGTCACCCCCGACCTCACCGCAAAAATCAAGGCCGGCGACCTCGTCAACGCCGTCGCCACCCAGGTCGGCGGCAAGGGCGGCGGCAAGCCCGACATGGCGATGGCCGGCGGCAACGACCCGGCGAAGCTGCCGGCCGCGCTGGCGTCGGTGCCGGCCTGGGTGGGCGGCAAGCTCGCCTGACCGGGTATGGAATTTGCTACAGCCTGTACACTTGCCCCGCGTTTCTGAACAGGAATCCGCCCACGCGCCATGAGCCCTCTGTCCGACCTCGTTTCGAAGCTGACCCGTCTCGCGCCCTTCGGCAAGCACGACAATGACCCGCTCGCCAGCCTGAAAACGGCGACCCGCTGGCTGGAGGAACTGCCGCTCGCCGACACCTTCAAGTCGCAGCAGGCCATCCTCGGCGCACTGAAACGCTTCGAGGGCGGGCCCGAGCAATTCACCCGCGAACGCCTGGCGATTTTCATGCTGCTGGACGAGCGGTCGCGCGACCTGCAGGAGACGCTCGCTCACCAGTACCTGCGCAACCCCCGCATGTCGCGCCAGGTGGAAAGCCAGCTCTGGCACGCACTCTACGGCCTGTGGTGGGAACTGGCGCGCGGCTACAACGCCTTCGGCCTGCATCTCGCGCGCGCGGCCGGACACGGCCACAAGGACGACCCTCTCCCGCTCGTCACCCTGCGTGCGATCCGCGCCTTCGGCCAGTTGCTCAAATGGCGCGCCATCCGCTACCTGCAGCCGACCGACAAGCTGTGGCAGCGCCTGCACCGGTTCTACCGCACGGCCGAGGAGGCCGGCTTCCATCGTCAGGCCCTGCGCGCCTACCCCGGCGACGCGACCGACTGCAGCTGCGAAACTGCCTACCTGCACATCCTGATGCTGAACCTGGCGAACTCGGGCTCGCTCTATCCCAAGCAGCTCGACAGCGTCGACCGCTGGCTGATGGGCTGGCACGACCTGCTGGCGCTGACGCCCACCTACGAATCCGAGACCCATTTCTTCGTCGTCGACCTGTCGGCCGATCACGGCCCGCGCCGCGTGCGCAAGCCCGAGCCCGACAAGCCGCTGCGCTTCTGGTCGACCGCCGCCCTACTGCAGCGCGTCGAGGCGACCCGCAACCGCCTGCGTGAAGGCGGCGCGGACGGGCCGACCGAAACGCCCGACATTCGCCGCACCGCCGACAACCTCGAACTGCTCGACTACCTGCTGCACCAGTGGGACACGCTGGAAAAGCGCGAGCAGCGCCGCGCCCCGCGCGCCGCGGTCAAGCTGCTGATCGACGTCACCCACGGACTCAACGCCGTCATCAACCAGATCAAGGCCGCCAGCGCCCAGGACAAGGTTTCGCCCTACGGCACCGGCCTCGACGCCCAGAGCGCCGACGCCGTGCAGATTTACGGTTTCCTGCCCCAGCGCACGCGCGAGATGAATTCGCGGCTCCGCGTGCCGAGCAGCGCCCACCTGGCGGAGGTTGAGCGCTGGGTGATGGAGGACGAGAGCCGCTTCGGCTACGGCGCCACGGTCGAATCACGCGACCGCGACTGGCTGCGCGTCGGCACGCTCATCGGCATCAAGGTCCAGGAAACCGACGACTGGCGGCTCGGCGTGGTGCGCCGCCTCAGCCGCCTGAACGACGACACCAGCCACATCGGCATCGAAACCCTGACCGAAACCCCCAGCCTGGCGATGCTGTACGACACCGCCGCCCGACCGAGCTACACCGTCAACGGCATCGACAACAGCGGGGCCAACCTGCCGCACGCCTGCCTGTGGCTGGGCGGCGAGCCGGATACCGTGATCCTCGACCCGGTGCTCTACGCGCCGGGCAAGGTCTACGAACTCCACGGCGAAACGCCGCATCGCTACATCGCACTGGCCCAGCCGCTGGAACACTGCGAAGGCTGGATGCGCGTCCGCGTCGAGCCGGTCAAGCGCTGAGCCCGAGGCGCCGATCCGGCGATTTGCCGGGGGTTTCGCGGGTTTTTCCGGTTTAACTTTCATCTCCGCTCTGGCACAATCGTCGAAAATCCGACACGCGCGCCGCCCCGCAGGCCGGCGCGCCGGCGCGGCGCCATTCGACCAGGAGGAGATGTGGCTCACACCAACAAACCCAGTTTGCTGATCGTCGACGACGATCCGCTGATTTCCGATACCCTCACCTACGTCCTCGGCAAGGACTTCGACATTTCCGCCGCCGAATCGCGCGCGCAGGTCAAAAGCCTCTTGATGCAGCTCGACGAACCGCCGCAACTCGCGCTGGTCGACCTCGGCCTGCCGCCGCACCCGCACAAGCCCGACGAAGGCTTCGCGCTCATCGCCGATCTGCTCGGCGTGTCGCCCAGCATCAAGATCCTGGTGCTCTCGGGCCAGAGCGACGAAGCCAACGCCCGTCACGCACGCGCGCTCGGCGCCATCGATTTCGTCGCCAAGCCCTGCGAACCCGAGCGGCTGAAGTCGCTGCTGTTCAACGCGCTGCTGGTGCAGGACGCCGAGCGCACCGCCGACAAGGCGCCCGCGCCAACCAAGGATTCCGGCATCGTCGGCGAGAGCCCGGCGATGGACAAACTGCGCGAACAGATCAAGCAGTACGCCGCCGCGCCCTTCCCGGTGCTGATCGAGGGCGAATCCGGCAGCGGCAAGGAAAAGGTCGCGTCCAGCCTGCACCAGCTGTCGCCGCGCGCGAACAAGCCCTACCTCGCACTCAACTGCGCGGCGATCTCGCCAACCCTGGTCGAGCCCACCCTGTTCGGCTACGCCAAGGGCGCGTTCACCGGCGCGACCAGCGCGCGTGCGGGCTACTTCGAGGAGGCCGAGAACGGCACGCTCTTCCTCGACGAAATCGGCGAGCTGCCGCTGGAGCTGCAGGCCAAGCTGCTGCGCGTGCTGGAAAACGGCGAATACCAGCGCGTCGGCGAAACCCAGCCGCGCTTTTCCAACGCCCGCGTGGTCACCGCGACCAACCGCGACCTGCGCGCCGAGATCAAGGCCGGACGCTTCCGCGCCGACCTCTACCACCGGCTGTCGGTGTTCTCGATCGCGGTGCCGCCGCTGCGCGAGATGGGCGACGACAAGCTCACGCTGCTCAACCACTTCCGCGACTTCTACGCGCGCGAAGCCAAGAGCCAGCCGTTCACGCTCGACGCGCGCGCGCAGCAGATGTGGGCCGACTACCACTTCCCCGGCAACGTGCGCGAACTGCGCAACATCGCCATCCGCCTGACGACCAAGTACCCGGGCATGACGGTGAACCCGCAACAGCTCGAGGCCGAACTCGACACCGACCAGGCCTATCCGCAGGAAATCCCGCTCGCCAACGACAGTCAGGCGCTGATCGACCTGGCGCGCAAACAGTTGCAGACGCTGGCCAACTTCAACCTCGACTTCACCCTGCGGCAGTGGGAGAAGGCCTACGTCGAGGCCGCGCTCAACATGACGCACGGCAACCTGTCGCAGGCGTCCAAGCTGCTCGGCATCAACCGCACCACGCTCTACAGCCGTATGCAGACCTACGGCAACGACTGAACCCGCTCCGCGCGCCGCCGTGTATTTCGACTTTTTCGGCCTGAAAGAAGCACCGTTCCGGATCACGCCGAACACCGAGTACTGGTACGCCGGTGGCCAGCGCGGGGAAATGCTCGCCGCCCTGCTCTACGCCATCGACCAGGGCGAGGGCATCATCAAGGTTGTCGGCGAGGTCGGCAGCGGCAAGACCATGCTGTGCCGCAAGCTCGTGGCGCAGCTGCCCGAACACATCGACAGCGTCTACCTCGGCAACCCCAGCCTCGCGCCCGACGACATGCTGGCGGCGATTCTCGCCGACCTCGGCGTCGACACCCCGGAACCCACCCGCCAGGCGCGGCTTGCGCAGCTCAACGCCACCCTGCTGGCGCGCCATGCCGATGGCCGCCGGGTCGTCGTGTTCGTCGAAGAGGCGCAGGGCATCGCGCTCGACAACCTCGAATTCCTGCGTCTACTCACCAACCTCGAAACCGCCACCGATAAGCTGCTGCAGATCGTGCTGTTCGGCCAGCCCGAACTCGACGTGCAGCTCGCCGACCCGCGCATTCGCCAGCTGAAGGACCGCATCACGCTGAGCCTGAAGCTCTCGCCGCTGTCGGAGCCCGAGGTCGCCGACTACCTGCGCGCACGGCTGGCGGTCGCCGGCTACCGCGGTCCCGACCTGTTTCCGCCGCCGCTGATCGCGCGCATGGCGACGCTCTCCGGCGGCCTGTCGCGCCGCATCAACGTGCTCGCCGACAAGACCCTGCTGGCGGCCTACGCCGGGCAGACGCACACGCTCGCGCCGGAGCACCTCGCCGCGGCGGCGAACGACGCCGAAATGGAGCCGCCCGCCGCCGCCCCGGGCGCCGGCAAGCAGGGCGACCGCCGCACCTGGCTCGCCTTCGCCCTCGCTGCCGCCCTCGGCGTGCTCGGTCTGGCGGCATGGTGGCTGTTCACCCGCACGCTACCCGCCATGATGCCGCCCCCGCTGGCGCCGCCCGTTGCGCCGGTGCAGTCCGCCGCCCCCGACCCGGTCGCGCTCGCCGGCGAGACCGGCCGCTGGCTGGCCACGGCCGCGCCTGAAACCCATGTCATCCAGGTCGGCGCGGCTAAAGATGCCGCCGGCGCGGCCGTTTTACTACAAGGCCTCGACGCCGACCTACCGCAGCCGGTGCGCGTGCTGCACGGTCTCAGCCGCGGCAACCCGGCATGGATGATCCTGGCGGGCGAATTCCCCGACCGCGAGGCAGCCCTGGCAGCCTTGCACACGCTGCCGGCGACGCCCGCTGGGGAGCCGTTTCTGCGCACGGTCGGCAAAATGCGCAGCGTAGCCCTGGCGACTGGACCCCGATGAACGCTCTGCCGAACCTCCTGCGACCGACCTGGCTGGCCCTGGCCGGCGCGATGCTGCTGGCCGGCTGCGTGCCGCCGCAGGCCTTCGACACTTCGCCCGGCCACATCACCCAGCCGGCGCCGCCGGTCGTCGCCCCGCCGCCTGCGCCGGTCAAGGCCGCGCCTGCTCTGCCGCCGCCCAAACCCGCCGCGCCGGTGCCGACCTACACCGTGGTGGTCAACGACGTGCCGGTGAAGGACCTGCTGTTTTCGATCGCGCGCGACACCCAGTACAACATCGACCTGCACCCCGGCATCGCCGGCAACGTGTCACTCAACGCCGTGCAGGAACCGCTGCCCGCGATCCTCGACCGCATCGCGCGCCAGGCCAACCTGCGCTACGAAATGCACGGCCGCACCGTGTCGGTCATGCCCGACACGCCCTACGTCAAGACCTACACCGTCAACTACGTCAACGTCGCGCGCAACACGACCTCGACCGTCGGCGTCGCGGCGCAGATCGCCAGCACCGGCGGCAGCGCAACCACGGGCACCGCCGGCGGGTCCGCGACGACCGCCGGCGGCAGTGGCGGCGCCGGCGGCAATTCCTCGACCACCACCGTGTCGAGCCAGTCGAACAACGACCTGTGGACGGTGCTCGCCGACAACATCCGCACCATCCTCGCCGGCACCCGCGCCGTGACGCAAAGCAGCGAGGAACGCGCCGCGCGCCTCGACGCCGAGAAAGCCGCACGCGCCGAGCGCGTGTCGCAGGCCGAGGCCGCAAGCAAGGCCGGCCAGGGCGCAGCACAGTTGTTCTCCGCCGCGTTCGCCAGCCAATCCGCTGCCGACGCCCGCCACGACGTCGCCGTCAACCCGGTCGCCGGCACCGTCACCGTGCTCGGCACCTCGCGCCAGCATGCGCTGGTGCAGCAGTACCTTGACCGCGTGATGCAATCCGCGCAGCGCCAAGTCCTCATCGAGGCAACTATTGTCGAAGTCACGCTCAAGGATCAGTACCGCGCCGGCATCGACTGGTCTAAGGCACTGCAAAGCATCGCTGAGTGGAAAATCGAGACGGTGGGTGCTGGCACGAATGCGCTCGCTGGTTCGCTGACACCCTTTATTCAAGCCACCTACACCAATACAGGGAAGAATGGCTTCAGTGCGGCAATCGACTTGCTCGAATCCTATGGCAAAACCAAAGTGCTTTCGAGCCCGAAACTGATGGCACTTAACAATCAAACCGCACTTCTGAAGGTGGTCGACAACCTGGTGTACTTCAACGTCAAAGCAGACACGACAACGACGGCCAACGTCGGCACCACAACCACCTTTACGACAACGCCGCAAACAGTTCCTGTCGGGATCGTCATGAGCATGACCCCACAGATCAACGAAAACGGCCTCGTTTCTCTAACGGTAAGACCGACCATCTCGCGCAATGTCGGTTTCGCGCGCGACCCCAACCCGGATTTACCGGCCAACATTCCGAACCAGGTGCCCATTATTCAAGTACGCGAAATGGAATCTCTGCTTCAAGTGCAGAGCGGCCAGACCGTCGTCCTCGGCGGCCTGATCCAGGACGATCGCAGCAACGCGCGCGACGGCTTGCCGGTGCTGTCGCGCCCCGAAGGCGTCGGCGCGGTGTTCGGCCAGCACGAGCGCATCAACAGCCAGACCGAGCTGGTGATCTTCCTGCGCCCCATCGTCGTCAACAACCCGACGCTGGAAAGCGAGGAACTGCGCCAGTTCCAGCGCCTGCTGCCCAGTGCGCAAGGCGCCCCCGCCATGCCCGCCAGCGCACGGAGCGCGCAGTGAAAACGGTGACGACACGGAGCGCGCGATGAGCCTGCTCCTGAAGGCGCTCAAGCAGGCTGAGGCGGCGCAAGCGGGACGCGACGGCGCCGACCGTTCTCCGCCCGACGACGACGTTCTGGGCGGGCGGCCGCTCGAACTGGAAGACGCTCCGCCCAGCGCCCGCGTGCGCGAATGGGTCGAGCCGCCGCCGCTGATTTTCGGCAACGGTGTGGCGGGCAGCGAGCCGCCGCGCCGGCCGGCTTTCCGCCTGCCGCAGCTGTCGCTGGTGCCGGCGACCGCGCTGATCGCCGCGCTGATCGCGCTGGGCTACGGCGTCTACCTCTACTTCGAGCTGCAGCCGCCCGCGCCGGCCACGCTGCAGGCCACGCCCGCCCCGGCGCCGGCTCCGCCCGAGCCGCCCATCGTGGCGACGCTGC
>JBGFSF010000040.1:0-19771 GCA_041694715.1 Pseudomonadota bacterium | reverse complement strand
CCCGTGCAGGCTTCGGCGGCGCGGGCGTCGCGCGACGAGGCGATCAGTCCGGCGCCCGCGAGCAGGAATGGCAGGTCACGGCGAGGAAACGGAATCATTGGCTGGGTCTCCTTGGTTCCCAGATCGCATGCTCCGCGCCAGTTGTGACGCCGCGATAACGCATCCACGACAAAGCATGTCCAGCCCGCGAATGGATCGCGCAGATCGACAGCATCATGACATGCGTCATGACTGTCATATTTTGTCATGAAGCGGATGTTGACCCTCTGATCGTGGGAAGGATCAGAGTCTGAAGCGTCGGCAGAACGAACCACAGGAGGGTTCCATGCTTCGCTTCCGGATATCCAACATGGGTTGCGGCGGCTGCGCGAAGGGCGTCGCCGCGACTCTTCGCGAGGTCGACCCCATCGCGCAGACGACGTTCGACCTCGATGCGCGCGAGGTCCGCATCGCGACCGCCCTGACCGACGCCGACCGCTTCGACGCCGCGCTCCGTGCTTCGGGGTGGAAGTCCGAACGTCTGCCCGGCTGACGGCTCAACCTCGACATACTTTGTCATGGATGGCTGACACGGGCGACATCCTCGGCCGGTACCTCACCGCAGCAGGTCGAGTGAGGCACCGGGGTTCCTGGGCGGCACTCGCACCCGATCGCGTAATCAGAGGAATGGTATCCATGTCCGATCACGCTCATCATCACGGCGGCTCTTCGGCGGAGCCAGGGTTCTGGCGGAGCCGAACCGGCCTGGTCTTCCTGGCCTTCGGCGCGGTTGCCGCGCTCTATCTGCTTCTCGAGCATACGGCCCACGTCTTCCAGTGGCTGCCCTTCGGCATCCTGCTGCTGTGCCCGCTGATGCACTTCTTCATGCATGGCAGCCACGGTGGACATGGTGGCAGCGATGGCCCGCGCCCCGGGGGACGGTCATGAACGTCCTGGAAGGCTATGGCCTCTGGATCTTCGCGGCGGCGAACGCGGCTCTCTTCATCGCCTTCGCCTACAGCTTCGCGCGCCCTTTGAATGCGCGGGACTGGCGCAGCTTCGGCGCCTTCTCCGCGTTCATCGTCGCGCTCTTCGCGGAAATGTATGGCTTTCCCTTGACCATCTACCTGCTGTCCGGCTGGCTGCAGGCACGTTGGCCTGGTGTCAACTGGTTCAGCCATGATGCCGGCCATCTTCCGGAGATGATGCTCGGGCTCGGGCTGAACCCGCATTTCGGTCCGTTCCACCTGCTGAGCACGGCGCTGATCATTGCCGGCTTCTGGCTGGTGGCCGCTGCTTGGCCGGTACTGTTCCGCGCCGTTCGCGCCGGCCGCCTGGCCACGACCGGTCCCTATGCACGGCTGCGTCACCCGCAATATGCGGGCTTCATCCTGATCATGACCGGCTTCCTGTTCCAGTGGCCGACCCTCGTCACGCTGCTGATGTATCCCGTGCTGGTCGCGATGTACGTCCGCCTTGCCATCCGCGAGGACCGCGAGGCATCGGCGCGCTTCGGCAAGGAGTACGCGACCTGGCGGGCGCAAGTGCCGGGCTGGTTCCCCCATCTCAGCCGACCTGTCGCTGGCGCGACACCATCGCGCTGAGCCCCATAGAGTTCAACGCCGCAGCCAGCCGAGGATCGTTGGAATGACGAGTGGGCACGATCACACCCATCACCACCAGCACGGCCATGCGCCAGGTATGGCCAGCGCGGCCGTCGCGCCCATGCCTGCCAATGCCCACGCCGGGCATGGCGACGCAGGGCATGGCCACGCCGGGCATGATCACGGAGCGATGGTGGCCGACTTCCGGCGCCGGTTCTGGATCTGCCTGCCCCTGACCATCGGCGTGGTGCTGCTGTCGCGGCACATTCAGATGTTGATCGGCCTGCCGGGGATCATCGCCTTTCCCGGCGACTACCTTGTGGAAGCAGCGCTGGCCAGCGCGGTGTTCTTCTACGGCGGCTGGCCCTTCATCACCGGCCTCGCGGGTGAGGTGCGCCGCGGCAAGCCGGGGATGATGACGCTGGTCAGCCTCGCGATCGTCTCGGCCTATGTCTATTCGCTCGCGGTGCTCGTTGGCCTCGCCGGGGAGGTCTTCTTCTGGGAGACCGCGACTCTCATCCTCGTGATGCTGCTGGGGCATTGGCTGGAGGCGAAGTCAGTGCTCGGCGCGTCAGGCGCGCTGCAGGCGCTGGTGCGGCTGATGCCGGCAACGGCCACGCGGCTAGGCCCAGGCGGGGCGCAGGCGGAAGTGCCGATCTCCGCCCTGAAGCCCGGCGACCTGGTGCTGGTGCGGCCCGGTGCGAAGGTGCCAACGGACGGCACCGTGACCGAGGGCAGCTCCTCGGTGGATGAGAGCATGCTGACCGGTGAATCGCGGCCGGTGGATAAGACCGCCGGCGGACGCGTCGTCGGCGGCTCGGTGAACGGCGAGGGCGCGCTGACCGTGCGGATCGACCGCACCGGAGGCGAGACCTATCTCTCGCAGGTCATCCGGCTGGTCGAGCAGGCGCAGGCCACGCGCTCGCGCACGCAGGACCTGGCGAACCGCGCCGCTGCGGTGCTGACCTGGGTGGCGATCGTCGTGGGTGGCGGCACCTTCGTCGTATGGCTGATCCTCGGCGCGCCGCTGGCCTTCGCGCTGGAGCGGATGGTGACGGTGATGGTCATCTCCTGCCCGCATGCGCTCGGCCTAGCCGTACCGCTGGTGGTCGCGGTCAGCACCGAACTCACCGCGCGCAACGGGCTGCTGATCCGCGACCGCGCCGCCTTCGAGCGGGCGCGCGCGCTGCAGGCGGTGGTGTTCGACAAGACAGGCACGCTGACCGAGGGCCGCTTCGGGGTGGTCTCGGTGGTGCCGCTCGCTGCCGGCCATGACGAGGCAGCGGTGCTGCGCCTGGCCGCGGGGCTCGAGGCGGCGTCCGAACATCCGATCGCCAAGGGCATCATGCGCAGCGCCGCGGATCGCGGCATCGTCGCCCCGCAGGCGTTGGACTTCCGCAACCTGCCTGGCGAAGGCGCTCGCGCCATCATCGAGGGCAGCGAGGTCGAAGTCGTGAGCCCCGGCACGCTCGACCGCCGTGGCATCGCGGTGGCTGACGCGCGTGTGGCCGCCGAGCGCCAGGCCGGCCGCACGGTCGTCTTCGTCGTGGTCGGGGGCGTCGTCACGGGCGCCGTCGCCCTGGCGGACATCGTCCGCGCTGAGAGCCGCGAAGCGGTCCGCCAGCTCCAGTCGCTCGGCCTGCGCTGCATGATGCTGACCGGCGACGCGCGCCCGGTGGCTGAACAGGTCGGGCGGGAGCTTGGCCTGGATGAGGTTCGCGCCGAAGTGCTGCCGCATCAGAAGTCGGAGGTTGTGCAGGCGATCCAGGCGAAGGGCCTGACGGTCGCGATGGTGGGCGACGGGGTGAACGACGCGCCGGCGCTGGCGCAATCCGACCTCGGCATCGCCATCGGCGCCGGGACCGACGTCGCGGCCGAGGCGGCCGACATCGTGTTGGTGCGGAACGACCCGCGCGACGTGGTGGCGATCCTGGCCCTGGCCCGCGCGACCTACGCGAAGATGGCGCAGAACCTGGTCTGGGCGACCGGCTACAACGTCATCGCGATTCCGCTCGCCGCCGGTGTCGGGATGCCTTGGGGCATCCTGCTGACACCGGCCATGGGCGCCGCGCTGATGTCCCTTTCCACAGTAGTCGTGGCGTTCAATGCTCGCCTCCTTGGGCGCCAGGGCGAGCATCGGCTGGCCACACTTCGGCGGGATATAGCGCAGGCCGGCGCGACAGCGCCGGCGGTCGCGGCATGACGCGGGTAGCGGCACATGGATGGCCCGTCTCGCACCGCATGGCGCCCTGCGTCCTGGCTCCGATCCATGCGGGCCTACACGATGCTCCTCGTGCCGGCCATGCTGACGTGGGAGGTCGCGCAGCTGCCGCTCTATACCCTGTGGCGGGATGGCGGTTCGGGAACGATCGCCTATGCCGTCCTGCATTGCACGCTGGGCGATGCGCTGATCGGCGTTGCCGCACTCGCCTGGGCCTTGCTGCTGGCGGGCGAGGATGCCTGGCCGGCGCGAGGCTTCACCCGGGTGCTGAGCGCGACGGTCACGGTCGGGGTCGCCTACACGATTTACAGCGAGTGGCTGAACGTCGAGATCCGGCAGGCTTGGGCCTACACCGAGGCGATGCCACGGCTGCCCTGGCTCGGCACGGGGCTCGCGCCACTGCTGCAGTGGGCTGTGGTCCCGCCGCTCGCGCTGCTCGCGGCGCGGCGCGCCAATGCGCCGGGACCCGAAGCACCATGATCGAAACGTCGCGTCATCCAAAACACTGGAAGCGCGAGCTCCATTCCGGAGCACGCCGGCGCGAATGGCAAGGAGGAGAGATACCATGTCTGCGCGCATGACTCACGGAGCCGCCTTGGCGGCGGCGCTTCTGCTCGCATGGCCAGCAATGGCTCAGCAGGCCCCGGCGGCGGATCCGCATCACCCTGGCGGCGCCGCCGCGACGGCAGCCCCCAGCGCGGCGCAGCCCGCCCCCGCGGCATCCGTCCCGGCGGCACCCGCGCCGGGTGGTGGCATGGGCATGATGGGAATGATGGGTGGCCAAGGCGGCATGCCGATGATGATGGGCGGCGACGATCGCCGGCCCGGCATGGGGATGGGCATGATGCGACGCCACGGCCCCTACGGCACGCCGATGAACGTCATCATCAACGTCGGTCCAGACATCCATGTGGACGTGGAAGATCAGGATGGCCGGCGCACCATTGGGCGTCCCGGCATGGGCGGTGGTGGAATGCCCGGCATGATGGGCGGCGGGATGCCCATGCGAGGCATGCAGGGCGGCGCGCCGCAAGGGGCGGGAATGGGTGAGCAGTTGCATGACCTGCTCGCCGAGCGGGCGGAGGGCGGCCTCGCCTTCCTGCGGGCGGAACTGCGCATCCGCGCCGACCAGGAAGCCGCGTGGACCGCATTCGCCGCCAAGATCCGCGAGGCAGCGACCCGCTTCCGCGAGGCACGCGCCAGAATCCCGGCCGTCGCGCCGGGCGCCGGCCTAGAGCAGCATTTCGCCGCCCAGGAGGCTCGGCTCACGGCCGAACTCGAGCGCGCCCGCGCCTGCCGCGAGGCTGCCGCCGCGGTGATGCCCGCACTGGATGATGGGCAGCGGCGCACCGTCGAGGCGCTCGCCTGGCTCATCCTGCCCGGCAGCCCCGGCCCGATGGCGCGCGGCATGATGGGCCCGGCGCGGTAGCGCCTTGGCGTGCCGGCAGGCGCGTGCCTTGCGCCGCGCAGCCTGCCGGCATGCACCGGAGTTCCGGAGGACGAAGCCCGATGGATGATGCGACACGGCCCGCGGCACGGCTTCCGGATGTCACGGATGCCTGGGCCTACGGCCTTGATGCCTGGCAGCGAACGATCCTCTTCTGGGACACGCTACGGGAGCGCGCCAACGACATGCTTGAGCGCGACGTGTCCGGCGCCCCGGACGTGCTCGCCTTCCGCCACGAGACGCTGCTGGACGCGCGGCGATTCGCGCGGCCCGTCAACTACGCCCTCCTCCGCATCACCGCCTACGGGAACGATCAGGCGGACCATTGCCTTGATCCCGACAAGCCGCCGCTGATCATCATGGACCCGCGCGCGGGCAGCGGGCCCGGCATTGGGGGTTTCCGGCGCGAGTCCGAACTCGGGATTGCCCTGCATGAGGGCTACCCGGTCTACTTCGTGAGTTTCTTCCCGGCCCCCTGTCCAGGCCAGACCCTGGTCGACGTGCTGCACGCGCTGCGCAGTTTCACTGACGAGGTCTTGGCTCGGCACCCGGGGAAGCTACCGATCGTATACGGCAATTGTCAGGCAGGCTGGGCGGCGATCCTGCTGGCCTTGCACTGCCAGGGCGCGCTTGGGCCGGTCGTGCTGAACGGCTCTCCCTTGTCCTACTGGTCCGGCGAGGCCGGCGTGAACCCGATGCGCCTCGCGGGGGGCCTGGTTGGCGGGGTGTGGCCGGTGCGGTTGCTCGCCGACCTTGGCGACGGTCAGTTCGACGGCGCGTGGCTCGTGCAGAATTTCGAGGCGCTCAAACCCGACAATACGCTGTGGGAGAAGTACGCCACGCTGTTCCTGGACCCGGTGGGCGAGCACGACCGCTTCCTCGCCTTCGAGCGGTGGTGGAACGCCTTCTTTGCGCTGAGCCGCGAGGAGATCACAGCCATCGTGCGGCATCTCTTCGTCGGAAACGAGCTGGAGCGAGGCGTGCTCGATCTCGGCGACGGGATCCCGATCGATCTCCGCAGGCTGGCGAGTCCGCTCGTTGTCTTTGCTTCCTACGGCGACGACATCAGCCCGCCGCATCAGGCCCTAGCCTGGATCCGTCATGTCCATGGTAGCACAGAGGCACTGAAGCGCGCGGGACAGCGGATCGTGTACCTCATCAACCGGAAGGTTGGGCACCTTGGTATCTTCGTGTCAGCCTCGGTGGCGCGCTTCGAGCACCGCGCGATCCTCGAGGCCTTGCCCGATGTCACGGCACTCGCTCCTGGCCTATATGAGATGAGGATCGACAACCCAACAGGCGACCCGAATTGCCAGAAGCCACACTACCGCGTCGTGTTCGAGGAGCGTCGTGTCGAAGATCTGCCCTTCGAGGAAGCGCCCTCGGCCTTTGATCGCGCGCGCCAGGTCTCCGAGTTCAGTGATCAGGCCTACGGCCTGTTACTGGCGCCCTGGATTCGTCCGGTCAGTAACCCTGCGACGGCGATGCTGCTGAAATGGCTGCATCCGATGCGCAGCAGCCGCTATCTGCTCTCGGAGAAGTTCGCTCCCTGGATGCTGGGCGTCGCGGTCCTCGCCGCCGCAGTACGGGCGAATCCCGCAGGTGTGCCACGCGAAAGCCCGCTTCGGACTGCGGAGCAGGAGCTGGTCGCGCAGATGACGGCAGCGATCAGGTCCCTCCGGCAGTTGCGCGATGTTGGCTTCGAACTCGCGTTTCGGCACCTCTACGGCGACCTGCCGCTCCTTTGGCAGTCATCCGCGAACATCGCCGATGATCGAGAGCCAGCCTCGTGGCCAGAGGTAGGATGAGCGGCGTCGTCTGCGGATGACATACTTCGTCACGGAGCAGCAAGCCTCTGGTCGTGTTCGTCGGCGATGATCCTGACGTCGAACACTGGAATGGATAGGAGAGATGTCGCCGTCACGCCGCTCGTTCATGACCATGGCTGCCGCGCTCGGCGCCTCGGCCTTCGCAGGTGGCCCGCGCCCGGGGAACGCCGCGGCCGACGTTCCGTCGCTCCGCGCCACGACGCGGACGCTGGACATCAATGGCCGGGCGGCAACGGTTCTCGGTCTTCTCCAGGCGGACGGAAGGCAGGGTATCGTGATCCCGCCGGGCGAGCGCTTCCGCGTGCACCTCGTCAATGGCCTGAGTGAGCCCACCATCATCCATTGGCACGGTCAGACACCGCCTGTGGAGCAGGACGGCGTCGCCGACGTTCCATTGCCCATGCTTGCGCCCGGCGCGACGCGCGACTTCGACTACGCTCCGACTGCGGGTACGCATTGGATGCACGCGCATGTCCCGGATCAGGAGATGCGGCTGCTGGCGGCTCCGTTGATCGTCAGGACCCAGGAGGACGTGCGCGCGGATCGGCAGGAGGTCGTGCTCATGCTGCATGACTTCTCCTTCACGCCGCTCGGTGAGCATCTGGCGCGCCTCGGCAGCAGCGATAGCTCCGTCCAGGGTTCCCACGGTGGCCATGGGTCGGCGGCCCATGCAGATGCGGACGCGGCGGCCGTGGATCTGAACGACATCGACTTCGACGCCTATCTCGCCAATGACCGGACGCTGGCCGACCCGCAGGTTGTGAGAATCGAGCGCGGTGGACGCGTCCTGCTGCGGATAATCAATGGTGCCGGGGCGACGGTGTTCTGGATCGACACCGGCACCCTGCGCGGCACGCTGGTGGCCGTGGACGGGCATGCAGTCGAGCCGCAACCAGGGGCTCGCATTGGTCTCGCGATGGGCCAGCGCGTCGACATAGTGCTTGAGGTTCCGCGTGAGGGCGGCGCCTTTCCGATCCTCGCCCTACGGGAAGGCGCCCGACAGCAAGCTGGGATCGTCCTGGCCACCGCGGGGGCACCAGTCGCCCGGATCGCGCCGGAGGCCGACGCGGTGGCGGCGCCCTTCGACGGGGGGCAGGAACTCCGGCTGCACGCAGTCAGCCCCTTACCCATGAGGCGCCCCGATCGGGCGCTCCATGTAACCTTGAACGGAGGCATGACCCCCTACGCTTGGTCGATCGACAGTCAACCGTGGGGCCGGCATCGCCTCCTCGAGGCGCGGCGCGGGGAGAGGGTCGAACTCACCATGGAGAACGGCTCGATGATGGCGCACCCAATGCACCTGCACGGTCATGCCTTCCAGGTCGTTGGTATCGGATCGCAGCGATTTGCCGGTGCGGTCCGGGACACGGTGCATGTCCCGCCAATGGGCCGGATGACGATCGCCATCGATATGGAGAAGCCCGGTCGATGGATGTTCCACTGCCATCACATGCCTCACCTGGCCGCGGGCATGATGACGGAGCTTCGCTACGTCGGATAGCGATGCTCCCCGGGTATGGCGTTGCCGCGAGCCTGATTTGGGAGCGGCGCGACCTGTCGCCGGTGGCGCCAAATCGTGGGGGCAGGCTGATCGGTCTGCCCAAGGAAGCAGCAGGAGGTCGCTCAGGTGCTGTACCATCGACATGGCGCGCTGGAAGATCAAATCCTGATCGCACTCCGACAGGCAATGGCTGAAGGACGCCTCGACGTTGCCGATCATCTGCTGCGTGCAATCGAGTTCCTCGCAATTGGTCCTGTTCCAGGATCCGTCTTGGCCGAAGCCTACCTAGCCGTCGCGACCTCGTCGGCACCCTCGAAGAGCCTCAATGCGCCAGCGGCAGACATGCCGGCGGCGCGTCCGCGCAGATCGTCGGCCTGCGCAGCCGCACATCCAGGCTCCGGAGGCCGGCGCCGACCGCGCTAAGCGAGGCCCACACGATGCTGACGTCCGTGCTGGCGGCCACATGCCTACGCCCTTCTTGTTTGGTGAAGTCAGTGCACTGTAGGCGCGGACGGTCAGGGGATTCGGCGCTTTCTGGCCGCGACCGACAGCGTCGCCGCGCCCAGGTCGAAGGTGGCCGGCGAGATATTCCTGGCTATAGCGCGCACGGTATTGTTGGACCAGGCTGCGGCGTCGAGTTCGACGAAGCGCGTCGACGAAGCCAGCGCCGCATGGGCGAGATCCCCCTGCCGCGCGCCACTGACGGTGACGTCGAGCAAGCTGGTCGCCCCCGGCGCCAGGCTCGGCAGGTCCCACGCCACCTCCGCCGCAAACTCCCGCTGCCCGACCGGCAGCGCGGGCGTGCCGCAGAGCAGCGCTGGCGCCGCCTCCGGCAACGCGTACAGCCGCAGCGCCTCGACCTCGATCTGTCCGTCGAAGCCGACGATGCCGATCTGGGCAAAGGCGACGCCGGGCCCAAGCCGCACCGTCATGCGCTTGTTCAGCGAGGCATCGGCCATCGCCGCACCGCCGGTCCAGGCCTTGGACGGGACGTTCCACAGCAGCGTGGTGATGGAGGCCAGGGCGTCGCCGGCGAGGTTCTCCCGCACATTCATCGCCGCATCGAAGCAGCGCACGAAGATCCGCCCGCCATCCGCCCCGCCGACGAGGGAGTGCACCAGCGCGAACTCCTTCGCCTGCCCGCACTCCACCACGAAGGCGAGCCCCCGCTGCGCCTCGAGCAACAGTCCTCGCGCAGTCGGCGTGATGTCGTCCAGCCCGTTGAAGGACAGCCCGGCCAGCGTCGTGGCCGAGGTGGTGGAGGTCGCGACCACCGCCAGCCCCTCGACGCCGATCTCGGTCGCGCTGTGCTGGAACGCCTTGGCCCGGACATTCGGCACCGACCCGAGCAGCCGCAGATGCCGCGAGGCGGGTGCCCGGTGCCGGTTGAGCACGGTGTTGCCGCAGCGGGTGGCAGTGGCGGCGTAGTCGATGCCGACCTGGTAGGTGTTGGACCAGGCGACCTCGTATTCGCAATCCTGTGCCGCGGCGGTGTGCCGGGCGACGATCGGCGAGCAGGCCTCCAGGCGCAGCGCCCGGCCGATGATCGCCGAGCCGCTGGTCTCGTTGAGGAAGGGGATCGCCACATTGGGATCGAGCTGGCGCAACTCGAAGTTCGGTGCGTCGAAGACGTGCCGGTTGTGGTTGGAGTAGGCGCCGTCCGCCCTGGACAGCCGGATCCCGAAGCGATCGATGGTGGGATTGATCCCCGTCGCGATGGCGAAGTGCCCGCCGTAGTAGCGGACAGAGGTGTTCCAGGCGGTCGCGGTGGCGCAGCGGATGTCGAGGCCGATGCGGTTGTTGAGGATCCGCCCGAGGTGGAAGGTGCTGTCCTCCACCCCGCGGCCGTCGCCCAGCGTCCGCATGCCGATGGTGAAGCCCGAGACGAGGCGGAGCTCGACCACCGACGCGTCGATATTGCGCACCAGGATGCCGATATCGGCCTCGTCGAGCCAGTCGGACTGGGTCTGCCGGATGACCTGCAGCCCGGCATAGTGCTTCTCGCCGTTGCGGACGGTGCCGCCATCGCCCAGCGTCAGCACGGTCACCGGGGCGGTGCCGGTGTAGCGGATGACGCCGTGCATGATCAGACCGCGGGCGCCACCGCTCAGGGTGACGCCGGCGGAGACGTTCCAGGTGCCGGGCGGGATCACGGCAAACTTCTGGTCCGCCGCGGCGCGATCGAAGGCGGCCTGGATGGCGGCGCGATCATCGGCGACGCCGTCGCCAAGGCCGCCGAAATCGGAGGGCAGCACGGTCTCGCGGTCGCGCAGGTACTTGGCGAGATCGGTCTTACTGACCGCGGTGTCGAGCACCAGCAGGTCGTCGATGCGGGCAGGCATGGGGGGATGGCTCCAGTTCAGAGCGCAGTGGCGGAGACCGGCCCGGCCAGCGCGGAGACGTTGCCCTCGGCCGAGACGGCGCGCAGCCAGTACCAACGGGTATCGCCGGCCGTCAGGCCGGTGCGGTCCCAGAAGAGGCTGGTCGGCTCCGTCGGCAGCTTGAGCGCAGCGGCGAGGCTGCTGCTCGTCGCCTCGAACACCTGCAGCTTCACGGCGCTGGCCGTAAAGCCGCCGGAGAGCCGGATCCCGCCGGCGATCCCGGTCGCCGTGGGCGCCGCCACCGCGGCCGGGACCAACGCCTGCCGCCAGCCCGACACCGCGCCGCTGAGCGGCACCGTGTAGGCGTGGATCGGCGCCGAGGACTCCATGGCATCGGCGATGTTCCCGCCATGGCTGTGGCCGGGCACGCCGCGCGCGATCGCCCGCAATGCCGACACCAGCGCCGCCGGCGGGTCCATCGGCGCCGGGGCCTCGTTGCGCTCGGGGTAGTCGTCGTCCGTCAGGAAGACCAGGAAGCGCGCGATGGAGCCGTCCGCCAGCGCGCCACCTTCCAGCGCCGTCCACAGCGGGCCCGGGACGGTGACGCCCCAGATGCAGGCGCAGGGCTGCTCGATGGTGACGCGCGGCCGCGCCTTCTGGTCGGCGTACTCGGCGCCGATGTAGGGCTCGGCCGCCGAGGTATAGAGCTTCGTCAACTCGGACCAGATCGCCGCCTTATGCGCCGGCGCGCGCTGGTTCAGGACCAGCTTCAGGAATTGGCCGAATTCGTCCACCTGGAACAGGCGTGCGGGATGGCGCTGCAGCGACGTCAGCAGGCCGGCGGACGAGGCGAGATCCTCGCCACCGAGGTATCGGTCCAGGCCCGCGGCGTAGATTGCGCGCTTGGCGCAGCGCCGGGCATGGTCCTTGCCGCCGCCGCTGTCGGCGATGCCGATGGCGTAGACGTTGCTGCGCAGATCGGTGGGCGTGCGATACCGGCGGCCAGCAATGGCGCCGACCAGGCAGATGGCGGCACCGAGCGAGAGGAACGGCTGCGGGCTGACGGCGCTGGCCGTGGCGTAGTCCACGAACAGGCGCAGCGCGCCATCCACCTGCAGCAGCTGGGGCGGGACGCGATAGGGCTTCGGCGGCGGAGCGATCGGCAGCGGCGCGACCGCGACCTTCGCCAGAAGCCCCGCCGCAGGATGCGGCTGTGCCGCCTGCTCCGCCGTCGTGCCGTTCAGCGTCAGCGCCGGATCCGGTACCCAGCCGCGCTGCTCGGCCAGCCAGTAGATTTTCCCGGCCCCGACGCTGTGCGGTCGCAGCGAGGCCCAGCGCCGCTCGGGGGTGTCGGATCGACCCGACTGCCCTGACTTCCCGGACCGCCGAGACCAGTCGAGCCAAAGGTCGCGCCCCTCCTCGCCGATCGCGGCCTTGATCGCGGCGCCGACGGTGATCCACTCGTTGCCCGGCAGATCGTTATTCGGCAGCCAGGCCAGCGCCGCGGCGATAGCGTCCCGGGTGCCCTTCGGGTCACTGGGGCCGCGCCAGGTGCTGGTGGGCGCGTCCGCCAGGATCGAGTTGACCCGAACCTCGTCGGGGACGAGCTGCCAGGCAGCGTCCAGAAAGGCCGTGCAGCCGGCCTCGTCCACGACCGGCAGCCGGGACAGCGGTAGCTCCACCAGGCTGTCCTCCGGCCATTCATAGGGGCGGCCGGTGTCCGGGTGCACGGCATAGGCGACAAATTGCTGGCCGCGCGCCAGCAGCTCGAGGGGATGGCGCTTGCGGCCCGCGAAGGGGGTGGCCGCGCGATAGACGAGCAGGCGCTTCGGGGCGCGGCCGATGCGCAGGCACGGCGTGTCACCGAGCATCGACGTAGCGAGCTCGGCGATCTGGATGGCCAGCGCGCCGTCCACGATATCGATGTCGATGCCCACAACGGCGCCGGTGGCGATGCCGACGCCGCAGCCGGGCCAGCGGCGCCAGATGTCCACCTCGAAGGACTTCGTCGGCCGGTCGCAGTGACGCGCCCAGTCGGGATAGGGCGACCACTCCCCGCCGGTGAAGCGCCCCGGCACCTTGGTGCCCGGCATGATCGGGATGACGGAATAGCCGTTATCGACCAGGCGCTCGCCGTAATCGGCCATAAAGGAGGGGGCAGGGGCACGGTGCGATCCTGGATCAGCACCAGGGCATCCTTGGTCCCGAGCCAGCCCAGCAGGGTCTTGAAGCCCGACCCGTTGGCGCGCGCCTTGACCTCGGCTTTCAGCGGCAGCGCGCCGCGGACGTAGAGATCGACATCGGCGTCGTTGCCGCGATAGCGGAGCGCGCCGGACAGCGGGACGCGCTCGGCGTGGATGCCGCATTTGCGGTGCAGATCGACGATGGCGCGCTCACGGCGCAGGCCCTTGTCACGAGAGAACTTGCCCATGGTGCGTATCACGCTGCGAGCAGAACAGCGCCGCGCTGCCGCTGATGGCGCGGACGGGGGCGTACAATCACCAGATAGGCGAAGCATTCCGGCCCGACACGGCGCTGCACCAGATGCACCCAACCGGCATCCGCGAGCCGCCAAGCACAGTCGGCGAGCGTGTCCAGCTCGGCGCGCTGCTCCGCGTCTAGCCGTGACGCAAGCCGATCGCGGTCGCGGGCCAACAGTCCGATGAAGTAGGTGATGGCGTCACCCGGCGAGGCAGCGGTGACGCGATCGCATAGCGTGTTGGCGTCATCGACGGGCTCAAGCCAGGCCAGCGCATTGGAGGATGCCGACGCTGCGGTGACGATCGGATGGTTCACGACGACATTCATCGAGGGTGTCCTTCGGCAACTGATCCTGCTGCTTGGTATCTACCGATCGCGTTCGCGATTTTTCCCACGGGGGTGCGTTGCGATGCCGAGGCCCGCGGCGCGCAGCCACAGGCGCAACTCCTCCACCGCGCGATAGAAGGCGGAGCAGGAGCGACCACTCGCGCGCTGCGCGGCCGGCACGTCGCCCTGGTGCACCATCAGGATCGCGAGGATCTCGCGCGGCGCTGGCGGCAGGTCGTCGAGGAGTGCGGTCAGGTCGAGGCGACGCGCGATGCCAGCGTCATCGCCATCCGCCTCCTTCAATGTGCAGGAGGTCAGTCGCGTCACGGCATCGAGCGCGGGAAGGTCGATTGCGACGAAGCTCAGCCGGGCCGGGTGGCGGTCGGCGCGAATGCGATCGGAGACCACATGCCGCGCCAACAGGGTGACGTAAGCGTCCCAGTTGCTCTGGCTGGCATCGAAGTGGCGCGCCCGCTCCACGATGGCGAGCAGGATGTCCTGGCGCAGGTCCTCGCAATCGGCCCGCCCGCGCCGGCCGTGCTTGACCCAGCGTGCTGCCTGGCAGTCGGCGGCCCGAAGTGCCGTCCGCGTATGATGATCATCCCATTTGAGGCCGGCGGGCGCTTCGGCGTGCTGTTGATCGAGCAAGGTCAGATCCTCGGTCCAGGTGGTGCTGCGATGGACAGACCGGACCACGCCGCGCCGAGGGGCCACGAGGCGGAAAGGGGCCGAATGGGGTGCGAATGCCGGCGGAGCAATTCCGCACTGGCACAAAATCAATGAGTTATGTGGCCCTCGTGGGGGCTCGCGGGTCTGGTGGGGCGCAAATCTGATTTCCGCACCCCCTCCTTTACGCGCCGCTGGACTCACGGGCGGCAGCGAACATAATAAGAACAATGCTGTTGATGAACTCGTTCACCCGATAGGATCCCCGTCCGATGCCCATCGTCGTGCACTATCCCTGCCACGCAGGGACAGGCGCCCCGCGCGCGCTCTCCGTCAGCGCCATCCGGGCCGTTGCTGCTCAGGTGCGGCGTCAAATCTGCGTCGAGCCCGACAGCCTCGCGGTCAGCGTGCCGGCGCTGCTCCAGGCCGGTCAGCGGGTGGAGGTGAATGGGCGCTCGGTTGCCGTGATCTGGGATCTCGCGCATCCGCTGCGGGACGAGGCCGATCGCCAGATCCTCGGCGTCTGCGACACGGATCCCGAGGAGCCGGATTGCGCCTATGTCTCGGTCAATGCCGAGCTGACCGCGAACCGGCCCGAGTTGGAGCGCAGCACGGTCGCGCACGAGTTCGGCCACGTGCTGTTCGACGTGCCGGCGGCCTTGCACACGGCGACGCGCCGGTTCCGAGCCGTGTCCGCCAATCCTGCGGCACTCTATCGGGTCGGAGGTGCTGCCGAGGTGCGGGCGAACGAATTCATGGGCGCGCTGCTCGCCCCGCCAGTCCCCCTGCACACAAGGCTGCTCGCGCATGCCCGGGGCGAAGGCCTGCGGCTCGCGCGCGGCCCGCACCAGGGTCGGCCCGGCAGTCCAATTCTTGCAGTGGGCAATCCGCCGGATGCTGTCGTGGGGGTTCTGGCGGCGCTCGCGGGCGACTTCGGTGTGTCGGAGCGGTTCATCGCCGTGCGCCTGTCGCGCTACGGCCTGATGCAGGAGGGTGCGCTATGAGCTTCGGGGCGGTGGTCCGCGCCAAGCGCAAGGCGCTGGGCATCGGGCTCAATGACTTTTCCGAACGGCTCGGCGTCTCGCCGGCCTATTGGTCGCGCATCGAGCGCGACCATGAGAAGCCGCCGCGCGACGAACTGATCGAACGCGCCGCTGCCATTCTTGGCGAGCGGCTCGACGATCTGTTCGTCGAGGCAGCGCGATTGCCGCCCGATATGCGGCGAGACATGGGACGGGTCGTGCTGGCATATCGGCGCATGCGCGCCCAGGGCTTTCGTTGACGAAGGGAGTGATGGCCGTGCGCGCTCGTCGCAAGCCGTTGTATCGGCTGGAAGAAGTCTCCCAGCGGTGGAACCTGTCCATTTGGGATATCGCCGCCTATGCGGTCGCGCGGGAGATAGCCATCTCCTTCGTTGCGACAGGCCTGCTCGCCGAGGAGGGAATCATCGATCACACCCCCGACGGCGCGCCCCAGCATATCCGGCAGGGCGAGAGGCTGCTCAGCGGGCCGGTCGATCTGCATGGTGACGACGTCTGGACGATCGTGCAGCGCGGAACGCATCGGGTGCAGCGGTTTGTCGCCGAGCCCGGGGAGTATCTCGAGTTGCGCACGCCGCGCGGGGAAGCGGATCCTGTCGAGGTCCCCGCGCAGGAATTGGTGGTGCGCCATGCGGAACTCGAGCGGTTCGAGGCGGCGCAGTCGCTACAGTCGGCCAGCGATGGGCCAGTTCTGTCACCGGTGGTCGTCCTGACGCCGCGGCCGCGCGGTGCCCAACCGACGCATGATTGGGAGGCCTGCTGGGTCGAGATCTGCAGGACCCTGTATTTCGATGGCTTGCCCGAGAACCAGGCGGGGCTGGTCCGCCGCCTGCAGGACTGGTTCGACGCCGAGGGCCGGAAGGTCCCCGATGAGAGCACCCTCAAGAAGAAGGTGAAGGCGGTGTGGCGCGTGTTCGCGCCGGAGGTGGAGCGCAAGTCCGCGTAAGCCGTGCCTCGCGGCGTGGGAAAATTGTGGATCCCGATCGGTAGATGGAGAGCAGGACGATTGTGGATCGACATGCCTCCTTCACCGATCAAATATCATCTTGCGCCTCACCTCCGCGAGATCTGCGACATCTTCGCCCGCGGCCTGCTGCGGCTGAGGAGCCACGCTGCCGAGGATCTCGCGCGTGATGCCGCGCAGGTCGAGGCCCGCGGAGACATTCGCCTACACTCGACCGCCAGGCAGCGCCGTCATGCGAACCACATGAGAAAGGGAGTCGCATGACCAGACGATCGACCGCGAAGGCGAGGCAGCACGATGCTGCGCCGCCGGCGTCCACCATCCCGAAGATCCCGCCGGCGCAGGTGCTGCCGCGGCTGGCCGCCCTGAAGACGGCGCCGATCGCGCAGCTGAAGCAACAATGGCGGGAACTGTTCGGGAAGGAGCCGCCACCGTTCAGCCGCAGCTATATCACCAGCCGGCTTGCCTACCGGGTCCAGGAACTGGCCTATGGCGGGCTGAGGCCGGAGACCCGGGCACGCCTCGAGGCACTGGGCGAGCAACTGGATGGCGGGAACATGGTGCTGCGGCGGATCCGCGCTGACAGCCGGCCGCTGCCGGGCACACGGCTGATCCGCGAGCACGACGGCGTGCAGCATGTCGTCATCGTCCGCGCCGATGACTTCGAGTATGAGGGGCGTCCCTATCGCTCCCTCTCCGCCATCGCCCGGCACATCACCGGCACGCGGTGGAATGGCTGGACCTTCTTCGGTCTTAAGGGAAGACCCGGAGCATGAGGCGGAAGGCGCCTGCCGGCGAGGTCATGCCGGCCTCCGTGAAGAAGCTGCGCTGCGCGGTCTACACGCGCAAGAGCACGGACGAGGGCCTGGACAAGGAGTTCAACACTCTCGATGCGCAGCGCGAGGCCTGTGAGGCCTATGTCGCCAGCCAGCGCGCCGAGGGATGGACACTAGTCAGGGACCGATATGACGATGGCGGCTTCTCCGGCGGCACGCTGGATCGCCCTGCGCTGAAGCGGCTGCTTGCTGACATCGAGCAGGACCTCGTCGATGTCATCGTCGTGTACAAGATCGACCGGCTGTCTCGATCGCTGATGGACTTCGCCAAGCTCGTCGAGACGATGGAGGCGCATGGGGTGACCTTCGTCTCCGTCACGCAGTCGTTTAACACGACCACCAGTATGGGACGGCTGACGCTGAACATCCTGCTCAGCTTTGCACAGTTCGAGCGCGAAGTGATCGGGGAGCGGATCCGGGACAAGGTGGCGGCGTCGAAGGCTCGCGGGATGTGGATGGGTGGGAAGGTGCCCCTCGGCTACGACGTCGCCAACCGCAAGCTGGTGGTGAATGAGCCGGAGGCTGCGCGCGTGCGGCGCGTCTTTGAACTGTTCGTCGAGACCGGCTCGGGCGTGGAGACGGTCCGCCGCCTGCAGGTGGAGTGCATCGCGAACAAAGCCGGCAAGCTGCTGGACAAGGGTGATGTCTACAAGGCGTTGAGCTTGCGGACTTACATCGGCGAGGTCACGCATAAGGGCAACGTCTATCGCGGTGAGCATGAGGCCATCGTGCCGCGCGACCTGTGGGATAGGGCGCACGCCATCCTGCAGGTCAGCCCACGGACCCGGGCCGCACAGAACCGGCAGCATGCACCGGCGCTGCTGAAGGGGCTGATCTTTGGCATCGATGGGCGCGCGATGTCGCCAACGCACGCGGTGAAGAACGGCCGACGCTACTGCTACTACGTCGCGCAGCGCGTGCTGAAGACCGACGCGGTCGTGGATTGCGGCATCGTCCGGCGCGTGTCGGCCGCGCAGATCGAGGGCGCTGTGATCAGCCAGGTGCGTGCTTTGCTGCGCCAGCCGGAGATCGTGGTCGGCACCTGGCTCGCGGCGCGACGCGAGGCGCCGGAACTGACGGAGCGCGATGTGCGCGACGCGCTGCATCGCCTCGATCCGCTGTGGCACGAGTTGTTCCCCGCCGAGCAGGCTCGGATCGTGCGGGCGCTGGTGGAACGGGTGGTGGTCGGGCCGGCTGGTGCCGACATCCGGCTGCGCGTCGAGGGGTTGGCCGGGTTGGTGCGGGACCTCGGCGCCATCGCGCCCGAAGCGCTGAGGGCTGCCGCGTGACTGCCGCGACCAGCATCACGGTCCGAGTGCCGCTGAAGATCCGGCGGCGGCCGGGACGGAAGACGGTGGTGACGGCGGTGGCGGGGGAGGGCGGCGATGCTGCCATCCGGACGCGCACAGACCCAGCGCTGGTGAAGGCGCTGGCGCGGGCATTCAGGTACCAAAAGCTGCTGGACGAGGGGCGCTATTCCTCGATCACCGAGATGGCGGAGGCGGAGAAGATCGAGCGTGGATACCTGGGGACGCTGCTGCGATTGACGCTGCTCGCCCCCGCACTGGTTGAGGAACTGATGGAGCGAGGGCCAGAGTCCGGCTCGATCCTTCCCCAACTGCTCGAGCCGTTGCCCGAAATATGGAAGCATCAGCAGGAGTTTCTGGCGCTGCGATAGAGTCGGCGCGTTCGTTCGCATGGCTGCATTTTGACGCGCGTAGATGTCACAAGTTGACGTCAGTTCAGGCGGCCTGGAGAACTTTTCTCAGTTCGCCAGCCACATAAGGCGACAGGCCTGCTGCTTCAGGGTCCAGCCTCGAGAGGAAACCGCGCGCCGCTCCGATGTCCATATCCCGGTTGATCGTCAGCTGCGAAAGGACGTTAGCGGTGTGGCGGGAAAGGCCAAGACTGATGAATTGGATCATTGTCTGTGATGCGGCGCCAAGCTCGAGATAGAGTGTCAGAGCAGGGACTTTCGCAACGTGAGAATCATACCCACTTGCGATCAGCGCCTGCTTTAGAACAGCGCCGTAGCAGCTGAGAAGATTAACGTACTTGAAACGAAGATCGCTTTCAACATCTGTGAGGACCTCCCGAATTACGGTACGGCTGGATCGGTTCTTGCCTTGGCTGCGATGGTATTTGATGGCTTCGTCGATAATCACGGGAAGTGGCTCACCGCGCATCCAGCGAAGCGCCAAGGGAGCCCAGTAGCGATGATGGTTTCCGCTTTTGAGCTCGAGATACTTATGGACTCGAGCAAAGACCGGCCGTAATTTATCAAGTGCCTCTTTCCATCCCGCACTCGGATGAAGAGGGATTAGATAGTCTGGCCCCTCCTTGGCAATCTTATCGATCATGTAGTCATATAGTTGCTGCTGGCGGAACCCTGAAATCTGTGGGCTCGCTGCCAAAGTCTCCACGTTCAGGCTGATGGAGACCTCTGCGAAACGGCTTGTCGGTGTTGGTAATCGCTGATTCGCTTCGTGGGTCGGCAAAGGTGGCGAGGCGGCGATGGGTCAGCGGCGGATCGGACAGGGCAGCCTGGCGGAGGC
>JBGFSF010000027.1:0-86455 GCA_041694715.1 Pseudomonadota bacterium | reverse complement strand
GGCCGCTCGACCGCCGCCGCGATCGCCGCGCTCGGCTTCGGCCGGCGCGGCGCCATCCTCGACGGCAACGTCAGGCGCGTGCTGGCGCGCCACGCCGGCGTCGCCGGCTGGCCGGGCGAACGCAGCGTCGAAACCGCGCTGTGGGCGCTGGCCGAGGCGCGCCTGCCGGACACGGACATCGAGGCCTACACTCAGGGCATGATGGACCTGGGAGCGACGCTCTGCACCCGCAGCCGCCCCCGCTGCGCCGACTGCCCGGTGCGCGACGACTGCGTCGCCCACCGCGAGCACCGCACCGCCGAACTGCCGACGCCGCGCCCGAAGAAAACGCTGCCCGAGAAGCAGGTGCAGATGCTGCTCCTGCTCGACCGTGACGAAGTGCTGCTGGAAAAGCGCCCGCCGCGCGGCATCTGGGGCGGGTTGTGGAGCCTGCCCGAAGTGGCGGCCGAGGCCGACGCGGCGAGCCATTGCCGCACCCACTTCGGCTTCGCCGTCCGCAGCCAGCAGCCGCTGGCGCCGCTCAGCCACAGCTTCACCCACTTCAGGCTGCACATCCGGCCGGTACGGCTCCAGGTCGCGTCGCGCCGCGACGCGACGCCGGGCCGGCTCTGGCTGCCGCTCGCCGACGCGCGCGGTGCTGCCCTGCCCGCGCCAGTACGCACCCTGCTCGACCGCCTGGAGGAATGCGCCGCCTGAGCGGTGTGCGCCCTGCTCGGGCGATAGCGGTGCTATACCTAGACTCAATGCACCCGAGCAGGAGCTTCCCATGAACCCTTACGCCCACGCGAGCAACCCCGCCCTGTTCGATCCCGACGGTTTCCTGATCGACCCGGACCTATGGAACGAGAGCCTCGCCGACCGCATCGCCCAGGCCGACGGTCTGCAACCGCTCAGCGAATTGCAAATCGGTCTGCTGCACGCCCTGCGGCGCGAATTCGCCCGCCACGGCACGGTGACGGCGCTCAGCCACGTCTGCCACCTCACGGGCCAGAGCGCCGACTGCATGCAGCACCTCTTCCCCGACGCCCGCGAAGCCTGGCGCGTGGCCGGCCTGCCCAACCCCGGCGAGGAGGCCAAGGCCTACCTGTAAGCGCGGCTCAGTCGAGCGGCGAGTCGATGTAGGCCCTGCCCTGCGGGCAGCCCGAGTTGTAGTGCCGCACCCCCGCCCGGGCGTGCGGCAGCGGGCGCCCCGGCGCACTCGTCGCGGCGTCGCGTTCGAAATGCACCCGCACCTCGCGCAGCATGGGGCGGCGCTTGTCCGGATCGGGCGTGCGCGGGGTGCGACAGTCGAAGCTCACCGCGTCGACGAGCGCCGGATCGGCCCTGGCGAGCGTCTCGCGCAGCAAGGCGAGGCTGACTTCGCGCCCGGCATGGCGGGCGATTTCGGCCCCGAGCGCACGATTCACCCGCTCGGTCAGCGCGCTCGACACCGCGAAATAATCGGCCTCGCGCAGGCCCGAGCAGCTGCCGTGCTTGGCCCACTGATAGCGGTCGAGGCAGTCGGCCGCCCCCGGCATCGCGCGCTCGAGCCGCGTCCGGGCCTCGGCCGGCAGCTGCAAGGCCGGCAGGCTGCAGAACGCGCCGCGCGTCTCGCCGCCGCACCAGGCCGGATGTCTGCGGTCGAGGCGGTTGGGCCAGAGGCCGTGCAGCGTCAGCGGCATGGCCTTGAACCCGCTCTCGGACAGCGCCTTGCATTGCGCGAAGCCGCGCTTGCGCTGCGGCTCGTCCTCGCAGAACGCGGGCGCGACGGACAGCGCCAGCAGGTAATAGTCGTACTCGACACGCGCCGGCTCGGCGCAGCCGGCGAACGGCAGCGCCAGCAGCGCGAGCAGCAGGGTTTTCCAACGCTTCATTCGGCCTCCACAGGGGGCGCATCGTGCCATAAAGCGGCGCCCTCGCGGCGGGCGGATTCCGGTAAAATTCCCGCTTTCCGTTCCTTCATGAAGAAAGCCCCACCATGTCCATGGCCGACCGCGACGGCGTCATCTGGTACGACGGCAAGCTCGTACCCTGGCGCGACGCCACCACCCACGTCCTCACCCACACCCTGCACTACGGCATGGGCGTCTTCGAGGGCGTGCGCGCCTACAAGGCCGAACAGGGCACGGCGATCTTCCGCCTGAAGGAGCACACCGACCGGCTGTTCCGCTCGGCGCACATCCTCGGCATGAAGCTGCCCTTCGACAAGGACACGATTTCCGAGGCACAGCGCATGGTCGTGCGCGAGAACAAGCTCGAATCCGGCTACCTGCGCCCGATGGCCTTCTTCGGCGCCGAGGCGATGGGCATCTCGGCGAAGAACCTGTCGGTGCACGTCATCGTCGCCGCCTGGCCGTGGGGCGCCTACATGGGCGAAGAAGCGCTGACCAAGGGCATCCGCGTCAAGACCAGCTCGTTCTCTCGCCACCACGTCAACATCACCATGTGCAAGGCGAAGGCGAACGGCAACTACATGAACTCCATCCTCGCGCACAAGGAAGCCGAGATGGACGGCTACCAGGAGGCGCTGCTGCTCGACGTCGACGGCTTCGTCGCCGAGGGCTCCGGCGAGAACGTCTTCATCATCAGGAACGGCAAGCTCTACACGCCCGACCTCACCAGCGCGCTCGAAGGCATCACGCGCGACACCATCGTGCAGCTCGCCGCCGAGATCGGCCTGCCGGTGATCGAGAAGCGCATCACGCGCGACGAGGTGTATTCCGCCGACGAAGCCTTCTTCACCGGCACTGCCGCGGAAGTCACGCCGATCCGCGAGCTCGACAACCGCGCCATCGGCGAGGGTACCCGCGGTCCGATCACCGCCAAGCTGCAGGCCATGTATTTCGACTGTGTGCACGGCCGCGCGCCCAAGCACACGGACTGGCTCACTCCCGTCAAATAAGCGAGGTTTACGATGAACCAGCAGCCCGGCGACGCCCGTTCCACCGCAGGTCCGAAAAACAACAATACCCGGCGCAACATCGAGGTCACCGAGAGCGATCTGCCGCTGCACTGCCCGATGCCGCAGCACGCCGACTGGAACGCGCACCCGCGCGTCTACCTGCCGATCGAGGCGAGCGGCGAAGCGCTGTGCCCGTATTGCGGCACGCTCTACCGCCTGAAAGGCAAGCCGAGCAGCGGCCACCACTGAGCCGCGTCCGGCCGGAACCCGGCGGCGTCCGCGCCGTCCCATCGCTGCGCCCGACGCAGCCTGTTGCCATGTCCGAAACCGTTCTGCCCACGCCCGAGGCGGCCGAAGCCGCCTTCTACGCCGCCTTCGAGGCGCGCTCGCTCGACGCCATGATGGCGGTGTGGGCCGACGACGAGCACGTCGCCTGCCTGCACCCGCTCGCCGCACCGCTGAACGGCCGCGCCGCCGTCGCCGCCGGCTGGAAGGGCCTGTTCGAGGCGGCCGGCCGCTTCCGCATGCAAGTCGAACTCGCCCACGAGATCCGCACCGCCGACCAGGTCATCCGCATCGTGCGCGAGTACCTGACCATCGGCCAAGAAGCCGAGCCGCGTCCGCCCATCCTCGCCACCAACGTGTTCCGCCGCGACGGCGACGGCTGGCGCATGGTGCTGCACCACGCCTCGCCGCTGCAGGTCGGCGGCACGCCGCCGGCCCGCACGCCGCCGGCAGTGCTGCACTGAGCACCTTGAAGCCCTCCGCCTACCGCGCGCCTGCCTGGCTGCCCGGCGGCCACCTGCAGACGCTCTACAGCAGCCTCCTCATTCGCGCCCCGCGCGTCGCCTACCGGCGCGAGCGCCTCGAGCTCGACGACGGCGACTTTCTCGACTTCGACTGGGTCGACGGCACGCCCGGCGCGCCCGTCCTTGCGCTGCTGCACGGCCTCGAAGGCAGCGCGAACAGCCCCTACGCGCGCACCCTCATGCATCACGCGCACGCGCGCGGCTGGCACGGCGCGGTCGCGCACTTCCGCGGCTGCTCGGGCGAGGACAACCGGTTGCCGCGCGCCTATTTCGCCGGCGACAGCGCCGACGTCGAACGCATGCTGCGCCACGTGCGGGCACGGCACGCCACGGCGCCGCTGTTCGCCGTCGGCGTCTCGCTCGGCGGCAACGCGCTGCTGAAATGGCTGGGGGAATCGGGCGACGCCGCATGCGCACTGGTCGAGGCTGCTGCGGCAGTGTCGGCGCCGCTCGACCTCACCGCGGCCGGCCGCGCGCTCGACCGCGGCTTCAACCGCCAGGTCTACACCCGGCATTTTCTCGCCACGCTGAAGAAAAAGGCGCTCAACAAGGCACGCCGTTTCCCCGGCCTGCTCGACGCCCAGGCAATCGCCGCGGCCACCTGCTTCCGCGAATTCGACACCCTGGTCACCGCACGCCTGCACGGCTTTGCCGACGCCGACGACTACTGGGCACGGGTGTCCTCGAAGCCGCTGTTGCCGTCGATCACCGTGCCGACGCTGGTCCTCAACGCGCAGAACGACCCCTTCCTGCCCGCCTCGGCGCTGCCCGGGCCGGCCGAGGTGTCGGCCTCGATCACGCTCGACCAACCCGAAGCCGGCGGCCACGTCGCCTTCCCGACCGGCCCCTTCCCAGGCCGCATCGACTGGCTGGCCGCGCGCGTGATGCAGCATTTCACCAGCCCGCACGGTTAGAATCAGCGCATCAGCACAGAGGGAGCGCGTTGTGGAATACCCCAAGGAAATCTTCAAGGCCTACGACATCCGCGGCATTGTCGGCAAGACCTTCACGCCCGAGATCGTCGAGGCCATCGGCCACGCGATCGGTTCGGAAGCCGCGGCACGCAAGCAGACCGAAATCTGCATCGGCCGCGACGGCCGCCTGTCCGGCCCCGACATGGCCGCAGCGCTGGCGCGCGGCATCCGCAAGGCCGGCATCGGCGTCGTCGACCTCGGCATGGTTGCCACGCCGATGACCTACTTCGCCGCCTACCAGCTGAAAACGAACAGCGCGGTGATGGTCACCGGCAGCCACAACCCGCCCGACTACAACGGCCTGAAAATGGTGCTCGGCGGCGAGACGCTGTCGGGCGACACCATCCAGGCGCTGCGCCAGCGCCTCGTCGACGGCAATCTCGTCCACGGCGACGGCGGCTACCGCACCCACGACATCGCCAGCGAATATCTCGCGCGCATCGTCTCCGACGTGAAGCTGGCGCGGCCGATGAAGATCGCCGTCGACTGCGGCAACGGCGTGCCCGGCGCGTTCGCACCGAAGCTGTTCCGCGACCTCGGCTGCACAGTCGACGAGCTCTTCTGCGAGGTCGACGGCAATTTCCCCAACCATCACCCCGACCCCTCGCAGCCGAAAAACCTGCAGGACCTGATCGCGCACCTCAAGACCAGCGACGCCGAAATCGGTCTCGCCTTCGACGGCGACGGCGACCGCCTCGGCATCGTCACCAAGGACGGCACCATCATCTTCCCCGACCGCCAGCTGATGCTGTTCGCCGACGACGTCCTCTCGCGCAACCCCGGCGCCGAGATCATTTTCGACGTGAAGTCGACGCGCAAGCTGTTCGACTGGATCCGCGCGCGCGGCGGCAAACCCACCCTCTGGAAAACCGGCCACAGCTTCATCAAGGCCAAGATGAAGGAGACCGGTGCGCTGCTCGCCGGCGAGATGAGCGGCCACGTGTTCTTCAAGGAGCGCTGGTACGGCTTCGACGACGGCCTCTACGCCGGCGCGCGCATGCTCGAATACTTGAGCAAGCAGGCCGACATCAACGCCACTCTGCACGGCCTGCCCGACACCGTGAACACGCCCGAGCTCAACATCAAGATGGCCGAGGGCGAACACTACGCGCTGATGAACACGCTGCAGAAGACCGCGAAATTCCCCGAGGCACAGGAAGTCATCACGCTGGACGGCCTGCGGGTGGAATACGCCGACGGCTTCGGTCTCGCCCGCCCCTCGAACACCACGCCGGTGATCGTGCTGCGCTTCGAGGCCGACAACGCCACGGCGCTCGAACGCATCCAGGCCGATTTCCGCCGCGTGATCCACGAGGCGGCGCCGGGCCTCGCGCTGCCCTTCTGACCGCATGCCGCGCTCGCCGGAACCCGCCGTCGACTGCCTGGTCTTCCACGACGCCTCGCCTCAGGGCGAAGCGATCGCGTTCGACGCGATCAGCGATCACGTCGGCCAGCCCGGCCGATTCCTCTGGGTCGAACTGAAGTCGCCGGACAGCCCCACCATCACGCGGCTGGGCGAGGAACTCGGCCTGCACGCGCTGGCGCTGGAAGACGCCATCTCGACCCACCAGCGTCCCAAGCTGGAGGAATACGACCAGCACGTGTTCATCGCGGTGCGCACCGTGCAGTTGTGGGAAGCGCGCATGACGCTCGGCGAGACGCACCTCTTCGTCGGCGGCAACTACGTCGTCGCCATCCGGCACGGCAGCGGCGCCGGCTATCACCGCGTGAGCGAGCGCCTGCGCCGGCGCCCGCCCGGCATCCCGGTCGGCACGCCTTATGCGCTCTACCTGGTGCTCGACCTCATCGTCGACCAGTTCCGGCCCGTGGTCGAGGCGATGCAGGAGCGCTTCGGCGCGCTCGAAAGCCAGCTCATGAGCGGCGCCAAGGCGAGCCGCGACACGCTGGAAAAACTCTACGCGATGAAGCGCGATCTTGCCGCGCTGCGCGACGCCGTCGAGCCGATGCAGGAAATCACCCAGGACCTGATCCGGGTGCATCCGCAGTTCGTCACCAAGGAGCTGCGCGCCTACTACCGCGACATCCACGACCACGCGGTACGCGTCGCGGTGGCGATCGACCACCTGCGCGTGTCGACCTCGGACGCGATGCAGTTCAATCTCGCGACGCTGTCGCTGAAACAGAACGAGTCGGTGCAGAAACTCGCCGGCTGGGGCGCGCTGCTGGCCCTGCCGACGGTGGTGTTCAGCCTCTACGGCATGAACTTCGCGTTCATGCCGGAACTCGAGTGGCCGTGGGCCTACCCTGTGCTGCTCGCGGGAACCGGCGCCGCCGTTGCCGTGCTGTATCGGCGGCTGAAGCGGCGCGGCTGGATCTAGTTTTTTCTCACCGCGCGCGCGTAGCGCACGCGGGTGCCCGCTTTCTCGTCGCGGTCGAGCCACACCACGTGCAGGGCGCCCGAGCCATCGAGCGTCGCCACCGGATCGGTCTGCTCGCCCGGCCCGTGCGCGGCCGGCACGGCGATGTCCTCGCCAAACGCCTCGCCTTCCCATTCCGACAGCCAGACGTCGGGCGTGCCGTCGCGGGCGTCGTCCCACAGCGCGACGAGGCGCGTGCCGTCGCTCACGACGAGCGCGTGCCACTGCGCCATGTTGTCGCCGAAACTGTCCTGCACGCGCAGGTTGCGACCAAAGCGGCGCGTGCCGAGATCGAACGCGGCGTATACGTCGTAGCCGGACAGGAAGTCGCGCTTGTCGAGCCACACCGCGACCAGGCCCTGCTCGCCCCAGCGCGCGAGCGTGGGCCGCATCGCCCCCGTGCCCGCGCCGAGTCCGCCCGGCGCGCTGCCGCTCTGGATGTCGGAGAGGCGCGCCGGCGGCGCGAAGGGCTTGCCGTCGCGGCTGTGGCTCACCATCGGCACGGTGTGGCGGTGACGGCGGTCCTCCCAGGCGACGGTCACGCTGCCGTCATGGGCGACCGCGAGCGCGGGCCAGCCCTGCTCGTCGATCGGCGTCGCCGCCTCGACCGGCTGCGCGGATTTCACGCCGAGCGCCTGATCCTTGACCCCCAGCTCGGCGACGACGATGCGCTTGAAGCGGCCGTCCTGCTCGGCCCACGCGGCGTAGAGTGCCTTGGCGCCCTGCGCGAGCGTCACCTGTGCAGCGGCGGCTCTCGACAGCTGCACCGGCTTGCCGCCCGGCCAGACCTGCGCACGCACCTTGCCGTCTTCTTCCCAGGCAGCGAGGAAGCGCCCGCCGCCCAGCGCCAGCACCACCGGCTCGTAACACTCGCCCCGGCTCAGCCGCGCTTCGCGCTTGAACACCTTCGCCTTCGCCGGCTTCACCGCGAGATAGCACTGCGGGCTACCGCTGCGGTTGTCCTCCCACACCACACCGACGCTGCCGGCCGAGACTGCGACCCCCTGCCGGTTGGCCGATTCCAGATGCGGGAAGACCGCCGGGCCGACCGCGCTGTTGACCGTGATCGCCTCGTCCCAGGTCCACGCGGCGTGGACCGGCGCGGCGAGCGCCGCGAGCAGCAGGGCGGCCGCCTTCACGATTTTTCGCCCAGGAATTCGAGCAGCGTCTTCTGCTTGTAGTGGCCGCCGCGCACGTAGCGGTCGTAGTCCTGGAAATCCTTCACCGTCTTGAAGCCGGGCGCCTGGAAAATCTTGTCGCCCTGCGGCGTGAGGTAGACGAAGAGCGGCGTGGCGAAGGCCTGCAGGCGCGCACCGAGTTCGGCCTCGGTGATGCGCTCGCCGCTGGGCAGCGTGAGCCGCTTGCCGGATTCGGCGTCGACGTAGACCAGGACATAGTTGTCGCTGTAGAGCTTTTTCAGGTCGCCGTTCGAGAAGGTCGTCTTGTTGGTGTGGTCGCACCAGGCACAGCCATAGCGACCGAAGTACATGAAGATCGGCTTGCCGCTCGCCTTCGCGGCCTTGAGGCCGGCGTCGAAGTTGACGAAGTTGTAGCCCTTGGGCGGGTCGGCCAGCGCCGCGCCGGCCCACAGGCTGGCCGCCGCCAGCATGGTCACGAGGATTCTCTTCATGGCATGCTCCTTAGTCTGGTATTTTCATTCTGATCAATTCGCCGCGGGCAGCAACCCTCTTTATATACTGCATATACTGCGGCATCAACCACGATTGTACTGACGCATGAAACACGATTCCGTTCGCATCGGCCTGGTGTCCATCAGCGACCGCGCCAGCCAGGGCGTGTACGAAGACAAGGGCCTGCCCACGCTCCAGGCCTGGTTCGGCGATACGCTCGCCAATCCCGCCGAATTCGTCACCCGCCTGATTCCCGACGAGCAGCCGACCATCGAGGCGACGTTGATCGAACTCGCCGACGTGGAGAAATGTTCGCTCATCCTCACCACCGGCGGCACCGGCCCGGCGCCACGCGACGTCACGCCCGAGGCGACGCTGGCGGTCGCGCACAAGGTGCTGCCCGGCTTCGGCGAGGCGATGCGGGCCGTGTCGCTGAAATACGTGCCGACCGCGATCCTGTCGCGCCAGGTCGGCGTCACCCGCGGCGCCAGCCTCATCCTCAACCTGCCGGGCCAGCCCAAGGCGATCAAGGAAACGCTCGACGGCGTCTTCGCCGCCGTGCCCTACTGTATCGACCTCATCGGCGGACCCTACCTCGAAGCGCGCCCGGACACGATTGCCGTGTTCCGCCCCAAGTCCGCGCTGCAGCCGCCGGCATGAACGACGTCGCCAGCGCCCTCGCGCGCGCGGTGCGCGATCTCTTCAACCTGCGCGTGCTGTGGGTGGTGGTTTGGCCGCTGCTCGTCGCCAGCATTTTCTGGCTGGCGCTCGCCGTCGTCTTCTGGACGCCGATCACCGCCTGGACCGCCGCCGGCCTCGAGCGCATCGGCATCCAGGCCTGGCTCACCGGCGTCGAGCCGGTATGGCTCGCCACCGGCCTGCAGGCGCTGCTGCATATTCTGGTCTTCGTGCCGCTGGTGTACGTCACCGCGCTCGTCATCACCGCGCTGTTCGCGATGCCCGCGCTGATCCGCGTGGTGGCCGAGCGCGACTATCCGGACCTCGTGCGCGCCCGTGGCGGCGGCTTCGTCGGCAGCGTGTGGAACGCAGTCGTCGCAATGCTCGTGTTCGTAGGGATATGGATCGTCACCCTGCCGCTGTGGCTGATCGGCGTCGGTGTCATCGTGCCCTTCGTTGCCGCGGCCTGGCTCAACCAGCGCCTGTTCCGCTACGACGCCGTCGCCGAACACGCCAGCGCCGACGAAATGACCCGGCTGTTCAAGGACGAGCGAAGCGGCTGGTGGACGCTCGGCGCACTCACCGGCCTGCTGCAGTTCGTGCCGCTGCTGAACCTGCTGGGTGCCGTGGTCGCCGCGCTCGCCTTCATCCACTTCGGCCTCGCGCGCCTCGCGCGGGTACGCGCCGTTTAATTCAGCGCGGCTACGCGCCTGACCTGTAGCGCCGCTGGAAAGCCGCGTCGAGATTGATTTCGCGTGCGGTCGCCGGCCCGATCACGCACTGATCGAGGCTCGCCGGCATCACCACGCCACCGGCGGCACTGACGTAGCGCCCCGCCATGATTTCCGCTTCCCGGCGCGGCACCGACTGCGGCAGATCGGGATCCGCGTAGCCGTCTGGATACACCGGCCGGCCGCCCTCGGCGTACTTGTCCGACGCCCCCAGCGTGTGCAGCAGTTCGTGCGCGATCACGATCGCGTTCTGGCGCTGCTGTTCCGCGTCGGCAAACACATGGATCACACCGATGAGTCCCTTCTGCAAGCCGAGCGAGTGTTCCAGCGCCACGCCATCCTGTGCGGTGTGGTAGAGCAGGAAGAGTTTGACCGTGCCGAGCTGCGGCAGCCACTGGCCCGACTGGCGGTACACCCACCCGCGCAGCTTGAGGCTCCACGCCAGGCTGTTCAACGCGCTGCGCTCGGCCGGCGGCGCCGGGGGCGCCTCGGCGAGCGGCGGCTGCAGCGTGACATGGATCGCCGGCGACAGCGGCGCGCCGTAGCGCGCGAGCTCGCGTTCGAGAAAGGCGTTGATTTCGCCGAAGTCGCCGGCGTCGAGCGCGGCGATCGTCGCGTCGGCCTGCGCCGAGCCGTCGCCGTTGATCGGAATGATCTGCACGTCGAGCGGCCCGTGCCAGCCGCGTGCCAGCCACTGCTCGAGCAGGGTGAGGCTGCCCGCCGCGGCGAGCAGGCCGAGCAGGATGAGAATGCGAAAGCGGCGGAAACTCATGCGCGATTCACGGCGCCGCCGGTTTCGGCTCGGCGGCAGGGACCGGTTCGGCAAGCGCGTGCTTGCCCGCCGCCAGGTTCATCTTGCTGCCGACCAGCTGGTCCTTGAGCGTCTGCGCGCTCGGTGCGCCGACGCTGACGCGCGCCGGCTCGAGGCCGAGCCGCAGCAGTTCGTCGCGCATCGCCGCGCCGCGCGCTTCGGCGAGTTTCGCCAGCGCCGCGTCGTCGATCTTCACCTGCTGCGTGAGGCGTTCGAGCAACTCCCTGTGGAAGGCCGACGCCGGGCCTTCGTCACGCGTCTTGAACTGGCGCGCGAGGCGCTCGACCATCTGGGTTTCGAGCACGCGCGTCGCCGCGCCGGCGTCCTTGCTGCGGAGGCTTTCGCGCAGCTTCTGGTAAGCCTCCTTGCCGGCGCTCGCCATGTAGCGGTCTTCGAGCCAGGTCTGCACCTTGTAGTGGTTGACGTCGACCGGGCCGGCCGCCTCGCCGGCGGCGAGTTTCACCCCGGCGATGGACGCAGCGTCGCGGCGCATCGCCTGTTCCTGCAGCGCGCGGCGGTCGGCCGCGGGGTCGAAGCCGGGCTCGATGGTGAGCGCGAGCACCGGCCGCTTGGCGAGCGCGTCGGCGAGCGTCTTGAGCTTTTCCTTCTCGGGCGGCAGGAGACCGCTCGCGCCCGGGTCGAAGCCGACCGCCTCGAATTTCTCCGCGTTCGCGCCGAGCAGGTTGCCGAGCGCGCGGAAGGGCGCGGTCACCAGCTTGGTCAGCACGTTGACGATGGCTTTCCAGATGATCCTGCCGTAGCTGAACTGCGGATCGTCGAGGCTGCCCGACACAGGCAGGTCGAGGTCGATGACGCCGTTGCTGTCCTGCAGCAGCGCGATGGCGAGATCGAGCGGCAGCTTCATCGCGTCCGGGCTCTCGACGCGTTCGCCGAGCTTCAGCTTGTTGACGATGAACTTGTTCTCGCCCGCCAGCTGGCGCTGTTTGATCTTGTATTCGAGATCGACCGAGAGCTTGCCGGAATCGATGCGGCGCCCGGCGAACTTGCCCGAGTAGGGCGTGAGATTGGTCATTTCCAGATTGCGGAAAGTCAGCTTGAGGTCGGTGAACTCGGTCGCCTGGAAGGGCTGGATAGCCCCGCGCACGCGCGCCGATCCATAGTCGTCGACCTTGCCGTCGAGCTCGACCTGGGCGGTCGTCGCCGGGTCGGTGGAAAGCCCGGTGACGACGCCGCCGAGGTCGTGCATGCGCGTGCCGAACTGCGGCGTGAGCGAGAAGTCGGCGAACTCCGCGTTGGCGCCGACGATGCGCAGGCGCTCGACCGCGATCGGGAACGCCGGTTCGGCCGGCTTCGCCGCGGGCTTGGGCGCCGGTTCGGCGGCAGGCGCCTCGCCCGCCGGCTTGCGCAGCACGCGCTGCAGGTTGACCGTCCTGTCCTCGAAAATGATCACCTTGCCGAAGGGGTGGGTGGCGACCAGTTCGTTCAGGTGCAGCCGGTTCGGCGCGAGGCCCACGCGCAGGCTGTCCGAGGCGAGCTTCTGCCAGCCGAGGAAGGCTTCCTCGGTGCCTTCCTCGGTGATCGCCAGGTCGTCGACCGCGAAGCCGCCGCGGTAGTCGAGCTTCATGCCGGTCTTCGCCTGCGCGAACGTCAGCCTGCCGCGCGTGGACGCCGCGCCCGCGTGCAGGTTGAGCGTGGCGAACTGGTTGACGTAGGGCGCGAAGGGCTTGAGCGAGAGTCCCGCCAGCCGCAGGTCGAGCGTGCCCGAGGCCTTGCCCGGCACCACGCTGCCCGACGCGTTGAAGCGCCCGCCCTGGCGCAGCGCGAAGCCGGCCTCGAGCGGGACGGGTTGGTCCAGATCGAGGCTCAGGTCCTTCAGCGTGACGAAGCCCTGCACCACGTCGAGCCGCATCGGCTTGCCGGGCGACGCGTCGACGATGCCGACTTCGAGGCCGTCGACGGCGAGGCGCGCGAGCTGCACGTCGAACGGCGTCGCGGCGACGGCTTTCTCCGCGGCCGGCGCCGCAGCGGGCGCACCCGGCGCCTTCTGCAGGATGTCGGTCCAGTTGAGCCGCTTCTGGCGGTCGACCGCGACCGTGGTCTTCGGCCCCGTAAGCTCCACCGCCTCGACGACGAGACGCTTGTCGGCGAGCGTAAGCCCCGCGTTGACCACCGCCGCGCGCGCGAGCTCGGCCACCGTCTGGCCGCCCGAAGCGACCTGCACCGGGCCGACGGCCGCGTTCACCGGCCCCAGCTCGATCGCCGCCGTCTCGCCGACGCTGCCGGCCAGCGCGGCGCTGAGGCCGAAGCCCTCGGCGCTGACGACGAGCGGGCGGGCGTAACCCCGGTCGGTATAGCGCGCCGACCAGTCGGCGACGCGGATGTCGCGCACGCCAATTTTCCATGGCGCGGCGGGCGCGGCGTTGGCGGGCGCTGACTTCGCCGGCGCAGCGGCTGGCGGCGGCGCGCCGTTGCCGGCCGGCGCGAACAAGGTCTGCCAGTCGAGCACGCCTTGCGCGCTACGCGTCGCCGCGACGCGCCCACCCGACAGGCTCACCCCCGCCACCTCGACCGACTGCTTGGCGAGGTCGAGGTTGGCGTTGCGCACCCGCGCGTCGGCCAGTTCGAGCACGGGTTCGCCGCCGCGCGGCGCCAGCGCGAGGTTCTGCACGATGAGATTGGCGCCGGCGATCTGCAGCCAGGGTGTGTCGGCGCCGGCTTCGTTGCGCACCAGGGCGAAGCGGTAGCGCAGCCCGGCCGCGACCGTGCCCGACGGAATCTCGAAATTGCGCGGGCTCTTGATCGCGCGCAAGAGGTTGGTCAGGCGCACGCCCTCGAGGCCGACTTCGCCGCTCGACGCCACGGGGTTGAGGCCGACGTCGCCCTTCCACTTGAGCGTGCCGCCCTGCTCGGGCAGCTTGGCCGCAATCAGATAGTCGCCGCGATCCTCCGGCAGGGTCGAGAGCCCGTCGAGTTCGATGCCGAGCGGCGCGAGCGTCACCTTGAAGGGCTCGCCGGCGCGGTTGGCGTCGATGTACTCGATGTCGCCGTTGGCGATCTTGATGTGCTCGATGAGCATACGCACGACCGTGTCGGACGGCGGCTTCTTGTCCTCGTTGAGCTTGTCGATCAGCGCTTTCCAGTTGAGCGCGCCGCCGCGGCGGATTTCGACGACCGCGCGCGGCCGCTCGAGTTCGACGCCGGCAATGCGCACCGCCCAGCGGAACAGGCCGGTGGTCTCCAGGTTGAGATACAGCCGGTCGAAGCCGGCAAGCGGCTTGCCGTCCATTTCGGCGAGTTTGAGGCCGGTGACGGTGGCTTCGAGCGTGAGCGGATTGAACTTGACCTCGTCGGCGCTGAGCCGGCTGGCGAGCGTGCGCTCACCCACCCAGGGCAGGAGTTTTTGCGCCAGTGGATTGACGAGGAAGAAGCCGAAGACGAGGTACAGGCCGAACAGCCCCGCCGCGATCAGGAACGGCAGGCTCAAGGCGATTTTGACAATGCGTCCCCACATGGCTGCTCCCTCTTCTGCTTATCGTTCGGGCGCCCGGCTGCGTCGCGGGCTCGGATTATTCCGCCTGCTGCATGGCGTCGCGGATCACGTGATAGATCTCGCGGAAGGCGCGCGGCGGCTTGTTGCGCGCCGCCTCGTCGCGCGCGTTGCGGATGAGCTGGCGCAGGTGTGTGACATCGGTGTGCGGGTAGGCACTCATGAATCCCGTCAGCGCCTCGTTGTCGGCGATCAGCTTCTCGCGCCATTTCTCGGCCTGATGCAGCTTCGCGTTCTCCGCCGCCGACACGCCCTTGAAGGCGTCGAGCTGGGCTTGAATGGGCGCCGGGTCGATCGCCCGCATGAGCTTGCCGATAAACTGCTTTTGCCGCCTGAGCGCGCCGTTCTGGGTGATCTTGCGACAGTCGGCGACCGCCTGCCTCAGGTCCTCCGGCAGTTCGATGCGCTTGAACTGCGCGTCGGGGAGCTTCACCAGCTCGGCGCCGAGATCCTGCAGCGCCTCGACCTCGCGCTTTTTCTGGCTCTTGCTCGGCCCGTCGTACACATCGTCGGGGTCGAAGTCCGGTTCGGCATCAGGGTCGATCAGGCGCACGGCGGGGCTTTCGGTTGCTGTTATGATCGTCATTGTAGTTTCTGCCGCCCAAACCTGCCCAGCCCGAGCCGCTCACGCCTACTGCCCGCACACGACGCCATGTCCCGTTCCCAGTTCAGCTATACCCGCGACCAGCTTTCCGCACTCGCCCGCCTCGTCGTCGAACATGCCATGAAACAAGGCGCCAGCGCCGCCGACACCGAGATTTCCGAAGGCGTCGGCCAGAGCGTGAGCGTGCGCCAGGGCGAGATCGAGACCATCGAATACAACAAGGACAAGGGCGCCGGCGTCACCGTCTACCTCGGCCAGCGCCGCGGCCATGCGTCGACCTCGGACCTGTCGGAAGCCGCGCTGAAGAGCGCGGTGGAGAAAGCGCTCACGATCGCGCGCTACACCGCCGAGGACGAGGCCGCCGGACTGCCCGAGGCCGAGCGCCTGGCAAAGGACGTGCCCGACCTCGACCTTTACCACCCCTGGGATCTCAGCGTGGAAGAAGCCGCCGAACGCGCCAAGGCCTGCGAGGCGGCGGCGCTCGCGGTCGACAAGCGGCTCACCAATTCCGAAGGCGCGGGCGTGAATCTGCACACCTCGCAGTTCGTCTACGCCAACAGCCTCGGCTTCTGCAACGGCTACGCCGGCTCGCGCCACGGCATGTCGGTCGCCGTCATCGGCGAGGACAGCGGCGGCATGCAGCGCGACTACTGGTACACCAGCGCGCGCAACGCCAACGACCTCGACTCGGCCGAGATCGTCGGCCGCATCGCCGGCCAGCGCACGGTTCGGCGTCTGAACGGCCGCAAGCTCGACACCCGCACCTGCCCGGTGATTTTCGAAGCGCAGATCGCCACCGGCCTCATCGGCAACTTCGTCGCCGCGGTGTCGGGCGGCAGCCTCTACCGCAAGTCGTCCTTCCTGCTCGACAGCCTCGGCAAGCCGGTGTTCGCGCCGCACGTCAGCATCCGCGAGCAGCCCTTCATTCCGGGCGGCCTCGGCAGCGCACCGTTCGACAGCGAAGGCGTCGCCTGCATGGACCGCGACGTCGTCAAGGACGGCGTCGTGCAAGGCTATTTCCTCTCGACGTATTCCGCACGCAAGCTCGGCATGGCCAGTACCGGCAACGCCGGCGGCAGCCACAACCTCATCGTCAGCCACGGCGACCTCGACCTTCCCGGCCTGCTGAAGGAAATGGGCACCGGGCTGCTGGTGACGGAACTGCTCGGCCACGGCGCCAACATGGTCACCGGCGACTACTCGCGCGGCGCCGCCGGCTTCTGGGTCGAGAACGGCGAGATTCAATATCCGGTCGAGGAAATCACCATCGCCGGCAACCTCGCCGACATGTTCAAGGGCATCGCCGCTATCGGCCGTGACGTCGAACGCCGCGGCTCCAAGCAAGTGGGCTCGATCCTGATCGACAAAATGACGGTGGCCGGCAACTGACATGCGCTCGGCCAGCCGCATTTTCATCGCGGTTTGTGTCGCCTTTGTTCTCGCCGCGTGCGAGCGCGCCCCCACCCTTCCCAGGCTCAGCCCCCACGACGTCATCGTCGCCTTCGGCGACAGCCTCACCCACGGCACCGGGGCCAGCACCGACACCGCCTACCCGGCCGTGCTGGCGACGCTCACCGGCCGCACCGTGATCAACGCCGGCGTGCCCGGCGACACCACGACCACCGCCTTGCAGCGCCTGCCCGCCGTGCTCGACGCACACAAGCCGCGCCTGGTGCTGCTGTGCCTCGGCGGCAACGACATGCTGAGGAAGCACTCCGAATCCGCCACCGAGAACAACCTGCGCCTGCTGGTGCAGACGATACGCGCGAGCGGCGCGGACGTCGTGCTGATCGGCGTGCCCGAACCCAAACTCTTCGGCGGTGCGCCCGATTTCTACGCCCGCGTGGCGGACGAGCTGAAACTGCCGCTGGAAGACGAGGTCTTCGTCGAGGTCCTGAAAGACAACCGCCTCAAGGCCGACCCCATCCACGCCAACGCCGCCGGCTACCGCGTAGTCGCCGAGCGGCTGGCTGAACTGCTGCGCGAGAGAGGGGCACTGTGAACGCCCTGCTCACGCTGGCCCGCGCCATCGACGCCCTCACCGAGCGCGTCGGCCGCGTCGTCATCTGGCTGGTGCTCGTCGCCACGCTGATCTCGGCCGCCAACGCGCTGGTGCGCTACACGCTGGGCGAAAGCTCGAACGCCTGGCTCGAAATCCAGTGGTATCTGTTCGGCGCGATGTTCCTGCTCGCGGCGGGCTACACGCTCAAGCACAACGGCCACGTGCGCATCGACATCCTCTACAACCGCTTCGGCCCGCGCGGACAGGCGTGGATCGACCTCGCCGGTGGGCTGCTGTTCCTGCTGCCGATGGCGGGGCTGCTCGCGTGGCTGGCGTGGCCGATGTTTTACGAAGCCTGGGTCACGCACGAAATGTCCCCTGATGCCGGCGGCCTCGTGCGCTGGCCGGTGAAGCTGCTGCTGCCGGTTGGATTCGCGCTCCTCGCGCTGCAGGGTGTGGCCGAAGTCATCAAACGCATCGGCGTACTCAGCGGCCACCTCGTGCTGCCGCAGGAAAAACCGGAGGAAGAGGTCTGATGGACGCCGGTTTCCTCGCGCCGCTGATGTTCCTCGGCCTGGTCGTGTTCCTGCTGCTGGGCTACCCGGTCGCGTTCGCGCTCGCCGCCAACGGGCTCCTGTTCGCCGGAATCGGAATCGCATCGGGGCTCTTTGACGTCTCGCTGCTGCACGCGCTGCCCGAGCGCGTCTACGGCATCGTCGCCAATCCCACGCTGCTGGCCATCCCCTTCTTCGCCTTCATGGGCCTCATCCTCGAGCGCTCGGGCATGGCCGAGGACCTGCTCGACACCATCGGCCAACTCTTCGGCTCGTTGAAAGGCGGCCTCGCTTACGCGGTCATCCTGGTCGGCGGCCTGCTCGCCGCGACCACTGGCGTCGTCGCCGCCACCGTGATCGCCATGGGCCTGATTTCGCTACCGGTGATGCTGCGCTACGGCTACGACAAGCGGCTTGCCTCGGGCGTCATCGCCGCCTCGGGCACCCTGGCGCAGATCGTGCCGCCTTCCCTCGTTCTGATCGTGCTCGCCGATCAGCTCGGCGCCTCGGTCGGCGACATGTACAAGGGCGCACTGCTGCCGGGCCTCGGCCTCATCGGCCTGTACCTCGCGTTCGTGTTCCTGATCACGCTGTTCCGCCCGCAGATGGTGCCGGCGATGCCGGCCTCGGCACGCACCCTGCATGGGCCGGCACTCTTGCTGCGCGTGCTCACCACGCTGGTGCCGCCCCTGGTGCTGATCTTCCTCGTGCTCGGCACCATCTTCCTGGGTGTGGCGACGCCGACCGAGGGTGGCGCGATGGGCGCGGCCGGCGCGCTGCTGCTGGCGTTCGCGCGCGGACGACTCTCACGCCTGCAACTGACGCAGGCGATGGACAGCACGACGAAGCTCACCACCTTCGTGATCTTCATCCTCATCGGCTCGACCATCTTCACCCTGGTCTTCCGCGGGCTCGATGGCGACGTCTGGGTCGAGCACCTGTTCGACCAGTTGCCCGGCGGCGTCATCGGCTTCCTCATCGTGGTGAACCTGCTGGTATTCACCCTGGCCTTCTTCCTCGACTTCTTCGAGATCGCCTTCATTGTCGTGCCGCTGCTGGCGCCGGTCGCCTACAAGCTCGGCATCGACCCGATCTGGTTCGGCGTCATGCTCGCGGTCAACATGCAGACCGCCTTCATGCATCCGCCTTTCGGCTTCGCGCTGTTCTACCTGAAAAGCGTCGCGCCGAAGTCGATCCGCACCGCCGACATCTACTGGGGCGCGATCCCCTTCCTGGTCATCCAGCTCCTCATGGTCGCGGTGGTGCTCGCCTTCCCCGACATCGTGCTGCGCGACGCGCCGCCGGACGCGAGCAGCGTCACCGAGATCCCCATCGAAGTCGACCCCGACGCGAATTTCCTGCCGCCCGAGTGGCGCTGACCCCGCCGGGGAAAACATGAGAAAATAGCGGCCCTCGCGCCGGCGTCCGGCCGCGCGCTTCCCCATCCCCTCGCAAGGACCGCATCATGAGCGAACTCATCATCGAAGACCTCGTCGTCGGCAGCGGCGACACCGCGCGCGCCGGCCAATCCGTGCTGGTGCACTACACCGGCTGGCTCACCGACGGCAGCAAGTTCGATTCCAGTGTCGACCGCAACGACCCCTTCGACTTCCGCCTCGGCATGGGCCACGTGATCCCCGGCTGGGACCAGGGCGTGGCCGGCATGCAGGTCGGCGGCAAGCGCAAGCTGACCATTCCGCCCGAACTCGCCTACGGTGCGCGCGGCGCCGGCGGCGTGATCCCGCCGAACGCCACGCTGGTGTTCGAAGTGGAACTGCTGGCGATCAACTGAGTCCTTCGTCCGCACCGTTTGCGGACACAGTCATGACCCACGCCCTGTTCTCCCATCGCAAGCACTGGGCGGCCCGCTTCGGCACTGCCCCCTTCCTGCCGATGTCGCGCGCCGAAATGGACGCGCTCGGCTGGGACGCGTGCGACGTCATCCTCGTCACCGGCGACGCCTACATCGACCACCCGAGCTTCGGCATGGCGCTGGTCGGTCGGCTGCTGGAAGCGCAGGGCTACCGCGTCGGCATCATCAGCCAGCCCGACTGGCATTCGGCCGATCCGTTCCGGGCGCTCGGCAAGCCGACGCTGTACTTCGGCGTGACCGCGGGCAATATGGACTCGATGGTCAACCGCTACACCTCGGACCGGAAAATCCGCTCCGACGACGCCTACACGCCCAACGCCGAGCCGAACAAGCGCCCCGACCGCGCCGTCACCGTGTACGCGCAGCGCTGCCGCGAAGCCTACCCGGGCACGCCGGTCATCATCGGCTCGATCGAGGCATCCTTGCGCCGCATCGCGCACTACGACTACTGGTCAGACACGGTGCGCCGCTCGGTGCTGATGGACTCGAAAGCCGACCTGCTGATCTTCGGCAACGCCGAGCGCGCGCTGCTCGACGTCACCCACCGCCTCGCCAAGGGCGAAAAGATCGGCGACATCCGCGACGTGCGCGGCACCGGCTTCGTCGTGCCGCGCGACTGGAGACCGGAAGACAGCTGGATCGAGGTGCTCTCGACCGAGCTCGACACCCCGGGCGCGATCGACGCGCATATTGACCCGTATGCGATGACCCCGACGCCACTCACGGCCGGCGGTGAGCAGGACGCGGGCACAGCGTCCGTCGACACGGCGGCGGTCGAACCCTCGCCGGCCTCGCCCCCGCTGCTGAATACGCCCGCGGCAAGTGTGCGCCCGCTCCGCTTCGTCTCGAAAGTCGAGCGGCTGGCGATCAAGCAGGCCCTCCGCGAACGCACGGTGATCCGCCTGCCCGACTACGACCAGGTGAAGAACAACCCGGTGCTGTACGCGCATGCCTCGCGCGTGTTCCACCTCGAATCCAATCCCGGCAACGCCAGAGCTTTAAGGCAAGCGCACGGCGACCGCGACGTCTGGCTCAACCCGCCGCCGATTCCGCTCACCACGCCGGAAATGGACGCCGTCTACGACCTGCCCTACGCGCGCGCGCCGCACCCGAGCTACGGCGACGCCAAGATTCCGGCGTGGGAGATGATCCGCTTCTCGGTCAACATCATGCGCGGCTGCTTCGGCGGCTGCACCTTCTGCTCGATCACCGAGCACGAGGGCCGCATCATCCAGAGCCGCAGCGAGGATTCGGTCATCCGCGAAATCGAGGCGATCCGCGACAAGACCCCGGGCTTCACCGGCGTCATCTCCGACCTCGGCGGCCCCACCGCGAACATGTACCGCATGGCGTGCAAGTCGAAGAAGATCGAGCACGCCTGCCGCAGGCTCTCCTGTGTGTTCCCCGACATCTGCGAGAACCTCAACACCGACCACACGCCGCTCATCCACATGTACCGCCGCGCGCGCCAGCTGCCCGGGATCAAGAAAATCCTCATCAGTTCGGGCCTGCGCTACGACCTCGCGGTGCGCTCGCCGGAATACGTGAAAGAACTGGTGCAGCACCACGTCGGCGGCTATCTCAAGATCGCGCCCGAGCACACCGAAGCCGGCCCGCTGTCGAAAATGATGAAGCCCGGCATGGGCGCCTACGACCGCTTCAAGGAGATGTTCGAGGCGGCGTCGAAGGCGGCGGGCAAGAAGCAGTACCTCATCCCCTACTTCATCGCCGCGCACCCCGGCACCACCGATGAGGACATGCTCAATCTCGCCCTGTGGCTGAAAAAGCACGACTTCCGCCTCGACCAGGTGCAGACCTTCCTGCCGACGCCGATGGCGCTCGCGACTGCGATGTACCACACGGAGAAGAACCCGCTGAAGAAGGTCCTCGGCGGCAAGGCCGAAACCGTGCCCATCGTGAAGCAGGGCCGCGTGCGGCGGCTACATAAAGCCTTCCTGCGCTACCACGACCCCGACAACTGGCCACTGCTGCGCGAAGCGCTGAGAGAGATGGGCCGCGAGGACCTCATCGGCAGCGGCAAGAAGCATCTGATTCCCGCCTATCAACCGGCAGGCACGGGCAAACAGCCGGAAGGTGCGCGCACCCCGCGCGTCGAAGGCAAACGGACGAAGCCGGCGGCCGCGAAACCCGCATCGGGCAAACCGGCCGCGACGAAGCACAAGCCGGCCAAGCCCGCGCCTGCCAGCGACGGCCGCCCCCATCAGGTGCCCAAGCACCCGCTCAGTCAGCGCCGCGGCGGCGGCAAGGCCCGCTGAATTGCCTTGCAACCTGAACCTTGCATCTTGAATCTGCCGTGACCCCCAGCGACATCCTCCGCGCCAAGCTCAACCTCGAAACCGCCCGGCTCGCCTGGCCCGAGCTCGAACGCCACTTCGCGCGCGGCGTGGTGATCCGGGTCGCCGCCGGCATTGACCTGGTCGACGCCGCGCTGCAGGTCGCCGAGAACAACGCCGCCGCCGTGCAGGCCTGGCTCGCCGACGGCCGCCTCGCCAAGGCGCAACTCGCCGACGCCGAGGACTGGCATGCGCGCCAGCCGAGGTTCTGGGCGGTGGTCGTGGCGCCCTGGGTGCTGGTGCAGGAAACGTCGAACAAGCCGGATGCGTAATCAATCCGGCAACAAGGATCAGCCAGCCGGCTCTGCACGCAAGCCGGGCAGGCGTGCAAAGCTTTCGCGTTTGACCGTATCGATGAAATCGACGACAAACGCGCGCGCTGCATCAGCCGCACGCACCGCCGCGTGGAGCTCGGCCCACAGGCCGTGTTTGCCGATGGGGCGCGCCACAATGTAGCCGCGTTCCAGATAGGGCGCGACCGCCCACGCAGGCAACGCGGCGAGACCTCGACGGCTGGCGACGAGCTGCAGAATCGCGACCGTCAGTTGTGCTTCGCGGCGCGGCGGCCGCACCCCGGCCGGCGCCAGGACGCGACGCACCAGATCCAGGCGGTCCTCCGGCACCGGATAGGTAATCAGCGTATGGCCGGCGAAATCGGCAGGCGCGAGCCACTTTTTCTCGGCGAGAGGGTGGCCCGGCGGCAGAAGCGCCAGCATCTCGAAGCCGAACAAGGGCAGCGTCACCACACCGGCGCGCGGCGCACTTTCCGAAGTGATGACCAGATCGGCCTGCTGGTCCAGGAGCAGCCCGACCGGATCGGCCTGAAAACCGCCCAGCAAATCGAGCTCCACGCCGGGCCACACGTCGCGGTAGGTGTCCATCGCCGGCATCAGCCAGTCGTAGCAGGTGTGGCACTCCACCGCGATGCGCAGCTCGCCCGCGTCGCCGTCCTTTAGCTTGGCCAGGTCGCAGAGCGCCGCATGGACCTGCGGCAGGGTCGCGTACGCCAGCGCCAGCAGCCGGCGGCCGGCAGCCGTCAGGCCCCGCGGCCGCACGGCGCGCTCGACCAGCGGCATGCCCAGCGCATCTTCCAGCGCCTTCAGTTGATGCGACACCGCCGACTGCGTGAGATGCAGGCGCTCGGCGGCGGCAGTCAGACCGCCCGATTCGGCGACCGCCTGCAGCAAACGCAGATGGCGCAGCTCGATATGAGACTCATTCATAAAAAATATGATAAATATTTGTTTGTTTCATGATAACAGCCCCTGCATCATAACGTCCATCATTCACATGGAGCACACGCATGGCACGGGCACACGTATTAGGCGTTCCTCGCATTGGGCCGCATCGGGAACTGAAATTCGCACTTGAGGCCCACTGGCGCGGTGAAATCGACGAAGCGGCGCTGCAATCGGTAGCGAGCGGGATCCGCCAGGCCAATTGGCAAAGGCAACACGCGGCCGGGCTGGATTTCGTCACCGTGGGCGATTTTGCCTTCTACGACCAGATGCTGAACCACATCGCGCTCCTGGGCTGCGCACCGGCGCGCTTCGGCTTCGCAGACACGCTCGGCCTGCCCGAGTATTTCCAACTGGCGCGCGGCAATGCCGCCTGCCATGCGATGGAAATGACCAAGTGGTTCGACACCAACTATCACTATCTTGTCCCCGAACTGAAACCCGATACGCAGTTTTCGCCGGGCACGGCCTGGCTGTTCGACGAAGTGGCCGAGGCGCAGATGGCGGGTTTCAATCCCAAGCCCGTGCTGATCGGCCCGCTCACCTTCCTGTACCTGGCCAAGGAAAAAACCGCGGGTTTTTCCCGCCTCGACCTGCTCGACCGCCTGTTGCCGGTCTACGGCGCGATCCTGGCGCGGCTGAAGGCGCAAGGTGTGGAATGGGTGCAGATCGACGAACCGATCCTGGCGCTGGACCTGGACGCCGACTGGCGCACCGCGTTCGAGCGCGCCTATCATCATCTGAATGCCGCCGGCCTGAAGTTGCTGCTCGCCAGCTATTTCGGCCCGCTGCGCGAAAACCTGCAAGTGGCGATGAAGCTGCCCGTAGCCGGGGTGCATGTCGACTGCGTGCGCGGCGGCGACGAACTGGCGCAGGCGATCGACTGGCTGCCCGTCAGCAAGGTGCTTTCAGCCGGGGTGATCGACGGGCGCAATGTCTGGGCCACCGATCTGGCTGCCGTGCTCGATCGTTTCGATGAGGCGCATCGACGCCTCGGCGACCGGCTGTGGGTCGCCCCCTCGTGTTCGCTGCTGCACGTGCCGGTGAGGCTGGCTGGCGAAACCCGGCTCGATCCCGAGCTCAGGGGCTGGCTCGCGTTCGCCGACGAGAAAATCGCCGCGCTCGCCGTACTCAAGACCGCGTTCAATACCGGCCGCGGGGCGGTGGCGGCAGCATTGGACGCCAACCAGCACGCGCTGGCGTCGCGGCGCGCCTCGACCCGCGTGCACGACACGGCGGTCGGCGAGAGGCTGCGCACACTCACCGCCACGCACGACGCGCGCAACCAGCCATTCGCGGGTCGCCAGGCGGCACAGCGGGAACGTCTGAAGCTGCCGCTCTTCCCGACCACGACCATCGGATCGTTCCCGCAGACAGCCGATATCCGCAGTGCCCGCGCTCGCTTCAAGAAAGGCGAGCTGAGCGAGGCCGACTACACCGCGGCGATGCAACGGGAAATCCGGCTGGTCGTCGAGAAACAGGAGGCCCTGGGGCTCGACGTCCTGGTGCACGGCGAAGCCGAGCGCAACGACATGGTTGAATACTTCGGCGAACAACTCGCGGGGTTCGCGTTCACGCAAAACGGCTGGGTGCAGTCCTACGGCAGCCGCTGCGTAAAACCCCCGCTCATCTACGGCGACGTGTCACGCCCGCGGCCGATGACCGTGGGCTGGATACGCTACGCGCAGTCGCTGACCGACAAGCCGATGAAGGGAATGCTGACCGGCCCGGTGACGATGTTGCAATGGTCCTTCGTGCGCGACGACCAGCCGCGCTCGACGACTGCGCTGCAGATCGCGCTGGCGATCCGCGACGAAGCGAACGACCTCGAAGCGGCGGGCATCGGCATCATCCAGATCGACGAACCCGCCTACCGCGAGGGGCTGCCGCTCCGGAAAGCCGACTGGCCGACTTACCTGGCGTGGGCGAGCCGAGCGTTCCGCATCAGTGCGTCCGGCGTGGCGGACGCCACCCAGATCCATACCCACATGTGCTATTCGGAATTCAACGACATCCTGCCGGCGATCGCGGCCATGGACGCCGACGTCATCACGATCGAGACCAGCCGCTCCGACATGGAGCTGTTGCGCGGCTTCGGCGATTTCCATTACCCAAATGAAATCGGCCCCGGCGTCTACGACATTCACAGCCCGCGCGTACCGACCGCGGCAGATATGACACGACTGCTGGAAAAGGCCGCGCAGGTCATCCCGCCTGCCCACCTGTGGGTCAACCCGGACTGCGGACTGAAAACGCGCGGCTGGGCGGAAACCGAAGCCGCGCTGGCGAACATGGTGGCGGCGGCCTGGGTGCTCCGGCAAGAACAAGAATAGGTATGTCCGTCTGCAGCCGAGGCTGCCCTGGCATGAAGCGCCACCCGGATTACGCACCAAGTTGGAATGTCATTGATCCGAAACCCGGGGCTAGCTGCCCGGCCTCGTCCCGCTCAGGCCGCCAGCGCGTCTTTCACCCGCAACAGCCGCGCACGCGCTTCGCTCGCCACGCCGTGCACCGCGGTGTTGGCCACCAGCTTGACCATGATGCCCGGATCGAGGAAGGACACGGTGATCTTGCCGTCGGCTTCCTCGCGTACCACGACGTTGCACGGCAGCAGCATGCCGACGTCGGGTTCGGCGCCGATGGCCTGGTTGGCCAGCGGCGGGTTGCACGCGCCGAGGATGCGGTAGGGGCGCATGTCGACGTCGAGCTTGGCCTTCATGGTGCTCTTCACGTCGATGTCGGTGAGCACGCCGAAGCCTTCGGCTTTCAGCGCGGCGGTGACTTTGTCGATGGCCGCGTCGAAGGGGCCGCTGATTTTGGTTTCGAATCCGTAGTCGCTCATGGTCTTGCTCCTGATGAAAATGTTCGATGCGGCATTTTACCCGCTCGCGCGCGGCAGAACCCCCACGGCAATCAGGGCTCCGGCGATCAGGGTTCCAGCGACTGCTTCTCCATCTTCCACCACAACTGGTACACCTCGTCCGACCACAGCGACTTGATGTAGGCCACGGTGTCCTGCATCTGCGCCTCGGTGAGCGTGCCCTTCCACGCCGGCATGTTGCCCAAGCCGCCGGGGCTGCCCTCGCGGATCATTTCCAAGAGGTCGGCCGTGGGGTGGTGCCAGGCGTGCGCGCTGGAATCGAGCGGCGGCGGCGGAAAGCGGCCGTCGGCGTCGCGAATGCGCCAGTCGCCGGGCGGCCCCTTGCCGTCCGTGCCGTGGCACGCCATGCAATGCTGTTCGTATATCGCCTTGCCGCGCGCGATCTGCTCGGGATGGGCGTAGCGGTCCGGCGGCGTATCGCCGACCAGGGCCAGCGGCGATTGTTCGCAGGCACTCAGCAGCAGCGCCGCAGCGACGGCAAGCAGGGGGATGCGGATCATGGCGTCTCCTCGTAATGATGGAAGCAGAGCGCGCAAACGCGCTCAGGTTCCCGGATGGTTCAGCACGCCGTCGAGCAGACGCCGCATGTTGCGGAAGTGCGAGCCTTCCCAGTACACACGCCCGCATTGGTCGCAGGTGGAAAAGCGCTCGTAGCGTTCGCGCACCTTCGGCGGCAGGCGGTCGAGCACGCTGGCCTTGTCCACCGGCCGCAGCGGCACGTTGCAATGCAGGCACAGCGTGAAGGGCTTTGCGCTGCGGGCGAGATCGAGCCGTTCGACGACCTCGCGCAGCTGGTCCTCCGATTTCAGCGCGTGGACGTAGCAGCCGTGCGTGACCGCGCGCCGCTTCAGCAATTCGCGGTCGCGCGTCAGCACGATGCGCCCATCGTGCTCGCAGATCGCCACGATGTCGTCGTCGTCGATGTGGTTGTCGTAGAGCGTGTCGAAGCCCAGCATGCGCAGCATATGTGCGAGCCCCCCGAGGTGCGCGTCGGCGACGAAGCGCGTCTCGCGCAGGGGATGCTCGCGCACTTTCAACAACGGCGTCACGTCCATCGCCTCGAAGCGCGGATACACCGCCACCCGGTCGCCATCCTCGAGGATGCGGTCGAAGCCCACCGACTCGCCGTTGACCAGGATCAGTTCCACCTCGGTGTGCGGCACCCCCAGCGCCTCGATCATGTGCTTGGTCGTCGCCCGCTGCGCGCACGGCACGCTGAATTCCTGCTTGCGCCGCTTCGGCGCGAGGAAGTCGTTCAGTTCTTCGTAGAAGCGGAAGGTGGCGGTGACCATGCAGTCATTGTCGCCCTTCACCGCTGCCCGGAAAACCGGCCCGCCCAGGCAGCCACAAACAAAAACGCCACCTCGACGGTGGCGTTTGCCTGGAGCCTGCGACGCTCAATGCCGCGTCTTGACCGGATTGGCCGCCTTGGGCGGCGTGATGAACGATCCCACCGGAACGACGACCTGTTTCGGTTTCTTGGGTTTCTTCGCTTCCTTGTTACCACGTAACTGGCCTTTTGCCATGGTGATTCTCCTTGCAGTGGCTGCGGGGGTGTCGGGCCGGTTCAAGCCCGGCGAACACGGCACGGACTGATCATAGGCCGACGGCGCGGAATAGATAGTTATTTCTTCAAGCGTTTAGCCGTGCCATCCCACCCGCCTAGATCCGGCTCGCTGTCTGCCGCATCACATCCGCCGCAAAGCGCATCGCCATTTTCACCGGCAGCGGCAGCGGCGCGGCGCCGTGGTCCACTGCGGTCTGGGCGTGCTGGGCTTCGTCGCGCTTCATCTGCTCGACGACGGCACGGCTCTTCGTGTCGGCTTCTGGCAGTTGCTGCAGGTGGCCGTCGAGGTGGGCTTCGACCTGGCGTTCGGTTTCGGCGAGGAAGCCGAGGTTCCACTTGTCGCCCAGGAGTCCTGCGACCACGCCCATGCCAAACGCGCCGCCGAACCACAGCGGGTTCAAGAGGCTCTTGCGGCCGCCGAGCTCAACGATGCGCTGCTCGCACCAGGCGAGGTGGTCGGTCTCCTCGCGCGCGGCCTGTTCGAGTTCAGCGCGCACCTGTTCATTCTTCGCGGTGAGCGCCTGGCCGGCGTAGAGCGCCTGGGCGCAGACTTCACCGACGTGGTTGACGCGCATGAGCGCGGCGGCCTGGGCCTTTTCCGCTTCGGAGAGTTCGGCCTCAGGGCCGCTGGCGGGATAGGGGCGGCCGGCGTGCGGGCTGGCGAAGACGGTGCGCAGGCCGAGGTCGAAGGTGGTGATGAGCTGGTCGAGTCGGTTCATGGTGTCGGGCTTTCGTCAATCAGGGAGCCGCACAGCCAATCCGCAGCCTGTCATTGCGAGGCGCGTAGCGGCGCGGCGATCCAGTCTGTGTGAACGTGCGCGGCTGGATTGCTTCGGCTGCGCCTCGCAATGACGAGCATGGTGGAATGCAGCGGCAGTCCATCGATCATTTCACGTAGTAGTTGAAATTCGCGTACGCCGCTTCGTTGACCTTGAACCACTGGAACGCAGTGTCGCGGAAGGCCTTCCACGGGCGGTAGATGGCGGCGAAGTCGGGGTTGGTCTTCGCCTCTGCCTCGTAGAGCTCGAACGTGGCACGGCGCGCGGCGAGCATGACGTCCTTGGGGAAGGGATGCAACTGCACGCCCTGCCCGACCAGTCGCAGCAGCGCGGGCGGGTTCTTGGCGTCGTACTCGGCGAGCATGGACTGATTGGCTTCGGCGGTGGCGACCTCGAAGGCCTGGCGGTAGACCTCGGGCAGGGCGCGCCAAGCGGCCTGGTTGACGTAGAAACTCAGCTGCGGACCGCCTTCCCACCAGCCGGGGTAGTAGTAGTGCTTGGCGATCTTGTGGAAGCCGAGCTTCTCGTCGTCGTAGGGGCCGACCCATTCGGCGGCGTCGAGCGCGCCGCGTTCGAGCGCGGGATAGATGTCACTGCCGGGCAGCGTCTGCGGCACGGCGCCGAGCTTCGCCATGATCTGGCCGCCGATGCCGGGGATGCGCATCTTCAGGCCCTTGAGGTCGGCGAGCGACTTGATCGGCTTCCTGAACCAGCCGCCCATCTGGGTGCCGGTGTTGCCGCCGGGGAACTGCAGCACGTTGTACTTGGCGTAGAGCGCACGCATGGCCGAGAGGCCGCCGCCGGCGTACATCCAGGCGTTCTGCTGGCGCGACGTCAAACCGAAGGGCACGGCGGTGTCGAAGGCGAGCGCAAGGTTCTTGCCGACGTAGTAGTAGCCGGCGGAGTGGCCGCATTCTGCGGTGCCGTTGCCGACCGCATCGAGCACCTGCAGGCCGGGGACGAGCTCGCCGCCGGCGAAGACGCGGATCTGGAACTTGCCGCCCGTGAGCGCGGCGACGCGTTTGGCGAGCGTTTCGCCGGCGCCGTAGATGGTGTCGAGGCTCTTGGGAAAGCTTGACGCCAGCCGCCAGCGCACGGCCGGCAGCTGCTTCAATTCCTCGGGGGCGGCCTGCGCTGCGCCCAGCGGCAGCAGCGCGGCAACGCCGGCGCCTGACAGAAAGTCTCGTCTTTGCATGGGGTTAACTCCGGTTTCGCCCGATTATACGGGCCGGCCGGCGGAACCGCCGCGTGTTAAAATCCGGCCTTTTCCAGCCCTGCCCGATTGCCATGTTCAACCGCCAAGACACCCTCGCCAAGACCGATCCCGACCTGTGGACCGCCATCCAGCAGGAAGACCGCCGCCAGCAGGATCACATCGAGCTGATCGCGTCGGAAAACTACACCAGCCCGGCGGTGATGCAGGCGCAGGGCTCGCAGCTCACCAACAAGTACGCCGAGGGCTATCCCGGCAAGCGCTACTACGGCGGCTGCGAATACGTCGACATCGTCGAGCAGTTGGCGATCGACCGCGTGAAGGCGTTGTTCGGCGCCGAGGCCGCCAACGTGCAGCCCAACTCCGGCTCGCAGGCCAACCAGGCGGTGTTCATGGCCTTCCTCAAGCCCGGCGACACCATCATGGGCATGAGCCTCGCCGAAGGCGGCCACCTCACCCACGGCATGGCGCTCAACATGAGCGGCAAATGGTTCAACGTGGTCGCCTACGGCTTGAACGAAAAGCAGGAAATCGATTACGACAAGATGGAGCTGCTTGCGCGCGAGCACAAGCCGAAACTGATCATCGCCGGCGCCTCGGCCTACGCGCTGCGCATCGACTTCGAGCGCTTCGCCAAGGTGGCGAAGGAAATCGGTGCGATCTTCATGGTGGATATGGCGCACTACGCCGGCCTCATCGCCGCGGGCGTCTATCCCAACCCGGTGCCGCACGCCGACGTCGTGACCTCGACCACCCACAAGACGCTGCGCGGCCCGCGCGGCGGCATCATCTTGATGCGCGCCGAGCACGAGAAGGCGATCAACTCCGCGATCTTCCCCGGCCTCCAGGGCGGCCCGCTGATGCACGTCATCGCCGGCAAGGCGACGGCGTTCAAGGAAGCGTCAACCAAGGAATTCAAGCACTACCAGGAGCAGGTGCTCGCCAACGCCCTGGTGATGTGCAAGGTGCTGGTCGAGCGCGGGCTGGCCATCGTGTCCGGCCGCACCGAGAGCCACGTCTTCCTGGTCGACCTGCGCGCCAAGAACCTCACTGGCAAGGAAGCCGAGGCGCTCTTGGGCCGCGCCCACATCACCGTCAACAAGAACTCCATCCCCAACGACCCGCAGAAGCCCTTCGTCACCAGCGGCATCCGCATCGGCACCCCGGCGATGACCACGCGCGGCTTCAAGGAACTCGAAGCCGAGCAGCTCGCGCATCTCATCGCCGACGTGCTCGACGCACCGACCGACGAGACCGTGATCGAGCGCGTGAAGGGCGACGTGGCGAAGCTGACCGCGAAGTTTCCGGTGTACGGCTGAGGATCTAGGAGCTAGGAACTAGGGATTAGGGGATGAGCGGCCTTTGGCCGCGCAATTACAAAAGCGCGAAGCGACATCCCCTAGATCCTAGCCCCTAACCCCTAACCCCTAACCCCTAACCATGAAATGTCCCTTCTGCGGCTCCCTCGACACCCAGGTCATCGACTCCCGCGTCAACGAGGCGGGTGACGCGATCCGTCGCCGGCGCCGCTGCACGACGTGCGACAAGCGCTTCACGACCTGGGAGACCGCCGAGCTGCGGCCGCCGCAGATCGTCAAGACCAACGGCACGCGCGAGGATTTTTCCGAAACGAAACTCAGGGAAAGTTTCCGCCGTGCGCTGCACAAGCGCCCGGTGCCGACCGAACTGGTCGACGCGGCGGTCGAACGCATCCGGCAACTGCTGCTGACGCGCGGCGCGCGCGAGGTGCCGGCGCGCGAGATCGGCGAGCTGGTGATGCACGAGCTGAAGAAGCTCGACAAGGTCGCCTACATCCGCTTCGCGTCCGTCTACAAGAGCTTCCAGGACCCCGACGACTTCCGCGACGTGCTGCAGGACCTCGAGCACGTGCCGCCGCAGGGCGTCGACGACCTGTTCAAGTAGGCCCGCATGGTCGCCGCCTTTTCCGCCGCCGACCACGCCCACATGGCGCGCGCGCTGCAGCTCGCGGCGAAGGGTCTCACCACCACCACCCCCAACCCGCGCGTCGGCTGCGTTATCGTCAAGGACGGCCAAGTCGTCGGCGAAGGCTGGCACGAGCGCGCCGGCACGCCGCACGCCGAAATCCATGCGCTGAAAGCGACGGGCGAGGCTGCGCGCGGCGCGACCGTGTACGTGACGCTGGAGCCCTGCTCGCACCACGGCCGCACGCCGCCGTGCGCCGAGGCGCTGGTGAACGCGGGTGTCGCCCGCGTGGTCGCAGCGATGCGCGACCCCAATCCGCTCGTCGCGGGTGCAGGCATCGACATGCTGACGCTCGCCGGCATCGACGCGGAAGTCGGGCTGATGGAAGCCGAGGCGCGCGCACTCAACCCCGGCTTCGTTTCGCGCATGACGCGCGGCCGTCCGTGGGTAAGGCTGAAGACCGCCTCCACGCTCGACGGCAAGACCGCGCTCGCCAACGGACAATCGCAATGGATCACCGGTGAGGCCGCACGCGCCGACGTGCAATGCCTGCGCGCCCGCGCCTGCGCGATCCTCACCGGCAGCGGCACGGTGCGCGCCGACGATCCGAAAATGACCGTGCGCAACCTCGACATCGGCCGGCAGCCGCTGCGCGTCGTCGTCGACTCCACGCTGCGCACGCCGGCGACGGCCGCGATCCTGCCGGCACTTGTCGCGTGCCACCATGCGGAGCCGGCCACGCGAACGGCGCTCGAAGCCGCCGGCGCAGAAGTGATCGAACTGCCCGGCGCCGACGGCCGCGTCGACCTCGCCGCGCTGCTCGCGCTGCTGGCACAGCGCGGCGTCAACGAACTGCACGTCGAGGCCGGCGCGGCCCTCAACGGCGCGCTGCTCGCGGAGAATCTCGTCGACGAATGGGTCGCCTACGTCGCGCCGATGGCGGTGGGCGACGCCGCACGCGGTCTGTTCGCCATGCCCGAGCTCGCCGCACTGAAGGACGCCGCGCGCTTCACGCTCGCCGACGTGCGCCAGCTTGGCGGCGACCTTCGACTGACGCTCGTGCCGGCGTGAGCGGCTTCAAGGACCATTTCTCGACGGCGTCCGACCGCTACGCCGCCTACCGCCCCGACTATCCCGCAGCGCTCTACGACTGGCTCGCCGGCCTGTGCCGCGAACATAAAGCCGCGTGGGACTGCGCGACCGGCAGCGGCCAGGCCGCGCTGGGACTGGCACAGCATTTCAGCCGCGTGATCGCCACCGACGCCTCGGCCGAGCAGATCGGCCACGCAGTCGCGCATCCTGCGGTCGACTACCGCGTCGCGCCGGCCGAAGCGAGCACGCTCGACGACGCCAGCGTCGACCTCGTCGCCGTCGCGCAGGCGGCGCACTGGTTCGATCTGCCGCGCTTCTACGCGGAAGTCGCACGCGTGCTCAAGCCCGGCGGCGTGATTGCGCTGTGGGGCTACGGCCGCATGGTGCTGCCGGCCAAGCTCGACGCGCCCTTCCTGCGCTTCTACGCAGAGACAGTCGGCCCTTATTGGCCGGCCGAACGGCAACTCATCGACGACGCCTACCGCAGCCTGGAATTTCCCTTCGCCGAGATCGCCGCGCCGCCCTTCTTCATCGAAGTCGACTGGACGCTCGACCGCCTGCTCGACTACGTGTCGACCTGGTCGGCAGTGAAACGCTTTCAGGCGGCGCAGGGCCTCGACCCGCTACCCGCGCTGCGGGCGGAACTCGCGTCGGCGTGGGGCGAGGCCGCTACGCCGCGGCGGCTTGCCTGGCCGCTGTTCCTGCGGTGCGGGCGCCGGTGAGGAAGTAGTCGATCACGTCCTGCACCGGGCGGATCTCACTGCCGTAGGGGAGCGATTCCGAGCCGCGGAAGAACAGGCCCTTGGCGACGTCGCCCTTCAGTGCGGCGACCAATTGCTGGTCGATGCAGAACTGGCCGGCGCGGGCGATGCCGTCGCGCAGGCCGCACTGGGTGAGGCAGTGCAGACCCGAGGCGCAGCGGTCGGGGTCGGCCTTGGCGCAGCCCTGCAGTTTCGCCTCGCGGCGCAGGTAGTTGGCGAGCCAGGGCGTCTTCACCGCGCGCGCCGGCAGCCCGGCCACGCTCATGAAGGTGACGATGTCCTCGGGCTTGGCCTCGGCGAGCACGCGCTTGAAATTGGGATGGGCGTCGCCCTCGACGGTGACGGCGAAGGGCGTGCCGATCTGTACCGCCGACGCGCCGAGTTCGAGCGCGGTAAGCAGCTTTTCGTGGGTGTTGATGCCGCCGCCGACGATGAGCGGAATTGCGTCGCGCGCGATGCCGAGCTCGTCGAACAGCTGGAAAATGCCCGGCAGCACCTGCGCGAAGTCGAATTTCTCGTTGGCGAGATCGGCCGGGTTGGGGGCGCCGAGGTGACCGCCGGCGTAACGCGGATGCTCGATGACGATGGCATCGGGCAGCCTGCCCTTCCGCATCCACTTCTTCAGCACGATGGCGACGCCGCGCGCGTCCGACAGAATGGGAATCAGCGCGACGTCCGGATAGCCTTCGGTCATTTCCGGCAGGTCGAGCGGCAGGCCGGCGCCCATGACGATGGCCTGCGCCCCCGACGCGCAGGCCTGGCGCACGTAGTCGGCGTGGGCGGCGACGGCCTTCATCACGTTGACCGCGACGAGGCCATGGCCACCGGCGATCTCCAGCGCGGCGCGCACCTCGCGGTCGAGCGCGATGAGATTCAGTCGATTGAGCTCGTCCTTGTCGCGACAGTGCTTGCCGGCCTCGACCAGATCAGGATGGTGGTGCCGCAGGTCGATGCTCGCGATGGTGCCCATGCCGCCGGCGCGTGCCACGGCGCCGGCAAGCCGGTGCGCCGAGATGCCCACCCCCATGCCGCCCTGCACGATGGGCAACAGGCGGTGGCCGCGGAGGGAAAAGAAGGAAGGTCGGGTCATGGCAGCCCTCGTTCGTCACATAAACAAATTTAGCATAACACTTTCGGACCCCCATATCTTGTAATCAGTTCCGCCACGCTCGCCAACCCGGCCCCGCGGGGTTCACCGCCCACGGTTAAACCCCTACAATGCGGGGTCCGTCACGCAGGTTCGCTCTTTACCCATGTTCACCGGCATCATCCAGGCCATCGGCCGCATCCACGACTACGAGGCCCGCGGCGCCGACGCCCGCATGGTCATCGCCGGCGGCGGCCTGGACTTTTCCGACGTCGCGCTCGGCGACAGCATCGCGGTCAACGGCGTCTGCCTCACCGCCGTCGCCCTCACCCCCGACAGCTTCACCGTCGACGTCTCCGCCGAAACCCTGCGCTGCACCGAAGGCTTCGTGCCGGGCGCCGAGGTCAACCTGGAAAAGGCGCTGCGGCTGGCCGATCGCCTCGGCGGCCATCTGGTATCCGGCCATGTCGACGGCGTCGGCAGCGTGCACGCCTTCGCGCCCGTCGGCGAATCGCACCAGCTCGAAATCGACGCGCCGCCGGAGCTTGCCCGCTACATCATCCGCAAGGGCTCGATCACGGTGAACGGCGTGTCGCTGACCGTCAACAAAGTGAACGGCACGCGCTTCGCGCTCAACCTCATCCCGCACACCCTTGAGATGACGACGCTCAAGCACCTGAAACCGGGCAGCCGGGTCAACCTCGAAGTCGACATGATCGCGCGCTACGTCGAGCGCATGATGCAATTCACCCAACCCACGGACAAAGATTAAATGAGCCTCGCCTCCACCCTGGAAATCATCGAAGAGCTGAAAGCCGGCCGCATGGTCGTGCTGGTCGACGAGGAGGACCGCGAGAACGAGGGCGACCTCGTCATGGCCGCCGAGCACGTCACCGCGGACGCGATCAACTTCATGGCCAAGTACGGCCGCGGCCTCATCTGCCTCACGCTCACCGACGCGCGCTGCCGCCAGTTGGGCCTCAAGCAAATGGTCTCCGACAACCAGACCCCGCACGGCACCGCGTTCACGGTGTCGATCGAAGCGGCCGAAGGCGTGACCACCGGCATCTCCGCCGCCGACCGCGCGGTCACGATCCAGGCCGCGGTGAAGAAAGACGCGAAGCCCACCGACATCATCCAGCCCGGCCACATCTTCCCGCTGCGCGCGCAGCCCGGCGGCGTGCTGGTACGCGCCGGCCACACCGAAGCCGGCTGCGACCTCGCGGGCCTGGCCGGGCTCGAACCCGCCGCCGTCATCTGCGAAATCCTCAAGGACGACGGCAGCATGGCGCGCCTGCCGGACCTGGTGCCGTTCGCGCAGGAACACGGCCTCAAGATCGGCGCCATCGCCGACCTCATCCACTACCGCAGCCAGACCGAAAGCCTGGTCGAGCGCGCCGCCGACCGCCTGATCCAGACCGTGTACGGCGCCTTCCGCCTGATCGCCTACCGCGACACCAGCGCGCGCGAAACCCATCTCGCGCTGGTCAAGGGTGAAATCCACGCCGACCAGGAAACGCTGGTGCGCGTGCACGAACCCCTCTCCGTGATGGACTTCCTCGACGTCACCGGCGGCGGACACTCCTGGCCCATCCTCGGCGCGATGGAGCGCATCGCCGAATCGCAGTCGGGCGTACTGGTGCTTTTGCACCGTCCGGAAACTGCCGACGCCCTGCTCGATCGAATCAATCCAGCCCCGGTCGCGGCGCGCAAGGTCGACCTGCGCGACTACGGCATCGGCGCGCAGATCCTGCGCGACCTCGGGGTCGGCAAGATGCGGCTGCTCGCCAGTCCGCGCAAGATGCCGGCGATGGACGGCTTCGGCCTGGAAGTCACCGGCTATTCCGAAAAAGCTTGATTCTCTGACAAGGAAGGGACGCACATGGGCACCACCGACGACATCAACGAACTCGACCCCGTCTACCAGGGCAAGGGCCTGAAGATCGGCATCGTCATGAGCCGCTTCAACCGCGACATCTGCGAAGGCCTGCTCTCCGCCTGCGAAATCGAACTCGCCCGCCTGGGCGTGGCCAAGGACGACATCCTGCTGGTCGACGTGCCCGGTGCCCTCGAGCATCCCCTCGCGCTGCAGAAGATGGCGCAGTCGGGCAAATTCGACGCCCTCATCGCGATCGGCGCCGTGGTACGCGGCGAGACCTATCACTTCGAAGTCGTCTCCAACGAATCCTCGCGCGGCATCCTCGACGTGCAGCTCGAAACCGGCGTACCCATCGCCAACGCCATCCTCACCGTCGACACCGAGGAGCAGGGCCACCAGCGCATGCAGGAGAAGGGCCGCGACGCCGCCCGCGTGGCGATCGAGATGGCCAACCTCTTGAAACGTCTCTGACATGGCCGGTTCCCGCAAAGTCGCGCGCGAGTTCACCCTGCAGGGGCTGTACGCCTGGATGGTGGGTGGCGCCGACGTCACCCTCATCGCCGCCAACCTCAAGGAAGACGAGCAGTTCAAGCGCGCCGACGAGGCCTATTTCCGCACCCTGCTCTACGGCGTGCTGAAGGAGGAAGACCTCCTGAGCGGACGCATCGCACCGCTGCTCGACCGCACTGTCGCCGAACTGTCGCCGATCGAGCGCGGCATCCTGCTCATCGGCGCCTACGAACTCGTGCACTGCCCCGACGTGCCCTGGCGCGTCGTCATCAACGAAGGCGTCGAACTCGCGAAGAAATTTGGCGGCACCGACGGCCACAAGTACATCAACGGCGTGCTCGACAAGCTGTCGCAGGACGTGCGCGCGGTGGAGATCGAGGCGGCTAAAGGCAGGGGCTAGGAGCTAGGATTTAGGGGCTAGGGGTCAGTGGAAAGCATGCGGAAATTTCCGAATTCATAAAACGCGGCGCAGCCGCACAAAGCCCCCTAAATCCTAGCCCCTAGATCCCAGCCCCTAAAAAATGGAATTCGACCTCATCGCCCGTCACTTCACCCGCGCCACGCCCGGCGCGGTGCTGGGCGTGGGCGACGACTGCGCGCTCCTGGCACCGACACCGGGCATGCAGCTCGCGGTGACCTCGGACATGCTGCTCGAAGGTCGCCATTTTTCGCCGCAGGACGGCCCCGCCGGGCTCGGCCACAAGGCGCTCGCGGTAAATCTGTCGGATCTCGCCGCGATGGGCGCGACGCCGCGCTGGGCAACGCTGTCGATCGCGCTGCCGGCAGCCGACGACGGCTGGCTCGCGGCGTTTACGCGCGGCTTCTTCCGCATCGCCGACCAGTACGGCATCGAGCTCGTCGGCGGCGACACCACGCGCGGCCCGCTTACTTGCAGCGTCACCGCCATCGGCGAAGTACCACCGGGGCTGGCGCTGCGCCGCGACGGCGCGCGGCCCGGCGACGAGGTGTGGGTGTCGGGCACGCTCGGCTCGGCGGCGCTCGCGCTGGCCTATCGCCAGGGGCGTCTCGTCATGGAACAGATCGACGCCGCCAAGGTGTTGCCGGCGCTCTACCTGCCGACGCCGCGCGTCGAACTCGGCGTCGCGCTGCGCGGCATCGCCACCAGCGCGATCGACATCTCGGACGGCTTGCTCGGCGACCTCGGCCACATTCTTGAACGCTCCAAGGTTGGCGCTTCCTTGAATTTCACCGCGCTGCCCACGCATCCGGTCGCGCACAACTATCTGCACGAAGCCGTCGCGCGCGACTGCGTGCTCGCCGGCGGCGACGACTACGAACTCTGCTTCACCGCACCGGCGGGCAGTACCGACGCCGTGCTCGCCGCTGCCGCGACCGCCGGCGTCGCGGTGACGCGCATCGGCCGCATCACCGACGCGCCCGGCCTCACTGTCGTCGACGCCGACGGCCGGCCGCTTCCCATCGAACGCACAGGCTATGACCACTTCGCGGCCTGACTTCAAGTTTCTCTTTGCGCACCCCGCGCACCTGGTCGCCTTCGGCTTTGGCACCGGCCTCGCGCCCAAGGCCCCCGGCACCGTCGGCACACTGCTCGGCCTGCCGCTTTTCTGGGCGATCGTCAGCCTCGCACCGGATCGGCCGAACCAGATCATCCTCCTCATCGCCGCCTTCCTGTTCGGCATCTGGGCCTGCGCGCGCGCCGGCCGCGCGCTCGGCGTGCCCGACCACGGCGGCATCGTATGGGACGAGATCGTCGCCTTCGCGCTGGTGCTGCTGTTCACGCCGCCGGCGTGGGCTTGGGTCACGATCGCGTTTGCCTTGTTCCGCCTGTTCGATATCCTGAAGCCCTGGCCGATCCGGCTCGCCGACACGCATCTCAAGAACGGCTTCGGCGTGATGTTTGACGACCTGCTGGCAGCGCTCTATGCGATCGCCGCCCTGAAAGGACTGCAATGGCTCGTGTGAGCGACGAGGAACTACATCAACTGGCCGTGGAACTCGGCGACAAACTGCGCGCGGGCGGCTGGATGCTCGCCACCGCCGAATCGTGCACCGGCGGCTGGGTCGGTCAGTTGCTCACCGCCCAGCCCGGCAGTTCGCACTGGTACGAGCGCGGCTTCATCACCTACGCCAACGCCGCCAAGGTAGAAATGCTCGGCGTGTCGCCCGCCACGCTGGAAGCGCACGGCGCCGTGTCCGAAACCACCGCCGCCGAAATGGCGGTGGGCGCCTTGAAGCACAGCCACGCGCAGGCGACGCTCTCCATCACCGGCATCGCCGGCCCCGGCGGCGGCACGCCGCAAAAGCCCGTCGGTCTGGTGTGCTACGGCTGGGCGCTCGCCGACGGCACCGTCATGACCTCCACCTGCCGACTCGACGGCGACCGTGAGGAAATCCGCTCGCGGGCGGTGGCGGCGGCGTTGAGGGGGTTGATCGAGCTGGTTGGCTAGGGGTTAGGGGCTAGGATTTAGGGATTAGGGGGCCTTGTGCGGCTTCGCCGCATTGCATGAATTCATGCAATGCGGCGGAGCCGCTCATCCCCTAGCCCCTAAATCCTAGCCCCCAGATCCTAACCCCTACCGAAACGCCCACGCCGCGAAGGGCTCGATCTCGTCGCGGTTCAACAACATCAACTGGTAGGCGCTCGGGTTCAACGAATGGTCCGGCGTGGTGTCCACGCTCAGGCGCTGCAGCACGTAGCCCAATAGCGCTCGCCGCACGTTCACCTCGATCGCTTCGCCCGCCGCCGCGTAATCCAGCAGCAGCGCCTCGCGCCGCGGCGCATCCAGACCCGCGTGCGGGGCGAGGCGCAGACTCACCGTTTCCACCCAGTCCTCGTCGTAGTCGACGCTCGATTCGGCCGACGCGTCCAGGCATTCCGCCTCGACGATGCGCGACAGCACGAAATCGCGGAACTCGCAGTGTCTCGCGTCGTACGCGCGCGCATGCCAGCGCAGGCCGGTGTCGACGAGGGTGTGCGGTTCGACGATGCGGTCGCCTGCGCTGTCACGGCCGGACAGCGAACGGTAGCGCACGCGCAGCTGGCGGCGGCCAAAGATCGCTCGCGTGAGCTGGGCGAGCGTCGCCGCCGAGGGCAGGCGCGCCGGCAAAGGCAGTGCAGCGGTCGGCAGGCCGTAGACCCGCGTGTCGCCGTAAGGTCCGTTGGCGACCGCGAGGTTTGCGGCGATCACCGGCAACACCACGGTGGGCGCGAGGTCGGCAAAGGCAGGACTGAAGTCCGGGCCCGGCACGAAGCCGAACACGCTGTGCTGGTAGACGAGGTTGCCGGGCGCGAGATCGCCGTAGAGCTTGAGGTCCTTGGTCGCCGCCGGATCGGACAGGCCAAAGGCGCGGGCGACGTCGCTGCGCGTCACCACGCCGGCATAGAAGGCCATCACCTCGATGTATTGCAGGCGCTGGCGCGTCGCCCACTTCACGTCCAGGCGCATTTTTTCCTTGTAATTCATGGTTCTCGCTCCGCTTTGCCGCGAATTATAGGGTGCCGGGCGGCAAATACAATTTATAAAGTTGTATTTTTTACTGACGTGATATTTTTTATTGACATTGATAAAAGTATTGCCTACAGTACGCCTCATGCAGACGCTCGGCGCCTGCCCTTTTCGCAAACCAACCACTCAGGAGAGAGACCATGCCCACCCCCGCCATGTCCGACGACAAATCCAAGGCGCTCGCCGCCGCGCTGTCCCAGATCGAGAAGCAGTTCGGCAAGGGCTCGGTGATGCGCCTGGGCGACCAGGGCGTCGCGCGCGACATCCAGGCCGTCTCGACCGGCTCGCTCGGCCTCGACATCGCGCTCGGCATCGGCGGCCTGCCGCGCGGCCGCGTGATCGAGATCTACGGCCCGGAATCGTCCGGCAAGACCACGCTCACCCTGCAGGTCATCGCCGAAATGCAGAAGGCCGGCGGCACCGCCGCCTTCATCGACGCCGAGCACGCGCTCGACCCGGTCTATGCCGGCAAGCTCGGTGTCGACGTCGACAACCTCCTGATCTCGCAGCCCGACACCGGCGAACAGGCGCTCGAAATCGCCGACATGCTGGTGCGCTCGGGTTCGGTCGACGTCGTCGTCGTCGACTCGGTCGCCGCGTTGACGCCCAAGGCCGAAATCGAAGGCGAGATGGGCGACTCGCACATGGGCCTGCAGGCGCGCCTGATGAGCCAGGCATTGAGGAAGCTCACCGCCAACATCAAGCGCACCAACACGCTGGTGATTTTCATCAACCAGATCCGCATGAAGATCGGCGTCATGTTCGGCAACCCCGAAACCACCACCGGCGGCAACGCGCTCAAGTTCTACGCCAGCGTGCGCCTCGACATCCGCCGCACCGGCGCGATCAAGAAAGGCGACGAGGTCATCGGCAACGAGACCAAGGTGAAAGTCGTCAAGAACAAAGTCTCGCCGCCGTTCAAGGAAGCCTACTTCGACATCCTCTACGGCCAGGGCATCTCGCGCGAAGGCGAGATCATCGAGCTCGGCGTGCTTCACAAGCTCGTCGACAAGTCCGGCGCCTGGTACGCCTACAACGGCGAGAAAATCGGCCAGGGCAAGGACAACGCGCGCGAATTCCTCAAGGAGCGCCCGGAAATTGCACGCGAGATCGAAGCCAAAATCCGCGCCGCCGTCGGCGTCAACAGCGCGATCGCGGCGGTCGAAGACGAGGACGAGGATGAAGTCGAAGCCTGAGGCCGACGCGCGCGCCCGCGCGCTCGCCCTGCTGGCTCGGCGCGAGCACACCCGCGTCGAACTCGCCCGCAAGCTCGACGCCGCCGGCTTCGACGCGAGCGAGGTTCAGCCCTTGCTGGACGAACTCGAAGCCAAGAACTGGCTGTCCGACCGCCGCTTCGCCGAAAGCTGGGTCGCCGATCATAGGGCGAAATCAGGCAGCGTCAAACTCGCCTACGAATTGCGCCAGCACGGCGTGCCGGATGCGGTGATCGACGAAGTGCTGGGTAGCGAGGAAGACGGCGAGCTCGAACGCGCGCGCGCCGTGTGGCGGAAGAAATTCGGCACGCCGCCCGCCGACGCGGCGGAGAAGGCGCGGCAGATGCGGTTTTTGCAAAGCCGGGGGTTCGAACTCGCACTCATACGGCGCGTGCTCATTGCGCGCAAATCCGGTTGACCGATCTGCAACGCGGCGAGCCCCGTCAGGGGACCTCATCTCATTGCGCAGGACGCGTAGCCGCCTGTTGTTGTCGGGTCATTTCGAGCACAAGGCATGCCCCGGTCCACTTCTGCTGACAGGCATGTGCATAATCCACTATCGCCAACTCCAGATCGCCCCGGCTACGGTATATCGTGCCGCGCAGCGTATAGGCTCTGGGGTCCTGCGGGTAGAGGCGAATCATGGTATTCGCATCATGTAGGGCAGCCTCATGGTCGCCCAGTTTCATAAACGCCCATGCACGGTTTTGATAGGCATCTTTATAGTTCGGATCCACATTGAGAGCGCGCGTGAAATCATTGACCGCTTCCTGCAATGCGCCGCGTCTCACATTCCAGGCCCCACGATTGGAGTGGGCACGCGCCGATCCCAGCACGCGCTCGTCCGGCAGTTTTCGCACGGCGTCATCCCATAACATGTAACCGTCCGAAAAACTCTTCAGACGATCATTTGATGCATACGCAAAGGCAAGCGCCACGGCCAGGATCAATGGCCAGAAGATCTTGCCCGGAAGCGCGTTGCTCAGCGCTGGGACCACCAGAAAAACAGGTGCCATCCACAAATAACTGCGGTACAGCACAAAGGGCTCTTGTATTCTCACCGTAGCGAATTCCACCGCGAACAACAGCAAGGGCGCCAGCAAGGCAAACCCGACCAAGCCGCGTCGGCCACGCTGCATCAACAGCCACACTGCCATCACGCCATATACCAAGAATGCACACAGTCCCAGCACATACCTTGGCTCCCAAAGGGAAACCGCAATGGGCACACGCATGTCGATCGACATCCAGCCCGGATTAGGGATTAACATCAAACCCATATACTTGAAAAATAAGGCTGTCTGGGTCAGGACGCTCAATCCCCAGATCTGCCCCGGACTCTGTATCGGGAGGTGCTGCTCGACGAGTGGTGCGGCAAGCGGTTCATAGACTTCGCCTAAGACCCCTCCTCGGTAACGGATCACCACCAGGATCGCGATAGCCGCGTAGAGCGAAACGGGCAGCCACAACTGGCGCCACGTGTGTCTTTTAAGCGGCGCGGCCAGAGGCGTGAGCGCGAGGGCCGCCGCGGGGACTAGGATCGCGTGCTCCTTGCTGAAGACCGAAAGCAGATAAAACAGCGCAGAGAAAAAAAAATAGGTTTTATTGCGAGTCACCAATCCATCGAAGTACGTGCTCAGCGCAAGCAGTCCAAACAGCGTCGCCATCAGAATCGTTCGCTGTATGAGATAGCCCACCGCATACACTGCAAGCGGATGCAGCACGAACAACAACGCCACCGCAAGCGCCGCGCGCTCATTGTTACGGTGAGGCGCAACGTGATTGCTGACTTGCTTCACAAAGGCATAGAGCACGAACGCCGTTAGCACATGAAAGCCGAGGCTGATACTGCGCTGAAAAAAAATGGCGTCCTCGAAAATCAACTCGGTCCACGCCATCATAAAGTACGGTAACCAGCGCGGGCTGAAGCTGAAACCCTCGAGAAAGAGCATGAAAATGCGGCCGCGCTCGAACATGTTCTCGTCGTCGAAGAACAGCGGATTGCGAAGCGAGTCCCAATACACCCCGAAGGCGATCGCAACCAGGAACGCGGCGAATGAAAACTTCAACCATCTAGTCATGGGGCGGGGTTCCTTGGCGAGTTCTGCACACACAAGCAGGGGAAGCCCAACGGCTCCGCCGCATAAAATTATCAAAGAAAAGCCCCTCCGCGGAGGGGCTTTTCTCGATGCACGCAGCTACGCTGCCATGGACTCTTTAGGAGCAGTTACCGGTATCCAACGAGCAGGTGGCATCGGTATCCCCCGGGCTGGCCGGAGTCGCCGTGAAGGTAGCGCCCGGAGCGTTCGGAACGTTAGGCGTCGTAATCTGTTCGCAGGCACCTGCTTGGTGAGCGCTCAGTGTGGTCGCACCGTCGGCAATCTCGGCCACCAAGGTGCGCGCATACGAGGTAGCCTCGGCGAGGCAGGCCCGGTTGGCGGACTTGACGGTGTAATTCTGGTAAGCAGGCAACGCAACCGCGGCCAGAATGCCGATGATCGCGACGACGATCATCAGTTCGATCAGGGTAAAGCCCTGTTGAGCTTTCTTCATCATTTCACTTCTCCTAAGTAAGAAATTTGATTGGGTCCAACAGGTCTCCCTGTCTTGGCAGGTTAACGTGCAGGGGGCGTGCCAACTTTAGATTTGCCATGAGACAAATCACCCACAAAAATGTAACTCATTGTTTTTTCGCGACATCCTGCTCGCCTAAACCGTAGCACAAAGGGTGACCCCGGCCAGCCGGGCTGCCTGTGAGCGGCACGGACTGACAATTTTTGTCACCCGGCAAACTGCGCACGCCTTTCCCGCCCGGCCAAAGAAAAAGCCACGGCGAGCCGTGGCTTTTTTGAATTGGTGGGTCGGGCGAGATTCGAACTCGCGACCAACGGATTAAAAGTCCGCTGCTCTACCGGCTGAGCTACCGACCCGGGATGGGGCGTGAAGCCCTACCCGCGAAAGCGCAAGATTATAGCCGAAGGCGGCGAATCGGGTAAAGACCTGCGTGCGGATTTTGCCTGCCGCGGCCCGGTTGCGCTCAGCGGTAGCGCGTCGGATCCGCCACCCCGGCCGCCTCGAAGCCCGCGCGGCGCAGGCGGCAGGCGTCGCACACGCCGCAGGCGCGGCCGTCGGCGTCAGCCTGGTAACAGCTCACGGTGAGCGCGTAGTCGACGCCGAGTTGGCTGCCGCGGCGGATGATGTCGGCCTTCGAAAGATATTGCAGCGGCGCGTGGACTTTGAGCGCCGCGCCCTCGACGCCGGCCTTGGTGGCGAGGTTGGCCATGCGTTCGAAGGCGGCGATGAATTCGGGCCGACAGTCTGGATAACCGGAATAGTCGACGGCGTTGACGCCGATGAAGAGGTCGCGCGCGCCGAGCACTTCGGCCCACGCGAGCGCGAGCGCGAGCATGACGGTGTTGCGCGCCGGCACGTAGGTGACGGGAATGCCCTCGGTGGGCGCTTCCGGCACGGCGATGGCGGCGTCGGTGAGCGCAGAGCCGCCGATGTCGCCGAGGCCCAGCCGCATGACGCGGTGCTCGACGGCGCCGAGCGCCTGCGCGACGCCCGCCGCGGCCGCCAGCTCGGCGGTGTGGCGCTGGCCGTAGTCGAGGCTCAGGGCGTGGCAGGCGTAGCCTTCGCTGCGCGCGATCGCGAGCACGGTGGCGGAATCCAGCCCGCCGGAGAGCAGGACGACGGCCGGCTTCATCGTCCCGGGGCGTTGCCCCACAGGATCTTGTGCAGCTGCACCTGCATGCGCACCGGCAAACGATCGGCGAGCACCCATTCGGCGAGCTGCGCCGGCGGCAGTTCGCCCTGCACCGGGGAGAACAACACCGGGCAGAGGCGGTCGAGATGCTCATCGCGCAAGAGTTCGCGCGCCCATTCGTAGTCGGCGCGGTCGGCGAGCACGAACTTGATCTCGTCGTGCGGGGTGAGATGGGCGAGGTTCTCCCAGCGGTTGCGCGCGTCCTCGCCCGAGCCGGGCGGCTTGAGGTCGACGATGCGCGAGACGCGCGGGTCGACGGCGCTCACGTCGAGCGCGCCGCTGGTTTCGAGCGACACCGAATAGCCGGCGTCACACAGCGCGGTCAGGAGCGCCGGGCAGTTCTTCTGCGCGAGCGGCTCGCCGCCGGTGACGCACACCGTCTTCACGCCGTAGTCGGCGATGCGCCGCAGCAGGTCGGTGAGCGTTACGGTTTCGCCGCCCTGGAAGCTGTAGGGCGTGTCGCACCAGCGGCAGCGCAGCGGACAGCCGGTCAGCCGCACGAACACCGTGGGCAGGCCGGCGCGGCTGGTTTCGCCCTGCAGCGACAGGAAGACTTCGGTGACGCGAAGCGTCGCCACGGGCACGTCGGCCGGGCTGCCCTGCGCGGGCGCGAGCGTGGCAGCTTCGGACACGGGCTTACTTCAGTTCAGAGAGACGGCGCGCCGCCAGCGTGGCGGCCTGGGTGCCGGGGTGTTTGGCGACGATGTCCTCCAGCGTCTTGCGGCCGTTCGCCGTTTCGCCCATCGCGAGCTGGCAGGCGGCGATGTTGAACAGCGCGTCGGGCACCTTGTTGCTGGAAGGATAGGTCACGATCAGTTTCTGCTGGTGGGCCAGCGCGGCCTTGTAGTCCTTCTGCGCGAAATGCGAATAGCCGATCCAGTACTGCGCGTTGGCGGCGAGCGTGCTCGAAGGATAGGCCTTGAGGAAATCGCCGAAGGCCGCGATGGCCGCCGGATAGCTGGCGTCGCGGAATAGCTTCAGCGCGGCTTCGTAGCTGCGCGATTCGAGCGCGGGGTCGACGTTCGCGGACGCTGCGGCGTCAGGCGCGGCAGCAGGAGCGGCCTGCGCCGCCTTGGCCAGTTCGCCGACGCGCTGGTCGAGGTCGGCATAGAGGTCGTTCTGCCGCTTGCCCAGCGTGTCGAGCTGATGCGCCTGCACTTCGGCCTGGCCGCGCAGCCGGGCGAGCTCGGCCTTGAGCGCCTCGACCTCCTTCAGCAGGTTGAGCACCTGCTGGTTGTCCTGCAGCGCCGCCTCCACTTTGGCGAGGCGCGCGTCGATCGCCTCGACGCGCTGCTGCAGGGCGTCGACGCGCGCGTTCACCTCGCCGACGCCGAACAGCGCCCAGGCCGGCTGGGCCAGCGCCAGCGCGCCGGCCAGCGCCAGGCCGCGTATGCGCTTACTCGTCGCCATACACCACGTCGGTGCGACGGTTTTCGGCGTAGGCTTCCTCGGTGCTGCCCGGGTTGCGCGGCTTTTCCTCGCCGAAGCTGATCGCTTCCATCTGCGCGTCGGACACGCCCATCACGTTCAGCACGCGACGCACGGCCTCGGCGCGCTTCTGGCCGAGCGCGAGGTTGTATTCGCGGCTGCCGCGCTCGTCGGCGTGGCCCTGCAGGATGAGGCGCGCGCTGCTGTTGGCTTTCAGGTAGCCGGCGTGCGCTTCGAGCATGGGGCGATACTCGTCCTTCACCACGAAGCTGTCGAAGTCGAAGAACACGTTGCGCTTGGACAGCGGGCTGGCGGGATCCTTGCGCGGATCGGTCGCCGCAGCGCCGGGCAGCGCGCTGCCGCTGACGCCGGCATCGGCCGTGCCGCTGGTGCTCGCCGACGGCGCGGTCGTGGTGGCCGCCGGCTGCGCGGTGCGCGTCTCGACCGCCGCCGGTTTTTCACCGGTGCTGCTGCAGGCCGAAAGGGTGAGGGCAAGCAGGACGGGCCAAAGCATCTTGTTCATGTAGGTCTCCTTGTTTAAACGAACGACGATTTCAAAACGAACGCCCGACGGCTGCCGGACCTCCACAACTCAGGGCCCCCACGCGGGTTCGCGGGCGTCGACCCCCGGTTCCGACAGGCGCGCACGGGTGCGGCCGTCGAGTGTGACCGTGCCCAGGATGCCCTGCCGGCCGGCCACGGTGGCATACAGCACGGCCTGGCCGTTGGGCGCAAAGCTGGGCGACTCGTCGCGCTCGGTGTCGGTGAGCACGCGCACCTGGCCGGTCTCGAGTTCGAGCAACGTCACCCGGAAACGTCCCTCGTCGCGAGAGATGTAGGCGAGATGGCGTCCGTTCGGGCTGACCGCCGGCGACACGTTGTAGCTGCCGCTGAAACTCACCCGCTTCGCCTCGCCCCCGCTCGCCGGCATGCGGTAGATCTGCGCGCCGCCGCCCCGGTCCGAGGTGAAGTAGAGCGTCTGCCCGTCGGGCGAGAATACCGGCTCGGTGTCGAGATTGCCACCCCGCGTCAGGCGAACGGGGTTGCTGCCGTCGACGTTGACCAGATAGATCTGCGATGCCTCGTCGCGCGTGAGCACGACCGCGAGGCGCTGGCCGTCGGGCGACCACGCCGGAGCCGAATTGGACCCTTTGAACGCGGCGACCTTGCGGCGGCTGCCGTCGCGCAGCGACTGCACGTAGACGATGGGCTTCTTGTCCTCGAAGGAAACGTAGGCGAGCCGCGTGCCGTCGGGCGAGAAGCGCGGCGAGATCACCGGCTCGACCGAGCGCACGACGGTGCGCGGATTGTGGCCGTCGGCGTCGGCCACACGCAGCTCGTAACGGCTGCCCTGCTTCTGCACGTAGGCGATGCGGCTGCCGAACGCGCCGGGAATGCCGGTGAGCTTCTCGTGGATGATGTCGGCGATCTGGTGCGCGGTGGCACGCCACTGCCCCGCCCCGATGACGTAGCTCAGCGCGGTAAGCTGGGTACGCCGCACCGCGTCGAGCAGATAGAAGCGCACCTCGAAGCGCCCGCCCGCAGCGGGCAACACCTGACCAACCACCACGGCCTCGGCACCGCGGCTGCGCCAGACGGCGTAATCGACCTGGGCGGGCATGACGGGCTGCGCGCCGGCGGGGTCGATGCGCCTGAACTGGCCGCTGCGGTCGAGATCGTTGGCGATGATGTCGGTAAGCGCCGGCGTCGGCTGGCCGGGCGCGGCCTGGAAAGGCACGATCGCGATCGCGATCTGGCTGGCGGCACCGCCGACGACCCGGATTTCCATCGCGGCCCGCGCGCCGAACGACGCGCTCAGCAGAGCGAGACAGAGGACGGGAAGCAACAGGACAGCGCGCAGCATGAAGAACGGCGTTCGATTCAAGGTTCGTGGGCGACGGCCAAGTCTAGCACAGCGGTCGCACCGGGCTTCCCGCCGGAAGCCGCGCGCCGTCTCGCTTGCAAGGCTTCAGTCTTTGGGGCGGTGAACGAAGGAAAGTTCCGGAACGAAGGCCGCGCGCGCATCGCGGTCCGCCGGCAGCGGCAGCGGCGAGGACTTTTCGATCGCGCGCAGCACGGCATCATCGTAGGCGGGATTGCCGCTGGAACGGGTCAGTTGCACGCGCTGCACTTCGCCGGTGGGCAACAGGCGCACCAGTATGCGCACCTCGGGATTGCCCTTGAGATTGTCGGGCAGACGCGTGTTGCCGCGCACCTTCGCGCTGATGAGGTCGCGGTACTGCGCGATCACGCCCGCCGCTTCGGCCTGACGCCGGCTGGCGGCGGCGCGCGCCTCGGCCTGCTCGGTCAGCCGCGACGCCTCGGCGGCTTCCGCGTCGGCCATCCGGCGCATGAGCTCCATTTCCTCCTGCTGGCGCTGCTGCTCGCGCTGGCGTTGCGCCTCGATGCGCTTCTGTTCGGCCAGTTGCTTTTCGCGCGCGGCCGCTTCGGCGCGGGCCTTTTCTTCCGCCAGCTGCTTCGCACGTTCGGCCTCGGCCTTATTCCTTTCCAGCGCGATATCGGGCGCTTTCGGCGGCGGCTCGGCAGTCTTCGGCGCCGGTGCCGGCTTCGCGGGCGCGGGCCTGGCCACGGCTTGCGGACGCGGCGGCGGCGACGCAGGGGGCAGCGCCGCCCACAAATCGACGCTCACCGGCGCGGCAGGCTGGGTCTGCCAGGACACGCCGAACACCAGCATGACGACGAAGACGACGTGCACGCCGAGCGAGAGCGCCGCGGCGGCAAGTTTGGGGGCCGGGCGGGCGACGAAGCGCGCGTCGGCGTACGCGTTCATGGCGCGGGTCGCGCCAGCAGGCCGATACGCGTGATCTGCGCGCGCTGCAGCACGCTCATGACCTGCATGACTTCCTCGTAGCGCACGTTCTTGTCGGCGGCGATGACGACCGGCTGATCGGGGTGGTCGCTATGGAATGCGGCCATTTCCGCGGCCAGCGCGGACTTTGCGACGACGCGCTCGGAACCGCCCGCGGCGCGGTCGCGCAGGCGGTAAGCGCCCGATTCATCGATGATGATTTCCAGCGGTTGCGATGGCGTCTGCGCGGTGTCGGCGACGCTCGGCAGTTCGACCTGCCCCGGGTTGATGAAGGGCGCGGTGACCATGAAGATCACCAGCAGCACCAGCATCACGTCGATCATCGGCACGACGTTGATCTGGGCGAGCTGCTTGCGGGGACGCGCCATCGGCCTACTTTGCGCTGGCCTGCCGCTGCAGGATGTTGGAGAACTCCTCCATGAAGCTTTCCATGCGGTTGGCCAGGCGGTCGACGTCGTGGGTGAAGCGGTTGTAGCCGACCACCGCGGGAATCGCCGCGAACAGGCCCATCGCCGTGGCGATCAGCGCTTCGGCAATGCCGGGCGCGACCTGCGCGAGCGTCGCCTGGGCGACGTTCGACAGCCCCATGAAGGCGATCATGATGCCCCACACGGTGCCGAACAGACCGACGTAAGGCGACACCGAGCCAACGGTGGCGAGGAAGGACAGGTGCGATTCCAGGCGGTCGAGCTCGCGCTGGTAGGTAGCGCGCATCGCCCGGCGGGTGCCGTCGATGACGGCGTTGACCGACTGCCCGCCCTGTTGGCGCAGCTTCAGGAATTCGCGGAAGCCGGCTTCGAAGATGCGCTCCATCTCGCCCGCCGACTCGCGCGCGTGCCCCACGCGTTCGTACAGCGTGCGCATGTCGCCGCCGGCCCAGAATTCGCGCTCGAAGGCATCGGTGAGCTTGAGGCTCTGCTTCAGCGCGAACAGCTTGATGAAGATGAACCACCACGACAGCAGCGAGGCGCCGACCAGCAGCAGCATGACGATCTGCACCGGCACCGATGCATCGAGAATGAGGTGGAGCAGCGACAGATCCTGGCTGAGTTCGGCGTTCACGGGGCGGTGTTCAGGGCGTGGAGAAGGGGCTCGGGCATTTTAACGGGTTTGAAACGCGCGGCGTCGACGCAGGCAAGCGTGACCTCGGCCTGGGCAAGACGCGCGTCGCCGCGCAGAAGTTCCTGCCGCACCACCAGACTCGCGCGGCCGCACTCATGCAGCGCGACGGTGACGTCGAGCGCGTCGTTGAAGCGCGCCGGCGCAAGGTAGTCGATCTCGACCCGCCGCACCACGAACACCACGCCGGCCGCGTCGCGCAGCGCATCCTGCTCGAAGCCGCGGCTGCGCAGCCATTCGCTGCGCGCGCGCTCCATGAACTTGAGGTAGTTGGCGTAGTAGACGACGCCGCCGGCGTCGGTGTCTTCCCAGTACACCCGCACCGGCCAGGCAAACGCCATCAGAACAGGTCCGCGTTAGGCTCAGCGGGCGCGGCGAGCCCGAGATGGCGATACGCCAGCGGCGTGGCGATGCGGCCGCGCGGCGTGCGCTGCAGATAACCCTGCTGGATGAGGAAGGGTTCGAGCACGTCTTCGATGGTGTCGCGTTCCTCGCCGATGGCGGCGGCGAGGTTGTCCAGCCCCACCGGGCCGCCCATGAATTTCTCGACCACGGCGGACAAGAGCTTCCTGTCCATCACGTCGAGGCCGGCGCGGTCGACGTCGAGCATGACCAACGCGGCGTCGGCCACGGCGCCACTTGCGTGACCGCCGGCTTTCACTTCGGCGTAGTCGCGCACGCGGCGCAGCAGGCGGTTGGCGATGCGCGGCGTGCCGCGCGAGCGCCGCGCGATTTCCAGCGCGCCGGCTTCATCGAGGTTCATCTGCAACAGGCCTGCCGAGCGGTGCACGATATAGCCGAGCTCTTCCGCGGAGTAGAACTCCAGCCTTGCCACGATGCCGAAGCGATCGCGCAGCGGATTGGTGAGCATGCCCGCGCGCGTGGTCGCGCCGACCAGGGTGAACGGCGGCAGGTCGAGCTTGACCGAGCGCGCCGCCGGCCCTTCGCCGATCATGATGTCGATCTGGAAGTCCTCCAGCGCCGGGTAGAGCACTTCCTCGACCACCGGGGAAAGACGGTGGATCTCGTCGATGAACAGCACGTCGTGCGGCTCGAGGTTGGTGAGGAGCGCGGCGAGGTCGCCGGCGCGCTCGAGTACCGGACCGGACGTCTGCCTGAGGTTCACCCCCATCTCGCGCGCGATGATGTGCGCGAGCGTGGTCTTGCCCAGCCCCGGCGGGCCGAACAGCAGCACGTGGTCGAGCGCCTCGCTGCGCTGGCGCGCGGCATGGATGAAGATCTCGAGCTGCTCGCGCGCCTTGGCCTGGCCGACGTATTCGGCCAGCGTGCGTGGGCGCAGCGCGCGTTCGATCTGTTCTTCCTGCGGGCTGGCGGCGGCGGGCGCGATGAGACGGTCGGTTTCGATCATGGCTGGGGATTCTACTCCGCCGCCCCGGCCTCGGTCGCGAGCTGGCCGCGGCCGTGTGCCTTGGCCCGGTAAAGCGCACGGTCGGCACGCGCCAGCGCCTCGCCGAGGGTCTCGTCGGGCGTTTTCCTCAACCAGGTCTGGCCGGCGCTGAGACCAGTCTTCAGTTCCATGCCCAGTGCGCCGAGTTCGCTGCGGAAACGGTCTGCCAGACGCTGGTACCAGACCTCCAGCCCGCCCGCCTCGACGTTCGTCAGCAGCACGACGAATTCATCGCCCGCCAGCCGCGCCGCGAGATCGGCGCGCCGCGTCAGCCCCTTGAGCGACTCGGCGAGCGCGCGCAGCACCTGGTCGCCGACGCCATGGCCGAGGGTGTCGTTCACCACCTTGAAATAATCGATGTCGAGCAACACCAGCGCCACCCTGTGCTCGCGCGCTGCAAGTCCCTGCGCCTGGGCGAAATGGTTCTCGAAGGCGCGGCGGTTGGGCAGCCCGGTAAGCGGATCGGTGAGACTCAGGTATTCGAGCCGCACCCGCTGGTCCTGCAGGTTGAGTGCGATGCGGTTGATGTCGGCAACGGCCGGCTCGAACTCGGCATAGTGCGGCACGATCTCCGGCACTGGCTCCTCGCGCGCCAGCGCGGCAAGCGCGTCGCGCGTGGCATCGACATCGCGCAGAACCGTGCGCCGCAGCCGCACCAGCGTCGCACCGAGCAGCGTCAACACGGCCGCCAGCGTCAGCAGACCCACCAGCGCCTGCTGCTCGCCGTTGCGCGTGAGCAGCCGCACCGGCGACTGGGCGACCAGGGTCCAGCCGGTGTCGGTAACCGGCAGGCGCAACTCACGCAGGCGGCCTTCGACGATGCCGCTGCGCACGAGCGTCCTGCCTGCCGCGTCGACCAGGATCAGCGCATGATCGGGATGCCGCGCATCGTCGATCACGCGCTGCAGCTGGTCGAGCCGCAGGCTGATGAAGACGCCGCCCAGCGTGCGTCCATCCGGCTCGCGCACCATGGCGACCAGGTCGATGTGTTCGAGACCGGCGACTTCATCGTGCATCAGCGGCTGCAGCGTGTTCAAGTCGGCCGCCCGGCGCATGTCTTCGATGCAGCGCGGCCCCACGCGCAGCGCGCTGGCCTCGCCCCGCACCTCGCCCCCCGGACCGAGCAAGGCAAAACCGAGCAGGTCGGGAAGCAGGCGTTGCCGCGCCAGCGCCCATTCCTGCTGGGCCTCGACGGAGCCGAAACGCATCAGGTCGGCAAGCTCGGGCGCGCGCACCACGTTGTCGAGCAGCGCGCGATAGTAGTCCTTGAGCCGGGCCAGCCCGACCTGGGCGTGCTTCACCTCCAGTTCCAACTGTTCCCGGTCACTGCGCGCACTGCTCTGCAGGCTGACCCACAGGCTCAACGCGATGCCGGCGGCGAACAGTCCGACGACGCCGGCCAGCAGCCACAGCGAGTGGCGCTTGAGCGATACGGCAGGCCGAAATCGGGGAATGAAAGTCGACACGGATCGGGGTCAGGTTTTGGAAAGCGCGCGCAAGGCCTGTCGAATGGCTTCGCCCACCGGCAGATCGGCGGGCAGTCCGCGCATTGCCTCGGTGGTCTCGCGTTCATTGTAGCCAAGCGCCAGCAGCGCCTGGCGCACGTCGTCCGACGGCGCCTCGGCAGCGCCCCCCGCGACCGCGCCGGCGAACACCGGCTTGCCCTTGAGCTCCAACAGCAGGCGCTCGGCGGTCTTCTTGCCGATGCCCGGCACCTTGACGATGCGGGCGGCGTCCTGCGCCGCGATCGCCGCCGACAAGTCGTTGACCGACAGGCCCGAGAGCACCGACAGCGCCGTCTTGGCGCCGATGCCCGAGACCTTCAGCAATTCGCGAAACGCCGCACGCTCGGTTTCGCTGCCGAAGCCGTAGAGCAGATGCGCGTCCTCGCGGATCGCCAGATGCGTGAGCAGGCTCACCTTCTCGCCGACCGCGGGCAGGTTGTAGAAGGTGCTCATCGGCACGTCGATCTCGTAGCCGACGCCGCCGACGTCGACCAGCACCTGCGGCGGCTGCTTGGCGGCGAGGAGGCCGGTGATTCTCCCGATCATAGGAATTCCCTGTTCATACGAGGCGCCCGCCCTTGACGCGGTAGCCTGCGGTGGATTGTGCGCCGAGGCGGCTACCGTGCGCGTGGGTGATGGCGCAGGCGAGCGCGTCGGCGGCGTCGGCGGTGGGTGCGACCGGCAGCGCCAGCAGGCGCTTGACCATTTCCTGCACCTGTTCCTTGGCCGCCTTGCCGTGGCCGACGACGGCCTGCTTGATCTGCAAGGCGGTGTATTCGGCGACCATCAACTCGTTGGTCACCGCCGCGCAGATCGCCGCGCCGCGCGCCTGCCCGAGCAGCAGCGTCGACTGCGGATTGACGTTGACGAAGACGATCTCGACCGCACAGGTATCAGGTTGATAGGTTGTGATGACCTCGTTGAGCCCAGCGAACAGCACGCCGAGCCGCGTCGGCAACGCGCCCTCGCCGCTCTTGATCACACCGCTCGCCACATAGGCGAGCTTCTGCCCGGTCTGCTCGATGACGCCGAAGCCAGTGAGGCGAAGGCCGGGGTCGATGCCCAGAATGCGCAAAGGGGCGTTTACTCCGGCAATACGGCGTTGGTGTAAACCTCCTGCACGTCGTCGAGGCTTTCGAGCGCGTCCAGGATCTTCTGCATCTTCACCGCATCGTCGCCGGCGAGCTCGGTCTCGGCTTCGGGACGCATGGTGATCTCGGCCATCGCGGGCTTGAAGCCGGCTTTTTCCAGCGCCTCTTTCACCGTCTCGAAGGTCTTGGGATCGGGCGAGGTCAACACCTCGATCGAGCCGTCCTCGTTGGAGATGACGTCGTCAGCCCCGGCCTCCAGCGCGGCTTCCATCACCGCGTCCTCGGAGGCGCCCGGCTCCAGCACGATCTGGCCGCAGTGCTTGAACTGGAAGGCGACGCAACCGTCGGTGCCCATGTTGCCGCCGTGCTTGGTGAAGGCGTGGCGCACGTCGGCGACGGTACGCGTCTTGTTGTCGGTGAGGCAGTCGACCATCACCGCGACGCCGCCGATGCCGTAGCCCTCGTAGCGCACTTCCTCATAGTTGACGCCCTCGAGCTGGCCGGTGCCGCGCTTGATCGCGTTCTCGATGTTGTCCTTGGGCATCGATTCGGCCTTGGCCTTCTCGATCGCCAGGCGCAGCCGCGGGTTCATCGCCGGGTCGCCGCCGCCCATCTTGGCGGCCACGGTGACTTCCTTGATAAGCTTGGTGAAAATCTTGCCGCGCTTGGCATCCTGGCGCCCCTTGCGGTGCTGGATGTTGGCCCACTTCGAATGTCCTGCCATGTCGATTCCAACGCAATTTGAAGCCTGCGATTTTACACCGTGACCCCTACTCTACGCTTTGGCATTGACCTCGGCGGCACCAAGATCGAACTCATCGCCTTCGACGCCGCCGGGCAGGAAATCCTGCGCCGCCGTGTGCCCACCCCGCAGGGCGACTACCCGGCCACGGTCGCGGCGGTCGCCGCGCTGGTGCACGCTGCCGAAGTCGAGCTGGGCCGGCAGGGCACGGTCGGCGTCGGCACCCCCGGCGCGATCTCGCCCGCCTCGGGCCGGATGAAAAACTGCAACTCGACCTGCCTCAACGGCCAGCCGCTGAAGGAGGATCTCGAGCGCGCGCTGAATCGTGAAATCCGGCTCGCCAACGACGCCGACTGCTTCGCCCTGTCGGAAGCGGTCGACGGTGCCGCCGCGGGTGCCGACACCGTGTTCGGCGTGATCCTCGGCACGGGTGTGGGCGGCGGCGTGGTCGTGCGCGGGCATCTCCTGCGCGGCGCCAACGCCATCGCCGGCGAGTGGGGGCACTCGCCGCTGCCCTACTTCCAGTTCGCCGCAGCGCCGTCCGACCGCGCCGGCACCGGCCAGCACCCCGCGACCGGCGAGGCGATCCTGCATCCCTGGCCGAGCCCGCGCGAGCTGGAGGCCGCGCCGGCGTGCTACTGCGGCAAGAAAGGCTGCATCGAGACCTGGCTGTCGGGCCCGGCCTTCGCCGCCGACCACGTGCGCTACGGCGGCGAGGACCTGCCGGCGCACGAGATCGCGCAGCTCGCCGCGGCCGGCTACGGCCCGTGCAGCGCGACGCTCGCGCGCTACGAAGAGCGCCTCGCGCGCGCGCTCGCCGGCGTCATCAACCTGATCGACCCCGATGTGATCGTGCTGGGCGGCGGGCTCTCCAACATCGAGCGCCTGTACGACACCGTGCCGCGGCTGTGGCCGCGCTACGTGTTTTCCGACCGCGTCGACACCAAGCTGGTGCCGCCGAAGCACGGCGACTCCAGCGGGGTGCGCGGCGCAGCGTGGCTGTGGAGCGATTAATTAATGTAGCTTGATCCGCGCCCGTGTCGGCGTGCTGATGAAGTGGGCATAGGTGGTGAGCGACGTCTTGACCCATCCGTGTAGGGCGATCTCGTGCATCTTGTGCAGCGACCAGTACACCAGCCGCGCCATCACGCCTTCGATCATGATGCTGCCGCCGCTGAGCGTGCCCATGAGGTTGCCGACCGGCGAGAAGCGGCCGAGCGCGACCAGCGAGCCGTAGTCGCGATATTCATACTCGGGCAGCGGCTTGCCGCGCAGCTTCCTGCAAATCGACTTCACCAGCATCGACGCCTGCTGGTGCGCGGCCTGCGCGCGCGGCGGCACGAAGCCGCCGTCGGGCATCGGGCACGCGGCGCAGTCGCCGAAGGCGAAGATATTGTCGTCGCGCGTGGTCTGCAGGGTCGGGCGCACGACCAGCTGGTTGATGCGGTTGGTTTCCAGGCCGTCGATGTCCCGGAGGAAGTCCGGCGCCTTGATGCCGGCCGACCACACCATCATGCTCGCCGGAATGAACTTGCCGTCGGCAGTCACCATGCCGTTCTCGCGTACCTCGACGATGCGCTCGCGCACGTGCATCTCGACGCCAAGCTCGGCAAGGCGTTCGGCGGCGGCGGCCGACAGGCGCGGCGGCAGGCCGGGCAGGATGCGGTCGGATGCCTCGACCAGCAGCAGCTTCAGGCTCTTCTCCGGCTCGATCTTGTCCATGCCGTAGGCCGACAGTTCGCGCGTGGTGTCGTGCAGCTCGGCGGCAAGCTCGACGCCGGTGGCGCCGGCGCCGACGATGCCGACGGTGAGCTGGCCGGGCGCGACCGGTGCGTTCTGGGTGTTGGCGCGCAGGCAGGCGTTGATGTGGCGACGGTGGAATTCGCGCGCCTGCTCGGGGGTATCGAGCATGATGCAGTGCTCGCGCACGCCGGGCACGCCGAAATCGTTGCCGACCGAGCCGATCGCGATGATCAGCGTGTCGTAATGGAAGCTGCGGCGCGGGATGATCTCGAGCCCGTTGTCGTCGAGCGTCGGCGCGACGCTGACTTCCTGGCGCTGGCGGTCGAGTCCGTCCATGCGCCCGAGGCGGAAGGTAAAGCCATGCCAGTGGCCCTGCGCGAGGTATTCCAGCCGCTCGGCGTAGGAATCGAGGCTGCCCGCGGCGACTTCGTAGAGCAGGGGCTTCCAGATGTGCGAGGGCGAGGCGTCGATCAGCGTGACGTTCGCGCGCTTTTTCCTGCCGAGCTTGTCGCCCAGTCGCGTCGCGAGCTCCAACCCGCCCGCCCCGCCGCCGACGATCACGATGTCATGCTGCCGCTTCTCACCCGCCACGCACTGTCTCCCGCTGTTTTTCTCACACGATGATAGCCTGAATATTAGCAAACGCTTCTATTTACGGCTTCGCGCCGCTTCCCGTGCGAGCCGCTAGAATCGGCGCATTCCCACGCTTCCAGGAATCGCCATGCCCGACCCGCTGCTGATCGCCAAGAACGCCGCCACCGAATGCGTCCTGTTGCCGCAGATGGCCAACCGCCATGGTCTCATCACCGGTGCCACCGGCACCGGCAAGACCGTGACGCTGCAGACGCTCGCCGAGCACTTCTCGTCGATCGGCGTGCCCTGCTTCATGTCCGACGTGAAGGGCGACCTCTCGGGCATTTCGCAGCCGGGCGGCGGCAACGCCAAGGTCGAGGAGCGCGTCGCGATGCTCAAGCTCGAAGGCTTCGAGCATACGGGTTTTCCGGTCACGTTCTGGGATGCCTTCGGCGAATCGGGCCACCCGGTACGCGCGACGGTGTCGGACATGGGTCCGCTGCTGCTCGCGCGCATCCTGGACCTGAACGAAACGCAGAGCGGCGTGCTGAATCTCGTGTTCAAGATCGCCGACGACAACGGCCTCCTGCTGCTGGATCTGAAAGACCTGCGCTCGATGCTCGCCTTCGTCGGCGAGAACGCCAAGCAGTTCACCACCGACTACGGCAACGTCTCGGCCGCCTCCATCGGCGCCATCCAGCGCGGCCTGCTGGCGCTGGAATCGCAAGGCGGCGATCAGCTCTTCGGCGAGCCCATGCTCAATATCGACGACCTGATGCAGACCGACCGCGGCCGCGGCGTCGTCAACATCCTCGCCGCCGACCGCCTGATGCAATCACCCAAGCTCTACGCGACGCTGCTCCTGTGGCTGCTCGCCGAGCTGTTCGAAAACCTGCCGGAAGCCGGCGACCTCGACAAACCGAAACTCGTCTTCTTCTTCGACGAGGCGCATCTGCTGTTCGACGATGCCCCGGACGCGCTGGTGGAAAAAATCGAGCAGGTCGTGCGGCTGATCCGCTCCAAGGGCGTCGGCGTCTATTTCGTCACGCAAAACCCCGCCGACGTGCCGGACAAGGTGCTGTCGCAGCTGGGCAACCGCGTGCAGCACGCCCTGCGCGCGTTCTCGCCGCGCGACCAGAAGGCGGTGAAGGCTGCCGCCGAGACCATGCGCGACAACCCAGACCTCGACGAAGCCGCGGTCATCACCGAACTCGGCGTCGGCGAGGCGCTGGTGTCCTTCCTCGACGCCAAGGGACGCCCCAACGTCGTCGAGCGCGCCTACGTGGTGCCGCCGCGCGGGCAGATCGGACCGATTCCCGACGCCAAGCGGCGCCAGCTGATGCAGACCTCGCTGGTCGCCGGCGTGTACGACAAGACCGTCGACCGCGAGTCGGCGCACGAAATCCTCAAGGCGCGCGCCGAGCAGGCGGCGCAGGCAGCGGCCGCCGAAGCCGAGGCGAAGCAGCAGGCCAAGGCTGCTGCCAGCCAACCCGCTGGCGGCGGCGGCGTGCTGGGCAGCATCCTCACCGGCAGCGGCCGGCGCGAAAGCGCGGTCGAGGCGCTGGCGAAATCGGCCGCGCGCGCCATCGGCAGCCAGGTCGGCCGTTCGCTCATCCGCGGGGTGCTGGGGAGCCTGCTCGGCGGGAAGCGCTGACGCGCAGCCGGGCTGCGCGAGATACAAGATTCAAGTTGCAAGATTCAAGAAAAGCCTTGTCTCTTGGGTCTTGAATCTTGAGTCTTGAATCTGCCTAAGCAAACAGGCGCGCGAGTTCGGCGCCCGGGTCGGGGGCACGCATGAAGGCCTCGCCGACGAGGAAGGCGTTGACGCCATGGCTGCGCATCGTCGCGACATCGGCGGGCGAGAGGATGCCCGATTCGGTGACGACGATGCGTTCGCCGTCGATCTTCGGCAGCAGCGACAGCGTGGTGTCGAGGCTCACCTCGAAGGTGCGCAGGTTGCGGTTGTTGATGCCCATCAGCGGCGTCTGCAGTTGCAGCGCCGCGTCGAGTTCCGCGGCATCGTGCGACTCCACCAGCACCGCCATCCCCAGTTCCAGCGCGAGCGCCTCCAGTTCATGCATCGCCTTCAGTTCGAGCGCGGCGACGATGAGCAGGATGCAGTCCGCCCCCATCGCGCGCGCTTCGTAGACCTGGTAGGGGTCGATGATGAAATCCTTGCGCAGCACCGGCAGAGGGCACGCCGCGCGCGCGGCCTGCAGGTAGGCGGTGCTGCCCTGGAAATATTGCACGTCGGTCAACACCGACAGGCAGGCCGCGCCACCCGCCGCGTAGCTCGCCGCGATCTCGGCGGGATGGAAATCGGGGCGGATCACGCCCTTCGACGGGCTCGCCTTCTTGATCTCGGCGATCACCGCCGGCTTCGACGCGGCGAGCTTCGCGCGCAGCGCGCCGACGAAATCGCGCGGCGGCGGCGCGGCCTCGGCGCGCGCGCGCATCTCGATCAGCGAGACCTCGTGGCGCGCAGCGACGATTTCGTCGTGCTTGGTGTCGAGGATTTTCTGCAGGATGTCGCTCATCGCCGTCGCGCTCAGGACTGGCTGAAGCGCCGATAGTGCTCGAGCACGTCGCGCGCGGCGAGGCTGGCGATCGCGTGCTGGGCCTGCGCGACGCCGTCCTTGAGGCTCACCGCACGATCGGCGGCGTAGATCGCGGCGCCGGCGTTGAGCGCCACCATGGCGGCGGCGCCGGCGTGGCGGTTCTCCAACGCGGCGAGCAGCATCTCGACCGCCTCGTCCTTGCCCTTCACCACCAGGTCGCTTGCGGCCACCTGTGGCAAGCCGAACACGCCGGGTTCGAGTTCGTATTCGGTGACGTGGCCGTCTTTCAGTTCGGCCACGTAGCTGGGTGACGCGAGGCTCAATTCATCCAGCCCCTCCTCGGCGTGCACCACCAGCACGTGGCGGCTGCCGAGCGTCTGCAACACGCGCGCGAGCGGTCCGGTGAGCTCGCGGCGGAACACGCCCAGCACCTGGTTGGGCGCACCGGCGGGGTTGGTGAGCGGCCCCAGGAGGTTGAACAGCGTGCGCACGCCGAGCTCTTTCCTCACGGGCGCGGCATGCTTCATCGCGCTGTGGTGGTTGGGCGCGAACATGAAGCCGACGCCGATCGTCTTCACCGCCTCGGCGACCCTCTCCGGCGGCAGGTTGACGTTGACGCCGAGCGCCTCGAGCACGTCGGCGCTGCCCGAGGTCGAGGACACCGAGCGGCCGCCGTGCTTGGCGACGCGCGCGCCGCACGCCGCCGCGACGAAGGCCGACGCGGTGGAGATGTTGAAGGTGTGCGCACCGTCGCCGCCGGTGCCGCAGGTATCGACCAGGTGGTCGACGCCGGCAAGCGGCACCTTGGTGGAGAGCTCGCGCATGACGTCGGCCGCCGCCGCGATCTCGGTCACGGTCTCGCCCTTCGCCCGCAGCGCAATGAGGAAGCCGGCGATCTGCGCCGGCGTCCACTCGCCGCCCATCAGCGCACGCATCGCGGCGAGCATGGTATCGCGCGGCAGGTCGTGACGCTCGATCAGCAGGGTGAGCAGATCCTTGTACTGCATTACACGCGCTCCTTGAGGAAGTTGGCGAGCAGGGCGTGGCCGTGTTCGGTGAGGATGGATTCGGGGTGGAACTGCACGCCCTCGACCGCGAGCGTCTTGTGGCGCACGCCCATGATCTCGCCGTCGTCGGTCCACGCGGTGATCGCAAGGCAGTCCGGCAGCGATTCCCGCTCGATCACCAGCGAGTGATAGCGCGTCGCGCGGAAGGGGTTGGGCAGGCCCTTGAACACGCCGCTGTCCGTGTGGTGGATCATCGAGGTCTTGCCGTGCATCAGTTCCTTGGCGCGGACGATCCGGCCACCGAAGGCCTGGCCGATGCTCTGGTGGCCGAGGCAGACGCCGAGGATGGGCACCTTGCCGGCGAATTCCTTGATCAGCGGCACCGACACCCCCGCCTCGTTGGGTGTGCAGGGACCGGGCGAGACGACGATGTGGTCGGGCTTCAGCGCGGCGATGCCGGCGAGGTCGATCTCGTCGTTGCGCACGACCTTCACGTCCTCGCCCAGTTCACCGAAATACTGCACCAGGTTGTAGGTGAAGCTGTCGTAGTTGTCGATCATTAGCAGCATAAAGCTTGCATCCTATTGATTTACAAGGATCGCTGCTCGACAGACTCTTGCAGATACCCCCTTGAATACCCCCTTTTTCGATTGATACCCCATCTAGGAGACTCGAAACCGAATGCGGAGAAACGGGTATTGTCCCCTATATCTCCCACGCTTCAAACGGTCGCCATACGCCCCGTTGCGCCGGGTAGCCTCCAAAACAGCCTTCGATTTTCTATTTGCGCCGCCACTCCCAAGGCGGCACCGGAATTGGGGTCGGCCCACAGCCCACGCTTCGCCGCCCGCGCCTCATCTTGTAGCCGGTATAAGGAATGGTCGGTTACGTACTTGTCATAGACCCAGGCCATGCCTTGCCGAATCTGCTCGGCGTTCGCATCAGTGCCGTTGCAGTACACCCGGCCAAGGGTGCGCCCATATCTATCCTTACCCTTGTCCTGAACCTGGGCCTCTTTATCGAAGCACATATCGGACAGGGATTGCTTCGATCGATTGCCGAAGGCTTGAACTTTCTCTGGCGCATCGATTTCAACTAGGCGCACTTTTACCTGTTCACGATTCACTAGCACGGTAATGGTATCGCCATCAGAAATAGAGATGACTTGACCGACAAGGGGGTCAGCCCAAACTGCAGCGGGGAAGAAAAACAAACAAACTAGAAATAGAACTATCACGGCTGGACGCTTCTCGTTTCCAGCAATTCTGCTTCCCCTGCTTTCCTCATGCACTCGATGCTGTCTAATTCTGCCAACGCTTCAGACATGGTCTCTTGTTCGATAACGCCTAATGACTTGAGGGACTCAAGCGCCCGCTTCGGGTTGAATGAAGGATAGAAGCCTTCTATGTCTTTAAGCTCTTGGGCTATCTGCCACGAACTAGGGATTGCCCCCGCCTTCACACCCAGCGCATATGCATATGCATAGACCGCCTCCCGAGATAGTTCTGGGTTATTCATAAGGGGAAATCTAAGCGTTTTGATTTCTTCTGGCGTAGACGACAGCAACTCTCTCAACACGCGAATCGGTGTCCAAATAATTTGCCACAAATATTGCAGGACACCCAACCATGACATGAGAGCACCAGTGAATAGGCCAAACACAAATAAGCCCGCATTCACCTTGAAACCATAGGTCTCCGGGTCTTTAATTTTGTTCAAGTTTTTTTGAAGGATATTGCCCTTAAAAAGCCAACCTAGGATAAGGGTCTCAATCACAACAAAAACGCCAAGAAGAACAGCAACAGCGCTACCAATTAGATAACCCAATAGATACGGATGATCGTCAAAATTCATGCCCCCTCCCAATATCGTTCCCGGCGCGCGCGCCCCTTGTTCCTACCCCGCCCATGCATTACTTGATACGAGCGCCTTCATTTCAAATAGTTGGAAAAAATTGGTCGTCAGCAGCGCATCTCTGTAATGCCGCGCAGAGATCGAATAGGACATGCGGAACATCAACCCCCTGACGCACCATGTTCTGCAATGAGATTTGCAGCCCGTAGCCCGTACCTATGTCAAACCCCCGAGACCCGAAATAATATAGTTTTCGATACCCTAGATACGCCGCCGTTTCGACTGGCAGACGCTTTTTGAACACGCCAGCCTCACGACCGGGCGCCTCAATTGACCGCCCACGAAAATACAGCATCGAAATTGCCGCCCCCAGTTGATGCGCAAGCGTGGCGCGTGTAGCGAGCTGTACGAAAGCAGCGACATTTCTCCACTCACTCCACAAGAAACTATCGGCCTGATTAAGCACCTCGTCTGTAAGACAGATGCCGGGAAGGTCATCGCCGGTCTTTGCTGGCAGTTTTGCCCGACGCACTTCGAGGAAAAGCCCCAGAGCATATTCAAGGTCAGCAATATCCGAGAGCGCCGCATCGCCATCACGCTTGCGACGACCATGCTCATAGCCAAATTCTTGAAGCCTTCTCTTTGTACCGTCCGACAATCTCCGCGACCAATCCGCTGCAATTACGTCCTCGCCCAGTTTGGCACGACGGTCAAACTCATCCGCCAACTTATTCGCTTCGGTACTGAGTTCCATTCTATTCCCCTGGTTTTTGGTCAATAGCTGTTAGCGCTGCCAGTCATCTCATGATTCATTTGGCGGCGCGCCTCAGCCCTCATTCGACACGTTTCAATACTCCGGCCTGCTCCCGCAACAGCCGCGCCATTTCCCGCAGCAGTTCGCGGGTTCCGCCCTTATACCCTCGCATGGCGGATCGGACTTTACCCTCCGGCGTTTTCGGCCCGGTCGATTTTTCCCAGGGCTTCCATTCCCTGATTCGTTCGGCTTGCTTCGCCCGATGCTCGGGCGTCCGGTAGTAGCTCATGGGTTCCCCCTGATAGTTGGGTTTGCTCGGTTTCAATTTCCCGCGCCCGCGTCGGTACCGCCGTGCCATTGTTGATTTGCTGGGGGCCGGTTGTCACGTTCGCCTGCCGGGCATAGACAACCGGCGGATTCTTGATCGCCGCCAGCGTTTCCAGTGTTGCCCGGCATTGTGATTGCGCCCGCAAGGCCATCCGCATATTGGCCTCGAATCCGGGGATATGCTCGCAGGACATGGCGCGCTCCGCTAGCCGTGCAAACAGACTTTGCAGCGCTGTTGCCTGGTTCATCAGCATGGCTTCGGTTTGCGCCAAGTCACCGCGATTTACTGCCGCCGCCTGCTCGCGCAGTTGATCCATCAAGGCGGGCACGTCATAGCTATCCCAATTTCCGGATTTTGTTTCCGCGCCTCTGATTACGCGAAGCGCCGCCATTTCCGGACTTGTCATCACTGCCGTCATCTTCCGCGCTCGCACCTCTTCGCTATCGCCCTTATCAAGCAATACATGAACATTCTTGCGCGGGAATTCGCTGGTCTTGGGTGCCGTCGGTTTCTTCGATTTACCCGCCATCATTCGCCCCTTTCCTGATTTAGTTCCGGCCAGCGCTCCCGGCCCGGTCTTGTGTCTGGATCATCCGCGCCAGGTGCATAGCCTTCGCAGCGCCGGGGAATGTCACGGACTGGCGCATAGTCACGATTTGCCGCAATCTCGCCGCGCCATGCAGCAAGGCAGCGCCGCCCGGCAAGGTTCGCGCATTGGCCGCAGGTGCGCCGTTGATCGTCTGTTGTTATCAGCGTCGGCCATGCAACCGCCTCGGCTTCCGCTGGCGTGATGCGCTCGGGAATCGGCTCTGCTGCCAGCGCGTCGGGGTAGCGTTCCAGAATCCCGGCATGGGTCGCATCCGGGTTGCAATAGACTTCCAGCGGTTCGCGGTCGGCAAAGTGCATCAGCCACCCCCACGAAGTCACACCATCAACCGTTTTTGCATCCGTGGGGTTTGCTACTGCTACTGTTGCTATTCTTGCTACTGTTGCCGCTTGCCCCTTCGGTTGCGTAGCAGCAATAGCAGGAATAGCAGTAGCAAGCCTTTCCTCCCGCGCCTTTCGGAGTTTGGATAGCAGGCTCATGGCGTCACCCCCACCAGCGCCGGGTTAAGGTAAAGCATCAGCCGCTTGCCTTCCCTTTCCAGCCGTAGGCGGTCAAGCTCGCCAAGCTCACGGATTGCCGCATCCAACCGCGCACCATCCCGCAGCGGCCCATGCTGGCGCACGTGATTCTTGCCGACGATAAGCGTCCGCTCCCGCTGGCAATGTTCGATCAGCCAGGTATCCAGCCGCACCGCATCTGCAAGCCCCGCAGGCAGCGCAAGCTCGCCAAAGAAACGCCGGGCTTCGTGCAGATGCCATGCAGCAATCAGGCTTGCGCCCTCGAAAGCCTCAAGTCCAACAGCGCCGCCCATCCCATGCTCGAATATCTGGAACAGAGCCGCCAGCCGTGCCGCGTTGTCGGCGGATTTGCTCGCCACGTCGCGCACGTCGTAAAGCTCGCCTCCGGTTTTAAGTTCGGCCTCGATTGCATCGTGATATTCCACCCATGCCGCCTTTGCTTCGGGTGCCAGCATCATCAATGCAGGCGATAGCGCCCCCTCTTCGTCCATAGGTACGGGGTTCGCCAGAATCGCCGCGATGCGTTGATGGAATGCGGCCAGGTGCGGCCAGTTCGCCGGGGCTTCGGTGAAGGGTCGAAAGCCTTGCGTCGATTCAGGCCACGCCACCAGAAACCGCGCCAGAAAGCCCGTGCCACGCGCCAGCCCTCCAGACTTGTCAAAGAAACTCCGCAGCGTCATTTCCTGAATCTGCAAAGCCACGGTCAGCCGCGCCCCCTTCACCGTGAAGGATTCCGAAGTCCGCCGCCCGACTGAATGCGTGCCGCCATCCCATAGGACATTCAGCAAGGCAAGATTCCGCATCACTGAATCGCCGCTCATGCCGTGCGCCCCGAAAACAGTCCCGGCCTCGGCAGAAACCACGCCCGCCGACGGCCAATGCTTTGCGAGTCCCCACGCCAGGTTTTCCGGCGTTTCGTCGCCAAGCAACAGCCTCGGCACTCTTGGTGACTCGGGCTTGTCGCGCTGCAGTTCGGCAAGATCGCCCCGCAGCTTGTCCGTCGGTTTTCCTGATTTGCCAGCGGCCTTGATCGCGGCAAGAATGCCGTCCCGCTCGGCCTCCCACGCCGCCATATCGGCCTGGTGTTGCTTGATCGCCGGTTTCATCGCCTCGGCTTGCTCCTCCTGATACTGTCGGATGGCAGACGTAAAGAATCCGTCGCAGGTCGATTTCCGTTCGCCGCTGTCTGCAATGGTCAGCAGGAATAGCCCCGTAGGCCCATGCAGCCGTTCCGCCCGCTTCACGTCGATATGCGCTTGGGTCGCCAGCGACAGCGCTGCCAGTGCCGACGATGCCACCATCGGCAAAGGCGCTTTCACGAAACTCGCCACCTCTTCCACCGCCGCCCGGATGGTTGCAGGCAGCGCGTCGATTGGATAAGGCTCTGGTGCCACCTTCGCGGCCAACGGTTGCGGCTCCGGCCAAACTTGCCCCGCCAGGATTGCCGCAGTTGCGTTTTCTTGCTCGGGTTGACGCGATGCCCCATCCGGCTCGCCTGCGTTCGCTATGGCGCGTTCTACGGCGTCCGTGCCGAGTAGCGCCGCCATATCGTTAAAGTCGGTCGCCCCGTCCGGTCGATTGGTGCCGAAGTCGGGAATTGCCAGCCTGCCGCCGACGGATAGCGCCGCCTCGACTGCATGGGGATCGGGTGCGCCGGTCGCCTTCACCAGATCGGCCAGAATCACCAGCGCCGCAGCCGGGTAGCGTTCGCGCATCGCCTTCGCCACCGCCGCCAGATTGCCAGCCGACAGCGCCGCGATTGCCGGGTGTCCGCTGATTTCCTTCGCCGTTAACACGGTTGCCACGCCCTCGCCAATTAGCAGGGTCGCCGGATCATCGGGTAGCTGTTGCGCCGCCCAATACCCGCCCGCCTTCGCGCCGCCATAAACAGCAGACTTGCGCCCCGCTTCGTCTATCAGTTCCAGCGTCGAAAGCCCGTCGCCGACTTTGACGGGTGCCACCAGCAAGCGCCCGGCCAAAGGTTCGCCGCCCGACTTCGGCGCATAGCCCAGGATCGCAGCCGCAGCGTTCGCGTCAATCTCGCGCAGGGTCGCTACCGGCAAAACCTGTTTGCGTGCAAGGTAGGGATGATCGGGCTTCGCTTCGGATGCCGCTTTCCAGATCGCCGCCGATTTCCTTGCGGCCTCGGCGCGCTCCAGCGCTGTCCGGGCTTCCTCTTGCGCTGCACGTTCGGCGTTGATGCGCTGGCGCTCCGCAAGCTCTTCCGGCGTCGGCTTCTGGTGCGTTCCATCGTCGCGCCAGCCGTTCGCTTTGGCCTCATGGAACAGCGTCCCCGCAGTCACCTTGCCATTGACGCGGATGCTCTTCCAAACGTCCCGCGCATCTTTGGCATTGAAGGTGTCGGCTTGCTGGCTCCAGCCCTCCCACAGATCGAAACCGGAATCCCCAAGCTCGGACTTAACCGCCATGCCCATCTTCACCCAGGTATCGCGGTCGGTCGCGGGGATGAATTGCAGCGCTTCACGGATACGATTGCTCATGCCAGCCTCCCAAACCGTAGAAGTGCCAACACAATGCAAACCCCGGCCTCTTTCCAGAAATGCCCACGGACTGCATGAAGCTGGCGGGCCTCTTCAAGCCCGTAGCCAATCAACCATATACGCCGGTTGATTGCAGCGGGTAAATAGGTGAGAATGCTTTTGCTGTTGGTTGTATTGAAAGCCCCCTCGGCCCGCCTGCCTTGTGGGGTTTTCGCCTTTCTGGAGCGCATCATTTCGCCGCCCCCGCCGCCTGAATGCGCGACTCGATCCAGCGGTCGATTTCATCGCTCGCCCAGGCAACGGCCCGCCCGTTATTGCTCAGCGGATAGGGCGCAGGAAATTCACCACTTTTAATTTTTTCATAGATTGCCGTACGGCCGAGCCCGACGGCTTGCTTTACAGCAGGAAGGCGCATGAAGCGCCGGGATAGTTGAGACATTGCTAAACCTCTGATCCATGCGAAATTGCATGATCAAAGGATAGCCCCGCAGGTTATCGTATCTTATTGATATATAATGGATTTTGGTAACTGACTGGCCTATCAATTACCTATTTGGTTATTGTCTATTCTGTCGGTCTTTCTTGCGAATTTCGGCGGCTTTCTTTTTAACGCGCTGCAAGATAGTCGAGCGAGTATAGATAGGGTTTTTTTCAGCAAGCCAATCGGCAATATCGTCGTTTGTCCAGCTCCTAGCTCGGGGGTGGTTTTCGAATAAATCAGATATGGATTTATCAAGATCAGCGTTATTTTTTTCCGCCTTTTCCTGCCTTTTTTTAATAGCAGCAGGCCGCGCTTTTGTGTGCAGGGTTATAAGCCTTTCCTGCTTTGCTTGTATCGCATCCCAATTAGCAAGTGTTGCGGCAATCTGGCCGCGCTTAACCGCCTCGGGTATTTCATCATTAAGTTTGTTAATTAAATCGCGCTGCACTTTTAACAGATCGATAGCGTCTTGCCATCCTTTGTTTACGCGCTCATACCAAAATTCAGAAATCGCATAAAGCAAGCTCTTGATGGAGTCGGAGTTCCCGTTAAAAGCCTTGATCCGTGCGGTGTTCTCCCGGCTCCATTGGTGAAATGCTTCCTCATGTTCTCTAATCGGAAACAATGCCGATAAATCATCTTTCGGCTTAGAGGAGCGCGACTTCTTTGTTTCACTCATGCTGCTTTCCCCGTTTGATCGGCGTCACTTTGCTTTTGCTCTTCGCCATTTCGTCGGTCATGTCTGCCCATTGCTGCATCATGGCCCGCCGCTCTTCCATGTATTCGCCCTGGTTGTAGCTGGCCCGCACCTTGTTGCGCTCGGCATGGGCTAGCTGGCGCTCGATCACTTCGGAGCGAAAGCCCAATTCGTTCAGCATGGTTGAAGCCGTGGCCCGGAATCCGTGCGCCGAAAAGCCGATGCTGTCCTTACCGTTGAAGCCCATGCGTTCCAGCGCTCGATTCAGGGTCGTTGCCGTCATACAGGTTTGCGGGTTGCGGTAGTTGGGGAACAGGAAACTACGCCCTCCGGTATGGGTTTTAAGCTCCGTTAGCAGCTCCACGGCTTGCCGGGACAAGGGAACGATATGCGGCTCCCGCATCTTCATCCGCTCGGCGGGGATGCGCCATTCCGCCCGGTCTAGGTCAATTTCCGTCCAGTGCGCCGCCCGCAGTTCCACGGTACGAACGAAGGTCAGCAGCATCAGGCGCAGAGCGATTACCGTAGTCCGATACCCGCCATAGGAATCAAGCGCCTTAACGAAGTCGCCCACTTGCTCGCGGGACAGCGGTTTGTGATGCTCCACCTTTGGCCGGTGAATCGCGCCCTTCAATGCCGACGCTGGATCGGTGTCCGCCCGCAGGGTCGCCACGGCATAACGGAAGATCGCCGAAGCCCATTGCCGCACCAGCAAGGCCACGGATGCAGCGCCGCGCCCTTCCACACGTCGCACGATTTCCAGCAGGTGCGCTGCTGTCACGTTGCGAATTGGCAGACTGCCGATGTAGGGGAAAACGTCAGCCCCCAGGAATCGCTCGACTTGCCGCAGGTAGTAAGGCGTCCATCCGGGCGTTTTCTTGGCTATCCATTCCAGCGCAACGGCCTCGAAGGTATTGGCGTTTTCGGCGGATCGCTTCGCCGCGTCGGCCTTCCGGTTGTGCGCCGGGTGTATGCCATGTTTGATTAGCCCTTTGCAGCGCTCACGTTCCTGCCGGGCTTCGGCCAGTGTGTAGCGTCCGGATGCGTTTCGGATAGTGGCGTCGGCGGCTGTCTCAGCCCTCGGGGCTTCGCAATACTCGCCGATGGCGAAAACGTTTTCCTTGCCATCGATGCGGTACTTCAAGCGCCACAGCTTCGCGCCGCTCGGCTTCACCAGCAGATAAAGCCCGCCGGTGTCGGCAAGCTTGTAGGGGCCAGATACGGGAACAGGTTCGGTTTCCCCTTTGCGCTTCGATGGGGGGCGCAGCAGCGGCTTTGCCGTTCGGATGCTCGCGTCGGTCAGTGCCATGATGGGGGTACCGGGCAATTGATACCCCCAACGATACCCCCAATTTTCCCGGATGACAACGGATGATGACGGTTGTTTACGGCCTTCTATTCCCCGTAAATACTAGGCTTTATCTGGGGTATCGGATCAGATCGGATGACGCCGGACTTTCATCATGCTTTTCGATCATCAGCAGCATGTGCCGGGTCCTTTGGCGTACGGGGCTGCCCGGATGCGCCGGGCGGCAAAGAGCCGGATTTTCGCCCAGAACCGGGACGCGCGAAAGCCCGGCCTAGGCTGGGCGGGTTAAGGCTGCGCCGCTTCGGCGCCGGCCGCGTCGGGCGATGCGTCCGCGCCGGACGTCTGCGCGGGCCGCTGTGCCTGCCCCGGCGGCACAGCGCCAGCCGCCTGCGCGGCCTTGTCGGCGTCGAAGCGGAATTCCCAGTCGCGGTAGCGCTCTGCCGCCTCGAAATGCGCATAGCGCTCGGGGAACTGGGTGCGCTGGAAAGGCGCTTCGTCCGACAGGCTGTAGACCCCGGCCAGGCCGCCGTCGCTGCCCTTGAGCCAGCCCCACTCCCCCCCGGTCATCGGGTCGGGCCAGGCGCGCCGCAGGTGGCGCACGGTATGGGGAAAGCGCGGATCGGTCAGCAGTTCGGCAACGTTCTTCGGCAATCGGCGCGGCGTGCCCACCGGCAGCGGAATGCTCCAGAAGGATTCGATGGCGCGCGCGTACTGGTCGCCGACGAAGAGCAGGTCGCGCTCCTTCTCGCGCTGCGCGGCCGCGTGCCACAGCGTGCCGAGCGCGGCCATGCCGACGCCCAGCCCCGCCACGAAAAACAGCAGGCCGAGCAGGCTGAAGCCGCGCTGGCGCAGCGTCCTACCAGTCTGCATAGGGCACGCCGTCGAGGCCGGTTCCCTCGGCGCCGCTGTGCAGGTCGTAGACGCCGCCTTCGCCGTCTGGCGGCGGAACGATCTGCCAGGTGTCGGCGCGTTCGGTGATCGGATCGGTCGGCACCGTGCGCAGGTAGCGGCGCTCCGCCAGCGTCTCCAGCGTCGCCGGCCAGGTGTTGGTGTCGGCGTGGTACTTGTCGATGGCGTCGCGCACGGTGGCGAGGTTTTCCTTCAGCACCGCTTCCTTGGAACGCTCGACGTGCTGGAAATAACGCGGCACCGCGAGCGTGAGCAGAGTGGCGACGATCGCCAGCACGACCAGCAGTTCGATCAGGGTGAAGCCGCGCTTCAGCAGGCCGGGCATGTCACAGCTCCCGGTAGGGCACGCCGTTCAGCCCCACCTTGTCGGACAAGGAATAGACGTCGAACACGTCCTCGCCCGCGCTCGGCGCGTCGGGCGGGCTGGCATAGCTCCTGAGCCCCCAGGTCTCGGCCGCCGGGAGCGTGCCGTCGGGATGCATGGGGTCGCGCGGCAGACGCCGCAGGAAGTAGATCTTGCGCCGGTCCGGCTTCGTGATGTCCGGCACGCCCTCCGCGAGTACGTCGAGATTAGGCGGATAGCCGGAAGCGTCGGCCGGCACTTCGATGCGCTTTTCGCGCGCCGCCTGATGGTAGGCGTCGATGGCGCCGCGGATCTGCCGCAGCGCCAGGCGCAGCTCCGCCTCCTTGTGGCGCTGGGCCGTGACCTCGAGGAGCGGCGTCGCCAGAAGCGCGAGCACGCCGACGATGGCCACGGTGATGACCAGCTCGATCAGGGTGAAGCCGGAAGGACGCAGGCGCGGCACGCTCATTGCGGCGGCACGTCTCCCGGCGGGGCGGCGGCGTCCGGCGGTGCAGGCAGCGACGGCAGTTGCGGCTGCGGCAACGGCGGCGGCGTGACTTCGGGTTGCGCCGGCACGCTCTCGGGTTCGACCGGCGCCAGCACCGCGCCCGGCTGGCGGATCGGACCGCCGCGCGGCGAGGGCCGCAGCTGCAGCGTCTGGTCGGACGCTGCGCTTTCGGTGCCGCCGAAGAACTCGGCTTCCGCGAGCGCGGGCCGCTCGATGTTGCGGATGATGCGCGGCGTGATCAGCAACACGATCTCGGTCTTGGTCAGCGAATCGCGCTTGTTGGCGAACAGGCGGCCGAGCAGCGGCAGGTCGCCGAGCCCCGGCACCTTGCTCGCGCCGGCGCGGTCCTCGTCGGAAATCAGGCCCGCGAGCACCTGGGTTTCGCCGTCCTTCAGGCGCAGCACGGTGGTGGCGTTGCGGCTGCCGAGCTGATAGGTCAGCGTGCCGCCGGCACTCTTGATCTGCTGCACGATGTTGGAGACTTCCAGACCGACCTTGATGCCGACCTCGCCTTCCATGTGGACCTGCGGCTCGACGTCGACCTTGATGCCGACATCCAGATACGACACCGATTCCGAGGTGACGCCGGTCGAGGTGACGTTGGACGTGATCACCGGCACCTTGTCGCCGATGTGGATCTTGGCCTTTTCCTTGTTCTTCACGCGGATGCGCGGGTTGGCGAGGATGCTGACGTCGCCGGTGTCCTTGCGCACATTGAGCGAGGGATTGGGCGACACGCCGATATCGCCGCGCGTGAGGTTGCGCAGCGAGTCGATGGTGAGGCGCCCCCCCGGCACCGTATCGGTGACAACCACCCCACCCGGACCGATGGTGCTGGTCACCGTGCTTTCCGGCGTCAGTACGCTGAATTGCGTCGGGTACTGCACGCCCAACTCCAGCAGGCGGTTCCGGTTCACCTCCAGGATCTCGACCTCCAGCATCACTTCCGGCTCGGGGCGGTCGGCCAGCGCGATCAGTCGCTCGACCAGGCGCACCGCTTCCGGCGTGTCGCGCACGACCAGCAGGTTGAGGCTTTCGTCGACGTAGAGGTCGCGCGTCTTGGCCATGGTGCGCACCAGGTTGACCGCGTTCTTGGCCGGCGTGTTCGACAGGAAGAAGCCCTTCACCACCAGATCCTGGTATTCGCGGATCTTGAGCGGCACCGCGGGATAGATCAGCAGGGTGTTGTCGGACAGCACTTTCTTGCCCATCTGGCCGGTCTTCAGCAGCATGTCGAGCGCGTCGACGATGGCCGTGTCGGTGGCGAAGATGGTCAGGCGGCTGTCGGTGCGCAGGTCCTTGTCGAACACGAAGTTGAGGCCCGACTGGCGCGACAGCGCGTCGAAGATGGTGCGCACCGGCGCGTCGCGGAACTGCAGCGTGACCGGACGCCGGTAGGCGGCGGCCAGCGCGGGCGGCTCGGTGCCCTGCGGCTTGCCGATTTTCTGTTCGGCCTCCTTCATCAGCTGCAGCGCTTCGGCGTGGGCCGGCTCGCGCGCCAGCACGCTGCGCAGGCGCTGCCGCGCCGGCTCGGCCTCGCCCTTCTGCAGCGCCGCGCGCGCCTCGCCGATCAGCGCGCGGTTGGCACGCTGCGTCTCGAGTGCCGCGAGCGCCGCCTGCGCGCGCGGGCTTTGCGGATGCAGCGCCAGCACGTCGCGATAGCGCGCCTCGGCCTCGGCCTCGCGCCCCGCCTGCTGCGCGGCCTCGGCCGCCGCGAAGAGGCGTTCGATCTGCGCCTCGCGCGCCCGCAGGTAGGCGGTGCGGATCTGCACGTCGTTCGGCGCCTCCTTCAGCGCCTGCTCCAGCTGCCGCAGGCCGGCCTCGGTCTGCCCCTGTGCCAGCAGGCGCTCGCCTTCGCGGTACGCACGGTCGCTGGCGCAGCCGCCCAGCGACAGCACAAGCAGGATGATCAGTGGAGCCTTGTTCATGGCGTGATTCCCAGAGTCGATGGCATGTCGAGCGGCAGGTAGGTGAAGCTCACCTGACGCTCGGTGATGGCGTCCACCCGCCAGGTGCCCGACAGCACCTGACCGGTGTGGATCGGCACGGGCTGTTCGCCCTGTGCCAGGAAAATAGTCAGCTTGCCGTCGTCGACCCAGCGCCCGAGATACTTGAACGGCAGGGGCGGCGGGCTCGGCGGGGGCGGGGGCGGCGGCTTGGGCGGCGGCGGAGGCGGCGGCACCCAGGTCTGCGAGGGAAACAGGTTGCCCTGCATTTCGGCCAGGCGCGCCGCCGCAGCGGGTGGCGGCGGAGCCGGCGCGGCCACCTGCGCGTCCGCGGCCGGTCGCGATGGACGCTCGGCACGCTCGACCACCTCGACCGTATCTTCGCGGGCCGGCCAGAACGCCGCCGCCAGGGTGACGGCGAGCGCCAGGGCCAGCCAGCGGTGGCGCGGACTCATGCCCCCACCTCCAGATACAGCGTGAAGTTCAGCAGGCCCTCGACCGCGTCCGACTCGATGCGCGCGCGGCGCAGCTGGAGGCCGGCGAGGGCGAGCGCGGGATCGGCGTTCAGGGCCTCGGTCAGGAAGCGGCGGATGCCCGGATAGTCGCCGCTCACCGGCAGCGACAGCTGATAGCGCCGCAGGTGCGCGTCGCGGATTTCGGTGAGGCGGTATTCGCCCTGCGGCAGCTCGACGCCCGCCGCCTCGGCCGCCTCGAACACGCGGCGCAATGAGGCCGCGGCGGCAGGCGCCAGCGTCGGCTGCACACGCACGCCGGCCGCCTCGGCTGCTGCGGCGGCGGCCTGCTCGGCCTGCGCCGCACGCTCGGCGTCGGCGTTGCGCGCCAGCTGCGCCGCCAGCGCCTCGGCACGCGGCAGCACCACGGCGAACTGCCAGGCCACGGCGCCGGCGATCAGCAGCGCGCCGAGCGCACCCGGACGCCCCAGGCGACGGAGATGGAAGCGGATGCGTTCGAGGCTGGCCATCATCCTCTCCAGTCCAGGCGCAGCACGAAGCGCAGCGGCTGCTGCGGATCGCTTTCCTGCAGCGCATGGCTCACCAGCGTCACCGAGGCGAAGCCGCCTTCCAGCTTGAGCTGCTCGACCCAGGCCAGCATGTCCTGGGCGCTCATCGCTTCGGCGGTGAGCGTGGCGTCGGGCTTGCGCGCGTCGGCCTCCAGCGCGACCAGCGCGATGCGCTTGGGCAGGTTGGTCTCGAGGCGCACGAACAGCGCGTCCCACGGGATCGCCAACTGCTCCCGCGCCTGCCGCGCGGCGGACTGCTCGTCGACGGCGGCGACGGGACGCGTGCGCGCCGTCGCGACCGGCGCGCGCGGCGCGGCGGCCACCGCGGCGTCGAGCGCAGCCTGCGTCTGCATCCCCTGCCAGCCGCTCCAGGCGGCCAGCGCCGCGCCCGCGGCGAGAAGCAGCCACCCGGCCCAGTGGGGGCGCGGCAGCGGATGCAGGAAATCGAGCGTGAGGCGCCGCATCTCAGGTCTCCAGCATCGAATCGAGCGCGGTGCGCCCGGCCGGCAGCACCTGCACGCTGCGCCCCGTGCCCGCCGCCTGCCAGTCGGCGCGCACGCCGGCGCTCTCGATCCACAGCGGCGCCGGGGTCTCCTCGCCGGCGAGCAGCGCTTCGCGCGTCAGCAGGCCGGCGAGCGCCATGCCCGGATCGTCCTGCGCCGGCGCGCTGCGCAGGCAGGTCGCGCGGCCGCCCGCCAGGCCGAGCAGGGTCAGCCGGCCCGGTTCGGCGAGCGCCATCCAGGCGCGGCCGCGACCGAGTCGACGGCGCTGACGGTTCCACGCGGCGACCAGCCAGGGCTGCACCGCGGCCGCCTTCAGCGAAGCGGCGCGCAGCACGCCGTCGAGTTCGGCCAGCCGCGCCGGCTCGACGCTGGCCGCGAGGAAGGACGCGCCCGGCGGCTCGGCCTGCCAGGCCACCCGCCAGTCGCGCCCGGCCTCGCCGAACTGGTGCGCCATCTGGTCGCGGATCCAGCCCTGCATTTCGACCGGCTTCAAGGCCACCGGCGGCGACGGCAACAGGTGCACCTGCGCGAAATGGTGCGACAGCGTCACGCTCGCCCGCCCGGACAGTGCACCGCCGGCGAGCAGGCCGGACAAGGCTTCCAGCGCGCCGGCCCAGCCCGGCGTCGCAACCGCCGCCTCGCGGCGATCGCCCCCGGCCACGACGGCGACGCGGCCGGGGGTGAGCGCAATGCGCACGCTAGGCGACAAAGGTGACACGGTTCACTTCCTCCAGCGTGGTGACGCCCTGGCGCACCAGGTCGAGCGCGGCAGCGCGCAGGGTGCGCACGCCGGCGCGCGCGGCGGCCTCCTTCACCTGGCGGATCGGCGCGCGGGTGCTGATGAGTTCGCGGATTTCATCGTTCAACAGCATCATTTCGGCGATCGCGCGCCGGCCCCTGTAGCCGCTGCCGCGACAATGACCGCACCCCTTGCCGGCGCGGAAGTCCCAGCCGGCGACCGCGGCGGACTGCAGGCCCGACGCCTCCAACAGTTCGGCCGATGGCGGCGCCGGCTCGGCGCAATGCGGGCAGGTCACGCGCACCAGGCGCTGCGCGAGGATGCCGTTCAGCGCCGAGACGAAGCTGTAGGGGTCGACGCCCATGTGCATGAAGCGGCCGATGACGTCGAACACGTTGTTGGCGTGCACGGTGGTGAACACGAGGTGGCCGGTAAGCGCGGACTGCACCGCGATCTGCGCGGTCTCGGCGTCGCGGATCTCGCCGACCATGATCTTGTCCGGGTCGTGGCGCAGGATCGAGCGCAGGCCGCGCGCGAAGGTGAGCCCCTTCTTCTCGTTGACCGGAATCTGCAGCACGCCGGCCAACTGGTATTCGACCGGGTCCTCGATGGTGATGATCTTGTCCTGGCCGGTGTTGATCTCGGAAATCGCCGCGTACAGCGTGGTCGTCTTGCCCGAGCCGGTGGGGCCGGTGACGAGGAACATGCCGTAGGGCTCGCGCGCGAGCTTGCGGATTTGTGCGAGGTCGTCGCCGGCGAAGCCGAGCCCCTCGAGGCTGATGCCGCGCAGCTCGTCGGCGAGCTGCTGGCGGTCGAGGATGCGCAGCACCGCGTCCTCGCCGAACACGCCCGGCATGATGGAGACGCGCAGGTCGATTTCGCGGCCGCGCATCAGCACCTTGAAGCGGCCGTCCTGCGGCACGCGGCGCTCGGCGATGTCGAGCTCGGCCATCACCTTGATCCGGGAAATCACCTGCTCGGCCATCTCGCGGCCGGCCGACTGCGCGATGAGGTTCAACACGCCGTCGATGCGGTACTTGATGGCGATGCCCTGCGGATCGTTCTCCAGATGGATGTCGGAAGCGCCGGCGGCGAGCGCGTCGTACAGCGTCGAGTGCACCAGCTTGACCACCGGCGAGGCGTCCTCGCCGATCGCCTTGAGCGAAATCTCCTCGACTTTCTCGCCGCTGGCGGCGGTCGTCGCCTCGCCGACCACGCCGTCCATCGCGCGCAGCTCGCCCTCCAGGCGATGCAGCCAGGCGAGGATGTCGTCGCGCCGTGCCAGCGCCGGGGTGAACGCGCCACCGAGCCGCATCTCGGCCCATTCCAGCAGTTCCGGCTTGAGCGGATCGGCGAACACGAACCACAGCCCGCCGTCGGCGTCACGGCAGGCGGCGCACTCGCGCTCCAGCGCGAGGTTGAACGGCAGGCGCTCGAACGCCGGCTGCAGGTCGCGCAGCCGGTCCATGGCCAAGGTGGGGTAGGCGAAGGCGAGCCCGAGTTCGGCAAGAAAGTCCGCGTCGTCGAGGCCGGCAATTTTCTCCAGCGCGGCCAGTACCGAGCCGCCCTCCTTCGCCGCGCGTTCGCGCGCCTGCTGCAGCAGCGCCGGGCGGATGCGCGGCAGGCGCGCGGCGGGTGCGTTCATTCCAGGCTCCCGGCGAGTTCGAAGATGGGCAGGTAGAGCATCACGACGATGATGCCGATGATGAGCCCGATCACCGCCATCAGCAAGGGCTCGAACAGCCGCGTGAACCACTCGACGAAGCGGCTGGTTTCCTCCTCGTGGAAGGTCGCGATCGATTCCATCATCTCGCCCATGCGGCCGCTCTTCTCGCCGACCTGCAGCATGCGCAGCGCGACCGGCGTGACCAGCCCCGCGCGCTCCATCGCCTGCGACAGCGGCTGGCCTTCGCGGATGCCGGCGGCCGCCGACGCCAGGCGCAGGCGCAGCTCGGGCTGCAAGAGGCCGCCGGCCATTTCGAGCGCGGTGACGACGGGGATGCCGCCCGAGAGCAGCATGCCTACGGTGCGATAGAAGCGGGTGAGCTGGAACACGCGCAAGGGTTCGCCCAGGCCGGGCAGGCGCCACAACTGGCGCGCCGCCCAGGCGCGCACGGCGGGCCGGCTCGCGGCGTACGCGGCGCCCCCCAGCAGCGCGAGGATCAGCACGCCGGCGTTGACGGCGTGCGCCTCGACGAAGCCGCCCCACTGCATCAGTACGCGCGACGCCCACGGCAGGCGGTCGAGGTTGTCGGCGTAGATCGACGCGAAGCGCGGCGTGACGAAGCCGAGCAGGAACAGCGCGACGAGTCCGCCGACGATCAGCAGCAGCACCGGGTAGATCGACGCCGAGATGACTTTCTTGCGCACCGCTTCGACCTGCGCCTGGTAGGCGACGTAGCGCGCCAGCGCCTGCGGCAGGTCACTGGTGCGCTCGGCGGCGCGCACCGTCGCCACATAGAGCGGCGGAAAGGCGTCGGGGAAATGGCCGATCGCCGCGGAGAAGGACTCGCCTTCATAGAGGTGCTTCAGCACGCCGCCGAGCACCTTGCGGGCTTCGGGGCGGGCCTCCTTCTCATTCAGCGTCTGCAGCGCCTCGACCAGCGCGAGGCCGCTCGTCAGCAGCGCCAGCAGTTCGCGCGAGAACAGATTCAGCGGAAAGTGTGCCCGCCGCGCCAGCCAGCCCATGCCGCCAGCCGGCCGCACGTCGAGCACCGTCAGCCCCTGCAGGCGGGCCTGGTCGGCGGCGTCGACCGGGTCGGCCGCCTCCAGCTGCAGGCTTACCCGCTGGGTGCCGCCGAGCGCGCGGACGTCGAAGCGCATGGTTTACCAGTTGGCGATGTCGGCCGCGTCGCCGGTGCCGCCCGGCTGACCGTCGCGGCCGAAGGAGAACAGGTCGACTTCGCCGTGCTCGCCCGGCGAACGGTACTGATAGGGGTTGCCCCAGGGGTCGTCAGGCACGGCTTTCTTCAGGTAGGGGCCGCGCCAGCGCGTCACGCCGGCGGGTTGGGTATTCAGGGCCGCCAGTCCCTGCTCGGTCGTCGGATAGCGGCCGACGTCGAGGCGATACTGGTCGAGCGCGTCCTCGAGCGACTTGATCTGCGCGGCGGCGATTTGCACCTCGGACTTGCCGACCTGGCCGAAGAAACGCGGCGCGACCACGCCGACCAGCAGGCCGAGAATGACCAGCACGACGAGGAGTTCGAGCAGGGTGAAGCCACGTGCCGGCCGGATCGCGGGCTTGCGCCGCGCGCCTGTGTGTCGAGGGGTCATCGCCATACCAAGCTCTCCGTCATGGACGGGCTGCACGCGCCTGCCACGGCGCGCCGCCGTCTCCTCCATCTTGTTCGCATGCCGCACCCGGCGGGCCGCCCGGGGCCGCCGTCACGTCAGAAAAGTGTAACACTCCCGCCCTGCCCCCGCAGGGGACTGCATCCGGCGCTTCGCACCAGAAGCCGGACCCGCGGGGCCTGTCATTCTGCCGTCATTCGGTTGAGCTTTTGTGACGGGGCCAGCGGTTCAGGTCTGCAGCATCTCAGCAGCCCGCACGATGGCGCGCGCCTTGTTCTGCGTCTCGGTCCATTCGCTTTCGGGCACCGAGTCGGCGACGATGCCGGCGCCGGCCTGCACGTACAGCGTGCCGTCCTTGACCACCGCGGTGCGGATCGCGATCGCGAGATCCATGTCGCCGTTGAAGCCCAGATAGCCGACCGCGCCGGCGTAGATGCCGCGCTTGGAAGGCTCGAGTTCGTCGATGATTTCCATCGCCCGCACCTTGGGCGCGCCCGACACGGTGCCGGCGGGAAAGCTCGCGCGCAGCACGTCGAGCGCGGAGAGACCGGGTTTCAGCCTGCCCTCGACGTTGGAGACGATGTGCATGACGTGCGAGTAGCGCTCGATCTGCATGTGCTCGGTGACCTTGACCGAGCCGGTCACCGCCACGCGGCCGGTGTCGTTGCGGCCGAGGTCGAGCAGCTGCAGGTGCTCGGCGCATTCCTTGGGGTCGGCGAGCAGTTCGTCGGCGAGCCGCACATCGTCCTCGCGCGTGAGGCCGCGCGGACGCGTGCCGGCGATTGGCCGCAGGGTGACGGTGTCGCCCTCGAGCCGCACCAGGATTTCCGGCGACGAGCCGACGACGTGGAAGCCGCCGAAGTCGTAATAGAACATGTAGGGCGACGGGTTCAAGCCGCGCAGCGCGCGGTACAGCGACAGCGGCGAAGCGTTGAACGGGCGCGACATGCGCTGCGAGAGCACCACCTGCATGATGTCGCCGGCGCCAATGTAGTCCTTGGCTTTCTGCACCGCCGCCTTGAACTCGGCCTCGCCGAATTCCGACACCGGCTCGTCGGTCGACAGCGGCGGCTCGGGCGGCAGATGGATCGGCGTTTTCAGTTTGTCCGCGAGTTCCGCCAGCCGCAGGTGCGCCTGCGCATACGCATCCGGCTGCATCGGATCGGCATGGGTAACGAGGTAGAGCTTGCCGGCGAGGTTGTCGAACACCGCCAGTTCCTCGGTCAGCATCAAGAGGATGTCGGGCGTGTGCAGCACGTCTTCCTTGCGCGTCGCCGCCAGCCGCTTCTCGATATAGCGGATGGTGTCGTAGCCGAAGTAGCCGGCGAGCCCGCCGGTGAAACGCGGCAGGCCGGCCACGGGCGCCGCCTTGAAGCGCGCCTGGTAGTCGGCGACGAAGGCGAGCGGGTCAGGCAGATTGTGCTCCTCGACCACGCGGCCGTCGGTCTCCAGCGTCAGCACGTGGTTGCGCACGCGGATCACCGTGCGCGCCGGCAGGCCGATGAAGGAATAGCGTCCGAAACGCTCGCCGCCGACCACCGATTCGAGCAGGTAGGAATACGGGGCGTGGGCGAGCTTGAGATAGACGGAGAGCGGCGTCTCGAGGTCGCCGGGCAGTTCGCGCACCAGCGGGATGCGGTTGTAGCCCTGGCGGGCGAGGTCGAAGAAGTCTTGTTCAGTCATTTTTCTAGGGGCTAGGAATTAGGATCTAGGGGCCAGGGAAGAAGAGCGACGCGCAGCGTCACCATCGCGCGCCAACAGCGCGCGCCCTAGATCCTAGATCCCAGCCCCTAGCCCCTAAGCTCACGCCTTCACCACCATCCGCGCCGCTTCCGCCAGCGTCTGCACCACCGCGTCCAGATCGAGCTCGGTCACCGGGCGGCCGCGGTTGTAGCCGTAGGGCACGCAGAACACCGGGCAGCCGGCGGCGCGCGCGGCCTGGGTGTCGTTGAGCGAATCGCCGATCAGGAGCAGCTCGGCGGGCTGCACCTTGAACACCTCGCAGGCGTGCAGCAGCGGCAAGGGATCGGGCTTGCGCTTGGGCAGCGTGTCGCCGGAAAGGATCAGTTCGAAATAATCGAACAGCCCCGTGTCCTTCAGGAGCGGCACGGTGAACTGCTCGGCCTTGTTGGTGATGCAGGCGACGTGCACGCCCATCGCCTTGAACGCGTCGAGGCCTTCCACCACGCCGTCGAAAGGGCGCGAATGCAGCGACACGTTGGCGCCATAGTGTTTCTGGTAGATCGGCAGCGCGCGGGCGAACAGGTCGGCGTCGGGCTCGGCGTCCATCTCGCCGGTAAGCACACGCTTCACCAGGCGCGACACGCCGTTGCCGATGTAGGTCGAGATCGTCGCGAGCGACGGGCATGGCATGCCGAGCTCGGCCATCATCAGTTCGGCCGCGTGGGCAAGGTCGGGGGCGGTGTTGAGCAGGGTGCCGTCGAGATCGATGACGACGGCCTTGATCGGGAGGGGGAAATTCATTTTTAGGATCTAGGAGTTAGGGACTAGGGACTAGGGGATGGGCGGCCTTAGGCCGCGCCAATGAATTTAGAGGCGCGAAGCACAAAGCCCCCTAGCCCCTAGATCCTATCCCCCGGCCCCTAAGAGTCAGACCTTCGCCAGCTCCGCGCGCATCTCGCCGATGATGGTGTCGTAGCGGTTCGGATCCTTCTCGTTGCGCTTGCCGAACACGGCGGAGCCGGCAACGAAGGTGTCGACGCCGGCGCGCGCGACTTCGGCGATGTTGGCGGGACCGACGCCGCCGTCGATCTCGATGTTCACCTTGAGGCCACGGTCGTCGATCATCTTGCGCACCTTCTTCGCCTTGTCGAGCACGTAGGGGATGAACTTCTGGCCGCCGAAGCCGGGGTTGACGCTCATCAGGAGCACCATGTCGATCTTGTCCAGCGTGTACTCGAGCACGTCGAGCGGGGTCGCGGGGTTGAACACCAGGCCGGGCTTGCAGCCGGCTTCGCGGATCAGGCCGATGGTGCGGTCGATGTGCTCGCTGGCTTCCGGGTGGAAGGTGATGTAGGTCGCGCCGGCCTTGGCGAAGTCGGGGATGATGCGGTCGACCGGCTTCACCATCAGGTGCACGTCGATCGGCGCGGTGACGCCGTGCTTCCGGAGGGCTTCGCACACCAGCGGGCCGATGGTGAGGTTGGGCACGTAGTGGTTGTCCATCACGTCGAAGTGGACGATGTCGGCGCCGGCGGCGAGCACGTTGTCGACTTCCTCGCCCAGCTTGGCAAAATTGGCGGACAGAATGGACGGGGCGATGCGGTAAGTCATGGGGAAGCTCCGGAAGATATTGGGGGAACCCGGGCATTTTAACAGTCCGCCATGGGCTTGCGTTACACTCGCCCTTTCTCCCATCCGTCGAGCAGAACCGTGGCCGAAGGCAAGAAATACCAGATCGACATCCGCGTCAGCACAGCGTATCTCGAGGACCAGAGCGACCCTGCGTCCGAACGCTACGTGTTCGCCTACACCATCACCATCGCAAACTCCGGCACCGTCGCCGCGCAACTGATCTCGCGCCACTGGATCATCACCGACGCCGAAAACGTCACCCAGGAAGTAAAGGGCTTGGGCGTGGTCGGCGAGCAGCCGCTCCTGCGACCGGGCGAGAGCTTCGAGTACACCAGCGGCACCGCCATGGCGACGCCGGTCGGCACCATGCGCGGCACGTATCAGATGGTCGCCGAGGACGGCAACAAGTTCGACGCCGAAATCCCGTCCTTCACCCTTTCGATGCCGCGCGTGCTGCACTGAGCCCTCGCGCCACCGCACGAAAAAAGCCCCGCTCTGGCGGGGCTTTTTGTTGCCGGTCGAGCCGGATCAGTCCATGTCGTACAGACCCGGGTAGAGCGGATCCTTGTAGACCAGGTTCGGCAGCAGCTTCGTCTCGTACGGCAGGCCGTAGTGGTTGCGCCAGCCGTTGTTGTCGAGGTCGTTGACCACGCCGTCGTGGTTGAGGTCGACGTTCTGCACCAGCACCGAGCCGTCGGCCTGGCGCTTGGGTGCCGTCAGCTTGATGCCCCAGAAACCTTCCCAGATGTTGCGCACATTGGTATAGCCGGCGTCGGTCAGCAGGTTGGCCGCGCCCACGCTGCGCACGCCGGTACGGCACAGGGTATAGATCGGCGTGTCCTTGTTGGGGATCAGTTTCTTCACGTACTCGACGAAGAAATCGAAGTTCTGCGGAATCTGCGCGACGCTGCGCTTGCACGCGCCGTCGGGATGGCGGCCCGTCGCGTCGCACTGCTGGTAGATGTAGGGATACGGCACGTTGATCGCGTGCTGCGGATGGCCTGCTTTGTATTCCGGCGTGCTGCGCACGTCGAGGATCACCGGGCGCAGCTGCGGGTTGCTCCAGTTGCCGCGCTTGACGACGGTATGGAGGAAAGCCTCGGCCGGGCTGATTTCGGAATGGTAGTAGCCGCACAGGCCGGAGCGGTTTTCGTAGAAGGGGCACGGAGGCTCTTCGGCGAGCGCGGGCGCGGCGAACAGGGTTCCGAGCAGGGGCAAAGCCGAAGCGAATCGGGTCAGGGGGTTCATGCTGTCTCCTTGGGATTTATTGGACGTTGTCAGGTCATCGGCCGTTGCTCCAAAGCCGCATGACCTGTTGAGTATTGGACAGCGATGCCGGGATTTCTCCGGTAGTTTCGTACCAATCCCGATGAGGAAACCTATTTTTTCATCGTCCACCACACGATGAAGATGAACAGCCCCAGTGCGATGCCGGCTTCCAGCAGCAGCCAGCCCAGTCCCTGCGTTTCCATTGCGCGCTCGCTCCGTTGTTATACTCGACGCGTATCGTCGTCCGAGCCATCTTTACCCGTGAAGCTGTTCCGTGCAAGCCCGTGGCTGCTGGTCCTGACCCTGTCGGCCTGCGGGGTGCTGCCCCCCGCGCCGACCCCGGCGCCCAAACCCGTCCCGACCCCCGAGCCCGCCCCGCCTACCGCTCCGGCCGTGCCGCCCACCCCCTTGCCGACACCGGCCGCAGCGTTTCCGACGCTGAAAGCGGTCGACTGGGCCGCGGTCGAATACTGGCAATCGGATGCCGCCAGCGAGGCCTGGTCCGCTTTCCTGCAAAGCTGCTCGACGCTGGTGAAACGCAGCGCCTGGCAGGCGATCTGCGCCGAGGCGATGGCGATGCCCGCCCCCGACGACGCGGCCGCGCGCGCTTTCTTCGAAGCGCGCTTCCAGCCGTACCAGGCGACGCAGGAGGACGGCAGCGACACCGGCATGGTGACCGGCTACTACGAGCCGCTCCTGAAAGGCGACCGCGTGCGCACCGAACGCGCGCGCTATCCGCTCTACGCCGTGCCGGACGATCTCATCACCGTCGACCTCGCCGGCGTGTATCCGGAATTGAAGGGCCTGCGCCTGCGCGGCCGTCTGGTCGGCAACAAGCTCGTACCCTACCCCACGCGGCAGGAGATCGAAGCCGCCGCCAACGGCAACGGCCTCGGCAGGCCCAACGGCTTCAAGGGCAAGGCCATCGCCTGGGCGGAAGACCCGGTCGACCTCTTCTTCCTGCAAATCCAGGGCTCGGGCCGCATCGAACTGCCCGACGGCACGCATCTGCGCGTGGGCTACGCCGACCAGAACGGCCATCCCTACCAGTCGATCGGCCGCCTGCTGGTCGAGCGCGGCGAGCTCACGCTCGACCAGGCGTCGATGCAGGGCATCAAGGACTGGGGCGCGAAGAACCCCGACAAGCTGCCGGAGCTTCTCGCCGCCAACCCGAGCTACGTGTTCTTCCGCGAACTGCCGAACGGCCTCGCGGGCCCGCTCGGCGCACTCGGCGTTCCGCTCACCGGCGGCCGGTCGATCGCGATCGACCCGCGCTACATCCCGCTCGGCGCGCCGGTCTTCCTCGCCACCACCCAGCCGAATTCGCCCGAGCCGCTCAACCGCCTGATGATGGCGCAGGACACCGGCGGTGCGATCCGCGGCGGCGTGCGCGCCGACTTCTTCTGGGGCTTCGGCGACGCCGCCGGCGAGCTGGCCGGCCGCATGAAGCAGAGCGGCCGCATGTGGGTGCTGCTGCCGAAGGACTTTCCGCTCACCAGCGTCCGCCGCTGATATCGGCCGGCACCTGCCGCTTGACCTTGCCCCCGTGGCAAGGCCCACGCTCCGGTTCACGGTCGATCCGACCGGGCAACCCGGAGACTCCCATGATCCAGTTCCATGTTGAAGGCATGCGTTGCGGCGGCTGCGTCCACCGCATCACCCAGGCGATCCGCGACCACGATCCTGACGCCGTCGTGCGGGCCGAGCTCGGCTCCGGCCATGTCCACATCGACAGCCGTGTCCCCGCCGCCTTCCTGCGGCAGATCGTCACCACGCTGGGGTATCGCGTAAGCGACCCTGCCTGACCCCTCCACCCGCCCTGCGCGGGTGGCTTGCACAAGACGCTTGACCCTCCCATGATGGGAAGGTTTACGGTGCAGTCATCGCATCGAAAGGAGTACGACATGAGTACCTTATCCGTCACCATCCAGGGCATGACCTGCGCGAGCTGCTCGACGCGCGTCGAAAAAGTCCTCAAGCAGTTGCCGGGCGTGACCGACGCCACGGTCAACCTCGCCACCGAGACCGCGACGGTCTCGGGCGACACCGACATCGCCGCGGTGCAGCAGGCGATCGAGCAGGCCGGCTACAGCATGCCGACCGAATCGCTCCAGCTCGCCATCACCGGCATGACCTGCGCGAGCTGCTCGGCGCGCGTGGAAAAGGCGCTCGCCCAGGTGCCGGGCGTGCTCGAGGCGAACGTCAACCTCGCCACCGAGCAGGCGACGGTGACGCTGGCGCAGGGCACCTCGCCGGCCGCGCTGATCGCCGCGGTCGAACGCGCGGGCTACGGCGCGTCGCTGCCGCTGCCGCTGCCCGCGGCGCAGGCCGCAGCCGCCCCGGCACGCCCG
>JBGFSF010000015.1:0-21017 GCA_041694715.1 Pseudomonadota bacterium | reverse complement strand
GTCGCGGCCGGCCAGGCGCGCCGCCGCCCGGCCGCGCCAGCCGGCCAGCACGACGGCGCCGAGCAGCGCGCCATAGGTCACCGAGGCGATCGACAGCGCCAGCACGACGACCGGCGTGTCGCGGCCGGCCGCCAGTGCGTGGAAGCCCAGCGCCGCCGCCGTCAGCAGCACCCCCCACAGCAGCGAGAAACCCCGCCCGGCGCGCAGCAGCTGCGCCGGCGTGGCCTGCGGCCGCCAGGTGGCATACAGGTCGTTGGTCAGCGACGAGGCGAGCGCGCTGATCGACGAGCTGATCGTGCTCATCGCCGCGGCCAGGATGCCGGCGATGACGAGCCCGGCCAGCCCGGCCGGCAGGTGACCCATCACGAAGCGCGCGAACAGCTCGTCGCCGGGCGTGCCGGCGGGTGCCTGCCCGGCCGCCCACAGCGCGGTGCCCACCGCCAGGAACAGCGCGAACTGCAGGATCACGAGCACGCCCGAGCCGACGAGCGCGATGCGCGCGTCGCGCAGCGAGCGCGTGGCCAGCAGCCGCTGCACGACGATGTGGTCGGTGCCGTGGCTGGCCGCCGAGAGCATCGCGCCGCCGACGAGCCCGCCGAGAAACCCGATGCCCCCGCCCGTGAAGCCGAAGTCGAACAGCTTCAGCTTGCCGGCCGCGGCCGCGCGCTGCCACACCGTGCCGGCGTCGCCCGCCAGCTGCACCGCGATGGCCAGCGCCGCAGCGCCGCCGGCCACGTAGACCGCGAGCTGCAGCACGTCGGCCCACACCACCGCCTTCAGGCCGCCGGCGAAGGTGTAGAGCACCGTCACGACACCCATCACGACGATGGACGCGCCGATGTCCCAGCCGGTGACCAGCGCCAGCGGGATGGCGCCCGCGAAGATGCGCACGCCGTCGGCGAGGAAGCGCGTGACGAGGAAGGTCGCCGACAGCGCCTGCCGCGTGGCGGGGCCGAAGCGTTCCTGCAGGCGCTGGTAGGCCGTCTGCTGCGCGCCGCGGAAATAGCCCGGCAGCAGCCAGGCCGCCACCGCGATGCGGCCCACCAGGTAGCCGAAGGCCAGCTGCAGGAACGTGAAGTCGCCGCGTGCCGCGATGCCGGGCACCGAGATCACGGTCAGCGCCGAGGTCTCGGTGGCGACGATGGACAGCATCACCGCCGGCGCCGGCAGCTTGCGCGCGCCGAGGAAATAGTCCTCGGCGCTGCTCGCGCGGCGCGACATCGCCAGGCCCAGGCCCAGCGTGAGCACGAAGTAGGCGGCGATGACGGCGAGGTCGAGCGGGCTGATCGTCGATGGCATCGCGTGGGCGTCGTGGCGACCTTACCGACGCAGAAGCGAATGAATCGCGGCGGAGCCTTGTGAATCAAGGCGCTTCCGATTCGTCGCCGTGGATGTGTACTCATGCGTGTACTCGAGATCGGCTAGTCACGGCGTTCGCCCATTCACGGCGTGAATGAATTTCATCCACGCCCTGGCGACCCCCTGTCTCGGAACAACCGTGCATTTCTGCAGGCGCGCTCCATGAATGCACGGATGGCTCTGCGCCGACTCGCCCCCGAGCTCACGCCGGTATCCGCCGAGGCCACGGCCTGCTGATCGACGACGCCCCAACAGGCGGTGCCGGGTAACGCGGTAGCCCCAGGGACCCTGCGCAAACTAAAACAAGGCGCCCACCTTCCGTTCTTGTTAAAGACTGCCTATCATATGGAGCAATTCTGGCCCCATACGAAAGGCATCCATCTGGATGGCGACCGGCGGCGAAGCCCCGAACCGGGCGGGACGCTACATCACCCAGCCCACGGGCTATCGGGCGTTCATGCCGGCACCGCTGCCGCCACAGCCCGCGCTGGCACTGGGCGGCGAGTTGCAGGGCCTGCTCTCCGCCGCCGACCGGGCACTGGGCCGGCTCGACGGCTCGGTGCTCACGCTGCCGAACCCGGACCTCTTCGTCTTCATGTACGTGCGCAAGGAGGCGGTGCTCTCCAGCCAGATCGAGGGCACGCAAAGCTCCCTGCAGGACCTGCTCGCCGCCGAGGCCCAGCTCTTCGAACCGACCTTGCCGCGCGACGTGGACGAAGTGATCAACTACGTGCGCGCCATGAACCACGGCCTGGCGCGACTCGCCGAGCTGCCGGTTTCGGTGCGCCTGATCCGCGACATCCACGCCGAGCTGATGCGCGGCGTGCGCGGCGGCAGGCTGCAGCCGGGTGAACTGCGCACCAGCCAGAACTGGATCGGTCCGGCCGGCTGCACGCTGAACACCGCGACCTTCGTGCCGCCGCCGCACCACGCGGTGCCTGCGGCGCTGGGGGACCTGGAGACCTTCCTGCACGCGCACGATGAGCTGCCGCCGCTGGTGAAGATCGCGCTCGCGCATGTGCAGTTCGAGACGATTCACCCGTTCCTCGACGGCAACGGGCGCGTCGGGCGGCTGCTGATCACGTTCCTTCTCACCGAACGCGGCGTGCTGCACAAGCCGGTGCTGTATCTGTCGCACTACTTCAAGCAGCACCGGCAGACGTACTACGAGCACTTGCAGGCGGTGCGCGACCAGGGGGCCTGGGAAGCGTGGCTCGCCTTCTTCCTGCGCGGCGTCATCGAGGTGGCCGGCGAGGCCGCGGAGACCGCGCGGCGGATCCTGCAACTGCGCGAGCAGCACCGTGCCGCGATCACGGCGCAACTCGGCCGCGCGGCCGGTAACGGCCACAAGGTGCTCGAATCGCTTTTCGACCGCCCCATCGTCGCCGTGAACGACGTGCAGAAGCTGACCGGCACCACCTACGCCGCGGCCAACAGCCTGGTGTCCCGGCTGGTGAAGCTCGGCGTGCTCAGCGAGATGACCGGCTACGCGCGCAACCGGCGCTTTCGCTATGCGCCGTATATCGCCCTCTTCAATGAGACAGGGCCTGCGGACGAGGCTACGGGGACGTCCGAGTGAGAACCAGAGTACGTTTCAAGGCGAGAACAACCAAGCAGGTGCCCGGCGATCTCGCCGCGTGCCGCCACCACCGGCAACTGAGCGCCCCCAGGGCCGGGCTGCGCCCAGCCCGCCCCCCGCGGGGGTTAAGGTGCCCGGCAAAGCCGGTTCACCTTAAGAGCTTCGACTTCGCGAGGATGTGTTCGGGACTTGGCCGAAGAGGCGCTGTCATGGCGAGGACTTCCGGCAAGACATGAAACTCGAAGACCTCACCCCCGGCGCAAGCGTCCGCGGCATCCTCCCCGATGCCGCGGTCAGCGTGGTCAGCGTGCAGTGGCACGGCTCGGACGCGCTGACGCTCGTCTACCGTGACCCGGGCGGCAAGGTGGCCGACGAAATCCTCTACCGCCACGACGAGGCGCGCCTCCAAGTCGCCGAGCACGGGCGCCCCTGGAGCTTCGACGGCGACGGCGCGATGTTCCGCCTGGTCGCCGAGGCGCACCGCATCCGCCTCGCGCATCTGTTCGACCCGGTGCTCGCCGTGCACACCTCGCTCGTCGACCCGCTGCCGCACCAGATTACGGCGGTCTACGAGGCCATGCTGCCGCGCCAGCCGCTGCGTTTCCTGCTCGCCGACGACCCGGGCGCCGGCAAGACGATCATGGCGGGACTGCTCATCAAGGAGCTGATCGCCCGCGGCGACCTCAAGCGCTGCCTCGTCATCTGCCCCGGCAGCCTCGCCGAGCAGTGGCAGGACGAGCTCGCCCGCAAGTTCCAGCTGCCCTTCGAGATCCTCACCAACGACAAGCTCGAAGCCGCGCGCACCGGCAACTGGTTCATCGAGAACGACCTGGCCATCGCGCGGCTGGACAAGCTCTCCCGCAACGAGGACGTGCAGCGCAAGCTCGCCGCGCCCGACAACCGCTACGACCTCGTCGTCTGCGACGAGGCGCACAAGCTCTCGGCCACCTTCTTCGGCGGCGAGGTCAAGTACACCAAGCGCTATCGCCTCGGCCAGTTGGTCTCTGGCTTGACGCGCCACTTCCTGCTGATGACGGCCACGCCGCACAACGGCAAGGAGGAGGATTTCCAGCTCTTCCTTGCGCTGCTCGACGGCGACCGCTTCGAAGGCCGGTTCCGCGACGGCGTGCACCAGGTCGACGTCACCGACCTGATGCGGCGCATGGTCAAGGAGAGCTTGCTGAAATTCGACGGCAGGCCGCTGTTCCCCGAGCGCATCGCCTACACGGTGCCGTACAAACTCTCCCCCGCCGAGGCGCGCCTGTACCGGGAAGTCACCGAATATGTACGCGAGGAGTTCAACCGCGCCGAGGCGCTCGCCAATGACAAGCGCGCCGGCACGGTCGGCTTTGCGCTGACGATCCTGCAGCGGCGGCTGGCCTCGTCGCCGGAGGCGATCTACCAGTCGCTGCGCCGCCGCCGCGAGCGGCTGGAGAAGCGCCTGCGCGAGCTGGAGTTGCTGCAACGGGGAGCCGCCACGCAGGCGCCCGTGGCCTCGGGTCCGCTGCTCGACGCCGACGATGTGGAAGATCTCGAGGAGGCTCCCGAGAACGAGGTCGAGGCGGCTGAAGGAGAGATCCTCGACCAGGCCACGGCCGCGAGTACGATCGCCGAGCTCAAGCTCGAGATCGAGACGCTCGCGCGCCTGGAGGCGCTCGCCGCCGACGTGCGCCGCAGCGGCCAGGACACCAAGTGGCGCGAGCTGTCGCAACTCCTGGGCGAGCTCTTCACGCCCGGCGCAATCGAGCACCGTGCGGGCGAGCCCGAGCCGACGCCCTACGGCGCCGGCTCCATCCCCAAGCCCGTGCCCTCGCCGCGCCAGAAGCTGGTGCTCTTCACCGAGCACCGCGACACCCTCGCCTATCTCGAGCGGCAGATCGGCGCGCTCTTCGGGCGCGCGGGCGCGATCGCCATCATCCACGGCGGCCTGGGCCGCGAGGAGCGCCGCAAGGCGCAGGAGCGCTTCCTGCACGACCCCGAGGTGCGCGTGCTGCTCGCCACCGACGCCGCGGGCGAGGGCATCAACCTGCAGCGCGCGCACCTGATGGTGAACTACGACCTGCCGTGGAACCCGAACCGGCTCGAACAGCGCTTCGGCCGCATCCACCGCATCGGCCAGACCGAGGTCTGCCACCTCTGGAACCTCGTCGCCGAGGAGACGCGCGAGGGCGACGTCTACCGGCGCCTGCTGGAGAAGCTCGAGGAAGCGCGCCAGGCCCTCGGCGGCCAGGTGTTCGACGTGCTGGGCAAGCTGCAGTTCGAGGGCCGGCCGCTGCGCGAGCTGATGATCGAGGCCATCCGCTACGGCGACCGGCCCGAGGTGCGCGCGCGCCTCACCCGCGCCATCGAGCACGCGGTCGACCGCGTGCACATCCAGGACCTGCTGGAAGAGCGCGCGCTGGCCCACGACGCGATGGACGCCAGCCGCGTGGCGCGCGTGCGCGAAGAGATGGAGCGCGCCGAGGCCCGGCGCCTGCAACCGCATTACGTCGAGTCGTTCTTCCTCGAAGCGTTCACGCGCCTGGGCGGCACCGTGCGCGAGCGCGAGCCGCGCCGCTACGAAATCACGCACGTGCCCGCGCCGGTGCGCCACCGCGACCGCCAGATCGGCGCGGGCGACCCGGTGCTCGCGCGCTACGAACGCATCGCCTTCGAGAAGCCGCTGATCGCGCCGGCCGGCCAGCCGCTCGCCGCCTTCGTCTGCCCCGGCCACCCGCTGCTCGATGCCGTGCTCGACCTCACGCTCGAGCGCCAACGCGACCTGATGAAGCGCGGCACGGTGCTGGTGGACGAGCGCGACCCCGGCACGAGCCCACGCGTGCTCTTCTTCCTCGAGCACGCGATCCAGGACGCGAGCCTCACCGCGGCCGGCGAGCGGCGCACCATCTCGCGCCGCATGCTCTACGTCGAGATGGACGCCGACGGCCGCGCGCGGCACCTCAACTACGCGCCCTACCTCGACTACCGCCCGCTTGCGGCCAGCGAACCCGACGCCGCGGCCCTGCTGGCCCGGCCCGAGGCAGCGTGGATCACGCGCGAGCTGGAGGCCCGCGGACAGAGCCACGCCATCGCGAGCGTCGTCCCCGAGCACGTGCGCGAGGTGCGCGAGCGCCGCCTTTCGTGGATCGAGAAGACGCGCACGGCGGTGAAGGACCGCCTCACCAAGGAGATCGCCTACTGGGACCACCGCGCCGAGCAGCTCAAGGCCCAGGAGCAGGCGGGCAAGGCGGGCGCGCGGCTCAACTCGCAGGAGGCGCGCCGGCGGGCCGACGAGCTGCAGTCGCGCCTGGAGCGGCGACTCGCCGAACTCGACCGCGAGGCGCAGGTCTCGGCGCTGCCGCCCGTGGTGCTGGGCGGGGTCGCCGTCGTGCCGATGGGCCTGCTGGCCCAAGCAGCCGCTCGCGCCGCGCCGGCCCCCGCCGCGCCCACCGATACGCAGGCCGCCGCCGCCCGGGCACGTGCCATCGTGATGGCGGTCGAGCGTGCGCTCGGCTTCGAGCCGGTGGACCGCGAGCACGAGAAGCTCGGCTACGACATCGAAAGCCGCGTGCCCGGCACGGGCCGGTTGCGCTTCATCGAGGTCAAGGGCCGCATCGAAGGCGCGGACACCGTGACCGTGACCAAGAACGAGATCCTGACCTCGCTCAACAAGCCCGACGACTTCATCCTGGCGTTGGTGGAGTTTGCGGGCGAGGCCGGCCATCGCGTGCGCTACCTGCGCCAGCCGTTCCGCCGCGAGCCGGATTTCGGCGTGACCAGCGTGAACTACGACTTTGCCGAGCTGCTGGCGCGCGCACGGGAGCCATCATGAAAATCCAAGGGGTACGCGAATGACCATCAACGCTCAAAACCGTTCGCTCCCGGATTGGTTCACCCGCGTTCGAACCCGGCAGACGGTGCTGCCGCGCTTCCAGCGTTTCGAGGCCTGGAGCCACGCCAACGTGACCCAGCTCTTCAATACGATCCTCCAGGGTCTGCCAGTTGGTGCGGTGCTCGTGCTCGAAGTCGGGAACGACGAGCCGTTCATCTGGCGGACCATCAGCGGCGCCCCTAAGACCGGCGAGCGGATCACCGAGCATCTGCTGGATGGGCAGCAACGTCTGACGGCACTCTGGCGAGGGCTGCACAACAACTACGAGGACAAGACCTACTTCCTCCACATGGAACCGGACGCAGAGACCGGCATGGCTTACTACGTCAAGCCGCTTACGCGCTGGAAGAAGGAAAAGGACAAGGAGCGACGCCCCTTCTGGGCGGATCAGCCGAAGGAACAGTGGCAGCGACGCATGATTCCGCTCGACCTCTGTGCACCCGGCGAGGAGCCGCAGCAGAGGTTTCGCGCGTGGTCGAAGGCGGCGATCGCCGACGGCGATGAACGCGAAGGGGTCGTGGACCAGATCGCGCTCATCCGCGCCAAGTTCGCTGCCTTCAATCTGCCTTACCTGTCCCTGCCAGCCACCACCAAGAAGGAAACCGCACTCGACGTCTTCATCAAGATGAACACGTCGGCGTCGCCGCTGTCGACCTACGACATCGTCGTCGCGCAGGTCGAGGCCGGCATGGGCACGTCGCTGCACGACCTGGTGGCCGACATGCGCAAGGCTTGCCCGGCGGTGGCCAACTACTACCCGCCTGAGGATCTTGCCTTGTACGTCACGGCGCTTCTCCAGTCCAAGCCGCCTTTGAACACGACCTACCTCTCCAAGGACTTCGGTGCCCAATTGCTCGCCCGGTGGGACGAACTGCTCAAGGGCATCGCACGCGCCGTTGCGTTCCTTGAAGAAGAACGTGTATTCGACGCGGCCCGCCTGCCCACGGACGTGGTCGTTCCCGTGCTGTCCGCGTTGTGGGCCGTCGCGCCGGAAGGGCTGGACGCCGAAGGGCGCGCGCGAGCAGGGTTGCGCAAGTACCTCTGGCGGGCCTTCTTCACCAACCGCTACGAAAAGACGACCAGTACCCGCGCCCTGGCGGACTTCAACGAACTGAAGCTGCTGATCACCGACGCCGGCGCAGCGCAGCCGGCGGTGTTCGACGACCAGCAACACCCGCTGCCCGAGGTGCCCGAGCTGCTTGCGGCCGGATGGCCGAAGAGCAAGGATCGCCTGCCTCGCGCGATCCTCGCCTTGGCGCTCAGGCAAGGAGGCCTGGATCTCGCCGACGGCAGTTCGGCAACCCGGGCGAACCTTGGCAAGCGCGAGTACCACCATCTGTTTCCGGACGCGCACTTGCGGCGCCTGAACGTGTCTAAGGATCGCATCTACCTGGCCCTGAACTGTGCGCTCGTGACCTGGCGCACCAACCGAAGCATTTCGGACAAAGAGCCGGAGCGCTACTTGGCAGAACGGCGCGATGGAACCGAGCTTGGCGAGGCCGAAGTGCGCGCGCGGCTGGAAAGCCATCTGATCCCCTATGAGGAGATGCTCAAGGGGAATTACGAAGACTTCCTGTCCGGGCGCGCGAGGTTGATTGCGAGCGCGATGCAGAGGCTTTGTGCGGGCGGAGTGTCGCAGTGAGAAGGAAGCTGATCGAAGTCGCCCTGCCGCTGGAAGCGATCAACGCCGCCAGCGCGCGGGAAAAGTCGATCCGCCACGGGCATCCCAGTACCCTGCACCTGTGGTGGGCGCGCCGCCCGCTGGCGGCGGCGCGGGCGGTGATCTTCGCGCAGATGGTGGACGACCCGTCGGCGTGGCCGGACCTCTTTCCCACCGAGCGCGCGCAGGAGAAGGAGCGCCAGCGGCTGTTCCGCATCATCGAGGACCTGGTGCAGTGGGAGAACACCACGAACGAGCAGGTGCTCGAGCGCGCGCGGGCCGAGATCTGGCAGAGCTGGCGCCGCGCCTGCGCCGAGCATGCGGACCATCCGCGGGCGAAAGAACTGTTCGACCGCCACAAGCTGCCCGCCTTCCACGACCCCTTCGCCGGCGGCGGGGCGCTGCCGCTGGAGGCGCAGCGGCTGGGGCTCGAGAGCTACGCCAGCGACCTCAACCCGGTGGCGGTGCTGATCAACAAGGCGATGATCGAGATTTCGCCGAAGTTCGCGGGCAAGCCGCCGGTGAACCCCGAGTCGCGCAAGGACAAGCCGCTCTTCGCCCGGCAGTGGCGCGGCGCGCAGGGGCTGGCCGAGGACGTGCGCCACTACGGCCAGTGGATGCGCGACGAGGCGGAAAAGCGCATCGGCCACCTCTACCCCAAGGTCGAGGTCACGGCCGAGATGGCGAAGCAGCGGGCGGACCTGAAGCCCTACGTCGGCCGCAAGCTCACCGTGATCGCGTGGCTGTGGGCGCGCACGGTGCGAAGCCCCAACCCCGCCTTCGCCGACGTGGAGGTGCCGCTCGCCTCGACCTTCATGCTCTCCACCAAAGCCGGCAAGGAGGCCTACGTCGAGCCGGTGATCGAGCGCGGCGGCTACCGGTTCACCGTGAAGGTGGGCAAGCCCAAGGATGCGCAGGCCGCGAAGAACGGCACCAAGCTCGCGCGCGGCGCGAACTTCCGCTGCCTGATGTCGGGCACGCCGATCGCCAGCGACCACATCTACGCCGAGGCCAATGCCGGGCGCATGGGCGCGCGGCTGATGGCCATCGTCGCCGAAGGCGAGCGCGGGCGGGTGTATCTCGCGCCGACGCCGGAGCACGAGGTGGCGGCGCGGCAGGCGAAGCCGGAGTGGAAGCCGGAGGTCGCGATGCCCGAGAACCCGCGCTGGTTCTCGCCGCCGCTGTACGGCCTGAAGACCTACGGCGACCTCTTCACCCCCCGCCAGCTCGTGGCGCTGACGACCTTCTCGGACCTGGTGGGCGAGGCGATGGCGCGGGCCAGGCGCGACGCCATCGCCGCCGGCCTGCCCGACGACGGTCAGCCGCTGCGCGACGGGGGCACCGGCGCGACGGCGTATGCGGAGGCGGTGGGGGTGTATTTGGCGATGGGTGTCAGCAGACTCGCGAATCGATTGGCCACGATATGCATTTGGAACCGCGTCGGTGAAAAGATCGAGCAGGTCTTCGCACGGCAAGCGATACCTATGACCTGGGACTTCGCGGAAGCAAACGCCTTCTCAGACAGCACGGGTGGGTGGGCGGGCTCACTGGAGTGGGTGCCGACCGCGTTGGAGGCTTTTCCTCCAAAGGGAATTGGTCGAGCTGGCCAAGCCGATGCCAGCAACCAAGTGACTAGCGCGAGCAAGATTGTTTCAACGGACCCACCGTATTACGACAACATCGGCTATGCCGACCTTTCAGACTTCTTCTACGTCTGGCTGCGCCGCGCGCTCAGGCCCGTCTTCCCTGACCTCTTCGCCACGCTGGCCGTGCCCAAGGCTGAGGAGCTGGTCGCCACGCCCTACCGCCACGGCAGCAAGGAGAAGGCCGAGGCGTTCTTCTTGGGCGGCATGACGCAGGCGATGCACCGCCTCGCCGAGCAGGCGCACCCGGCCTTTCCCGTCACCATCTACTACGCCTTCAAGCAGTCGGAGACCGAAAGCGACGAGGGTACCGCGAGTACCGGCTGGGAGACCTTTCTCGATGCGGTGATCCGCGCCGGGTTCGGCATCAGCGGCACCTGGCCAATGCGCACAGAACGGGACTTCGGGGTGAAGACCGGCACTAACGTTCTTGCCTCCAGCATCGTCCTCGTCTGCCGCCCGCGGCCTGCGAACGCCCCCACTGCCACGCGCCGCGAGTTCGTCTCCACGCTCAAGACCGAGCTGCCGCAGGCGCTCGCCCACCTGCAGCGCGGCAACATCGCGCCGGTGGACCTCGCGCAGGCGGCCATCGGCCCGGGCATGGCGGTCTACACCCGCTACGCGAAGGTGCTCGACGCCGAAGGGCGGCCGCTTACGGTGCGCGAGGCGCTCGCGCTGATCAACGCCACGCTCGACGAGGCGCTCGCCGAGCAGGAGGGCGACTTCGACGCCGACAGCCGCTGGGCGCTGGCCTGGTTCGAGCAGCACGGCTTCGCCGAGGGCGAGTACGGCGTGGCCGAGACGCTGTCCAAAGCCAAGAACACCAGCGTGGCCGGCATGGTCGAGGCCGGCATCGTGGCCTCGGCCCGCGGCAAGGTGCGATTGCTGAAGCCCGACGAACTGCCCGCCGACTGGGACCCCGCCACCGATGCCCGGCTGACGGCGTGGGAGACGGTGCACCAGCTCATCCGCGCGCTCGAATCCGGCGGCGAGGCCGGCGCTGCCTCCCTCGTCGCCAAGCTCGGCGCCAAGGCCGAGGTCGCCCGCGAGCTGGCCTACCGCCTCTACACGCTCAGCGAGCGCAAGAAGCGCGCGGCCGAGGCGCTGTCGTACAACGCGCTGGTGCAGAGCTGGCCGGAGATCATGCGTCTCGCGCAAGACGATTCACGGCCGCGCTCGCCAGATCAGGGCGGTCTGTTCGCCGACGAGAGGGGGTGAGCGCAGATGATCATCAAGCGCATCCTTTGCCTGGCCAACTCGAAGAAGCACTCGGGACGCTGCGTGGCCGGGCGCGAGATGACGGCGGCCGGCGCCGGCCCGTGGATCAGGCCCGTGAGCGCGCGGCCCGGCGAGGAAGTCTCCGAGAACGAGCGCCAATACCAGGACGGTTCGGACCCGAGGCTGCTCGACGTGATCGACGTGCCGCTGATCCGCGCCTCGCCGCATGCCTGCCAGACGGAGAACTGGCTGCTCGACCCGGGCGACTACTGGAGCCGGGTGCGGCAGGCCGACTGGGCCGAGCTGCTGCAGTTTGCGCAGGCGCCGGCCACACTCTGGGTGAACGGGCACAGTACCTACCACGGGCAGCACGACGAGATACCGCAGCCGGTCGCCGATGTGCTGCCGGGGTCGCTTTTCCTGATCCGGGTCAAACGTGTGGACCTGAACGTGTTCGCGCCGCAGGAAGCGTTTGGCAATCCCAAGCGCCGCGTGCAGGCGCACTTCACACACGGCGGCGTCGGCTATGCGTTCTGGGTCACCGACCCGGTGGTCGAGCGAGAGTACCTCCGGCGACCCGACGGCCATCACCGGCTCGGCGAGTGCTGCCTGACGATCAGCCTCGGGGAGAACCGTTTCAGAAGAGCAATGGCCAGTCGTACCGCTACAAGCTGGTCGCCGCCGTCATTCGCCGCGAGGAAGGGCCCTGGCCATGAGCGACAGCCTCGTCGCGGTCTACACCATCGGGCATTCGAAGCACACGCTCGACGAGTTCGCGGGCTTGCTGAAGCAACACGGCGTCACGGCGCTCGCGGACGTGCGTTCGGCGCCCTTCAGCCGGTTCAATCCGCAGTTCAACAAGGACGCGCTGGCGCGCGAACTGAAAGCGCGTGGCATCAAGTACGTCTTCCTCGGGCGCGAGCTGGGGGCGCGGTCGGACGACCGGTCGTGCTACGAGAACGGGCGCGTTCAGTACGGCCGGCTGGCGCGCACGGACCTGTTCCGGCAGGGGCTCGAGCGCGTGCGGCGCGGCGCCAAGGACCACCGCATCGCGCTGATGTGCGCGGAGAAGGAGCCCCTGGAGTGCCACCGCACGCTGCTGGTCGCGCGCGCGCTGGACGAGCAGGGAGTCGAGGTGATGCACATCCTCGGCGACGGCCGGCTGGAGTCGCACCGGGACGCCATGGAGCGGCTGCTCGAAGTCACGGGGCTGCCGCGCGAGGACCTGTTCCGGTCGCGCGCCGAGCTGATCGCGGAGGCGCTGAAGCGCCAGGAAGACAAGGTCGCGTACGTGGACGAGAAACTCGCGGCCGAGGCGGGGGAGTCGAGATGAAGCTGTTCACCATCGGGTTCACCAAGAAGACGGCACGACGCTTCTTCGAGCTGCTGCGCGGCTCGGGCGCGCGGCGCATCGTCGACGTGCGGCTCAACAACGTCTCGCAGCTGGCCGGCTTCGCGAAGAAGGACGATCTGGCCTACTTCGCCGACGCGATCTGCGGGATGGACTACGTCCACCTGCCGGCGCTCGCGCCCACCCAGGACATGCTCGACCGCTACAAGAAGGAAGGCGGCGACTGGCCGGACTACGAGCGGGAGTTCCTCGACCTGATGAAGAAGCGCCGGATCGAGGACACGGTGTCGAAGCAGGCGCTCGCCGACGGCTGCCTGCTCTGCAGCGAAGACAAGCCGCATCACTGCCACCGCCGACTGGTCGCGGAGTACCTGAAGGAGCGGTGGGGCGACGTGGACATCGTTCATCTGACATAGGGCGGAGGTCGTCCTCGGCGCCAGGGCTTGGCGACAAAATGCGGCCGAGATCTTGTCAATTCAGGCATTAATTCCTGACAATACAGAATATGAATGACGACAAAAACTCGCTCCGCTACCAAGCCCTCCGGCTGATCGCCGCCGACGGGCACCGCGTCGGCACAAGGCTCGCGCAGGCCGGCGGCGTCTCGCGCCAGGTGGCGAACGCCCATCTGCAGATGCTGGTGCGCGAGGGCGCCGTCGAGGCCGAAGGCACGACGCGCGCCCGGGTGTACCGGCTCAAGACGCTGGCCGAGGTCTCGCGCCGCTACCCGCGCGAGGGCCTGGAGGAGGACGTGGTCTGGCGCGAACTGGTCGCGCCGGTGGTCGCCCAGCTGCCCGAGAACGTGCGCGGCATCTGGCAGTACGCCTCGACCGAGATGATCAACAACGCGATCGACCACTCCGGCGCGGCCGAGGTGCTGGTGGAGGCGCGCCGAAACGAACTGGTGACCGAGGTGGTGGTGGCCGACGAGGGCGAGGGCATCTTCGTCAAGATCCAGCGCGCGCTCGGCCTGCACGATCCGCGCGAGGCGATCCTGGAGCTGGCCAAGGGCAAGCTCACCACCGCGCCGGAGCGGCACACCGGAGAAGGCATCTTCTTCACCTCGCGGGCGCTCGATTTCTTCGAGATCGAGTCGCACCACCTGCGCTTCAGTCACGCCCCGCGCGCCGACGACGCCATCGCCGAGCAGGCGACCGATACGCCCGGCACGCGCGTGCGCATGCGACTCGCCAACGACAGCGCGCGCACGCTGCGCGAGGTGTTCGACGCCTACACCGACCCCGAGGAGTACAGCTTCGACAAGACGGTGGTCCCGCTGCGCCTGGCGCAGTACGAGGGCGAGAAGCTGGTGTCGCGCTCGCAGGCCAAGCGCGTGGCGCACCGCTTCGAGCGCTTCAAGCGCGTGGAGCTGGATTTCGCGGGCATCACCGAGATCGGGCAGGCGTTCGCCGACGAGATGTTCCGGGTTTTCGCGGCGGCGCACCCGCAGATCCGGATCACACCCCTCAACACCGCGCCCGCGGTGGCGCAGATGATCAAGCGCGCCCTGGCGGCGCGCGCCGCGCAGGCGCAGCAAGGCGGCGGGACGGCCGAGTAAGGAAGGACCATGGCGATCACCAACCAGGAACGCGTCGGCAAGGCGATGGATCTGCTTCGCGCCGGGCTCGCGCCCTTCGTCGAGCGCGAGGTGCAGTCGGCGGCGAAGGCGGGCGCCGTGCGCATGGACGCGGTGCAGCGCTTTGCCGAGGACCCGCTGCTGGGCAGGAAGCCGATCGCGCAGTGGGACGTGGCTGGCCTGCTGAAGCTGATGTGGGAGACCTGGAACGACGTATTCGGCCGCACGCTCGGCCGCGCCGAGCGATCCCTGGTGCAGGAGCTGCGCGACTGGCGCAACAAGTGGGCGCACCAGGAGCCGTTCGCGAGCCGCGACGCCGAGCGCGCGATGGACTCGATGGTGCGGCTGCTGACCGCCGTGTCGGCCAAGGAGGCCGACGAGGTGGACCGCATGATGATGGAACTGCGGCGCCTGACGATCGACGAGCAGGTGCGCGGCGAGAAGCGCAAGGCCGGCGGCTCGCTCGTCGAGGCGGCGACCGGCACGCTCAAGCCGTGGCGCGAGATCGTCACCCCGCACGCCGACGTGGCGAGCGGCCGCTACCAGCAGGCCGAGTTCGCCGCCGACCTGTGGCAGGTGCATCTGGGCGAGGGCAGCGACGAGTACCGCAAGCCGGCCGAATTCTTCCGCCGCACCTTCCTCACCGAGAGCCTGAAGCGGCTGCTCGTGGGCGCCGTCGAGCGCCTCTCGGGCAAGGGCGGCGATCCAGTGGTGCAGTTGCAGACCAACTTCGGCGGCGGCAAGACGCACTCGATGCTCGCGCTGTACCACCTGTTCGGCGGCAGCGCGCCCGGGGACCTCGCCGGTGTGGACGCCGTGATGGCGGCTGCCGGCGTGACCAGGCTGCCGACCGCCCGTCGCGTGGTGCTGGTGGGCAACAAGATCTCGCCCGGCAACCCGGTCACCAAGCCCGACGGCACGGTGGTGCGCACGCTGTGGGGCGAGCTCGCCTGGCAGCTCGGCGGCAGGAAGGCGTATGCGCGCATCGCGAAGGACGACGAGCGCGCCACCAGCCCCGGCGACGCGCTGCGCGAGCTGCTGCGCGAGCACGGGCCTTGCCTGATCCTCATCGACGAGTGGGTGGCCTACGCGCGCCAGCTGCACGACCAGAGCGACTTGCCGGCCGGCGGCTTCGAGACGCAGTTCACCTTCGCGCAGGCCTTGACGGAATCGGCCAAGCTCGCGGGCAACTGCCTGCTCGTGATCTCGCTGCCGGCATCCGACACGGCGGGCTCGCCGCACACCCAGGCCGACGACGTGGAGGTGGGCGGCATCCGCGGGCGCGAGGCGCTGGACCGCTTGCGCAACGTGGTGGGGCGCGTGGAGTCGTCGTGGCGGCCAGCGTCGGCCGAGGAAGGCTTCGAGATCGTGCGGCGGCGGCTGTTCGAGCCGCTGTCAGGCCCCGAGGCCTTCAAGCAGCGCGACGTGACGGCGCGCGCGTTTGCCGACCTGTACCGCGCTCAAGGCCCCGAGTTTCCGCCGGAGTGCAAGAGCGCGGACTACGAGAAGCGCATCCAGGCGGCGTTCCCGATCCACCCGGAGATCTTCGACCGGCTCTACGAGGACTGGTCCACGCTGGTCAAGTTCCAGCGCACGCGCGGCGTGCTGCGCTTGATGGCCGCGGTGATCCACAGCCTCTGGGAAAGGGGCGACCGCAACCCGCTGATCCTGCCGTCGACGATTCCGATCGACGACGCGCGCGTGCAGTTCGAGCTCACGCGCTACCTCTCGGACAACTGGGTGCCGATCATCGAGAAGGACGTGGACGGACCCAGCTCGCTGCCGCTGAAGATCGACGGCGAGGTGCCCAACCTCGGCAAGCTGCACGCCACAAGGCGCGTCGCGCGCACGATCTACCTCGGTTCCGCGCCGACGGCGGCGGCCGCGCATCGCGGGCTCGAGGATCGGCGCGTGAAACTCGGCTGCGTCATGCCGGGGGAGTCGCCAGCGGTGTTTGGCGATGCCTTGCGGCGCTTGGCCGCGGCGGCGACCTATCTCTACCAGGACGGCCCGCGCGCCTGGTACGCGACGCAGCCCACTGTCACCAAGCTAGCCGAGGACCGGGCCGAGCAGTTGAAGCGCGACCCGGACAAAGTGGCCGCGGAGCTCGACGCGCGCGTGCGCGCCGACCTGAAGAAGCCGGGCGACTTCTCGCGCGTGCACCCGCTGCCGCGCACGGGCGCGGACGTGCCGGACGACCTCGACGCCCGGCTGGTGGTGCTTCCGCCAGAGCATCCGTACGGCAAGGAAGAGGGCAACGCGGCGGAAACTGCCGCGCGCGCCATCCTGGAATCGCGCGGCAACACGCCGCGCCTGTATCGCAACACGCTCGTCTTCCTGGCGGCCGACAAGGTGCGGCTGCAGGACCTGGACGAGGCGCTGCGCAAGTACCTCGCGTGGGCGTCCATCCTGGCCGAGAAGGAGACGCTCGATCTCTCCCCGTTCCAGGTCCGGCAGGCCGAGACGCAGAAGCAGGCCGCCGACGCGGCCGTCACGGCACGCCTGCCGGAAACCTACCAATGGGTGCTGGTGCCGGAGCAGAAGGCGCCGCGGGCCGCGGTCGAGTGGCATGCGCTACGGCTCACCGGCGCCGATGCGCTGGCCGTCCGGGCCAGCAAGAAGCTCCGGAGCGAGGAGCTCTTCGTCGCGAGCCTGGGTTCCACGATTCTGCGCAAGCATCTGGACGAGGTGCCGCTGTGGCGCGGCGATCACGTGGCCGTGCGGCAGCTCGTCGAGGACTTCGCGCGCTACCTGTACCTGCCGCGGCTCGCGGGGCCGGAGGTGCTGGCGCAGGCGATGCGTGATGGAGTGGCCCTGCTGACCTGGCAGTCCGACACATTCGCTTATGCCGAGAATCATGACGAGGCGGGTGGACGGTATCGCGGCCTGCGCGGCGGGCAGGTCGTCGCGCTGGGCGCCGAGGATGCGGGACTGATCGTCAAGCCGGACGTCGCGCGCCGCCAGCTCGACGTCGAGGTGCCGCCTGCGCCAGGCCCTGGCCCCGTACCGCCACCCGGGCCGGGCCCAGGCGGAGACAGGCCAGGCGACTCGGGGCCAGTTGCAGCGCCGCCGCGCCTGCCGCGCCGGTTCCACGGCACGGTGTCCCTCGACCCGGCGCGCGTCGGGCGCGATGCGGGGCGGATCGCGGAGGAAGTCATCGCGCACCTGGCCGGCCAGCCGGGCGCGCAGGTTTCGGTGACGCTCGAGATCGAGGCGCACCTGCCGGGCGGGGCCAGCGAGCAGACCGTTCGGACCGTCACCGAGAACAGCCGAACCCTGAGGTTCAAGACCCACGGGTTCGAAGCGGATTGACCACAGCGCGATCGCGCCGATGCCTGCACCGGTCCGTCGATATGCCGGGGCGTGTGCTCGTTGGCATCTTCCGCTTGCTCGGTCTCAGGTCGTTGCCATCGTCGTTCGGTGTCGTCGTTTCCGGTCAGCCCAAGCCGGCAGAGCTGGAACCAAACAGGCAATACGATGGGCGGCGAACCGATGGCGAGGTGAGCGACCATGGCTGCGACGGCACTGACGGATCGATACCCGGCGAATCGTGTGACCAGCACTTTGAGCAGATCACCGGACGGCCCCGGATCCCCGCGGAAGCCCCCCTACTTGCCGACGCAGAAGCGCCCGAAGATCTCCCCCAGCAGGTCCTCGGTGCCGAACTGCCCGGTGATCTCGCCCAAAGCGCGGTGGGCCAGGCGCAGCTCCTCGGCCAGCAGGTCCAGCGCGGCGTCACGCTGCGCGGCATGTGCGCTCGCCGAGCGCAGGTGCTCGCGCGTGCGACGCAGCGCATCCACGTGGCGCGCGCGCGCGATCAGCAGGCCCTCGGCGGCCGGCTGCCAGCCGGCCTCGCGCAGCAGGGCCTGGCGCAGCCCTTCCAGGCCTTCGCCGTGCCGCGCCGACAGCACGATCGCGCCCGCGGGCAGCGCGGACAGCGTGCCGGGTCCGGCCACATCGGCCTTGTTGTAGATCTCCAGCAGCGGCAGGCCCTGCGGCAGCCGCGCGCGGATGGCGGCGTCGGCGGCGCGGTAGCCGGCATCGTCCAGCCGCGTCAGGTCGTGCAGGAAGACCACCGCGTCGGCGTCGGCTATGGCCTGCCAGCTGCGGCCGATGCCGATGCGCTCGACCTCGTCGGCGGCCTGCTCGTCGCCGCGCAGGCCGGCGGTGTCCACCACGTGCAGCGGCACGCCTTCGATCTGGATCGTCTGGCTGAGGCGGTCGCGCGTGGTGCCGGGGATCGGCGTCACGATGGCCAGCTCGGCGCCGGCCAGCGCATTGAGCAGGCTGCTCTTGCCCACGTTGGGCTGGCCGGCCAGCACCACGTGCAGCCCCTCGCGCAGCAGCGCGCCCTGGCGCGCACGCGCCAGTGCCTCGTCCACCGCGGCCTCGATGGCGGCCAGGCGCTGGCGCGCCTGCGCCTTCTCGAGGAAGTCGATCTCCTCCTCGGGGAAGTCCAGCGTCGCCTCGACCAGCGTGCGCAGCTCGACGATGCGCCCGGCCAGCTCGCCGACCTGGCGGCTGAAGGCGCCGGCCAGCGAGCGCGCCGCCGAGCGCGCCGCGGCCTCGGTGCTGGCGTCGATGAGGTCGGCCACCGCCTCGGCCTGCGCGAGGTCCAGCTTGTCGTTGAGGAAGGCGCGCTCGGTAAATTCGCCCGGCTCGGCCAGCCGCGCGCGTGGGTCCGCGGCCTGCAGTGCCCGCAGGCAGCGCGCCAGCAGCAGCTGCAGCAGCACCGGGCCGCCATGGGCCTGCAGCTCGAGCACGTGCTCGCCGGTGTACGAGTGCGGTGCCGGGAAGTGGATGGCCAGGCCGCGGTCCAGCACCTCGCCGTCGTCGCCGACGAAGGGCAGCAGCGTGGCGTGGCGCGGCTGCAGCGCGCGGCCGCAGACGGCCTGGATCAGCGGCGCGAGGTCGCTGCCGGAGGCGCGCACGATGCCCACCGCACCGCGCCCGGGCGCGCTGGCGATGGCGACGATGGGGTCGCGGTGGCGGCCGGCGACCGCTGCGGACAGGCCCGCCGCGTGGCCGGGCCCGGGATCGGCGCTCATGCTCTCATTGTGGTGGAGCGCCGTGCAGCGGATGGCGCGGGTGGAGGGGCCCCAGGACACTGGCCTGGAGCCGGGCCTCCCGAGCCGGCCCCTCGGCTTGCGCCGCGGACCGGGTCACCCGCATGGCCTGCATCGTCGGCCTGCGGCAGCGGCTTCTCAACCCCCATTCATGGGGAAGGCGGCGCGCCGCGTGACCTGCTGCACGGCGGCGCGGCGGCTACTTGCCCAGCACGCCGAGCTGCTTGTTGATGAACCACTGCTGCGCGATCGACAGGATGTTGTTCGTCAGCCAGTACAGCACCAGACCGGCCGGGAAGAAGAAGAACATGATGCCGAAGGCCAGCGGCATGATCCACATCAGCCGCGCCTGCATGGGATCGGGCGGCGTCGGGTTGAGCCACACCTGGAACAGCGAGCTCAGCGTCATCAGCACCGGCAGGATGAACCAGGGGTCCTTGGCCGAGAGGTCGGTGATCCACAGGATCCACGGCGCGTTGCGCATCTCCACGCTGGACAGCAGCACCCAGTACAGCGCGATGAAGAAGGGCATCTGCACCAGGATGGGCAGGCAGCCGCCCAGCGGGTTGACCTTCTCCTCGCGGTAGATGCGCATCATCTCCTGCTGCATCTGCTGCGGCTTGTCCTTGTAGCGCTCGCGCAGCTCGGTGACCTTGGGCGCCACCGCCTTCATCTTGGCCATGCTGCGGTAGGCGCTGGCGTTGAGCCAGTAGAAGGCGATCTTCAGCAGCACGACCAGCGCGACGATGGCCCAGCCCCAGTTGCCGATCACGCCATGCAGCTTGTCCAGCAGCCAGAACAGCGGCTTGGACAGCACGGTGAACCAGCCGTAGTCCTTGACCAGGTCCAGCCCGGGCGCCAGCGCGGCGAGCTTGTTCTCCTCCTGCGGGCCGGCGAACAGCGTGGCCTCGTGGACCTTGCTCGTGCCGGGCGCCACCTCGCCCAGCGGCAGCACCATCGCCACCGTATAGTGGTTGTCGGCGACCTTGGCGGTGCGAAACTCGCGCGGCGTGCGCTCGGGCACCAGCCAGGCGGACGCGAAATAGTGCTGCACCATCGCGATCCAGCCGTTGTCGGCCGAGCGCTCGTGGACGGCATTGCCCTTGGCGATGTCCTTGAAGTCGATCTTCTGAAACTTGGCGCTGTCCGTATACAGCGCCGGGCCGGTGAAGGTGAAGTAGAAGCTGCTCTCGCCCTCCGGCGGATTGCCGTCGCGCGCAAGCTGCAGGTACAGCTGCGGCGACACCGGCTGCTCGCCGCGGTTGACGAACTCGTGGCGCACGCCGATCGTATATTCGCCGCGGCGGAAGGTGTAGGTCTTGATCAGCTGCCGGCCGTCCACCTCGGGCGACTCGAAGCGCAGCGTCAGCGCCTGCGCGCCTGCGGCCAGCGTGCGCTCGCCGGGCGCCGCGCTCATCGCGCTCAGGTGGTTGGGCAGGGTCACGCCGGGCTGGCTGGTGATCAGGCCGGTCTGCGCCAGGTACAGGCGCTTGGCACTCTGGTCCAGCAGCACGACGTTGGCGTTGCGGTCGTTCTGGTCGCGGTGCTGCAGCAGTTCCAGCCGCATCAGCGTGCCGCCCAGGCTGTCGAAGGTGGCCTTGACGACGTCGGTGGTGATCGTCACGCGTTCGCCCGCGTCCGCCGCTGGCGTGGACGCCGGCACCGCCGGGGCGGCGCCGGCCACCGCGGCCGGG
>JBGFSF010000016.1:0-92179 GCA_041694715.1 Pseudomonadota bacterium | reverse complement strand
GCGCCGTTGCCGCCGCCCACACCGAGCCCGGCGCCGCCCCCACCCATTGCCTCACCGCTGCCCGCGCCCACGCGCGCCACGACGCCGCCTCCGGCGCCCACTCCGGCGCCGCCCCGAGCGGAATCGCCCCCGCCCGTCCAGCGGGCCGCCCCCCGCACCTGCGACGCGTTGACCGACCAGCTCGGACGCGTACTCGACCAGATGGACGCGGCGCAGCGCCAGGGCGTATCGCCCCGGCAGATGGACGCCTGGCGGCAGGAAATCCGCGAACTCGAACGCCGGAAAACCGAAGCCGGCTGCTTCTAACCCATCCCGTGACGCCCATGAATGCCCGCACGCTCGACCCCGCCCAGCACCTGATCGAAAAAGAGCCCTACTACGAGCCGGTCGGCGACGAGATCCAGCTGTTCGAGGCCGCCTACCGCCAGCAGATCCCGGTGCTGCTGAAGGGCCCCACCGGCTGCGGCAAGACGCGCTTCATGGAGCACATGGCGTGGCGCTTGAAGCGCCCGCTGATCACGGTGTCGTGTCACGACGACCTCACCGCGTCCGACCTCGTCGGCCGCTATCTGGTGAAGGGCGGCGAGACCGTGTGGGTCGACGGCCCGCTCACTCGCGCGGTGCGTTGCGGCGGCATCTGCTACCTCGACGAGATCGTCGAGGCGCGCAAGGACACCATGGTGGTGATCCACCCGCTCGCCGACGACCGCCGCACGCTGCCGATGGAAAAGCTCGGCCAGCTCGTCGAGGCGCCGCCCGAGTTCTGCCTGGCGATTTCCTACAACCCCGGCTACCAGAGCGTGCTGAAGGACCTCAAGCAGTCGACCCGGCAGCGCTTCGTCGCGCTGGAGTTCGACTACCCCTCGGCCGAACTGGAACGCCGCATCGTCGCCGCCGAGTCGGGCGTGCCGGACGCGGTGGCCGCCAATCTGGTGCGCTTCGCCCAGATGACGCGCAACCTCAAAGGCAGCGGGCTCGAGGAAGGCGCCTCAACCCGACTGCTGGTGCACGCCGGCAAGCTCATCGCCGACGGCGTGAGTCCGGTGTCGGCGTGCAAGTCCGCCGTCGCGCAGGCGGTCACCGACGACGCCGACATGCTGAAGGCGATCCAGGAGCTGTCCTCCTCCATCTTCTGATGGCGCAGCCGCCGTTAACCGCATCGGAGATGGAGGCCAGCCTGCACGTCTGGCTGGATACCGAATTCACCTTCTTCAAAGTCGAGGAACTCGCTGCCGAGCTCGCGGCGCTGCCGCGCGACGATCAGGACTTCATCCTCGGCTGGATCCGCCGCATCGCCTCGACCCACATCACGCTGGCCTGGCAGTTCGGGCGCCGCGCGCCGGCCCTGCTGTCGCGCATGGAGCGGCGCCTGCTCGAAGCCTGGGCCGTACACACCTGCGACGTGTTCGACCGCACCGGCCTGCAGACCGCGCTGCGCGTGATGGAAGAGGCCGACAGCTTCGACGCGGCGCAACACGCGAACGACGCCGCCGGCGCGCTGTTCGAGGACATCGCACCGGTGCTCGGCAACTTCGTCTGCGGTCTGTCGGGCCGGCGCCTCAAGCTGGAGGAAGGCGAGGCCGCCTGGACCGACGGCGAGCGCATCATGCTGCCGCCGCTGTTCGCCGCGCTGCCGGGCGAAACAGACAATTTCCAGCTCGCCAAGGCCACGGTGGCGCTGCTGTGGGCGCAGACGCGCTTCGGCACCCTGCGCATCGACTTCGCCGAGGTCGGCGCGCGCCACGCCGACCCCGACCGCGCGCTCGCCCGCCTGCACGCGCTGGAGACGCTGAGGCTGTCCGCGCGCATCGCGCGCGAGCTGCCGGGACTCCACCGCGAAATGCAGCGCCTGCGCAGCGCCCTCGATCCCGCGCTGCCCGACGCCTGGGCGCCCTTCGCGGCGCGCCTGGCCACGCCGGAGGCGACGCTGGAGACGAGCCTCGAACTGCTCGACGCCGCCTACGCGCTCGACGACTGTCCGCACTGGCGCGACCAGGGGGTGCTGCGCCCGGACGCCGTCGCCGCGGCGCGCGCCGCCCGCCTCGAGAAGGACAAGGCGCGGCTCCGGGTCAAGCTCGCAGAGTTGCTGGAGGAACACGCCGCCAAGCAGGACCCCGAAACGCCCGCGCCCGCCGAAAAACCCGAGTTCGAGGTTGCGCCGCGCGACGAGAACGGCGCGCTCGATTTCGAGATCACCCTCGACGGTGCGCCACTCGCGCCGCCGGACGACGTGCGCCAGCTGCTGACCTCGGTGTACCTGGATTTCGGCGACATCCCGCCGGAGTATCTGGTGCCTGCCGGCGAGGGCGAATACGATCCCAATCTCGTGTTCGACCAGCCGGAAGACCCCGACGCGGTGTGGCACGGCACCTACCACGAGAAGGGGGCCGAACTGTATCCCGAGTGGGACCACGGCCGCCAGCACTACCGCAAGAACTGGTGCGTGATGCGCGAGAAGGCGGTGACGCCGGTCTACGACGACTTCGTGCGCGACACGCTCGACCGCCACGCCGGCCTGGTGCGCCATCTGCGGCGCAAGTTCGAGGCCTTGCGCGACGAGAACCGCTTCGAGAAGCGCCAGGCGCAGGGCGACGAGATTGACCTCGACGCCCTGGTCGAGGCCCTCGCCGACGCCCGCGACGGCCGCGAGATGAGCGACCGCCTGTTCGTGCGCCTGCACCGCGCCGAACGCAACATCGCGGTGGCCTTCCTGGTGGACATGAGCGGCTCGACCAAGGGCTGGATCAACGAGGCCGAGCGCGAGGCGCTGATCCTCCTGTGCGAGGCGCTGGAACTGCTCGGCGACCGCTATGCGATCTACGGCTTTTCCGGCACCACGCGAAAGCGCTGCGAGCTCTTCCGCATCAAGACCTTCGATGACCGCTACGATGACGAGGTCAAGGCGCGCATCTCCGGCATCCGTCCACAGGAGTACACGCGCATGGGCTTCGCACTCCGCCACATGACCAAGCTCCTCAATCAGGTCGAGGCGAAGACGCGCGTGCTGGTGACCCTCTCCGACGGCCGCCCCGACGACTATTTCGACGTCTACCGCGGGCAGTACGGCATCGAGGACACGCGCATGGCCCTGCTGGAAGCGGCGCGCACCGGCATCCACCCCTTCTGCATCACGCTCGACCGCGACGCCCGCGACTACCTGCCGCACATGTATGGCGCAGCGCGTTACATCATCCTCGACGACGTGCGACAATTGCCGGTCAAAGTCACCGACATCTACCGCCGCATCACGACATGACGCTCGATGAACTCAAGCTTGGCTATTTCTACAGCAACGGCGCCTATGGCCGAACCTGGGGCGTGCGCCAGCTCGCACAGATCGCCACCGACGATGCGACCGGCGAGACCGTGTTCCATTTCAAGGGAGTCGCGGGCATGTGTCGCCGCAAGAAGGGGCAGTGCAGCCCGGTAGAGTTCGCGCGCTGGGCCAAATACCAGGTCACGCTCGTGGAAAACGACTGGAAGCGGGTCGGCGGCGACCCGGAGGAGACTCAGGCGGCCTGATCGCCGCCCGTGGGCATGTCGGTTTCGACAGGGCGCGCCTGCGTGTCCAGATACTCCATCACCGCGTAGGTCAGCGCGCTGCAGCCGCTGCCGTCGAGCGCCGAGATCGCGAACACCGGGCCCTCCCAGCCGTAATCCGCCACGAACTTCGCCACCACCGCCTCGCGCTCGGCTTCGTCGACCATGTCGAGCTTGTTCAGCACCAGCCAGCGCGGCTTCTCGTAAAGCGACTGATCGTATTTGCGCAATTCCTCGACGATCGCGCGCGCCTCGTGCACCGGGTCGCCGGCTTCCCAGCGCGGCGAGATGTCGACCAGATGCAACAACAGGCGCGTACGCTGCAGGTGGCGCAGGAACTGGTGCCCCAGCCCCGCGCCTTCGGCCGCGCCCTCGATCAGCCCCGGAATGTCGGCGATGACGAAGCTGCGTTCGCTGTCGACGCGTACCACACCGAGGTTGGGCGCGAGCGTGGTGAAGGGATAGTCGGCGACCTTCGGGCGCGCCGCCGACACCGCCCGGATGAAAGTCGATTTGCCGGCGTTGGGCATCCCCAGGAGTCCCACGTCGGCGAGCACCTTCAGTTCCAACGCCAGCTCGAATTCCTCGCCCGGCTCGCCCAGCGTGTGCTGGCGCGGCGCGCGGTTGGTGCTCGACTTGAAATGCAGGTTGCCCAGCCCACCCTTGCCGCCCTGGGCGAGACACACCGTCTGGCCATCTTCGGTAAGGTCGGCGACCACCGCGCCCGTGTTGAGGTCGGAGAACACCGTGCCGACCGGCACACGGATCGTGAGGTCCTCGCCACCCTTGCCGTAGCATTGCGCGCCGCGGCCGTTCTCGCCCTTCTGCGCCTTGAACACGCGGGTGAAGCGGAATTCGACCAGGGTGTTGAGGTTGCGGTCGGCCACCGCGTAGACGCTGCCGCCGCGCCCACCGTCGCCACCGTCGGGGCCCCCCTTGGGGATGTTTTTCTCGCGGCGGAACGAAGCGCTGCCGTCACCGCCCTTGCCGGCGATGACCTGGATTTTCGCTTCGTCGATGAATTTCATGCTCTGGTCTCAAAAACAAAAAAGCCCCATCCGGCGGACAGGGCTTCTTGCGGTGTCGGAGCGGCTTAGGCTGCGACCGGCTCGATGCACACCGTCTTGCGGCGGGCAGCGCCCTTGATCTCGAACTTCACCGTGCCGTCAACCTTGGCGAACAGGGTGTGGTCCTTGCCGATGCCGACGTTGTCGCCCGGGTGGAACTGGGTACCGCGCTGACGCACGATGATGTTGCCGGCGGAAACCAGCTGACCGCCGTAGCGCTTGACGCCCAGGCGTTTCGACTCGGAATCGCGGCCGTTACGCGAGCTGCCGCCTGCTTTCTTGTGTGCCATGGTGTGTGCTCCTTATGCGGTGATGCCGGCGATCTGCACTTCGGTGTAGTACTGGCGATGGCCCTGGCTCTTGCGATAATGCTTGCGGCGGCGCATCTTGAAAATCTTGATCTTGTCGCCGCGGGCCTGGTTCAGCACCGTCGCCTTGACCGTGGCGCCACGCAGCAGGGGGGCGCCCATCTTGATGTCGGCGCCGTCGCCGACCATCAGCACCTGGTCGAAGGTGATTTCGCTGCCGACGTCGGCCTCGAGCTTCTCGATCTTAAGTTTGTCGCCGGCGCTCACGCGGTATTGCTTGCCGCCGGTTTTGATGACTGCGTACATGGGGGGTCTCCAACCAATTCGAACCCAGGAAAACGCGGCATTCTAGCGAGGAAGCGGGGGCGAGTCAAACACTTTGAAGCCGCAAACCGGGAACTTGCGTACCCGGGACGTGGAAAAAGACGGCCGGACTGCTACCATTGCGGGATTTTCCTAGAGCCAGCCCGAATCGTGTCCCTGGAGCGCCTGCAATCCTTCCTGGCCGACGACATGCGCGCCGTCGACCAGGTCATCCGCCAAAGCCTGTATTCCGACGTGGTGCTGATCCGCCAGGTGTCCGAATACATCATCAACAGCGGCGGCAAGCGCCTGCGGCCGGCGCTGGTCCTGCTCTCCGCCGGCTGCTTCGGCTATCAGGGCAAGGCGCATCACGAACTCGCCGCCGTGGTCGAGTTCATACACACCGCCACCCTGCTGCACGATGACGTCGTCGACGAATCGGAGTTGCGGCGCGGCCGCGAAACGGCCAACGCGCTGTTCGGCAACGCCGCCAGCGTGCTGGTCGGCGACTTCCTGTATTCGCGCGCGTTTCAGATGATGGTCGCAGTCGACAACATGGAAGTCATGCGCATCCTCTCCGACGCGACCAACACCATCGCCGAGGGCGAGGTGCTGCAGTTGCTCAACTGCCACGACCCCGACATCGACGAAGACAACTACCTGCGCGTCATCCGCTACAAGACCGCGAAGCTGTTCGAAGCCGCCGGCCGGCTCGGCGCCGTGATAGGCGGCGGCACGGACGAACAGAAAGACGCCCTGGCGCGCTACGGCATGCACCTGGGGACGGCGTTCCAGCTGATCGACGACGTGCTCGACTACTCCGGCGACTTCCTCAAGACCGGCAAGAACATCGGCGACGATCTGGCCGAAGGCAAGCCCACCCTGCCGCTCCTTTACGCGATGAAGCACGGCACCGCCGAACAGGCCGCGAGCATCCGCCAGGCGATCGAGCACGGCGGGCTGACCGAATTCCAGAGCGTGCTCGCCGCGATCAAGGACACCCACGCCCTGCAGTACACGCGCGAACAGGCGCAGCGCGAAATCGACACCGCAAACGCAGCAATTTCTTCATTGCCGGATTCAAATTCGAAAACGGCTTTGCTACAATTAGCGGCTTTCGCGGTGGACCGAAGTTTCTGACTGCGAAAAATTCCCGGTAGTCCAAGCCAAAACCGGGTTCCGTTCGGAGCCCGTCATCTGCCTCGGGGTGTAGCTCAGCCTGGTAGAGTACTGCGTTCGGGACGCAGGAGTCGGAGGTTCGAATCCTCTCACCCCGACCATACAGCTTCCCTGTATCGGTAAGCATCAAAGCCAAACCGACCCTGGCCGCCACACGGCCTGTCTTGCTAGACTCCCGCCATGAAGAAAGCTTCCAGCAAAGGTCTCTCGACCCGCGCGCGCATCCTGCGTGCCGCCCTCGACGTGCTCATCGAGCAGGGCTTCGCCAACCTCACGATCAAGGCCGTCGCCGACAAGGCTGGCATCGCCTACGGCAACCTCACCTACCACTATCCGGCCAAGGACACCCTGATCACCGGCATGCTCGAACTGTGGCTCGAGGATTACCGGCATGAACTCGACCTGCTGCTGAAGAAGGCGCTCAAGACGACGGCCTCGCCGATCCCGTCGCTCGTCGACTGGCTGGTCGACGACGCCATGTCGAAACGAACCGCCCGGACCTTCACCGAGCTGTGGGCCATGTCGAACCAGGATCCGAAAATCGCCCGGCTCGTCAACCGGCTCTACGACGACGCGATCGACAGCTTCATGCGCGCGCTAGGGGTCGACCCGCAGGACAAGGCCGCCCGCGAGTTCCGCGCCGCGCTCTATTTCTTCGCAGTGATCACCGAAGGCTCGTCGGCCATCTTCGGCAACCGGCCGAAAAGCCACCCGCAAGCCAAAGCGGTCCGGCAGACTGCCCGCGCCGTGCTGGTTCCTCTCCTGGAAGCGGCGCTGGCGCGGGCACGCCGCTAGACGCGCCCGCCGCGTTCCCAGCTTCTCAGTTCCAGTACTTGGCCTTGTCCGGCAGCACCCAGCGCACGCCGCCGCGCGGGTCCTCCTTGTCGCCGCGATAGCGCGGAATCAGATGGATGTGCAGGTGCGGCACGCTCTGCCCGCCGGCCGCGCCGTGGTTGATGCCGATGTTGTAGCCGTCCGGCTGATGCTGCCGGTCGATGATCATCTTCGCCTCGGCCAGCGCGTCCAGCAACGCGGTCTGCTCTTCGCGCGTCGCCTCGAACAAGGTGGCGAAATGGCGGCGCGGAATGACCACGGTGTGGCCGGTCGATACGGGAAAGCCGTCGCGATAGACCACGGTCAATGCGTTTTCGGCAAGGATGCGCGCGGGGTCGAGCTGGCAGAACGGACAGGGCTTGGTGGAGGTGGCGGACATGGAAACGGGGATGAACGACTGGACTCGCGCTGAGTTTAACAGCCCGGTCCAACACGGTCCCCGGCGGGAAAAAATGCGGCGCGGCCGACAGCGGGAATTCCGCGCCACACACCGCCCCGCGCGACCCGACGAACGGCAGTGCTGGCGACGCATGCGGCCCCGCCCCTGCTCGCAACCGATAAGCCCATGATTTAGCTCGCGATATGCCGCGAGCTTCGTGCACATCCGACGGCGCTCGCGAAACCCGTGCGCCACACTCCGACGAAGAATCCCGGCCCCACTGGGCGAAACACGCATCGAACCATTGCCAGCCGCGAATTTATTCAGAATAATCTGCCACGGACCTTTCCACCCACTCACCAAAGGGAGCTCTGAAGCATGAACAGAAAAGAACTCGTCGAAGCGCTGGCCGCCAAGACCAACTCCACCAAAGCCGATGCCGAGCGCGCCGTCGCCGGTCTGATCGACATCGTCTCCGCCACGCTGAAGAAGGGCGACTCCATCACCCTGGTCGGCTTCGGCACCTTCGAAGTGCGCAAGCGCGCCGCCCGCACCGGTCGCAACCCCAAGACCGGCGCCGAGCTGAAGATCAAGGCTGCCAAGGTCCCCGCGTTCAAGGCGGGCGCCACCCTCAAGGCCCTGGTCAACGGCGCCAAGAAGTAAACCTTTCCATCCGGAATGCGAACGGGCGCTGCTTCGGCAGCGCCCGTTTTCATTGGCGCCTGTGCGCACGCTGCCCGGACGAAATCACCCAGTCCGCATGCGGATTTGCGCGCGGCCGATGCGGCTAGAATGAGGGCTTTTGTCAGCTGGAGATCCCCATGACCGACCCCGTCGTCTACGACCGCAATCCCGCCGAACTCGAACTCGAACCCGGCGAATACTGGTGGTGCTCGTGCGGCCGCTCGATGACGCAGCCTTTCTGCGACGGCTCGCACGAAGGCACCGGCCTCGAACCCGTGCCCTTCGTCATCAAGGAAAAGACCACGGTGTGGCTGTGCAACTGCAAGCACACCAGCGACAAGCCCTTCTGCGACGGCACGCACAACAGCCTGCCCGACGACGCGTTCTGATCCGCACGTGATCGCCGACCCCGACGCCGTCCTCGACTTCTGGTTCGGTCCGCCCGGCAGCAACGCCGACGTCGCGGGCCGGCAAAGCAAGCTGTGGTTCGGCAAATCGGCCGCCAATGACCAGGCCGTCATCGATCGCTTCGCCGGCACGCTGGTCGCCGCGGCAGCGGGTGAACTCGACCCCTGGTCGGCGACGCCGCGCGGGCGGCTGGCGCTGGTGATCGTGCTCGACCAGTTTCCCCACCACATTCATCGCGACCGGCCGCAGGCCTTCGCCACCGATCCGCAGGCGCTGGCGCTGAGCCTCGCCGCGCTGGACATCGGCGAGGAGGCGCAGCTGTCGCCGATCGAGCGCGTGTTCCTGTACCTGCCGCTCGAACACGCCGAATCGCTTGCGCTGCAGGAACGCGCGGTCGCTCTCTTCGACGCGCTCGCGCGTGACGCTGCCGACGATGAGCGCGCGCTGTTCGACAACTTCCTCGATTACGCCATCAAGCATCGCGACGTCGTCGCGCGCTTCGGCCGCTTTCCGCACCGCAACGCGATCCTCGGCCGCGCGTCGACACCCGAGGAAACCGAATTCCTCAAGCAGCCCGGCTCGCGCTTCTAGTCCACGCAGCCGGGACGCCGCTGCCCCGCAGGCGTTAAAATGGCGGCTTTTCGCGTGCCGGCCCGTTCATGTCCCGCCAGATCCTCGTCACCTCCGCCCTGCCCTACGCCAACGGCAGCATCCACCTCGGCCACCTCGTCGAATACGTCCAGACCGATATCTGGGTGCGCTTCCAGAAGATGCGCGGCCACGACTGCCGCTACCTATGCGCCGACGACACGCACGGCACGGCGATCATGCTGCGCGCGGAGAAGGAAGGCATCACGCCCGAGACGCTGATCCAGCGCGTATGGGAGGAGCACACGCGTGACTTCGCAGGTTTCCATATCGGCTTCGACCACTACTACTCGACGCACTCGGACGAGAACCGCGCGCTCGCCTCGAAAATCTATCTCGCGCTGAAGGACGCAGGGCTGATCGAAATCAAGACCATCGCCCAGTTGTACGACCCGGTGAAAAACCTCTTCCTGCCCGACCGCTTCATCAAGGGCGAATGCCCGAAATGCGGCGCCGCGGACCAGTACGGCGACAACTGCGAGGTGTGCGGCGCGACCTACAGCCCGACCGAGCTGAAGAATCCGGTCTCCGCCGTGTCGGGCGCGACGCCGGTGCACAAGGACTCCGAGCATCACTTCTTCAAGCTCGGCGATTGCGAGGCCTTCCTGCGCGAGTGGACGCGCTCCGGCGCGCTGCAGGACGAAGCCGCCAACAAAATGCAGGAATGGTTCGCCTCGGGCCTGTCGAACTGGGACATCAGCCGCGACGCGCCCTACTTCGGCTTCGAGATCCCCGGCGCGCCGGGCAAGTATTTCTATGTCTGGCTCGACGCGCCGGTCGGCTACATGGCGAGCTTCGCCAAGTACGCAGCCGACAACGGCCTCGACTTCGACGCCTGGTGGGGCCAGGACGCGAAGACCGAGCTGGTGCACTTCATCGGCAAGGACATCCTGTATTTCCACGCGCTGTTCTGGCCGGCGATGCTGAAGTATTCCGGCCACCGCCTGCCGACCGCGGTCTACGCGCACGGCTTCCTCACCGTGAACGGCCAGAAGATGTCGAAGTCGCGCGGCACCTTCATCACCGCCGCGAGCTACCTCGAGCAAGGCCTCAACCCCGAGTGGCTGCGCTACTACTACGCGGCCAAGCTCAACGGCAGCATGGAGGACATCGACCTCAACCTCGACGACTTCGTCGCGCGGGTCAACTCGGACCTCGTCGGCAAGTTCATCAACATCGCCAGCCGCACCGCCGGTTTCATCCACAAGAACTTCGACGGCCAGCTCGCCGAGGGCGTGGCCAACCTCGAACTCATCGGCGACTTCCAGGTGGCGGCGGATTCCATCGCCGCCCACTACGAGGCGCGCGACTATGCGAAGGCCTTGCGCGAGATCATGGCGCTCGCCGACCGCGCCAACCAGTACGTCGCCGACGAGAAGCCCTGGGAACTCGCGAAGAAGCCCGAGGCGGTATACCGCCTGCACGAGGTGTGCACGGTCGCGCTGAACCTGTTCCGCCTGCTGACCCTGTACCTCAAGCCGGTACTGCCGAAGCTTGCCAGCGAAGTCGAAGCCTTCCTCGCCATCCCGCCCTTGACCTGGGACGACGCACAGACCCTCTTCGTCCGCCAGAAGATCCATGCCTACACCCATCTGATGACCCGCATCGACCCGAAAGCCATCGAAGCCATGACAGCCGCCAACAAACAGAACCTCGAACCGACCCCCGCCCCGGCGCCGGCGCGCCACGCCGAGGCGCAGACGCACGGTGCCGCGAAGGCAGTTTCACCCTCTCCCCAACCCTCCCCCCTCAAGGGGGAGGGGGCGAACGCTGCCGCTGACGCAGCGACGATCTCGATCGACGACTTCGCCAAGATCGATTTGCGCATCGCGCGCATCGCCAACGCCGAGCACGTCGAGGGCGCCGACAAACTCTTGCGCCTGACGCTCGACCTCGGCCCGCTCGGCACGCGCCAGGTGTTCGCCGGCATCAAGTCGGCCTACGCGCCGGAGGCGCTGGTGGGGCGGCTCACGGTCATGGTCGCCAACCTCGCGCCGCGCAAGATGAAGTTCGGCATGAGCGAAGGCATGGTACTCGCGGCTTCCGGCGACGCGCCCGGCCTGTTCATCCTGTCGCCCGATTCCGGCGCCGAGCCCGGCATGAAGGTGAAGTAAGCCCATGAAGACGCATCGCCTGCGCATTCACGGCCGGGTTCAGGGCGTGTGGTTCCGCGAGTCGATGCGTCTCGAGGCCGAACGGCTCAACGTGGCCGGCTGGGTGCGCAACACGCCCGACGGCAAGGTCGAAGCCGTGGTCCAGGGGCCGGCCGAGGCCGTGGCGGCGCTGATCGAATGGGCGCACCGGGGCCCGCCGCTGGCGCGCGTGGACCGGGTCGAGATTGGCGAGGCCGACGGCGACTACCGCGGCTTCGAGAAGCGCCGCGATTGAATTTCACGAACCGCAGGCAAAAAAATGCCCGGTTCGTGAGAACCGGGCAGAGTATCCACCAAAGGAGGAGGATTGGAGGAGACAACACCAAAACACCCTTGCGGTGCATCAGTGTTATTAGAATTCTCTAATATAAGAAAACGCTTGTCAACAACTTTCTACACCTGCCCGCCTGGTATTTTTGTAACCCGCTGAATCGCTTCAATAAATGACCTGCACGGCGGACGGCTCCAGCCAGTCGCCGAGCGATTCGATCAGACGGTCGTCGAGCCGGACGCGCCAGTCGTCGCCCAGCCGGACCCGGCAGCGTGCATCGTGGTTGCGGTAGTCGACCCACACCGGGCAGCCTTCCGCTTCGGCCCGATAGGGCTCCAGCAATTCCCTGAGCTTGCGGCCGCTCGACTGGCCGTTGCAGGCGAGCCGCAGGCCCTGCGCAAAGCGCGTGCGCGCGCCGGCGAGGTCGTAGATGCGGTCGGCGGTCACCCGCAGGCCGCCGGAATAGTCGTCGCGGTTGATCTTGCCTTCGATGACCAACAGGGCATCTTCCCTGAGCAGATTGCGGTGCTGCTCGAACAACTCGTTGAACACCACCACTTCGACCTGCGCCGTGGCGTCGTCGAGCAGCAGGATCAGCATCTTGCCGCGCCGCGTCATCTGGGTGCGCAGCGATACCACGATGCCCGCCAGCATGGCCGGCTCGCGTGACGGCTCCAGGCTGTCGAGCCGCTTCTTGGCGAAGCCGGCGACTTCCGCGCTGAACGACGTGAACGGGTGGCCGCTGAAGAAATAACCGAGCGCGGATTTCTCCTGCGCCAGCTTTTCCTGCTCAGACCAGCGCGGCATCTCGACCAGGTCTTCGTCGTTGCCTTCGAGCGCTTCGCCGAACAGGCCGACCTGGCCGCCGCTCCGCGCCTTGCGGTCGGCCGCCTCCAGCGCGGGGCCGATCGACGCCATCAGGCTGGCGCGGTGGTCGTTGAGCGCATCGAAGGCGCCCGCCTTGACCAGCGCCTCGAGCACGCGGCGATTCAGGTAACGCTTGTCGACGCGGCGCGCCAGATCGAACAAGCCCTTGTACGGACCCTTGGCCTCGCGTTCGGCGACGATGGCGCCGATCGCCGCCTCGCCGCTGCCCTTGATCGCTCCGAGGCCGTAGCGGATCTCGGTCTTGCTGACCGGATCGAAGCGGTAGCCCGACCGGTTGATGTCGGGCGCGAGCATGGTGAGCCCGTTGGCGCGGCAGTCCTCGTAGAAGATGCGCACCTTGTCGGTGTCGGACATTTCCGACGACATCGTCGCCGCCATGAACTCGGCCGGGTAATGCGCCTTGAGCCAGGCCGTGTGGTAGGCGACCAGCGCGTAGGCCGCCGAGTGCGACTTGTTGAAGCCGTATTCGGCGAACTTCTCCATCAGGTCGAACAGGCGCCCGGCGAGCGCATCGTCGACGCCACGGCCCTTCGCACCGGCGAGGAAGATCTCGCGCTGCTTGGCCATCTCCTCGGCCTTCTTCTTGCCCATCGCGCGGCGCAACAGGTCGGCGCCGCCGAGCGAATAGCCGGCGAGAATCTGCGCCACCAGCATCACCTGCTCCTGGTAGACGATGATGCCGTAGGTCGATTTCAGCGTGTCCTCGAGGTCGGGGTGGAAGTACCACTCCGCCTTGCCGCGACCGGTCTTGCGCTGCTCGTTCTTGCGCACGATGAAGTCGTCGACCATGCCCGACCCCAGCGGCCCCGGCCGGTTCAACGCCATCAGCGCGATGATGTCCTCGAAGCAGTCGCCCTTGAGCTTCTTCTCCAGGTCCTTCGCCGAGCGCGATTCGGACTGGAACACCGCGGTCGTGTTGCCGTCGGCGAAGAGCTTGTACACGGCGGGATCGTCGAGCGGCAGGTCTTCCAGGCGGAAGGTTTCCATGCCCGGATGGCGCCGCACGAAGTTCACCGCCTCGGCGAGGATGGTCAGCGTGCGCAGGCCGAGGAAGTCGAACTTCACCAGGCCGATCGCCTCGACGTCGTCCTTGTCGAACTGCGACACCACCGCGTCCGAGCCTTCGGCACGGTAGAGCGGGCAGAAGTCGGTGAGCTTGCCCGGCGCGATCAGCACGCCGCCGGCATGCATGCCGACGTTGCGCGTGAGTTCTTCGAGCTTCTCGGCCAGCCCGAAGAGCTCCTGCACTTCCTCTTCCTGATCGTAGCGCTCCTTCAGCTGCGGCTCCATCTCCAGCGCCTTCGCGAGCGAAACCGGCTTCACGCCTTCGATCGGCACCAGCTTGGAGAGCTTGTCGCAGTAGTTGTACGGCATGTCGAGCACGCGGCCGACGTCGCGGATCACCGACTTCGAACCCAGCGTGCCGAAAGTCGCGATCTGCGACACCGCGGCGTGGCCATACTTGTCCTTCACGTACTGGATCACACGGTCGCGCCCGTCCTGGCAGAAGTCGACGTCGAAGTCGGGCATCGACACCCGCTCGGGGTTGAGGAAGCGCTCGAACAGCAGGTCGTAGCGCAGCGGATCGAGGTCGGTGATCGACAGGCAGTAGGCGACCAGCGAGCCCGCGCCCGAGCCGCGCCCCGGGCCCACCGGCACGCCGTTGTGCTTGGCCCAGTTGATGAAGTCCGACACGATCAGAAAGTAGCCCGGGAAGCCCATCTGGATGATGGTGCCGAGCTCGAACTCGAGGCGTTCGGTGTACTCGGACAATTTGGCCGCGCGCTCGGCCGCGTCCGGATAGAGGTGGGCCATGCGCTCGGCCAGTCCCTCGTAGGAACGCTGGCGGATGTAGTCGTCGAGACTCATGCCGTCCGGCGTCGGGAAATCAGGCAAGCGGCTCTTGCCCAGCTCCAGCGTGAGGTTGCAGCGCCTGGCGATCTCGACGCTGTTCTGCAAGGCTTCGGGCAGGTCGGCGAACAGCGCGGCCATCTCGTCGGGCGACTTGAAATACTGCTCGGCGGTGAAAGCGCGCGGGCGGCGCGGGTCGCCGAGCATCATGCCCTCGGCGATGCAGACGCGCGCCTCGTGCGCCTTGAAATCGTCGGCCGCGAGGAACTGGATCGGGTGGGTCGCGACCGACGGCAGATTGAGCGCGGCACCGATATCGAGCAGGCCGTCGATCAGGCGCTCGGCATGCGGCTGGCCGAAGCGCTGCAGCTCCAGGTAATAGCGCCCGGGGAACAGTCCAGCCCAGGCTTCGGCCGCGACGCGCGCGGCGTCGGCCTTGTCGTCGAGCAACGCCTGCGCGACGTTGCCGGCGTCGCCGCCCGACAGCGCGATGAGGCCCTCGGTGCCCTCGGCGAGCCAGTCCGGGTCGATCTCGGCACGGCCGCGGTGGAGGTTTTCCTGATAGGCGCGTGAGAGCAGCTCGCACAGGCGACGGTAGCCCTCGCGGTGCTGCACCAGCAACAACAGGCGCGACGGGCGGTTGCGGTCGGCGGCGTTACTCACCCACACGTCGCAGCCGAACACCGGTTTCACGCCCGCGCCGCGCGCCGCACGGTAGAACTTGATCCAGCCGAAGGTGTTGGACAGGTCGGTCAGTCCCAGCGCCGGCATACCGGCCGCGCGCGCGCGGTCGACCGCGTCGTTCACCCGCACCAGGCCGTCGGTCACGGAGAATTCGCTGTGCAGGCGGAGGTGGACGAAGCGCGGGTCGGTCATGGCGGAACGGCGGAGAATCAGGGGGCCATTTTACGCCCCAACGGGACGAGCCAAAAACAAAAGGCAGCCGAAGCTGCCTTTGTTCGATCAAGCGAGTGCTATTCCGATTCGATTAGGGCCGAGACGCGAAGACGAGCCGAAGACAGTGCTGAAGCACGGCGAGGCGAAGTCGACAAAGTATCGGCTCTAACTCGAGTCGGAATCAGTTTGCGCGGCGCTTGAATTCGTTCGTGCGGGTGTCGATCTCGATCATGTCGCCGATTTCGACGAAGGCCGCGACCGGCAGTTCGAAGCCGGTGGGCTTGATGCGGGCGGGCTTCATCACCTTGCCGGAGGTGTCGCCGCGCACGGCGGGTTCGGTGTACTCGACTTCGCGGATGACGGTGGTCGGCATCTCGACCGAGATCGCCTTGCCGTCGTAGAACACCACTTCGACCGGCATGCCGTCGTCGAGGTAATTCAGCGCGTCGCCGAGGTTGTCGCCTTCGACTTCGTACTGGTTGTATTCGCTGTCCATGAACACATAGAGCGGGTCGGCGAAGTAGGAATAGGTGCATTCCTTGCGATCGAGCGTCACGGTGTCGAACTTGTCGTCGGCACGGTAGACCGATTCCATGCCGGAACCGGTGAGCAGGTTCTTCAGCTTCATCTTGACGACGGAGGCGTTGCGGCCGGATTTCGAGAATTCGGCCTTCTGCACGACCATCGGGTCTTTGCCGATCATGACGACGTTGCCGGCGCGGAGTTCCATTGCGGTTTTCATGGGTGTATGTCCTGCGGAGAGAGCTAAGAGATTGAGAAAACTCGCTATTTTAACTTGCTTTCCGCGAACTCCGCCAGCGTGTCGGTGAGCCTCCCGAGGCGGGCCAGCGCGTCGGCCCAGGCGCGGGCGTGCGCCGCAAGCACCTTCTGGTGACGACACCAGGCGGCCCATGCCTCGCCGACGGCCGGCGCCCCCACCACCCCGTTCCAGGCGCGCCACATTCCCCTGACGGCGTCCGCAGCGGCGGCGTCCAGCCCGCCGACATGCAGCCCGAGCAAGGCCTCCAGTTTGTCCCAGTGCGCGCGCTCGGCCTGCGGATAGGCCTGCCACACCAGGGGGCGCGCCGCCGCCTGCGCCCGCACGCAGGAATCCTCGCCGCGCACGAAATTGAGATCGCACGCCCACAGCAGGCGGTCGTAGGCGTCCTGGTCGGTGAACGGCAGCACCCGCACGCCCAGCGCGCCGCGCTGCGCCGCGTCGCCCGCCCTCAGCGCGGGTGCCCCCAGCCAGGTCGCCAGCTGAGGAATCGCCCGCCCTTCCGGCACCAGGCAGGTGACCGGCCGCGCACCGGCCGCCCAGGCGTCGAGCAGCGCCGGCAGCGCGGGATTCTCGTAGGCGAACAGCGAGACGCGCAATTCGTCCGGCGCCGGCGCATCGAGTCCCCAGGCGCGCCAATAGGTCTCAGTCGCCGCAGCCTGGAAGGCGTCGCGCCGCGTGGGCAGCTCGCGCTCGATCAAGAGGCCGCCGGTGGCCGCCGTGTAGCCGGGAAAGAAGAAATGCTTGGTCAGCGGCAGCCGCGGATGCGGTGACGGCAGGCCATGATGCGCGGCGACCCAGTCTTCCGCGCTGAGGTATTCGAGGTTGATCCACACCGGCGGCGACGATTGCCGCGCCATTGCTTCGAGATAGGCATCGGGCAGCGCGCAGCCGAAGGCCTCGACGACGACCTGCGCCGGCTCGACCGCGCCGAAAGGCGTGCGCCAGGCGCGCACCGTCACGCCTTCGCACACCTGCGCGTCGAGGCCCGCGTCGACCGCCGGCCAGAGGCGCCGGAACGCGGCCAGATCGTCGACCCACAGCCGCACCGCGCGTTCCGGCGCGGCCGCCAGGCCGCGCGCCAGGCGCCAGGCCACGCCGATGTCGCCGTAGTTGTCGACGACGTTGCAGAAGAGGTCCCAGGTCACGCGCATGGCGGGCATGCTACCGCATCGGCCCGGTACGCCGCGTCGGCAGGAAACCACAGTCGGTCCGAAGCCCTTGATATTTCACGCTTGACTCTTGTAAAAAGCCGGGGGCGGGAGTAAAAATGCAGTCAGTTTGGCTTCAAGAACCGTGCAGGTTTGGCATTACCGCAGGGGCATCACCGGGTAGCGCGCTTGAATTCAGACCGACGGCAACAATAAACCCGCCGTCCTGTCAGCCGCCATTGCGGTTATGTTTCGTGTCACGCCAAGGAGGGAGTAGTAATGGCAACAGGTACTGTCAAGTGGTTCAGCGACGCCAAAGGCTTCGGGTTCATCACCCCCGATGACGGCGGCGAGGATGTGTTTGCGCACTTCTCCGCCATCCAGACCAGCGGTTTCAAGACGCTCAAGGAAGGCCAGAAAGTGTCGTTCGAAGTCAGCCAGGGCCCCAAGGGCAAGCAGGCTTCCAACATCCAGCCGCAAGGTTGAGTCGTTGATCCCAACAAAAAACCCCGCTGCGGCGGGGTTTTTTGTTGCCCTGAAATCCCGATTACATCTTCGCGACCATCGCCTCGGCGAACGCCGAGCATTTCACCTCGGTCGCGCCGTCCATCAGGCGGGCGAAGTCGTAGGTGACGGTCTTGGCCTGGATGGCTTTTTCCATGCTCGCAACGATGAGGTCGGCAGCTTCCGTCCAGCCGAGGTGGCGCAGCATCATTTCGGCGGACAGGATGAGCGAGCCGGGGTTGACGTAATCCTTGCCGGCGTACTTGGGCGCGGTGCCGTGGGTGGCCTCGAACATGGCGACGGTGTCGGACAGGTTTGCCCCCGGCGCGATGCCGATGCCGCCGACTTCGGCCGCGAGCGCGTCGGAGATGTAGTCGCCGTTCAGGTTGAGCGTGGCGATGACGTCGTATTCGGCCGGGCGCAGCAGGATCTGCTGCAGGAAGGCGTCGGCGATGACGTCCTTGATGACGATGCCGTTGGGCAGTTCCATCCACGGGCCTTCGCCGATGAGCTTGGCGCCGAACTCGCGCGCGGCGAGCTCGTAGCCCCACTTCTTGAAGCCGCCCTCGGTGAACTTCATGATGTTGCCCTTGTGCACCAGGGTCACCGACTTGCGCTTGTTGTCGATCGCGTACTGGATGGCTTTGCGGATCAGCCGCTCGGAGCCTTCGATGGAAACCGGCTTGATGCCGATGGCCGAGGTCTCGGGGAAGCGGATCTTCTTGACGCCCATTTCCTTCTGCAGGAATTCGATGACCTTCTTCACCTGCTCCGAGTTGGCTTCCCACTCGACGCCGGCGTAAATGTCCTCGGTGTTTTCGCGGAAGATCACCATGTCGACCTTCTCCGGTTCCTTGACCGGGCTGGGCACGCCGGTGAAGTAGCGCACCGGGCGCAGGCAGACGTACAGGTCGAGCATCTGGCGCAGCGCGACGTTGAGCGAGCGGATGCCGCCCGAGGTCGGCGTGGTGAGCGGGCCCTTGATCGAGATCACATAGTCCTTCACCGCCTGCACAGTCTCGTCGGGCAGCCACTGGTCGCCGCCGTAGACCTTGACCGCCTTCTCGCCAGCAAAGACTTCCATCCAGGCGATCTGCTTCTTGCCGCCGTAGGCCTTGGCCACCGCGGCGTCGACGACCTTCTTCATCGCCGGGGTGATGTCGACGCCGGTGCCGTCGCCCTCGATGAAGGGAATGATCGGCGTGTCGGGCACGTTCAGCGTGTTGTCGGCGTTGACGGTGATCTTCTGGCCTTGGGCGGGGATCTGGATGTGCTGGTAGGTCATGAGGCGTGCTCGGGTAACGGTAAAATGGGCGTCTTTGCGAATGTGTCTGCAGCGTGGCGCGATTGATCCTGTTCAACAAACCCTACGGCGTGCTGAGCCAGTTCACCCCCGAGGGGCGCTGGCAGGGTCTGCGCGACCACCTGTCTCTCCCCGGCGTCTACGCGGCCGGCCGGCTCGACGCGGACAGCGAGGGTCTGCTGATTTTAACCGATGACGGCGCACTCCAAGCCCGCATCGCCGACCCGCGCCACAAGCTGCCCAAGACCTACTGGGCGCAGCTCGAGGGCACGCCCACCGACGCCGACCTAGAACCCTTGCGGCGCGGCGTCGACCTCGGCGACTTCGTCACCCGCCCGGCCAAAGCGCGGCTGATCGACGAACCCGCCCATCTGTGGCCGCGCCACCCGCCGATCCGCTTCCGGGCGAACATCCCCACCGCATGGATCGAGCTCGTGATTCAGGAAGGCAAAAACCGCCAGGTGCGGCGCATGACGGCGAAGATCGGCTTTCCGACGCTGCGGCTGGTGCGCGTCGCCGTCGGCGACTGGACCCTGGGCGCGCTGCAGCCCGGCGAATGGAAGGAACTGCATGTCTGACACCCAAGCCTGGCTACCCCACGTCGTCGTCGCCGCCATCGTCGAGCGCGACGGCCGCTTCCTGCTGGTGGAAGAGCACACCGCCGAAGGCCTGCGCCTCAACCAGCCAGCCGGCCACTGGGAGCGCGGCGAAACGCTGGTCGAGGCGGTGCGGCGCGAGACGCTGGAGGAAACCGCGCACCACGTCGAGCCCACTGCGCTGCTCGGCTGCTACACCACGCACTACCCGCGCCGCGACATCACCTACCTGCGCTTCGCATATCTCTGCAACGTTACCGGCTTCGACGCGGACCGCACGCTGGACACCGGCATCGTGCGCGCGCTGTGGCTGGCGCCGGACGAACTCGCCACCCACCCCACCCCACACCGCAGTCCGCTGGTGATGCGCTGCGTGCAGGACTATCTCGCCGGGCGGCGCTTTCCGCTCGACTTCGTGAGCCACACATGAGCGCCGCGCTTGACAACACCAAGGTCGTCGTCGGCATGTCGGGCGGGGTCGATTCGGCCGTCGCCGCCTATCTGCTGAAGCAGCAGGGCTACGACGTGCTCGGCGTCTTCATGAAGAACTGGGACGACGACGACAACACCGAGCAGTGCACCGCGCGGCAGGATTTTCTCGACGTGCTGGCAGTCGCCGACGTGCTCGGCATCGAGGTCGAGGCGGTCAACTTCGCCGCCGAGTACAAGGAACGCGTATTCAGCTACTTCCTCGCCGAATACCAGGCCGGGCGCACGCCCAACCCGGACGTGCTGTGCAACGCCGAGATCAAGTTCAAGGCCTTTCTCGACGACGCCCTCGCGCGCGGCGCCAAATACATCGCCACCGGCCACTACGTCGGCAAGGGTCACGATCCCTTCGGCCGCGTGACACTCCTGCGCGCCCACGACGCGAACAAGGACCAGAGCTATTTCCTCTATCGGCTGAGCCAGGCGCAGTTGCGCCCTGCCCTCTTCCCGCTCGCGCACCTGCCCAAGCCCAAGGTGCGCGAGATCGCTCGAAAAATTGGCCTGCCCAACGCCGCCAAGAAGGATTCGACCGGCATCTGCTTCATCGGCGAGCGCAACTTCCGCGAATTTCTCGAGCGCTACCTGCCGCGCGAACCGGGCGACATGCAAACGCCCGATGGCCGCGTCGTCGGCCGGCACCAGGGGCTGATGTACTACACCCTCGGCCAGCGCCAGGGCCTCGGCATCGGCGGACAGAAGGACGCAAGCGACGCGCCCTGGTTCGTCGCCGCCAAGGACATGGAAACGAACACGCTGGTCGTGGTGCAAGGCCACGACCATCCACTGCTGCAGCGCAGCACGCTGACAGCGGGCCAGCTCAACTGGATCAGCGGCGTCGCCCCCGATCCTGGCAGGGCCTACACCGCCAAGACCCGCTACCGCCAGACCGACGCCGCCTGCCACATCACCCGGCTCGACGATGACACGCTGGAACTCGCGTTCGATGCCCCGCAATGGGCGGTCACGCCCGGCCAATCCGTCGTGCTGTACGACGGCGAGGTCTGCCTCGGCGGCGGCATCATCACCTGAACCCCGCTACAATCCCCGCATTCCGGATTTTCCTTCCATCATGTCGCACGACACCCCCGCGCCCGCCGCCAATTTCATCCGCAACCTCATCGACGAGCACCGCGCCGCCGGGAAATGGGACGGCCGTGTCGAGACGCGCTTTCCGCCCGAGCCCAACGGCTACCTGCACCTGGGCCATGCCAAGTCGATTTTTCTGAACTTCGGCCTCGCGCGCGACTACGGCGGCGTCTGCCACCTGCGCTTCGACGACACCAACCCGGAGAAGGAAGAACAGGAATACGTCGATTCGATCGTCGAATCGGTGAAGTGGCTGGGCTTCGACTGGGGTAAACACCTCTACTACGCGTCGAACTACTTCGACACCATGTACGCCTGCGCCGAGTATTTGATTACGACCGGCCACGCCTACGTCGATTCGCTCACCGCCGACGAGATGCGCGAATACCGTGGCACGCTGACTGAAAAAGGCAAGGACAGCCCCTACCGGAATCGTTCGGTCGAGGAAAACCTCGACCTCTTCCGGCGCATGAAGGCCGGCGAATTTCCCGACGGCGCGCATGTGCTGCGCGCCAAGATCGACATGGCCTCGCCCAACATCAACCTGCGCGACCCGGCGATTTATCGGATTAAAAAGGCGACCCACCACAACACCGGCGACAAATGGTGCATCTACCCGATGTACACCTACGCCCACCCGATCGAGGACGCGATCGAGCACATCACCCACTCGATCTGCACGCTCGAATTCGAGGACCAGCGCCCGTTCTACGACTGGCTGCTCGACAAGCTCGCCATTGGGGGCTTCTTCACCCGCCCGCTGCCACAGCAGATCGAGTTCGCGCGGCTCAACCTCACCTACGTCGTGCTCTCCAAGCGCAAGCTGATCCAGCTGGTCGACGAGAAGCACGTCAGCGGCTGGGACGATCCGCGCCTGCCCACGCTCGTCGGCGCGCGCCGCCGCGGCTACACGCCCGAAGGCTTCCGCCGCTTCACCGACCAGATCGGCGTGTCGAAGTCCGACGGCTGGATCGACTACAGCGTGTTCGAGGCCTGCCAGCGTGATGTCTTGAATGATTCCGCCCTGCGCCGCGTCGCCGTGCTCGACCCGGTCAAGCTCATCATCGACAACTACCCCGAAGGCCTGACCGAAGACTGCTTCGCCCCCAACCACCCGCAGCAGCCCGACCTCGGCAAGCGCGCAGTGCCGTTCTCACGCGAGCTGTGGATCGAACGCGAGGACTTCGAGGAAACCCCACCCAAGGGCTACTTCCGTTTATTCCCCGGCAACTCCGTGCGCCTGCGCTACGGCTACGTGGTGAAGTGCACCGGCTGCGACAAGGACGCCGACGGCACCATCACCGCCGTGCACTGCGAATACCTGCCCGACACCAAGTCTGGCACCCCCGGCGCCGACTCGGTCAAGGTCAAGGGCAACATCCACTGGGTGAGCGCCGCGCACGCGTATGAAGCCGAGGTGCGGCTCTACGACCGCCTGTTCAGGACCGCGCAACCGGGTCAGGAAACCGGCAACTTTCTCGACGACCTCAACGCCGATTCGGTGAAGGTGATCCGCGCCCAACTGGAGCCTGCGTTGAAGGACGCCGCGCCCGAGCAGTCCTTCCAGTTTGAGCGACATGGCTACTTCGTCGCGGATCGCGTCGATACGAAGCCGGGCGCGCCGGTGTTCAACCGGACGGTGACCTTGAAAGATTCGTGGGTGAAGGCAGAGAAGTAAGGTGCCGGTATTAGGCGACAAGTCGGTCAGGTGCTGGTAACGTCTGCGTCGTATCAGTAGCTCAGGCTCCACCAGAAGGGGATGCCCACCGCTAGAAAGCTGCCCAGGCCAAATCGCAACGGCGGGCTCAGAATCATGCTGGCTCCCGCCAGGAGTTTGCCTACACCTGACTCGGCTCGATAGGTTTTATATAGCGTCTTGAAGCCATCGAAATACAAACGCCTGCCTCTCTGCGAGGCGTATTCGCCCGACACCAAGAGGGAAACGGTGGCGCTTCCAGTAGCCACTATCCCAATTCCCCAGAACCACATTCCCGCAATACGCGCAGCCTGCGCTTGCGGCAAAGGCGAGGCATAGTAATAAACCCCGATCCAAAGCAGCAGTGGCAAGACGGCAAACATCAGCCAGTTGCTGTCCAGCAGTTTTACCCACAGGGGCAAGGACTGGTCTTTCGCTTTTTCCTTGGCTACAGCTTCGGAAGAAACGAACAACTCGTCACGCCATTTTTCATCCGTGAATTGGGTAATGATATTGCGGCGTTTTTGTTCTGCTGTCGTGATTGACTTGTCGAGCACACTGTCGGTGTCTGGTGAATTCATTCTGGCCAGATTCTCGGTCATCTACAGGGGCATCGGGGTCATGACACAGGGGGTCTTGCAACCACGCATCCACGCAAGACTTCGACAAGAATTTCAGCTGCTTGCAACACGCCCCGATTGGTTAATTTCCTGATGTCGCGCGGCGTTTCGTTGCCGGGCGTGGCGACGGTTTGTCATCCTCCCGGGGCTCGGCCAAGCGGCCGGTCACGTATTTGTGCAGCACACTGGCAATCAGCGTTTGATAGGGCACGCCTTCTTCAAGCGCCTTGACCTGGATATCGCTCAGGTCGCCGGAGGACAGCCGGATGTTGACGCGGCGATCCTTGAGCGCCGTGGCGCGCGCTGCAGCCTTGAATTTTTCCAGTTCGGCCTTGCTCGCCACGGACTTCAGTTGTCCCTTGTCGAAAGCAGTCAGCACTTCGCGTTCGTAATCGTCAATCTTCGGCATCGGTTTCACCCTGATTCAAGTAATCCCGGGTTGCCTTGCGGCTCGGGATGATGGTCTTGAGAAAGAAGCTGTCTTCCTCTTCGACAAACGGCACCAGATAGGCGTACCCGTCGTACGCCACAACAAGAACGCGCTGCCTGGGATATTTCGCCTGGTTTGGATGCGCCAGAATGTCCAGCAAGCCGTCAGATTCGATGGCGACGACGATGCTTTCGAACGAAACACCCCGCTCCGCCTTGAGGATCGTGTTCTTCTCCGGACTCCAGCGAAACGGCTTCATGGGTGCATATTAGGACGGTGTGTGCCTTTTGTCACCACCAGAAACTGTTCGAGCGCCCAACCGGCTCTCTCAGGATTTCAAGTGACTCGCATATTTCGTCTGCGCCTTCGCCACTTTCGGCGCCACCACGAACTGGCAATAGGGCTGGTGCGGGTTCTGCTCGTAGTAGCGCTGGTGGTAATCCTCGGCAGGGTAGAAGGTGGTCGCTTCGGTGACTTCGGTGACGATGGGCGCGCCGAATGCCTTTGACGCATTCAGTTCGGCGATCACGGCTTCGGCCTCGGCCTTCTGCTCGGGCGTGTGCCAGAAGATCGCCGAGCGGTATTGCGTGCCGACGTCGTTGCCCTGGCGGTTGAGCTGGGTGGGGTCGTGGATCGTGAAGAAGACGTCGAGCAGGTCGCGGAACGAAATCACCTCGGGATCGAAGGTGGCCTGCACGACTTCGGCGTGGCCGGTGTCGCCGTTGCAGATGTCGCGGTAGGTGGGGTTCGCCGTGTGGCCGCCCATGTAGCCGGAGACGGCGAACTCGACGCCGCGCAGGCGGTTGAAGACGGTCTCGATGCACCAGAAGCAGCCGCCGGCGAGGGTGGCGATTTCACGTGACATAGTGTTCCTCCGTTGCGGGCTTGTTCGTGACCTGCCCTCTCCTTCTCCGCCTGCGGGGAAGGGAACGCGTGCGTCAGACGACCGGCACGGTGTCCTTGAACGAAGCGCGCGTCATGAGCTTGTCGTAGAGCTTCGCCAGGTTCGGGTGCGCGGTGCGCCAGTCGATTTCGGGGAAGCGCAGGTCCAGGTAGCCGAGGGCACAGCCGCAGGCAATGTCGGCGAGGCTCATGCCGTTGCCGAGGAAGTAGGTGTTCTCGCCGAGCGCTTCGGACAAGGCTTCCAGACCGCGGAACAGGGTCTTTTCCTGCAGCACCAGCCAGTCTGAGCTCTGCTTGTCGGCCGGGCGCTTCTTTTCGAGGAAGAGCGCGACGGCGGCGTCGGTGACGCCGTCCGACAAGGCCTCGATGCCGCGCACGGCCATACGGCTCTTGTGTTCGGCGGGGATCAGGTTCGACACAGGGCTGGCGTGATCGAGGTATTCGACGATGACGCGCGAATCGAAGATGGACACGCCGCCTTCGAGCACCAGCACCGGTACCTTGCCGAGAGGGTTGTAGGTCGCCACCACGCTGTCCGGCGCCCAGGGATTTTCGACCTGGAGCTGGAAGGGGATCCTCTTTTCCGCGAGCACCACACGAACCTTGCGGCCGTAGGGGCTGGTGAGCGAGGTGACGAGCTTCATGAAATATCCTGAAAAAAGGGATTACGCGGATGCGGCGCCATTATCGCTCGCCTGCAGGGCGTCTCCAACCCGTTTTCGCAACCTGGGCAAGACCTCGGTCTCGAACCAGGGGTTGCGCTTCAGCCAGCCGCGGTTGCGCGGGCTGGGATGCGGCAGCGGCAGGTAGTCGGGGGCGAAGTCGCGCCAGGCGGCGACGGTGTCGGTGAGCGTGCGGCCGCGGCGATCGCCGAGGTAATACGCCTGGGCGTAGGCGCCGATCAGCAGGGTGATCTGGATATTGGGCATCGCCGCGCGCAGCGGCGGATGCCACAGCGGCGCGCATTCCGGGCGCGGCGGCAGGTCGCTGCCCTTAACGGTGCCGGGATAGCAGAAGCCGGTGGGGACGATGGCGATGCGCGATTCATCGTAGAAGACCTCGCGCGTCATGCCGAGCCAGGCGCGCAGCTGGTCGCCGGAGGGGTCGTTCCAGGGGATGCCGGTTGCGTGCACGCGCCGTCCCGGCGCCTGCCCCACGATCAGCAGGCGCGCCGTCGGCGAGGCCCGCAGGATGGGGTTCGGCGGGTTCGGCAGGTAGGGGGCGCAGACGGTGCAGGTGCGCACCCGCGCCAGCAGCGCGTCGAACGGCTCCCCGGTTTGAGACTTAGCGGGCGTGTTCGACGATGTAGCGCTTGACCGCTTCGACATCGGCGTCCATCACGTGCTTCTTCTGCGGCTGCGCTTCCAGGTCGGCAAGCTCGGCGGGACGCACCGGCTCGACGCCGAGCGCCTCGCGGATCGCGTCCTCGAACTTGGCGGGCTGCGCGGTTTCCATGCAGACGAGCGGCACGCCGGGCTCGCGGTGCTCCAATCCGACCTTGAGGCCGTCGGCGGTGTGCGGGTCGATCATGGTGCCGTAGACCTCGTACACCGTGCGGATGGTGTCCATGCGGTTGGCGTGGCTGCTCGAACCCGAGGCCATGCCGAAGTCGGCGACGCGGTCGAACAGACCATCGGCCTTGAGGTCGAAGCTGCCGCCGGCATCGACCTTGGCCCACAGGCTGCGCACCTTGGCGGCGTCGCGACCCGAGAGGTCGAACACGAAGCGCTCGAAGTTCGAGGCCTTCGAGATGTCCATGCTCGGGCTCGAGGTGTGGCGGGTTTCCGGACGCGGACGGTAGACGCCGGTGCGGAAGAATTCGTCGAGCACGTCGTTCTCGTTGGTGGCGACGATGAGCTTCCTGATCGGCAGGCCCATCTGCTTCGCGATGTGGCCGGCGCAGACGTTGCCGAAGTTGCCCGAGGGCACCGAGAACGAAACTTCCTGGTCGTTGCTGTGCGTCGCGGCGAAATAGGCCTTGAAGTAGTACACGCTCTGGGCCGCAACGCGCGCCCAGTTGATCGAGTTGACCGCGCCGATGTGGTGTTTCGCCTTGAATTCAAGGTCGTTGGAGACCGCCTTGACGATGTCCTGGCACTGGTCGAATACGCCGCGGATCACCAAGTTGTGGATGTTGGCGTCCTGTAGCGCGTACATCTGCGCTTGCTGGAAGCGCGTCATGCCGTGCTCGGGCGACAGCATGAAGACGCGCACGCCGCGCTTGCCGCGCATCGCATATTCGGCGGCGGAGCCGGTGTCGCCCGAGGTCGCGCCGAGAATGTTCAATTCGCCGTGGGTCTTGTCGAGCACGTACTCGAACAGGTTGCCCAGGAGCTGCATCGCCATGTCCTTGAACGCAAGCGTCGGACCGTTCGAGAGCGCGAGCACGTGCAGGCCGGGTTCCAGCGTCTTCAGCGGCGTGATGTCCTCGGCGTTTTCCTGGTCGGTGACGTAGCGGTAGACCTCGGCAGTGTAGGTCTTGTCGATCAGCCGGCGCAGGTCGTCGGCGGGGATGTCGTCGACCAGGCGCGACAGCACGGCAAAGGCGAGCTCGCGGTAGCTCATGCCGCGCATCGCTTCGAGTTCGGCGGCGGTGAAGCGCGGGTACGTCTCCGGCACGTAGAGGCCGCCGTCGCTGGCGAGCCCGCCGAGCAGGATGTCGGAGAAGCGGAGTTGCGGGGCGAGGCCGCGCGTGCTGAGGTAGTTCATTGCCAGACCTTAATTTACTTGGACGCCAGTTCCTCGAGGCGGATGCGCATCACCTGCCCCGCGACGGTGTCGAGCGCCTCGATTTTTTGAATGGCAGCGTTGACGTTCTTCTCGACCGTCACGTGGGTCAGCAGGATGATGTCGACCTGCTCCTCGCCTTCGCCCGGTTCCTTCTGCACCATGGCGTCGATGGAGATGCCGGCGTCGGCGAGGATGCGGGTGATGTCGGCCAGCACGCCGGGACGGTCGAAGGCGCGCAGGCGCAGGTAGTAGGCGGTGCGCACCTCGTCCATCGGCAGGATCGGCGTCGCGGCGAGCTGGTCCGGCTGGAACGCGAGATGCGGCACGCGGTGGTGCGGGTCGGCAGTGTGCAGACGCGTGACGTCGACGAGGTCGGCGACGACAGCCGAGGCGGTCGGCTCGGAGCCGGCGCCGGCACCGTAGTAGAGCGTCGGGCCGACGGCGTCGCCCTTCACCAGCACCGCGTTCATCGCGCCGTCGACGTTGGCGATCAGGCGCCGCTCGGGGATCAGCGTCGGGTGCACGCGCAGCTCGATGCCGTTATCCGCGCGGCGCGCGATGCCCAGCAATTTGATGCGGTAGCCCAGTTCCTCGGCGTACTTCACGTCTTCACGGGTGAGCTTCGAGATGCCTTCGGTGTAGGCCTTGTCAAACTGCATCGGGATGCCGAAGGCGATCGCGGAGAGGATGGTGAGCTTGTGCGCGGCGTCGATGCCCTCGATGTCGAAGGTCGGGTCGGCTTCGGCGTAGCCCAGGTCCTGCGCCTGCTTCAGCACGTCGGCGAAGGCCGCGCCCTTGTCGCGCATTTCGGTGAGGATGAAGTTCGAGGTGCCGTTGATGATGCCGGCCAGCCACTCGATGCGGTTGGCGGTGAGGCCTTCGCGCAGCGCCTTGATGATGGGGATGCCGCCGGCGACCGCTGCCTCGAACGCGACCATCACGCCCTTGGCCTGCGCCGCGGCGAAGATCTCGTTGCCGTGCTTGGCGACGAGGTGCTTGTTGGCGGTGACGACGTGCTTGCCGTTGGCGATCGCCTGCATCACCAGTTCGCGCGCCGGCTCCAGGCCGCCGATCAACTCAACAACAATATCGATCGCCGGGTCGTCGACGACGTCGAAGGGGTTGGTCGTCAGCGGCAGGTCGCCGGCGAGCTTCTTCGCCTTGTCGAGGTTGCGCACCGCGGCGCGCACGACGCTGATCTCGCGCCCGGCGCGGCGGGTGATTTCTTCGGCGTTGCGGCGCAGCACGGTGAGCGTGCCGCCGCCGACGGTTCCGAGGCCCAGCAGGCCGACGTGGATGGGTTTCATTGTGTGGTCTCGGTCAAATAATCTGAATCAGCGATGCGCCCGCTGGCGGTCGAGGAAGCGGCCGATGCGGCCGATCGCCTCGGTGAGGTCTTCCTCGTGCGGCAGGAACACCACGCGGATGTGGTCCGGATGCGGCCAGTTGAAGCCGCTGCCCTGCACCACCAGCACGCGCTCCTCTTCCAGCAGGTTGAGGATGAATTTCTGGTCGTTGCTGATGTGATAGAGCTTCGGATCGAGCTTCGGGAACAGGTACATCGCCGCCTTCGGCTTGACGCAGCTCACGCCCGGAATCAGCGTCAGCAACTCGTGCGCGAGGTCGCGCTGGCGCGTGAGGCGCCCGCTCGGCGCGACCAGGTCGTTGATGCTCTGGTAGCCGCCCAACGCGGTCTGGATCGCGTACTGCCCCGGCACGTTCGAGCACAGGCGCATCGAGGCCAGCATGTTGAGGCCTTCCAGATAATCCCTGGCGTGGCGCTTGTCGCCCGACACGATGAGCCAGCCGGCCCGATAGCCGCAGGCGCGGTAGTTCTTCGACAGGCCGTTGAAGGTGACGATCAGCACGTCGTCGGCGAGCGAGGCGATCGAGGTGTGCTGCGCGCCGTCGAACAGCACCTTGTCGTAGATCTCGTCGGCGTAGATGATGAGCTGGTGCTGGCGCGCGATCTCGACGATCTCTTTCAGCAGCTCGGTCGGGTACAGCGCGCCGGTCGGGTTGTTGGGGTTGATGACGACGATGGCGCGCGTGTTCGGCGTGATCTTCGACTTGATGTCGTCGAGGTCGGGCAGCCAGCCCGCGCCCTCGTCGCACAGGTAATGGCGCGGCTTGCCGCCGCCGAGGCTCACCGCCGCGGTCCACAGCGGATAGTCCGGCGCCGGCACCAGCACCTCGTCACCGTTGTTCAGGAGCGCCTGCATCGACATCACGATCAGCTCGGACACGCCGTTGCCGACGATGATGTCGTCGATGGTCACGCCGGCGATGTGCTTGCGCTGGGTCTCGTGCATGATCGCCTTGCGCGCCGCGAACAGGCCCTTGGAATCGCTGTAGCCCGAGGCATTCGGCAGGTTGACGATGACGTCCTGCACGATCTCTTCCGGCGCCTCGAAGCCGAAGGGCGCGGGATTGCCGATGTTGAGCTTGATGATGCGGTGGCCTTCCTCTTCCATCTGCCGCGCGCGCGCCATCACCGGGCCGCGGATGTCGTAGCAGACGTTGTCGAGCTTGCTCGACTTGTGGAGAGTGCGCAGGCGGGGCCTGGAGTCAGCCGTCACGATGGATTTCCCGTTGGATGCATCAAGGCGAACAATGCCTTGAAAAGACGCGGATTTTACCGGAGGCGCCGGGCCCCGGCAAACCGCGGGACGGCGAATCTGCTATGGTTGGCAAACCGGAAAACGCATCGCGCCATGAAGCTGCATCTCCACACCGACACCAGCCAGCTGCTTTTCACCGGCTACGGCGCCGATCACGTGCTGATCGGCGGCCAGCGTTTTGATGCGGGGCTGCTTTTGACCGCCAGCGGCGTCGAAGCGGCGCCGTGGGCCGGGCTCGACTTCGACGCGCTCGCGGCGGCGCACTTCGAGTGGATCGCGCAGCGCGAACTCGACATCCTGCTTCTGGGCACCGGCAACCGCCTGCGCTTTCCCCACCCCGCGCTCACCCGCGCCCTGGTCGAGGCGCGCATCGGGCTCGAAGTCATGGACCTCGGCGCCCTCTGCCGCACCTACAACATCCTCGCCGCCGAAGGCCGCAAGGTCGGCGCGGCGGTGCTGTTCGACCGCGCCTGAGCGCGGTTCAGCCCTTGCTCAGCGCCTCGCGGCGCAGTGCCTCTTCCTTGCGAATCGCCTCCAACATCGCCGCATCCGGGTCCGGCCAGTCGACGCCGGCGCTGCGCGCCATCCAGGCGGTGGCGCGGGCGAACTCCTCCAGCGTGAGGTCGGCGCGGCCGCCCTTGGGCGGCATGCCGCGGATACCGACCCAGCCGTGCGCAGTCACCGCCGCCTGGCCTTCGCCGGCGAGCGCCGTCCAGCCGCCGGGTTCGCCGGCCTTGGGCGCGCCGGCCACGCCGTGCGCGTGGCAGGCCAGGCAGACCTGCTTGTAGACGTCCTCGCCGCTTTTCAGCACGGCGGCGGCCGGTGTCGGCGCCGCGGCTTCGGCGGGCGCGGCGGGCTCGGATTGCGTCGCCGCGGGCGGGGATTCCTGCTGGCCGCAGGCGGCGAGCGAGAGGACAGCCAGCAGGGGAATCAGGGTGCGTTTCATCGTGGGCTCCTTTCAGGGGATGAGTCAGGGGATCCAGGGGCGCGCGTCGTGCTCAGGCGCCGGGCATTACTTCGGCGAAACTGGTGATGCCGCGGAAGGGCCCGCTGTCCTTGTGCGGCTGCTTCGAATCCGGGTTGCACACGGCAAGCAGGTGGGCGATGCCGTAGGCCTTTGCACTTTCCAGCACCGGCAGGCTGTCGTCGACGAACAACGTGCGCCGCGGATCGTAAGCCTCGACCGTCTGCAGCGCTGCCCAGAAATCCGGATGTTCCTTCGGCAGGCCGAGCCGGTGCGAGGAGATCAGCGCGTCGAACCAGGCGTCGATGCGGGTCTCGCGCATCTTCAGGCCGAGGCTCTTGGGGTGGGCGTTGGTCACCATCACCACGCGCCGGCCGGACGCGCGCAGCGCCTGCAGGAAGGCCGGCACGTCGGGGCGCACGGCGATCAGATGCACGACTTCCTCCTTCAGATGCACGACGTCGAGCGCGAGTTCGCTGCTCCAGAAATCGATGCAGTACCAGTTGAGCGTGCCGGCGTGGCGGTCGTAGTGCTGGGCCAGGCGCTCGCGCGCGATCGCCTCGTCGAGGCCATGGTATTCGGCGTAGCGGCGCGGCATGTGCTCACGCCAGAAGTGGTTGTCGAAATGCAGGTCGAGCAGGGTGCCGTCCATGTCGAGGAAGACGGTGTCGATCTGCGCCCAGTCGATCATGAGAAGCGGTCCGCGCAGGTCAGAACAGCTCGTCCTTGGTGACGCCGCGCCGCCGCAGCAGCTGGCGCAACAGGCGCAGCGACTCCATCTGGATCTGCCGCACGCGCTCGCGCGTCACCTGCAGTTCCAGCGCCAGGTCCTCGAGCGTGAAGGTCTCGCAGCCGTTGAGGCCGAAACGGCGCTCGATCACCCAGCGCTGCTTGTCGTTGAGCTGGGAGAGCCATTCGTGGACGTGGTGCTCGACCTCCTCGATCTGCAGCAGCTCGTCGGGCAGGTGGGCGTTGTCGTCGGCGATGGCCTCGCCGAGCGAGAGCGTGGGGTCGACGTCGAGCGGGGCGTCGAGCGAGGCGACGCGCTCGTTCAGTTGCAGGATGCGGCGCACGTCCTCGACCGGATGCCCGGTGAGCGCCGCGATGTCGTCGGCGCTGGCGTCGGTGACGCCGTGGGTCTCGAGGTGGCGCTTGGCGCGCAAGTAGATGTTGAGTTCCTTGATGATGTGCACCGGCAGGCGGATGGTGCGCGACTGGTTCATGATCGCGCGCTCGATGTTCTGCCGGATCCACCAGGTGGCGTAGGTGGAGAAGCGGAAGCCGCGCTCGGGATCGAACTTCTCCAGCGCATGGATGAGGCCGAGGTTGCCCTCCTCGACCAGGTCGAGCAGGGTCAGGCCGCGGTTGGCGTAGTGCTTGGCGATGTTCACGACCAGGCGCAGGTTGCGCTCGATCATGATCTGGCGCGCGTCGAAATCGCCGGCGACGGTGCGGCGCGCCAGCGCGACTTCCTCTTCGGCGGTGAGCAGCGGCGCCTGGCCGATTTCATTCAGGTAGAGCTGGGTGACGTCGACCTGGGGCTCGTCGAGGATCGCCGCCGCGAGCTCCTCCGCCGAATCGGACGCCTCGGCCGGCTCGGCTTCGTCGGGCATCAGCTCGTCGGATTCGTCGCGGGGGTCGGTGCTCATGAACGCTCCGGAAGGAAATTCAGGGGATCGAGCGGCTTGCCGTAACGGCGGATCTCGAAATGCAGTTTAACCCGGTCGGTGCCGCTGTCGCCCATCAGCGCGATGCGCTGGCCCGCGGTCACCTGTTCGCCTTCCTTCACCAGGATGGTCTCGTTGTGCGCGTAGGCCGAGAGGTACTCATCGGCGTGCTTGACGATGAGCAGCCGGCCGTAGCCGCGCAGGCCGGTGCCGCTGTAGACCACCTTGCCGGGGGCCACGGCGACGACCGGCGCGTTGCGCTGCCCGGCGATCTGGATGCCCTTGCTGTTGCCGCCGTAGCGGCCGACGAGCGCGCCCTCGGCCGGCCACAACCAGGCGTCGACGCTCGCCTCGGCCGCAGCCGGCCGGACCGCGGGCGCCGCGGCAGCGGGTGTAGGCGCGGGGATGGGGGTCGCGGCGACCGCCGGCTTCGGCGCGTTGACCTGGGCCCAGTTGGCATCGGAATACGGCAGCAGCACGCCCTGCGGCTCGCGCACCTCGGGCGGCTCGGCGAGCGGGCGCGCCTGCGGCAGCGGCTCTTCGTCGAGCGGGCGAATTTCGATCTTGCTGTCGGCGGGCGGGGTCAGCCGCAAAACCTGGCCGACGAGGATGCGGTCGGGCGATTCGAGTCGGTTCCAGATCGCGACTTCGCGGTAGTCGAGGCCGTTGGCGAAAGCGATGGCGTAGAGCGTGTCGCCGCGCTGCACGGTGTGGAAGCCGCTGGTCGAGGCGGCGATCTGCGGCGAAGCCGGCGGGGAAGCGACCGCCGTGCGCACCCCGCTGCGGTCGACCACCGGCGCGGGTCCGCTCGCAGTGCAGCCCGCCAGCGTCAGGACCCCCAGCGCGAGCCAGCCCGCGCGCATCACGCCACCCCCGGCAAGAGCGGCACGAACTTCACGCCTTCGAGGCGCCGCTCGTTGTAAGTGTCGCCCTGGCGCTCGACCACGCACAACGTCTGGCTGCCGCTGCCCAGGGGCATGACCAGGCGGCCGCCGTCGGCCAGCTGCGGCAGCAGCTCCTGCGGCACTTCGCCAAACGCGGCGGCAATCACGATGGCGTCGAAGGGCGCGAAATCCTTCGCGCCGTGCATGCCGTCGCCGTGCTTGGGCTTGACGTTGTTGACGCGCAGTTCGCGCAGGCGCGCGCGGGTCTTGCCGACGAGCTGGGCGATGCGGTCGATCGAGATCACTTCGCGCGCGAGCTTGGCCAGCACCGCGGCCTGATAGCCGCAGCCCAGGCCGATTTCGAGCACGCGGCCGAGCGGGCGGCCCTGCCCGGCCTCGCCGTGGCGCGCGAGTTCGGCCATGCGCGCGACGATGTAGGGGTTGGAAATGGTCTGGCCGAAACCGATCGGCAGCGCGGTGTCCTCGTAGGCGCGCGACTCCAGCGCCTGGTCGACGAAAAGATGGCGCGGTACCGCGCCCATCGCCGCCAGCACCACCTCGTCCTTGATGCCCTGCTCGCGCAGGCGCTCGACCATGCGGCCGCGCGTGCGCGCCGAGGTCATGCCAATGCCGGCGCGGGGGTTCAGGGTTTCAGCCATTTACTGACACTGTCCATCTGGCTGAATCGGGTGAGGTCCATCTGCAGCGGGGTGATCGACACCCAGCCGTGTGCCACGGCGTGAAAGTCGGTGTCTTCGCCCGCGTCCTGCGCGGCGCCCGCCGCGCCCACCCAGTACACGGTCTGGCCGCGCGGATTGATCGTCTTCACCACCGACTCGGCCTTGTGGCGTTTGCCCAGGCGGGTCACGGCGAGGCCGGCGAGATCATTCCAGGCGCGGTCGGGGACGTTGACATTGAGCAGCATGGGCTCGGTCGGCGGCTGCGCCTGGATGCGCTGCACCAGGTCGGCGACCACGCGCGCGGCCGTCTCGAAATGCTGCGCGTCGTGGTTGGCGAGCGAAACCGCGATCGAAGGAATGCCCAACAGATAGCCCTCGGTCGCCGCGGCGACGGTCCCCGAATAGATGGTGTCGTCGCCCATGTTGGCGCCGTGGTTGATGCCGGAAATCACCATGTCGGGCAGGTGATCGAGCATGCCGGTCACCGCCAGGTGCACGCAGTCGGTCGGCGTGCCGTTGACGTAGTAAAAGCCGCCGGGCGCCTGGCGCAGCATCAGCGGGCGGTCGAGCGTGAGCGAGTTGGACGCGCCGCTGCGGTCGCGCTCGGGCGCCACCACGGTGATGTCGGCGTAGTCGGCCAGCGTCTGCGCCAGCACCGCGAGGCCGGGCGCGAAGTAGCCGTCGTCGTTGGAGAGCAGGATGCGCATCAGCGGCAGTCTCCGTGGACAGTCATCCGGAGCGGGCGAATCGGGGCTGTGATGCGAAGCGTGGACATGCGGCGGATTCTAACATTGGGATATGGCCGATCCAGCCCCAGGCGACATTCGATCCTCGTAGCGCGCGGAGGGGCGCAAATACGCATGGAAGCCGACTGACAAGGCGGACGCGGAGGCGGGAAACGCCTTCCCCCTGTGTCCTCCGCGTCCGCCTTGTGAAAACTTCCGGATTTTGCGCAGGCTCGCCCCCTGCTCGGGCCACGCTTCAGTCGTATTCCCGCGTGTAGAAGGCGTCGAAGCTGCTCTGCTGGCCGGCCTGTGCTTCCAGGCGCACCCGCGGCGACAGCTGGTAGATCACCTTCACCACCTGGTTGAGGCCGTCGAGGCTCTGCTCGTAGGCGAGCGTCGCGCGCGAGGACAGGCGCTTGCCGACACTGACCACGGTGGTGCCGAGGTCCTCGCCCTCGCCCGCGCGCACGCCAAAGCTGTCGATGCGCAGCGCCTCGGCGATCTCGGCCTGCACGCTCACCGATTCGGCCTGGCTCAGGAGCGCGCCGGCGGCGAGCTGCAGCAGCGCGAATTCCTGCTGGCCGCCGCGCTCGAGGCCGTGGCCCAGCACCAGCCAGGCAAGCTTTTCCGAATCCGGCATCGGCGGGTCGGAATACAGGGTCACCACCGGCCGCTGCACGCTGCCGCGCACCTGCACGCCGGCCTTCACCGTCGGCGTCTTCCGCACCGCGAGCACGTCGAGGCCGGGATCGTCGAGCGGGCCGATGAAACGGAGCTCGCCGCGCTCAATCGCGAGCGTCTGGCCGTAGGCGGCGTAGCGCCCCTCGACCACGCGGATGCGGCCTTCGCCGCGCAGCACCCGCGCGGGTTTCGCCGCGTGACGCTCGCCCTCCGGGCGGTCCTGGCGCGGCTGCGCGACGGTGAACACGCGCAGCGTCCCGCCGAGACGCGCGTCGAGGCCGCCGCCCTTGAACAGGAAATCGTCGCCGAGCGCAAGATTCAGGTCGAGTGCGAGCGGCAGCCGCTGCGCCGCACGCGCTTCGCGCGGCGCACGGCCGGCCACCACGACGTCGTCAGACAGGGCCGGCCGGCCCGCCTCGGGCACGTCGAGACGGGCGCGGTCGGCGCGCAGGCTGCCGGTCAGCTGCAGGCGGCGCGGATCGAGTTCGAGCCGGGTGCTGCCGGACACGATGACGCGACGATCGCTGCGATGGCTGGCGGCGAACTGCTCGAAGTCGAGCGTGAGTCCGGCCTGGGGGTTGCGCAACTGCGCCTCGCCGCGCACCAGGATGCGGCCGCTCTGCCCCTTGAGTTCGCCTTCGCGCACGCGCACGCGGTCGTCGGCGAGCGCGAGCTTCAACACGCCGTCGGTGATCGCGATGCCCTCTTCCGGCATGGCGAAGCGGATGCGGTCGGCGTCCACGCTGCCGTCGATGCGCGGCGCGGCGAGCGTGCCGGCCCCGGCAAGCCGAGCGGCCAGGCGTGCGTCGGCACGCATGCCGACCGGAATGAAGGGACGCGCGATGCGCAGGTCGGGCACGTCGACCTGTGCAGTCCACGCGAGCGGCGCGCTGCGCGGCAGGACGAAACCGGGGCCGTCGCGCAGCAGCGTCGCGCGCGCCTCACCGGCGGCTTCGCCAGCCTCGCGCGTGACGACGCGCGCGCGCGCGGTGAGGCGACTGGCCTCGGCGTCGAGTTCGAGCGCGAGCGTGGTGAGGCCGAACGCCAGCGCAGGATCGGTCAGCCGCACGTCGCCCGAACGGCGGCGCAGCTGCGCGCGGCCGTCGAGCGCCGTGCCCGCGACGAGATCCCAGTCGCCGTCGACACGCAGGTCGGTGGCGAAGGGGCGCGCCGGTTCAAGCCTTGCCAGAACGGGCGACACGGGGAGGTCGGCGAGCGCGCCACGGCTGGCAAAGCGGCCGTCGGCATGACTGGCGTGCGCGACCGTCACGCGGCCGCCGGCGAGCGTGAAGGCAAGGCCGTCGACCTGCTGACGCGCGCGCGACAGCCAGAGCGTCGCCGGCGCGGTCAGCGTCATCGGCCACGGTCCCTGCACCTCGGCCTGGGTGAGCTGGCCGCGCCAGACGAGCGCGTCGTCGAGACCGCCGGCGAGCCGGGCGCTCAGCTGCGCGTCCGGCAGCGCCGCGTCGAGGCTGAGGCTGTGCGCGTTGCGGCGCCCCTGCGCGCTCGCCCGCGCCGTGCGCAGCGCGTGGCCTGCCCAGACCAGGCCGCGTGCGTCGAGGCGGCCGTTGAAGGCGCCATCAAAGGCGGCTTCGAGATCGAGTTCGAGGTCGAGCGCCTCGGCGGCGACCTCGCCCGGCAGCTTCAGATGGCTCGCGGCGAGGGTGGCGGCGAGCTGCGGGCGCGCCGGGTCGCCGGCCAACGTGCCCCGGCTGACGAGCCGGCCGGCCAGCCCGAGCTGCAGCCGCGCCAGCGCCGGCGCATCGATATCCCAGGCGAGGCGGTCGCCGGCGCGGCCCCAGGCGCCCTTCACCGTCGCCCGGTTGCCGGCGAGGTCGAGGTCGAGGTCGGCGTCGGCGAGATGGGCGTTTTCGTAGCGCAGCCGGCCCTGCCCGTGCACCGGCCGGCCTTCGAGTTCACCCGGCGGCAGGGTGAACTGCGCCACCACGCGCGGGTCGGGCGCGAGCGCGCCGCGCGCCTCGCCGCGCGCGTTGAGGCGCGCACGCGGAAACGTGCCGAAGCGCGCCGGGTTGAGGTTGGCCGCGTCGAAGGCCAGCGCGAAGGCGCGCGTGGCGTCGAGCTGGAGACGCCCGCTCACGCTGAGCTTGCCGGCCTGGCCGCTGAAATCGGCGGCGCTGAGCGTGAGCGCACCGTCGCCGTGGGTCAGCGTGAAGCCACCCTGTCCCCAGGTTTCGGCGACCTCGGCCGTGAGCGTCTGCGCCCGGGCGTCGCCGCCCAGCTGCAGCGTGGTGCGCAGGCGGGTGGCGGCCAGCGCGCGATGAACGCCGGCGAGGTCGGCGCGTGGGCTCGCGAGCTGGAGGACGAAGCGGTCGTCGCGCCAGGCGCCTTCGCCGCTGAAGCGGCCGACCGCGCCGAGGTCGAGCGCGAGCGCGCTGAAGTCGGCGTGCGTCGCGTCGCCGAACACGGCGCCGACCAGGCTGACGAGCGGCAGACGGTCCTGATCGAAACGGCCGGCGAGGCGGTTGGCGAGGCTGAAGCTGCCGAGCAGGCGCTCGCCCGGCCGGCCTTCGAACACCCCCGAGAAGGCCAGGTCGGCCGCCGGCGCCCCGGCGGCGAACGCACGCGGATCGACACCCTGCCCCGCCACCACCAGCCGGGTGAGACGCACCGCGGCGAAAGGCGCCGCCTCGCCTTCGGCGAAGAACGTCATGCCCTCGGCGGTGGCGTCGAGGCGGAAGGCGGGCTGGCCGAGCGTGCCGGACAACGCCAACTGCGCCGTCACCGGCAGCGGCGCCGGCCGCGTCGCCGCGACGCGCCCCGTCAAGGCGAAGGGCGCGTCCTGCGCGAGTTCGAGTTCGCCCTCGGCGGCGGCCCAGGGCGTGTCGACGCCGACGTCGGTGAGGCGGAAGCGGCCGCCGCGGCCGTCGAGTCGCCCGTGCAGCGTGCGGAACGTCAGCACCTGCCCGCCCTCGACGAGTTCGAGCCGGGCGACGTCGAACGTGCGAACCGACAGCTCGAGCGGCGCGCGCAGGCTCGCCGGCAGTTCGGGCGGCGTGGGGTCGGGCTTGAGCGTGACGACACGCAGCGTCCGCGCGGCGACGAGGTCGACATCGACCTGGCGCTGCCACAGCGCGCGCGGCCGCCATTCGAGGCGAAGCTGCTCGATTTCGATGCGGCGGTAGGGATTGGCGACGGCGAGGCGGCGGATCGCCAGCGGGCCGGCCAGCGTGCCTTCGACGCCCTCGATGCGCACGCGCTCGCCCGACAGCGCCGTGACCGTCTGCGCGAGCCAGCGGGCGCCGGACGCGCTGGTGCCCAGCCAGACGACGGCCGCGACGAGTGCCGCGAGCGCGAGCGCAAGCCCGCCGGCTGTCCAGGCCGCGCGCCTCAAAACGACACCCCCAGCGAGAAATGCAGGCGGAATGCGTCGACCGCCTCGCCCCAGGCGAGGTCGAGGTTGATCGGCCCCACCGGCGAACGGTAGCGCGCGCCGACGCCATAGCCGAACACCGGCGACAGCGCGCCCGGCGTGTCAGCGGCGTCGCCGGCGTCGACGAACAGCGCCATGCCCCAGTCACCGTCGAAGAAGTAGTTGTATTCCGCGCTGGCGGTGGCCAGATGCCGTACCGACGCGACGCCGCCGGTGAGCGTGCGGCCGAGGCTCTGGTAGGCGTAGCCGCGCACCGAGTTGTCGCCGCCGGCGCGGAACAGGAAGTCGGTGGGAATGCCGTCGCGCGTGTCGGCGAGCACGCTGCCCCATTCGCCGCGCAGCACCAGGCGGCCGTTGTCGCCGGCGCGGAAGTAGTGGGTGTGGCGCGCATACACGCGGGCGAAGCTGGTGTCGGACAGCAGCGACGCGATCGCGCCGCCGCCCTGCAGCGTGAGCACGTAGCCGCGCCGCGGATAGAAGGCACGGCCGACGGTACGCTGCGTCCATGCGTAGTTGGCGGTGAGCGCCTGGTTGCGCGCGCGCACCACGCTGCCGACCGCCTGCGTCTCGGTCTGGTACTGCAGCGACAGCGTCGCTTCGATCGGCCCGTCGAAGCGCGTGCGGCGTGCCGCCAGCAGCCAGGCGCGGGTCTCCTGCCCTTCGATGTCCTCGTGCCTCAACTGCGCGCCGAGGCTATTTTCGTAGCCCTTGGCCGTGCGCGGCCAGGCGAGCTCCGCGCCGCCGGTCTGCTTCTTCGTTTCCAGGCGCGCGTCGAGCTTGAGGCGCAGGCCTTCGCCGTCCACGCTGCGATGCAGCCAGCCCGCCTGCACGCGCGCGCCGGTGTCGGTGCTGACGCCGGCGCCGACGCTGAACATCTTCACCGGGCGTTCGACCACCTCGATCTCGACCGGCACCGCGGCGGCGTGCGCCGCGTCGGGGTCGACGCGCACCGTCGCCTGCGCATAGTAGCCGCTCGTCTCCAGCGCCGCCTGCGTGTCGAGCAGATCCTGCTGGCGGTAGGGCTTGCCGGCACGCGCGGTACTGAGATTCTGCGCGACCGAGACGGGATAGCGCTCGGCGCCCTTCACTGCCGGCGCACCGTAGAAGAAGGCCGGCCCGCTGTCGACGGTGAGCGTGAGATCGGCGGTGTGGGTGGCCGGATCGATGCGCGCCTCGCTCGCCGCGAGCTGCGCTGCCGGATAGCGGTCGCCCAGCAGCGGCCGCAGCACGGCGAGCTTGGACGCCGCCCAGTCGGCCTGGCGGAACGGCATGCCGGGCTGCAGCGTCACGCTGCGCTCGATGCGGGCGCGCTGCCAGGCAGGTGCCTCGCGCACCGCGCCTTCGAACGTCACGGTCACGCTGCGCACCGTGGTGCGCGGGCCGGGCGTCACCGCATACGTCATGCGCCAGTCGCCGTCGACCCACTCGGCCGCGCTCTCGACCTGCGCCGAGAAGTAGCCCTCGGTCGCCAGCAAATCGTGTGCAGTCTGCTCGCTCTGCCTTTGCAGGCGGGCGACTTCCCAGGCGTCGAAGGTTTCGCCCAGGCGCGCCGCGCGCGCGGTCTCCAGATGCTGCTCGAGCAACGCCTTCAGTGCATCCGGCGCCTGCACCGCCACCGTCAGCGCGTGCGCCGGCAGCACGGCGAGCGCGGCAACGAGTGCGACCAGCGAGCGGAACAGACGTGCAGACAAGACAATCCGGACGGGAACGGGCGTCGGGCCATTCTAGGCGGTGGACCGGGGTCGGGCAAAGCCGGCCCGCGCCGCAACGCGGCCGGTTTGGGATCCTGGCGGGAGACATCCATAATCCGCAGGCCGCCGGCGCCAGACGCCATCCGGCAAACGAACGCCGGGGCGCGCCGGCGAAACGGGTCGGCGGCGGATCAGCGGCAGGCGGATGCCGCCGCGCCCGGCCAGACGCATGAAGCAGGCGATGAGGACGACCTCAGCGCCTCCAAACCATCGGGGACGGCCCCGCATTCGCGAAAGGACATCACATGGCTTGGGGCATTCTTCTGCTTGCAGGACTGTTCGAGATCGGCTGGGCCATCGGCCTGAAATACACCGAAGGCTTCACCCGGCTGTGGCCCACGGTCGGCACCGTCGTGGCGATGCTCATCAGCCTCGGGCTGCTGGGCGTCGCCATGAAATCGCTTCCCGTCGGCACGGCCTACGCCGTCTGGGTGGGCGTGGGCGCGGTCGGCACCGTCGTGCTGGGCATCGTGCTGCTCGGCGAGCCCGTGAATGCCGCACGGCTCGTCAGCCTTGCGCTGATCATTGCCGGTCTCATCGGGCTCAAGCTCGCGTCGCCGGACTGACGCGCGCGGACAGCTGGATCGCGCGTGACTGCTCGCTCGCCACACCGCGCTGCCTCCCGCGGCCCGCGGCATCGATCGCTGCCCGGCGCCCTCGTTCCCCGGTCAGGCTGCTCGAAAAGCGCTGAGCGGCGCGCGTCGCCGGCTGCGGCTCACCAGCAACAGGATGAAGCCGGCCACGACGAGCGCAAGCATGGGCGGCTCCGGGACGGCGACCGCATCGGCGGTTCCCAACAGCAAGGGACTGCCGCCGCGTCGTTCGAAGCCGGCGAGCATGAAGGGGTCCGTCGGCACGCTCGCAGCGGTAATCGGTTCGACCAGCGGGAACACCTGCTGGAACAGGGCAGCATCGAAATCGATCCCGAGTATGCTCGGGGCGAGCCCCGACAGTTTCAACTGCAGTGCGGCGACCGAGGCGACCGGCGAAATCAGGAAGTCCGTCTGGTTGGTGAACAGCGCGTCGAGGAAATAGGTCGGCTCGATGGCGAGGTCCACACCGGGATGGATGAAGTTGAATTCATCGCCAACCGGCAGGGTCCAGGTGGTTCGCTCATCGAACACACCTGGCGCGGTTTCGACCTGGATCGGAATGCTGAAATTCAGGTCCGCCATCAGGGTAGGCTCGAGCGTCAATGTCTGACCGAGGCCGAAGAAGGCGCCGAGATCGAAATCGATCAGGTTGCCTTCCGCCGTCACGACCAGCGGAACGCCGGCCTTCAGCCCGAACACCACCGGCGTCCCGGCGGAAATCGCTGCAGCACTGATGATGCCGTCGATGTCCACGTCGGCCTTGACGAGGTCGGTGCGATGAAAGCCCACGCCGCCGCCGATCAGGGTGAGATCATCCTCCGACCCCTCGGTGCGGTCGATCGGCAGCTGCGTATTGACGATCGTGCCGTCGGTGCCGGCGTCCGGATCCGGCGGCGTCCAGCTGCTGTCGGCCACGCCCGTGTCGAGATCGGGCACCTGGATCTGGAGGTCGGCGAGGGGAATCCCGAAGGGACAGTCGAATCCACCGTCGGCATCGGGCGGACACGGCGGGTAGGTCACTGAAAACAGATTCATGCCCAGCCCGCCGCTGGTATCGATGATGAACGGGTCCAACTCAACCAGGCGAACGCCGATTTCGCCGTTGCCGACCGACACGCCGAAGATTTCATAATCGAGTTCGCCGGTATCGATGTCGGCAATGGAGACGCTGCCGCCGCTGCCGGCCACCCACGCTTCGAGCTCGGCGCTGATGTCGAGATCGGCGTAGGCCTTCAGACTCGTGTCGATGTCGCTGAATTCGGTAGTCATCGTCGGCGTGGAAATCAGCGACTCGAACGACTTCAGCGTGACGATCTCGCCCGCTGCATACGCCTCGCGATCGGTCTGCAGGGTCACGCTGGTCGGATAGCTGACGTCGACCTTACCGCCGTCGAGCGTGAACGAACCCTTGAAGCCCGCCTCGACGTCGATATCGGACGAGATCACCAGGCCGTTCTTGCCGAGTTCGACAGTTAACGTCGTGGGCGGTGCAGGGCCGAGCCCCGGAACCTTGATCTTGGTGAATCCCAGATTGATGGTCGCGCCGTTGATGCAGGCGCTGGCCGAATAGAGCCTGCGGCATCCGTCGTAGGCAACCTTCCAGCCGAGATATACGGGGTTCGGGATGCTCGTCGACAAATCGTAGATTTCGCCGATGGACGTCTGGCCTGTATCGATGTCGATGATCGCGGCAGTGAATTCCTTGTGCACCAAGGGTTCCGAACCGGGGCCCCACATGCTCTGGTCCTCGGTCACGAAGGTGACGTTGTCGGTGACGGTGAGCGGCAGCGCGCGAACGGCAGGGCTGGCGAGAATGCCCAGCGCAAACACGGTGGCCACCATCAAAACGGCTTGCACGGTTCGTGTCATGGTCTGCTCCCTTCAAAGGGGACCGTGTTCCGAAGCAAGAAGCACGCGCGCAGGCGCAAGCATTTGTTTAAAAACTAGTTTGCACAAACACAACAGCTGTGCAGCAGGCACGATGTAAAGAATTCCGACAAAATCGGGCCATCTCAGACTTGGGTATGGCCCGCTGGAGGCAAAAAAGAGGGCGGAAACCCGCCCTCTTTTACCGCTTGTACGCAGCCGCCGCGATCAGGCTTTCTCGAACCTGAACACGCCGTCCGCGGCATCGACGCGGATCGTGTCCTTGGGCGCGAAATGCCCGGACAGGATTTCCTTCGCCAGCGCATTCTCGATCTGGTTCTGGATCGCGCGCTTCAACGGCCGCGCGCCGTATACCGGGTCGAAGCCGGCGCGGGCGATTTCGGCGAGCGCGGCATCGGTGATGTCGAGCTTCATTTCCATCTGCGCCAGACGCGCCTCCAGGCCCTTCAACTGGATCTTCGCGATGCTGGCGATGTGGGCTTCGCCGAGCGCGTGGAACACGACGACTTCGTCGATCCGGTTGATGAACTCGGGGCGGAAGTAGGACTTCACTTCGCCGAGCACGGCGAGCTTCACCACCTGGTAGTCGTCGCCCGCCATCGACTGGATCATCTGGCTGCCGAGGTTGGACGTCATCACGATCACGGTGTTGCGGAAGTCGACCGTGCGGCCCTGGCCGTCGGTCAGGCGGCCGTCGTCGAGCACCTGCAGCAGCACGTTGAACACGTCCGGGTGCGCCTTCTCGACCTCGTCCATCAGGATGACCGAGTAAGGCTTGCGGCGCACCGCCTCGGTGAGATAGCCGCCTTCTTCGTAGCCGACGTAACCGGGCGGCGCGCCGATCAGGCGCGCGACCGAGTGCTTCTCCATGAATTCGCTCATGTCGATGCGCACCATGTGGTCGGCGGAATCGAACAGGTATTCGGCGAGCGTCTTGCACAGCTCGGTCTTGCCGACGCCGGTGGGGCCGAGAAAGAGGAAAGAGCCGAGCGGCCGGTTGGGGTCCGAGAGGCCCGCGCGCGAGCGGCGGATCGCGTCGGACACCACGCGCACCGCCTCGTCCTGGCCGACGACGCGCGCGTGCAGCTTGTCTTCCATGTGCAAGAGCTTGTCGCGCTCGCCCTGCAGCATCTTCGACACGGGAATGCCGGTCGCACGCGAGACCACCTCGGCGATTTCCTCGGCGCCGACTTCGGTGCGCAGGAGCTTGAACGCGGGCTTGCCTTCGCCCGCCGTTTCGGCCTGCTTCAGCTGCGCTTCGAGCTGCGGCAGCTTGCCGTACTGGATCTCGGCGACTTTATCGAGCTTGCCCTGGCGCTGCAGGTCGGCCATTTCGCCGCGCAGACGGTCGATCTCTTCCTTGATGTGCGCGCTGCCCTGCACCTGCGCCTTCTCGGATTTCCAGATTTCCTCGAGGTCGGCGTATTCGCGGCCGAGCTTGTCGATTTCCTCTTCCAGCAGGGCGAGGCGCTTCTTCGACGCCTCGTCGGTTTCGCGCTTCACCGCCTCGCGCTCGATCTTGAGCTGGATGATGCGGCGGTCGAGCTTGTCCATCGACTCGGGCTTGGAGTCGATTTCCATCTTGATGCGCGCGGCGGCCTCGTCGATCAGGTCGATCGCCTTGTCGGGCAGGAAGCGGTCGGTGATGTAGCGGTGGCTCAACTCGGCCGCGGCGACGATCGCCGGGTCGGTGATGTCGACGCCGTGGTGCAGTTCGTACTTCTCCTGCAGGCCGCGCAGGATCGCGATGGTCGATTCGACCGAGGGTTCGTCGACCAGCACCTTCTGGAAGCGGCGTTCGAGCGCGGCGTCCTTCTCGATGTACTTGCGGTATTCGTCGAGCGTGGTCGCGCCGATGAGATGCAGCTCGCCGCGCGCGAGCGCCGGCTTCAGCATGTTGCCGGCGTCGATCGCGCCTTCGGCCTTGCCCGCGCCGACGAGCGTGTGGATTTCGTCGAGGAACACGATGTAGCGGCCGGCGTCCATCGCCAGCTCCTTCAGTACCGCCTTCAGGCGTTCCTCGAATTCGCCCCGATACTTGGCGCCGGCCAGCAGCGCAGCGAGGTCGAGCACCAGCACCGACTTGCCCTTGAGCGTCTCCGGGACTTCGTCGTTGACGATGCGCTGGGCGAGGCCCTCGACGATGGCGGTTTTGCCGACGCCGGGCTCGCCGATCAGCACCGGGTTGTTCTTGGTGCGGCGCTGCAGGATCTGGATAGACCGGCGGATCTCGTCGTCGCGCCCGATTACCGGGTCGAGCTTGCCGTCGCGCGCGCGCTGGGTGAGGTCGAGCGTATATTTCTTCAGCGCCTCGCGCTGGCCTTCGGCTTCCTGCGAGCTGACGCCCTCACCGCCGCGCACGGCGTTGATCGCGGATTCCAGCGCGGACCTCGAAGCGCCGTGCTGCTTCAGCAGGCGCCCAGTCTCGCCCTTGTCCTCAAGTGCGGCGAGCAGGAAGAGTTCGGACGCGATGTAGGCGTCGCCGCGCTTCATCGCGTCCTTGTCGGTGAGGTTCAACAGATTGTTGAGCTCGCGCGAGATGCTCACCTCGCCGCCCTGGCCTTCGACCTTGGGCAGACGGGTCAGCGCCTGGGTCAGCGAGGCCTTCAGCGCCGGCACCTGCACGCCGGCGCGCGACAGGATCGCCGCGGCGCCGCCGCCTTCCTGGTTCAAAAGCGCCAGCAGCAGGTGCTGCGGCTCGATGTAGGCGTGGTCGCCACCGACGGCCAGGCTCTGGGCGTCGGCGAAGGCCTGCTGGAACTGGGTGGTGAGCTTGTCGAAACGCATGGAAGCTTCGTCCTTGGGTTATATTCACTGCCACCCAGATAGGGCCGCTCCGGCCAATTTCAACCCGCCGCATCCTAAATTCACGCCATGTCCGAACCCCTGCTCGCCTCCGTCGACACCGACGTCGCCCGCGCCCTCGACGAAGACGTCGGCAGCGGGGACCTCACCGCCCGGCTCATTCCCGCCCGCCAGACGGCGCGCGGCCATGTGATCACCCGCGAAGCGGCGGTGATCGCCGGACGGCCGTGGTTCGACGCCTGCTTCCGGGCGCTCGACCTCGCCTGCGAAATCGACTGGAAAGTGAACGAGGGCGACGCGGTCGCCGCCGGCGAAGTGCTGGTGGAGCTTTCCGGCAACGCCCGCGCGCTGCTCACCGCCGAGCGACCGGCGCTGAACTTCCTGCAGACGCTGTCGGCCGTGGCCACCGCGACCCGTCCCTACGTCGAGGCGGTGCGCGGCACCCGTGCCGCCATCCTCGACACCCGCAAGACCCTGCCCGGGCTGCGCCTGGCCGAGAAATACGCGGTACGCGTAGGCGGCGGCGAGAACCAGCGCATCGGCCTTTACGACGGCATCCTCATCAAGGAAAACCACATCGCCGCGGCCGGCGGCATCGCGCCGGTGCTGGACGCCGCGTTCAGGCTCGCCGAGGATCGCGTCAGCGTGCAGATCGAGGTCGAGACGCTCGACCAGCTCGCCGAGGCGCTGGCGGCCGGCGCCACGCTGATCCTGCTCGACAATTTCACGCCCGACGCGATGCGCGAGGCGGTGCGGGTGAACGCCGGCCGCGCCCGCCTCGAGGCCTCGGGGAATATCACGCTCGAGACGGTGCGCACGGTGGCCGAGACCGGCGTCGACCGCATCTCCATCGGCAGCCTGACCAAGCACATCCGCGCGGTCGACCTGTCGATGCGCATCGACACGCAATGATCGATGTCGTCCGCGTCGACTACGCCGATCCAGCCCACGCCGCCGCACTGATCGACCTGCTCGACCATTACGCGCGCGACCCGGCCGGTGGCGGCGAACCCCTGTCCGATTTCGCGCGCACCCACCTGATCGGCGCGCTTGCCGCGCGGCCCTTCGTGTTCAGCGTGCTCGCCTTCGAGGGCACTCAGGCGATCGGACTGGTGAACGCGATCGAGGGCTTCTCCACCTTCGCCTGCGCACCACTGGTGAATATCCACGACGTGGTGGTGCGCGACACGCACCGCGGCCGCGGCGTCGCCGCGCGCCTCTTCGCCGAGGTCGAGGCGATCGCACGCGAACGCGGCGCGTGCAAGCTCACGCTGGAAGTGCTGTCGGGCAACCGCGCCGCACGGACGCTGTATGAAAAGCTCGGCTTCGACGACTACCGCCTCGATCCCGCGATGGGCGAGGCGAAGTTCATGCAGAAGTGGCTGGACTGAGTCTCAGGCCAGCCAGACCAACGCCGCCATGCGGCCGGTGACACCGTCGCGGCGATAGGAGTAAAAAGTCTCGGCCTCGCTGAAGGTGCAGCGGCCGCCGCCGTAAATCGAGCGCACGCCAACGCTTCCCAGACGAATCCGCGCAAGCGCATAGAGGTCCGCCAGCCACTTGCCGGGCGCGTGCGGCGCAAACGCAGCGGCGGCTTCGGGATGCCGCGTGATAAAAGCCTCGCGCACCTCCTCCCCCACCTCGAACGCCTGCGGACCGATGGCCGCGCCCATCCAGGCGAGGACGTCGGCCGGCGCCACGCCCATCGCCGCCACCGTCGCTTCCAGCACGCCGTTCGCCAGCCCGCGCCAGCCGGCGTGCGCCGCAGCGACGACGCTGCCGGCGCGGTCGCAGAACAGCACCGGCAGGCAGTCGGCGGTGAGCACGGCACAGACTTGCCCGGCTTCGCGGGTGAAGGACGCGTCGGCTTCGGGATTCTGCTCGCGCCCCAGTTCGACGACGCGGGGGCTGTGCACCTGCCTGAGCCAGCCGGGTTCGGCCGGCAGGGACTCGCGCAGGCGCGCGCGGTTGGCGGCGACGTGCGCGGGGTCGTCGCCGACGTGATCGCCGAGGTTGAAGCTGGCCCAGGGCGGCGGGCTGACGCCGCCTTCGCGGGTGGTCATGCAGGCGCGCACCCGCGCCGGCGCAGGCCAGTCCGGCTGGATCATGCGCCTAGGCGTAGCGCTCGGTGCCGCTGCGCAGCGACTCCAGCAGCGCGGCGAAATCCGCCGGCAGCGGGCACTCCCACTGCATCGGCTCGCCGGTCACGGGGTGGATCAGTCCGAGCCGCTCGGCATGCAGGGCCTGACGCGGGAAGGCCAGCTTGAGGTGGGGACGGCGGCTGGCGCTGTAGACCTGCTCGCCCACCAGCGGATGGCCGATGTGCTGCATGTGGACGCGAATCTGGTGGGTGCGGCCGGTTTCGAGCCGGCAGCGCAGGAGCGTCGCGCCGGGGAAGCGTTCGACCGGTTCGTAGTGCGTGACCGCCTCCTTCCCCATGGTGTGCACGGTGCGCTTGGTGCGGTTGAACGGATCGCGCGCGAGCGGCGCGTTGACCGTCCCGGCACGGTCGATCTCGCCGTAGACCAGGGCCAGGTATTCGCGCTTGACCGTGCGCGCCTGCAGCTGGCGCACCAGGTCGGTGTGGGCGCGCAGCGTCTTCGCCACGACCAGGAGGCCCGAAGTGTCCTTGTCCAGCCGATGCACGATGCCGGCGCGCGGCAGCTCGGCCACCTGCGGCACGCGGTACAGCAAGGCGTTCAGCAGGGTGCCGTGGCGGTTGCCGCTGCCGGGGTGCACGACCAGGCCCACCGGCTTGTTGATCACCAGCAGCATCGGATCCTCGAACACCACGTCGAGCGGGATCGCCTCCGGCGCGTCCGGCGTGGCGTTCGGGTCGGGCTCGACCTCGACCCGCACCGACTCGCCGCCCAGCACCTTCATCTTGGTCGTGCCCCAGGCGTCGTCCACCGCGATCTTGCGCGCGCGGATCCAGTTCTGGATGCGGTTGCGCGAAAATTCGGGCAACAGGGCGGCCAGCGCCTGGTCGAGGCGCTGGCCGCCCTGCGCGTCCGGGATCACCAGCCGGCGGACGTCGCCTTCGCCATTTCCCTTATAATCTGCCGACATATTTACCGTGTCCGTTCCCATGTCCAAGTTCGACTCGTCCGACTCCCGCCCATTCTATCGGCTCATCGGCCTCAAAAGAATGTGCGGCGCCGCGCTGGTCGCCGCCACGCTCGCGCTTGGCGGCTGCGGCCTCCTGCCCGAAGTCCAGGACGAAACTGCGGGCTGGTCGGCCCAGCGGCTGTACCGCGAAGCCAAGGACCAGCTCAACGACGGCAACTACGAGCGCGCGGTAAAACTGTACGAAACCCTGGAAGCGCGCTATCCCTTCGGCCGCTACGCCCAGCAGGCCCAGCTCGAGATCGCCTACGCCTACTACAAGGATAGCGAGCCGATTTCCGCCATCGCTGCGTGCGACCGTTTCATCAAACTACACCCGAATCACCCCAACGTCGACTATGCCTATTATCTGAAAGGCCTGGTCAACTTCAACGACGACCTCGGCCTGCTCGGCAGCCTGGTCGACCAGGACCTGTCCGAACGCGACCCGCGCGCTGCCCGCGACGCCTTCCTCGCCTTCAAGGAGCTCGTCACCCGCTTCCCGCAGAGCAAGTACGCGGAAGACTCCACCGCGCGCATGAAATACCTCGTCAACGCGCTCGCCAACCACGAAGTCCACGTCGCCAAGTACTACCTCAAGCGCCAGGCCTGGGTCGCCGCCGCCAACCGCGCCAAGGAAGTGCTGAAGACCTACCCCGAAGCGCCTGCGATGGAAGAGGCCCTCGCCGTCCTGGTCATCGCCTACGACAAGCTCCAGCTCACCGACCTGCGCGACGACGCCCAGCGCGTACTCGCGCTCAACTTCCCCAACAGCAAGTACGCCAAGGGCGTGAACGTCGAGGGGAAGGCGTGGTATCGGTTCTGGTAGCCACAGCGCAGGCGCACGCATCCAAATGAAAACGGCATCCAGTGGATGCCGTTTTTACTGCCCCGGCGATCAGATCGCCGCTTCGCCCGACTCCCCGGTACGGATGCGCACGACCTGCTCGACCGGCATGACGAAGATCTTGCCGTCACCGATCTTGCCGGTGCGGGCGGCAGTGATGATGGCTTCCATCGCGCGCTCGAGCAGGCTGTCGGCGACGACGATCTCGACTTTCACCTTGGGGAGAAAGTCGACGACGTATTCGGCGCCGCGGTAAAGCTCGGTGTGTCCCTTCTGGCGGCCGAAGCCCTTGACCTCGGTGACGGTCAGCCCGCTGACACCGATTTCCGACAGGGCTTCGCGCACTTCGTCGAGCTTGAAGGGCTTGATGATGGCTTCGATTTTTTTCATGGCAGGTCTCCTTCGGGACGGTATTTCGAGGTGATGGGGTAGCGGCGATCTTTTCCGAAATTGCGTGGGGTGATGCGCGGGCCGGGCGGCGCCTGGCGGCGCTTGTATTCGGCGAGGTCGACCATGCGGATGACCCGCTTCACCGTCGCGGCGTCGAAGCCGCGCGCGACGATTTCGCGTGCCGACAGGTCGCGCTCGACGTAGGCTTCGAGAATGGCGTCGAGCACCTCATACGGCGGCAGGCTGTCCTGGTCCTTCTGGTCGGGGCGCAGCTCGGCCGACGGCGGGCGGTCGATGATGCGCTGCGGGATGACCGCGGAACGGCTGTTGCGGTAGTTCGCGAGGCGGTAGACGCGGGTCTTGGCGACGTCCTTGAGCACGGCAAAGCCGCCGGCCATGTCGCCGTAGAGCGTGGCGTAGCCGGTGCCCATCTCGCTCTTGTTGCCGGTGGTGAGCACGAGCGTGCCGAACTTGTTCGACAGCGCCATCAGGAGCGTCCCGCGCGCGCGCGCCTGCAGGTTTTCTTCGGTGGTGTCAGCGGCGAGGCCGGCGAATTCGCCGGCGAGCTGCGCGACGAAAGCGTCGTAGATGGGGCGGATGGCAATCTCCGAGTAGCGCACGCCAAGGCGTTCCACCATATCGCGCGAATCCTCCACGCTGATGCTTGCCGTGTAGTCCGACGGCATCATCACCGCGTGCACCTTATCGGGGCCGATGGCATCGGCGGCAATCGCCAGCGTGAGCGCCGAGTCGATGCCGCCCGACAGGCCGAGGTGCACGCCCTTGAAGCCGTTCTTGCCGACGTAGTCGCGCACTGCCAGCACCAGCGCGTCGTAGCACGCGGCGTCCTCGTCGGGCAGCGCGTGCTGCGGGCCCTTGGCGGTGTCGCGGTCGAGCTCCACGTAGAACAGACCTTCCTGCCACGCCGGGCACTGCGCGACGACGGTGTCGTGGGCATCGAGCACGAAGGAGGCGCCGTCGAACACCAGTTCGTCCTGTCCGCCGACGAGGTTGGCGTAGACCATGGGCAGGCCGGCTTCGACCAGCCGCGCGCGCGCGATGCCGACGCGCTCGCGTTCCTTGTTGAGATGGTAGGGCGAGGCGTTGGGCACCAGCAGCCAGTCGGCGCCGGCGCGCATCGCGCGCGTAGCGGGGCCCTCTTCCCAGATGTCGCCGCAGATATTGATCGCGAACTGCAGCCCGCCGCATGCGAACACGCAGGGCGCATCGCCGCTGTCGAACACGCGCCGTTCGTCGAAAACGGAGTGATTGGGCAGGTGGTGCTTGCGGTAGACCGCTTCGATCTTGCCGCCGCGCAGCAGCGCCGCCGCATTGAAGAGGCCGTCGTCGCTGCGCTCGGGATAGCCGACGATGAGCGCAAGGCCGGGCGGCGCATCCAGGGCGAGCCGCTTCACCGCGGCCTCGCACGCCGACGTGAAGTCGGCGCGCAGCACCAGGTCTTCGGCCGGGTAGCCGCAAATCGACATTTCGGGGGTAACGAGGATCGCCGCGCCGGCGACGTGCGCTTCGTTCGCCGCCGCGAGCAGCCGCGCCGCGTTGCCGGCGATGTCGCCGACGACGAGGTTGAGCTGGGCGATGGCGAGTTTCATGACGCGCGCTTAACGGGCACCCAGCGCCAATTGCACCGCCTCACCCAGCCCCGCCGGGCTTTGCGCGACGACGGCCCCGGCGGCTTCGAGCGCGCGGATCTTGGCGTCGGCCGTGCCGGCACCGCCGGCGATGATCGCGCCCGCATGCCCCATGCGCTTGCCCTTGGGTGCGGTGCGGCCGGCGATGTAGGCGGCGACGGGCTTTTTCATGTTCGAGCGGATGTACTCGGCCGCCTCTTCCTCGCGGCTGCCGCCGATTTCGCCGACCAGGATCACCGCCTCGGTCTGCGGGTCGGCTTCGAACATTTCCAGGCAATCGATGAAATCCAGGCCCTTGATCGGGTCGCCGCCGATACCGACGCAGGTCGACTGGCCGAGGCCCAGCTGCGTGGTCTGGTGCACCGCTTCGTAGGTGAGCGTGCCGGAGCGCGAGACGATGCCGATCTTGCCTTTTTGATGAATGACACCGGGCATGATGCCGATCTTGCATTCGCCCGACGTGATGATGCCGGGGCAGTTGGGGCCGATGAGCTTGGCGCCGTTGGCGCGCAGCGCGGCCTTCACATTCAGCATGTCGAGCACCGGGATGCCCTCGGTGATGCAGACGATGACCTCGATGCCGGCGTCGGCCGCTTCGAGGATCGAATCGGCGGCGAACGCGGCAGGCACGTAGATCATCGTCGCCTGCGCGCCGGTGTCGCGCACGGCGTCGCGCACGGTGTTGAACACCGGCAGGCCGAGGTGCGTCTGTCCGCCCTTGCCCGGCGTCACGCCGCCAACCATCTTGGTGCCGTAGGCGATGGCCTGCTCGGAATGGAAGCTGCCCTGCTTGCCGGTGAAACCCTGGCAGATGACTTTCGTATCTTTGTTGACGAGGATGCTCATGCCGCCTTCTCCACTGCGAGTTTCGCCGCCTGCGTAAGGCTCTCCGCCGCGAGAATCGCGAGCCCCGATTCGGCCAAAAGCTTTCTCCCAAGTTCGGCGTTGGTGCCTTCGAGCCGCACGATCACCGGCACGTCGACGCCGACCTCCTTCACCGCCTGGATGATGCCTTCGGCGATGACGTCGCAGCGCACGATGCCGCCAAAAATGTTGATCAGCACCGCCTTGACGTTGGGGTCGAGCAGGATGATCTTGAAGCCTTGCGCGACCGTTTCCGGCGTGGCGCCGCCACCGACGTCGAGGAAGTTCGCGGGCGCACCGCCTTCGAGCTGGATCAGGTCCATCGTCGCCATCGCCAGCCCCGCGCCGTTGACCATGCAGCCGATGTTGCCGGTGAGCGCGACGTAGTTGACGTTGGCCGCGTTCGCCGCGGCTTCCTTGGCGTCGATCTGGCTGTCGTCGCGCAATTCGGCGAGCGCCTTGCGGCGATACAGCGCGTTGTCGTCCACGCTCATCTTGCAGTCGAGCGGCAACACGCGGTTGTCGGCGGTGACGATCAAAGGGTTGATTTCGAGCAAGGAAAGATCGTTGGCGACGAACACGCGGTAGAGCTGCGGCAGCAGGCGACAGAAATCCTTGAATGCGTCGCCCGTGAGTTCCAGCGCGAAGGCGAGCGCGCGGCACTGGTAATCCTGCACGCCCAGCAACGGGTCGCAGGTTTCGGTCAGCACCTTTTCCGGCGTGGCGTGGGCAACTTCCTCGATATCCATGCCGCCGGCGGCGGAAGCGACGATCGCCACACGCTCGGTCTCGCGGTCGACCAGCAGCGACAGATACAGCTCGCGCGCGATGGGCAGGGTTTCCTCGACCAGCACCTGGTTCACCGGCTGGCCGTCCGGGGCGTTCTGCAGCGTAACGAGCTGCTGGCCCAGGAGCGTCGCGGCCATCGCACGCACGTCGTCGAGCGACTTCACGACCTTGACGCCGCCGGCCTTGCCGCGCCCGCCGGCGTGGATCTGCGCCTTTACCACCCAGGCGTCGCCGCCGAGCTCGGTGGCAGCTTGAACAGCCTCGTCGGCGCTGTGGGCAACGCGGCCGCGCGGCGTGCTAAGGTTGCCGGCGCGAAGAATCTGTTTGGCCTGGTATTCGTGCAGGTTCATTGTTGTCGATGAAAGTCCGCGAAAACGTGCATTTTGAAGCAAACCCCCCGGGGACGGAAGCCGACGCGGCCGTCGTCCGTGTCGTGACGAATATTGCGGAATTGCCGGCCGACGCCTGGAACGCGCTCGCCGGTGACTCGCCCTTCGTCCGGCACGCCTTCCTGCATGCGTTGGAGGCCACCGGCTGCGTCGGTGCGCCCATCGGCTGGGAGCCGGTGCACCTGGCCCTCTTCCGCGGCGACCGGCTCGACGCCGCGATGCCGCTCTACATCAAGCACCATTCCTGGGGCGAATTCGTGTTCGACTGGGCCTGGGCCGACGCCTATCGCCGCCACGGCTTGAACTACTACCCCAAGCTCGTGTGCTGTGCGCCCTTCTCGCCGGTGCCGGGGCCGCGACTGCTCGCACGCAACGACGCCGACCGCGCGGTGCTGATCGAGGCCGCACTTCAGCTCACGCGTGAGCTGAAGTGCTCGTCCTTCCATATTCTTTTCCCCACCGAACCGGACCACGCCGCGCTCGATGCCACATCCATGCTGCACCGCAGCGGCTTCCAGTTCCACTGGTACAACCAGGGCTACGCGCGCTTCGACGACTTCCTCGCCGCACTCACCCACGACAAGCGCAAGAAGATCAAACAGGAAAGGAAAAAGCTCGCGAGCCTGGGCGTCACCTTCCGCTGGATAGAAGGCCGCGACAGCACCGATGCCGACTGGGCCTTCTTCTACCGCTGCTACGCCGACACCTACGCCCGCCACCGCAGCGAGCCGCATCTGAATCCGGCTTTTTTCGCACTGCTGCGCGAGACCATGCCGGACAACGTCGTGCTGATCATTGCGGACAAGGACGGCGAGCCGACCGCGTGCTCGTTCTGCATCAAGGACGGCGAGCGTCTTTACGGTCGCCACTGGGGCACGCTCGAATACCTGCCCGGCCTGCATTTCGAGACCTGTTACCAGCAGGGCATCGAATACGCCATCGCCCACGGGCTGAAAGTCTTCGAAGGCGGCGCGCAGGGCGAGCACAAGCTCGCGCGTGGGCTCGTGCCCACCGCGACGCATTCCTGGCACTGGCTGGCGCACCCCGAGTTCCGCGACGCCGTCGACCGCTTCCTCGAGCGCGAGACCGAGGCGATCGCCCACTACATGGACGAACTTGAAGGGCCATTCCGGCGTGAGCCGTCTGCTTGATGTCTGACGCTTCCCTGCATTTCGAACGTGTGCGCGAGGGCGATTTCCACGCCCACCTCGCGGCGACACCCGGTGTAGCCGTCGTGCTGTTCAGTGCGCCGCACTGCAGCAGTTGCCGTGCCTGGAAACAGCGGCTGCCGCAGGCGCTGGCGGATGTGGCGGATGCCCTGTTCGAAGTCGACGTCGCCGAGGCGACCGGGGTGGCGCGCTACTTCGGCATCTTCCATCTGCCGACGATCTACCTCTACCGCGACGGGCATTTCCATGCCGAACTGCAGTGCGAGGCGCGGCCGGCGACGATCCGCGAAATGGCGCTGCAGTTGCTGGCCGGGCCGGCGCAGGAGGAGCCCTGAGTCTCCAGGGCTCAGGGATCGGGATTCAGGGGTCAGGGGACGAGCGGCTTACGCCGCGCCGGCTCCTTCGTTCAGGCGAACAAGCGGCCGAGGAACACCACCGCGATCGTCAGCAGCCCGAGGCTGAGATTGAGGCCGACGAGCTGGCGGATCTGTGCGAGCGCGGCACCACCGGCTTTCCAGTCCTGCGCGGCGACAGCACGCTTCAAGCGGCCGTAGGGCGCGAAGAAGACGTGGGCGAAGATCGCCATCATGGCGACGCCGAGCGCGAACATGGCGAGCGCATGCAGCGGCGCGTCCGCGCCGCCCATCCCGACGAGCAGGTGCAGGCCGGTGGCGAGGATGAGCGCGACCGACACCCACACCCAGGGAAAAAACTTGCCGAACACACCCGCCCACAGGGTGAGGCGCTGCGGCGGCTCGAGCACGCTGGCGGCGACCGGGCGCAGCGCCATGTAGGCGAAGAACATGCCGCCGACCCAAACGACGACACCGAGGACATGGAGCAGATTGGCGATTTGCATGGGTTTCCTTTCAGAACAGCGTGGCTTGATCGATGGCGAGCTTGACGGGGCCAAAGCTGCGCCGGTGTTGCGGGCACGCTCCATGCGCCTTCAGCGCGTCGAGGTGGGCGGCGGTGCCGTAGCCCATGTGCTGCGCGAAGCCATACACGGGATAGTCCGCGTGCAGGCGGACCATGAAGGCGTCGCGCGCGGTCTTGGCGAGGATGGACGCGGCGGCGATGGCGGCGATCTTGTCGTCGCCCTTGACGACGGCCTGCGAGCGCCACGCCCACTGCGGACAGCGGTTGCCGTCGACCATGACTTCGTCGGGGTCGCACCCGAGCCCGGCGACGGCGCGCTGCATCGCCAGCAGGGTGGCTTGCAGGATGTTGAGCGTGTCGATTTCGCCGACGCTCGCCTCGGCGACGCACCACGCGGCGGCCTTCTCGCGGATTTCGTCGGCCAGGCGTTCGCGCGCGGCGGCCGAGAGTTTCTTGGAATCGCGCAGCCCGGCGATCGGCCGCGCCGGATCAAGCATCACCGCCGCCGCCGTCACCGGTCCGGCGAGCGGGCCGCGGCCGGCCTCGTCGACGCCGCACAGCCCGAGCGGGCCGACTTCCAGGATCACCGAGGCGCGCGGCATCAGGCCCCCTCCAGGTAGGGCGCGAGCGCCTCGGCGATGCGCACTGCAGCATTCTGCCGCAGGCTTGCGTGCATCGCCCGGAAGCGCTCGGCGAGTGCTTTGCGGCGCGGCGCGTCATCCAGCCACGCGAGCGCGTCGGCAGCCAGGTTTTCGGGCGTGGCGTCTTCCTGCACCCGCTCGGGCACGACGAAGTCGCGCGCGAGGATGTTCGGCAGGCCGATCCATGGCAGCAACGCTTTCTTGCGCATGAGGCGTGCGGTGAGCGCCGGCACGCGATAGGTGATGACCATGGGCTTCTTGAAAAGCATGGTTTCCAGCGTGGCGGTGCCGGAGGCGACCAGTGCGACGTCGCAAGCGGCGAGCGCCGTGTGCGATTGCCCGGCGAGCACGGTCAGCGGCAATTCATAGACAGCGCGCGCCTGCTCGATCAATGCCGCCACGCGCGGGCCCGCCGCCGGCAGCACGAACTGCGCGTCCGGCTGGCGGGCAAGAATCAAGCGTGCGGCGTCGAGCATCAGGCGCGCGTGGCGCTTCACCTCCGACACGCGGCTGCCCGGCAGCAGGGCGATCACTGGCCCGTCCGCCAACCCCAGCGCAGCGCGCGCAGCGGCGGTATCGGGTTCGAGCGGGATCACGTCGGCGAGCGGATGGCCGACGTAGCTCACCGGGATGCCGGCGTCGCGATAGATCGCCTCCTCGAACGGAAACACCACCAGCATATGCGACACCGCCTGCTTGATTTTGTGAATGCGCTCGGGACGCCAGGCCCAGATCGACGGGCTGACGAAGTGCACGGTAGGGATGCCGGCGGCCTTGAGCTTCGCTTCGAGCGCGAAGTTGAAGTCGGGCGCGTCGATGCCGACGAAGACGCGCGGCCGCTCGCGCAGGAAATGGCGGGTGATGCGCGAGCGGATCCACAAGAGCTCCGGCAGGTGCGTGAGCACCTCGACGTAGCCGTTCACGGCGAGCTTGTCGCTCGGATAGATGGCGTCAACGCCCGCCTCGATCAGGCGCGGACCGGCGATGCCGGCTGCACTGAGGTCGGGATGCCGTGTTTTCAGGGCCTGGATGAAATGCGCACCGAGCAGATCGCCGGAGGCTTCGCCGGCGATCAAACCGATATCCATCAGCGAATGATGCCGCGCTCGGCGCGCGCGAGGAAGTCGAGCAATTGCCGCACTTCGGGGTGGGCCGCCGCCTCCGGTTCGAGCTTCGCCTGCGCCTCGGCGACGGTGTTGCCCTCGCGGTAGAGGATCTTGTACGCACGCTTCAGCGCAGCCAACGACTCGGCGGAGAAGCCGCGCCGCTTGAGGCCTTCGCTGTTGAGGCCATGCGGCGCCGCCGGCTGGCCCGAGGCCATGACGAAGGGCGGGATGTCCTTGAACACCACGGTCGAGATGCCGGTCATCACGTGCGCGCCGACCTTGCAGAACTGGTGCACACCGGTGAAGCCGCCGAGGATGGCCCAGTCGCCGACTTCGGCATGCCCCGCAAGCGAGGCGTTGTTGGCGAAGATGGTGCGGTCGCCCACCACGCAGTCGTGCGCGATGTGGACGTAGGCCATGATCCAGTTGTGGCTGCCGATCGTGGTGACGCCACGGTCCTGCACGGTGCCGGTGTTGAAGGTGCAGAACTCGCGAATGACGTTGTCGTCGCCGATCACGAGGCGCGTCGGCTCGCCGGCGTACTTCTTGTCCTGCGGCGCCTCACCGAGCGAGACGAAGTGGAAAATCTTGTTGCGCGCCCCGATCTTCGTATGCCCGGTGATGACAGCGTGCGCGCCGACGGTGGTGCCGGCGCCGATCTCGACGTGCTCGCCGACGATCGTGTAGGGGCCGATCTCGACGTCGTCGGCAAGTTGCGCGCCCGGGGAGACCAGCGCAGTGGGATGAATCTTCGCCATGCTCACTTGTCGCGCAGCGTCGCCATCAGCTCGGCCTCGGCGACGAGCGCGCCGTCGACTTCGGCGCGGCCGGTGTATTTCCAGATGCCGCGCATCTCGCGCACGATCTCGATTTTCAGGACCAGCTGGTCGCCCGGCTTGACCGGCTTCTTGAAGCGCGCGCCGTCGATGCCGGCGAAGTAGACGATGCCGATGTCCTCCGGCGCGTAGCCCTTGGTCTTGAACGACAGGATCGCCGCCGCCTGCGCCATCGCTTCCAGGATGAGCACGCCCGGCATCACCGGCGCGCCGGGGAAGTGGCCGGGGAAGAAAGGCTCGTTGATGGTGACGTTCTTCACTGCGGTGATCGACTTGCCGAGCTCCATCTCGGTGACCTTGTCGATCAGCAGGAAGGGGTAGCGATGCGGCAGGTACTGCATGACCTGCTCGATGTCCATGATCATTTCTTTTCCAGTTCTCCGAGTTTTTGTTCGAGCGCCTTGACGCGCTTCACCAGCTTGTCGAGGTTGCGCATGTGCACGGCGTTCTTCTGCCACACTTCGTGCTCCGAGAACGGCAGCGCCGAGGTGTAGGTACCCGCCGTGGGCAGCGACTTGGTAATGAGCGTGTTGGTCGAGATGCGGGTGTTGTCGGCGATCTCGATGTGGCCGAAGATCATCGCCGCGCCGCCGATGGTGCAGTGACGGCCGATCTTCGCGCTGCCTGCAATGCCGGTGCACGCGGCGATCGCGGTGTGCGCGCCGATCTGCACGTTGTGCGCCACCTGAATGAGGTTGTCCAGCTTGACGCCCTCCCCGATCACCGTGTCTTCCAGCGCGCCGCGGTCGATGGTGGTGCAGGCACCGACCTCGACGTCGTCGCCGATGACGACGCGGCCGATCTGCGGGATCTTCTCCCAGCGCTCGCCGTCGGGCGCGAAGCCGAAGCCGTCGGCACCGATGACGCAGCCGGAGTGGAGGATCGCCCGGTCGCCGATGGCGCAGCCGTAGTAAACGGTGACGTTGGCGTGCAGCAGGCAATCGGCGCCGATGCGCACGCCTTCGCCGACGCTGCAGTTGGGGCCGATCACGCTGCGGGCGCCAATCATGGCGCCCGCGCCGATCACCACGCCGGGGCCGATGCTGGCGTCGGCGGCGATCTGCGCGTCGGCGGCGACGGTCGCCGCCGGATGAACGCCCGCCGGCGGACGCGGTGGCGGATTCAGCAAGGCCGACACGCGCGCGAAATACAGGTAGGGGTTGGGCGTCAGGATGCGCGGCCGCTCGGTGGCGTCGCGCGCGTCAGGCGGCAGGATGACGGCCCCGGCCTGCGTCGCACCGAGCTGCGCGAGGTATTTGGCCTGCGAGACGAAGCCGATTTCGTCCGGGCCGGCACGCTCGAGCGGTGCGACCTGGCGCACCGTCACAGCGCCGTCGCCCACGAGCTCACCGCCGAAGCGGGCGACCAGCGCTGCCAGGGAAACGGCCATGCGGAAACCCCGGCGCCGATTATCGGGCGTTGGTGCCCAGCGCGCGCATCACCTTGTCGGTAATGTCGATCTTGTTGTCGACGTAGACGGCCTGCTCGACGATGAGGTCGAACTTCTCCGCCTTGGCGATGTCCTGGATCGCCTTGCGTGCGCGCTCCTGGATCTGGCCGAGTTCTTCGTTGCGACGCAGGTTGAGGTCCTCGCGGAACTCGCGGCCCTGCCGCTGCAGTTCGCGGTTGAGATTGCCGAGGTCGCGCTCCTTGGCCTTGCGCTCGCTTTCCGGCATGGTCACGCCGTCCTTGTCGAGCTGGGCCTGCAGGTCGCGCGCCTGCTTGGCGAGCTTCTGCAGTTCCTGGTCGCGTGCGGCGAACTCGCGCTCGAGCTTCTTCTGCGCGGCGACCGACAGCGGCGCCTCGCGCAGCAGGCGTTCGGTATTGACGAAGCCGACCTTGGTATTGGCCAGGGCGGGCGCGGCCGCGCAGGCGGCCGCAAGAGCGAGGGTGACTGCAAACTGCTTGAACTTCATGATCGAACTCCAGTAACGACTGCCCTAGAACGCATTGCCCAGGGAGAATTGGAAGACCTCTTCCTTGTCGCCGGTCTTGCTGACCAGCGGTTGCGCGAGGCTGAACTTCAACGGACCCAGCGGCGACACCCACAGCAGCGACACCCCGGCGGAATAGCGCAGGCTGCCCAGGTCGAAGGTCTCGCTGGTGTCGAAGGCCGCACCCGCATCGAAGAAGGCCGACATGCGGAACGCGCCGTCATCCTTCAGTCCCGGCACAGGGAAGAAGAGTTCCGCGTTGGCGACAACGCGCTTGTTGCCGCCGAGGGCATCGCCCGTGAGGGGATCCTTCGGGCCCAGCGTGCCGCTCTCGAAGCCGCGCACCGAGCTGGTGCCGCCGGCGTAGAAATTCTTGAAGAAGGGCATCGGCTTGCCCGACAGGCCGTCGCCGTAGCCCAGCTCGCCGTTCACCATCAGCGTGAAGTCTCGGCTCAGCGAGAAATACTGCTGATGCTGCAGCGACAGCTTGTAGTACTGCAGGCTGCCGATCGGCGTACCGACCTCGGCCGCGATCCGCTGCAGCATGCCGCGCGAGGCGAACAGGATGTTGTCGCGGGTGTCGCGCGCCCACGCCGCGTCGAGACGCAGCGTGTCGTTGTCGTTGCCGTAGGTGGTCACGAAACCCTGCCACTGCGTCGGGCTGGTGTTGTTGACCTTGACGCTGTTCTGCTCGTAGCTCGCGCCGAGGGTGATGAAATCGCGCTCGTTGACAGGCAGGCCGAAGCGCACGCCGAAGCCGAGGGTCGAGTTCTCGAAGTAACCAGTGTTGTCGAGCTCGCTCGAATCGACGTCGCGGCGGTAGAGGTCGTAGCCGAGGCTGATGCCGTCGATGGTGTAGTAGGGGTTGGTGAACGACACCGCGTACACGGTGTTGACGGTGCCCGAGTTGATCTGCAGCGACAGCCGGTTGCCGGTGCCGAACACGTTGGCCTGGGAGATGGAGCCCGAGAGGATGAGGCCTTCGGACGACGAAAAGCCGGCGCCGAGCATGACGTTGCCGGTCGATTTTTCCGCCACGCTGACGTTGACGTCGACCTGGTCGGTGGTGCCGGGCACCGCCGGCGTCTCGACGTTCACTTCGCTGAAGTAGTCGAGGCGGTTGATGCGGTCGCGCGAGCGGTTGATCTTCTCGGCGTCGTAGTAGGCGCCTTCCATCTGGCGGATCTCGCGGCGCACCACTTCGTCGCGCGTCTTGGTGTTGCCCGCCACGTTGACGCGGTTGACGTAGACACGGCGGCCCGGGTCGACGAACAGGGTGAAGGCCACCGTGTTCTTGTCCTTGTCGAGCTCGGGCACGGCGTTGACGTTGGCGAAGGCGTAGCCGTCGTTGCCGAGGCGCTCGCCGATCTTCTTGGTCGATTCGGTCAGGCGGTCGCGCACGAAAATCTCGCCCGGCTTCACCGTGATGAGCTTCTGCAGTTCGGCTTCCGGCACCAGCATCTGGCCGGCCAGCTTGACGTCGGAGACCTTGTACTGCGGGCCCTCGGTGATGTTCACCGTGATGTAGATGCCCTGCTTGTCGGGCGAGATCGAAACCTGGGTCGACTCGACGTTGAATTCGAGATAGCCGCGGTTGAGGTAGAACGAGCGCAGGGCTTCAATGTCGCCGCCCAGGCGCGCCTTGGAATACTGGTCGTTCTTGGTGTACCAGGTCAGCCAGCCCGGCGTGGTCGAAGTGAACTGGTCGAGGAGCTCCTTCTCCTTGAACGCCTTGTTGCCGACGATGTTAATGCGCTGGATCTTCGCGCTGTCGCCTTCCACCACGTCGAACTGGACGGCGACGCGGTTGCGCTCCAGCGGGGTGAGCGTCGACTTGATCTCGACCGCGTACTTGCCGCGGTTGAAATACTGGCGCTGCAGCTCCTGTTCGGCCTTGTCGAGCATCGCGCGGTCGAGCACGCGGCCTTCGGCGAGGCCGGTCTGCTTGAGGCCGTTCTTGAGGTCGTCCTCGGAGAATTCCTTGATGCCCTTGAGCGTGATCTTGGCGATCGACGGGCGCTCCTGCACGGTGACGATGACGACGCCGTCACGCGCTTCCATGCGCACGTCGGTGAAGAAGCCAGTCGCGTAGAGCGCCTTGATCGCGGCTGCGGTCTTTTCCTCGTTCATGAGGTCGCCGACCTTCACCGGCAGATAGCTGAACACGGTGCCCGCCTCGGTACGCTGGATGCCTTCGACCCGGATGTCCCGCACGACGAAAGCCTCATCGGCGTAGGCGGGGGACAGGACCAGCGCGGCAGCCACGGCAAGCGTCAAGCGGTTCAGTTTCGTCATTGTTTTCATCCACCTATCAGGCGTTGCAGATCGTTGAACAGGGCGAACGACATCAGCAGCAGCAGCAGCAACATGCCCACCCGGGCGCCGATCTCCATCACCCGCTCGGACACGGGCCGCCCGGTCAAAACTTCGGCAACATAATACATGAGGTGTCCGCCGTCCAGCATGGGAATGGGCAGCAGATTCAGCACGCCCAGGCTCACGCTCACCAGGGCCAGAAAGCCGACGAAGCTGATCCAGCCCAGCGTCGCGCTCTGCCCGGCGTAGTCGGCGATGGTGAGCGGACCCGAGAGGTTCTTCCACGACACCTGGCCGAGCACCATGCGGCCAAGCATCTCCAGCGTGAACACGCTCATTTCCCAGGTCTTCGCGGCGCCGTGCCACAGCGCCGCGAGCGGACCGTGACGGATCTCGGTCATCAGCGCTGCCGTCACCGATGCCTCGATCTGCGGGCCGGCGCCGATCCTGCCGACGCGCTCGCCGCCCTCGTCGACGGCGTCGGGCACCACGTTCAGCACCGTGCGCTGCCCTGCCCGTTCGATTTCGACCGTCAGCGCGGCAGCAGGATGGGCTCGCACGGTGCGCACCCAGTCCTGCCAGCTCGCCATCGGCACGCCGTCGGCGGACAGGACGCGGTCGCCGGCCTGGAAGCCGGCGCGCGCCGCCGCGCCATCGGCGAGCACCTGGCCGATCACCGGCGCAATGTCCGGGCTGTAGCGCACGATGCCGAGCGGCCGCAGGATGTCCTGCTCCAGGTTGTCGGTCTGCATCGACGTCACGTCGAGCCGCACCGTGCGGCCGTCGGTCAGCTCGAGCGCGATGGCGTCGGCGGCGACGCCGGCGCGCAGCAGCACCAGGCGCAGGTCCTGGAACGACGGCGTTTCCGTGCCGTTGACGCTGCGCACCTCGTCGCCCGCGACGAGCCCCGCGACCGCCGCCGGCGTGCCCGCGGGCGGTTCGCCGAGAATGGGCTTGAGCGCAGGCAGGCCGTGCATGAACAGGGCCCAGTAGAAGACGATGGCGAGCAGGAAGTTCGCCGCGGGCCCCGCCGAGACGATGACGATGCGCCGCCACACGCTGGCGCGGTTGAAGCTGCGGTGCGCCTCCGCGGGCGGCACCTCGCCTTCGCGCTCGTCGAGCATCTTGACGTAGCCGCCAAGCGGCAGCGCGGAGAGCGTCCATTCGGTCTGGTCGCGGCCGAAGCGCCGGGTCAGCAAGGGCTTGCCGAAGCCGACCGAGAAGCGCAGCACCTTCACCCCCGCCCAGCGCGCGGCGAGGTAGTGGCCGAATTCGTGCACCACGACCAGGATGCCGATGGCGACGAGGAACCAGAGGACGGTATGCAGGACGCTCATGCGCGCAAGGCCGCCAGATAGTCGCCGGCGACGCGGCGCGCCTGGCGGTCAGCCTCGAGCAGGTCGTCGAGCGTGGCCGCGGCGCCGCCGGCCAGCCGGTCGAGTGCGTGGGCGATGCTGTCGGCGATGGCGTTGAAGGGCACGGCGCCGTCGAGGAAGCGCGCCACCGCGACTTCGTTCGCGGCGTTCAGCACCGCGGCCGCGTTGCCGCCGGCGGCGAGCGCGTCGAACGCCAGTTGCAGGCAGGGGAAGCGCGCCGTGTCCGGCGCCTCGAAGGTCAACTGCCTGCCCATCAGCTCGAGCGCCGACACGCCGGCGTCGATGCGTTCGGGGAAGCCCAGTGCATAGGCGATCGGCGTGCGCATGTCGGGCGTGCCCAGCTGCGCGATCACCGAGCCGTCGACGTATTCGACCATCGAATGCACGATGCTCTGCGGGTGCACCACCACCTTGATCTGCTCGGGACGCGCGTTGAACAGCCAGCGCGCCTCGATCACCTCGAGTCCCTTGTTCATCAGGCTTGCCGAGTCGACCGAGATCTTCCTGCCCATCACCCAGTTCGGATGCGCGACCGCCTGCGCCGGCGTCGCCGCGGCGATGGCCTCGGCCGACAGCGTACGGAAGGGGCCGCCGGACGCGGTGAGCCACAGGGCCTGCACGCCGGCCTGCTGGAAGTCGCCTCCAAAATCGCGCGGCAGCGCCTGGAAGATGGCGTTGTGCTCGGAATCGATCGGCAGCAGCTCGGCGCCGCTGGCGGCGACGGCATCCATGAAAATCTGCCCCGACACCACCAGGGTTTCCTTGTTGGCGAGCAGGATGCGCTTGCCCGCCCGCGCCGCCGCAAGCGTGGCCGGCAGGCCGGCGGCGCCGACGATGGCGGCCATCAGGGTGTCGATCTCGGGCGCGGTCGCCACCGCCGTCAGGGCGTCGACGCCCTCGAGGACCTCGACCGCGAGCCCCTCGGCAGCGACCCGCGTGCGCAGCGCTGCGGCGGCGGCCGGCTCGCTCATCACCGCGTAGCGCGGGCGATGGGTGCGGCACTGCTCCAACATGCGCTCGACCTGGGTCGCGCCGGTGAGCGCGAAGATTTCGAAGCGGTCGGGGTGGCGCGCCACCACGTCGAGCGTATTGACGCCGATGGTGCCGGTCGCGCCGAGGATGGTGAGCACGCGCGGCGTCATGCCTTGCCCGCTCATGCCGAACGCTCGAGCCACAACAGCATGCCGGCGGCGATCGGCAGCGTCGAAGTCAGCGCGTCGATGCGGTCGAGCACGCCGCCGTGGCCGGGCAGCAGGGTGCCGCTGTCCTTCATGCCGGACACGCGCTTGATCCAGGATTCGAACAGGTCGCCGAGGATGGAGAGATAGAGCAGGCCGGCGAGCATGGCCAGCATGGCCAGCAGGGACAGCAGCGGCAGGCCGGCGTAGGCGCCGATGAGCGCCGCATACAGGGCGAGCGCGACGAGCGCGCCCGCGACGCCCTCCCAGGTCTTGCCCGGGCTGATCGCAGGCGCGAGCTTGTGGCGGCCGAAGCGGCGGCCGGCGAAATAGGCGGCGGAATCGGCGATCCACACGATGGCCATGACACCGAGCAACACCGCCGGTCCGCGCGCGTGCAGTTCGAGCAGCGCCGCCCAGGTCGGCAGCAGCACCACCGCCCCCACCAGGGCGCGCGCGCCACCGTGCAGGACGCGCCATTGTCCGGCCAGCCACAACGGCGCGACCAGCAGCCAGAAGGCCGCGGCCAGGCCGATCAGCCCGGCCTGGACGGCGCCCCACTGCGCCGCCAGCCAGTGCGGCGCCAGCAGCGCTGCGAGCGCCAGCGCACCGGCGTAGGCGCGCGCGCCACGCGGACCGAAATGGCTGAGGCGCGCCCACTCGAACGCCGCCAGGCCGACGACGGCCGCCATCAGCACGCCCCACAGCCAGGCCGGCGCCCACAGCACCGCCGGCACGAACACGCCCAGCAGCAGGACGGCGGTCAGCACGCGGCTGGCAAGCGGCGTCATCACGACGTCTCGCCGTCCTGCGCCGCGGCCTGCAGCTGCTCGCTGGTACGGCCGAAGCGGCGCTCGCGCCTGCGGTAGGACGCGATCGCCGCGTCGAGCGCGGCGGCGTCGAAGTCCGGCCACAGGGCGTCGGTGAAATAGAGTTCGGTGTACGCGAGCTGCCACAGCAGGAAGTTGCTGATGCGCTGCTCGCCGCCGGTGCGAATGAAAAGGTCGGGCTCGGGCATGTCGGCGATGCAGAGCTGCTCGGCGAGCGTCGCCTCGCTGATCGCGCCGGCGGGCGTGCCGGACAGCACCAGCTTCTTCACCGCCTGCACGATGTCCCAGCGACCGCCGTAGTTGGCCGCCACCGTGAGCGTGAGGCGGGTGTTGTCGCGGGTCAGCGCCTCGGCGTCGCGGATCAGCGCCTGGATGCGTTCGGAAAACCCGGACAGGTCGCCGATGACGCGAAAGCGGATCTGGTTTTCGTGCAGCTTCGCGACCTCGTTTTCGAGCGCGCGCATGAAGAGCTCCATCAGCAGGGTGACTTCCTCCTGCGGACGGCGCCAGTTCTCGGAACTGAAGGCGAATACGGTGAGGTGCGACACGCCGCGCTCGGCGCAGCCGCGGATCACCCCGCGCAGCGCCTCGACGCCCTTGCGGTGGCCGGCGACGCGCGGCATCAGGCGCTTGCGCGCCCAGCGGCCATTGCCATCCATGATGATGGCGATATGCCGCGGCACTGCGGGGTCGGAAGGGTCCGTGTTCGCGCGGGTCGACACGCCGTGGATGCTCGTCAGACCGCTCAGACGGCGAGCAGGTCCTTTTCCTTCTCGGCCAGCATCTTGTCGATTTCGCCGATGTACTTGTCGGTGAGCTTCTGCACCTCGTCCTGGGTGCGGCGTTCCTCGTCCTCGGTCGCGGTTTTGGCCTTGACCATGTCCTTCAGGGTGTTGTTGGCGTCGCGGCGGATGTTGCGCACCGCCACGCGCGCGCCTTCGGCCTCGTTGCGCACGACCTTGATGAGATCGCGGCGGCGCTCCTCGGTCAGCGACGGCATCGGCACGCGGATGATGTCACCGTGCGAGGCCGGATTCAGGCCGAGATCGGAATCGCGGATCGCCTTCTCGATCTTGCCGACCATGTTCTTTTCGTAGGGCTGCACGCTCAAGGTGCGCGAATCGGCCAGCGACACGTTCGCGACCTGCGGCACCGGCGTCGGGTTGCCGTAGTAGTCGACCATCACATGGTCGAGAATGCCGGCGTGGGCGCGGCCCGTGCGCACCTTGGCGAGATCGTTCTTCAGCGCGTCGAGCGTCTTGCCCATCTTCTGCTGAGCGGACTGCTTGACGTCGGCGATGGTGGTTTCAGCCATGTCTACTCCTCAATGGTTGCTGACCCGCGTGCCTTCGTCCTCGCCCAGCACGACGCGCTTGAGCGCACCGGGCTTGAAGACGTTGAACACGACGAGCGACAGGTTCTGTTCGCGGCACAGGGCAAAGGCGGCGGTGTCGAGCACCCCCAGGTTCTTCGCGATCGCCTCGTCGAAGGAGAGCGTGTGGTAACGCGTGGCGCCCGCGTCCTTCTTCGGGTCGGCGGTGTAGACGCCGTCGACCTTGGTCGCCTTCAACAGGAGCTCGGCGCCGACCTCGGCCGCGCGCAAGGCGGCTGCGGTATCGGTGGTGAAGAAGGGGTTGCCGGTGCCGCCGCCGAAGATGACGACGTTGCCGGCTTCCAGCTCGCGCACCGCGGCGTCGCGCTCGAAGCCCTCGCCGACGTGGGCGATGGCCACTGCCGTCTGCACCCGCGCCGGCACGCCGGCCTGCACCAGCGCGTCCTTCAGCGCCAGCGCGTTCATCACGGTGGCGAGCATGCCCATCGAGTCGGCGGTGGCGCGGTTCATCCCCGACAGCGCGCCGGTGGCGCCGCGAAACAGGTTGCCGCCGCCGACGACGATGCCGACCTGCACGCCCAGCGCCGTCACCTCGCGGATCTGGGCGACGAAGCCAGCCATCGTCTCGGCGTGATAGCCGAAGGCGTCCGGCCCCATCAGGGCCTCACCGGAGAGCTTCAGCAGGATGCGTCGGACCGGCGCCATGCCTTCGTCAGACCTTGGCGGCCGCAGCGACTTCGGCGGCGAAGTCGGACACCTTCTTCTCGATGCCCTCGCCGACCACGTACATCACGAAGCCGTGGCACTGCGAGTTCTTCGACTTCAGCACCTGCTCGACGGTCTGCTTGTCGTCCTTGACGAAGGGCTGCGACAGCAGGGTGACTTCCTTGAGGAATTTCTGCACCGTGCCTTCGGCGATCTTCTCCAGCATGGCTTCCGGCTTGCCGGCTTCCTTGGCCTTCTCGATCGCGACGCGGCGCTCGGTGTCGATGAGGTCCTGCGACACGCCCGAGGCGTCGAGCGACTTCGGCTTGGACGCGGCGATGTGCATCGCAACGTCGCGCGCCAGCGCTTCGTCGCCGGTCACGTCGACCAGCACGCCGATCTTGCCGCCGTGGATGTAGCTGGCGAACTTGCCCTGCGCGTTCAGGCGGGTGAAGCGGCGCACCGACATGTTCTCGCCGATCTTGCCCACGAGTTCGGTGCGGAAGGCCTCGACCGTGGTGCCCTTGTAGGGCAGCGCGGACAGCGCGGCGACGTCGGCCGGGTTCTGGTTCAGCACCATCTCGGCGAGCGCGTTGGAGAGCGCCATGAAGTCGTCGTTCTTGGCGACGAAGTCGGTTTCGCAGTTGACTTCGACCATGGCGGCGGACTTGCCGTCGGCGGCGATGGCGATGGTCACGATGCCTTCGGCGGCCACGCGGCCGGCGCTCTTGGCGGCCTTGTTGCCGAAGCGCACGCGCAGGATTTCCTCGGCCTTCTGCATGTCGCCGCCGGCTTCGGTCAGCGCCTTCTTGCAGTCCATCATCGGCGCGTCGGTCTTCTCGCGCAGATCCTTGACCATGCTTGCAGTGATTTCAGCCATTTCAAACTCCCCAAGATTCAATTTAAGTACAGCCAGTTTCGAACAATTCAATACGGAAAGAGGGGCCAACGCCCCTCCTCGAATCCGTTCGCCGGGCACGCCCGGCGAGGTCACGGCGCGGCGCGCTTATTCGGCAGCCGGGGCGCCCTCTTCTTCCACTTCGACGAATTCCTCGCCGCCGACGATCTCGCTGATCACCTGGGCGCGACCTTCGAGTGCCGCGTCGGCCATGCCGCGGGCGTACAGGCGGATCGCGCGGGCGGAGTCGTCGTTGCCGGGAATCACGTAATCCACGCCGTCCGGGCTGTTGTTGGTGTCGACCACGCCGATCACCGGAATGCCCAGCTTCTTGGCTTCGGTGACGGCACCCTTCTGGTAGCCGACGTCGATGATGAACAGCGCGTCGGGCAGACCGCCCATTTCGCGGATGCCGCCGAGGCTGCGGTTCAGCTTGTCGACTTCGCGCTGGACGGTGAGGATTTCCTTCTTCGACAGGCGGCCGGGTTCGGCGAGCTGCGCTTCGAGATCGTTCAGGCGCTTGATCGACTGCTTGACGGTCTTGAAGTTGGTCAGCATGCCGCCGAGCCAGCGCTGGTCGACGTAGGGCATACCGGCGCGCTGGGCTTCCTCGCGCACGATGTCACGCGCGGCGCGCTTGGTGCCGACGAACAGCACGGTGCCCTTGTTGGCGGCGAGCTGGCGGACGAATTTCTGCGCGTCCTGGAACAGCGGCAGCGACTTTTCCAGGTTGACGATGTGAATCTTGTTGCGATGGCCGAAAATGAACGGGGCCATCTTGGGGTTCCAGAAGCGGGTCTGGTGGCCGAAGTGGACACCGGCCTCCAGCATTTGACGCATGGTGACGGACATGGAATTTCTCCTAAAGGGTTGAGCCTCCACCCGCCAGCAGCGCTGCGGCTTGTCCTGCCGCGTCGCCACCCTTTATTCGGCAGGTGTGCGAATTTGCCCGGACCATTCCGGACAGCCCGCGATTCTAATTCCAACAGGGACTTATTTCAAGGCGACCCGGCCGGTGCAGGCGGAAGCGTCAGCCACGCCGCCAGCCCGCCGCCCGGGCGGTCCTGCAGTTCGACCGTCCAGCCGCGCGCGGCCGCCAGCTGGCGCACGATCGCCAGGCCGAGGCCGGACCCACCGGTGCTGACGCTGCGCGAGGCTTCCAGCCGGTAGAACGGCCGGAACACCGCCTCCCGCTCGGCGGCCGGGATGCCGGGTCCGCGGTCGAGCACGCCGATGCGGCAGCCGGCGATCCCGGCCTCGGCCCGCAGCGTCACCGGTTCGCCGCCGCCGTAGCGCAACGCGTTCTCCAGCAGATTGCCGACGATGCGGCGCAGCACGCCGGGCGGCGCCTCGACCACACAATCAGCTGCCTCGACATGCACCCGCTCCATCGCGCCCGGGATGGCCGCGACCACCCCGGCCAGCAGTTCGCGCACGTCGACGGACGCCGCAGGCTCGTTGCCGAAGCCGCGCGCCAGCATCAGCACGTCGGCGATCAGCCGGTCCATCGCCTCGATGTCGGCTTCGATCTGTGCCGCCAGGCCGGCGCTCGGCTTCTTCACCAGCATCTCGACCGCCAGCCGCAGGCGCGCCAGCGGCGTGCGCAGGTCGTGCGACACCCCGGCGAGCAGCACGGTACGCGCTGCCAGCAGGTCCTCGACCTGCTGCGCCATCTCGTTGAAGCGGCGACTCAAAGCGGCGATCTCCCGCGGGCCGGTCTCGGGCAGGCGTTCCGGCGTCTGGCCGCGCCCCAGCGATGTGGCCGCCTGCTGGAAGCGTTCGAGCGGCCGATACGTGCGACGCGCGAGCCACCAGGCCGCGAACAGCGCCAGCAACAGGCCGGCCGCGAGCGAGGCCAGCAGGGCATGGACCGGGCGGGCGCCGACCCGGCTTTGCGGAAAGCCCACCGACAGCCGCCCCTCGCCCGCCGGCAGCGACACCCAGTACCAGGTCTCGTCGCCGAGGGTTTCCCGCGAAGCGCCCACGGTTTCGCCGGTGCGCGCATACAACGACGCCACCAGGAAACGCAGGTAGGGCTCGTCCCAGGCGGGCGGCACGACGTGTTCGGGCGGCGCGAGGCGCAGCGCCAGGCGGTGCGCATGCGCCAGCTCGTATTCGAGCGCCGGTCGCGTCACCGGCGGCAGCTCGCTCCAGGTCTGGGCGGACAGCATCATCAGCCCGGCGAGGTCGTCGGCCGCGCGACGCGCCATCGGCAGCATCAGGAAGTAGAACACGGCCGTCGCCGCCAGCACCTCGAAGACGATGAAAACGGCCGCCAGCCACAGCGCGTTCTGCTGCGTCAGGCTCAGTCGCGCGAACCGCTTCACGCGTCGGCGCCGCGCGGATTGAACAGATAGCCCTCGCCGCGCACGGTGCGGACGTAGACCGGCTCGGCCGGGTTCGGCTCGATCTTGCGGCGCAGGCGCGTCACCCGGGTGTCGACGCTGCGGTCGAAGGGATCGCGCTCGTAGCCTTTCAGCGTGTCGATCAGGAAATCGCGCGACAGCACCCGCAGCGGATGTTCGACGAAGATGCGCAAGAGCGCGAATTCGGCGGCCGAGAGCTTCACCTCGACCCCATCGCGCGTGAGCCGGTGGCCAGCGACGTCGAGCCGGTAAGGACCGAAGCCAGCCTGGTCCGCGGCCGGCGCAGCTTCGGTCGCAGCGCCCTGGCTGCGGCGCAGCAGCGCGCGCAGGCGGGCGAGCAATTCACGCGGACTGAAGGGCTTGGCCAGATAGTCGTCGGCGCCCATCTCCAGTCCGACGACGCGGTCGATTTCCTCGCCGCGCGCCGACAGCATCAGGATCGGCACGTTCGACCGGCTGCGCAGGCGGCGCGCCAGCGACAGGCCGTCCTCGCCGGGCATCATCAGGTCGAGCACGATGGCGTCCGGCATGCCGCCCGCGAGCACGCGCCACATCGCCTCGCCGTCGGGCGCCGTCTCCACCGCGAAGCCGCTGTCGCCCAGATAGGCTTCGAGCAGCGTGCGCAGGCCAGGGTCGTCGTCGACCACCAGGACGCGGGGCGCCACCTGCGCGGTCACGTGGCACCTCGCGCGGGATTCGGGACAATCGGCTCGGCAAGACGCTTCATGGGCAGGTCATGGACAAGGGTTCAACGGGTCGCGCGGCATGCAGGGTGGCTGTGCCTGCGTACCCGGCGGTGGTTATCCTACTCCACTGCGCAGCCGCCTTTGCGCGCTTGTCACACACCGACACGTACCGACACGTACCGACACGCAGCGCCATGCCTGCGACATCGCCCAGAGACGTACCGCGCGCATCCTCTGTCCCACGCCGCAATCCCGCTGCGAAATCCGAACCGACACGACCATGCCCCTGCGCCGCCTGAAGCTGATTCTCGTCCCGACCGTCCTTGCCCTGGCCGTACCGGCATGGGCCGAGACACGCCCGGCCTCCAAACCGGCGCCGGCACGCCCGCTCGACTTGTCTCTGCCGCGCGAGGCGCTCGCCGCGCCGCCCCCGGGAGGGCGCGACGAGACCGCGCAGCGCAACCTGCGCGCCGCCGAACCGGTGGGGGCCGGGTCGACGCCCGTCCCGCTGCGCTATGGCGCGGGCTACGAGCAGCGTCAACAACTGCTGCACGGCGCCCCGACCACCGCCAGCCCGGCGAGCGGGGCCGGCCCGGGCGCGGGGGGCGGCCGGCGCGGACGTTGATTTCAATCACACAGGAGTACTCAGGATGAAACCGCTGAAACTTGTTTCGATCGCAATGCTCGTCGCCGGCCTCGCCAGCGGCGCCGTCCAGGCCAAGGGGGGGCCCGGCATGGGGGGCGGCTACGGCATGGGCCCAGGCGCCATGAGCCAGCCGGCGCCACGCCAGGAAACGCGAGCCCAGACCCGCGAGGAGAAGCGGCTGCAGAAGCGCGACGGCAGCCACGCCGCCGACCCCGTGCGGACCCAGGATCGCGAGCAGCTCCGCCTGGAAACCCGCGAGCAGCTTCGCAAGGATGGAGGGCCGGCCGGCACCCCTTGAACACCCGGGGGATCCCAGCGGGGCGCGTCAGCGCCCCTTTTTTAGTCCCCCTTGCCTGCGGGGTTTTATCGCCCTCCGCCGGGCGCGCTAGAATGCGGCTTTGATTCCCATTCCGCTTCATCCATGACCGTCACCATCAAAACCGGCGCCGAGATCGAAGGCATGCGCGTGGCGGGCCGGCTCGCCTCGGAAGTGCTCGACTTCATCACGCCGCACGTGAAACCCGGCGTGACGACCGGGGAGCTCGACCGCCTCTGCCACGACTACATGGTGAACGTGCAGGGCACGATTCCCGCCCCGCTCAACTACGCGCCGAACGGCCACGTGCCCTACCCCAAGTCGATCTGCACCTCGGTCAACAACCAGGTCTGCCATGGCGTGCCAGGCGACAAGGTGTTGAAGAACGGCGACATCGTCAATCTCGACATCACCGTGATCAAGGACGGCTGGCACGGCGACACCAGCCGCATGTTCGCCGTGGGCGAAACGTCGATCCAGGCGAAGCGCCTGATGCAGGTGACCTACGAGGCGATGTGGGTCGGCATTGACCAGGTCAAGCCGGGCGCACGTCTGGGCGACATCGGCCACGCCATCCAGCGCTTCGCGGAAAACCATGGCTACAGCGTGGTGCGCGAATTCTGCGGCCACGGCATCGGCCGCAATTTCCACGAGGATCCGCAGGTGCTGCACTACGGCAAGCCCGGTACCGGCCTCGTGCTCGAGCCCGGCATGACCTTCACCATCGAGCCGATGATCAACGCCGGGCGCCGCGACATCCGCCAGCTGCCCGACGGCTGGACCATCGTCACCAAGGATCGCAGCCTGTCCGCGCAGTGGGAGCACACCCTCCTCGTCACCGACGCCGGCTACGAGGTATTGACGGTGTCGGCCGGCAGCCCGGCGGTCCCCGACCGCATCCGCCGCGCCGCGTGAGCCCCGCGCCGGCCGCCGATCTGCGCGAGCGGCTGAAAGCCGGCCGCACGGCGCTCGCCGCCGCCTTTCTCGACTCCCCCTCGGCCGCCCGCTACCTGACGCGCCACGCCGCGCTGGTCGACGGCGTGCTCGCCACGCTCTGCGACCGGCTCGCGCTGCCGCCCGACTGCGCGCTCGCCGCCGTCGGCGGCTACGGCCGCGGCGAGCTGTTCCCCGGCTCCGACGTCGACGTCATGCTCATCCTGCCGGCGGAGCCCGCGCCCGCGCAGCAGGCCACCCTGGAAGCCTGGGTGCAGGCGTGCTGGGACCTCGGACTGGAAATCGGCCACAGCGTGCGCACCGTCGACGCCTGCGTCGCCGAGGCCGAGGCCGACATCACGGTCGAGACCAACCTGCTCGAGGCCCGCTTCGTGTGGGGCTGCGCAACGCTGTTCGAGACCTTCGAGACGCGTTTCCACGCGCGCTTCGATGCGCAGCGCTTCTTCGAAGGCAAGCTCGCCGAGCAGCAGGCGCGCCACGCGCGCTACGACGACAGCGCCTACAAGCTCGAACCCAACCTCAAGGACAGCCCCGGCGGCCTGCGCGACCTGCACACCGTCCACTGGCTGGCGCAGGCCTGCGGCATCCGCGGCGGCTGGACCGGACTCGCGCGCGCCGGCCTCCTCACTGTAGCCGAGGCGCGCCGCATCGCACGCGAGGAACGCACGCTCGCCACCTTGCGCATCCACCTGCACCTGCTGGCGAAACGGCGCGAAGACCGCCTCGCCTTCGACTACCAGGCCGAGCTCGCCGGCCGGCTGGGCCTTGCGGCGACGGCCACGCGGCGGGCGGGCGAACGCCTGATGCAGCGCTACTACCGCGCGGCCAAGCTGGTCCAGCGCGCCAACGACATCCTGGTGCAATCGCTGCGGGTGCGCCTGTTTCCGGTCGACGCGCCGCCGCAGCCGATCGACGCCGACTTCCAGGTGCGCGGGCGCCTGCTGGAAGCCCGCACGCCCGACCTGTTCGAGCGCGCGCCCGACGCCCTGCTGCGCGTCTTCGTCGTGTACGCGCGCCACCCCGAACTCGCCGGCTTCGAGCCTGCCACGCTGCGCGCGCTGTGGCGCGGCAGCACCCGCATCGACGCCGCCTTCCGGGCGAACCCCGGGCATCGCGCGCTGTTCATGACCCTGCTGCGCGAACCCGTCGGCATCACCCATGCGCTCCGCGCGATGCACCGCTACGGCCTGCTCGGTCGCTACATCCCGGCCTTCGGCCGGGTGATCGGGCAGATGCAGCACGACCTGTTCCACGTGTACACCGTCGACGAGCACATCCTCGCCGTGCTGCGCAACGTGCGCCGCTTCACCGTGCCGGCCTTCGCCCATGAATTCCCGCTGGCGAGCCGCCTCATCGCCGCGTTCGAGCGGCCCGAAGTGCTGTATCTGGCCGCGCTGTTCCACGACATCGCCAAGGGACGCGGCGGCGACCACTCGGAACTCGGCGCGGCCGACGCACGCCGTTTCTGCAAACAGCATGGGCTCGACCGCGCCGACGCCGAACTGGTCGCCTGGCTGGTCGAAATGCATCTGGTGATGTCGCGCACGGCGCAAAAGGAGGACATCAGCGACCCCGCGGTCATCGACGCCTTCGCCGAACGCATCGGCGACGCGCGGCGGCTGACGGCCCTCTACCTGCTGACGGTCGCCGACATCCGCGGCACCAGCCCCAAGGTCTGGAACGCCTGGAAAGGCAAGCTGCTGGAAGACCTGTTCCACGCGACGCGCGCGCGCCTGGCAGGGGGTGCGGCGGTGCGCCCGGATATCGCGGCGCGCCAGCAGGAGGCGCGCGTCAACCTCGCGCTCTACGGCCTGCCCGCCGATGCCGCCGACGCGCTGTGGCGCCATCTGGACGAACGCTATTTCATCCGCTTCGACGCCCGCGACATGGCCTGGCAGGCGCGCATGCTGTGGCGCCGCGCCGACAGCCCCGAGGCGGTGGTGCGCGCGCGCCTGTCGCCGGCGGGCGAAGGCATCCAGGTGCTGGTCTACGCGCCCGAGCGACCCGATACCTTCGCACGCATCTGCGGCTTCTTCGCCCGCATCCAGTACACCATCCTCGAGGCGAAGATCCACACCACGAACCACGGCTACGCGCTCGACAGCTTCCAGGTGATGGACCTGGCGCACCGTGGGATTCACTACCGGGATTTCCTGAGCTTCGTCGAGCACGAACTCGCGCGCGAACTCGACCCGGCCCAGCCGCTGCAGCAGGCGGCGCGCGGGCGCCTGTCGCGGCACCAGCGCCACCATCCCTACCCGACCACGGTCACGCTGGATGCGGACGCACAGGGGCGCGGCCACATGCTGTCGATCACCTGCGCGGATCGCGGCGGTCTGCTGTTCGCCGTGGCGGACGTGCTGAGACGGCACGGCGTCGGACTCGACGCCGCCAAGATCGACACCCTGGGGGAACGGGTGGAAGACACGTTCCAGGTGCGCGGCGCGGTGCTGGAGACCGCCGCCGGCCGCGAAGCGCTGCTCGCCGACCTGCGCGGGGCGCTGGCCTGATCAGACTGGCTGCCTGATCAAACGGCTGGGCGCGCGTACTCGTCGACGTAGCGCCCGCGCGCCGGCGCCTTGCGCGCGGGCGGCCCTTTCTTGCGCACGCCTTCGGCCGGCTTCTTGACCTTCTCGTCGGTTTCGGTCTTGGTGCGGTTGCGCACCCGGCCCGGGCGCACCACCGACCCGACGCCGGCCGCCTGCCAACCGCCGATCCCGCTGCGCGGGTCCCTCGCCGGGTGGCTCAAGCGCTCGGCCTCGCGAACACCTGCGATGAAGCCCGCTTCATCGTATCGGCCTCCGGCAGCATTCGCCTTGCCGTCGATCCCGCTGCGCGGGTCCCTCGCCGGGTGGCTCATGCTGCCACCCGCCATTCCTTGAGGCTGGCCGCAAGGGTGCGGGTCAGCGCGATGAGGCTGCCGAGGGTTTCGGCGCTGGGGATGGCTTCGCACTTGCTGATCTTGCTGTCCGCGTAGACGGAGAGGATCAGCAGGTTGTGCTGGGCCTCCAGCGGCAGGGTGAGCACCCCTTGCGCGAGCGCGGTCTGGAGCGTGTGCCAGGCCTTGCGGCTGGCGTCGAGCGCGGCAGCCAGGTGCGCGTCGCGGTCGGGCGCACCCCAGTGGCGCTGCACCGCCATCAACTGGACGGCGATGGTGTCAAGCTGAACGGCGGCCTCCGGCACCGTCTGTCCTGCGGCGCTCGGATTCCCCACAATCGGTTGTTCCGGTTTCATTGTTGTCCTTGAAGCGGGTCCGCGAGCCCTTTGCCCACGGTTACGCTACAAGTTAGCGGCGAGGCGTCGGGCAACTTTAGGCTAGCTAAATTCATGCCCGACGAGCGGTAGATAACGCTCAGTCGTCCTGCAGCACCTGCCCCGGAAACAGGGTCTCGGTAAAGCCGAAATGGCGCAGATCGCGGATGCGCATGGGGTAAAGCACGCCGTTCAGGTGGTCGACTTCGTGCTGCACGACGCGGGCGTGGAAGCCGCTCACGCTGCGGTCGATCGGTCGCCCGGCGGCGTCGAACCCCTGGTAGCGCAGCGCGGCATGGCGCGGCACCAGGCCCCGCATGCCGGGCACCGAAAGGCAGCCTTCCCAGCCCTCCTCGACCTCGTCGGACAGGGGAGTCAGCACGGGGTTGATCAGCACCGTGAACGGCACGGGTTCGGCCTCGGGATAGCGGGGGTTGGCGATCACCTCGAACATCACCACCTGCAGGCCGACACCGATCTGCGGTGCGGCGAGCCCGGCGCCATTGAGCGCCTCCATGGTGTCGCGCATGTCGACCAGGAGCTGCGCGAGTTCGGGCGAGCCGAAGTCCTCGACCGGCTGCGCCGGGACCAGCAGGCGGGGATCGCCCATTTTCAGGACGTTGCGGACGGCCATGGCTGCTCCAGTTTGTTCAGGTCGTCGGTCTCCAGCCAGCGCCAGGCGCCGGGCGGCAGGTCGGCCGGAAGGTCGAAGGCGCCGACTGCCTCGCGATGCAGCGCGTCGACGTGGTTGCCCGCCGCCGCGACCATGCGCCGCACCTGGTGGTATTTGCCCTCGGCCAGCACCAGCCGCAGCGTGTGCGCGTCGAGCGCCTCGGCGGCGAGCGCGGCGATCGGCGCCGGCTCGTCGTTGAGCTGCACGCCGCTGCGCAGCGCCTCCAGCATTGCCGCGGCCAGCGGCTCGGCGCACCGGGCCCGGTACACCTTCGCCACGCCCTTTTTCGGCGAGATCATGCGATGGATGAACGCGCCGTCGTCGGAAAACAGCAAGAGGCCGGTGGTGTCCTGGTCGAGCCGTCCGACGCACTGCACGCCGCGTTCGATCAGCGGCGGCGGCAACAGCGCGAACACGCTGGGATGATGGCTGGGGCGGTGCGAGCACTCGTAGCCGGCCGGCTTGTGCAGTACGACGTAGGCCTTGTCACGGTAGCGCCAATCCACGCCGTCGACGGTCAGCGTCAGGCCGTCGGAGTCGATCTCGGCGTCGGGGTCGTCGCACACCGCGCCGTTGACCGCCACCTCGCCCTTGTTGATGCGCAGCCGGCAGGTCTTGCGGGTGCCGAAGCCCTGGGACCGCAGGGCGCGGAACAGCTTCACCGGCCGTTCACACGGCGCACGCGCCGGTGGCTTCGTCGGTGACGAGCTGCTCCAGCAAGTGCCGCACCTGCCGCATCACCTCGCCCAGCACCGCCTGGATTTCCTCCATCTGGATGCCGTCGGCCGACAGGCCGCGCCCGGCCGCATAGTTCACCACCGCGCCCACCGCCGCGTAGCAGAGTTCGAGTTCGCGCGCGAGATAGGCTTCGGGCATGCCGGTCATCCCGACCATGTCGGCGCCGTCGCGCTCAAGGCGGTTGATTTCCGCGGCGGTTTCCAGCCGCGGCCCCTGCACCGCGGCGTAGACGCCGCCGTCGCGCAGGCGGATGCCCGCCCGCTGCGCGGCCTGCAGGAGCGAAGCGCGCATCGCGGCACAATAGGGATAGGTGAAATCGAGATGGGTCACCGGCTTGTCGCCATTGGCGGCGAAGAAGGTGCTGGCCCGGCCGTGGGTGTAGTCGATGATCTGGTCGGGAATCACCAGCATGCCGGGAATGAGTTCGGGGTGAATGCCGCCGACGGTGGCGACCGACACCACGCGGTCGACGCCCTGGTCCTTCAGCGCCCACAGGTTGGCGCGATAGTTCACCTCGTGCGGCGGGATGGTATGGCCGTAGCCGTGGCGCGCGAGGAAGATCACCTCCTGGCCGCAGATGCGGCCGAAGGTGAGCGCCCCGGAGGGCTCGCCGTAGGGCGTGCGCGCCACCTGGCGGTGGGTGATTTCCAGATTGGCGAGCTGGGTGAGCCCGGTGCCGCCGATGATTCCCAACATGTCAGATCGTCCTCATTCCTTGATCGCCTCGGGGCGCAGGGCATAGATCGCCGGGAGGTTGCGCCACAGGCCGTACACGTCCATGCCGCAGCCGAACACGAAGCGGTCCGGCACGGCGAGTCCGACGAAATCGGCGCGGATCGGCTTGGCCAGTCCGTTCGCCTTGTCGGTGAGCACCGCCGACCACACCCGCGCCGCACCCATGCCGACAAGCTTGTCGCGGATCGCCGCCAGCGTCTCGCCCTCGTCGAGGATGTCGTCGAGCACCAGCACGGTGCGGCCGGCGACGTCCTTGCCCGGCAGCACGCGCCATTCCATCTCGCCGCCGCGCGTCTTGTCGCGGTAGCGCGTCACGTGCAGGTAGTCGAATTCCAGCGGGAACGCGAGCCGCGGCAGCAGTTGCCCGGCGAACACCACGGCGCCGCCCATCACCGCCAGCACCAGCGGCATCGCCTGTCCGAGCGCCGCACCGATCTCGCCGGCCAGGCGGTCGAGCGCGGCCTGTACGGTCGCCGCAGGCGCAACGAGTTCGGACTGGTCGAGCAGCTGCTGCGCCTTCTGGGTAGGGGTCATGACTCGAAACGGAAACGGCGAAAGCCCGCAGTCTACGGCCTTGCCGCCGATGTTTCCAGACGGACGGCAGGTCGAGTAAGCTTGCCGCCCATGAGCGCCGCTTCCGCTTTCCGCCTCGACGACGCCGGCTGGCTGGCCGGCGCGGCGCGGCAGCCTTCCCCCAATTGCGATGCGCGGCCGGCTGACACGCCCATCGAACTCGTCGTGCTGCACAACATTTCGCTGCCGCCCGGCGTGTTCGACGGCAACGCGGTGCTCGAACTCTTCACCAACCGCCTCGACTGGGACGCGCACCCCTATTACCAGGGCATCCGCGGCCTCCAGGTGTCCGCGCATTTCTTCATCCGCCGCGACGGCCGCCTGATCCAGTGCGTGCCCTGCGGCCTGCGCGCCTGGCACGCCGGACAGTCGGACTGGGAAGGCCGCGCGCGCTGCAACGACTTTTCCATCGGCATCGAGCTCGAGGGCACCGACGACCTGCCCTTCACCGAGGCGCAGTACGCGACGCTGCTGCCGCTGCTGGATGCGCTGAAGCAGGCCTACCCGATCCGCGCCGTGGTCGGCCACAGCGACATCGCGCCGGGGCGCAAGACCGACCCCGGTCCCCACTTCGCCTGGCGGCGTCTGGATGGCTCGCTGGCCTGACGCGCTGCCCGCCGCTGCCCTCGCCCTGGCGGCGCTGCTCGGGCTGTCGGGCTGCGCCGGCACGCTCGACCTCGACGCCCCGCGGCCGGTCACCTACGCCGTCTCGAACCGGCTCGACAGCCCGCTGCAGACGCAGCTGGCCCGTCACCTTCCCGCCGGCGCGTCCGGCTTCCACCTGCTGCACGACGGCCACGCCGCGCTCGCCGCGCGCGTGGCGCTGGCGCAGCGCGCCACGCGCACGCTCGACGTGCAGACCTATCTGTTCCACAACGACGCCACCGGCAAGCTGGTCGCGGCCGCCCTGCTAGCGGCGGCCGAGCGCGGCGTGCGGGTGCGCCTGCTGGTCGACGACATCGACAGCGGCGACAAGGAGCTGCGACTCGCCACGCTCGACGCTCACCCCAACATCGAGGTGCGGCTGTTCAACCCCTTCCACACCCGCGGCGGCAACCTGTGGGTGCGCGCCTGGCAGGCGCTGCAGGACCACGTGCGCCTCAATCGCCGCATGCACAACAAGGCCTTCATCGCCGACAACCAGCTCGGCATCACCGGCGGGCGCAACATCGGCGACGAGTATTTCGAAGCGCATCGGGACTTCAGCTTCGTCGACCTCGACGTGCTCGCCGCCGGCGCCATCGTCGCGCATCTGTCGCATTCGTTCGACGACTACTGGAACAGCGAGGCCGCGGTGCCCGCCTCGGCGCTGCCGGTCGCGCCGGACGACGCCCGCCTGCTGCGCGCCACCCGCTACCTCGCCGATTTCCGCGCCCGCCGCCTCGACAGCGACTACGGCCGCGCGCTGACCGCCGCCGACCCGGTGCCGGGCCTGCTCGCCGGCACGCGCCGCTGGCTGCTCGCGCACGCCGACCTCATCGTCGACCCGCCCAGCAAGGCCATGCACCCGCACCACGCACCCTCGGACCTGCTGATCGGCCAGCTCGCCGGACTCTGGATCACCCCCGAGCGGCGCGCCCTCATCGTTTCGCCCTATTTCGTGCCGGGCGCGATGGGCATGGCCTACTTCCGCTACTGGCGGCACCAGGGCGTGCAAATCGACGTCCTGACCAACGCCTACGCCGCCAGCGACGTGCCGGTGGTGCACGCCGGCTACGCCAACTATCGCGAGGCGCTGCTCGAGACGGGCGTCGGGCTCTACGAGCTCAAACCCGTCGCCGAGCCGCGCGGCGGCCGCCTGCGCGACCTCGGCAGCGGCTCGTCGCGCGCCAGCCTGCATGCCAAGGCCTTCGTCTTCGACGACGCCCACGTCTTCATCGGCAGCTTCAATTTCGACCCGCGCTCGGTCCATCTCAACACCGAAATGGGCCTGGTCATCCGCTCGCCCGAACTCGCACGCCAGCTCACCGCGATCGCCGAAGACGCCATGCGCCCGGAGCGCAGCTATCGGCCGCGCCTCGAAGGCGAAGGCGCCGACCGGCGTCTGGTCTGGCACGACGTCCACCGCGACGCCCCGCGCATCTCCAAGCTCGAGCCCGAGACCACCCCCCTCCAGCGCGGCCTGCTGCGCCTGCTGCGGGCGCTGCCGATCGAGCAGCATCTGTAGCCGCGGTAAAATTCCGCTTCCCCGTTCGACAGGATTCCTCATGCGTCTCGGCACCCCGCTCTCCCCCTCGGCCACCCGCGTCATGCTGCTGGGCGCGGGCGAACTCGGCAAGGAAGTCATCATCGCCCTGCAGCGGCTGGGGGTCGAAGTCATCGCCGTCGACCGCTACCCGAACGCGCCCGGCCACCAGGTCGCGCACCGCGCGCACGTCGTCAACATGAGCGACGGCCGTGCCCTGCGCACGCTGATCGAGCAGGAGAAACCGCATTGGGTGGTCCCGGAAATCGAGGCCATCGCGACCGAGACCCTGCTGGAAATCGAGGCCGCCGGACGGGCCACGGTCATCCCCACCGCGCGCGCCGCCCATCTCACCATGAACCGCGAAGGCATCCGCCGGCTGGCCGCCGAGACGCTGAACCTGCCGACCTCGCCCTACCGCTTCGCCGACAGCCTCGCCGAGATGACGGCGGCCGCGAACGCACTCGGCTATCCGGTCATCGTCAAGCCGGTCATGTCTTCGTCCGGCAAGGGCCAGTCGCGCGTCGACCACGCCAGCGAGCTGGGCGCCGCCTGGGATTACGCGTCCGCCGGCAGCCGCGTCAACAAGGGCCGCGTCATCGTCGAAGGCGTGATCGACTTCGACTACGAAATCACCCTGCTGACGGTGCGCGCCCTGGGCGCGTCGGGCGAGATCGAGACGCACTTCTGCGCACCCGTCGGCCACGTGCAGGTGAAGGGCGACTACGTCGAATCCTGGCAGCCGCAACCGATGTCGGCCGCGGCGCTCGAGCGCGCGCAGGCCATCGCCGCCGCCGTCACCGGCAACCTCGGCGGACGCGGGCTCTTCGGCGTCGAACTCTTCGTCAAGGGCGACCAGGTCTGGTTCTCCGAGGTCAGCCCGCGTCCGCACGACACCGGCATGGTGACGATGGCAACGCAGCGGCAGAGCGAATTCGACCTGCACGCCCGCGCCATCCTCGGCCTGCCGGTCGACGTCTCGCTACGCGAGCCCGGCGCCTCGGCGGTGATTTACGGCAGCCTGGACGCCGCCGGCATCGCTTACGACGGCGTCGACACGGCCTTGCGCACGCCCGGCGTCGACCTGCGCCTGTTCGGCAAGCCCGAGTCCTTTGCCCGTCGCCGCATGGGCGTTGCGCTCGCCGTCGCGGCGGACGTCGACACCGCACGCGCGCGCGCCAAGGCCGCGGCGTCCACGGTTCGCCCGGTGAAGGCCTGAGCATGCAGACGCACTACGAACGCCTCGGCGGCGGCGACATCATTCGCAAACTGGTCGACCGTTTCTACGACCTGATGGACGAAGACCCCGACTACTACGGCATCCGCAAACTGCACCCGGAAGACCTCACCGAATCGCGCAACAAGCTCGCCTGGTTCCTCTCCGGGTGGACCGGCGGCCCGCCCGAGTACACCGACCGCTTCGGCCACCCCTTCCTGCGCCGCCGCCACATGCCCTTCCCCATCGGCGAGGCCGAGCGCGACCAGTGGATGGGCTGCATGATCCGCGCCATGCAGGACGTCGGCGTCGACCCGGCGCTGCAGCAGGAACTCACTGCGGCCTTCTTCAAGACCGCCGATTTCATGCGCAACCAGCCGGGCTGAGCATGAAGCGCGCGATCGGCTGGAGCATCGCGGTTCTACTGCTGGCTGGGCTCACCGTGCTGCCCTGGCTGATGCTCGACCGCGCGCCGGCGATCGAGCCGCCGGCCGAATTCCGCCGCACCGACCTCGCCTGGATCAAGTCGCTGTTCCAGAAACACGATCCGCGCGGCCAGACGCCGGACATCGTGCACTCCATCCCGCTCGACGAAGCCGAACTCAACCGCCTGCTCAACTACGCCGTCGAACTGCGCCGGGTCAGCGGCATTTCGGCCGAGCTCACCCCCGGCCTCGCCACCCTCACCGCGACGCTGCAGGTGCCCGCCAACCCGTATGGCGACTATCTCAACGTCACGGCCGAAGTCGCCGAGGCGCCGAGCGGCGTGCGCATCGTCGGACTGCGCCTCGGCAGCTTGCCCCTGCCCAGCTTCCTCGCCGACTGGACCGCGCGTCAGGCGCATCGCTGGCTGCGCCACGACGAAACCTATGCCACCCTCGCCGACGCGTTTTCCCAGGTCAGCTTCGAGGAAAATCACGCTACGCTCGACTACCGCTGGGAACCCGAGCTGCTGACCCAGCTCGAGCGCAAGAGCGCGGACCTCCTGATCGCGCCGGAAGACCAGGCCCGCATGCTCGCCTACGCCGAGCGGCTCGACAGCCTGCTGAAGCCGCGCCCGCACGGCAGCCGAGTGCCGCTGGCCGACGTCCTGCCGCCGCTGCTGGCGGCACCTCACGCAGCGGACGACGTCGCCGCAGAAAATCGCGCGGCGCTGACCGCGCTCGGCGCCTATCTGTCCGGCATCAGTCTGACCAAGCTGCTCGAAGGCGACAGCCGCTCGATCCGCCGCGCGCCGCGCATCCACCTCACCCTGCACGGCCGCCGCGATTTTGCCGAGCATTTCGTGATCTCCGCCGCGCTCACGGTGAACGGCGGCAGCCGGCTCGCCAACGCCATCGGGCTCATCAAGGAAGAAGAGGATGCGCGGCGCGGCTCGGGCTTCAGCTTTACCGACCTCGCCGCCAATCGGGCGGGAGTCCGGCTGGGCGACGCGGCGGTCGACGAAGCTGCGCCGCAACTGCGGCAGCGCCTGGCCGCCGCCCGCAACGACGCCGACCTCATGCCCGATTTCCGCGATCTCCCGGAGTTCATGCCGCAGGCCGAATTCGATCGCCGCTTCGGCCCTGTCGGCGGCCCGCGCTACCAGGCGGTCATCGACCGCATCGACGCCCGCCTCGACGCCCACCCGCTGCACAATAATTAGTCAGGAAAACCTGCTAGAATGCCGGGTTTTCCCGAATCCAGCCCCACAGGCCCCCCATCATGTCCCGCAAGCTCCGCAACATCGCCATCATCGCGCACGTCGACCATGGCAAGACCACGCTGGTCGACCAGCTTCTCAAGCAATCCGGCACCTTTCGCGACAACCAGGCGGTCGACGAGCGGGTGATGGACTCCGGCGACATCGAAAAGGAACGCGGCATCACCATCCTGGCGAAGAACACCGCGATCACCTACGGCGACACCCACATCAACATCGTCGACACCCCCGGCCACGCCGACTTCGGCGGCGAGGTCGAGCGCGTGCTCGGCATGGTCGACGGCGTCGTGCTGCTGGTCGACGCGGTCGAAGGCCCGATGCCGCAGACGCGCTTCGTCACCAAGAAGGCGCTCGCGCTCGGCCTGCGCCCCATCGTGGTGATCAACAAGGTCGACCGTCCCGGTTCGCGCCCCGACTGGGTGGTCGACCAGACCTTCGACCTGTTCGATAAACTGGGGGCAACGGACGAGCAGCTCGACTTCCCCATCATCTACGCCTCCGGCCTCAACGGCTGGGCCTGCCTCGACCTCAAGGACGCCCCCTCCAACGGCGGCAGCGCGGCCGACATGGTGCCGCTGTTCGACACGGTGCTGAGCCATGTCCCCACCCCGCCCGGCTCGCCCGACGCGCCGCTGCAACTGCAGATCGCCGCACTCGACTACTCGACCTACACCGGGCGCCTCGGCATCGGCCGCGTGCTCAACGGCCGCATCAAGCCCGGCATGCAGGTCACGGTGATGAACCACGAGGAGCAGGTCGCCACCGGCCGCATCAACCAGGTGCTCGGCTTCCGCGGCCTCGAGCGCATCCCGGTCGATGAAGCCGAGGCCGGCGACATCATCATCATCTCGGGCCTCGACGACATCGGCATCGGCGTCACCATCTGCGACCGGGACAACCCGGTTGGCCTGCCCATGCTCTCGGTCGACGAACCGACCCTGACCATGGACTTCATGGTCAACACCTCGCCTCTGGCCGGCACCGAGGGCAAGTTCGTCACCAGCCGCCAGATCCGCGACCGTCTGACCAAGGAACTCTTGACCAACGTCGCGCTGCGCGTCGAGGACACCGCCGACGCCGATATCTTCCGCGTCGCCGGCCGCGGCGAACTGCACTTGACGATTCTTCTGGAGAACATGCGTCGCGAAGGCTTCGAACTCGCCGTCGCCAAGCCGCGCGTGGTCTACAAGGAGATCAACGGCGAGAAGTGCGAGCCGTACGAGAACCTCACCATCGACCTCGAGGACGAGCACCAGGGCGCGGTGATGGAAGAGATCGGCCGCCGTCGCGGCGAGCTCACCAACATGGAGTCCGACGGCAAGGGCCGCACCCGTCTCGAATACCACATTCCCGCGCGCGGCCTGATCGGCTTCCAGTCCGACTTCATGACCATGACGCGCGGCACCGGCCTGATGAGCCACGTGTTCGACGACTACGGCCCGGTCAAGGCCGACCTGCCCGGCCGCCACAACGGCGTGCTGATCTCGCAGGAAAACGGCGAAGCCGTGGCCTACGCGCTGTGGAACCTGGAAGACCGCGGCCGCATGTTCGTCAGCCCCGGCGACAAGCTGTACGAAGGCATGATCATCGGCATCCACAGCCGCGACAACGATCTGGTCGTGAACCCGATCAAGGGCAAGAAGCTCACCAACGTGCGCGCCTCGGGCACCGACGAAGCGGTGCGCCTGACCACGCCGATCAAGCTCACGCTCGAATCCGCCGTCGAGTTCATCGACGACGACGAACTGGTCGAGATCACGCCGAAGTCGATCCGCATCCGCAAGCGCCACCTGCAGGAACACGAGCGCAAGCGCGCCAGCCGCGAAGCGGCGTAAGCCGACCTGGCATTGCAGAACCCGGCCTTGCGCCGGGTTTTTTCTTGCCGCCAGCGGGTAGAATCCGCCCCATGTCTCCCGTCGAAATCGGCCTCCTCGCGGGCCTCGCCGCCCTCCTCGTCGTCACGATCCTGCTGCTCGTTCGCCTGCAGGCGCTGCAACGCGCGCAGCAGGGCCTGCCCGCCCAGCTCGTGCAGGACATGGAGGCGCGTCACCGCGCCGTGCTCGCCGACCTGCACGCCGGCCTCACCCAGCAGTCCGACCGCCTGCAGGGCCTGCTCGCCAGCCTGCAGGTCGCGCAGACCGAGCGCCTGGCCGATACGCGCGCCAGCGTGACCGAACACCTCGGCCAGTTCCAGACCGTCATGCTGGAAAAACTCATCGAACAGGGGCGCGCCGAGCAGAGCCTGCTGCAGGACACGCTGAAGAGCATGAACGCGCAGTTCGGTGAGCGCGTGCAGCAGCTCTCGCAGACCGTCGACGGGCGGCTGAACGAAATCTCCGGCAAAGTCGCCGAGCGCCTCGACGAAGGCTTCAAGAAAACCAACGAGACCTTCACTTCGGTGATGACGCGGCTCGCGGTCATCGACGAGGCGCAGAAGAAGATCGAGGGCCTGGCCTCGAACGTCGTGTCGCTGCAGGAGATTCTGGGCGACAAGCGCTCGCGCGGCGCCTTCGGCGAAGTGCAGCTGGAAGCGCTGGTCAGGAACAGCCTGCCGCCCGACGCCTACGCCTTCCAGCACACGCTCAAGAGCGGGGCGCGCGCCGACTGCGTGCTGATCCTGCCGGCACCGACCGGCACGGTCTGCGTCGACGCCAAGTTCCCGCTGGAAAACTACAGCCGCATGTTCGACGACGCGCTGCCGCCCGCCGAGCGCGACGCGGCGCGGCGCCAGTTCAAGATGGACGTGAAGAAGCACGTCGACGACATCGCCACCAAGTACATCGTCGCCGGCGAGACCTCGGACGGCGCGGTGATGTTCCTGCCGGCCGAGGCGGTGTTCGCCGAGATCCACGCCTACCATGCGGACCTCGTCGAGCACGCGCAGAAGCAGCGCGTCTGGCTGACCTCGCCGACCACGCTGATGGCGGTGCTCAACACCGCACGCGCGGTGATCCGCGATTCCGAGACGCGGCGCATGGCGCACGTCATCAAGGACGAGCTGGCCAAGCTGGCGAAGGACTTCGCGCGCTTCGACGAGCGCATGAAGAAACTCGCCGTCCACATCGAGCAGGCGAACAAGGACGTCAACGACGTGCGCATCTCGAGCGACAAGATCAGCAAGCGCTTCGCGCAGATCGAGCGCGTCGAGCTCGAGCATCCCGACGCAGCCGCCGCGCGCCTGCTCGACGCCGACGAATGAACGGGTTCCGCCGCTGGCGGCGCGAACGCATCCTGCGCCGCCACCTGCTCCCTCAAGACGCTTTCCACCAGACGGTCGACGCGCTCCCCCTCCTCGACGGGCTCGCCGACGACGAACTGCAGCGCCTGCGCGAGCAGGCGAGTCTGCTGATCGCCCGCAAGGCTTTTTCAGCGGCCGGCGGTGCCGAGGTCGACGCGGCCCTGCAGCGCGCGATCGCCGTACAGGCCTGCCTGCTCACCCTCAACCTCGACGAAGCCAGCTACGACGGCTGGAGCGAAATCATTCTCTACCCCGAGGAATTCCTGCGCGACCGCGTAGAAATCGACGAAGCCGGCGTGGTGCACCACACGCGCGACATTCTCGCCGGCGAATCCTGGCACGGCGGCCCGCTGGTGCTCTCGCTCGCCGACGTCGGGATGAGCGGCCAACGCGACGGTTTCAACGTCGTGCTGCACGAATTCGCCCACAAGCTCGACATGCTGAACGGCGACGTCAACGGCTTTCCGCCGCTGCACCGCGGCATGGACGCCGCCGCGTGGGCGCGCGACTTCGGCGCCGCGTATGAGGACCTGTGCGCGCGCGTCGACGCCGGCGAGGACACGCCGATCGACCCCTACGCCACCTATGACCCGGCCGAGTTCTTCGCCGTGCTCACCGAGGCCTTCTTCGAAACGCCGCAGGTCGTGCACGCCGAATACCCCGCCGTCTACGACCAGCTTCGCCAGTTCTACCGCCAGCACCCGCTCGCCCGCCTGGAGCCTGCCCATGCCTGACCCCCGCATCGCCGCACGTGTCGGCGACATCGCGCCCTTCCACGTGATGGACATCCTGGCGCGCGCGCAGGCGATGGCAGCCGCCGGCCGCGACATCGTGCACCTGGAAATCGGCGAGCCCGACTTCGCCACGCCCGCGGCCATCGTCGAGGCGGGCGTCGCCGCGCTGCGCGCCGGCCACACGCACTACACCGGCGCGCTCGGCCTGCCCGCGCTGCGCGAGGCGATCGCCGGCTTCCACACCGCGCGCTGGCAGACGGCGGTGGAACCCGAACGCATTGTCGTCACGCCGGGCGCTTCGGGCGCGCTGCTGCTCGCGCTGGGCCTGCTCGCCGGCCCGGGCGACGAGGTGCTGATGGCCGACCCGGGCTACCCCTGCAACCGCCACTTCGCGCGCTTCTGCGAGGCGAAGCCGGTCAGCATCCCGGTCGACGCGCACACGGATTTCCAGCTCACGCTCGAACTGATCGAACGCCACGCGACGCCCGCCACGCGGGCCGTGCTGATTGCCAGCCCGTCGAACCCTACCGGCACATCCATGCCCCCTGCGGAACTCGAGCGCATCCACGCCTGGTGCGCCGCGCGCGGCGTCGCGCTCATCGTCGACGAGATCTATCTCGCGCTGACCTACGACGGCAGCGAGCACAGCGCCACGCGCTGGGACGATGTCTTCGTCGTCAACAGTTTCTCGAAATACTTCCTCATGACCGGCTGGCGGCTGGGCTGGCTGGTCGCGCCGGCCTGGGCGCTGCCGGGGCTCGAACGTCTGGCGCAGAATCTCTTTCTCGCCGCGCCCACGCCGGCACAACACGCCGCGCTCGCCGCCTTCGCCCCCGCCACGCTCGCCGAGCTCGAAGCGCGCAAGGCCGAGCTCAAGGCGCGCCGGGATTCCCTGGCGCCAGAATTGAACCGGCGCGGCTTCGTCATTCCGCACCCGCCGCAGGGCGCGTTCTACCTCTACGCCGACTGCAGCCGCTTCGCCGACGACAGTCGGACGTTCGCCAACCGCCTGCTCGACCAGGCCGGCATCGCGGTCACGCCCGGCATCGACTTCGGCGCACACCGCGCAGCGCAGCATGTGCGTATCGCCTACACCCAGCCACAGCCGCGCCTGGCCGAGGCGCTGGCGCGGCTCGACCGCTTGCTGCAGGCGTAAAAAAAACCGGCCCGAAGGCCGGTTTTTCGCAGCTGGAACCCGGAATTACTGGGCAGCGGGCGCCGGAGCAGCAGCGTCAGCCGGAGCAGCAGCGTCGGCGGGAGCAGCAGCGTCAGCCGGAGCAGCGTCAGCCGGAGCAGCATCAGCAGCGGGCGCTTCGGCGGCCGGAGCTTCAGCAGCGGGAGCCGGAGCTTCAGCAGCGGGGGCTTCAGCGGGAGCAGCAGCTTCTTCTTTTTGGCCGCAAGCGGTCATGGAAGCAGCCAGCAGAGCAGCCAGGAGGACGGAGTATTTCATTTGAGATTTCCCTTAAATTACGATTAAAAACCCACACCAGAGATCGGTCCGGGACTTGTGATCCAGCCGACGCGCGGATTCTAGCAAAACGCCAAAAGAAAACCACAATCTATTAAATTTCTTCTGTTTCGCCGTCCGACCGTTGCTTGCATGCAACATCTCGGCGGAAGATGCTTTTCCATAAAGCCTTTGCTGCCGCGCCGCGCAAGTGGGCTGACACCGCGCTCCACCAGCCTATTCCGCAAGCTTCGCGCGCACGAAAACCGCCAGATTCTCGGGCAGGCGTCCGGCCTTCAGTGCGCGCGCGTAGGCGGCCCGCGCATCGCCCGCCTTGCCTTGCGCCGCGAGGGCGAGCCCGAGGCCAGCCCACCAGGCACCTTCCTCGGGACGCTCGGCCAGCGCCTGGCGATAATGCTGCGCCGCTTCCGCGGGACGCTCGGCCTGTACCAGCAGCGCAGCAAGGGTCGCGTGGTAGTCGGCGTCGACGCCGCGCGCGTCCAGGCCGCCGCGCAGGGTGGCGATCGCCAACGCCGTATCGCCGCGAGCTGCCTCGAGGCGGGCAAGGCTGAGCGCGAACCAGGCTTGCCCCGGCACCGCCGTCCGGCCGGCGCGCAGCACCGCTTCGGCCTCGACGTCGCGCCCCGCTTCGCTCAGCAGCGCGGCGAGCGTCTGACGCGCCGGCACATGGGCGGCGTCGAGGCCGAGTGCCTCTTCCAGCAATCGCCTCGCCTGAGGCTCACGCCCCTTCTGCAGCAACGCCACGGCCGTGCGGTAGCGCGCTTCCGCCGCCTCTTCGGCGGAGGGGAGATTGACCTGCTTGTGGATGCGCGGCGGCTCGGGCGACGCTGCGGGCGGGTTGCCCGGCTCGGCGTGCGTCTCGCGCGCCGCCGCGGCGGGTTTGCCGGCCACGGCGGACGGCTGCGAAAGCGCCGGCGTCACCGTCAGCGCCAGTTCCCCGCGCACCGGCTCGGTCGCCGGGGGTGGCGACAGCTCGCCCGCCTGTTCCGCCGATTGCTCGACCGCAGACACCGCCGGGGGCTCGACCGGGGCGGCAGACATGTTCGCGGCCACGGGCTCGGGGGCCGCCACCGCGACCGGCGCAGGCGCCGCCGGCACGCGTGCGGCCGGCGGCGGAT
>JBGFSF010000001.1:0-22681 GCA_041694715.1 Pseudomonadota bacterium | reverse complement strand
GCTGTGGCGGCGCCGATGCGGAGAGTCAACTTGCCGCTTCCGCGGCACCACCAGGTTCCTCGCCTGGACCTACGCCCCCTGCGCCACCACCGCCAGCACCGCCGCCGCCACCACCACCACCACCTGCGCCGCCAACACCACCTGCGCCGCCGCCACCATCTGCGCCGCCACCACCACCACCGACACCCGTTCCGCCGGAAAGTCTTCCGGCTTGGGTTCCGACCGCGATCGGCCAAGCGGGCTTTGTGCCGATGACCAACAAGCTGGACGACGTCGTTCTAATCGGTGTTTGGTCGGGCGACAGTGCTCAGCGTTTCGGAGATTACTCCGGCGGCGTCTACAACCCGTACTACGGCCAACTGGGTGCCCATGTCATCCATGGCGGCGGACACGCATCCAACAACGACAACTCGGTGTTCATCGCGAACTTCAACACGCTCGCTTTCGAGCGTGTCGGCGGGCCTACACGACTGGCTTCGAAGTCGGATTACGAGAACAGAATCAAGACGGGCGGATTCCCGGACGACATCAGCAATCCCAGGGAAGTCGAGCCTGGTGTTCCAGGTTCGGCGCATACCTACGATTGCCTGCTGATTCTGCCGCCGTCTGTCAGCGGCGATCCTCTCGGTGCGCTGATTCGGCCTGTTTCGGGCGCGGTTGGATCCAGCGCGTCGCGCGAGTCCGGATGGAGCCATGTGTTCACGTTCACCGACCGTCGCTGGCGCCGCTGGTCCGTGAACCACGCGGGCAGTTGGTCGCCCGGCGGAACGTGCGCGTACGACACCACGCGGGGGATCATCTGGCCGATCAGCGACGGAGGCATGCCGTACCGGTCTTACCTCACGCTTGCAGACAGAACGTTTACGAACATTGCGGGCCACCCGGGTTTGAACTCGTATCCCGACATGATGTACTCGGCGTACTGTGCGCACCGGGGCATCGTCGTCATCGCGACAAATGCCCAGGGAGAAGGCAATATAAGAATGTTCTGGTTCAGCGCCGGTTCGACCGGTAGTGCACGCACCCAGGTATCGTTCAGCACCGGCTCGCTGCCGGCGGCCAACTGGGGCGGCGGCACGCTCGTCTTTGTGCCGGAGCTGCAAAAACTCGTGTACTGGACGCAGCACAACATTGACACGTACTACGAGATCGACGTGCCGGCGAACCCGTCATCGCAATGGTCGTGGGTTGCGCGACCCATCACAGGCCCGGCGAAGCCGTCAACCCTATCGCCTCCTCCACGTAACACCAACTATCGCCGGATGGACTACGCGCCGCAGTTGAGATCCCTCGTCTGGGTCACCGCGCAAGACGCGAGGACTTTCACCTTCGGTGGTCGCGTCGTCGCGATCAGGATCGTGTAGGGATTGCGCCGCAGCCGCGCGGGCCGCCGGCGTCTTCCACGCCTCAGGTCACCGGCCGATCGGCCGGGTCGGGCGTTTCAGCCCCCAGACAGTGGAGTCGCCGCTGAAGACCTGCGCGGCGAGCCTGGTCGCTTCGCTTGACCGAACCAGGGTTACGAGCATGCGCCGCGCTTTGGACATCGGCTGGCGTGCGAGCATGTCGAAGCGGTCCAGGCATTGGAAACCGAGTGGTGTCAAGTAGTCGCGCAATTGAAAGAAACTGAACCAGTGGACGGCCGGGTAGCGCGCATGATTGACCAGATCGGGGCGCGTCGTGACCGCCAGGCGTTCGCAGTAGCGCTTCAGTGCCGGCGGATACCACGAATACAAAGGCAGGTTGAACTCTTCCTGTAGCGGGCACAACCAGTTCGTCGTGCTCAGGTAAAAGACTCCGCCCGGCCGCAGCACGCGGGCAGCTTCGAGCACGCACGACCGCCAGTCGACCACATGCTCCAGCAGTTGCGGCAGGAGGCAGACATCCGTCGAGGATGCCTCAAAAGGTAGTGCGGTCGCGGTCCCCAGCCGAAAGTCGATCGGCAGGCCGCGCTCTCCGGCTCGCCGGCGCGCGACCGACAGCAACGGCTCATTGATATCGAGCGCGCGAACGCGGTGACCAAGCTCGGCCCATAACATGGCTTGCGTGCCGGCACCGCAGCCGACATCCACGACCTCCAGTGGTCCGCCGCGCCGGTTGCACTCGGACCACAACCCGAGCGCCCGATCGCGAATCCGGGTGAAGCGTTCAATCGTCTGCTCGCTGACGCTCTCGCGCTCGTAGTAGGCGAGGAAGTTCGGATCCGAACTGTGGTCGAGCATCGAATTCACCTTCTGCCCTTCGCTACCGCCGGCGCGCAGCCCGTCAGCTCCGGCGAGCTACGCGACCACGAGGGCTCCGCCGTCGACCACGAGTGTATGTCCGACGACTCCGCGCGACGCGGGGCTGCAGAGAAACTGCGCCGCGAGTGCCACCTCGTCGACGGTGACCAATCGGCCGATCGGCGAACGCCGCTGCGCTTCTGCGAGTCGCTGCTCCCTGTCGGGGAAAGCGTTCCATGCAGCCGTCTCAATGCTTCCGGGCGCCAGGATGTTGACTCGGATACCGCGCGGTGCGAGCTCCACCGCAAGGTGGCGGGCCAGGGACTCGATCGCACCTTTGGATGTGCCCACAGTACAGTACGCGGGCACCGCCCGCACGGCACCTGCGGAAGACAGCGCGAGGACAGCGGATCCGTCCGTCATGGCCGGAAGCAGACCCTGCACCAGTTCAAAGAACGCACGAACGTTCAGAGCTAATGTCCAGTCGAGGTGGCGCGCCGTCAGTTGTTCGAGCGGACGGTGCACGCCCGTGGCGGCACAATGGACCAGCGAGACGATGGTGCCGACCCGCTGCGTCATCTGCTCCAGGACCGCGCCGATGCCCTTGGGTAGGGTCAGATCGGCGCGCAGCACCTCGAGCGCAAGCGCCTCGCTGTTGGCCTCGGCCTTCAGCGCCGCAGCCGCTTCATCGTTTCTCGCATAGTTGGCGACGACCATCGCGCCGGCGCGCGCAAGCCGCAGCGAGATCGCCCGGCCGATGCCGCGCGTGCCGCCAGTGACAAGCACGGAAGTGCCATGCAGACTGAACTCATTGCTCATCGGCGTTGCCCGGCCAGGAAGTCTTCCAGCAAGTCGTCCCGGAAGTCCGCCGCGAACTGGTCCGCTGCAACAAAGGAAAAGAACAGCTTGGCCTGCGCCACGCTCTTGCCCTCGATCTCCACGCGGCAATCGGCCGTCGCGTATCGCTCATCGTTGGTCGTGATCATCGCATGCACGAATAATTCGTCACCTGGCCGCACCCATTGGCGGAAGCTGGCCGAAAGGATCCTGGCCAGCATCGCTTTGCCCCTAGGCCGCCGCTCGGCGTCCAGACCCTTGCCGGCGGTCTGCGCCATCATCTCGGTAAGCAGCACACCGGGCACGACCGGAAAGCCGGGAAAATGATCGCGAAAATACTCCTCGTCGGGGCGTACGGTGCGTGCGGCCACTGCGAGTTTGCCGGGCACCAGCGAGACGATGCGGTCGATCAGAATGAAGCGCACGGCCGATGCACCCCCTCAAGCGTCTTCCAACTTGCCGTGGCGACGCAAGACCTCGAGTACATCGCCGACCCGCTTCATCGTGTCGACGTCTCTTTCCGACAGATGGAGTTGGCCGGGTCGATCGCGAAAGAGGGGCCGAACATCGGCGGCTTGTTGTCGTCGGTCATGGTTCCATCCCATGGTCGTTGCGGTTTTCGTTGTCGGCATCCTGGCGTCCGGCAGGCAGTTGCTTGAGCAGTTCCGGCAGCGCCGTCTGCACGGTGTCCCACACCACGTCGAGGTTGATGTCGAAATAGCCGTGGGCGATGCGGTTGCGCATGCCGCGCATGCTGCGCCACGGCACTTCGGGATGCGCCTGCGCGAACTCGGCGTAGCCGTCCATCACCTTCGTGGCGGCCTCGCCGATGATGATGAGGCTCATGATGACGGCCTGCTGGGTACGCTTGTCCTCAAGGAAGTCGTCTTTGGCGAAGCCCGCCACGAAGCCGCACGCATCGGTCGCGGCCTGCCGCATGTGGCCGAGGTAGTCGGCCAGGCGGCTCTCGCTCATATCGGTCGCGCCTCCGCGAGCACCTTGGCCCGGAACTTCGGCGGCAGGTCAGCCGGTGTCAGCAGATCGACGTGGATGCCGAGCAGCGATTCCAGCTCGTCCTGCAAGCCGCCCAAGTCGAACAGCGTCGCGCCGGGCAGCGCATCGACCAGCAGATCGAGGTCGCTGCCATCCCGGTCGGTGCCGTGCAGCACCGAGCCGAAGACGCGCGGGTTCGCCGCGCGGAAACGGCCTGTCGCTTCGCGCACTGCGCTTCGCTTCAAGTCGAGCACAACGGACGGTCGCATGGGCATCCTTTCTTATCGAAACTCGTTGAGATGATATGCGCGGTCCCAAGCCGATAGTCGATCGGCAGGCGGCGTTTTGCAGCTCGCCGGCATGCGACCGACAGCAGCGGCTCATTGATATCGAGCGCGCGAACGCGGTGACCCAGCTCGGCCCACAGCATGGCTTGCGTGCCGGCGCCGCAGGCGATAGCCACGACGAAGTGATCGCGAAAATACTCCTCGTCGGGGCGTACGGTGCGTGCGGCGACTGCGAGTTTGCCTGGCACGAGCGAGACGATGCGGTCGATGAGAATGAAGCCCACGACGGGTGTGCCCCCGTGGTTCGGTCAATCGTCCGCCAACTTGCCGTGGCGACGCAGAACGTCGAGTACATCGCCGACCCGCTTCATCGCGTCGATGTCCTTCTCCGAGAGGTGGATGTCGAACTTTTCGTCGAAACCGGCGATGAGGGTCAGGGTTCCGAGCGAATCCCAGCCCGGGATGTCCGTGCGCATCGTCGCGGCGGTCAGTGTACCGGCACCTTGCTCGAAGATCTCGGCGATCCAGTTCAGCGCGTCCTGCGTTTTCAAGTGGGCTCTCCGTCGCGGTATTGCGTGTCTGCTACTGTGCCGTCATGCCGCCGTCGACGGCAAGGTCGGCACCGGTGATCCAATGCACTGCAGGTGCGAGCAGAAATACGATGGCCCGAGCCACGTCTTGCGGCTGGCCGATGCCCAGCGGGTGCGCCGCTTTGATGCGCTCGACATGCTCGGGCGAAAGCTTTCGCAGCGCATGCTCGGTCATCGGCGTGAACACGAGACCCGGCGAGACGCTGTTGACGCGAATCCGCCTGCGCGCCAGCTCGACGGCCATCGCGCGCACCGCGGCGCAAGCCGCGCCCTTCGTTGCGCAGTACCCGATCTGGCCTGGCACGCCCACGTGGCCATAGGCGGAAGACACGAAAACGAGACTGCCGCCCTCGTCCACGTGCACGTCGCGCCGGCACACGGCCCGGGCCAGTTCGAGGCCGGCAAGCAGGTTGACGTTCAACTGTGCCTGCATCACCTCCGGCGTATTGGCATGCAGAGGCCGCGTTTCGACGATTCCGGCCGCGTGGCACAGTCCGTAGATCGGGCCGGTGTCCTGGCGTAAGCGGACCACCGCCGGCACGATCCCGTCGACCTGCGCAAGATCGAGCGGCAGCACGCGATGCTCGGCTTGCCCGAGCAGGCCGGCGGTTTCGGCCAGCCGGTTCTCGTTGCGCCCGGTCAGGATCAGTCGCGCGCCGTACCTGGCCAGTTCGACGGACGCCGCGCGGCCGAGCCCTGACGACGCACCCGACACCAGTACCCAACGCCCGGCAAAGTCGAGGAAGGAGTCTTGGTCATTTGCCATGTTGCGGCAACTCCGTATGAACAATGCGCGCCTGTGGTTCGAGCGTCAGAAACGCCGAGCCCCACGACAGGCCGACGCCGTAACCGAGCAGCATCAGTCGAAGGCTTCGACCCACCGGTCGCTCGAGCCGGCCCTGAGTGATGGTCAACGGGACCGACGGTCCGCCGGTGTTGCCGAAGTGTTCGAGGATGATCGGCACCTTTTCGGGTGCCAGTCCCACCTTCTTGACCAGGTGATTCATGATGAATCTGTTCGACTGGTGCAGGATGAAGTAGTCGACTTCGTCCTTGCCGGTCGCCGCCGCCTGCAACGTGTCGCGGATCAACGGTGCAATCACGCGAATGGTGAAGTTGAACACGTTCGAGCCGTTCATTGCCACGCAATGCTGCCGCGGGTCGGCATTGAAGCGGTCGCGAAAGCCGCCGGCCGGGATGATCAGATCCTCATAGCCCGCTCCGTCGGTGTGAAGGACGAAAAACCAGTCGGCCTGCTCGTCGCTGCCCGGACGCCGCTCGAGAAGCGTGGCCGAGCCGGCGTCGCCGAACAGCAGGGCAACGGAGCGGTCTGCGCGGTCGGCATAGCGGGTCGGCGTCTCGCCGTTGAGCAGCAGAACGCGCCGGTGGTTCGGCGTCGCCAGCAGCGTGGCAGCCAGCCACAGTCCGTAGACGTAGGCCGAGCAGCCGAGGTTCAGATCGAAAGCCGCGCACGAGGTCGACAAGCCCAGGCGCTGCTGCAAAAGGCAACTGGTCGACGGCATGAAGTAGTCGGGCGTCTGGGTCGCCATGATCAGTACGTCGATCGTGCTTCGGTCGCACGCCAACTCCTCGAGCAATCTGTCGGCGGCGGCAAAACACAGATCCGAACTGCAGGTGCTGTCGTCGGCGACCCGACGTGTCGCTACGCCCGCCATACCGACGACTTTGCGCACTTCTTCGGGTGCAAACTCGGTGGTGTCGGTGATGTTGTCGAAACGCCTTGCGGGCACGCAGGTTGCGATGCCCGCGATGCGCGGCCCTGGCAGCCGGGCTTGTGACATGTTCAGACTCCAGAGTAGCGGTTTGCCGTATCAGGTACCTCGGCGATCGTTTCCAGCAGCAGCGGAGCAAGATGCTGGTAGCGGGTGGCGCTGCGCTTGGCGCGGATGTCGCGGAACACGCGTTCAACCTGTCCGGCGGTCAAGCCGGCCGCCTGAGCCACCTCCTGCGGTGAATGCCCGTGATTCAAGCCATACAGGCACAGATCCATTTGTGCATAGGGCAGCGGAAAGTAGAACTCTTCCTGAGTTTGACTCAGCGAGTAGGTGTCCGTCGATGGCGGGCGGCGGAGGATCTCCGGTGGAATGCCCAGGTATTCAGCCAACTGGTAGACCTGCGACTTGTACAGATGGGCGATGGGTTTCAGATCGGCGGCGCCGTCGCCGTTCTTCACGAAAAACCCTTGGTCGTACTCGAGGCGATTGGGGGTTCCAATCACCGCGTAGTTCAATCGGTCCGCATGGAAATACTCCAACATCTTGCGCACCCGCTGCTTGAAGTTGGTTGCAGCGACAACTCCCAGGTATGCGGTCGGCGTCAGTCGCGTCGTAATCTGCCTGCCGTCTGGTGCCTGCGCGACCAGCGAGAAGATGCGATAGCCCGATCCTTCACGCGATTCCGGCAGCACGATCTTGCACCTGAACTCCGCCCGGTAGTCGGGAATGACCTCCCGGATGCTGTCATCGCGACGGCGGTAACAGCCGGCGGCCTCGAGGATGGGTGTGATGTCTTCGACCTTGTAGGCCACACCGAGCGCATCGGCCACCTTGCACCCGAGTTCGGTGCTCTCCGGCGAGCATTCGCGCTCCGGCATCAGGAGGGCGAAGACCCTTTCTCTGCCGAGCGCCCGTGCACACAGCGTGGCGACCACGCTGCTGTCGACGCCTCCGGAAAGGCCGAGCACGGCGCCCCTGCGCCGCAACTGCTGCAGCACCAGATCGCGAATCGCCGCGCAAATGCGTTCGACCGTCTCGGCAGCGTCCAGCCTGAGCACGTCGGCCGAGAACCCCGAACTACTCATCGGTTCGCGCCCTCGGCGTGGGCCAGTCGCCGCTTGTCGATCTTGCCCGTGGGTGTTTGAGGCAGTTGATCGCGAAACTCCACCACCTTCGGCACCATGTGGTCTTCCAGGTGGCGGGCACAGTGCCGGAGTACGTCCTCCTCGGTCAGCCGGCAGCCTGGGCGCGGACTGATCACTGCCTTGACCGCTTGGCCGAGAACCGGATCGGGTATCCCGATGACTGCCGCCATGCCTACGCCGGGGAGCGAATACAGAACGTTCTCGACCTCCTTCGGACTGACCTTCTCGCCGCGGCTTTTGATGATGTCGTCGCGTCTGCCGGTCCAGTACAGATAGCCTTCGTCGTCCGTGCGGAACAGGTCGCCCGTGTAAAGAACCCGCTCGCCGGGGACCAGGCCTGGACGCAGGACCTTCTCCGTTTCCTGCGGCAGCTTCCAGTAACCGCGCATGACGTTCGCGCCTCTGACGACCAGTTCGCCGACTTCGCCGGGCGGCAGGCGCCGTCCGAGTTCATCGACGATGTAGACCTCGACGTTCGGCATCGCCTTGCCCACCGATGTCGGGCGCTTGTCCAACTCATCGGGCGGCAGGTACGAAACTCGCTTGCACTCGGTCAGGCCGAACATCGAGTACAGCCTGACGCCGGGGAACGCCTGTCGCAGCCCTGCGATGTGCTCGGTGGGCAGCGCAGCCCCGGTATTGGTGATGTAGCGCAGCGAAGGACACCGGTAGCCGGCCAGATCCAGTTGCAGCAGGATGGCCGATATCGTCGGCACGATGGGAAAGCCGGTGACGCCTTCGCTGACCAGGCGCTGCATGACCGCATGCGGATAGGCGAATGACTTCTCCAGGACGACCGTGGCACCGACCCTCGCCGCCATCAGCACCTGATACAGGCCGTAATCGAAGGACAGCGGCAGGACGTTCAGGATGACGTCGTCGGCTCGGTTCCCGAGATAGGTCGTGATCGAAGTCGCCGCCGCCACCATGTTCTGGTGCGTCAGCATCACGCCCTTCGGCGTGCCGGTGGAACCCGACGTGTAGATCAGCGCGGCAAGGTCGATGTCGATGCAACGTTTCGCCGGCGGCGCGAAGCGCCTGGGTTGCCCGTTCATCAGGCTCGCCCAGGGCGTCACCCTGGTCGCGCCGAAAACACCGGGTTTCGCGGCCGGACCGACCGCCACGACCGACGCCAGATGTACCGGCGGCGGTGGATGACTCGCCAATTCGTCGAGCTTGCGGACGCCGGCGACCAGGAGACGAGACTCGGAATCGTTCAGTACGAAGGCCAGTTTGTCCGCCTTCGTCGTCGGATTGACCATGACGAACACGCCGCCGGCCTTCAGCACGGCAAACACCGAGACCACGGCTTCGACCGAGTTGTCGAGGCAGATCGCGACCCTGTCTCCGCGTGCCACGCCCAAGTCGATCAGCGCATGCGCGACCTGGTTCGATTGCTGCTCCAGGTCGCGGTAGGACAGACGCGCGGCACCACAGACGAGCGCGGTCTTGTCCGGATGCTCGGCATAACTGCCCTCAAGAAACGCTTCGAGCTGCACTGGTCGGCCCCTCAGGCGTCAGCGTTCTTGCGCCGAATGTATGCAGCCACAGCGTTGATCGTATCGAGGTTATCGGGCAGCAGTTCGGCGTCCTTGACCTTGAATCCGAAGCTTTGCTCGAGGAACGCAACGAGTTCCAGAACTCCGGTCGAGTCGATGATGCCGAGTTCGAGGAAGGAGTCGTCGACGGCAGGCGCGCGGCCCTCATCGCCGAACAAAAAGTTCTCGACGATGAAGCTGCGGATGATCTGCTCGATGCCCTGCATCAAACCGCTCCTGTCGATACGCAATTGAACTGTCGTGCGAGAAGCTGCGTCGACAGGATGCCGACGAACGCCATGTTGTCCGCGGCGCCGATCAACCGCCCCCGCAGCGCCTTCTGATAAAGCATGCGTACGGCCAACGGATCAAACAAACCGGTGCGCCGCACGCTCTCCGGCGACAGCGCATCCGCGACATACTCGGCGCGCGCCTCGCCGCGCTGAACGTCGATGAAACTTGCGGCATCCGGTGCGCGATATGGCTGCTTCGGCCGCCGGCGGATTGCCTCCGGCACCAGGTGCGTGGCCGCGCGCTTCAGAATGTACTTCTCGTTGAGCACCTTCATCTTCAGAGATGCCGGCAATCGGCCGCTGAATTCGATCACTCGGTGATCCAGGAACGGGAAGCGTCCTTCGACCGAGTGTGCCATCGCCACGCGGTCGCCCTGCGACGACAGGATGTAGCCGGGCAGCAGTATGCTGGCCTCCAGGTACTGCGCCCGGCTGAGATCGCTCCACGACGAGAACGACGACGGCAGACGGGTCGCCAACTCGCGATAAGTGTCGCCACGGGCTCGCTGCGCACGCACGTCGTCCGAGAAGAAGGCCTTCGCCCTCGATGTCAATTCCCAGCGCGGCAGGTGCGAGAAGAACGGATTCGCCAGATCGTCAGTGCTCACGCGGAAGAAGCTGCCGCGGTAGGCATCGGACTGCGCGCGCAAGTTGGGCAGGTACGGATACAGGCGGCGCAGCAGCAGCGGCCGGCAGTTCGACGCCGGCTGCCTGCCCCAGAACCGGCGGATCTTCGCCTCCTTGAAGATGTCGTAGCCACCCAGGAACTCATCGGCGCCCTCGCCGGTCAGCACCGTCTTGTAGGACGCGCTACGAACCAGCTCGGACAGCAGATAAAGCGGCGCGGGCGCCGTTCTCAGCAGGGGCTGCTCGGCATGGCGCACCACGTCCGGGAAGACGCGACAGGTGTCGGCCTTGCTGCAGCGTAGCGTTTCATGCTGCGTCGACAACGATCCGGCAACCTCCTGCTGGTAGCTGCTCTCATCGAACTCGGCGTCCTCGAATGCAACCGAGAAGCTCCGTACCCGCCCTCCCGAGCAGCGCTGCGCCAGCGCGGTCACCACAGACGAGTCAAGACCTCCGCTCAGATAGGCACCCACGGGCACGTCGGATCTAAGGCGCAGGCGTGTTGCGTCTGTCAGGAGCTCTTCCAGTCGCGCCGCCGCGTCGACTTCGCTGATCGGCTCATCTGCGGTGACGAAGTCGTGCTGCCAGTACGGCCAAATCCTGATCCGGCCGTCTTGCAGCATCAACGAGTGTGCGGGCGGCAGTTGCCGCACGTTGCTGAAGAACGTCCTCGGCGGCAGCGAGCACCAGAACGTGAAGATCTGATCCAGCGCATCGAGATCGACCGTTGCGCCGACCGCAGGGTGGCACAGAACGGCCTTCGCCTCGGACGCGAAGACAAAAGCCTTCGGCGTATCGGCATAAAAGAACGGGCGGACACCCGCGCGGTCGCGCGACGCGAACAGCTTGCGCTGTCGGCTGTCCCAGATCGCAAAGGCCCAGTCACCGTTGAAACGGTCGACGCAGTCCTCGCCGTAGACCTCGTACATCTGCAGGACGACTTCGGTGTCCGACTGGGTCGCGAACTTGCGTCCCTGGCGCATCAACTGGGCGCGCAGTTCGACGTAGTTGAAGATCTCGCCGTTGAACGTGATCCAGATCGATCGGTCCGCATTGGCCATCGGCTGCCTGCCGGACGCGAGATCAATGATGCTCAGCCGCGCATGCGCCAGTCCGACGGAACCATCGCTGTCCAGATGAACTCCGGTATCGTCCGGGCCACGATAGCGAATCGTGGCGATCATCCGTTCGAGCTGATCGCTCCGGACGGGATCCCCCGCAATGCTCACGATGCCCGCGATTCCGCACACGTTTCCGCCTCAGTCACGTGCAGGGCCCCGGCCTGAACATCCGGTGTCTACGCAAGCCTGGCGCGAAGGACATCGCATAGAACCTTGACCGCCGGCTCCTGCCACATCGTGTCCGAGTTCCCGGGCACATCGACGAACTCGATACTGCCCGTGATCAGTTGGAGCCAGCGCAGGTTCGAATACTCAAAACTCCTCCGCGGCACATCCGTCGGACGGATGACGCATGCGGACCCGCTGTAGGGTCCTGGAGTCGAGTTCATGAACGCCGCGACCGCGACATGGTAGCCGTCGCTGAAACGGTCCGGCAGTGCAGCTTCGCGAGTCCTTGCGGCAGCGTACGCGCTTTTGCTCTTGCCGTAGTCGCGTCTGGCCAACACACCGGCGATACTGCCCTGCAGATAACTGGTTCTGCTGGGCAATTCCGGAGAGACCATCCGACTCAGGTGAAAGCTCCATCGCCGCGCCTGCTGGAACAGACGATAACCAAACGGGTCGCGTGTCAGCAGGGCCCGGGACTTCGCGGGATCAGGAGGGTCGACCATGATGAGGGATCTGACGCGACGGCCTCGGGCGGAAAGCGCGATGGCGGTCTCGCGGGCGAGTACTGCAGCGATGCAGTAGCCGACAAGCGTGACCGGATCGTTGCGCGAACACTCGCCCACGCTTTCCGCGTAGTAGGCGGCCAGATCCTGCAAAGCCAGCGGCGGTCGGTCGCGGGGGTGTGCGGGAGCCCGCAAGCAGACGATCTGCAGCTCGCGACCCAACTCGCGAAAGGCTGCCGACTGCGGTGCATCGGGCGTGATCCAGAAGATCCCCTTGTTCTGCCCGCGCGGGTGCATCACGACGAAACGACTGCTTCGGTGACCCGGTTGTGACAGCCGCACGCCGTCGGGAGCGCTGACGTCGGGCGTGGAACGTGTCAGTGCCATCGCGCTACTGGCTTACACGAGCACTTCGGCCGGCGCCGGATGGCCGAGGAAGTTGATCGGACTCGCCGTCAGTCCATAGGCGCCGGACTGGAAGACGACGACCAGATCGCCTTCCTCGGCGCGCGCCAGTTCCATGCGGTCGGCAAGAACATCGAGCGGCGTGCACAGCGGACCGACCACCGACGCGATCTCGCGCACGCCGCCGCGGACCCGATTGCCGATCACGACCGGATAGTTCTTTCGGACCACCTGGCCAAAGTTCCCGGAGGCGGCGAGGTGATGATGAAGGCCGCCGTCCGTAACCAGGAACACATGTCCGCGCGAGACCTTGCGGTCGACGACCCGGCAGACGTAAATGCCCGCCTCGGCGACGAGGTAACGGCCCAGTTCCACCACGAGTTCGGCGCCGGGCAGGCGCCGGGCCGCCTCATCGACCAACGCATGCAGGTTGGCGCCGATCGGAGTCAGATCGAGCGGCTGGTCGCCTGGAAAGTACGGCACCCCGAAGCCGCCTCCGATGTTCAGCACACGGACCGGTTGCGGCGCGTCCTGCACCAGGCGCACGGCCAGCTCGAGGACTTTGCGCTGTGCCTCGCAGATGGCCTCGGACCGCAGGTTCTGCGAGCCGCTGAAGATGTGGAAGCCTTCAAAGCCGAGACCCAGCGCATCGATCTGACGCAGCAGTGCCGGAACCTGCTCGGCATCCACCCCGAACTGCTTGGGGCCGCCGCCCATTTTCATGCCGGAGGACTTCAACTCGAAGTCCGGATTCACGCGGACTGCTACGCGCGCCGGCCGTCCCGATCGCGCCACGATCTGTGCGAGTTCGCGCAGCTCGCGAGGCGATTCGATGTTCAGCAGGATCCCGGCGGCGATCGCTTGCGCCAGTTCCGCGTTCGACTTGCCCGGGCCCGCAAAGCTGATCTCGCGCGGATCCATCCCGGCGTCGAGCGCTATTCGCAGTTCGCGCCCCGAAGCCACGTCGAGGCCGTCGACGAGCCGCGCCAGGCAGGCGACGAGGGCCGGCATCGGATTCGCCTTGACCGCATAGTGGAGCTTGACTTGGCGCGGCAGGTGCCGGCGAAGAAGCCGCACGCGTTCAGCCACCAGTCGGCGGTCATACGCGTAAAAGGGCGTTGAACCGACGCGTGCGGCCAGTTGCGTGACCGGCACGCCGCCCACCATCAGGCAGTCGTCCTCGACCGGCCAGGCGGTCAGTTCGACATGCGCGGGCAGTTGCACAATCATGTGCCGGCCGCGTCGAAGAGACTGCAAAACTCGGCGGCCAGTGCCTTGCGGTCGATCTTTCCGTTCGGGTTGCGCGGCAGCGGGCCGGAGCGCAGTGCAACGTGCGCCGGGACCATGAACACCGGCAGGCGGTTGCGGCACTCCGCGAGCAGCGTCTCGGTCGCAACGTCCTCCTGCCGAGGTGTCGCTACTAGGACGACGGCCTGCCCGAGCGCGGCGTGCGGCACGCCGAATGCTGCTGCCTCACCCACAAGTTGGGTGCTGTAAACGACCTCCTCGATCTCCGTCGGGCTGACGCGGTAGCCCGACGTCTTGATCATCTCGTCGCGCCGGCCAATGAAGTACAGGAAGCCTTCGGCATCCCTGCGCACCGTGTCGCCGGAGAACACTGCGTACTCCGGCAGCACCAGGCCGCGGTCGCGATGGGGCAGTATTCTGAAGCGCTCCGCCGTCTTCTCCGGATCGTTCCAGTAGCCCATTGCGACCAGCGCGCCGCGGTGCACGAGTTCTCCCGGCTCATCCGGGCCGCACTCGGTTCCGTCTTCTCGCAGCACCAGGATCTCGGCATTGGGAATCGCCCTGCCGATCGAATCCGGTCTCCGGTCGACCTCCTCCGGCGGCAAATAGGTCGAGCGAAAGGCCTCGGTCAGCCCGTACATGAGAAACGGGCGTGTGTTCGGCAGCATGCGGCGCAACTTCGTCAAGGTTTCCAGGGGCATGCGTCCGCCCGTGTTGGCGAAGTAGCGCAGATGCCCGGTGACCGACGCCGGCCAGTCCAACTGCGAGAGCTGGATGTACAGCGGCGGGACCGCCGTCAGACCGGTTACCGTTTCCTTCACGATGGCGCTCAGCACGTCCCGAGGCAGTAGGTAGTTGAGCAGCACGACCCGTGCGCCGGCGTGAAACGCGGTCGTCAGTTGGCTGAACCCCGCGTCGAACGAAAGCGGCAGGGCGGCGAGCAAGGTGTCGTCGGGCGAGTTCCACAGATAGCTCGCCACGCTCTTCGCGCCCGCCATCATGTTCCGATGCGACAGTACTACACCCTTCGGTTTGCCTGTGCTGCCGGACGTGTAAAGAATCGCCAGCATGTCCGTGTCGATAACGCGGTGCGGTGCATGCGGCCCGGCACCGATGACATCGCCCCAGCGGTGAACGGACACGCCCGGCAGGTCTGTCGAATGTTCGAACTCACCCACAACGACGACATGGCGCAGGTCGGGGCACTGTGCCAGGGTCTCGGTCAGCAGCGGCAAACGCTCCGCCGACGTCACAAGCACTCGCACATTGCAGTCGTTCAGGATATGACCGACTTGAGCCGCCTTCAGCAACGGGTTCACCGGCACGAACACGCCTCCGGCGGCCGCGGCACCGAACGCGGCGGCGACGAACTCCGGCCGCTTCTCGAGGTAGATCCCCACGCGCTCCGTCCGACGCAGCCCGAGGGCCAGCAGTCCGGAGGCGAAGTCGCTGACCGCCTGCGCCAGTTCGGCGTAGATGAGGGAGTTCGCACCGTAGGTCAGTGCTCGGCGCTGGGGCCAACGCTCTGCCGAGCTGAAGATGAGCTCCGGCAACAGAGTCGTCGAAGTCATCGATCGGCTGCGCCGCCGACGCTGGCGCTTAGCGAAGCTGTCGAACGGATGGCTAACTTGGGAAGCATTGACACATAGTTCCTGGCCGGCAACAGCCTCGCGCGCAGTTTACCGTCCGAGTGCGACGCGCGCGCGCACGTATCGGGCGTGTCTTCCCGGGAATTTTCGTCTTTGTGGTGCCACAGCACCGACGTAGAATCCGCGGCTTCCGTGGCGGCCTCGCAGCCGCAAGCGGTGCTTCCATCGATTCGAAGGGGGTCGCTTTTGAAGCCAGAAGAGCAGGTGCTCGCATTGCTGGACGACGTGCTCAGCTTGCAGGGCCGTGCGCGTGCGTTTGGCCTGAACACGCCGCTGCTTGGCGCCGTCCCGGAACTCGATTCCATGGCGGTCGCGAACCTGATCACGGCGCTTGAAGAACGGTTCGGGTTCACGGTCGATGACGACGAAGTGGATGGCGCGACGTTCGCGACCGTCGGGTCGCTCGTTCAGTTCGTCGAGCGCAAGCTTGCCCATTGAGGCGTGAGCGAGATCGATATCCGCCCGTTCTTCTTGGAACGGCCCTCCGGCAGGCGGTTCTGCCTGTGGTTCGGTCCTGAATCGGGCCGACGCGCTAGGGGTGGTGTCGTGTTCGCGCATCCGTTTGCTGAGGAGATGAACAAGTCGCGCCGCATGGTTGCCATGCAGTCGCGCCGTCTCGCGGCGGCGGGTTGGAGTGTCCTTTTGATCGATCTTCGCGGGTGCGGCGACAGCGACGGCGAGTTCGAAGAGGCCACCTGGCGCGACTGGATCGATGACCTCGATGCCGCGTACCGGTGGCTCGCCGCCAGGACAGCCGGTGCGGTGACGATCTGGGGTTTGCGCGCCGGTGCACTGTTGGCGTGCGCGGTCGCGCGCTTGCGCAACGAGCCGCAGCGCTTGTTGCTCTGGCAACCGGTGATCTCGGGCAACCAGCATCTGCAGCAGTTCCTGCGACTGGCCACTGTGGCGGGAGTGCTGAACGACAACGAAGGCGCGCCCTCCACCGCAGCTTTGCGCACGCAACTGGCCGCCGGCCGGAACGTCGAAATCGCCGGATACCACTTGAACCCCGCGCTCGCGGCGGAATTGCAGGCGGCCGAAATGACGGTGCCGCCTCATGGTTCCTCGGCAATCTGGCTGGAACTCGCAGCGGGTACGGCGGGGGCCGCAATCGGCCCGGCATCGTCCGCCCGCATCGACCAGTGGCGAGCAGCCGGCTGCCTGGTCCAAAGCGATACCGTCGCCGGCCCGCCTTTCTGGAGCACCGTCGAGATCGCAGAGTCCCCGGCGCTGTTGGAGCGCACCGAGGCGTTGATGCTGTCGGTGGAGCACCCCGCATGAACTTCGAGGAACGGCCGCTGGTTTTCGATTGCGGCGGCAACCGCTTGCTCGGTGTCGTCGCGTGTCCGCCTGCGCCCTGCGAACTGGCCGTTGTCATCGTGGTCGGCGGACCACAGTACCGCGTAGGCAGCCATCGCCAGTTCGTCCAGTTGTCCCGCTACCTGGCGGCGGAAGGCTTTCCGGTCATGCGCTTCGATTACACGGGGATGGGCGACGGCGAAGGCGACAAGAAAGCGTTCGACGAAATTGACAGCGATATCCGCTCGGCGATCGACGCGCTCAAACGCGAAATGCCTTCCGTCACCGCCGTGGCGCTTTGGGGACTGTGCGACGGAGCCTCGGCCGCGGCGATCTATCTGCGAAGGGATCCGCGCGTCGCCGGCGCCGTTCTCGTCAATCCCTGGGTGCGCAACAATGCGATACAGGCCAGGACGCAGTTGAAGCACTACTACGCGAAGCGGCTTCTGGAAAGTGCGTTCTGGAAGAAGCTGCTGGCCCGCAGGGTCGCGATCGGCAGCTCGCTGCGCGACTTCGCAGCCAGTGTCACAAGGGCGACCTCGAGCGCGCTTGCACCTGACCATGACGACCTTCAGGGGTCGTTTCGCCATCGGATGGAGCAGGGGCTGCACGGCTATCGCGGTCGAGTGTTGTTGATGCTCAGCGGATTCGACCTCGTGGCCCGCGAGTTCGCCGATTACACGGCGCAGGATCCTTTATGGCGCGAGATCCTCGGCTGCGTCGGCGTCGAGCGCATGGATCTTGTCGAAGCCGACCACACGTTTTCGCGTTCCGACTGGAAGCGCGCCGCCGAGGAGGCCACGCTCGCCTGGCTGCAGAAGCTGCGTGCATCGTTGCCGACTAACCCACGCCCGCAGGCCGCGAGCCTTCGATGAACGTCGTCGCGGAGGTGCTAAGGCAGTTGGGCGCGGCCGATGGGGTGCTCTATCTCGTGTCCCGTACGATTGACCGCCTCAGCGGCGGCCGCTGCCGGCTGATCAAATACCACCTGGTCGCCCAACCGGTGTCAGCGACGCCTCTCGTGCCGGCGCGCAGCAGTGGAGTCATGGACGTCATCCAAGTCGACGCCCGGCACCCTCTGGCGAGACGTTTTCCTCGACCGCCCGACATCATCGCGGCACGCTACGCGCAGGGTGCGGTTTGCTTCGCCGCCGTCCACGAGGGCGAGTTGGCGGGCTTTCTCTGGCTTGTACACGATCGGTATGACGATGCCGAAGTGCGCTGTCGATTCGTTCCTGTGCCGTCAGGCACAGCGGTCTGGGACTTCGACGTCTACCTGGAGCCGCGCTACCGCCTGGGGCGCGGCTTCGCGCGCTTGTGGCAGGGCGCGCACCAGTACCTGCGCGCGGGCGGCGTTCGCTGGAGCATCAGTCACATTTCCGCTTTCAATGCGGAATCCCTCCGCTCGCATCAGCGGCTTGGCGCCGTGAAAGTCGGTTGGGCCGTGTTCGCGACGGCGGGCGCGGTGCAGCTCATGCTCTGCAGTCACATGCCGCGTGTCCACTTCGCGCTGACGCGCACGACTCATCCGACCGTCGCGGTGCGGGCGCCGCGTTGAGGTTGCCCGGAGTGGGCTATCTATATCCGGCGCCGGAAAGTCATGCGCACGGGGCCGGAAAGCCTGAGCGGATTCACCTCGGTCACCGTTGCGACATGACGCCAACCGGCTCGGCGAAAAGCGTTGATCGAAGGCGTATTCGAGTGCCAGATTCGTGCATACAACGTGTGGAATCTCTCGCCAAGCATCTCGTGCGCCGAATACCTGATCAGGTCGGTTGCCAGTCCGAGTCCGCGCCGATCAGGCACGGTCACGATCTGCACGAGCTTCGCCTCGCTCGCTTCGAGCGGCCAGAAGCCTCTCGCCCGATAGCGGTCTCCGTGCCAGTAGAAGCAGGCCGCGACCGGACGGCTTTCCTCGAAACAGCCAAAGGCGTCGGCGTCGTCTCCGTGCCACCAGCGCTGATCAACGATCAACGTGTCGGTGCTGTTGGCGATTGTCGGTTCGTCAAGCCGTGCGAATCGAAAGCCGGGCCGGATGGGCGCCCAGTCCGGTCCGACCGGACCGCTGAAGGCATAGATGCGATAGATCGAATACTCGCCCAGTATGAGGCGAATGACCTTCTTTGCCGACTCCTTCACGGCCGGGTACTCAGTTATCGGCCGAACCGAATCAGTTTCCTGACGCGGCTTTTCAGTCCCAGGCCGTCGAGCGTATCGCCTATCGCGCTTGAGAGGATGACCGCACCGCGGTGAGCGCGCACCACTGCGAGGTTCCTCACGCTCTTTCTCAGAAACATGATGTTGCTGCTTGGAATGCTTCCGCTCGCAAAAAAGCGCTTGTGCTCGGCTTCGCCTTCGGTGAAGTCGAACAGATCGAACGCGCCGTCGGCAAACATTCGTTCGAGGGCGAGCCACTGCAGCAGAGTCCCTACCGACCACGTTGCATACTGGGGGTCGTACCCAAGGTATTCGTAGCGAAGCGCACGACCCCGCGCCGGGCAGTACAGATACGAAACCGGTTGCGAATCGTGAAACAGCAGATAAGCACGCACCAGTCCGAGCTCCGCCATCTGTTGCGCCTCCTGTTCGTACTCGGCCGACTCCGGCAGGCCGGCGTCGAGAAGCCGCTGTTGGTAGGAGCGCGCCGACACGCCGCGGGCGAGCGGAAAGAACTCGCGCAGCTCGGCCGGTGTCTTGTACTCGCGGCAGTCGAGCTGTCCGCCACAGTGACTCGCGAACCTGCGCAGCTTGCGCGCAAGCGTCGAGCGCGATTTCGCCGAGAACTTGCTCGTGTACTGGGTATACGGTTGGCGCAGGTCGACGTAGTAGCGGTTGTACTCGGAGGTCACGTACCGCACGTAGGGTCCGGCACGCCCCAGCGTCGGCAGGCGAACCGGGGTCGGCACCGAGCGCAGATAGAAGCCGTCGCAAGAACGCTCCAGCGACTCTCCCGGTGGCTCCGCAACGACCTGCGGTGGCGGTTCATGGCACAGCGCCAACTCGCGCACCTGCAGCCGCAAGGTCGCCGCGAAAAGCGCTCTGTCGCCAAGCGCAAAGGTCAGCGGCACCGCGGCGATCGTCCAGGGCGGGATCACCGCTGAGCCTTTCGCAAGAGCTGCTCGACTGTGCGCACTCCGGTCTTCCACAGCGGAGACTTCAACGGCGCAGGCTGCACGCTTGCGGTCCTTGGCTGCAGGTCCCGGAAGCCGCGAACCGCGAAACAGTCCCGATGTCGGTCGAGGAAGGAAATCAGCTTGCGGAATCGTTCCAGCACAAAGCGGTCAGCTCCGTCCTTGCGCCAGTTCAGCAGCTCGAAGTTATGCGACAGGATCACGAGCGCGCAGCGACCCGATTCAAGCGCCTGCCAGAGAAGGCCCTCGATTTCGGCAAACGAACAGGCGGTGAGCTGCGCAGGTCGCAGCGTCCCTGACCCATCCGCAAACACCGTGACCGGATACTCGATGACTTCATCATGTTCGACCGGCTCGACGACGATCTCGCCCGGTAACAGACCGCTATCCGGGCCGAAAATCCGGGCGTTGTAACTGCTGTCGAACCGGATGCCCACTTGCCGCAACGCTGACAAAGTACGGACGTCGAAACCGAAGCCACCGGCGCGAAACGCGCAAGGCGCCGTACTGCCCGCGCGTTCGATCAATCGCTGCCCCGCGGCAATCAGGGTTTGCTGTTCCTGCTGCGTGAAGTGGCGCACGTACTGCCGCTTCGAGGTGCAGTCGGGAAGAAGCGGCTCCTTCCACTCGTCAACCCATTCCGTATGCAAGTGCAGTTGGATCTCTTGATTCCGTTCGTTCAGGAGCCCTACGATCTCGGCCAGCGGCGCGCTGCCAAAGCGCCCGGTGAAAAGCGGTTCGACAAAAAAAACCCCAGTCATCCCGTGGTCACGCAGCACGTCGGCTTGATACGTCATGCCGAAGTCCCCCCGCGCGGTCGGGCCGTAGACATACTTGCGGAACGCCGCCGGAAACTTTGCGTCCAGATCGGTCCAGCCGTCACACCAGATCTCAACGTCTACGGTGAAGAACACGTCGAGCATGTCTGTGCTGTGCTGCTCAAATCGTCAGGCCATGCCGATCCTGGCGCGACTGCATCCACAACGCCAGCACCAGCAGCAGCCAGACCATGGTGCCGTAGTACGCGGGATGCGCCTGCAGCAACGGGCCGCTCAGTTCGTCGATGAACTGCGGCCTTACGATCGCGCGGCTGCGCAGCCACGCCAGATTGTCGCCGGCCAGTTCTCCGAGCGCGCGGTCGCCGGCGAGCCAATGGCCGATCGGCAAGCCGAAGCCGTGCTTCGTCTTGCGGATGATTGCCTGCGGCAGAAAATCCGCGAGCGCCTCCTTGAAGAAAAAACGCAGACGGGTACGCCGCAGCTTGAGCGGCGCGGGAAGCGTCGCGGAAAAGGCGACGAGCTCGTCGTCCAGCATGGGAAAGGCGACATCCACGCCCGCGAGCGCGCACATGCCTGTGACCTTGCGCAAGTCGTTGTCGGCCAACGTCATCCGCAGGTCGATGCCCAGCATCTGGTTGATCAGGCTCGCCTCGCGAAACGGCGCGTGAACTTCGCGCAGCAGTTGGTGGGGCGCATCGCGATCCACTGCGCCGAGGAAGTCCGCGGTAAACACTCTCTCCGGGCCGAGGTGCTCCAGCAGGTTGTATGTCTCGTATCGCTGCGGCATCAAGGGGTGGGCCTGCTCGACGTAGCTGCGCAGCTTGCGCAGCGGCGGCCATCGGGTCGCACTCGCGTTGCGCAGCAGCAGCGGCTCGATCAGCGCGCTGCGCAGTCCGGCCGGTAGTCGGTGGTATAGGGCCAGAAGCTGTTGCTTCGCATACCGCGCGTTGCCGCCGAACAACTCGTCGCCGCCGTCTCCGGCCAGGAGTCTGTTGACGCCGTCGGCGCGCGCCAGGCGGGCGCAGAAGTAGGTCGGGATCGCGGAGGCGTTGCCGAAGGGTTGGTCATAGCTGCAGGCGATTATCGGCGCTGCCTCGAGCACGTCGCGCGGGGCGACGTAGTACTCGTGGTGCTCCGTGCCGAAGTGCCGCGCGGCAATGCGCGCGTAGTGCATCTCGTCATAGCCCGGGACATCGAAACCGATCGAATACGTGCGCGCACGCCTGCCGACACGCGCCAGCATGCCGGCGATCGTCGAGCTGTCGGTTCCGCCGGAGAGAAAGGCGCCGCAGTTGGCTCCGTCCGCGGTGCGCCGCGTTGCCTCCTCCAGCGTGCGGACGAACTGTTGTTTCAGGGCAGCGCGATCGGCGACCGGCTGCTCGCGGAACTCCATCCGCCAGTACGGCTCGACGCGCACGGCTCCGTCGGCCCAGGTCAGCATGCAGCCGGGCGGCAGACGCTGCACCTCTTCGTACACGGTTGCCGGCCCAGGGATGACATGAAAGAACAGGTAGTCGTAGATCGACTGCAGCCGCAGTCGCAGCCGCGCCTGCGGGTGGCAGGCGATCGCGTCAAGCGTCGAGCCGAAAATCAGGCCCGCCGGTCCTGCCTGGTAGCACAGGCTGTGCACACCGTGTCGGTCGATCGCGAGGTGGGTCGTGCCGGTACCGGCGTCGTGCACCGCAAGCGCGAAATCGCCGTGCAGCGCGTCCAGCGCTGCGGCCCCGCTTGCACGGAAGTCATCGAGCAACACCGCAGCAAGCGCGTTGGGGTCGGGCTGGCGCGCCGGGGCGCCCGCCAAGTGCGCGTGACCGACCAGCACTAGGCGCCATTCGTCAGCGGATGCGCCGGCGACTGTCTGCGCGCAACCGGCCGCGCCAAGCGCGGCCCCGCTTGCCACCGCGAACTGGCGATCCTCGCGGTCGGCGCCGGCCGCCGCTGCCATACGTTGCAGGAGCGCTTGCGGGCTGTCCCGTAGCGTGCCAGTGAAGCCGAACAGCGCACTCATGGGCTACGTGGAGGGAAAGCGGAAAAAGACACAGGCCGGCAGCGGATCATGCGACGTTGCGAGGTAACAGACATGCTTAAGGTCAGTAGTGTCCAACAGTTTTGA
>JBGFSF010000041.1:0-5445 GCA_041694715.1 Pseudomonadota bacterium | reverse complement strand
TCCACGCCGCAGCTGGAAGCGGGCCGCAAGGAATGCGTGGACTGCCACACGGCGCTGAACCCGGGCTTGGTGCAGGCGTGGAAGAAGAGCGGGCATTCGGAATCGAACCTCGCCCGGATCCGCGCCCTCAAGCCGACCGACCCGCGCTTCTACAAAAGGGCGCAGCTCGAGGAAGTGGAGAAGAACCTTCGCTCGCTCGGTAAGCTCGGCGCAGGCCAGAAGCTCAAGGAGGTCGGCTGCATCGACTGCCATGTCGACGTCAATACGACCAAGACAGCCCACCATGCCAAGGACCTGCGCATGCCGACGGCCGATGTCTGCGGCGCCTGCCACCTGCAGCAATTCGCCGAGCGCGAGAGCGAACGCGACACCGCCGTCTGGCCGAACGACCTGTGGCCGAAGGGCAGGCCGTCGCACGCACTCGACTACCGCGCCAACGTCGAGACCGGCATCTGGGCGGGGATGGCGCAACGCGAAATCGCCGAGGGCTGTACCGCGTGCCACAACAACCAGAACAAGTGCGACACCTGTCATACGCGCCACACCTTCTCGCTCGTGGAAGCGCGCAAGCCCGAGGCCTGCGCAACCTGCCACAACGGCGTCGACCACAACAATTTCGAGGCCTACATGCTGTCCAAGCACGGCACCGTGTACCGCACGGACGGGGGCAGCTGGAACTGGGACGTACGGCTCAGGGACGCGGTCGCCAAGGGCGGCCAGACCGCGCCGACCTGCCAGAGCTGCCACATGGAATACAAGGGGGAGTACGGCCACAACCTGGTGCGCAAAGTGCGCTGGGCGAACTACCCGGCCGTGCCGGGCATCGCCGAAAACATCGCCAGCGACTGGTCCAGGCAGCGGCTGGAGGCGTGGGTGGGGACCTGCAGCCAGTGCCACTCAGGGCGCTTCGCGAGCGCCTACCTGGAGCTCATGGACAAGGGGACGCTTCAGGGGCTGGAGAAGGCCAAGGAAGCGTACGCCGTGGTCGAAAAGCTGCACAAGGACGGCCTGCTGCCGGGGCAGAAGACCAATCGCCCGGGTCCGCCCGCACCGGAGAAGGACGGTGCCGCGCAGTTCTTCCATCTCTTCTGGACCAAGGCCAACAACCCCACTTGGATCGAGTTCGAGGCCTCGGACATGATCAATCAGCAACTGCCGAAGCTGCACGTGGGGCTTGCCCACGTCAATCCAGGCGGATGGACTTACACGGAGGGCTGGCAACCGCTGAACATCCGTTACGCCAAGATCATGGATTACGACACGCAGATCCGCGAGAGGGCGGCTCTCGCGAAGAAGGTGGCCGCGCTCGAGGCCGCGACCCGCCGCACCAGCCTTCTAGATCTCGACCGCCGTGAATCGAAGCTGCTGGTTGGCAGCCTGGGGGCCGGCCTGCTGCTCCCGGGCGGCTTCGTGCTATGGCGCTCGCGCAAGCCGCGGCGCCCGTAGCCAAGCGCTGGCGGTCCGCTGCCGGCGGCGCACTCGTCGCCGGCGGTTTGATACTGATCGGCTGGTCCGGGTGGGCCTTGCTCCAACCCGACGCGGCGCCGTACGGCTATCAACTGGTCGCGGAAGGGGGCGTCGAGCGGTTCCCCGAACTCGGCCTCGAGCGGCGCGAAGACCTGACGGTGCGCAAGTTCGAGCTGCGTGCCGAGGGCATCGAGGGCGCGGCGGCGCTCGCGCACGTCGCGAGCCGTGCGGGCGCGGCGCCGGTGGCGCTCGCCTGGAAGAATCAAACCGCCGAGCCTGCGCTCGCATTCGATACCCGGCCTGCCGATGTCGTGGCGCTGGCCAAGGCGGTCGCGAAGCATGCGCCGGCAGGCGCACCGGTGCTCGCGTGGTGGGACAGCTCGCGCCAGTTGAAGCTCCTCGCCGGCACCGCTGTGCTTTACGACGAGAACCTCGCGCGCCCGCTGCTGCTGCCCGAGGGCTGGCGGCGGGCCCGCGCCGCGATCGAGGCGCTGGAGCGCGAGTTCTGGCAGGCCCCGGTGCAGGGCGAGGCGGACCGGCGGTTCGAGCGCTTCGTGGACGCGCTCGTGATGGAAACACCGGCAGCGGTTGCCGCGCTGCGCGAACTCGCCGGCGCCGGCGACGCCTTCGTGGTTGTGCGACTCGCCGATGCGTATCGCGCGGGGATGCTGCGGCCCGGGCGACTCGGCATCGGCTATCGCGATTTCCCGAGAAGCATCGGCCCGCACAGCGGGATCATGAGCGTGAAGGCCTGGATGAAGAGGGAGGGCTACGAGTCCTACGCGGTGGAAGAGCAAGACGAGAAGACGATGCGCGTCTACTTCCTCACCGACGCGGCATCTCGCGGCGCGCTGATCGCCAGAATGCTTCCCTTCAGCAGTTCCAATCCCTTCACCCTCGAAGCGCCGCAGCTCGTCCACCGGGAGGGCCCGTACTGGGTGTACATGCTTCCCCCGTCGCAACGCTGACGCCGGCAACGGCAAGGCGGGCCGAGGATCGGCCGCCCCGGGCGCACGACGGCACCGGAGGGCAGCGCCCGGAGATGGACACTACCCAAGCGGGCTGCAGCACTGTCGAAGCGGCGTAGCATCGCGCCGGAGCGGTATCAAACGGTCGGAGCCGCTCCGGAGGACGCGCCGATGCAATTGCCGGTCTCGCTGGACCCAAGCAGCCGTCTACCCCTGCAGACCCAGCTGTTCGAGCAGCTTCGCGGTCTGGTCCTCAGCGGCCGGCTGCGCCCCGGCACGCCGCTGACCGCGACGCGCGCACTCTCGGAGCAACTGGGCGTGTCGCGCAACACGGTGCTGCTCGCGTACGAGCGCCTGATCGCCGAGGGTTACTTTCAGGCCCGGCCCGCCGTGGGCACGTTCGTGAGCTCCGAGCTTCCGGAGGATTCGCTCAGAGTCACGCCGGAAGGCCTTGCGCGTTCGCAGCCTTCGGGACACGCGCCGATCGCGTTCAGGGGACAGGCCCAGGCCGTCGTGAACCGCCAGCGGCTTGCCTATGATTTCTGGCTCGGTCGCCCGGACCCGCACTCCTTCCCGATCAAGGCCTGGCGCCGGCTGCTCAATCGCGCGCTGGTCACCGCCGGGTCGCGCTTCACCGAATATCGCGATCCCGCGGGAGTGCTCGAGCTGCGCAGGGCGATCGCGGATCACCTCGGCCCGGCACGCGGCATCAAGGTCGATGCCGAACAGGTCATCATCGTCGCCGGATGCCAGGAGGCGCTCAACGTGACCGCGCGGCTGCTGCTGCGCGAAGGAACACGCGCCGCGATCGAGAATCCGTCGTACCAGGGCGCGGCCTACCTGCTGCAAAGTTACCGTGCCCGGCTCGCGCCGATTGCGGTGGACGAGAGCGGCCTGTGCGTGGACGCGCTGCCGCCGAAAGCAACGGCGCTGGTCTACGTGACCCCATCGCACCAGTACCCGCTGGGGTTCACGCTCTCGCTGGAGCGCCGGCTGCGCCTGCTCGAGTGGGCGCGCCGCAGCGGCGCCTACATCGTCGAGGACGACTACGACAGCGATTTCCGCTACCGCGGCTCGCCGCTCGCTGCGCTCATGGGTCTCGATCCGCACGGTTGCGTCATCTACCTCGGGACTTTCTCCAAATCCATGGGCGCGGGATTGCGCCTGGGCTATCTCGTCGTGCCGCGGCACCTTGCCGAGCCGGCGCGCGCCGTCAAGGCGCTGCTCGACAACGGGCATCCCTGGCTCGATCAGGCAGCGATGGCGGAGTTCATCGCGAGCGGTGCGTACGACAATCGCCTGCGCCGCATCCGGCAGATGTACGGTGCACGACGCGAATGCCTCGTCGAGAGCCTGCGCAGGCATTTCGGCGAGGTAAGGCTCAGCGGCGCCGAATCCGGCATGCACGTCGCCTGGCATCTGCCGAACGATTACCCGATGGCGTCCGATCTGCAGGAGATGGCGGCGTCGCGAAGCGTCGGAATCTACTCGCTACGATCCGGTGCGGCGTTCGACTTCGGCGGCTGCGCCTGGAGCGATCGCGTGATCGTGCTCGGCTACTCGTCGTTGAGCGAGTCGCAGATCCGCGCCGGCATCGAGCGCGTCGCTGGCGTGCTGGAGGACTGGAGCAGGGGACGGATAGGAAAAGGAATCCGGCTGGTGCGCCGTGCCGGGCCCAATGCGGCCGCGTCGCCTGGATTCGCTGGGTGGGCCGGTTGAACGCCCGATAGAATCGCCGCTCGCAGCAGGAGCTGCAGCCGATGACGAACAAGACCTACGAACCCGTCACCCCGCACAGGGTCGCTTTTCTCGGGCTCGGCGTGATGGCCTATCCGATGGCCGGCCATCTCGCCGGCGCAGGCCACCACGTGACCGTGTTCAACCGGACGACCAAAAAGGCCGAGCGCTGGGTCGACGAATACGGCGGCAACTTCGCCAGGACCCCGCGCGAAGCCGCGGCCGGCGCGCAGATCGTCTTCTGCTGCGTCGGCAACGACGACGATCTGCGTTCGGTCGTGCTCGGCGCCGACGGCGCGTTCGCCGGCATGGCCAGGGACGCGGTGTTCGTCGACAACACGACCGCCTCGGCCGCGATCGCGCGCGAACTGCACGCCGAAGCGCGCAAACGCGGCCTGCACTTCGTCGACGCCCCCGTGTCGGGCGGCCAGGCCGGCGCGGTCAACGGGATGCTGACGGTGATGTGCGGCGGCGATCAGGCCGCGTTCGAACGCATCCAGCCGGTCGCGATGGCCTATGCCAAGGCAGTCACGCTGATCGGCCCGAGCGGCGCCGGGCAGCTCGCCAAGATGGTCAACCAGCTTTGCATCGCCGGCCTGGTCCAGGGCCTGTCCGAAGGGATCAACTTCGGGCTGGCCGCCGGGCTCGACATGAAGCTCGTGCTGCAGGTCATCGGCAAGGGCGCGGCGCAGAGCTGGCAGATGGACAACCGCGGCACGACGATGGTCGACGACAAGTTCGACTTCGGCTTCGCGGTGGACTGGATGCGCAAGGACCTCGGCCTGTGCCTCGACGAAGCGCGGCGCAACGGCGCGCCGTTGCCGGTGGCGGCGCTGGTCGACCAGTTCTATGCCGACGTGCAGGCGATGGGCGGCGGGCGGTGGGACACCTCATCGCTGATCCGCCGCCTGCGGCACAAGAAGTAGGCAAGACAGAACAAAAACGCCGGCGTGCCGGGTCGCGCGCCGTTCGATCGGAACGCCCCATGCGCCCGGAGCGCCGATGGATGCCGCCGTCAGTCAGTCGCTCGCCGAGCTGCGTGCCGCGCTGCTGAAGATCGCGCGGCTGCAGCTTCGCAACGACACCTGGGCCGAGGACGTCGTGTCCGAGACGCTGATCGCCGCGCTCGAAGGCGCAGGCGATTTCGCCGGTCAGTCGCAACTGAAGACCTGGGTCGTCGGCATCCTCAAGCACAAGAGAGGTTTGTAAGGAGCTCGGCATCACGTCGACCAATGCATTCGTGCTCCTGTATCGGGCGCGGATGAAGCTGCGC
>JBGFSF010000023.1:0-24589 GCA_041694715.1 Pseudomonadota bacterium | reverse complement strand
GAGGCCTGGCTCGCTGCGGCGGCGCAGGCCTTGCCGCCGGGCGATCTCGTCGCCGAGGTGCGGGCCGAAGACGAAGCGCGTCTCGCGCCGGTATGGGCCGGGCTGGCGGCGCGCGCCGCCGCCGGCCGCCGCGTCGCGCTCGCCGTGCACGGCCTGCCGAGCGAAGGCGGCGTGCGGGTGCGGCTCGCCGACGACCGCGCGCGCGTCGACCAGACCTTCGAGGCGCGCAGCGCGCGGCTCGCCGACGAGCTCGCGCGCGTCGCGATGGAGCGCCTGTTCGCCAGCGCGCCCGATCTCGGCACGCTCATCCACGGATAGACCATGGGCAGAATTCTCGAAATCAACGGCCCGCTGGTGAAGCTCGAACTGCCGCAGACGGTGATCGGCGAGCAGGTTAGGGTGGGGCGCATGGGTCTGGTCGGCGAAGTGATCGGCCGCGACGGCGACACCGCGCTGGCGCAACTGTACGAGGACACCGCGGGCCTGCGGCCCGGCGAAACCGCCGAGGGCCTCGGCTGGCCGCTGTCGGTCGAGCTCGGGCCAGGGCTGCTCGGCGCGATCTTCGACGGCGTGCAGCGGCCTCTGCACGCCGTGTGGGAACAGAGCGGCGACCGCATCGCGCGCGGCGTCGCCGTGCCGTCCCTGCCGCGCGACACGCGCTGGCATTTCGTGCCCGAGGCGACACGCACCGCGGGCAGCACGCTGGCGGGCGGCGACGTGCTCGGCAGCGTGCAGGAGACCGAATCCATCCTGCACCGCATCCTGACGCCACCGGGCCTGCACGGCGAACTGCTGGAACTCGCGCCGGAAGGCGACTACACCGTCGACGAGGTCGTCGGCCGGGTGAAACTGGCCGACGACCGCATCGAGAAGCTCCATCTCTTCCACCGCTGGCCGGTGCGCACGCCGCGCCCGTTCAAGCAGCGCGACCACGCCGTGGCGCCGCTGATCACCGGGCAGCGCATCCTCGACACCTTCTATCCGCTGCTGAAGGGCGGCAAGGCGGCGATTCCCGGTCCCTTCGGCGCCGGCAAGACCATGCTGCAGCAGCAGATCGCGCGCTGGTGCAACGCCGAGATCGTCATCTACGTCGGCTGCGGCGAGCGCGGCAACGAACTCACCGACGTGCTCGAATTCATGCCCGAGCTGAAGGACCCGCACACCGGACGCCCGCTGATGGAGCGCACGCTGCTGGTCGCCAACACCTCGAACATGCCGGTGGTCGCGCGCGAGGCGTCGATCTACGTCGGCATCACCCTCGCCGAATACTTCCGCGACCAGGGCTACGACGTCGTGATGGTCGCCGACTCGACCAGCCGCTGGGCCGAGGCTTTGCGCGAGGTCGCCGGGCGGCTCGGGCAGATGCCGGTGGAGGAGGGCTACCCGGCCTACCTCGGCTCGCGGCTGGCTGCGTTCTACGAGCGCGCCGGCCGCGTGGAAACGCTCGCCGGCGGCCACGGCTCGGTGACGCTGATCGGCGCCGTGTCGCCGCCGGGCGGCGACTTCTCCGAGCCGGTCACCAGTCACACCAAGGAAATCATCCAGACCTTCTGGGCACTGTCCAAGGAGCTCGCCGACGCGCGCCACTACCCGGCGGTCGACTGGCTGGAAAGCTTTTCCGGCTACGTGAAACCAGCTGCGAAGTGGTGGGCGCAACACGTTGATCCGGATTGGGAAAACGCGCGCGGCGAAGCGCTCGACCTCCTCGCCGCCTCCGAGGAACTGCAGCGCATCGTCAACCTCGTCGGCGTCGAGGCCCTGTCATCTGAACAGCGCTGGACGCTGGAGGCAGCGGGGCTGATCAAGGAAGGCCTGTTGCAGCAGGCGGCCACCGACGCGGTCGATAGCTTCGCCTCGCCGGCAAAGCAGTACGCGCTGCTCGCCGCCTTGCTCGACATCTATCGCCGCGGCCTGAAACTGGTCAAGCTCGGCGCGCCTGCCCGGCGCCTGATCCAGTTGCCGCTGCTGGCGCAGGCGCGGCGCTGGAAAAGCCAGCACGGATCGGACAATCTCGACGCGCTGAAGGCAAAGATCGCCGCCATCCCGGATGCGTTCGAGCCGCTGCTGCAGGAATACGCGAACACCCCCTCTCCCTTGAGGGGAGAGGGGCTAGGGTGAGCGCGCAAGCGCCTGGGACGCAACCATGAAAAAACTTGACTTCGCCCGCCAACTTCGCAGTACGCAGACCGACACCGAAAACCTCCTCTGGTCGCGTTTGCGCGCGCACCGTCTTGTCGGATTGAAATTTCGACGGCAACAGCCCATCGGGGTCTACATCGTGGATTTCCTCTGTCCAGAAAAGAAGCTGATCGTGGAACTGGATGGCGGGCAGCATCAGGAGCGCGCAGGGTATGACGCGGATCGTGATATCTGGCTGAAATCAGAGGGATATACCGTACTGAGATACTGGAACAATGAAGCGATTGAGAATCTGGAAGGCGTACTGGAAGACATTGTCCGGGTAGCCGGCGTCTTCGCCGAACTTTCACCCTCTCCCCAACCCCTCTCCCCTCAAGGGAGAGGGGTTACATTCCCGGACGCGTCATCTCCCCTCCCCCTTGAGGGGGGAGGGGCCGGGGGAGAGGGTGAGGCCAAGCCATGAAGCACGTCGAATTCCGCACGGCCACCTCGGCCCAGGGCGGCCTCGTCGTCATGGCCGGCGTGCCCGGCGTTGCAGCGGGCTCGCGGGTGCAGTTGCGCGATCACGCCGGCCGCATCCGTTCCGGCCTGGTGATCCGCGCGGCCGACGACGCGGTGCTGGTCGAGGTCTTCGAGGGCACCGACGAACTCGACCTCGAGCGCACCTGGGTGCGCTTCCTCGACGAGCCGTTCAAGCTGCCGGTTTCGCGCGACCTGCTCGGCCGCGTGTTCAACGGCGCCGGGCTGCCGCGCGACGGCCGCCCGCCGATCATTTCCGCGGATCGCCGCGACATCAACGGCGAGCCGCTCAACCCGGCCGCGCGCGCGTATCCGCGCGAATTCATCCAGACCGGCATTTCCGCCATCGACGGCATGAACTCGTTGACGCGCGGGCAGAAGCTGCCGATCTTTTCCGGTGGTGGTCTGCCGCACAACCGGGTGGCGGCGCAGATCGTGCGCCAGGCGCGGCTGCTGGGCGAGGAGGCCGCAGAATTCGTCGTGGTGTTCGCTGCCTTCGGCGCCTCGCACGCCGACGCCCGCTTCTTCCAGGAGAGCTTCGAGGCGTCCGGCGTGCTGAACAAGGTGGTGATGTTTCTCAACCTCGCCGACGAGCCGGTGATCGAACGCCTCCTGACGCCCCGCGCCGCGCTCACCGCCGCCGAATACCTCGCTTTCGATCTCGATCACCACGTGCTGGTGGTGATGACCGACATGACCGCCTACGCCGAAGCCCTGCGCGAAGTTGCGGTGCTGCGCGGCGACGTGCCGGCGCGCAAGGGCTATCCGGGCTATCTGTATTCCGACCTCGCCGAGATTTACGAGCGGGCAGGGCGGATCAAGCACCGGCGCGGCTCGATCACCCTGATCCCGGTGCTGTCGATGCCGTCCGACGACATCACCCACCCGATTCCCGACCTCACCGGCTACATCACCGAGGGCCAGATCGTGCTCGGCCGCGAGCTCGCCAACCAGGGCGTGTATCCGCCGGTGACGGTGCTGCCTTCGCTGTCGCGCCTGATGAAGGACGGCGTCGGCAGGGACTTCACCCGCGAGGACCATCCCCACGTCGCCAGCCAGCTGTTCGCCAGCTACGCCAAGGCGCTCGAAGTGCGCGGGCTCGCCGCGATCATCGGCGCCGAGGAATTGAGCGAAGCCGACCGCCGCACGCTCGAATTCGCCGACGCCTTCGAGCGCCGCTTCATCGGCCAGGGCGAGGACGAGGACCGCAGCATCCACGAGACGCTCAACCTCGCCTGGGAGCTCTTGTCGATGCTGCCGCCGGCATCGCTGATCCGGGTGTCGGAGGAAGAACTGGCGAAGTATCACAAGGGGGCGTCGTGAAAGTGAGGCGAGTTTCAAGGTGCAAGGTGCAAGGAAAAACAGCGGGTTGCATACCCCTCGTAACTTGCAACTTGAATCTTGCATCTGCCGTCGGAGACGGCGCATGAGGAAACGCCTCTCGGTTCCGCCGACAAAAAGCGCGCTGCTGCAAGTTGGCCGCCAGGTGCGCTTCCTCGAACAGGGCCGGCAGATGCTGGAGAAGAAGCGCGACCTGCTGACGCGGCTGGTCTACGAGCGCCTGGCGCAATACCGCGAACTGCGCGAGCAGACCCAGCGTGAACTGGGGGAGGCGTATCGCTGGCTCGGCATCGTGCAGATGCGCATGGGCGGGCAGATGCTGCACCAGGCGACGGTCGGCCTCGCACCAGCGGTCGCGATCAGGGTGCTGGCGCGCTCCAGCGTCGGCGTCGAATACCCCAGCGTCACCGCCGAGGCGCTGCCCTTGCAGCCGGTGGGCCTGATGTGGACCGACGTCAGCTTCGACGAGGCGCGCTTGCGCCTGCGCGAACTGACGGTGACGCTGGCGCGCCTGGGCGAGGCGGAAAACGCGCTGTGGCGGCTGCTCGCCGCCAGCCGCAAGACGCAGAAGCGGGTCAACGCGCTGAAGTACAACATCATTCCGCGCTATCGGGCGACGGTGCAGCACATCCGCGCCGCGCTCGAGGAAGACGAGCGCAATACCCTTTTCCAGATCAAGGTCTTGCGCGCCCGACAACCCGCCTGACTGTCCGTCCGCACGGTTCAGAATGCGGCGAATTCGCCGATACCAACACGATGAGGCGTAAAAGCGGCAGCGTGACTTTTCTGGCGGGCATCCTCTGCGGCCTCGGGCTGGCGGGGATGCTGCTCGCCGGCACGGCCGCCGGCGCCGACCGGATGCCCGTGCTCGTGCTCAACGACACCAACGAACCGCCGTTCACCACGCCCGACGGCCGCGGCTTCCTCGACGCCGTCGCCGGCGAGGCCTTCCGCCGCGCCGGGGTGCGGCTGAAGCTGGTCAAGCTGCCGGCCGAGCGTGGGCTGATCAACGCCAACGCCGGTGTGGAAGACGGCGACCTCACGCGCATCGCCGGACTCGAGTCGCAGTACCCGAACCTGATCCGCGTGCCGGAACCCCTGGCGGTCTGGGAATTCGCCGCGTTCGGCACGCACCGCGGCCAGCCGGCCGTCTGGGAGGCCCTGCGGGCCCGCCCGGCGGGGCTGATCCGCGGCTGGAAAATCTACGAACGCGAGTTCGCCGACGCCCCCCACGTGATCACGGCCGAAGACTCGACCCAGCTGTTCCGCCAGCTCCAGCGCGGCCGCATCGAGGTCGCGATGTTCGAGCGCTGGCAGGGACTGGCGCGGATCCGCCGCGAACGACTCCAGGGCATCCATGTGCTCGACCCGCCGCTCGCCCACCGCGACATGTACATCTACCTGCACAAGCGCCACGCGGCGCTGGTGCCGCGCCTCGCCGACGCGCTGCGCGACATCAAGGCGGAGGGCTTGTACGACCGGCTGTACCGGGAAAAGGTGCTCAGCCTCGCGGAGCCGCCGCCCCGATGAAGCGCGTCAGTTTCGCCCAGACGCTGCAATCGCCGCTGGCGCGCCGCCTCATCGTCGCAATGATCGCGTTCAGCGCGACGATCACCCTGGTGATGACGGCGATCCAGCTCTATCAGGAATTCCGCCGCGACCTGGCGAGCCTCGACGCCCAGTTCGACCTGGTCGGCGAAGTCCACCTGCCCACGCTGACCCAGTCGCTGTGGGCGACCAACGACAAGGAGATCCGCCTTCAGCTCGAAGGCATCCTGCACGTGCCGAACGTGGTCTACGCCGCGGTGCACGAATCCGGCCGGCTGCACAGCGAGGTGGGCGCCCGCGCAAGCGTGCGCATGATCGAGCGGCGCTACCCCTTGCGCTACACGCACCTGGGGCAGGTCCGCGACATCGGCACGCTCACCGTCGTCGCCACGCTCGACGCCATCTACGCCCAGTTGGTGCGCGATGCCCTCACCATCCTGCTGAGCAATGCGCTGCGCACCTTCCTGGTGGCGATCTTCCTGTTCGTGCTGTTTCACCGGCTGGTCACGCGCCACCTGGCCAACGTCAGCGAACGCCTGCACGGCATCGACCCGGCGCGCGCCGGCAAGCCGATCGCGCTCGATCGCGCGCCGCGGCCGCAGCCCGACGAACTCGACCTGCTGGTCGACGCGGCCAATGCCTTGCAGGCCCGCACGCGGGCGGCGCTCGACGCCCAGCGCGAGAGCGAGGGGCGCGTGCGCCTGCTGCTCGATTCCACCGCCGAGGCCATATTCGGCGTCGACACGCAGGGCAACTGCACCTTCGCCAACCCCGCGTGCGTGCGCATGCTCGGCTACGCCAGCGAGGACGACCTCGTCGGCCGGCGCATCCACGACCTGATCCACCACAGCCACGCCGACGGCCGGCCTTACCCGATGGAGCAGTGCGCGATCCGGCTCGCCAGCCTCGCCGGACAGCCCTGCCACCGCAACGACGAAGTGCACTGGCGCGCCGACGGCACCAGCTTTCCGGTCGAATACTGGTCGCACCCCATGTACAAGGACGGGGTGCTGATCGGCTCGGTGGTCACCTTCGTCGACATCAGCGAGCACAAGGCGAACGAGGCGGCACTGCACCGCCTAGCCTATTTCGACAGCCTGACCGGCCTGCCCAACCGCGTGCTGTTCAACGACCGCGTGCAGCAGGCGCTGTCCGACGCCCGCCGGCGCAGCCGCATGGTCGCGCTGATGCTGCTCGACCTCGATCATTTCAAGGTCGTCAACGACACCCTCGGGCACGAGGCGGGCGACCGCCTGCTGCACGAGATCGGCGCGCGCCTCAAGCACAGCATTCGCGAGGGCGACACGGTGTCGCGGCTCGGCGGCGACGAATTCGCGCTGGTGTTCGCCGACGTCGGCGACGTCCAGCACGTCGCCCAGCTCGCGCAGAACGTGCTGGCCCGCTTCGCTTCGCCGGTCAGCGTGGGGGGCAGCGAGGTGTTCATCGGCGCCAGCCTCGGCATCGCGCTGTATCCGACCGACAGCCTCGAGCCCGATGCGCTGCTGAAGTACGCCGACTCGGCGATGTATCACGCCAAGGAAAGCGGCCGCAACAACTTCCAGTTCTACTCGCACGAAATGACGCTCAACGTGCAGGCGCGGCTGCGACTGGAGACCGAGTTGCGGCGCGCGCTGGATCAGGGCGAGTTCTTCCTGTACTACCAGCCGCAGGCCGACGCCCGCGACGGCCGCATTATTGGGGTGGAGGCGCTGCTGCGCTGGCGCAACCCCGACGGCCGCCTGGTGCCGCCCACCGAATTCATTCCGGTGGCCGAGGACACCGGACTCATCGTGCCGATCGGCCAATGGGTGCTGGAAACCGCCTGCGCCCAGCTCGCGGCGTGGCACGCCGCCGGCCACGCCGGACTCACGCTGTCGGTGAACGTCGCTTCGCGCCAGATCCGCGATCCGCTGTTCCGCGAAGCGGTGCGCCAGGCGCTGGCGTCTTCGGGCATCCCGCCCGGGACGCTCGAACTCGAAATCACCGAAAGCGTGCTGCTCGAACACACCGAGGACACCCTGCGCACGCTGCGCGAGCTCAAGACGTTGGGCGTCGCGCTCGCGATCGACGATTTCGGCACCGGCTATTCCTCGCTCGGCTACCTCAAGCGTTTTCCGATCGACCGACTCAAGATCGACCAGTCCTTCGTCCGCGACCTCGCCCACGACGCCAACGACCGGGCCATCGTCCGCGCCATCGTCGCGCTGGCGCGCGCGTTGCGGCTCGCGGTCATCGCGGAGGGCGTGGAAACCGCCGAGCAGCTGGAACTGCTGCGGCGCGAGGACTGCCACCACTACCAGGGCTATCTGTTCGCCTATCCGATGGACGCCGACGCCGTGTCCGCGCGCCTGAAGCCGGCCTGAAACGATCGGCGTCGCCCCTGCACGGGGCATGCACAAAACCACACTGATGCAATGGGTAGGTAAATACCATTGGATAAAAACATTTGTGGCCAAAGAATGACATCAGCAATTCACAAGAACCGATAAAAAAGGGTGATGGCCTGGCCGTTCACCCCCTTGGCGGAGACAAGCATGCAGCAGGCCTCGCAGTGTCCGTATCGTCTTGCGCCCGCACGACCGGGCCCGGCGGCCATGCCCGGCCCCGTGCCGAGCCCCTGACTCCGCTTTCCGCAGTTCCTCGCCCTGGCCGCGGGCCGGGGCCGTGTCGTACCCGTCATCCAGGGAGTTGATACGCAGCACCCCATAACAAGCGTCACATAACACCGAAGGAGACAACGCAATGGAGCGAAGAGGGTTTCTCAAGGCCGGCAGCGCCGGATTGGCCAGTTTGCTGGCAGGCAGCGGCCTGCTGACCTGGTCGCCGCGATCGGAAGCGGCCACCATCAGCCGGACGTTCTACATCACTGCCGGCACCCAGACCATGCCGGACGGCGCGTCGGTCTACGTCAAGGGCTACAGCGATTCGGCCGCCGATCTCAACGTGCCGGCCACGCCGATCGTCTGCCAGGAAGGCGACACCCTGTCGATCACCGTGATCAACCGTCTCGCAGTCACCCACAACTTCGTCATCGGCGGTCTCGAGGCGGGCGACCCACCGCTCGCCAGCAGCGGCGACATCGCCCCCGGCGGCAGCAGGACCGTCACGCTCACGCTGCCTGTCGGCAGCGCGGGTTCCTACCTCTTCTACGACAGCAAGACTTCCTACAACCGCTTTCTCGGCCTGCACGGCGGCCTCGCGGTCATGCCGGCCGGCAAGAGCGACGAACTCTATCCGGGCAGCCCGAAGTTCAGGAAGCAGCTGTTCTGGGTGTTCAACGACATCGACCCGGCGCTCAACCGGGCGGTACAGCAGGGCACCGCGATTCCCTCGAGCTTCACGCCGATGTACTTCACCATCAACGGCCTCACCTCGCGTCCGCCCGGCGCGCCCGGCCATGCCGACCCGACGCGCGACGCCCTCTACGACCCGCGTTCGCAGCTGTCGGGCGTGATCGGCGACCGCACCCTGGTGCGCATGCTCAATCCCGGCATGTGCGCCCACGCCATGCACGTGCACGCCAACCACATGGAATGGCTGACCGACCGCGGCACGGTGCGGCCCCAGATCTGGTTGAAGGACACGATCTACGTGCGCAACAACCTCGGCAAGGCCGACGCGATCTTCCCGTTCGAAGCGCCGCCCGACGCCTATCCGCCGGTCACCAAGGGGCATTTCCCCATGCACCTGCATGACGAGATGTCGCAGACCGCCGGCGGCGGCCTGTACCAGTTCGGCGCGATGACCGAGATCGTATTCAAATAAGCACGAGGAGACCCGACATGTCCAAGAATAGAACCAGCAGTTCCGGCGGCGGGATGGGCGGCGGTGGAGGCGGCGGCATGGGTGACGCCTGCTACATCTACCCGGGCTCGCCCCCGACCCCGGGGCGGGTGACCCCCGACGTGAAATTCCGCCGCGGCATCTACATGAACGGCCGCATGACCTTCGACGACGGCAAATCGGTGACCATCTGGGGCTTTACCGACCCCGACAGCGGGCAGGGACAGATGGACCAGATGGGCGGCGGGTCCTTTCCGTCGCCGGCGATCCGCGTCACTGAAGGACAGATCGTCCACACCGAGCTCAACGTCAACATGATGTGGGCCCACACCATCCACCACCACGGTATCGAGCCCTCCGAGGAGAACGACGGCGTCGGCCACTTTTCGTGGGACGTGATCGGCGGCACCTACACCTACCAATGGCGGCCGCAGCACGCCGGCACGTATTTCTACCACTGCCACACCAACACCCCGCTGCACGCGGAAATGGGCATGTACGGCGGCCTCATCGTCGATCCGCGCCCAACGCCGGGCGACGCCCCCGGCACCCGGCGCGCGTTCTACAACGGGCCCAAGTACGACGTCGAGGCGATCTGGGCGGCCGACGAGATCGACCCCGCCTGGCACAACCTCAGCTGGGCGGCCGGCAGCTGCGGCGGCAACGTCGGCCTGCACAACCTCAACCCCCGTTATTTCATCATCACCGGCGTCGACGGCGCGAATTCGGCGCTCACGCATCCGAACGTGGCGGTGACGATGCAGCTGGGCCAGACGTTGCTCGCGCGCTATATCTGCGCCGGCTTCCATCCGCAGCGCATCGACTTCGGCGGCCTCACCGTCGACGTGGTCGCCTCCGATGGACGTCCGTTGCCGGCGGTGTGGCAGACGCAGGCGATCGAGGCGCATTCGGCCGAGCGCTACGACTGCATCATCAAGCCGACGACCCGCGGCACCTGGACCGTGACGGTGCGCTTCCTGCACTGGCGCACCGGTGCGCTGATGGGTACGGCGAGGACGCGCATCAACGTCGTCTGAGCGTGCCGGGGCGCGGGCAGGGGGCGTTCGCCTTATCCGCGCCGCAGGCTGGGACCGGTTGCGGACGGTGAACGAACAATGAACAAGCACCTCGTTGCGGGACTGCTGGTCGCCGGCCTCGTCGGCGCGGCCGGCTACGGGCTGGGCATGCGGCAGGGCGCGGACCCGCGTTCAGCGGCCGAAGCGCTGCCGACGATCGCACCGACCGCGCAGACCTTCGTCTGTCCCATGCACCCGCACATCGCGCAGGGCCACCCGGGCGAATGCCCGATCTGCGGCATGGACCTGGTGCGGATGAAGGACGCGTCCGGCACGGCGGCGCGGCAGATCCACGTCGACGCCGCCACGCAGCAGAAGCTCGGCGTGCGCCTCGCCCGGGCGGAAGTCGTCACGCTCACCCACGACATCGCCACCTACGCCACGCTGGTGCCGGACAAGAGCGCGGTGCTGCGCATCACGCCCAACGTCGAAGGCCTGCTGACCCGGCTGCATCTCCATCAGATCGGCCAGCGCGTCGCGCGCGGCGAGCCGATGTTCGAACTGTCCTCGCCCGACGCGCTGGCGCTGCAATACGAGTACCTCGACATCCGCCGGCGTGCGCAGCCTGCGCTGGAAATGGTCGAGGAGCGGCGGGCGCAGAACCGCGCCCTGCTCGAACGGGCACGCGCGGCCAACGACAGCGCGGAGATCGAACGCGCCGAGCGCGGCGCGCGCGAAAGCGAGGAACAGCTCGACGCCATCCTGCGGCCGATGGCGCGCGACCGCGAGCGGCTCGCGCTGCGCCTGAAGCAGATCGGCTTCACCGACGCCATGCTCGAAACCCTGTTGAGGACCGGCCGGGCGAGCGCCACCGTGGCGGTGCGCGCGCCGCACGACTGCGTGGTGCAGGCGGTGGGGGGGCGCCCCGGCATGACCGTCGACGCGATGACCGAGATCGTGCAGTGCGTCGACCCCACGACTGCCCAGCTCGAAATCGTGCTCTACCCGGACCAGCTTGGCTGGGTGGAGGCGGGCAATGCCGCGACTCTCCGCTTCGCCGACGGCAGCGTCCTCAAGACCCGGCTCGGTCCGTTGCCACCGCTGCTCGACGAGGCGACGCGCACGCTGCGTGTGCGCATGCCGCTGACCGGCGGGCACCGTCCGATGCTCGGCGAATTCGCGCAGGTCACGCTCCACACCGCGCCGCGCGAAGTGCTGGCGGTACCGAAGAGCGCGGTGATCCGCAGCGGGCGCGGCAACTTCGTCATGCGCGCGCTGGACAAGGGCCATTTCATGCCGGTCGAGGTCGTCACCGGTCTCGAAACCGATACCCATGTCGCGATCCGTGAGGGCCTCGGCGCCGGCGACGCGGTCGCGGTCAACGGCCACTTCCTGCTCGACGCGGCCGCCTCGATCGCCGACACCGCGCAACGCATGCGCGCGGGCCAGAACCCGGTCGAGTAGCGCGCCCCGGCATGATCGCCCGCGTCATCGAATGGTCGCTCGCCAACCGCCTGCTGGTGCTGCTGGCAAGCGCGGCGATCGCCGTCGCGGGCCTGTACAGTGCGCGCCACATCGCGCTCGACGCCATTCCCGACCTCTCGGACGTGCAGGTCATCGTCAAGACGCCGTACCCCGGGCAGTCGCCACAGACGGTCGAGGACCACGTCGGCTACCCGCTCACCCGCGCGCTGCTCGCGGTGCCGCGTGCCACCGCGGTGCGCGGCTTCTCGATGTACGGCGAATCCTTCGTTTACGTCATATTCGCCGACGGCACCGACCCCTATTGGGCACGAAGCCGAGTGCAGGAAGCGCTGGCGCAGGCGCAGTCGCGCCTGCCCGCGGGCGTACAGCCGACGCTGGGGCCGGACGCCTCCGGCGTCGGCTGGGTGTTCAGCTACGCCCTGGTCGACCGCGACAACCGCCACGACCCCGACCGCCTGCGCGCGTTGCAGGACTTCTATCTGAAGGTCGAACTGCAGAGTGTGCCGGGCGTGGCCGAGGTCGCCAGCGTCGGCGGCGCGGCGCGGCAGTTCCAGATCGAGGTCGACCCCAACCGCCTGGCCCGGCACAAACTGAGCCTGCAGGACGTCGAGGCAGCAGTGCGCGCGAGCAACGGCGAAAGCGGCGGCGCGACGCTGGAAATGGGCCACGCCGAATACATGGTGCGAGTGCAGGGCTACCTCAAGACCCTGGAAGACTTCGCCAGCATCCCCCTGCGCGTCGACGCGCGCGGCGTGCCGATCCGGCTCGCCGACGTGGCGACGATCCAGATCAGCCCCGAGCCGCGCCGCGGCGTGACCGACCTCGACGGGGAAGGGGAGGTGACCGGCGGCATCGTCGTCATGCGCCAGGGCGAGAACGCGCTCGATACCATCGCGCGCGTGAAGCAGCGCCTGGACGAACTCAGGCCCGGCCTGCCGCCGGGCGTCGAGCTGGTGGTGACCTACGACCGCTCCGGGCTCATCGGCGAAGCGGTCGCCACCCTGCGCGGCAAGCTGATCGAGGAATCGCTGGTCGTCGCCGCGGTGTGCCTGATTTTCCTGTTCCACCTGCGTTCCTCGCTGGTGGCGGTGCTGACGCTGCCGCTCGGCATCCTCGCCGCCTTCATCGTGATGAAGCAGCAGGGCATCACCGCCGACATCCTATCGCTCGGCGGCATCGCGATCGCCATCGGCGCCATGGTCGACGCCGCCATCGTCATGGTCGAGAACATGCACAAGCATCTCGAGCGCGCCGGCCCCGATCCGGATATCTGGGAAACGGCGCGCGCCAGTGCGGTCGAGGTCGGCCCGGCGCTGTTCTTCTCGCTGCTCATCATCACCGTGTCCTTCCTGCCGGTGCTCACGCTCAGCGGGCAGGAAGGCAAGCTGTTCGGCCCGCTCGCGTACACCAAGACCTACGCCATGGCCGCCGCCGCCGCGCTGGCGGTGACCTTGACGCCCATCCTGATGGGCTACCTGATCCGCGGCCGCATCGCGCCGGAAACCGCCAACCCGGCCAACCGCTGGCTGCAGGCCGCCTACCGGCCGCTGCTGCTGGGCGCGCTGAAGCGGCCGCGGCTCACGCTCGCCGTCGCTGCGGTCGTGCTGGCGAGCGCGCTGTGGCCCGCCACCCGCACCGGCAGCGAATTCATGCCGCCGCTCTACGAAGGCGATCTGCTCTACATGCCGACCACGCTGCCGGGATTGTCGATCGACGAGGCCGCACGCATCCTGCAGACGACCGACCGCCTGATCCGCGACATGCCCGAGGTCGAGCGCGTGTTCGGCAAGGCGGGGCGGGCCGACACCGCGACCGACCCGGCGCCGCTGGCTATGCTGGAAACGACCATCCTGCTGAAGCCGCGCGAGCAGTGGCCGCCCGGTTCGACCATCGAGGGCCTGATCGAGCGGCTCGACCAGACGGTCAATCTGCCTGGCCTCACCAACGCCTGGGGCTATCCCATCCGCACCCGCATCGACATGCTGTCAACCGGCGTGCGCACTGCCGTCGGCGTGCGCATCAGCGGGCCCTCGCTCGACAGCATCGTCGAGGTCGCGCAGGCGATCGAGGCGGCGGTGCGCGACGTGCCCGGCACCCGCGCCGTCTTCGCCGAGCGCGTGACCCAGGGGCGATACGTGGACATCGAAATCAACCGCGTGCAGGCCGCGCGCTACGGCGTCCGCGTCGCCGACGTGCAGCAACTCGTGCGCACCGCGATCGGCGGCGACACCCTCGGCACCGTCATCGACGGTCGCGAACGCTATTCGATCAGCCTGCGCTACCCGCGCGGCTATCGCGATTCGCTCGACGCGCTCGCCGCCAGCCGCGTCACCACGCCGGCCGGCCTGCACGTGCCGCTGGGCGAAATCGCGACGATCCGCGTGGTCGACGGACCCGCCGAGATCAAGAGCGAAAACGGGCGGCTCGCCGGCTACGTCTACCTCGACATCGACCGCGCCGACCTCGGCGGCTACGTGAAGGCGGCGCAGGCCGCGGTGAGGCAGGTGGTCAAGCTGCCGCCCGGCCACGCGGTCGAATGGACCGGCCAGTACGCCCACATGCAAGCGGCCAAGGCGCGCCTGCTGTGGGTGGTGCCGCTGACCGTGCTGCTGGTGGCCCTGTTGCTGATGCTGCATTTCCGCCACCCCGGCAAGGCCGCGCTGGTGCTGGGCTGCCTGCCGCTGTCGCTGGTCGGCGGCTACTGGCTGATCTACGCGCTCGGCTATTCGATGTCGGTCGCGGTCGCGGTCGGCTTCATTGCGCTCGCCGGCGTCGCCGCCGAATTCGGCGTCGTCATGCTGCTCTACCTCGACAACGCCATCGAGCGTTTCAGGCGGGCAGGGCGGCTTACCGACCGCGCGGCGCTGCGCGAAGCCATCGTCGAAGGCGCGCTTTTGCGCATCCGCCCCAAGATCATGACCGTGTTGGTGATTGTCTGCGGCCTGCTGCCGATTCTCTTCAGCGACGGCATCGGCACCGACGTGATGAAGCCGGTTGCCGCGCCGCTGGTCGGCGGCATGGTGTCGGCGGCCTTCCTGTCCTTGTTCGTGATGCCGGTCGCGTATGCGTGGTGGTACGGCCGATCACTGCCGGCGCATGCAGAAATCAAGTGAGCGATCAATCCGCAAGGATCGATCCCTCATGTTCTGCATGAAAATGTCAGCGCTTGAGTTTGGTGAACTTCGAGCCTTCCAGCGTCAGGTTGTACATCAGGCCTTTCTGGCCGAAGACGAAGCCGACCACCGGATCCTTGATCGTCGTCGTGTCGACCGCCTTGCCGGCACCCAGGTCGACCAGCGCCACCGAGCCGTCGACGCCGACCTTCCAGCCCTCGCTGGCGCGAAATTTCTGCAGCGCCTCGTCCTGGATGAAAATCACCACGATGGTTTTGGCCTGCGCGCCGAGCTGGAAGCCGATCGACGCTGCCGCCGTGCTGTAGTAGTCGACCGATTTGTCGCCCACGCGCAGCGCGCCTTCGCCGTATTCGCCGCCGACGCCGATGCCGGCCTTGTAAACCTTGGGAAACACCAGCACGCCCTTGGCGATTTTGAGGAAGGCGCTGGCGCCGTCGATTCTCTCGAAATCCTTCAGCGCCTGGTTCACCTGGGCGTCGATTTCGCTGGCGCTGGCGGCGTGGCCGGTCGGTGCGAGCAGCACGGTGGCGAGCATGCACGCTGCCATACGCAGCAGTAAGTGGCGGCGGGGGGAAATGGATGCGTGCATGGGCAAACTCCCTGGTTCGACGAGATTCACTCAGTCTAGGTCAGACGGGCTGAAGATTAGGGGTATGTGCGGTGCCTGCCACTTGGCCGGTTGACCATTTGACATAATATACATTATGCGAAGTATCCGACGGGAAGAGGCAATCTGTTCCGCCTCGGAAACCCGCATTCCTCCGTCGCCAGAATCGCCCCGTTTCGGGGTCGTCGGCCGATCGGGTTTTTAGCCCCTCGGTCGAGGGTCGCCGGATTTTGTCCGGGTCCTCTGTAATACCCGGACTTAGTCTCATGGGTGAGACTTCCGCCTACCTCACATCCATGCGCCCTAGCGCCCCGAAACGCCCCGCAAACCCGCATCCAGCCGTGGGGCAAAAATCCGCCTTTTTTGGGAGTCAATCATGAGCCACCAAGACGGCATTTCCCTGCGCCGCTTCGCCGACCAGATCGGCGTCTCCGAACGCTGTCTGCTGCGCTGGTGTCGCGCCGGCAAGGTCGTCGGCGCCCGCAAACACGTCCTGACTGGCAAGTGGGTCATCTACCCGCCCGCGAAGCTCGCCTTGGACAGCATGAGCCCGATCAGCCTGCGCATGATCGCGAAAGGCGGTGCAGCATGAGCCACGCCGACCGCCTCAACGCCTGGCATCTGGAGCTTGCCATCCTCGCCGACGCCATCGGCCACGTTCTGACCGGCATCGAGGAGCCCGAGGGCCTCTCGGCTACGGCCTACGTGCTGCGCCAGCGTCTCGCCGAACTCGTCGAGTCCTGCCCGCTCCCCGATACCGCACCGGCCCGCATCGTGCCTGCGCCCGATCTCGACCCGGACGACATCGACGACGGCCTCGCGGCCGACCTCGACGGCGTCCCGGCCGAACTGCTGACAGGGGGCCGCGATGATTGAGAAACACCGCCGCAAGAAGCACCCGCGCCGGCATCCGCATTTCGTCTGGGCCGATCCCGAGCGCTTCCGCACCGAGCGCAAGACCGCCGGCCTGACGCAGACCGCCGCCGCCGAATACCTGGGCGTCTCGTTGCGCACCGTGCGCAACTGGGAGACAGGCTGCAACCGCATTCCCTACCCGGCCTTCAAGCTCGTCAGGATGCGCGCCAAGGCCATCGTCCATGTCGAGGGGTGGGAAGGCTGGCGATTTGCCCGTGATGGGGCTCTGGTGACGCCTGACGGACGCACGTTCCACGCATGGGAGCTGCAAAACCTTCAGCTCGTCGTCAGTCTCGCCCGCCGCTACATGGAGGCCCGCAAGCCTGCGCCTGTGCCCGCTGTGGACAGGCCCGCGCTGCGGGTGGTCGCATGAGCCGCCGCGAAGCGGGCGGCGGGGGTGGGCGCGGGGGCGCAGCCCGCGCCACCGCCGCTGCCTTGATGCTCGACCTTCCCGGACGTTTGCCGCGCGCGGCTCGCGCGCGAGCACAGGCCCCAGCGCCACAACGGGGGTTGGTGTCCGCCTCCCACCGGCGGTCCCTCTGTGCGCTTGCCGTTGCGCCCTGCGGGAGCTTCCCACCTGCAAGCCCAACCCTGTCACCCAACCACGGACGCCAGCGAAGCGCGCAGGCGTCCGCCTTGTTCCCGAACCCCGGAGGCCCTACGATGGCAAAACCTGCCCAAAGTATTTTTTATGACCCGCTGAAATCCGTTCCCTGTGGCGGGTTCCTGAATTCAAGTTCCGAAAACTCAAAACAAGCGTGTAAGCCGTTGATTTTACGTTGCTATACATTATGCGAAGTATCCGACGGGAAGAGGCAATCTGTTCCGCCTCGGAAACCCGCATTCCTCCGTCGCCAGAATCGCCCCGTTTCGGGGTCGTCGGCCGATCGGGTTTTTAGCCCCTCGGTCGAGGGTCGCCGGATTTTGTCCGGGTCCTCTGTAATACCCGGACTTAGTCTCATGGGTGAGACTTCCGCCTACCTCACATCCATGCGCCCTAGCGCCCCGAAACGCCCCGCAAACCCGCATCCAGCCGTGGGGCAAAAATCCGCCTTTTTTGGGAGTCAATCATGAGCCACCAAGACGGCATTTCCCTGCGCCGCTTCGCCGACCAGATCGGCGTCTCCGAACGCTGTCTGCTGCGCTGGTGTCGCGCCGGCAAGGTCGTCGGCGCCCGCAAACACGTCCTGACTGGCAAGTGGGTCATCTACCCGCCCGCGAAGCTCGCCTTGGACAGCATGAGCCCGATCAGCCTGCGCATGATCGCGAAAGGCGGTGCAGCATGAGCCACGCCGACCGCCTCAACGCCTGGCATCTGGAGCTTGCCATCCTCGCCGACGCCATCGGCCACGTTCTGACCGGCATCGAGGAGCCCGAGGGCCTCTCGGCTACGGCCTACGTGCTGCGCCAGCGTCTCGCCGAACTCGTCGAGTCCTGCCCGCTCCCCGATACCGCACCGGCCCGCATCGTGCCTGCGCCCGATCTCGACCCGGACGACATCGACGACGGCCTCGCGGCCGACCTCGACGGCGTCCCGGCCGAACTGCTGACAGGGGGCCGCGATGATTGAGAAACACCGCCGCAAGAAGCACCCGCGCCGGCATCCGCATTTCGTCTGGGCCGATCCCGAGCGCTTCCGCACCGAGCGCAAGACCGCCGGCCTGACGCAGACCGCCGCCGCCGAATACCTGGGCGTCTCGTTGCGCACCGTGCGCAACTGGGAGACAGGCTGCAACCGCATTCCCTACCCGGCCTTCAAGCTCGTCAGGATGCGCGCCAAGGCCATCGTCCATGTCGAGGGGTGGGAAGGCTGGCGATTTGCCCGTGATGGGGCTCTGGTGACGCCTGACGGACGCACGTTCCACGCATGGGAGCTGCAAAACCTTCAGCTCGTCGTCAGTCTCGCCCGCCGCTACATGGAGGCCCGCAAGCCTGCGCCTGTGCCCGCTGTGGACAGGCCCGCGCTGCGGGTGGTCGCATGAGCCGCCGCGAAGCGGGCGGCGGGGGTGGGCGCGGGGGCGCAGCCCGCGCCACCGCCGCTGCCTTGATGCTCGACCTTCCCGGACGTTTGCCGCGCGCGGCTCGCGCGCGAGCACAGGCCCCAGCGCCACAACGGGGGTTGGTGTCCGCCTCCCACCGGCGGTCCCTCTGTGCGCTTGCCGTTGCGCCCTGCGGGAGCTTCCCACCTGCAAGCCCAACCCTGTCACCCAACCACGGACGCCAGCGAAGCGCGCAGGCGTCCGCCTTGTTCCCGAACCCCGGAGGCCCTACGATGGCAAAACCTGCCCAAAGTATTTTTTATGACCCGCTGAAATCCGTTCCCTGTGGCGGGTTCCTGAATTCAAGTTCCGAAAACTCAAAACAAGCGTGTAAGCCGTTGATTTTACGTTGCTATACATTATGCGAAGTATGCTGCATGGGAAACAAACCTCGCCCGCGATATTTAGTTCTGGGCCGGCTGTTCCGCTAATGTAATTCTATGTTTCCCAGCCTAAAGCCGCGCAGCGGCGCGCATCCAACCCAGGCAGGCCCCGGGCGTGCCCGCGCGCTTCCGGCCTGGCTCGTTGCGGGCTTCGGCTTCATGTTCATGCTGGTGGTGCTGGTAACCGGCGCGAGCCTGCATTATCTGGGCACGCTGCGCGGCGAACTGGAACAGGTCGTCGTCAGCGAGCTGCGGCGCATCAGCCAGGCGCACGAGCTGCGCATGATCATTCGCGAGCGTATCCTGAGCCTGGACCGGATTTTCCTGGAAGTCGACGCTTTCGAGCGCGATGCGTCCTACCTTCGGTTCCTGGAACTGGGCAGCCGCTTCATCGCGATCCGGCGCCAGATGGAACCGCGGGCTGCGGACCCCGAGGAACGCCGGGTCCTGGCGGATTTCAGGGCTGAGACCATCGCCGCCACCCCGCCCATCGAGGCTGCGGTCGACCTGTATCTGCGCGGAGAACTGGAAGAAGGACGTCATCAGCTCCTGCGCGTGGCGATTCCCGCCCAGTCCCGGGTGCTCGCAACGAGCGACGCCGTGCATGCGCTGTACCGCGACCGCGGCGAAGCGGCGATCGCTCACGCGCGCCGGGTCTACGATGCGGCGTTCCGGACGGTGGTCGGGCTCGGTGCCGTGGTGCTCGGGCTGACGTTGTTGACGGCGATCCTGGTCGCGCGCCGCATCGTCCATGACCGCACTGCGCTGCTGGCCGAGATCGAGGTACGGCGCGACACCGAGGCGAAGCTGCGCGCGCTCGGCAACGATCTGGAATCGCTGGTGGCGGCGCGCACCGCCCGCCTGCAGGAAACCACCGAACTGCTTGAGGAGGCCCAGCGCATCGGGCACATCGGGCATTGGGAATGGGACATCGGCAGCGGCGGGCTGACCTGGTCGGAGCAGGTGTATCGGCTCTTCGGGCTGAGCCCGCATCCGCCGATCGCGTCCTACGCGCGCTTCCTCGAAGCCGTCCACCCCGACGACCGCGAGCGCGTCGCCGCGGCGGTGGAAAGCGGACTCAGACAGGGCGACTACCAGATCAGGCATCGGGTGCTGTGGCCGGACGGCACGGTGCGCCACGTGCAGGAACGGGCGCGGGTGACCTACGATGCCGGGGGCCATCCCTTGCGCATGGTCGGGACGGTGCAGGACATCACCGACGCGCAACGTCTGCAGGACCAGCTCTGGGACATGGCCCACTACGACGCCCTCACCGGCCTGCCCAACCGCAGCCTGCTGTTCGATCGCCTGCAGCAGGCCCTCCTTCAGGCCCAGCGACACAACAGCGCGCTGGCCGTCGTCCTGATCGACCTCGATCATTTCAAGCAGGCCAACGACAGGCTCGGGCACGCTGCCGGAGACCGCCTGCTGGAGGAAGTGGCCAACCGCCTGCGCTGCAGCGTCCGCCAGAGCGACATCGTGGCGCGCTTCGCGGGCGACGAGTTCGTTGCGGTCTTCCCCGGCGTGGGGAGCCCGGATCAGGTGGCAGCCCTGCTCGACAAGCTGCTCGCGAGTTTTCAGGCGCCCTGCCTTCTGAACGACGTCGAGTGGACGATCACGGCGAGCATCGGCGCGGCCTTCTACCCGCGCGACGGACTGGATGCGCAATCCTTGCTGCACGCGGCCGACCAGGCGATGTACCGCGTCAAGCGTTCCACCCGCAACGGCTATCAGACCACCCAGGCCGAACTGCCCTCGAACTGAAGCGGCCCGGCCACCGGCTCACTCGTGCCGCAGCGCGTCGATGGGATTCAGGCGCGCCGCGCGCCGTGCCGGGAAAAAGCCGAAGATCACGCCGATGCCGGCGGAAAAGCAGAACGCCAGCAGGTTGATGCCGGGGTCGAAGAGATACGGCACGTTCATCAGTCCGGCGAGGACGATCGACGCGCCGGTGGCCAGCGCAATCCCGATGAGCCCGCCGAGGCTGGCGAGCACGACGGCCTCGATGAGGAACTGCAGCAGCACTTCGCGCTCGAGCGCGCCGATGGCGAGGCGGATGCCGATTTCGCGGGTGCGCTCGGTCACCGACACCAGCATGATGTTCATGATGCCGATGCCGCCGACCAGCAGGCTCACCGCCGCGACGGCGCCGAGCAGCAGGGTGAGGATGCGCGTCGTGCTGGTCAGCGTCTCGGCGATCTGCCGGGTGTCCATCACGCGGAAGTCGTCGTCCTCGTAGTCGGCGATGTTGCGCCGCTCGCGCAGCAGCAGCGTGAGTTGGGCCTTGGCCGCGTCGATCGACGCGCCCTCCTTTACCGAAACCGTCAGGCGCCCGATGTCCTGGCTGCCGGCGATGCGGCGCTGCACGGTGCGCAGCGGCATGACGACGAGGTCGTCCTGGTCCGAACCCATGGCCGACTGCCCCTTGGCCTTCAGCAGGCCGATCACTTCGCAGGCGAACTGCTTGATGCGGATTTCGCTGCCCACCGGGTTCTGCCCGCCGAACAGCTTCTCGCGCACGCTCTCGCCGATCACGCACACCGCCTTGCCGGCGCGTTCCTCGGTCTCGCTGAAGACGCGCCCCGCCGCGAGCGTCCAGTTGCCCGCCTCGAAGTAGTCGTTGCTGCTGCCGGCGACCACGGTGGACCAGTTCTTCGACTGGTAGACGGCGGTCGCGCCCTTGCTCACCACGGGCGCGACAAGCTTCACGCTGCCGATCTGGCTGCGGATGGCCTCGACGTCGCTCGCCCTGAAGGGCGCGGCGCCGTCGCCCCCCGGACCGAAGCGCTGGCCGGGCATCACCAGCAGCAGGTTGCTGCCCATGCTGGAAATCTGGTCGGACACCGATTTCGTCGCGCCGTTGCCGAGCGTGACCATGGTGATGACCGCCGCCACGCCGATGACGATGCCGAGCGTGGTGAGGAAGGAGCGCATCAGGTTGCGGCGGATCGCGCGCAGCGCCAGCAGCAGGGTGTTCCACAGCATCAGCCGCCCTCCCCGTTGCGCTGGTCGCTGTCGACGCGGCCGTCGACGAAGCGCACCACCCGCTTCGCGTACGCCGCCATGTCGGGCTCGTGGGTGACCATCAGCACGGTGATGCCCTGCTCGCGGTTGAATGCGCCGATGAGGTCCATGATCTCGCGGCTGGTGTGGGTGTCGAGGTTGCCGGTGGGCTCGTCGGCGAGCAGCACGTGCGGCCGGGTGACGATGGCGCGCGCGATGGCGACGCGCTGTTGCTGGCCGCCGGACAGCTCGGCCGGCGTGTGGTGCTCCCAGCCTTCCAGCCCCACCTGCCTCAGCGCCGCGCGGGCGGCGGCGTGCCGCTGCGCCGCGGGCTCGCCGCGGTAGATCAGCGGCAGTTCGACGTTTTCCAGCGCGGTGGTGCGCGCCAGCAGGTTGAAGCCCTGAAACACGAAGCCGAGGTAATGGCGGCGCAGCAGCGCGCGTTCGTTGCGCGACAGGGCCTCGACGCGCACGCCCTCGAATTCGTAATGGCCGGCGGTCGGCGTATCGAGACAGCCGAGGATGTTCATCACCGTCGACTTGCCCGAGCCGCTCGGCCCCATGACGGCGACGAAGTCCCCCGACTCGACGGCCAGGTCGATGCCCCTCAGCGCCTGGAAGGCCGCCTGGCCCTGGCCGTAAGTCTTGGTGACGCCGGCGAGCCGGATCAGCGGGGCGTCGCTCATTTCGGCGCGGCGAGGGCTTCGGTGATGACTTCCATGCCGGCCTTGAGCGCGCCGCCGGTGATCTCGGTCTCGCGGCCGTTGCTGGCGCCGGTCTGCACGTCGAGCGCGACCGGCTCGCCGTTCTGCAGCACCCACACCCGCGGCGACGCACCCGGCGCGGGGGCTTGCGACTTCGGCGCCTGCCGCAGCGGCCGCGGCAGCAGCATCCCGGTCACGCCGCGGCTGGCCGGCTTGGCCGCGGCATCCGCCGTCGGCGGCGTGAAGCGCAGCGCGGCGTTCGGCACCAGCAGCGCGTTCTCGCGGGTCAGCGTGGTGATCTCGGCGGTGCCGGTCATGCCGGGGCGCAGGCTGAGGTCGGCGTTGTCCACGGACAGGATCGTGAGGTAGGACACCACGCCCTCCTTCACCTGCGCCCCGTAGCCGACGCGGGTGATCACGGCGCGGTACTGGCGGCCGGGCCAGGCGTCCACGCTGAATATGGCGCCCTGCCCGGCCTCGACCTGGCCGACGTCGGCCTCGTCGACGTCGACCTGCAGTTCCATTTTCGCCAGGTCCTCGGCCAGGGTGAACAGCACCGGCGCCTGGAACGAGGCGGCGACGGTCTGGCCCGGCTCGACCTTGCGCGCCAGCACCACGCCGTCGATGGGCGAGCGGATGTCGGCCTTGGCGAGGTTGGTCTCGTCCGACTGCAGCGTGGCGCGCGCCTGGACCACGCTGGCGCGCGCGCTCGCCTCGCTGGCTTCGGCGCGTTTGACGTTCGCTTCGGCGCTGTCGAGCTCGCTTTGCGACGGCACCTTGCCGCCGGACAGCTCGGCCACCTGGCGGAAGCGCGCCCGCGTGGCACGTGCCTCCGCCAGCGTCGCCTGCGCCTGCAGCACCTGCGCCTCGGCCGCCGCCAGGCTCGCGCGCGACTTCGCCACCGCGTCCTGCAGGCGGGCGATATCGAGACGCGCCAGTACCTGGCCCGTTTTCACGCGGTCGTTGATGTCGACGAAGACGCGGTCGACGATGCCCGACAGTTCGCTGCCCACGTCGACCTGGTTGATCGGCTGCAGGTTGCCGGTGGCCGCCACCTTGACCACCAGCGTGCCCACGCGCGCGCGCTCGGTGGCGTAGCGCGGCGCCGCAGCCTCCTCGCTCGAGCCTGACCACCACCAGGCGACGGCGCCGACGAGGAGCAGCGCGCCCGCGCCGATCAGCAGCCGGCGCGGCCAGCGGCGGCCGCCGGCCTGGGCGAGCAGGGTTCTGAGGGGGGCACCGGCCTGGGGGCCGGTCGGTTCGGTCGGGGTCATGAGCGGTCCTTGCCGGGGGGCGGGGCGTCCGGCGTCCAGCCGCCGCCCAGCGCCTTGTACAAACGGATGAGCGCCAGCGCGCCGTCGGCGCGGGTGCTGGCGAGGCTGTCCTCGACGGACAGCCGGCTGCGTTCGGTGTCGAGCACCGACTGGAAATCGATCAGGCCGGTGGCGTAGCGCTGGCGGGCGAGCTCGGCGGCGCTGCGGGTCGCCTCGGCCGCTGCGCTCAACGCGGCCTCGCGTGCACGGTTCTGCTGCAGCGCGACCAGTGCGTTCTCCACGTCCTGCAGCGCGTTCAGCACCGCCTGTTCGTAGGCGACCTGCGCCTGCTCGCGCACCGCGTCCTGCTGCTCGACCTGGGCGCGCAGGCGCCCGGCGTCGAAGATCGGCGCAGTCACCGCGGCGAGCAGCGACGACGTGGCGGCGCCGCCGTTGCCGAGCGCGCCGAGCGTCAGCGCCTCGAGCCCGATCGAGCCGGTGAGCCGGAACGCCGGGTAGCGCGCCGCCTCGGCCACGCCGACGCGCGCGGTCTCCGCCGCCAGCCGCCGTTCGGCCGCGCGCACGTCGGGGCGCTGGCGCAGCGTGTCGGCGGGGATGCCGACGGCGAGGGCCTGCGGCACGGCAGGCAGCGGCGCCGGCGTGGCGAGGCGTGCGTGCAGGCTGCCCGGCGCCCGGCCGCGCAGCAGGTCGAGGCGGTGC
>JBGFSF010000013.1:0-26614 GCA_041694715.1 Pseudomonadota bacterium | reverse complement strand
TCCCCCCCCCCGTCGCTGGGGGTTTGGGGGGTGGGGGGGGGGGGGGGGGGGGGGGGGGGGGGGGGCGCCCGCGGCTTTTTGGGGGCTTTGGTCCGCTTGAGCTGGGGCTACCCCCGCCGCCCCGCGCCCGGCCCGGCCGTCGCCGGGCGCGACCGAACGCCCGTCCGCGCCCGCCGCGCCGCGCCTGCAGGCCGACCCGCAGTCGACCCTGCTGGTGCAGGCCCACGCCGCCTACCAGCGCGGCGCGCTGACCGAGGCGCAGCAGCTCTACGCCCAGGCCGCCGCCCGCACGCGCAGCGTCGACGCGCTGCTCGGGCTCGCCGCGATCGCCAGCGTGCAGAACCGCGACGCCGACGCGCAGCGCCTGTACCGCGAAGTGCTCGACCTCGACCCGCGCAACGCCACCGCCCAGGGCGCGCTGCTCGACCTGCTCGGCAGCACCGACAGCCAGGCGGCGGAAAGCCGGCTGAAGCTCCTGATCGAGCGTGAACCGGGGCCCCATCTCCATCAGACGCTCGGCAACCTCTATGCCGACCAGGGCCGCTGGAACGAGGCGCAGGCGGCCTACTTCGAGGCCTATCGCGCCGCGCCCGGCAACGCCGACTACGCCTTCAACCTCGCCGTCAGCCTCGACCAGTTGCGCCAGTACCCGGCCGCGCTCGGCTACTACGAGAAGGCGCTCGCGCTCGGCGGCGCGCACCGCTTCGACCGCGCCCAGGCGCAGGCCCGCGTGCAGCAGTTGCGCGCGCTTCGCTGAGGCTCCGCATGGAACGCCGCAAGAAACTCCGCATGGGCGAAACCCTGGTCTCGCAGGGTCTGATCACCCTCGACCAGCTGCGCATTGGCTTGAAGGAGCAGAAGACCACGGGGCTCCCGATCGGCCGTCAGCTGGTTGCGCTCGGCTTCATGACCGAGGCGGTGCTGCGCGACCAGCTCGCCAACGCGCTCGGCAGCCAGGGCGTCGACCTGACGCAAGTGGTCGCCGACCCCGAGGCGCTGCAGCTGGTGCCCGAGGAATTCGCGCGCCGCCACCACCTGCTGCCGATCGCCTTCGACGCCGCGCGCAACGTGCTCACGCTCGCGACCACCGACATGTTCAACGTGGTCGCGCTCGACCAGCTGCGCGCCGCGCTCGGCGGCCAGCTCGAGATCGATACGCTGCTGGCGAGCGAGGCGCAGCTGCTCGAATACATCGACAAGTTCTACGGCTTCGACCTCTCGCTCGACGGCATCCTGCGCGAGATCGAAACCGGCGAAGTCGACTACGCCAGCCTCAACCCCGAGACCGAGGAATACACCCAGCCAGTGGTGCGTCTGGTCGGCGCGCTGCTCACCGACGCGGTGAAGCGCGAATCCTCCGACATCCATTTCGAACCCGAACACGCCTTCCTGCGCATCCGCTACCGCATCGACGGCGTGCTGGAACAGATCCGCAGCCTGCACAAGACCTACTGGCCCGGCATCCTGGTGCGCCTCAAGGTGCTCTCGGGGATGAACATCGCCGAGACGCGCGCGCCGCAGGACGGCCGCATGTCGCTGACTCTCAACGGCCGGCCGATCGACTTCCGTGTGTCGTCGCAACCCGGCATCCACGGCGAGAACGTCGTGCTGCGCATCCTTGACCGCGAGAAGTCGATCATGCCGCTGGAGCAGATGGGCTTCACCGACGACGCCCTGCGCCAGCTGCAGCTGATGATGGCGCGGCCGGAAGGCATCCTCGTCGTCACCGGTCCCACCGGCTCGGGCAAGACGACCACGCTGTACTCGATGCTCTCGCATCTGAACGACGAGACGGTCAACATCATGACGCTGGAAGACCCGGTCGAGTACCCGGTCACGCTGATGCGCCAGAGCTCGGTCAACGAGACACTCAAGCTCGATTTCGCCAACGGCATCCGTTCCATCATGCGGCAGGATCCGGACATCATCCTGGTCGGCGAAATCCGTGACAAGGACACCGCCGAGATGGCCTTTCGCGCGGCGATGACCGGCCACCAGGTGTTCACCACCCTGCACACCAACTCGGCGTTGGGCGTGTTTCCGCGCCTGATGGACATCGGCATCCAGCCCGGCATCCTCGCCGGCAACATCATCGGCGTCATCGCCCAGCGCCTGGTGCGCAAGCTCTGCCCGCGCTGCAAGGAAGCCTACACGCCGGACGAGCACGAGGCGCGCATCCTCGGCGTCGAAGCCGCCGCCGCGCCGACCATCTACCGCCCCGTCGGCTGCCCCGCCTGCAGCCACAAGGGCTACCGCGGCCGGCTTGCGCTGATCGAACTGCTGCGCATGGACCCCGACCTCGACGAGCTCGTCGCCAACCACGCGCCGCTGCACGACATCCGCCGCGCCGCGCTCGCGCACGGCTACCGCCCGCTCGCCGAGGACGGCGTGCAGCGCGTGCTCGACGGCGTGACCTCGCTGTCGGAAGTCGCGCGGGTGGTGGATCTGACGGGAAGGGTGTGATGAAGGGATCGAGGATCAGGATTCAGGAATCAGGGGGGCTTTGTGCGGCTGCGCCGCGTTTCTTGAATTCATCGGGCGCGGCAAAGCCGCACCTACCCTGCCCCCTGAATCCTGAATCCTGACCCCTATAACCATGCCCTTCTTCGACTACCGCGCCATCGACCAGACCGGCCGCACCGTGAAAGGCACGCTGTCGGCGGTCAACGACGTCGACCTCGAACTGCGTTTGAAGCGCATGGGGCTCGACCTCGTCACGCTGTCGGAGTTGTCGCGGCAGTATGCGCCGCGCGGGCGCGAGCGGGTGACGCGGCGCGATCTGGTCACCTTCTGCATCCACATGCGCTACATCACGCGCGCCGGCATCCCGCTGCTCGACGGCCTGCGCGACCTGCGCGACAGCATGGAGAAGCGCGGCTTCCGCGACGTGCTGACCGCGCTGCTGGAGGACCTGGAAGGCGGCAAGGTGCTGTCGCAGGCGCTGGCCGCCCACCCCTCGGTGTTCGGCGCGGTGTTCGTGCACAGCATCCGCGCCGGCGAACAGACGGGCCTGCTCGACGCTGTGTTCGAGCGCCTGGCCGAGTCGCTGAAGTGGCAGGAAGAAGTCGCCGCCAAGGCCAAGCGCCTGATGATCTATCCGGCGATCGTCCTCACCGTCGTCGGCACCGCCATCCTGTTCCTGATGATCTACCTGGTGCCGCAGGTGCTGGCGCTGGTGAAGACCATGGGCGTGACCCTGCCCTGGCCGACGCTGGTCCTGATGGCGGTGTCCAACGCCATGCAGTCGTACTGGCTGGTTGGGCTCGCGCTGCTGCTCGTTGCGGGCACCGCGCTGCCGCTGTGGGTGCGCAAGACCGAAGCCGGACGCGACTGGTGGGACCGCGCGCAGCTGCGGCTGCCGCTGGTCGGCCCGATCCTGCAGAAGATCGTGCTGGCACGCTTCACCAACACGCTGGCGATGATGTACCGCTCCGGCGTCACCGTGCTCGAAGCGCTCAAGGCCGGCGAGATGATCGCCGGCAACCGCGTCATCGCCGGCGGCATCCGCCGCGCCGCGCAGCAGATCGCCGACGGCCAGGGCCTGTCCGAAAGCTTCCAGTCGCTGGCGCTGTTTCCGCCGCTGGTGATCCGCATGCTGCGCGTCGGCGAAACCACCGGCGCGCTCGACGACGCGCTCGAGAACGTGACCTATTTCTACAACCGCGAGGTGCTCGACTCGATCGAGAACGGCCTGCGCGTGATGGAGCCGCTGCTCACCGCCGTCCTCGGCCTGCTGCTCGGCGCCATCCTGGTGTCGGTGCTGCTGCCGGTGTACGACCTGATCGGGAACCTGCCGCTGTGATGCTGCTCGACCATCGTCTGATCCTCCTCGCCACCCCGCGCCAGATCGGTGTGCTCGACTGGCGCCCCAGCCGCATGCACTGGCTCGGCGAGTTCGCCGCCAGCGAAGCGGGGCTCGCCGCTTTCCGCGCGGCGGTCGTCGGCCACGCGCACCTGCCGGCCCTGGTCGTCGCCGACACGGTGGACGAGGACTACCGCAGCGAAATCCTGCCGCACGTGCAGGGGCGTGCCCGCACCGAGCTGCTCAACCGCCGGCTCAAGCAGGTCTTCCGCAACGCGCGCTTTACCGGCGCCTGGCGCCAGGGCCGCGAAACGACCGGCCGCCGCGACGACCGCTACCTGCTGGCCGCGCTCACTGACGCCGACTGGCTGACGCCGTGGCTCGCCGTGCTGCACCGCGAGCGCGTGCCGCTCTACGGCATCACGCCGCTGGCGATGGCGTCCCAGCATCTGCTCGCCCGCCTGCGCCCGCAGGAGCCGCACACCCTGCTGGCTTACCGGCTCAACCACCGTCTGCGCCTGTCCTACTACCACAACGGCCAGCTGCGTTTTTCGCGCCTGGTCAGCAGCGAAACGCCCACCCAGCTGCCGGGCAACGCCGCGGACGAAATCGCCAAGACGCAGCTCTACCTCACCGGCCAGCGCATCCTGCCACGCGAGGCGCGCCTGCACGTGCTGCTGCTCGACCCCAGCGGCCAGCTCGACGGTGCCCAGGCGCAGCTCAACGCCGATCCGGCGTTCAGCACCCGCATGGTCGACCTGGGCGCCCTCGGCCACGCCCTGCACATCCCCGAGAGCTTCCTCGCCGCCACGCCCGACGTCGCGCCGCTGGCGGCGATCGCCGGCGAAGCCGTCCAGCTCAACCTGGCGCCGCCCGAATTGCTGCAGCACCACACGGAATACCGCTGGCGCAAAGGGCTGCGCACGCTCGCCGGCAGCGTGGCGCTGTTCGGCCTGATCGCCACCGGGGCCTTCTGGCTGCACGCGCAGGACTTGCACAACGAAGCCCACGCGCTGGGCCTGCAGCAGCAGCAACTCGACGCACGCTATCGCGCCATCGCCCGGGATTTTCCCGCGCATCTCGCGCCGCCCGAGCAGATCGCGCAGACGGTCCGGCTGGCGCACGCGCTGGCCGATCGTCCGCTCGACGTCAGCGCCCTGTACGCGGCGCTGGGGCAGGCGCTCGGCGCCTATCCCGACATCCGCCTCGACAGCCTCGCCTGGAACGAGGCCGCCGCGCCGGCCCAGGGCGCCGAGCTCCGGCTCGACGCGGCGCTGGTCGGGTTCGACGGCAACTATCGCGCGGCGCTCGCGCGCATCGAATCCTTCATGCAAAGCCTGGAAGCCGTGCCGGCCCTGCACGCGGTGAGCCTGCGCGCCAGCCCGGTGAACGCCAGTTCGGATCAGGCGCTGAGCGGCCGCACCCAGGCGGCAGACGCAGCCGGCGGACAGGTCGCCGCCTTCAGCCTCGATCTGCGCTACCAGGAGACGTCGCCATGACGCGTCCGCCGATCGCTGCGCTGCGCTTCTCGCTGCTGATGCTCGCCACGGCCGTGCTGCTCGCCGCGCTCGGCGTCGCCTGGAGCCGCGGTGAAGCGCGCGAGGCCCACGCCCAGCTCGCGCGGCAGCAAGCGGCGCGCGATGCCGCCCAGCAGACCCTGACGCGCAGCCGCGAGCAACAACAGCTCATCGGTGCGCATCTCGGGGAATATCAGGCGCTGGCCGCGCGCGGCTTCGTCGGCGCCGAAGATCGTCTGGCGTGGATCGAGGCGGTGCAGCTCGCCAATCAGGCAGCCGGCCTCTCCGGCCTCGAATACCGCCTGGCCCCGCGCACGGCGTCGGACCCCGCGCTCGCCCAGGGCCTGCCGCTCGGCCAGACCGCCATGAGCGTGAGCATGGCCCTGCTGGTGGAAACCGATCTGACGCGCTTCCTGTCCGCGCTCCAGGCCCGGGCGCCCGGCATCTACCGCGTCCGCGGCTGCCGGCTGGCGCGCCCCGGACACGAGGCCTTCGAGGCCGTGAACCAGCCGCGGCTGAAGGCAGACTGCGAGCTGCTGTGGTACACCGTCGCACCGCAGGGAGAAGCGAACCCATGACACGCTCTTTCCGTCTCGTCTGCGCAACCGGCGTCCTGCTCGCGGCCGTGGCGACGCACGCGCCAGCCGCCGTCGCAGCGTCCGACGACCCCGGACGCCTGTTCTACACGCCGGCGGAGCGTGCCCAGCTCGAACAGGCGCGCGCGCGCAAGCTCACGCGTCTTCCGAGCAGCGCGGGCGCAGCCGCCTCGGGTCCGCAGCGCTATGACGGGGTGGTGATCCGCTCCGACGGGCGCGCCACCCATTGGGTCGACGGGCGCCCGCAGCCGCAGGGCGTCGGCGGCTTGAAGCCGGGCCAGGTCCGCGCTGACGGCCAGGTCTACGAGCCCTACCAGGTGACGAAACCCCAGCCGCCCAGCCCCACGCCGCGCAATCCTGCGCCCGCTGCCGCGCCGTAAGCGTCCGGCGCGATCCCCTATTGCGTGGCGCCCGTCGCCTGCAGCCTGAACGTCACCCGGCCGGGCTGGTTGTCGACAAGTTCCAGCCGGAAGCCCGAGCGCGCCGCCTGGCGCGCGGCCTGATACAGCCCGACGCCCAGGCCGAAATCCGACGCCACCGGGCTGAGAAACAGATTGCGCGCGACATGGTCCGGCGCCGGTGCCCCGCTGTCGGTGACCGTCAGGGTCACCAGCGGCTGCAGTTCGAGGCGGACCTCGACGGCGATACCCGGTTCGCGCTGACGCTTGCGCAACGCATTGGTCAGCAGGTTGTCGGCGACGCTGTCGAAGAGGTCCTGCGGCAGGGGCGTGTCGTCGACTGCCTCGGCGAAACCTTGCACGTCGTCGTGCTCGTAGCGCGTCTGCAGGGCGGCCCACCACGCACGTGCGGAAATGTAGGCGGCGTCCATCTCGGCCGGCTGCTTGAGCTTGTCGACGGTCTGCGACAGGCGCGACGCCAGCTGCGGCAACTGCCGCTTCATCAGCGCGAGCAGGCGCTCGCCGTCTTCCGGCGTGCTGATCTCCGCCGCCGCGAGCAGGGTCTTCATCGACTGCAGGATGTTCTTCACGTCGTGGGTGAGGCGCGCCCCGGTGTCGTGGATTGCCTGGCTGTAGGCCTGCTCGCGCAGCGTCTGCTCGCGCACCTTGGCGGCGTAGAAATAACCGAGCAGTTGCGACAGCAGCCGCACGTGCAGCGCCAGCGCCGGGGTGAGCGGACGCGCCGAATACCAGGTCAGCGTGAGGCCGTGAAAAGCGTGGTCGACGCGGTGCGCGGCCGGCGCGCCGAAGCTGCCCTCGCCGCGCGCTGCCTGCCAGTGGCCGCCGCGGATCCAGTCGAGTTCCTGCAGATTCGACAGCGCGTCGCGCACGAAGGATTCCGGATCGCGTTCGCGCTCGGCCTGGGTCGCCAGCCGCTGCGCCCATTTCTCGAACGGCAGGCCGACCGACAGCAGGTAGCGCGAGGTCACCTGCCCGAGGCCGGCGAAGCCGGCGCGCGGGTTCCACAGCCACGCCAGCACCAGCAGCAGCACCGCCATGCCGATGAGCGTCTGCACCAGCGCCCAGGCATAGCTCACCTTCGCCACTGCCACCACGGCGAAGGCGCCCAGCGCCATCACCATGATCAGCAGCGACAGCATCAGGCCGTAGATGAAGTCGAGCGCCGACGCGCCGCCGCGCGCGCGGCCCGCGGGCAGGAACAGCACGACCAACGGCAGCAGCGGCAGCCCGAAGCGCACCGCGTCCTGCAGGGCCTCCGGCAGCGCGGCCTCGGGCAGGCTTTGCGGCAGCACCCACGCCAGAAGGAGCGCCAGCAGGTAGGCGAGCGCCAGCAGATAGCCGAGGCGCTGGCGCGATTCACCCTGGGAGGCCGCCACCGCGCCGACCAGGCCGGCGAGGATGGCCAGCCACAGCGCCATCACCCAGGTGCTGTCGACCAGCACCAGCAGGGCGGCCATGGCGAACACCGGCACCGCCAGCCGCGGCTCGATGCGTGCCTCGCTGCGCACCAGCGGCTGCCACAGCAGGAACAGGCCGTAATGCGCGAGCAGGAAGGCGCCCGACACTGCGGCGTCGGCGTCCAGCATCACCGCGGCGTGCAGCGCCAGCAGCATCAGCGCCAGCCAGCGGCCAGAATGCACGCGCGTGAGACGCCCCGACAGGGCGCCCAGCACGGAGGTGGGCGGCAGGGAATCGGCGCGTTCAGTCATGGGAAACGAAGAAAATCGGCAGCAGACTCGGCAGCATGCGTCTGCTATCGGCATTTCCGCCGGGAAATGGAGGCCAGCGCCTTCGCCCCGTGAAATTGACGGAATGCCGGCACGGGTGTTGCTTTTTCATCATTTTCACCCCGACCCTCTCCGGGTCAACCTCGAATAATCTTTGCGAATCATGGCCCTGGATGCAATCATCGCATGGCACGTATCTTGCGAAAGATACAACCCAGGCACATAACAACCGGAGATCACCACCATGCCTTGCCCTTCCCTGCCTCGGCGCCAGTCGGGTTTTACCCTGATCGAGATCGCCATCGTACTGGTCATCATCGGTCTCCTGCTCGGCGGCATTCTCAAGGGCCAGGAGCTGATCACCCAGGGCCGCATCCGCAACGTCGCCAACGATTTCCAGTCAATGACCGCGGCGATCAACCTTTACCAGGATCGTTACCGTGCATTGCCGGGCGACGATGCCTCGGCTGGCACCCGGTGGGCCACCGCCGGTACCGCAACGACCAGCGGCAACGGTAACGGCGTCGTAGCCGGCACTTACAACTCCAGCACCAACACCGACGAATCCCGCCTGTTCTGGCATCACCTGCGCCATGCTGGTCTGGTCGGCGGATCCACCACCACCGGAGACGTCGGAACCGCCAATCCCCCCAACGCGGCAAACGGCATCACCGGGGTACAGAATGGCGCCTTCGGCATCAGCGGCATTGTCGTCTGCTCGAACAACCTCTCCGCAACAATCGCTCAGGCGATCGATACCCAGTTTGACGACGGACAGTCAGACACCGGAACCGTCCGGGCTGCCACTGGTACCGATGCAAGTGTGGCCGCTGCCGACAACTACGTCGACGACGGTTCCAGCACTTACGTCGTCTGCAAGGCGCCCTAACCCTGCAATAGCCTGAACTCCGCCGCCGCCAACCCGTCGGCGGCGCCGCGCAGCACCAGGACGTCTCCAGCCCGCACCACGGTGTCGGGCTGCGGGTCGACCCCCTTGATGCCCTGGCGGCGGATCGCCGCCACTTCCACCAGCAACTCGTCGAGCGCCAGCGTGTCCAGCGTGCGGCCGACCGCCGCCGCCCCCTCGGTGATGAGCACAGTGTGCAGGCGCGGCTGTGCTTCGTGGTCGAGTTCGTCGGCGTCACTCGCGCCGCGGAAGAAACCGCGCATCATGGCGTAGCGCGACTCGCGCACGTCGCGGATGCGCTTCAGGACCTGGCTCAGGGGCACGCCCAAGAGCATCAGCGCGTGCGAGGCGAGCATCAGCGAGCCTTCCATGATTTCCGACACCACTTCGGCAGCCCCCGCGGCCTTCAGCGCGTCGATGTGGGTATCGTCGATGGTGCGCACCACCACCGGCAGGTCGGGCCGCAGTTCGCGCACGTGGCGCAGGATCGCCATGCTCGAATGCACGTCGGAATAGGTCACCACCACCGCCTGCGCACGTGCGAGGCCCGCCGCGACCAGCACTTCACGACGGCTGGCGTCGCCGTACACCACCGACACGCCCGAGGCCGCCACGGCGCGAATGCGCTCGGGGTCGGAATCGAGGGCAATAAAGGAAATGTTCTCCGCTTCCAGCAGGCGGGCGAGATTCTGTCCGCTACGCCCGTAGCCGCACACGATCACATGCCGGGTCTTGCCGAAGGTCTTGACCGCGATGTCGTGCACTTCCTTGGCGCGCCCCGCCCACTCGCTGCCGGCGATCAGCCGGGTCAGGGCATCCATGCGGTTGATCAGGATGGGCGCGATCAGCATCGAGATCACCATCGCCGCCAGCACCGGCTGGGTGATCTCGGCGCCGAAGAGCTTGAGGTCGGCCGCCTGTGCCAGCAGCACGAAGCCGAATTCGCCGGCCTGCGCCAGGCCCAGCGCGGTGCGGACCGCAGTCGGCCGCGCGCTGCCGAACGCCCTGGCCAGGCCCGCGACCAGCACGCCCTTGCCGACCAGGATGGCGGCGACGATGAGCAGCACGTCGCCCCAGTTGGCCACCACCTGCATCAGGTCGAGACGCATGCCGATGGTGACGAAAAACAGGCCCAGGAGCACGTCGCGGAACGGCTTGATGTCGTCCTCGACCTGGTAGCGATATTCGGTTTCGGAGATCAGCATGCCGGCAAGGAAGGCGCCGAGCGCGAGCGACAGGCCGGCGCTTTCGGTGAGAAAAGCCAGGCCCAGCGTGAACAGCAGCAGGTTGAGCGTGAAGAGTTCGGGCGACTTGTGGCCGGCCACCCACTGGAACCACGGGCGCATGACGCGCTGGCCGACGAAGAGCAGGAAACCCAGCACCGCGACCGCCTTCAACACCGCGAGCCCGAGCACCCACCCCATGTCGTCGGCGTCCTTGGCGAAGGCGGGGATCAGGATCAGGAGCGGCACCACCGCCAGATCCTGGAACAGCAACGCGCCGAAGATCTGTCGCCCGTGCGGGCTCTGGATTTCCAGGCGCTCGGCGAGCAGCTTCGACACGATCGCGGTCGACGACATCGCCATGATGCCGCCGAGCGCAATCGCCGCCAGCAGCGGCAGATCGAGCAGCCAGGCGATCAAGGCGGTGACGAGGATGGTGAGGACGACCTGCGCGCCGCCGAAGCCGAACACCGTCGTCCGCATGGTCATCAGGCGCGGCAGGCTGAACTCCAGCCCGATCGAGAACATCAGAAAGACCACGCCGAACTCGGCGAGGTAACGCGCCTCCTCGAGGTCGGGAATCCAGCCGAGTGCGAATGGCCCGATGGCGATGCCGGTGAGTAGATAGCCCAGCATGGTCGGCAGGCGCAGCGCGCGCGCGGCGGCGGCCACCAGCACAGCCGCCGCGAGCAGGATCAGGACGAGCTGGAGGCTGGAATGCATGAATCAATCGCGGTAGGCAAGGCGGGCTTTAGTATACTTGCCGACCATGCATCCCCAAGCCCCGTCCTCCGAAGATCTGCTGGCGCAGGCGCGCCGCGTGCTCGACATCGAGGCCGACGCGCTGCGCACCGTCTCGTCGCGGCTCGACCACGGCTTCGCCGATGCGGTGCGCCTCATCCTCGCCTGCACCGGCCGCGTGGTCGTGTCGGGCATGGGCAAGTCCGGCCACGTCGGCAGCAAGATTGCGGCCACCCTCGCCTCGACCGGCACGCCGGCTTTCTTCATGCATCCCGGTGAAGCGAGCCACGGCGACCTCGGCATGATCGCGCACGACGACGTCGTGCTCGCGCTGTCGAATTCCGGCGAGAGCAGCGAACTCGTCAGCATCGTGCCGCTGATCAAGCGGCGCGGCGCCAAGCTCGTCGCGATGACCGGCAACCCGGCTTCGACGCTGGCGCGCCAGGCCGACGCGCATCTCAACGCCGGCGTCGAGAAGGAAGCCTGCCCGCTCAATCTCGCGCCGACCGCGAGCACCACCGCGGCGCTCGCGCTCGGCGACGCACTCGCCGTGGCCCTGCTCGACGCGCGCGGCTTCTCCGCCGACGACTTCGCCCGCACCCATCCCGGCGGCAGTCTTGGCCGGCGTCTCCTCGTTCATGTGCGCGACGTCATGCACAGCGGCGACGCCCTGCCCCGTGTCGGACTCGACGCCACACTCAAGGCCGCGCTGTTCGAAATGACGCAGAAAGGCCTCGGCATGACCGCCGTGGTCGACGCTGCCGGAAAGGTAGCCGGTCTCTTCACCGACGGCGACCTGCGCCGCGCACTCGAGCACCCCCTCGATCTTCAGCAGGCGAAGATCGCCGACCTCATGACCAAGAACCCGAAGACGATCCGCGCGGACGCACTCGCCGTGGCGGCGGTGGAAAAAATGGATACCCTGAAAATCAACGGCCTCCTCGTCGTCGACGAAAACAACACCCTGGTCGGTGCGCTCAACATGCACGACCTCCTCAAAGCGGGGGTGGTGTGACGATGAACGAACTGCTCGAACGCGCCCGCAAGATCAAGCTCGTCGCCTTCGACGTCGACGGCGTGATGACCGACGGCACGCTCTTCCTCGCCGACGACGGCCAGGAGTACAAGGGCTTCAATTCGCTCGACGGCCACGGCCTGAAGATGCTCAAGGGCACCGGCATCCAGCTTGCCATCATCACCGGCCGCAGTTCGCGCGTGGTCGAGCATCGCGCGAAGAACCTCGGCATCGACATCGTCCACCAGGGCGCGCACGACAAGCTCGCCGTCTATGAAGCGCTGTGCCGCGAGCTGGGCATCGCCTGCGAAGCCACCGCCTACATGGGCGACGACGTCGTCGATCTGCCGGTGATGCGACGCGCCGGCCTCGCGATCACCGTGCCCGCCGCGCCCGACCTGGTGAAGGCCTACAGCCACTACACCACCACGCGCGAAGCCGGCCGCGGCGCAGTGCGCGAGGCCTGCGAATTCCTGATGCGCGCGCAGGGCACGCTCGACGACGCGCTCGCGCCCTACCTGAAATGAACCGCTACGCACGCCTGCGTTCACACGACGGCACGGAGGCCGCGTGATCAGCCGCGGCTCGCTGTGGCTGCCGCTGGCGATCCTGCTGGGGCTGGCCCTGCTCAGCTTCTGGATCGAGCAGTCGGTGCGCGTCGCCCCCGTCGTCGCCGGACCGGCCCGCGCCGAGCCCGAAGGCATCATGGAAAATTTCGACGCACTGCGCACCGACCCCGAAGGCAATCCGCACTACCGGCTGACCGCCCAGCGCCTCAAGCACTACACTGGCAGCCGCCTCACCGAACTGGAAGCACCGCGCTTCGCGCAGTTCGACGCCGAGGCCGGCGAGGTGCGCGCCCGCGCCCGCGAAGCGACGGTCTCGGCGGACGGCAGCGAAGTCGACCTGCGCGGCGAGGTCGTGGTGGAACGTGCGGCGCGTGCCGGACAGTCGCCGATGACGCTGCGCACCGCGCAGCTCCTCGTCTACCCCGACCGCGACCTGCTGCGCGCGCCGGGTGCGGTCGACCTCAGCGACGCTGCGCTGAACGTGCGCGCCGGCGCCATGGAATACGACGCCAAGCGTCGCATCATCAAACTGACAGGCCGGGTGCAGGCCCGTTACGCTTCCGGAAAAGGCTAGCGCCATGCAAACACTGAAAACGATCCTGCTCGCCGCGCTCTGCGCCGCGCTGCCCATGTTCCCGGCCCACGCCGAAAAGGCCGACCGCGACAAGCCGGTCAACCTCGAGGCCGACAGCGTCACCCTGGACGATATCCGCAAGGTCAGCGTCTACCAGGGCAACGTGATCCTCAGCCAGGGCACGCTGATGCTGCGCGCCGACCGCGTGCAGGTGACGCAGAGCGAAGCCGGCCTCGACAAGGTCGTCGCCACCGGCCGCCCGGTGGCGTTCCGCCAGAAGCTCGACGGCCGCGACGAAACCATCGAAGGCTTCGCCGACCGCATCGAGTACAACGGCGGCACCAGCCAGCTCGAACTCATCGGCCAGGCGCGGCTGCGCCGCGGCAGCGACGAACTGCGCGGCGCGCGCATTTCCTACAACGCCAACACCGAGCTGTACCAGGTCGTCGGCCGCACCGACGCCGCCGCCCCCACCGGCCGCGTGCGCGCGGTGATCCGTCCCAAACCCCGCGCCGACCAGCCGGCCAGCCAGCCATGAGCCGGATCGTCGCGCAGAATCTGAAGAAGACCTACGGCGCGCGCACCGTCGTCCACGACGTCTCGTTCGAGGTCGGCAGCGGCGAAGTCGTCGGCCTGCTCGGCCCCAACGGCGCCGGCAAGACCACCTGCTTCTACATGGTCGTCGGCCTGGTGCCGGCCGACGGCGGCAGCGTGCACCTGGACACGCACGACCTCACCCATCTGCCGATCCACCGGCGCGCGCGCCTTGGCCTCTCGTACCTGCCGCAGGAGCCGTCGATCTTCCGCAAGATGACGGTGGAGGAGAACATCCGCGCCATACTCGAACTCAAGCCCTACAGCGACGAGGAGCGCGCCGCCCACCTCGACAACCTGCTCGAGGACCTGCACATCGCCCACCTGCGCGACGCCGCCGCGGTGAGCCTGTCGGGCGGCGAGCGCCGGCGCGTGGAAATCGCGCGCGCGCTCGCGATCAACCCGCGCTTCATTTTGCTCGACGAGCCGTTCGCCGGCGTCGACCCCATCGCGGTGCTCGACATCCAGAAACTGGTGCATTTCCTCGTCGAGCGCGACATCGGCGTGCTCATCACCGACCACAACGTGCGCGAAACCCTGGGCATCTGCGACCGCGCCTACATCATCAACGAGGGTCGCGTGCTCACCGCCGGCACGCCCGAACTCATCATCCAGGACGAAAACGCCCGCAAGGTCTACCTGGGCGAAAATTTCCGCCTGTAGCACCGGGTAGTCAGCGCCGCGCAAACCCGGTACATTCGTCTCAAGTCGGCACGATTTTTGCCGTAGTCAGCTCCATGAAGCACAGCCTGCAACTCAAGCTCGGTCAGCACCTCACCCTGACGCCCCAACTGCAGCAGTCGATCCGGCTGCTGCAGCTGTCGACGCTGGAGCTGAACCAGGAACTCGAGCAGATGCTGCAGGACAACCCGCTGCTCGAGCGCGACGAGGAGGAGGAAGCGGGCGCACCGGGTCCGGATGTGCCGACCCACACGGCCGAAGCCGAATCAAGCGAAAGCGGGACCGAGACGCCCGAGCGCACCGACAACGAGCCCGCGACCGCGCTCGACGACGCCGACTGGAACGACTACAGCGCGGCCGGCAACGACGACGAGGACAGCGAGTACGCCCAGGGCGGCGTATCCGGCTCGACCCTGCGCGAGCATCTGCTGAACCAGCTGATCGTCAGCCCGCTCACGCTGCGCGACCGCACCCTGGTCGCCGCGCTGATCGACGACCTGGACGAGGCCGGTTTCCTGACCCAGCCGCTCGCCGACATCACCGCGAGCCTCGCCGAGGAACTCGAGGAACTCGAGCCGGAAGAAGTCGAAACCGCGCTCAAGCACCTGCAGAACATGGACCCCACCGGGGTCGGCGCGCGCAACCTGGCGGAATGCCTCACCCTGCAACTGCGCGCGCTGCCGGCCGACACGCCGGGGCGCGACGCCGCCCTGCGCCTGGCCGAACACCACCTCGACCTGCTCGCCGCACGCGACGTCGGCAAGCTGAAGAAGCTGCTCGGCATCGACGACGCCACGCTGCGTACCGCGCGCGCGCTGATTCTTTCGATGAATCCCCGCCCCGGCGCGGCCTTCGGCGCCGACGACACGCATTACGTCATCCCCGACGTCTACGTGCGCAAGGTCAAGGGCATGTGGATCGCCAGCCTCAACGCCGACGCCATCCCCAAGCTGCGCGTCAACCGCGTCTACGCCGACATCCTGGCACGCCACCGCGAAACCGGCGGCAGCCAGCTGGCGAGCCAGCTGCAGGAGGCGCGCTGGCTGATCAAGAACGTGCAGCAGCGCTTCGACACCATCCTGCGCGTGTCGCAGGCCATCGTCGACCGCCAGAAGCATTTCTTCGAGCACGGCGAAGTGGCGATGCGTCCGCTGGTGCTGCGCGAGATCGCCGACGCGGTCGAACTGCACGAATCGACGATTTCGCGCGTCACCACGCAGAAGTACATGATGACCCCGCGCGGCCTCTACGAACTGAAGTATTTCTTCGGCAGCCACGTCTCCACCGACAACGGCGGCGCCTGTTCGTCGACCGCGATCCGCGCGCTGATCAAGCAGCTGGTCGCCGCCGAAAACCCCAAGAAACCGCTGTCCGACGGCCAGCTGGCCGAGGTGCTGGGCCAGCAGGGCATCGTGGTCGCGCGCCGCACCGTCGCAAAGTACCGCGAGTCGCTGCAGATTCCGCCCGCCAACATGCGCCGCGCGCTTTGATCGCAAAGGCATTTCCGCGCCAGCGCCCGCCCCGCGCTTGAAACCGGCCTGCTTTCGTCCCACAATGAACCTTTGTCGCGTTGCGCCGCCCAATATCGCAGCACCGCCACGTTACGTTTTTCAGCAGATCCAGGAGGCTCCATGAATTTGAAGATTTCCGGTCACCACCTCGAGGTGACCCCGGCCATTCGCGACTACGTGTCCGAGAAGCTCGACCGCGTGAAGCGCCACTTCGACCAGGTCATCAACGTCAACGTGATCATGCAGGTCGACAAGCTGGTCCACAAGGTGGAAGCCACCCTGCACGTGAAAGGCCACGATTTCCACGCCCACAGCGAGGACGCAAACATGTACGCCGCGATCGACCTGCTGGCCGACAAGCTCGACCGCCAGATCGTCAAGCACAAGGAGAAATCCTCCGACGTGCACCAGGACGCCGGCGGTGTGAAGCACCAGTCCACGGAGAGCGCGACCTGACCCGATCCGTTTGTACCGGAGGCGCCCCGGACCTCCGGGCCTATAATTCCCGCACATGCCGGCCGCCCCTCCGGATTGAATGCGCGTCATGAACCTCATCGCCCCCCTGATCACCCCGGACACCGCCCTGCTGGACCTGAGCTTCACCAGCAAGAAGAAGCTGTTCGAGCACGCCGCCGAGGTCTTTGCCCGCGTGCACGGCCTCAAGGCGAGCGAGGTCTTCACCAGCCTGTTCGACCGCGAGCGCCTGGGCTCGACCGCGCTGGGCCATGGCATCGCGATTCCGCACGGCCGCATCAAGGGCCTGGCCGACGCCAGCGGCGCCCTCTACCGCCTCAGCACGCCCCTCGAATTCGACGCGCCGGACAACCAGCCGGTGCGCCTGTGCTTCATCCTGCTGGTCCCGAAGGACGCCAACGAGCGTCATCTGCAAATCCTCGGCGAACTGGCACAACTGTTCGGCGACGATGCCATGCGGGCAAAGCTGCTCGACGCCGCCACCCCGGACGAACTGCTCGCACTGCTCGGCGCCTGGTCGGGCTAGCCGCGCGCGCCGGCGCATGGACGACACCGCCCATCACGTTTCGGTCGACGCCCTGTTCCGCGACATGGCGGAACGCCTCGACCTGCACTGGGTGGCCGGCCGCACCGGCGGCGCACGCGTGCTGTCGTCGGAAACCATCCAGAAACCCACGCTGGCGCTCATCGGCCATCTGAACTTCGTCCACCCCAACCGCGTGCAGGTGCTGGGCTGCGCCGAGATGGACTATCTGCGCGGACTGTCCGACACGGCCCTGCGTGAAGCCATCGCCCACCTGTTCTCGACCGAACTCGCCGCCATCGTCATTTCCAACGGCGAGGCGGTGCCGGCGATCCTGCTGGAGAACGCCGAGCGGACCGACACGCCGCTCTTCAGCTCCTCGCTGGCAAGCCCGATCCTGATGTCCTTTCTCGGGCACTACCTCACCCAGCGGCTGGCCGAAACGGCCTCGCTGCACGGTGTCTTCCTCGAAGTGCTCGGCCTCGGCGTGCTGCTGAAAGGCGACGCCGGCGTGGGCAAGAGCGAGCTCGCGCTCGAACTCATCACGCGCGGCCATCGCCTCATCGCCGACGACGTCGTCGACCTCAAGCACGTGGCGCCGGAAACGCTGGAAGGCAGCTGCCCGCCCATCCTGCGCGAGTTCCTCGAGGTGCGCGGCCTCGGCATCCTCAACATCCGCGCGCTGTTCGGCGAAACCGCGGTCAAGCCGCAGAAGAACCTCAAGCTCATCGTCGAGCTGGTGCACCCGCAAGAAGTCGGCGAGGTCGGGCTCAACCGGCTCGACATGGTCGCCTCGACCGAGTCGGTGCTCGGCGTCGCCATCCCGAAGGTGCGCATCCCGGTCGCCGCCGGCCGCAACCTCGCCGTGCTGGTCGAAGTCGCGGTGCGCAATCACATCCTGAAAAGCCGCGGCATCAACCCGCTGGAGCAGTTCATCCAGCGCCAGCAAGCGGCGATCGACGGAGATTCCTGATGCAGATCGTCCTCGTCTCGGGGCTGTCGGGGTCGGGCAAGAGCATCGCCGTCGCGGTGCTCGAGGACATCGGCTACTACTGCGTCGACAACCTGCCGCTTGCGATGCTGCTGCCGCTGGTCGACTGTCTCAAGCACGAGGGGCACCAACGCATCGCGATCGCGATCGACGCCCGCAGCAGCGCGAAGTTCGTCCAGTTGCCCAGCATCCTCGAACAGCTGCGCATGCAGGGCGAAGACCTTCGGGTGATCTTCCTCGAAGCCAAGACGCTCACGCTGGTGAAGCGCTTCTCCGAGACGCGGCGGCGCCACCCGCTTTCCAGCGAGACGGTCTCGCTGCAGGAGGCGATCCAGCTCGAGCGCGAAATGCTCGCCGACGTCGCGCCGCTGGCGCACCGCATCGACACCAGCGACCTGTCGGTCTCGGCGCTGCGCATGTGGATCAAGGACCTGGTCGGCCAGGACCGTTCGCGCATCACGCTGCTGTTCCAGTCCTTCGGCTTCAAGCACGGCATCCCGCTCGACGCCGACCTGGTGTTCGACGTGCGCTGCCTGCCCAACCCGCACTACGTCGCCGAGCTGCGCCCGCTCACCGGCCGCGACCAGCCGGTGAAGAACTATATCGAGGACAGCCCCAACGCGATGGCGATGCTCGCCGACATCCGCGCCTACGTGGAGAACTGGCTGCCCTGCTTCATCCAGGACCATCGCGCCTACCTCACCGTCGCCATCGGCTGCACCGGCGGCCAGCACCGCAGCGTGTACTTCGCCGAGACACTGGCCGCCGCCTTCCGCGAACGCGAGCAGGTGCTGGTGCGGCATCGCGAGCTCGCCTGATGCTGCGTGCGGGCGACGCGGGCGTGCTCGCGGCCGGCACCGCCGCCGTCGTCGCGCTGGGCGTGTGGGCGTGGGGCGGCCCGGCCGGCGACACCGCCGTGATCCGCGCCGGCGGCGAAGTCGTCGAGACCCTCGCGCTCGATCGCACCCGTCGACTCAGCGTCGCCGGCCCGCTCGGCACCACCCGCATCGAAATCGAACCCGGCCGCGCACGCGTCGCGGCCGATCCCTCGCCGCGCCAGCGCTGCGTGAAGCAGGGCTGGCTCACGCAGGCCGGTGAGACGGCGCTGTGCCTGCCCAACCAGGTCAGCCTCGAAATCCGCGGCCGCACCGCCCCCTATGACACCCTCGGCTATTGAACTGCCGGTCACCCCGGACGACCGCCGGCTGGCGCGGCTGGCCGCACTCGCGATCGGCCTCAGCCTCGCCGAGGCGGCGCTGCCGAGCCCCATTCCCGGCGTGAAGCCCGGGCTCGCCAACATCGTCATCCTGCTGGTTCTGCTGCAATACGGCTGGCGCGCCGCCGCCTGGGTGTCGGCGCTGCGCGTGCTCGGCGGCGGCCTGCTGCTCGGCACGCTCTTCGCGCCGGGCTTCTGGCTCGCCGCCGCCGGCGCATCGGCGAGCCTGGCGGTGCTGGCGCTGGCGCGTCATCTGCCGGCGCGCCACTTCGGCCCGGTGAGCCTGTCGGTGCTCGCCGCCTTCGCCCACGTCGGCGGGCAGCTCGCCCTCGCCGGACTGTGGTTGCTGCCCGGCGCCGCAGTCGTCAAACTGCTGCCGGTGTTCGCCGCCGCCGCGCTCGTGTTCGGCGCGGTCAACGGCGTCATCGTCGCGCGTCTGCTTGCCGCGCCTGCGCCATCCGGGCGACAATCGGCCCCATGCACGCCCCCCTGAATACCGTCACGCTGGCGCTGTCCGGCGCCTCCGGCATGGCCTACGGCCTGCGTCTGCTCGAATGCCTGCTGGCCGCCGACGTGCAGGTCTACCTGCTGGTATCGCAGGCGGCGCACATCGTCGCCAAGCAGGAACTCGGCGTCACCCTGCCGGCGCGCCCCGGCGACCTGCAGAAGCAGCTGTCGGAGGGCCTCGCCGCACGCGACGGCCAGCTGCGCGTGTACGGTCGCGAGGACTGGAACGCACCGGTCGCGTCCGGCTCCAATCCGGCCGACGCGATGGTGGTGTGCCCCTGTTCGATGGGCACGCTCGCTGCGATCGCCCACGGCCTGTCGGACAACCTCATCGAGCGCGCCGCCGACGTCATGCTGAAGGAACACAGGAAGCTCATCCTGGTGCCGCGCGAAACGCCTTTCTCCGCCCTGCATCTGGAAAACATGCTCACGCTCGCACGCATGAATGCGGTAATCCTGCCGGCCAATCCGGGCTTCTATCACCGTCCGCAGTCGGTCGAGGCGATCGTCGATTTCATCGTCGCACGCGTGCTCGATCAACTCGGCATCCGCCACGCACTCATGGCGCGCTGGGGAGCCGAACATTGAGCACGACGCTGCCGCTGTTCCCCTTGCAGACCGTGGTGTTTCCCGGCGGCCGCCTGCCGCTGCGCGTGTTCGAGCAGCGCTACATCGACATGGTCAAGCAGGCGATCGCGGACAACACGCCCTTCGGCATCTGCGCGATCCGTGAAGGCCAGGAAGTCGGCGCGCCGGCGGTGCCCTGTGAAGTCGGCACGCTGGTGCACATCGCAGACTGGGACATGCCCGAAGCCGGCATCCTGCACATCGACACCCGGGCGCGCGAGCGCTTCATCGTCCGCAGCACGCGGACCGAGCCCAGCGGCCTCATCGTCGGCACGGTCGACGCGATCAGCGCCGAGCCCGCCACCGCCATTCCCGAGGACCTGATGCTGACGGTGCAGATCCTGCGCCACATCGTCGGCGAGTTCGGTGCCGACCGCTTCCCCGCGCCGCTGGCGTTCGACGACGCCGCATGGGTCGGCTTCCGCCTGTCCGAGGTGCTGCCGCTCAAGCTCAGCACCAAGCAGAACCTGCTCGAAATGAATGACAGCGTGACGCGCCTGCGCATCCTCGCCGAATTTCTCAAGCAGCACGTCAACTGATGGCCCGCTTCTACCCCGCGCTCGAGGCGAAGCACCGTGCCTTCATCGCCGCGCAGAAGGTTTTCTTCACCGCGAGCGGTACCGCGACGAGCCGGATCAACCTGTCGCCCAAGGGCATGGACAGCCTGCGCGTGCTCGCCGACACCCGCATCGCCTACCTCGACCTCACCGGCAGCGGCAACGAAACCGCTGCACACCTCAAGCACGACGGCCGCCTGACGCTGATGTGGTGCAGCTTCGACGCCGACCCGCTGATCCTGCGCGCCTACGGCCGCGGCCGCGCGGTGCGGCGGCAGGATGCCGAATGGGCCAGGCTGCGCGCGCACTTTCCCGCGCAGCCCGGCGAGCGCCAGCTCATCGTGCTCGACATCGAATCGGTGCAGACCTCGTGCGGCTACGCGGTGCCGACCTACACGTACACGGGCGAGCGCGACACGCTCGCGCGCTGGGCGGAGAAGAAAGGGCCGGTCGGTCTCGTCGAGTACTGGCGCGAAAAGAACCAGGTCAGCATCGACGGTCTCGCCACCGGCCTCCTGGAGGACACGCCATGAAACGCTTCCTGTTGCCCGCCGTCCTGCTCTTCGCCGCCTGCGACGCCAGCCCGCCGCCGCAGCCCGAGGTCGAGCGCGAACCCGATCGCGTGTTCGAATCCCAGATCCGCGCCATGGACCGGGCACGCGAGGCCGAAGCGCAGATGCAGGCGACGCAGGCGGCGCGCCAGCAGCAACTCGACGCGGCGGCGCAGTAGGCCGTGCTGAAGTGGCTGGTCACGGTCTTCGCCGCGCTGCTGGTGCTGGGCCTGCTCACCCCCTGGCTCAACCGGCTCGGCTTCGGCCGGCTTCCGGGCGATGTCCACCTGCGCACGCGGCGCGGGCAGTTTCACTTTCCCTTCACCAGCGTCGTGCTCGCGTCGCTGGCGCTCTCGCTCCTCGTCTACCTGCTGGGCCGCTGAACGTGCGGCCTGCCGTGTTGTCCGACCTGCCATGAACAAAGCCTTCGTCAAGGAATCCGACGCGCCCGAAACCGACGAGGACGACGTCGCCGCCCCCGCCCTGCCCGCCGGCAGCAAGAACTACCTGACGCCGGCCGGCTACGCCCGACTCAACGCCGAATTCAACCAGCTGTGGACGGTCGAGCGGCCGAAGCTGGTCGAGACCATCGCCTGGGCGGCGAGCAACGGCGACCGCTCGGAAAACGGCGATTACATCTATGGCAAAAAGCGCCTGCGCGAGGTCGACCGACGCATCCGGTTTTTATCCAAGCGCCTTGAGCACGCCGAAGTCGTCGACCCGGCGACGCGCGAGGAGACCGACCAGGTGTTCTTCGGTGCCACCGTCACCGTGGCGGATGCGGACGGCAGCGAAGCCACGTACAGCATCGTCGGCATCGACGAGGCCGACGCCGCACGCGGCCGCATCGCCTGGATTTCGCCGATGGCGCGCGCGCTGCTCAAGGCGCGCGAAGGCGACACCGTCGCCGTGCAGACGCCGGAGGGGCGGCGCGAAGTGGAAATCGTCGCGGTGCGCTACCAGGCCATCGACTGAGCGAAGTATGACAAAATGATGACCGGTCGACCGCGCAGGGCGCGCCCGCGCGGCACGACGACGCATTCTGTCGAACCCCGCTCTCGAGATCCCATGAAACCTGCTTCCCTCGGAATTCCTCTGCTCCTGTCCACCCTGCTCGTCGCCTGCGGCGACGCCTCGACTCCGGGCGAACAGGGGGCCGACGCCTCCGCCGGTCTGCCGGCGCCGTTCGAGATCCTGGCCGCCGTGCCGCACGAAAACCGCCCCTACGGCCTCGACGTCTACACCGCCCACTGCCTGAGCTGCCACGGCGAACTCGGCCTGGGCGGCAACGGCAATCCGACGCTGAAAGGCCTGAATCGGACCGCGTTGCACCAGAAACTGCTCGACTACCGCGGCGGCAAGGTGACGGGCGACACGGCGGCCGCGATGACGCAGGCGGTGGCCGCGCTCAGCGACGCCGAAATCGCCGCGGTGGCGATCTACGCCGGCGAATAAGCCGGCTTCAGTTCAGCGCGCTGGCGAGCATGCGCCGGTAGCGGCTCACCAGCTCGCCGCCGCCCAGCAGATTGAACACCGACAGCAGGGTCTTGCGCCCCGCGTCGTCCTGGAAGGCGCGGTCGCGCCGCACGATTTCCAGCAACTGGTCCATCCCCGGCTCGTAGTGCCCGGCGGCGATCAACAGGTTGGCGAGCGCGAGCCGCGCGTCCAGATCGTTTTCGTTCGCCGCGATGCGCGCCTGCAGCGCCGCCTCGTCGACGCCGGCCGCGCCCATGAACTGCAGCTTCGCCTTCAGCTGCGACACGCGCGGATCGGCGTCGTCGGGCAGGCTGCCGAGCAGGCGCCTGGCCTCGTCGGCTTCACCCAGGTCGATCATGATCTCGGTCGCGTCGAGCCGCACGCCGACGTGGACGGGGTCGAGCTTCGACGCCTCGGCCAGCAGTTGCAGCGCTCCGGCGAGGTCGCCCGCCGCGCGCGCCGCCGCAGCCTGCTGGCGCACGGCTTCGGCCGGACTCGGGATCAGGCGGTCGAGGAAGGCGCGTACCTCGCCTTCCGGCAGCGCACCGGAAAACTCGTCGACGAGCTCGCCGTCGACGAAGGCCTTGACGTTGGGAATGCCGCGCACGCCGTAGCGTGCAGCGAGCTCCTGGTTCTCGTCGGAGTTGATCTTGGCGAGCAGGAACTTGCCGCCGTATTCCGCCGCGAGTTTCTCGAGAAGTGGCTTCAGCGTCTTGCACGGGCCGCACCAGGGCGCCCAGAAATCGACCACCACGGGGCGGCGCCGGGATTCTTCGAGGACGGTGCGATTGAAGTCGGCAAGACCGACGTCGAGGGCGTGTTCAGACATACAGGACTCCGCTCAGATCTGGCGCGCGAGCTCCGCCGCCATGCCGGTATATGAGGCCGGCGTCATCGTCTTCAAGCGGGCCTTTTCCGCATCCGGGATCGCCAACCCGTCGATGAAGGCGTGCAGCGTGTCGCGGTTGATGCCGCCCTTGCCGCGCGTCAATTCCTTCAGCTGCTCGTAGGGGTTCGCCACGCCGTAGCGGCGCATCACGGTCTGGATCGGCTCGGCGAGCACTTCCCAGTTGGCGTCGAGATCGGCCGCGAGCGCGGCCGGGTTGGCTTCGAGCTTGGACAACCCGCGCAGGCAGGACTCGTAGGCGAGGAGGCTATAGCCGAAGCCGACGCCCATGTTGCGCAACACTGTGGAGTCGGTGAGGTCGCGCTGCCAGCGCGAGATCGGCAGTTTTTCCGCCAGATGCCGCAGGACTGCGTTGGCGATGCCGAGGTTGCCTTCGCTGTTCTCGAAATCGATGGGGTTGACCTTGTGCGGCATGGTCGACGAGCCGACTTCGCCCGCCTTCACCTTCTGCTTGAAGTAACCCTGCGAAATGTAGCCCCAGACATCGCGGTCGAAATCGATGAGGATGGTGTTGGTGCGCGCGATCGCGTCGTACAGCTCGGCCATCGCGTCGTGCGGCTCGATCTGGATGGTGTAGGGGTTGAAGCTCAAGCCCAGGTCCAGCACGAAGCTGCGCGCGAAATCTTCCCAGTCGACATCCGGATAGGCGGAGAGGTGCGCGTTGTAGTTGCCGACCGCGCCGTTGATCTTGCCCAGGAGTTCGATGCTGCCCAGGGTGTCCCAGGCGCGGCGCAGGCGATAGACGACGTTGGCGATCTCCTTGCCGACCGTGGTCGGCGAGGCCGGCTGGCCGTGGGTGCGCGAGAGCATCGGCAGGTCGGCGAGCTCGTGCGCGAGGTCGGTCAGCCGCGCGATGAGCTTTTCCAGCGCCGGCAGCAGCACGCCGTCGCGCGCGCCCTTCAGCATCAGCGCGTGCGACAGGTTGTTGATGTCTTCCGAGGTGCAGGCGAAATGGAAGAACTCCGACACCGCGGCGATCTCGGCGTTGTCCTTCGTCTTTTCCTTGAGGAAGTACTCGACCGCCTTGACGTCGTGATTGGTCGTCGCCTCGATCGCCTTCACCCGCTCGGCGTCGGCCACCGAGAAGCGGTCGGCAATGCCGTCCAGAAGCTCGACTGCCGCCTTCGAGAAGGCAGGCACTTCGGGGATCGCCGGCTCGGCGGCGAGTGCCTTCAGCCATTCGATCTCGACGATGACGCGGTACTTGATCAACGCGTATTCGCTGAAGAAGTCGCGCAGAGGGGCGGTCTTGCTGCCGTAGCGGCCGTCAAGGGGAGACAGTGCAGTGAGTGCAGTCAGTTCCATATATGTTTCCGATTGTTCATTTCACAAAGAGGACACGGAGGACACAGAGGATGACCGGAGGGTTTCTCCGCGTCCTCTGCGTCCTCTTTGTTCAAATTCGCCTTCATACCGTACGCCTATCGCGCCGCTTTAAACGGTCCGCCTATCGCGGACAGCCTGCGCCAGCGTGCCGCTGTCGACGTATTCCAGTTCGCCGCCCACCGGCACGCCACGCGCCAGCCGGCTGACCTGGATGCCGCGCGCCTTCAGCAGTTCACCGATGGTGTGCGCGGTCGCCTCGCCTTCCGGCGTGAAATTGGTCGCGAGGATCACTTCCTCGACCACGCCGTCGAGCGCGCGGCTGATCAGGCGGTCGAGATGGATCTCGCGCGGCCCGATGCCGTCGAGCGGGCTCAAGCGCCCCATCAGCACGAAATACAGGCCGCCGTAGCTGTGCGTGGCCTCCATCATGTTGAAGTCGGCCGGCATCTCGACCACCGCGAGCTGGCGCTTGTCGCGGCTGGGGCTGGCGCACACCTCGCACACCTCGGCTTCCGAGAAGTTGTTGCACAGGCGGCAGTGCACCAGATGCGTCAGCGCGTGCTGCAGTGCGCCGGCCAACTGCTCGGCGCCCGCGCGGTCGCGCTGCAGCAAGTGGTAGGCCATGCGCGCCGCCGACTTGGGGCCGACGCCGGGCAGCACGCGCAGCGCGGCGATCAGATGGTCGAGCGCGGCAGGTTGCACAGCGTTTCCTGGTGCGTCAGAACGGCAGCTTCATCCCGGGCGGGATGGGCAGGCCGGCGGTCACGCTGGCCATCTTTTCCTGCACCGTGGCGTCGACCTTGCGCACCGCGTCGTTCATCGCGGCGGCGACCAGGTCTTCGAGCATTTCCTTGTCGTCGCCCATCAGGCTCGGATCGATCTCGACGCGGCGCACGTCGTGCTTGCAGGTCATCACGACCTTGACCATGCCGGCGCCGCTCGCGCCCTCGATCTCGGTCTCGGCGAGCTTGGCCTGCATCTTGGCCATGTTTTCCTGCATCTGCTGGACCTGCTTCATCATGTTGCCGATGCCGCCCTTCATCATTTCATTTCTCCTAATGGCTGTATGGTGGAGGCGTCGATGCGGCCGCCGAACTGATCGACCAGCTCGCGCACGAACGGGTCGGATTCGATCGCGGCGACCGCCTCGGCCTGCCGGGTTTCCTTGATGCGCGTGCGCACCTGCTGCGGCGTCTGCTCGGCAGCGGCGCCGATTTCGAAGCGCACGTCGAGCGCTGCGCCGTATTTGTCGCGCAGCGCGGCGACCAGCTTGTCCTGGTAGGCGCGATCGAGCAGGTGTTTGTGCGCCTCGCCGACACGCAGGGTCACTGCATGCCCTTCCTGTGCCATCAGTTCGCAATGGTCGGCCAGCATCTTCGCCATGCCGCCCAGGCGCAGACCGGCGACGACGGCGAGCCAGTCCCAGCGTTCGCCCGATGCCGGGGGCGATGCCGCGGCCGGCGCAACGGACGGCTGCGGCGCGGGCGGCTCGGAAGCCGTGACGGGACGCGATTCGGCGCGCGGCGCAGCGTAGACAGGCGGCGCAGGGTCGGCGCGCGTCACCGCCGCACTGGCGCGCGGCG